>NZ_CP013426.1:0-249331 GCF_001524645.2 Burkholderia sp. MSMB0856 | reverse complement strand
TCGATCTTATATACTGAATATTGGCCACCCCAAACATAACGCGAATCTACGATTCGCGCCCTTTGCCTGCAGAAGGGTGGGGCGTCCCTTCATCCATTTTGGGGCGTGGGCATCGGTACGCAGCTCGTTGAGCCCACGGATTACGTCGCTCACGCAGCTTCCTCACTGCGCTCGAACGTGGGGGCGCCCATCAGAAGCTCGCGGACGCACTGATAGACGATCGGCAGCGATGGATCGGACTGCCCCCAGTCGATGAGACCGCTGAAATCGACGCCCGGCAGCGTCGCAGGCCCGATGCGCGGCAGCGCGTCGATGATCGCTGGATCGTTGCGGCTCTGAAATGCCAAATCAGAAAACGCCTGCTCTTCGATCTCGAGCAATAGCGGCCAGCTCAAGGCGTAAGCAAGGCCGGCGCTGATATAGCGAGCTGCGAGCGACGTCGCAATGCGTCGCAGATCTTGCGTTGCGAGCTCGAGCGCATACCCGTACCGAATCGGATCGAACTCGGCATCGTGGCAATCAACTGTCGGGGCAAGGTTCATAGTGATCGGCGAGACAAGAGAGCTGCGGCCAGCCACTCGGCAGATCGCGAGTGGCGGCTGCGCCCGGCACACTGTAAATGTATCCAGTGTTCCGCGAGAGTTCAAGACTGGGGGGCGCTTTGCTGGATTTCGAAGGGCGCACGGTCTTTGCCGTCAATCCACGCCGGCGGGCGGCCCCGACCGCTCCAGGTCGCGCCTGTTTCGGGATGGCGATACTTCGCGGGGACGCGGCCGCGCTTGCCCGTTGCGCGCGCCCCGTAGACCTCCCGGGCACTGATATCGAATTCACTGACGAGCTGGCGCACCTCCTTCAAAGCAGTCTCCCGCGCAGCCCCTTTTGCGGCGTCGATTTCCGCTTCGAGTGCAGCGCGTTTTGCAAGAAGTTCGTGGTATGTCGACATGCTTTCTCCATTCGTGGTTGGGACGTTGGTATCGACTACCTTACTGGCTCCAAACAAAAGTCAAGTTTGAGTCGATAGAACGAATCTCGGCACCTCGCAAAGGTCTCAGGTGTCGAGTGAATGGACTCACGCCACTTTGCGCGCTATGTCGCGTCGGGAAGGGCTATTGCTTCTCAAATGAAGAGTATCCGGCGAGTAGATTTTATTAATCTGAAACCGTTTTTAACCTTTCTCTTCGTTCCTGAGGCGCGCGTGCGTTCGACGTGGCTCGACACTAAACTCACGACGAGCCCTGCCCACGGTGCTCTAGCCGCGATCAACCTTCTTTTCGACAAAATCAATCTCAAAAATAATCAAGTTTTTTCATAGTTATCCGGCTGCTAATTGATTAATGTTTAATACCTCAATCAGCATGAAGGCACTTTGTAATAGCGCGACTTCGGATAGAGGGAGTCATGACAATTGTTGACCATCTTTCGGTTTTGGCTGTGCGAACATCTGCTGAAAATTCCGAGTGAGACCAACCATGCGCCGATTGATGCGCGATGTAGAGACTCGGCACGTTCAACGGGGAACGGCCAAGCAGAAGATTATCTTCGGTCAAGCTTCGCTGAAAAGCGAAGAGCATGCGCTTTGGGTCAAGGCGACCGCATGGGTCATGTCGGTCGTCATGTATATCAGCCCCGCGGTATTTCTCGCCGACCAGACTGCACATGCGGCGCCGATCACTGATCCGCGCGCCCCGATCCAGTTCCAGCCGACCATCACGCAGACCAGTGCTGGCGTGCCGGCCATCAATATCCCCGCCCCGAATTCCAATGGGATTAGCGTTGGGCAGTATCAGTCGTTCGTGATTGATTCGCGAGGCCTGGTGCTGAACAACAGCACCGTTGGTGGAACGGCTTTGCTGGGTGGTTCGTTGTCTGCGAACCCGAACCTGAACGGTCGACCAGCGTCGACCATTATCAACCAGGTCACGTCCAACAATATCGCAGTCCTGAACGGGCCGCTCGAGGTTTTCGGGTCACCCGCGACCGTGATCGTGGCGGCCCCGGGCGGGGTCAGCGTCCAAGGAATGGCGCTGACCAACATTCCCGGCCTGACGCTCACGACCGGAACGCCGCAGTTTCTCACAGGCGTCGGCGGCACGCCAACGGATTTCGCGCATGCGGGCGCCGTGGCTTACGACGTTCGCTCAGGGGCTATTTCGATTAGCGGACCTGCAGGCAACGATGGCACGCCGGGGGCGGGGATCGAGGGTACTGTCGGCAACATCGATCTGCTCGGCCAAAGCGTGACCTTGTCGGCACCCCTGCGCGCGGATCAGAGGGTCAACATCGTCACCGGTAACCAGCTCGTCACGCCGATTGCATCGGATGCGACCGGCATTTCGTACGGAACGGTCACGAACGGCACGGCCAATACGGCTGCTGCGATCGGCAAGAGTGTCGCAGTCGATGCGAGCCAATATGGTTCGGTCACCTCGGGGACCGTCTATATCGTGTCCACGGCGGCAGGCATGGGCGTGAACACGCAGGGTCCGCTGTCGGCGACGGCCGGGAACGTAATCGTCAATGCAAACGGCGACGTGGCAGTCGGACAAACGTTTGCTAATCAGAGCGTCAATCTGAGTAGTGGCGGCAACACGACGATCAGCGGCACCGGGCTGGCAAACCAGAACTATACGGTCAACGCGAACGGCGACATCAATGCGCCGGGTTCGGTGTCGGCCGGGCAGAATGTGACGATGACCGCCGGCGGAAACCTGAACGCCGCGTCTGTCGCCGCCAATGGCGCTGCCAATCTCACGGCCGGGCAGTCGATGACGATCGGTTCACTGACGGCGCACGACATTGCACTGCAGACGACGAACGGCGATCTCACGGTCGGCGGGCTGAATGCACCGGGCACGGTGTCCGCGAAGGCTGGGCGGGACCTGACCGTCAACGGCGCAGTGCAGGGCGGTAGCACGGTCGCCCTTACGGGCGCACGTAACGCGACCGTGAATGGACAGGTGTCGGGTGTCGGCGATATCACGATTGCCGCGCAGACGGGCTCGGCAACGGTGAACGGCAACGCGCTGTCGAACGGCGCGCTTTCGGTAACGGCAGGGCAGGGCGCTGCAATCGGCGGCACGGTGCAGGCGCAGGGACCGGTGACGATCGCAGCTCAAGCCGGGTCGATCACGGGGCAGGGCAATGTCACGTCGTCGCAGGGCGCCGTGAACCTGAATGCCGGGCAGGCGATTGCGCTCACTGGCGCGGTCCAGAGCGGCAGCACGGTCAATGCAACGGCGGGCACGAATGCGAGTTTCGGCGGGACGGTATCCGCGCCGGGTCCGGTAACGATTCAGGCAGGTCAGGACGCGACCATTGGCGGAAGCGTCACGAGCGGCGGCGCCCTGAGCGTGACGTCGGGCGGCAATACAAACGTGCAGGGTACGGCCGCGTCGATCGGCAACATGACGCTGGCGGCCAACAGCGGCTCGCTGACGACCGCCGGGGACGTCGTGTCGCTCGGAACGCTGAATGCGACGGGGCAGCAGGGTGTGAGCCTGGGCGGTACGGTCTATAGCAGCGGAAACGCTCAGATCGGTTCGGCGACGGGTAACGTTGCGGTGGCCGGGGCGGTATCGACCCCCGGGACGCTCAGCATCACTGCGGGGCAGGATGCGACAGTTGCCGGAACGCTTCATAGTGGCCAAACCGCGACGATCGCCGCGACGCGCGACGTGAGCTTGAACGGTGGCGTCGAAGTCGATAACGCGGGCAATGCGACCGTTACGGCCGGTCGTGATATCACTGGCTCGGGCGCCGTGAACGTCGCAAACGATACGACGCTTACTGCCGGCAATAACATCGCCATTTCCGGCGCTGTCCAGACCGGCAACAATCTGACTGCAACGGCTGGGCAAAATCTCGCCATCGGCGGCGCCACGGCCGTCGGCAACAGCGCGCTGACCGCAACCAATGGCAGCGCAACGCTGACGGGTAATGCACTGTCTGGCGGCACGACGACGATCACGGCCGGCACGGATGTGAATGCCCAAGGCAGCGTCAAGAGTCTCGGCGACCTCGCCATGACCGCGAAAAGCGGTAGCTTGACTGCGGGCGGCCCAGTATCGACTGGCGGCAGCGCGACGTTGAGCGCCGGCCAGAGCATGACGCTGAACGGTCAGACGACCGTGTCGAAGGATGCCTCGCTTACTGCAGCGAACATCACGACGCAAGGCGTCGCGGTCGGCGGCAACCTGACCGCGAATGCGAGCAACAACCTCGATACGTCTGCAGGTCAGCTCAATGCGCAGTTCGATGCGAACGCGCCAGCACTGTCGGTCGGCGGCAACGCGACGCTGTCGGGCGCGAATGTCACCACCGCGAACGCCGTAGTCGGCGGCACGACGGCGATCACAGGCACGCAGAGCGTCACGACGGGCGGCACGGCCGCGTTCAAGGGTGGCGCGACGCTGGCCGGCGGGACGGTCACAAACGTCGGCACGCAGCTCTCGGGCGGCAACCTGAGCATCTCGGGTTCCAACGTCAGTAACGCGGGTACGTTGTCGTCGCTCGCGACGACAACAGTGAACGCGGCGAACTTGATGAACAGTGGATCGATCTATGGCGCGACGGCGGGCGTGACCGTGTCGGGCACGACGACGAACTCCGGTTCGCTGCTCGCGACGAACGCGCTCAATCTGACGACGAACGCGCTGAGCAATCGCAACGGCCTCATTTTTGCGGGCGACGTCAACAACAAGACCGCGCCGACGGGTGACGTGACCGTCTCGGTAAGCGGCGGCAATGGGACGTACGACAATACGGCCGGGCAAATTCTCGCCCAGCATGACCTGACGCTGAACCTGCCGAATCAGGCATTCGATCCGTCGGCCGCGTCCGCCGGCACGATCAATCTCGGCAACGCGCTGACGATCAACGCGCAGCAGATCAATAACTCGGGCACGTGGGCGATGCCGGGCAACAGCGTTTCGATGAATGCCGCCCAAGGCATGACGAACACCGGGACGATCAGCAAGGCGGGCGACATCACGCTGTCGACCAATGGCACGTTCACCAACAGCGGGACGATCTCGTCGGGCAACAACGTGAACCTGTCGGGCACGATCGTCAACCAGTCCGGCGGCACGATCACGGCAAACCAGGACGTCAACCTCGCGGGCGTCGTGACCAATGCGGGAACGGTCAGCGCCGTGCGCGACGTCAATCTGTCGGGAAGCAGCTACGACAACACAGGGGCATTGACGAAGGCGGGGCGCGACGTGAATGCGTCGTTGTCAGGCGACCTCGTGAACGTCGGTGGCACGATCTCCGCGCAGAACAACGTGACCATCAACGCGGCGAACGTCAATAACAGCCGTGCGGGCGGTAACTCGACCAGTACTACGACGACCTCGACCGATATCAACACGGCCGGCCTGGGCCGTGAGCTGCTCGCGTCACCGATGGGAACCGAAACGCTTAGCGTGACGTACGAGAACGTCACAAGCGGATTGGTTTCGACCGACTCGGCGACGATCACCGCTCGCGTCGGCGATCTGCAGCCGGCGAGCGCAACGTCGATGAGTGCTCCGGACATCAGTGGCGGCACGTTGTATGGGGTCGCGTTGCCGACTGTGACCCGGACCACGACCACGACGCAAGCCAGCGGTGCGGCCGGCGTGATTGCCGCCGGTAACGATCTCGCGATCAGCACCGGCACGCTGAACAATCATGGCAGCACGATTTCGGCCGGCCATAATGCGACGTTGAACGTGGCGGCGCTGGACAACGGCGGTGATGCGAAGGTGACGACGATCACTGACAGCATCGATTCGGCATCCTACACGGCGTTCCTGACGCAGTTGAAGAATGCGTATGCGGCGGGCAATCTCGTCGTACTGCCGGGTGGAACTTTCACGGCCACGGCGAACATCACGCCGGGTCAGGTTAGCGCGCCTGCCTTGCAGACGTCGACGATCACGTCCTATACAAGTCAGGATGCCGGCCAGATTATCGCCGGCAATAATCTCAACCTGAACGGGACGGGTTCCAGCCTGACGAACGCGGGCAACCTGTACGCTGGCCAGGATCTGACGATCCACGCCAACGCGTTCACGAATCAGGGCTATCACACCAGCAATCTCACGTCGACGGTAGGCTGTGCTGCGGGCGTCGCCGACTCCCAATGCGGCAACAAGTACATCACACAAGCATTCCCGTCGAGCTTTGGTTACAACCGGCCAGGGCAGGCGTTTACCGACGCAATGCCGTTCATGCTGCTGACTTATCACAGTCAGTCGACAGTCGGCTTCTCGTATGGCCCGAACAATGATTCGATCGGGATCTATGGCGACCAGATTTCAACGCAGTCCTACAGCTACACGCAGACCAACAACACCGTCTTTGCCGGTCGCGATCTGACCATTGCTGCGCCGACGGTTTCGAACAACTACGGCAATTTGCTGGCCGGTCGCGACGTGGTGATCGGCGGAGCGGGCACGAGCCGAGACAACACGGATCCGACCAACCCGCAAACCACTCTCACGCAGGGTGCCAGCGTCACGAATTCCTCGGGGAACATTCAGGCCGGTCGCGACATCGCGATGAGCACTGCATCGCTGACGAATACGCTGGCAGCACCGCAACAGGTTTATCAGAACTACGGCACAACGGCACGCTACGGCTGTAGCGGCGCATTTCAACACTACTGCGATGCCTTCGTCGACATGCAGTCGGGCGATGCGTCGACCATCTCCGCTAACCGGAACCTGTTTATCGGTGCGGGCAGCGTCACGAATACGGGCAGCTTGATCACGGCCGGTGGCCAGGCTACGGTCACCGCGACATCGACGGTCACGAACCAAGACCAGACGCTGAACGCGTACTGGCATGACGGCTTCTATGGCGGTATCGTCGGCGGTTCGCCGCCTCCGGACAACTTCGGATGCGGGGGCGCGGGTACGTGCTCCACGCTGTTCGGCAGTGCATACCAGGCTGGCGCAGGGATTCAACCGCCGACGCCGTACAAGAGCCTGCCCGGCACGATCCAGGCACCGTCGCTGACGGTGACGGCGGGAGGTGCGGTGCAGAACTCCGGCAACGTGATGGGGCAACAAGTCTCCGTGACCGGGGCGACGCTCGTGAACGGCCTCACGTCGCCCAACGTCTATACGCCGCAGCCGACCGCGTCGCAGCAAGTGATCCCGCTCGGGCCGGTCGGCGTGCCGGCGAGCGCGAGCACCGCGCAGAACGGCGCAAATGCCGTTGCGAACTCACTGATCCAGTCGTCGGTCGTGGCCGGTGCAGTATCGAATGGTCCGTCCACGGCGATCACCACCCAAAACGTCGGCACGCCGAATAACCCGGCGGTGCCCACCGCCACCACGCCGCAGGGCAGCACCGTCCAGACCATTGCGACGGGGAATTCGAACCCGACCTATCTGATCAACAACCCGGCATCGCAGGTAATTGGCGGTGTCGGGCCCTCCGACCTGATCGCGAACTTGCCGGCCAATCTGCGGCCCGGTTCGACGCTGTTTTACTACGACCCGTTCAGCGAAAACCAGCTGCTCCAGCAGGCCGCGCTTGCTCAGACGGGTACGGCGAGCTTCATCAACGGGCTGAAGTACGACAACCAGAATCAGAAGTCGGTCACGGATCAGGAAAAGTCCGTGCTGTACGGTAACGCGATCGCATATGCGAAGGCGAACAACATCGCGCTCGGCACGGCGCTCTCGTCGCAGCAGATCGCGTCGCTCGATGCGCCGATGCTCTGGTACGTCGAGGAGACCGTGCCGGAGCCGGGCTGCACGGCGACGGGTGTGGCGAGTTGCCCGACCGTGACCGCGCTGATGCCGCAGGTCTATCTGCCGCAGAACTACGCGGTGGTCCAGCACGACGGTACGATCACCGGCCAGGACGTGTCGCTGGTCGCGACGAACAAGGGTTCGATTACCAACACGGGCACTATTACCGCGACCGGCACGTTGTCGATCGACGCGGGGACGGTGACGAATCAGCAGCGCTCTACCGACGTCGGCACGATCTATACGTATATGCCGGACGTGATGGGGCTGCTGACGACGACCGGAACCGTCGCGCAGCAAGGCGGCTTCATGTCGGCCGCCAACTACAACCTGAACGTCGATCGCCTGAATCAGGTAGGTGGTGCGCTTCAGAAGCTGGATCCGAACGGGCAGGTCAACGCGAGTGCGACGGCTGATCAGCTCGCGGCACTGAAGAGCCAGCTCGGCGGGAATTTCACGCAGAGCACGGTCAGCGACAACCTGCACACGAGCTTCCAATCGCTGGCGGATAGTCCGGGTCTGTTCGAGCAGATCGGGATGGCGGTGACAGCAGTGGTTGCGTCGTTCATCACGGCGGGTGCGGCAAGCGCGTTCATGGCAGCCGGCGGTGTCGTAGCGGCCGGAACAGTTGGCAGCTCGATGGTCTCGGCGGGCGTGGGTGGTTTCAGTGCCAGCGCGATTTCGCAGGCAAGTACCGGCCAGTTCAGTCTGACCGCAGCTCTCGAGGGCGGTGCGACGGCAGCCATCACCGCCGGTCTGACGAACGGCATCACGTATTCGCCGACAGATGGCGTGGGCTGGGCGGGTCTCAGCGCGCCGATCGGCGACAACAGCCTTTCCGCGCTCGCGGGCGTGAAGAATGTGGGCGGTGCGATCGTTCCGCAGGCTGGTGCATCGACAGCCACATCGCTCGGCCAAACGGTGCTCGCATTGGGCGCCGAGGCGACGATCCAGGCGGGCGTGCAGACGGCGATCCAGGGCGGCAGCTTCATGACCGCGCTGAAGAACAACGTCGTCACCGACATCGCTGCAGTGGGCGCGAACGCGATCGGTACGGCTGGCCAAAACCCGGATTCCATATTCTCACAGGGTTCCATCGGCTACGACCTTGCACACGCTGCACTCGGCTGCGCTGGTTCTGCGGCGCTAGGCACTGGCTGCGCAGGAGGTGCGCTGGGCGGTCTCGCAAGCGCGGTGGTGTCGCCGTTGGTGATCGGACAAATCGATCCGACTGGTGCGCCGCTTGATGCGGGACAAACTGCGGCGGTAGCGGCGATTGCAACCATTGCGGGAGGCGGGCTTGCTACTTTACTCGGTCAAAACGTTACGGGCGGCATCACAGCTGCGCAGAATGAAGCGCTGAACAATGCGACAAAGGATGTCGGTCCGAAAAATGACATGCTTGCGAAAGTATGTGCCGCAACCAATCCGGCCTGTAGCGATCAGATCATCCAGACGTTAAACAATGCACAGCTGCGAAACAGTGAAGCTGCCCTGCAAAATATGAGCACGGCAGCGCCGTATGTGGCGGGTGCGCTCGGTGTAGGATTGCTTGGCCCAGAAGCGATTGTGGCAGCAGTGACGGCCGGCGCCTTCGATTATGAGGGCGATTACGTCAGCTATAAATCCGGATTGTCAACAGACCAGCCCAATTTCACGAAGTCGTACATCACCGGTGTCATTGGTGGACTTTCATATCCATTTGCAATTGCAGATTCAGCAATTGCAAAGATGGGTACGGCGGGCAAAGTTGTTGCGAACGGCTACAATGCAATGGTCGCTGGAACCGCAGCGTTTGGATCGGCCGCAATTACGCATCAAGCTAGCCCAGACGCTTCGGCGGGGTTTAGCGCGGGCGCGGCCGGATTCGGAGGCCTTGCCAAAGCACTATTTCCCGGAGCGGTTGGGAATTACCTGAATAATATAATTCAGGGCCTGTCGGGTCCTTTCCAAAATGCCGTAATGCCTGGAAATTAATGTCATCATGAACGACAAAAATGACCAAAGGAAGCTTGTCAAGCGAGCAATTGTCGCCTACTCTGGCGCAATCGGGATGGTCGCATTCTCAGCCGCCATATCGCTAAGCCACAAGGCAGGTCTGAGGCCGCTCTTGATATTGTTGCCATTGTTTATTCTTGTATTCGGCGGAATCACCTATCAATTTGCGAAAGAATGGCTGAGTATCAAGAGAGGTGATAGGCGAGATCGAGCGTGATTGGGTTATTGTATAGTCAATTATCCAATGCAACATTGCTCGGTCTACGGAATGCACGGTGAATTTCTGAATGGTGTCTGTAAAGTATGAACATCAAATTGATTCAAATTTTCAGCGCGGCGATCGGAGCGTTAATACTATCTGCTTGCGCCACACCACCAAGCGCGACATATGATACGGCAGATATGATGGCTATCAAGACCATTGCCGTCGCGATGCCGAAACCAACATCGTATTTTGCGGTGAGCTTGAGTGGACCGATTTTTGTTCCTATCCCTGGTGCGAGCCTGGCCATTTCGGCGTTTAGCGGTGCGCTTGCAGGAACGCTTGGTCGTGCGGCGACTCGAGCGAACGACGAGTTCAACGAACTTGTCCAGCAGAAACTCGGGGACACCGGGCTGAACCGAAAATTTGTCGACGCTCTAGAGGCAGTCCTGCGCGAGCAAGGCTATGCAGTGAAGGAAGTCGAACTCGGGCGGGACGGCGCGCCGGTGCTGACGTGGGACAAGAAAAACGGTCCTCTTCTGACGGGTGGGCCGTACCTAGGCGCCGATGCGCTGCTGATCGCCCCGGTGCAGACAGGATACCTATCGAAGCAGCTTGGGCATCCCTATCTGCGCTTTGCGAAGACGGAAGTCAGAATATTCAAGGCGGACACGCTGAAGAGCATTTTCGCTGACGATCTGACGCACAAAACGGAGTCCGCTTTTCAACAGGGCGGCATTCCCTACAGTTACAACTGGTACTCGGCCGTCAAGGATGATTTGCCACACGCTATTCAAGGCGTGAATGAGGCGCTGATGAATCTCGTGCCGCAGTTCAAGGCTGATCTGTTGGCGAGTCGCGGGGAAGCGTCCCTGGCGGGTGCCGCAGGTGTCAAGAACACCAACTAGCCTCATCGAGAGGCGGGGCGCAAATTGATCCGCAAGCACCCAATGCACAAACTGCAGACAAATATGACGCGTAAGCGCGAGTGTTACTTATTGCCCGTTGTTGTAGCGACTGCGTGGTGCACGCTGGCGCCGGGTGTCTACGCTGCCGGCATCGTTCCAGATGGCGGCACTGCAACGACCGTCTCCACTGGCACCGGAGGCAGGCAAACCGTCAACATTGCTCCCACCATCGGTGGCGTCTCGAACAACACGTACTCGTCGTTCAACGTCTCGAAAGCCGGCGCCGACCTGAACAACGTCGGCATCAACGCGCGCACGATCGTCAACCAGGTCACGAGCACGAATCCGTCCCTGATCCAGGGCAACATCAACGTCCTCGGCCCGCGAGCAAATGTGATCCTTGCGAATCCGAACGGAGTCACGGTCGACGGCGGGAGTTTCACAAACACCGGTCACGTCGTGCTGTCGACCGGGCAGGTGAGTTTCAACGACCTGACGCTCGCGCCCGGAGTCGTGCAACGCAACGTGGTCGTCACCACAGATCGCGGCGCGATCACGATTGGTCCTGGCGGCTTGTCCGGTACGCTGGTGAACCTCGATCTGATCGCCAAGCAGTTGAGCATCAACGGTCCGGTCACCAACGATTTCACCAGCTCGACGAGCGGAATCCGTGCGATCGCCGGAGACAGCACAGCGACTTACGACACCAGCTTTTCCCCGTCCGACAATGGCCACGACTGGCTGATCGGTACGACGTCGCCTGGTACGAAAAGCAACGCCGTTGCCGTCGATATCACGGCCGCTGGTGGTTTGACCGCCGGCCGCGTCCAGCTGATCGTCACCGACCAGGGCGCGGGCGTGCACAGCCTCGGCAAGATCTACGCGAACGCCGGCGACGTCGTCGTCACGGCAAACGGAGACATCGCAATCGCGGACGGTTCACTGAAGGCCGAGCGCGACGTTGGGCTTACGACATCCGGTACCGTGTCGCTGCAAGGCACGCAGGTAACGGCTGCGAACAACGTAAACGTCCAGGCCGGCAACATCGCGCTGTCTGACGACGCCACAGGCGCCACGACCGTGAGCGCGGGCAACACGGTCTATCTGACGAGCACCGGCGCGATCGCCAACACCGATAGCCTGATTCAGGCGGGCACCACGGCGAGCGACGGCACCACGACCGGCGGCGATGTGGTTCTCAATGCCGCAGGCGACATCACGAACCGCTCGAGCGCGAACAACCTCGGGATCATGTTCGCTGCCAATGGCCAGACAAAACTGACCGCCGGCGGCAACATCATCAACGACAACGCCCGCATCCTGTCGAATGGCGCAGTGAGCCTCACCGCAGCCGGGGATGTGCAGAACATCATCGACCATACGGGCGGCACGAACGGCGGCCAGCCCACCGCTTACTCCGATCGCGGCGGCAGCTTCCTGTTCTTCACGCATACGACGAGTGGCTTCAACGTCGACTATGGCACGGTCGGCAACCCCGACCAGCTCGCCTATATCGCCGCCGTTCACGGCCCGGTAACGATCACGGGCCGCAACTTCACGAATTCCGGCGGGATCGTTCAATCCAACGATGGTGACGTCAACATCACCGCGCAGAACGCCTTTACCAACGCGGCGGTCTTCACGGGCCAGGCGAGCTATACGCGAAGCTGCTGGATCTTCTGTCACGCCGATGCATCGAGCAACGTCACGCCGTACGGCGGCACGATCCAGGCGGGCGGCAACATCGGCATCAAGGCCGGCACGGTCGCCCGCAACATCGGCGGCAATGTCTTCGCGACCGGAGACATCAAGGTCGACGCGCCGATCACGTATGCGCAAGGCGTGACCGGCTACTCGGCAATCAATCAGCACCGCGGCTTCAAGGCGTTCTTCGGCAGCACGTGGGCGCAGATCATCGCGATGGATGTTGGCGGCGGCTTCACCGCGAACGGCAGCGTGACGTTGACAGGCGACGGCGTGATTGACGGCGGCTCGTTCAGCGGCGGGAAGGGCGTCACAGCTGCCGGCGGCGTCACGACGGTACGCGCCCCCTCCCGCACGCCCGTCCAGATCGACCAGCATCTGGGCCTGACGACGTGGTGGTGGCGATGAGGTTCGGTCCCGCCATGATCATGCTGTTGTCGATCTCCGCCGCGTTGCTGACGACGCTGATTATTGTGCTTGAGACGGCGCCGCCGCCGTCTGTCAAGACCGTGGCGCCGGCCGGCGCACCTCACCACGCTCGCGAAGAAAAATGATGCCGAATTCGTTCAAGCGGTGGCTGGGTGCGCTTCCGGCTGTCGCGGTCATGCACACGCCCGTATTCGCCCAGACACCTCCAGCGCCGACCGCGCGCCCGGTGCAGGATCCGGCGCAACTGATCATCGAGCAGCAACGCGAGCAGGCCCGGCAACGGCAGCTCGAGCAACCGCCGGCCTCGATCACGATCGCGCCGACGCCGGAGACGACCCTCGATATTCCGGTGGATACGCCGGTCGATGCCATCGTCGAAACAGGTCCGACCTTTGCGGTCAAGCAGATCGCCTTGCAGGCTCCTGACGGAAAGCCGTTCGAGCCGCCTCGCGGGATCTCGGCTAAGCAGCTCGACACGATCGTTGAGCCATTCGCGAATCACGAGCTCGGCTCACACCGCATCAATGTGCTGCTGAAACGCATCACGGACGTATTCGTCGAACACGGCCTCGTGACGACGCGTGCGCTGCTCGGCCCGCAAAACCTCGCGACCGGTGCGCTGAAGATCACGATTCAGGTCGGCACAATCGAAGCCTTCACGGTCAATGGCAAGCCGATTCGTAGGCTCAAGGCGGGAGAGGCTTCGGCCGGCGGCGGCTGGGTCACGGACGCCGGTTACGAGAACGCGTTTCCGACTGCGTCCGGCAAGCCGCTGCGCTTGTCCGACATCGACCAGGGCGTCGCGCAGATCAATCGCCTGCGCCGCAACCAAGCGACGGTCCAGATCCTGCCCGGGCAAGCTCCCGGCGAATCGATCGTCGACATCGGCAACAAGCCGGGCGATCGCCTTTACTACACATTGGGCGTCGACAACTACGGCAGCTCGGCGACCGGCGTCACGCGCTATCGGGCCGGTGTCGAGGCCGACAACCTGCTTGGCCTGCAGGAATCGCTGAGCGTGAGTTTCCTCGACAGCCTGGACAGCAATGCGATCGTCGGCTCGTTCGCAATCCCGTTCGGCCGCCATACGTTCAGCTATACGATCTCCGATTCGGAATACCAGCAGGTAATCGGCACGACCGCGCTCGAGTACGGTCGTTCGCTGTCGCATATCTTCGGCTGGAACTACTTGGTCAGTCGCAGCGTCAGTGACATCACCAGCGTGGACGCCACGGTATCGTGGCGGCGCACGGACCGCGAGATCAACGGCATCGATCTCGATCCGCAGCGCGTCGCGGTGTTGCGGCTGGCCGGCAACTGGCTGCACAAATTCGTGATGAACGACGCACAGGGCAATTTCACGGCCAACGCCGGCCTGTCGCAGGGCTTGCCGTGGTTCGGCGCGAACCACGATCCGCATGGCATCACGCGCGAAGACGCGCACAGCCAGTTCACGAAGGTCGATGCGACGGTGGCGTTCACGCTCCCCTTGCCGAAGCTCGGCCCGGCGATGCTCGCCTATTGCGGTACGGTGGGCGGTCAATACACGAACGTCGCATTGTTCGGCTCGGAACAGTTGTACCTGGGCGGCATGGACACGATCCGAGGTTTCCGTTCAGGCGAGATCGCGGGCGACCGTGGTTTCTACTCGCGCAACGAACTTGCATGGGTGAACGCGCCGGCCTGGAAGGACGGTCGAATCGAACCCTATGTATTCGTCGACGCAGGCAAGGCGAACCTGGTCGCGGCCCCCGGCTTTCCGACGCTCGCCGGCGCGGGGGCCGGGCTGCGTGCGCAATGGCAATGGCACAAACAGATGCTATCGGGCGAACTGTTGGTCGGGCGTGCGCTGACGCAGCCGGCAGCACTGGGCCCGAAAGCGACCCTTGTACTTGGAACTTTGAATTGGAATCTTTGATGAACATCCCGCACTGGAAGTCTTTTATCGCCTCATCCGCGCTCTATCTGGGCATGGCCTGCGTCGCGCAGGCGCAAACGCCGGCTTCGTCGGCGCTACCGACGGGCACTGTGGCCACCGTCAACGGCACTGCGATCACGCAGGCGGAAGTCGATGCAGTATTGCGGGCGTCGCGGCAGCCGGATACGCCGCAGGTACGCCTGGCGATCAAGAATCAGCTGATTACGCGCGTGCTGATCCAGCAGGCGGCGGAGAAAGCAAACTACGGCAGCAAGCCGGAAGTGCAGGCGGCCATGCAGGTGGCGAAGGCGAACGCCGAGACCCAGCTTTATCTGAAGGACAATGTGAAGCCATCGCCGGTGACGGACGCGCAGATCAAGGCGCGATATGACGAGATCGTGGCGTCGCTCGGCAAGGACGAATACAAGCCGCGCCTGATCGTGGTCAAGGATGTCGCGACGGCCGCGACGGTGCTGAGCGAGCTGAAGACAGGCAAACCGTTCGACGGGCTCGCGCGGCAATACAGCATCGCGCCGAGTCGCGACACCGGCGGAGAGCTGCCGTGGGTGAGCTTCAAGACGCCGGCAACGGAAGGCAAGACGTCCGGCTTGCCGGTAGCGATCGCGCAGGCGCTCGAAAAGCTGCCGGTCGGCGCGGTCACCCCCGAGTCGGTCCCGGTCGACGGCGCACGCGCAATCGTGAAGCTCGACGCGAAGCGGCCGACGCAGGTACCGGCCTTCAACCAGGCGCAAGCGACGATCCGCCAGCAGCTTGAGGCACTCGCGCTGGAAAAAGCGAGCGCGCAGTTCGTCGGCGGCCTGTTGAAGAACGCGACCATCCAGCAATGATCGCAAGGAGTTTTGCATGGCAACCCATATGCCCCACGATGCGCACATTTCACCGGAGCAGATGTCGCCGCTTGTTCAGGCATTCCTGGGCGAGATAGGCCGCAGCGATGTATCGGACACCGCTTTCAAACTGGCGCTGCTGATGGTGCCGATGCTCAGCTTCGGATCGTGGCAGACCGTGCTCCTGCGGGCAGTCGCGAAACGTGCGGGCATTTCCCGGGCAGATGCCTATGTCGCAGTCGACGAACTGATCAGCGCTGGCGTGCTCGAGCGACGTTTGTCGGGACTTGCCGCTCGCAAAATGCAGGCGTTTCGACTATGTGAGCGATTTCAGGCCGCCAATTCAAACCTGCCGCTGTCCAACCGTCTACGAGAACGCCGGTCGGAATCGTGCGCATCCTCCCTCGGCATGGAATGCGTGCGTGAGTATGATTGAACATCGCTGGAGGGCACCTTGGTGGGGCGGGCAATCGCCGAAGCGGGCGGGCGTGTTCTGGCTCGACAGCCGGCAACGGGCATGGCTGAGCCGTCTGCGCGCGGCATGGGGCGATGAGGCGGTGATCCAGATCTACGGCGGGTGGGTGCGACTGCGTGCCGATGGGTGCGACTGGCGCTTTGCCAGTAAGGACGAACTCCGTTCCGCGACGTTGCGCCGTCAGCGTCAAAGCCAATCAGCAACATATTGATTGGAAAGCACATTATTTAGGGGCGGACCGCAAAGCCTTGTCGCGCCTAGAAGGCTCTACGCCTGTAAAACGCACCAAAATCAAGGGGACCCCTGCCTGCGATCAAATCGGCAGCATGATTGCCTCGGACGCTCCACTTAAAAATCTCAGAAAACTGTCCGAACGAGCGAGGCCACCTCTGATCGCCGCCAGGGCCACTTTCGCTTTGACCGCCGCTGAGTGCGTCCGTGGGGTTCTCTTCGTCATCTTTTCGGTTCCTTTGCCTGCAGTACCGCTAGCTCAGGCCCCGAACATTCCACTTACCGTAGTGATGCCGTATGCCTGGTTCACGTGACTGATCCAGTGCGCGAATTGGCCGGCGGGCAAGGGCGGGCAAATGAAGAATCCCTGCACCGCATCGACACCGCACGTGCGCGCGAACGCCATGTCCTCTGCGGTTTCAATTCCTTCCAGCACTGAGTGAATCCCCAAATTGTTCGCGAGAGCGGCGCAGGCCTGAATGATCTTTCGCGCGTCCACGCACGTGCGAGCCTGCACCGTGAGGGCACGATCGAGCTTCATTTCGTTGACGTGAAGACGCGCGAGCCGGACCAGAGATGAATACCCCTGCCCGAAATCGTCCACGGAAATATTCAAACCGTACGCCTTGAGATGTGTCACGCATTCGACGAAGCGATCGAATTCGCGATCAAGGACAACGTCCGACTCCGTGATTTCAATCGTGACTGACCGCGGGCTCTGCATGCCAAGCGCACGCATCAGCTGTTCAGGCAGTGTGCTATCGAGTAGCGCCCGTGCCGACAGATTGATTGCCAACTGCACATCCTTCGGTATCAATTCAGCCACATGGCCGTGATGAATGTGCTCCAACAGACTCGTGATAAGTGTTCCTTCCAGTTGCAATTGGGTAATCATCGGAATGAATTCGTCAGGCGGAATCGCATTCCAACGCGCCAGCGCCTCGATGCCATGAAGCCGTCCCGTCTTGCTGTCAACGATAGGTTGAAACCAGGGCACGATTTGGTGACGTATCACCGCCTCACATACGGTGGATTGTGCAATTGTCTGGTGATGGTGCATTGGAAGGTCTCGCGCATCCATATTTCTTGGGGGGAAACCCTATTGTGGTTGGTACGACGGAGAAGTCGACCTCAACGTCTTCTTCGCATTGCCTGAAGGTTGTTGTTGTAAGCGTGTCAGATTTGCGAGCGGCTGGTGTCAACGTTTGTTACAAGCGAATCCGGCCTGCATCTAGGAGCACGTCGTGGAGCAACGTTTCCCTTCGAGAGCGGATTTTTACAATCGTTTTAAATCTTCCCTGGCCACTGGAGCAACATCTTACCCACCCGGAAAACGGTGCCATCTACCCGTCCGGCAGAGCCCGTTTTCAGGGCAAAAAATGGCCAACGAGGAGTCGCGAAATTGCTCAGTTAGCGAGGATGCGTTCGATTGTTAAATCGCGGGGATTCCACACGGAATTTTTCGCAAGCCGACCACGGTGAGCGGCGCGACGGTCTCTATCCGAACAATCATGTCGGTTGCGACGTGGCTCAAGAAATTCTTCTGGCAATAGCGCGATGTCATGTCGTCACGGTGTCGGGGAAATTAAGTGAGAATTGCGATAGTTGAGGATGACGGCGTGTATGCGATGCACGTCAGTGCGATATTGAAGCGCGCGGGGCATTCGGTGACTGTATTCGATTGCGGGTCCGTGGCGATGCGCACCCTTCAGACAGATCCACCGGATGCGGTGATTCTGGATCTGAAACTTCCAGACATCGACGGCTTGCGCATCCTGGAATGGATTAAAAAAAATAGCTACCGGCTTCCGGTGATCGTGCTGAGTAATGCAATCATGGAGTCCGAGGTCGTTGGTGCGCTGAATGCTGGCGCAGATGACTACATCACGAAGCCAGCTCGCGAACTCGAACTCGTTGCAAGAGTGCAGGCGGTGACGAGGCGGGCTGCGGCGGAAGCATCGGAATCCATCGAGGTTGGAGAATATGTGCTCGCCACTTCGAAGAAGACCGTGTACTTTCGCGGAAGTGAATTCGAACTGCCGCGAATCGAATACGAAATCATGGAGCTCCTGGCCAAGAACATTGGCTGCATCGTATCGCGGGAGATGTTAGTCAACCGGATCTGGGGGAAGGTGATCGATCAGTCTACCTCGAGGTCGCTCGATACACATATTTATCGCTTGCGGCGCAGGTTGGGTTTTCAGGTGGATGGCGGGGTTGCACTGCGGGCTATCTATACGGTCGGGTATCGCCTCGAGTACTGCGGAAAATAACGCCGTTCATCGCGCGCGCGAGCTGCTGACGCGATCGACTCTGGAATTCCTCATGCACCCAGCAGTTCGCCTAGGCGCACGAGGAGCGGTGGTTTTAATCTTCAACGCTGACACGAACCCCGATTTCTACCGGGGCCCGCCCGCTTAAGTTACGCGTGAGCGCTTGCAACCAACATCGGCACGGGTTGAGTTGGCGGGGGGGACATGCTGGCGGCACTTAACGTGCCCGCGGCGGGTACGTCTAGGGTGGCCATAGCCTGGACCAACGGCGCAGACGAGTACTGCGGAGCGACGGCGTCGGACGGGGCACTGTTCGTGGCCCAGATGAATCCGCTGCTGGAGCCGGAGCCGGTCGATCCGGCCCACAGTTGGTCCATGGTTAACTGGAACTCGCCGTTCCAATTCGCTCCGCCTGCCGCGCCCCAGGGGTTTTGCAGCGTAAATTCCCCGGTTGCCGCGTCGTAGCCGGTAACCGCGAATTGATGGTTAGAAACCAGGTCTGTCTTGCCATTGCCGGCATCCGTGGTGTTCTGATAGCTACCGTACATAACCTCCTCATTATTGTTAAGCGCATTGATGACGCTGCTCTCAATCGACGTGTCCCATGTCTGTTCGTTGGTCTTAGCGCACGACTCCCAAGCAGTATGCTTGCCCGTGATCGCAGCCAAAGCTTCATTCCAGCCACCATTGATCGACGCGTAGGCGTTCGCCTTGCCGTTTTCCTCAACTGTATATTCGACAAAGGCCTTCTCGAGCAGAGGAACCCAGCTGTCGGCAAGCGTGGATGTGGCGACGCCGCTCGCCGGCAACGAATCGTTGACGGTCACATAGACAGGATTGTCATTGGCGTCATAGAAACGGACTCCATAGGTACCGTTGCCATTGTTGGTGAACATTGACTCGAGTATGCCTGGGTCGTCCTTAGCCGTCGTGATCAGGGTCGACATCACCCAGCAATCGCCGACGCCTCCCTGACGCACTTCGGATGACTGCGGGCCGCTCACGGTAAAGAGGGGGGCATTGTCAGATTGATAGCTCGAGGTATTGTTGATTTCCATCGTCGGCAGATCCGTGCCCAGCAGCCATTTGCCCATCAGATCGGTGAACTGGGTGTTCGGGCTGCCGACAGCCAGGTTGCCGAGCATTGTGCTGCTGGTCGCGCCGCCGGTCCAGGTCGCGTTGGCGCTATTGCCGTTCACCATATTGTCGAGCACCTGGAATAAGTAGGAATTGGTGCCATCGGCGCCGCCGTATGCCTGAGCCAGCGTTTGCAGATCGGTCATCTGGGCTTGGCTGAGTCCCGCATCGCCGATAGTGGCATCGACGCCGTTCAGCACAGCAACGAGCCCGTTGTAGCTAAGCAGTGAATCTCCCGCATTGATGACGGCCTGAACCTGGTCAAGAATCCCGGCACTGCTGAGATTGTTGAGCAGCGTGGCAACGGTTGAACTTGCATTCTGCACGGCTGCCTGCTGGCTGCTCGAGAGCGCGGCGAATTGCTGGGAACTCAGATCGGAGCCGACATTTTCGAGGCTGTTGTTGCTCAGGCTGGTGACTGCGGCCACACTGAGCGACTGGATATTCGTCCCCATTGCTGCGAGCTGCGATGCACTCAGGACGTCGGCCTGATCCGGCGACAATGCAGCGATCTGCTGCGGACTCAACATAGCGATCTGGGAGGGAGTGAGGTTGCTAAGTTGCGCACCGGACATCTGCTGAATGGTCGAAACCGGAAGTGCGGCGATCACCAAACCATTCAGATCGCCGATGTTGCTGCCCAGCGCTGTGATTTGCGCTGTGCTCAGGGCGCCTCCGGCTGCGGCACTGAGTGCGGCGACCTGCGCCGGAAGCAGTGCCGTGATTTGCGCAGTAGTCATCGACGCGACCTGGGTTCCAGTGAGCGCGCCGATCTGGCCGGCCGAAAGTGCGCCGAGCTGTTTGGTGTTGAGCGCGGCGATGTCGGCGTTGCTGATTGCCGCAATCTGCGTAGTCGTCAGTGCGCCGATTTGCGAGTTGGTAAGTGCAGCTACCTGAGCGGTACTCAGTGCGGCGATATGAGTGGCGTCGAGTCCGGAGAGGTTCGATTGTGCGATTTGCGCAATGCCGGTTGGTGGGATGGCGGCGAAGACGTCTGGAGACAGGGCGTTGAGCCACGCCGAATTCATCCAGGCCCAGGTGGTGCTGATTGCCTGCACCTGGGCGGCCGACAGGCCGGATGCTCCGGCTGGACTCAGCCACCCAGGATCCACCATCGCGGCGATTTGCGCGGTTGTCATGGCTGCAACGTGCGCTGCATCGAGGCTGCCAATTTGCGTTCCGAGTTTCGCGATGCCCGCTGGCGGAATGGCGGCAAAGGCACTGGGGGAAAGCGTGTTGTACCAGGTAGCAGTGAGGCCGTTCCAGTTGACATTGGGACTCAGCGCGGCGATCTGGCTAGCCGTAAGCGAACCAATCTGGGAGGCGGTCATGAAGTAAAGCTGAGTCGTGGTCAGCGCGCCAAGCTGTGCGGTGCTCATTGCCTCGAGCTGCGCGGTCGTCAGCGCACCGATTTCCTGCGTGGTCATTGCCGCTATCTGAGTGGTAGTCAATGCGGCGAAGTGAGCGGCATCGAGCCCCACGATGTTGGAGCTCTGCAACTGGGCGATGGCAGCCGCTGGAATGGCGGCGAAGACGGTTGTTGGAAGCGCATCGAGCCAAGCGGAACTCATCCAGTACCAAGTGACGCTGATCGCTTGTACTTGTGCGCCCGACAGGCAAGCCACGGCGGCCACGCTCAGCGCCTGGGGCGACTGCATCGCGGCGATCTGGGCGGTCGTCATCTCGGCGACAGACGCAGCGCCGAGCGCCGCGGTTTGTCCCGAACTCAGTGCGCCGATCTGTGAAGTGCTCAATGCCGATACCTGAGCCGTGCTCAGTACACCAATCTGCGTCGCCGACAGCCCTTTGATCTGTGCGGTGCTCAACGCAGACATCTGATCAGTGGTCAGCGAGGCGATCTCCGCATTCGTCAATGCTCCAATCTGGGATGCCGTGAGAGCGGCAAACTGAGACGATGTGAGCGCGGCGAAGTGAGCGGCATCGAGTCCCGCGAGGTTCGATTCCTGCAATTTGGCGATTCCGGATACTGGAATCGCGGCGAAGGCATTGAGGGAAAGCGCATCGAGCCAGGCGGAACTCATCCAGTACCAGCTAGTACTGATCAAGGGAATCTGCGCTGCGGAAAAGCCAGCGACTGCCGCTGGGGATAGCCAACTCGCGTGTGCAAGATTTGCAACCTGTGAGTCGGTGAGTGATGCGATGTCGTCGGCTGTCGCGCTTTGATACTGCGCTTGAGTCCACGTCGACGTGTCTGCGGGCAATGTCATGACAATCTCCTCGCTTGGCCTCGAAACGTTTCTAGGCGGCCGATGGGCCGCAGCTACATCTAAGCCAAATTGTGGCAAATTGGTTCTCACCAATTCTGAACATCGAGCAACTCCTTTTTGACACTTCCATGACTTTGGAGAAGAGTACGTTCCGATTGCCAATCGACCGTCACCGGGGATGTTCATCCTGATACCAGATTGCACTTTGCAAGTCTCCGTCAATCGGAATCATTCGCCCGGAAATGGATCAGCCGCCGCAGCAGCCCAGAGAGACGGTGAGCGCTACGGCGCTTCGCAAGATCGCGTCGACGCGTCCGCCAAATCGCCTAACTCCCCAGTTGCATGACTATGGACGTCCCGGTTAGCTTCAGATGAAGCACCGCTTGGACCGGCCAGTCTTTCGCTGAAATCTGCGATGCATAGTTTATGGCAACCTAGAAGATCAGTATGAGCAACAAGCGGTACATGGATTAGTTCAAGACCGAGGCGGTCAAGCAGGTGACTTTGCGCGGTCATACCGTTGGATTTCCACGGCGACAGCCGGGGGAGGGCGAACGGCACTTGGCGTCGCTCGGAAGAATCCCTGTGCCTGTCCGACCGTATCTTGAGCATGCTCTCCGCGTATCGCGTCGACCGTGCGTTGGCTAAGCTGGTGCGGACCAGCACGTGTGCGACGTAGAAGCAGCCGTGCGGCTTCGGCTTCAATCAGTCGGGCGCCTATCCGCTTGCGGTCGAGGAGTTGTGGCCCGCTCTTGCCGTCCACTGGACCGGCCGCCGCATGGGCCTTCTCGACGAGATCGGAAATACCCGGTCGGAAACGCCGGAACGACTGGAGATCGTGGCGTACGGCGGGGCAAACTAACGACGAGTCGTTCGACAAGCGGAACGACGGTTCCCTTCTCCATCCCGACGTGCACGATGCCCGATCAGTTTGGCTGCCAACGGGTGGGTCGTTGTGCTGCCAGATCTGCAGGTAATGTTGCCGGTACACGGCGGATGGCGGGGTACCGACGGCATCATCTTATCGGTTGTCTTATGATCGAGGGACAAATCTGGCTTGCCGTGCCTGCGCAGCGAGCTTGGCTAGTTTCTTTTTGTCACTGATACGAAAATGCTCTAGATGTGTGAGAAATGGGCCGAAAAAATGGTTCAACTTATATCGAGCGCAGCCGATTTACCCGGGAATGTCCCGAGTGTCGTTCTCGTGACGCGACCTTATAGTCGGGTTCATTGTCGTACGACATCCTATTAGTCGGCCTCGGTAATCAGCCGGATCTCTACCAGACAGCAATAGAGGAGGGACGTCCCTTGTTTCGGAGACATGATGTGCATCAATTGATGGGGATCAGCGATGAGCGATTTGGTGTTTCGCGGAGAACGTTCCTGGGATTCGGCGGTGTACTCGCCTGTAGCGTGTTGCTTGGCGGTTGTGGCGGCGAGGAGACGTCGGGTAACGCGTTGTCGGATGGCACGTTGCCGCCAGTCGGGACGGACGATCCTGTCTGGGGTGCGAGCGGTGCGGCCACGGCGATTGTCACTGCGCTCCAGCACGTTGCTCAGTCCGCGTTTCCGCCCGTTGATTTTCCGGTGACAGCATATGGCGCACAGTCCTGCACGGTCGTCACACAGGCGAGTCCATATACGGATGCGGCAAAATCCCCGGTTAGCACCGGGGCGGAACGGACCGTGGCCGCACCCGCATTCGATTCGCGCGCCGCGTTCCTTGCGGCGATCGCCGCGTGCCATACTGCCGGCGGTGGCAGAGTCGTGGTGCCGGCAGGCGCCTGGTATTGCGCGGGCCCTATCGTGCTGCAGGACAACGTGAACTTCCACCTGAGCTCGAACTGCACGATCTACTTCAGTCCCAATCCGGCCGATTATGCAAAAGATGGCCCCGTTGTATGCGGCGCTAACGGCAATCTCTACTACAGCCGCTGGCAATCGAACGATTGTCTGAATTTCGGCTCGCCGGTCTATGCGCGCAACGCGACGAACGTTGCGCTAACGGGCGAGGGCGACACATCAGTATTGAACGGACAAGCGATGACGCCGTTCGCCGGCGCCGGTAACACGAGCGTCTGCTGGTGGACGTACAAGGGAACGAACGGCGCGTATGGGTGCGTCAACGCATCGACGCCGTCGCAAGCATATACGAATCCGGACAACATCGATCTGAAACTCGCCGTGCCCGGCATGTCCGACGCGCTGTACGCGAAGCTCACGAATCCGGCGACTCCTTGGCCGCAGGACCAGAATTACTTGCCCGCCCTGTCGGAAGCAGGTGTCGCGGTCGAAGCTCGAATCTTCGGGCTCGGCCACTACCTGCGGCCGTGTATGGTCGAATTCATCGGCTGCACGAATGTGCTGATGGAAAACTATCGTACCGAGAACACGCCGTTCTGGCAGCATCATCCGACCAACTGCAAGAACGTTGTGATCCGCGGCGTGACAGTCGACAGCATCGGCCCGAACAACGACGGATTCGATCCGGACGCGTGCGACATGGTGCTGTGCGAGAACGTGACGTTCAACACCGGTGACGATTGCATCGCGATCAAGTCCGGCAAGGATCTCGACACTGAATACGGCCCCGCACAGAACCATGTGATCCAGAACTGCACGATGAACAGCGGGCACGGCGGCATTACGCTCGGCAGCGAAATGGGCGGTGGCGTGCAGAATATTTATGCGCGAAACCTGACGATGTTGAACGCGTTCTGGGCGACCAACCCGCTCAACATCGCGATTCGCGTGAAGACCAACATGAATCGCGGCGGTTACGTCAAGAATTTCTATGTCGACGGCGTCACGCTGCCGCACGGCGTGAGCCTCTCGGGCGGCGGCTATGGCAGCAGCATGCTCGCCGGCAGCCCGATCAACGCGACGGTGCCGCTCGGCGTGGCCACGGCGAGCGCGGCGAATCCGTCTGCATCGCAAGGCGGCCTCATCACGTTCGACTGCGACTATCAGCCGTCGAAGGATGCGATCCGCACGCGGCCGGCACTCGTGCAGAACGTCAATATCTCGAACGTGAAGGTCACGAACGTCACGGTCGGCAGCGTGACGGGCTCGTGCTTCCAGGCGATCGTTGCACAAGGCCCGGTTGCGTTCGACTATAACGGCCCGTTGCCCGTCCCTGCGATTCCGCCCATTTCCGGCGTGACGATTTCCGAATGCGACTTCGGTACGCCGACTGCGGTCGGGCCGGCGAGCGCGACGATACCGGGGCCGATCTATGCCTATAACGTGCACGATATCGTGCTGAAAAACGTCACGATCGCAGGCAAACTCTACAACACGACGGTTTCCGACGTGCGTTGACGACAGCTCGCCGACGCTGCTCTAACTACGGCAATATCGGATGCTATTCAGCTTGCAAAGAGGAGCGAAGGTGGGGAGGCGTAAGGCTGGCGACGTGCATTGCGTCGCCGGACTACTGCCTCTGAAGGCATGCGCTCAGGAACGCATCACTCGCATTGCACGAGTGCCTTCACCTGGTCGCGATGGATGCTGAACTCTTCGATTGCGCCATTGAAGAGGTAGTGTTGGCGGAGCGCTTGGCTACAATATTCAAGGTGCGATGACGGCCGCGCAAAACGAGACGCTGAATAATTGGGCGGCGCATGTTGGGTTGGCCGGCAGCGTGCACATTCCGGGGACGGGAGCAAACTACGCTTTTGGTTTTGGTGTGTTGGTGGACAGTAACGGCAATGTCGGCCTTTACAAAAATACGCCATCGACGGTACTTCCAGGGGTAAGCACAGGAGGAGCCGGATCAGTTGGAGTTAGCGTTGGCATCTATCCTGCTGCTTCGACGATCCTAGACTATGCTGGCCCCTTCAACAATATTTCAGTCGGTGCCGGAGACGGAGGTTACGTAGGCGCGGATATATTCCAAAATACATCGAAGTCCCCACTCAATCCCGCTTCCTATGGAGTGGGCTTTACGCTTGGTCTCGGTGTTGGTGCAGGTGGATCAGCTACTCAAGCGAACAAAAAAGTATGTACCGTTCAGTCGGGGAAGTTGATCTGAAAATGAACATGTCGCTAGACCGCAGACGAAAAATTGCCGCTGTCTTGACTATTGACCTATGGACAATAGTTGCGATTGCGACCTGCGTGGGGCTGTATTTCTCGAATCGCCTCATTCAAGCGCCATTGACGCCAAATTCGGTTTCATGGCATTTCATTCCGTTTAATAATCATGGGAAGACGGTCTATATAACGCAGTTCGACGATCAAATGACGACTTGGGGGCCATCGCTTGCGGTTGTGCTATGCGGGCTAGGATGGTGGATAAAAAAATTCAAGAAAGGTAAGGGCGATGCAGGATAGGTTTGCACCGGTTCTTGCCCGGACAGCAAGCGACGAGACAGTGTGTCGGATCATGATCGTTTAAGGATTGACTAATCATCAGGATTTTCCAACCAACTGAAAAAATGGAGAACTGCCAACATGAATCTAAAAACTCTTTCAGCAGTCTTGTGTCTTGCTGCATTGGCTGGATGTGCGACGACGCCACCGATTTCCCTGACGATGCAGGAGCAGCATGAGCTTGGAAATGTCACGGGAAGATTGTTCATCCCTCAGAACAGTTTGATGGTGACGGTGACGCCGACGAATCCGGGGGCTACAGGACTTCTTGGGGCGCTGATTACAGCGGGTATTGATGCTGCGCGGCGCTCCTCGGCAGAAAAAACTGCTTCCCCAATTCTTGAAAAACTGCGTGACTACGATTTCCGTGCGGTAATGAAACAGGCAACCAACGATGCGGTTTCGACGCTTCATGATATCAAGTTTAGTGCTTTGGATGTCGATGCCGTCGATTCGGACTCGCAGAGGAGGATAGTCTTCGACAATTCGTCGGCAAGCGCCATTTTGTTTGTGGACGTAGGTTACCAACTGCAATCGGGAAACCTCTATATTTCTGCTCGCGCCACCATGTATCCGAAATCTGAAAACTTGCTGCAGTTCAGAAAGAAGCCCGATGAGACGAATCCACTGGCCGCCGGAAACGCAATATATCGAAAGACGTTTAACTTCAGTAAATTTAATGTTGCCGAAGTCGATATTAAAGGCGATCTGACGGAAGGCGCAAATAGCATCGCGTCACAACTGGCGGCCGATCTGAACCATCCTTTGTAAGGTGTTGCTGAAACGGCTGGTAAGCATCAGAAACACACACAGATCCGTCCGCGTGCCGGGTTTGTCGCTTGTCGTGCCGGCGAGCGTGACGGAGCTGTTCCGATTTGTTTTCTTCATCGTCAGCCGCGTGCCGGCGTTCGTCCGCTAGAAAATCCTCCCCGCCACCGCGCGGCGCACGTCTTCGTCTCGGTGCAACCTTGGCACGAGTTACCTTCTGCTCCTGAGTCATGGTGGACTCCTTGCTGTTCGCGGCGCGCATTGCCGCTACGGGCTACGCCCTCTGCGCCAATGCGCTCCAGCATGAAAAACCAACCACTGTCAGATTTAGTCTTACTGTGTCAATAAATCAGCATTGGAAGCTGAACAGGTGGTGGAATCCACGCCAGCCACGTCCTTCGAAGTGTCCCAGGCCGAATTCCTGCTTGAGATCCTGATAGTCCTGCTCGATACGCCAGCGCATCTTGGCGACGTGAACCAGACGTTCGAGTGTCGTGTCTAGGGGCAGTGTCGAAAGCCAATATTTGAGCGGCTCCGGATCACCTTCGGGCCATTCGATCAGCAGCCATTCCTCATCGCGCAGTGTGGAACGCCAGTAATCGCGGTGTGAAGCACGCACACGCACGGCGACAAAGCGCGAACTGAGTGCGGTACACGTACCTTCACGCCATATCACCGTGCGATAGTGCGAGGCATCGAGCATCAAGGCCAGATCTTTGACGCCGATCGGCTCATGCCCAGGCGCGCGCCATAATAAGCTGCGTGGCCGGCCCGACTTCCCCGCGGAGGGCACGGGCGGCAGAGGAGCCGTACCCGGCGCCCATACGCGTGTGTTCGAGCGAATGCCTACTGCATACTGCAATCCGAGCTCGCTGACGGCCTCGCGAAACGAGGTGTCGTCTCCATACCCAGCATCGGTCAGAACGACACCGTCGGGCGCGCCGCTTTGCCGAGCTTCGCGCAACTGTCCGGCCGCAATCTCCGGTTTGGTTGCAAACTCAATTTGCTCGGGCACGCCGGCTTTCTGTCGTCGCTCGGGATCGTCGCTCCATTCACGCGGCAGATACAGCCGATACGACACCGGCAAGCTTGCCTCTGCCGTCGCCACCGACAGGCTCACCGCCATCTGGCAGTTGTCCTGCTTGCCCAGTTGACCGCAGTATTGCCGCGCCACGCCGACCGAATGCTTGCCCTTCTTGGGAAAACCCGTGTCGTCAATGATCCAGTACAACCCGCCAGCCGGGTCCATGTGCGGCAGCACCCAGCGCCGCACTTGCTCAAGCAGCGCCTCATCGGACCATTCCGACTTCGCCACGAAATGATGCAGCGACTGGTGCCGCGCGCCCACATGCTCCGGCTCCAGATGTGCCGCCAGCGGCTCGACGCTCTTGCGCCGAATTGGCAACATCAGCCCTTGGCAATAGCCCCTCAATCCTGATTCTCGGTCGTTATGCCCAAGCGCTTCACACAAATGTGCCAGATACGCCTCGAATGACGTCTCAAAGTCCATCATTGCTCACGCCATGGACGAAGAAGTGCCTATAGTGGCATGAATTTATTGACACAGTAGGACTAGCAGTTACGCAATATTTAGGGGGCATGACAGGACGGGCTCGCGTAGCCATCCATGTTCGCGGGGCGCAATCCATCGGATTTATCGCCGAGTACGTCCTATGACGAGCGGGCCCGGTCTCGTCACGGAGCCGCGCCGCGCGCATGGGGCGAGCGAGCTTCCAACCGCCCGACTGGCTTTGTCGGGCTGTCGCACACTGCACGTATGGCGTTTTAGAACGAATAAATGAGCTGCGTCGCGAGCAGGTCGTTGGACTTGCCGTACGAGCCGTCGTTGCGCAGGAACACCTTGTTGTTCGCCCAGTCGTGCCGGTATTCGACCTTCACGGTGATCTGCTGGGTCGGATAGAACAGCAGGTCGAGCGCGACGTCCTGGCGAACCGCGCCCTTGCACTCGAAGCCCAGGCCGCCGCCGGCCTGCGACATCGCCAGGCAGTCCGCATCGACGCCGAAGCCGTTGTTCGGATCCATCCCGTTGCCGTTCAGTGCAATGCCGCCGCCGCCGCCGCCGTTCTTCGTGTTGGCGAGCAGGTCGTAGCGCAGCGTCACGCCCATGCGGCCGACCACCGGCGCGTTGAACTTGCGGTGCGCGAGCAGCGACAGACCGTACCACTGCGCGAGCCCGCCGTTGAACGCCGCATGCTGCTGCCGGCCGTAGTCGACTTCGGCGTTGTACTGAACGTCGGCGAGCGTGTAGGTCGCGTCGAGTTCGCCGAAGAAGAACGAACCATAGGCGCTCGGTGCCGCGCCGCCCGGGCCGTAGTGGACGACGCCGTTCGCATCGACCGCGCTCGCCAGCGTCTGCCGCCCGATGTTGAACGACCCGCCGATATCGAGCGCGCTCGACCACGTGTAGTCCGCGCGTGCCGTGAAGGTCGGCACCTTGTTGCTGGTGCTGATCGGATCGCCGAGCGCATTGGTGCCCGTCTGCGTGACCGAACCGTACGTGCGGTACTGCTCGTTGCCGAGGAAGAACTTCCACGCCCAGTTGCCCTTCGTGTAGTTCGCGCCGACGCCGACGTAGCTGCCCGGATCCGAGAAATCGTACAGCAGGTTGTGCGTGAGCGTGAGCATCTGGTTCGACTGCTGCACCTCGTAGCCGCCGAAGCTCGGGATCAAACCGGCGACGAGCGTCGTCGACGCGGTGATCGGCACGTTGACGACCGCCGTGTTCAGCAGGTTGTCGGTGATCGAGCCGCGCGAGTTCTGCAGCAGCGTGATGCCGTTGCCGCGGTTCGGCATCAGCGTGATCTCCGCCGACGGCGCCATCGGGCCGACGCCGAAGGTCTTCTTGATGTCGAGGTAGAGATCGCCGAACGTGCTGTTGAAGTAGTTGTACGCGTTCTCGTGGTTCGCGAACAGGAACGACGACGTGCCGGCCGCGCGGTTGTAGATGTAGGTCGGGTCGATGTAGCCGGTGACCGACAGGCCCGCGAGCGGCCCGGTGTTGGCCGCGTCTGTCAGCGAGTCGACCTTCAGCTGCTGGTTCGCGATCTGCTGCTTCATTTCGCTGACTTCGTCGTTGGTCAGCGTGGCCTGGGCACGGCCGTAGTCCGGCGAGGACGGATCGGCGGCCACCATTGCCGGCTTGGCGGAGGCCGTCGCGCCGGCCTGCGCGACAGATGCGCCGCCCGGCTTCGCGGCGAGCTGCGCCTGCATGGCCTTCATCTGTTTCTGCAGCGCGGCGACCTGCGCCTGCAGTGCCTTGATTTCGGCGGAGGTCGAGTCGGCCAGCGCGATGCCCGGCAACGCGCCGGCCACCAGCAGGCAGATCAGTTTCTTCTTCATTGCGGATTCTCCTTGTCGTGGGCCTGTCAATGTGTGATCGGTTCGCGCGCCGCATCGTGCGGCGCGCGGGTCTTGTTATCGATGGAAAGGAAGAGGGAAGTCAGGCCGCCGCGAACGCCGCCTTCAAGTCGGCCACCCGGCGCCGTTCGCGCGCGATCATCATCTGGTTCACGACGATCACGCCGATCGTCACCGCCGTGATGAACAGCGTCGCCAGCGCGTTCATCTCCGGGTTCAGCCCGAGCCGCACGCGCGAGAACACCACCAGCGGCAGCGTCGTCGAGCCCGGCCCCGACAGGAACGCCGACAGCACCAGATCGTCGATCGACAGCGTGAACGACAGCAGCCAGCCCGACAGCAGCGCCTGCGAGATCAGCGGCAGCGTCACCACGAAGAACACCTTCAGCGGCGTCGCGCCCAGATCGAGCGCGGCTTCCTCCAGCGACTTGTTCATCTCCTTGACGCGCGACTGCACGATGATCGCCACGTACGACACGCACAGCATCACGTGGCCGATCCAGATCGTCACCATCCCGCGACCCTTCGGCCAGCCGAACATCTGCTCCAGCGCCACGAACAGCAGCAGCAGCGAGATCCCCTGGATCACCTCCGGAATCACCAGCGGCGCGTTGATCATCCCCGTGTACAGCGTGAAGCCCTTGAAGCGGCCGAAGCGCGCGAGCACGAAGCCCGCCCACGTGCCGATCGCGACCGACGCGGTGGCCGTCAACAGGCCGATCTTCAGCGACAGCCACGCGGCCGTGAGCAGCTCGTCGTCCTGCCACAGCGCCGCGTACCACTTCAGCGAGAAGCCCGACCACACCGTCACCAGCTTCGACTCGTTGAACGAGTACACGACCAGGCTGATGATCGGGATGTACAGGAACAGGAAGCCGAAGGCGAGAACGCCCGTCGACAGCGGTTTGCTCGGCTTGATCATTTCGCTTCCTCCAGTTCCTTGACCTGGTAGTACTGGAACAGCGCCATCGGCACCAGCAACAGCAGCACCATCGCGACCGTCACCGCGGACGCCATCGGCCAGTCCATGTTGTTGAAGAACTCGTCCCACATCACGCGGCCGATCATCAGCGTGTCGGCGCCGCCGAGCAGTTCCGGAATCACGTACTCGCCGACCGCCGGAATGAACACCAGCAGGCTGCCGGCGATGATCCCGTTCTTCGACAGCGGCAGCGTGATGCGCGTGAACGCGACCCACGGCTTGGCGCCCAGGTCGTACGCGGCCTCGAGCAGCGTGAGATCCATCTTCACGAGGTGCGCGTACAGCGGCATCACCATGAACGGCAGGTACGAATAGACCATCCCGATGTAGACGCCCGCGTCGCTGTGGTAGAGGCGCAGCGGCGTGTGGATGATGCCCAGTGCGATCAGCGTGTGGTTCAGGAGACCGTCATCCTTCAGGATGCCGATCCATGCGTACACGCGAATCAGGAACGACGTCCAGAACGGCAGCATCACGGCCATCATCAGCACGTTGCGCCGGCCCGGTTCCGATCGCGCGATGTAGTACGCCATCGGGTAACCGATCAGCAGACACAGCACCGTCGACACGGCGGCCATCTTCAGCGAGCTGAGGTAGGTCGCGATGTACAGGTCGTCCTGCAGCAGGAACGCGTAGTGCGACAGCTGCAGTGCGAAGTGCACGACGCCGTCCTTGATCTCGACCAGCGACGTGTACGGCGGGATGCCCATCACCTGGTCGGCGAAGCTGATCTTGAACACCAGCACGAACGGCAGCGCGAAGAAGATCGTGAGCCACAGGAACGGCACGCCGATCGCGATGCCGCGGCCCGACGGCAGGAAGCGCGACAGCGCGGCGAAGCGGCTGCGGCGTTTGGCGGCATGTGTGGCAGCGGTGGCGCCGGTCTGGACCGGCGCGGACGGCGTGGAGGCGGAAGTTCTCATCATGTCGCCCTCACTGCGTCAGCACGACGCCGCTGGCCGGCGACCACGACACGAACACGTCGTCGTTCCACGCCGGCGCGCTGTCGTGCATCAGGTGCGAGCTCGACAGGTTCGACACGACCGTCTTGCCGCTCGGCAGACGCACGTGATACAGCGAGTACGCACCCATGTACGCGATGTCGGTCACCACACCGCGCGCCCAGTTGTGATGCGAGCCGGGTTTTTCGCGGGACACGTGCACGCGTTCCGGACGCACCGAGATGCCGACCGGCATGCCGAGCGGGCCCGTCACGCCGTGGCTCACGTACATGCGTGCCTCGAGGTCGTCGCTCTCGACGAAGATGTGATCGGGTTCGTCCTCGACCACGCGCCCTTCGAACAGGTTCGTCGAGCCGATGAACTCGGCCGAGAAGCGGCTGTTCGGGTATTCGTACACTTCGCCCGGCGTGCCGATCTGCACGATCTTGCCTTCGCTCATCACCGCGAGGCGGCTCGCCATCGTCATCGCTTCTTCCTGGTCGTGCGTGACCATCACGCAGGTCACGTCGACCTTCTCGATGATGTTCACGAGTTCGAGCTGGGTCTTCTGGCGGATCTTCTTGTCGAGCGCGGACATCGGCTCGTCGAGCAGCAGCAGCTTCGGGCGCTTCACCAGCGAGCGGGCGAGCGCGACGCGCTGCTGTTGGCCGCCCGACAGTTGATGCGGCTTGCGCTTCGCGTACTTGCTCATCTGCACGAGCGCGAGCGCGTCGGCCACGCGTTCCTTGATTTCGTTCTTCGGCGTGCCTTCCTGCTTCAGTCCGAACGCGACGTTCGACTCGACCGACATGTGCGGAAACAGCGCGTACGACTGGAACATCATGTTCACCGGCCGGCGGTACGGCGGCAGCGACGCGAGGTCCTCGCCGTCGACGAAGATCTTGCCGGAGGTGGCCGTTTCCAGCCCGGCGAGCATGCGCAGGAGCGTCGACTTGCCGCAGCCCGAGCTGCCGAGCAGTGCGAACAATTCGTTCTTCGCGATCGTCAGGTTGACGTTGTCGACGGCCGTGCTGTCGCCGAACTTCTTCACGACGTTTTCGATGCGCACGAAGGCGTCGTTCTTGGTACGGGCCGTGGCGGCCGGTTGGGTCTGGCGTGCGGCAGCGGAAGAGGGTATCGATTGCATGGGAGTCACCATTCGTTCTTCACGGATTGCGGGCGTGAGCGTCCCCGCGCGAGGCGCGCAACGCGACTCGCGGACAACGGCTCATGCCGGATGGAACAGTGCGCGCGGTGCGCGCGGGCGAACGGAGGTCCGCGTAACTCGCGGCGGGCAGGCGTTCAGCCGCTGCCTGCGCCGCCGCGATGGATTGCGATCAGCGGCCCGTCTTCAGCTGCGCCCACAGACGACCTTCGAGGCGCAGAATGTCGGCGGGAAGCGGCTTCAGCAAGGTCATGCGTTTCAGGACGCCTTCCGGCGGGTAAACGCTTGCATCGTTGGCGACCGATGTGGTGACGAATGGCCGTGCTGCCTTGTTTGGCGTCGGATAGAACACTTCGTTGGTGATTCCGGCGTTGACCTTCGGATCCTCGATGTAGTTGATCCAGGCGAGTGCCGCTTGAGGATGCGGCGCGTCCTTCGGGATCACCATGCTGTCGAACCAAATCAGTCCACCTTCCTTGGCGTTCGAAAACCGGATCTCGTACGATCGCTTGGCATCGAGCGCTCGGCGACGCGCAATGCCGACGTCGCCCGACCACCCGAATGTCACACAGATGTCGTTGTTGGCAAGATCGTTGATGTAGCCCGACGAGTTGAACTGGGTGACGTACGGCCTGACTTTCTTGAGGACCTCAAATGCAGCCTGGTAGTCACCGGGATTCTTGCTGTTTGGATCCCGGCCCATGTACTGCAGCGTGGCCGCGAACACGTCGACGGCCTGGTCGAGGAACGACACGCCGCAGCTTTTCAGCTTTTCCATGTTGGCCGGGTCGAACACCAGCGCCCAGCTGTCGACCGGTGCCTTGTCGCCGAGCGCCTTCTTCACCGCCTGCACGTTATACCCGATGCCATCGGTGCCATACGCGTAAGGCGCGGCGTATTGGTTACCCGGGTCGGCCTGCGCAATGATCTGCATAAGTCCCGGGTCGAGATGCGCGAGGTTAGGAAGCTTCGATTTGTCGAGCTTCTGATACACGCCGGCCTGGATCTGCTTGGCCATGTAGTTCGACGTGGGCACGACAATGTCGTAGCCCGAGCTGCCCGCCAGCAGTTTCGCCTGAAGCGTGTCGTCGCTGTCGTAATTGTCGTATTTGACTTTGATCCCGGCCTGCTTCTCGAAATCGGGAACGGTGTTTTTACCGATGTAATCGGACCAGTTGTAAACATTCAGCTCAGTATCGTTTGCGAAGCCCGACGTTGGAGCGATACATACCGACGTGATCGAGGCAACGGCGATGGTGGTGCGAATGGACACGCGAAAACGGATGCTTTGCACGGCATGGACCTCACGAATGGACGATCCAACGCCGACATGCACGTGCTGACACGTGCTGTCGTTCGGCGTTTGAGCTCGTCGGACCGGAACGGAAAATGAAAGGAGTTGTCTCGGGAGTCGAACAAGTCGCTGTTTGACGTGACTAGCACGCCATGGTGCGCATGGTTTCATCGACCGCCTTGCGCATCGTGCCAACCAGTTCGTCGATTTGCGCATGATCGATCACGAGCGGCGGCGCCACGATCAGCCGACCGTTCGTCGAACGCACGATCGCGCCGAGCTCGAAACCGACCGTCCGGCTGTGCCATGTCAGGTCGGCCTCGTTCGAGAAGCGCTCGCGCGTGGCCTTGTTCTTCGCGAACTGGATCGCGCCGACCGCACCGGTGCCCTGGATCTCACCGACGAGCGGGTGACCGTCGAACGCGTCGCGCAATGCCTTCTGCAGGTACGGGCCGGTGTCCGTCTTAGTCCGCTCGACGAGGCCCTCGCGCTGGAGCACATCGAGATTAGCGAGCGCGACGGCGGCCGCGACAGGGTGGCCCGAATAGGTCAACCCATGCGCGTAGACGCCGCCTTTTTCGACCAGCGCATCGCCTACGCGGTGGCTCATGATCAGCCCGCCCATCGGCACGTAACCCGACGTCAGCCCCTTGGCGATGCAGATCAGGTCCGGCTCGAAGCCGAAATGGCGATGCGCGAACCATTCGCCGGTGCGGCCGAAGCCGCCGATCACTTCGTCCGCACACAGCAGCACGTCGTATTGCCGGCAGATGCGCTCGATCTCCTGCCAGTAGCCGTCCGGCGGGAAAATCATGCCGCCGGCGCCCTGGAATGGCTCCGCGATGAAGGCGGCGACCCGCTCGGCACCGATCTCCAGAATCTTGCGTTCGAGCGACAGCGCCGCCTGCTTGCCGAATGCCTCCGGGCTGAGGTCGCCGCCGTTCGCATACCAGTACGGCTCGTCGACGTGCGTGATGTTCGGGATTGGTAAGTCGCCCATCTCGTGCATGAACGCCATGCCGCCAAGCGACGCACTGCCGACCGTCGACCCGTGATAACCGTTCATGCGGCCGATCAGCACCTTTTTCCGGGGCTTGCCCATCACGTCCCAGAAGCGCCGCACTGTGCGAATCAAGACTTCATTCGATTCGGATCCCGAATTGGTATAGACGACATGACTGAAGCGATTCCCCAGCAGCGCGAACAGCCGCTCGGACAGCTCGATTACCGACGGGTGCGTCGTATGGAAGAACATGTTGTAGTACGACAGTTCCTTCATCTGGCGCACCGCGGCGTCGATCAGTTCCGGCCGGCCGTAGCCGACGTTGGTACACCACAGGCCCGACATCCCGTCAAGATAGCGGTTGCCGTCGTTGTCCCACAGATAAACGCCTTCACCGCGCACCATCACGCGCGCGCCTTCCTGATTCAACGCTTTCTGGTCGACGAACGCATGCAGGTGATGCGCGGCGTCGCTGCGTTGATAGTCCTGCGTCGTGCGGTGCAGAAAGTTGGCCGCATTCATAGGCAAGTCTCCGGTTCGTTTTGTCGATCAAAGGAAAGGGCTGCCGGCGCAGCGAAGCTTCATCTACCCGGCAGCGATATGTACGGTGCGGTTCGCCGCGCCGGATCAGTAACTGATCCAGGTCGTCTTGAGGCCCGTGTACTTGTTGATCGCGTGCAGCGACAGATCGCGCCCGAAACCCGACTGGCGGAACCCGCCGAACGGCGTCTGCGCGCTCAGCGCGTCGACGGTATTGACGGACACGGTGCCCGCACGCAGACGGTCCGACACGCGATGCGCCCGCGACAGGCTGCCGGTCCACACCGACGCGGCAAGACCGTAGATCGAATCGTTCGCGAGACGGACGGCCTCGTCCTCGGTGTCGAACGACATCACCGATAGGACGGGGCCGAAGATCTCGTCGCGCGCGATCGGAGCGTCGTGCTTCACGTCGATGAAGATCGTCGGCTCGACGAAGTAGCCTTTGCCATCGATGCGCGGCGCGCCCCCGCCGACCGCGAGTGTCGCGCTCTTGCGTCCGCGTTCGATCCAGTCGCACACGCGCCGATGCTGGTGTTCGTCGACGATCGCGCCCATGCCGCTCGCCGGATCGAGCGGATCGCCCGGCATGAATGCGGCGGCATGCGCAATCAGCCGGTCGACGAACGCATCGTGAATCGCGCGTTGAACCAGTAGCCGCGAGTTCGCGGAGCACACTTCGCCCTGGTTGAAGAAGATGCCGAAGCAGGCCTTGCGGGCCGCGAGATCGAGATCGTCCGTGTCGTCGAACACGAGGTTCGGGCTCTTGCCGCCGCATTCGAGCCATACCTGCTTCATGTTCGACTGCGCCGCGTATTCGAGGAATTTCTTGCCGACGGCCGTCGATCCCGTGAACGCAAGCACGTCGACGTCGGGGTGCAGGCCGAGCGCACGCCCGGCGGTCTCGCCATAGCCCGGCACGACGTTGAGGATGCCGGGCGGCAGTCCGGCCTCGAGCGCCAACTCGGCGAAACGCAGCGCGGAGAGCGGCGATTGTTCGGCGGGCTTCAGCACGACGCTGTTCCCGGCCGCGAGCGCCGGCGCCACCTTCCACGCGACCATGTCGAGTGGGAAATTCCACGGCACGACGGCACCGACCACGCCGAGCGGCTCGCGAGTGACGATCGCGAGATTGCCGGGGTCGGTCGACGCGACTTCACCGTTCAGCTTGTCGACGGCTTCGCCGTACCAGCTGAACAGGGCGCCGGCGGCCGGCACATCGATGCTGATTGCATCTGCGACGCGCTTACCCATGTTGAGCGAATCGAGCAACGCAAGCTCCGCGCCGTGCGATGTGACGAGTTCGCCGAGTCGACACAGCACGCGCTTGCGTTCGGCAGGCGCGCAACGCGACCACACGCCCGATTCGAATGCGGCGCGCGCGGCATGCACCGCGTCATCTATATCGGCTGCGTCACAAGACGCGACGTCTGCAATGGCGACTTCCGTGGCCGGATTGATCGCGGGGAAGGTCCCGCCGGAGCGAGCATTGACATAGCGGCCGTTGATCCATGCCTGTGTTCTCGGCTTGATGCCGCTGGCAAGGCTTTGCCACTCTGCGTGGCTGGGGCAAGTGGAAGACATGTCGGTCGATGGGAATGCGATTGAGTGATTGAACGTTTCCGGATGTCCTGCGCTACGCGAGCGCCGGCCGGCCCAGAAGCAGCATCTTCCAGTGCGGCGGTGTGGAATACGCCGGAAGCCGGATATGGATGCGCTCTCGGTGACATCGTGATCAATCTATCAAGCCAAATTGACTCGGAAAGTATTGTTTTTAGATCCAGTGGTAAGCTTTTTCCTATGGAGGTCCGAAATATTCATGCCGCCTGTTCGTACTCCTCCATCGATCATGCTGCAGTGCACTAACGCGCAAACACGTAGTTCTACAGCTTGGCCGACGCTGCCTGCCGCTAGATGATTGAGATCGGTGCCGGTGCCGGTGCCTTGACGATCCTGTCGCCAGAATGGACCGGGAAAGGTTAGTACGACGGCGACCACGGCCATCTGATCGAAATGGGCGTCGATCCGGCGCGGTTGTGCCCCGCCGGCAAGTGCGCGACATGCTTGCGGTCAATATCGAGCGTGACAAGATTGCCGGCGTGCCGCAACGCCATCCTCAACGTCGCCCTGAAAGGACAAACCCTCGGCGTGCACGAATTTACGCATCTGGAACCGTGCGCCGGGGCGGTACGTCAGCGGCGTCAGGCATGCCGATATCTGGAACCCTGAGCATCGGCGACTCGGCATCGGTATCGTACGTGAAGGCGATGGCGGTGCTTCTTGCGCGCTTCTCGCTCGATTCAGTCCGGTTCGAGTCGCCGGCCGACACCATGGGTGCCAATCGCGTCAAGGCATGGCATCGGCGCCAATGCGCAGGGAGAGGGCGCGTCCGATTACGAATGCCGACCGAAAAATCTTCGTCGTCGAATTGCTGCCCGACATCGGCAAGGCTTCGCGGAATTCGCTCCTAGGGTCGAACGTATAAACGGAATACCGCCGCAGTCGCCCCAGCGGCGTGGCCTACCTGCACCTTGCCGCTGCGCAATGGCGTAACGGCGAGGAATATCAGATACGTCTCGCCGAGCACTGTCATGGCGACGAAGATCTGCGGCAGTGTCACCATCACGGCGCCGACGCCTAACGCCGCGACCGCCACAACAACACCTTGCGTAGCAGATTACCGCCGCGGTTTCCATAGCGGGCCGAATTGCGGATTACCAGCAGAACGTTCGGTCCCGACGAAATGGTGGTGGCAGATAGGCGGCAGCGAAAAGCAACCAGATATGAAAGGACATGGCAAGCACAGCAGTCCGTTGAGAATGGGCTCCGACAGACCGGACATGATGCCATGGAACAAATCGATGCGGCCATCGCCGAGCGCTAATTGTTACGCACCACCTGACACAAAAACTGTTTCAGGCGCGCGCTTTGCGGGTGATCGAAAACTTCCCGCGGCGTGCCGGTTTCGATGATTTCGCCTCGGTCCATGAATACGACGCGGTCCGCGACCTGGCGTGCGAAGCCCATTTCGTGCGTCACGCAGATCATCGTCATGCCCGAGTGGGCGAGGCCAATCATGGTTTCGAGGACTTCTTTGATCATCTCGGGATCGAGCGCCGACGTGGGTTCGTCGAACAGCATGATCTCAGGTTCCATGCACAGCGCACGCGCAATCGCTACGCGCTGCTGCTGGCCGCCCGACAGTTGCGTCGGATACTTGTGCGCCTGCTCGGGAATGCGCACGCGTTCGATATAGTGCATCGCGAGCGTCCGCGCGTCGGCCTTGCTCATGCCGCGCACATGCGTCGATGCGAGCATACAGTTTTCCATCACGGTCAGATGCGGAAACAGATTGAACGACTGAAACACCATGCCGACCTTGCGGCGAATCGCGTGCAAGGTACGCACGTCATCGGTGATTTCGACGTCGCCGACGAGGATGCGCCCCCGCTGATGCCGCTCAAGGCGATTAATACAGCGGATCAGCGTCGACTTGCCCGAGCCCGACGGCCCAAGCACTACGACGCGCTCGCCCGGAGCAACATTCAGGCTCACATCGCGCAACACATGGATCGAACCGTACCATTTGTTGACGCGCTCCAGCTTAACGGCCTGCGGGGCTGGCGTGCACATCGGGTGCGCAGTGCTCACTGTGGCTTCCATCGTACTGTTTCCTCGAGTGTCGGCGAGTGTCGTCATCGTGCGGACTTCCTGAAGCGGCGCTCAATGCGCGATTGGATCACTTCGAGCACCATCGACAGGAGCCAGTAGATCACCGACGCGCTGATCAACATCTCCATGTGGCGGAATTCGCGCTGGCCTTCGGTGGTCGCGACATAGGTCAGCTCCCAGACGCCGACGACCGACACAAGCGAGCTATCCTTCAGCATCGCAATGAACTGGTTGCCGGTCGGTGGAATGATCACGCGCAATGCCTGCGGCAGAATCACGAGCCGCATCATCATGCTATGGCTCAGACCCAGCGCGCGCGCCGCGTCCCACTGTCCTTTGGGGATGCTTTCGATTCCGGCGCGAAAGATTTCTGTCATGTACGCGCCGTAGCAAAGTGACAAGGCAGCCACGCCAGCCGGAATCGGATTCACGATATAGCCAAGCTGCGGTAAGCCGAGATATAGAATGAAGATCTGCATCAGCAATGGCAGGCCGCGAAACAGCGACGTATAAAACGACGCGATGCCGATAGCGATACCGTTCGACGATAGCTTCGCCAATGCACCGATCAGTGCGAGCAAGAACGCGAGGACGATCGAAATCGCCGAGATATAGAGCGTCGTGGTCGCGCCTTGCAGTATCAGATAACCGATCTTGCGCTCGATGAATTCGGCGCTCAAATTAAACGTCGAAAAGAACAGCACGACCAGCATCGCGAGTTCGCCCCACACTACGGTGATCTGCCAACGCAGCGACAGTCGCAGTAGCAGATAGACATTGGCGCCCAGCGCCGCAATCGCGACAGCGCCGCCCAACAGCATTTGCGACAATGTCGCGCTGATGCCGAGCGTGGGCACGCCTTGCCTGATGCCGGTGATCCAGGCCGGCGCGTGCTGCACCTCGAGGTATCCACCGATCAGCAACGCACCGAGCAGGACGAGTACCGGGCCCGGATTGCGTTTCTCGACACCCTCTGCATCTTCTGCAAACATGTGTTTCTCCATAGATCCGCGCCGCTCGCGTCGAACGACAGGCGGTCTTAAGTCGCGCGCTCGCGCATGAAATCCATCAACTGGTAATACCAGTAGGTAAGTTGAACGGCCGCCGTACCCATCGGTCCGCCGTTCCATTCGAGACCGAACGGCGCGAACAGACGATAGCGGTCGACTTCGTTCGTGATGCCTTGGGCAATCAGCCGACCACCGACCGCCGTCGTGTTCATGCCGTGGCCCCCGAAACCCATGCAGTACCAGACGCCCGTATGTAACCGACCGATCAGTGGCATCAGATGCCTTGCATACGACATGCGGCCGGACCACGCGAGCGCAACCTTTAGTTCGGAAAGTTGCGGATAGGTATCGACCATACGCCGGCGCAGCAACTCGGCGAGCCGGTCCGGCTCTGACTTGCGCGTCGTGATCATGCCACCCCACAGAATGCGCTCACCGTCGGCAACGAGACGGTAATAGTCGCTTGCGCGGCGGCTGTCCCCTACCGACGCGCGCGTGCGAATCGCACTCGCGATCAAATCCGGTGCCGGTTCGGTGACGAGCATGTAGGTCGAGATCGGTAAATAACTGCGCGCGAGTTGCGGCACCACATTGCCCGTGTAGCCGCCGCACGTAAACACCACATCGCGCGCCGTCACCGTGCCGTGTGCGGTCCTCAACCGCTTCACCGCGGACGAGCCAGCGAGCGACAAGACTTCTGAGTCCTCGAATACCTGTCCGCCCAGCCGCTCGACTTCGGCAATCAGACCACGTGCGTAGTTCAATGGATGGAAATGGAAGCCGCGCTCGTTATAGAGCGCATGACGGTACTTATCCGATACGAGCCACTCGCGAATCTCGTTGTGCGTCTTGAACGTGACGTCGTACTGAAACTCGTTGGCAAGCCACGCCTGCTGTGCCTGCATATCGGCGGTGTTCTCGTGACGCGAGACGCGCAGAACGCCATGCACGGCCTGCGCTTCTTCGATGCCGAGTTGACGAATGTTGTCCGATACGATGTCGACACCCTCGATTGACATCCGGTAGATTGATTTTGCGTCTTCTAGGCCGACCCTTTGCGCAATCCGTTCGAAGCTCGTCGAATAGCCTGGACTGACCACGCCGCCGTTGCGGCCCGACGCGCCCCACGACACGCGCTGCGCTTCGAGGAGAATCACCGAGCGGCCACGGCGCAGCAATTCGAGCGCCGTCGTGATGCCGGCCATGCCGGCGCCGACCACACATACATCGGCTTGCAGCGAGCCGCTCAGCGCCGGGCGGGATTCGACCGTGCGCATCGTGCGCGTGTAATATGTATCGAGGTAGGAAGCCATCTCGTGATGGTTGAAGTCTTGTTCGTGGCTATGAGTGATGGCCGCGCGGCTGACGCGAAGACGGCATGGACCGCCGCGCACGGATCAATGCTTACTTTGTGTAGTCGTTGCCGAACCATTTCATGCTAAGCTTGGTCAGCGTGCCGTCCCGCTTCATCTGCGCCACGATGTCGCCGATCTTCTTGTCCCACTCGGCGTCACCCTTGTCGGCGACGATCGCGAGCGGCTCGCGAAATGCGAAGTCGCCCGGGATGATCTTCACCGGATAGCCGTTCTTGATCGCGTTAAGCGCGGTCTGCACCGGTGTCACGATGCCATCGACGCGCTTGCCGTCTCCAAGACGCAGATCGTCGTACGGCAGCATCGAATCCGCGTACGTCTTGATCTCCTTCGGCGGCTGCGTCATGTACTGGAACGGCGGCACCTCGGGGCCTGCGATATTGAGGTGATTGCGTACATAGTCTTCCGATGTGGTGCCCGCTTCGACACCGATCACCTTACCGTTCAGATCAGCACGCGTCTTCGCCTTCGAGTCCTTGTTTACGACGAACACGTATGGGCTGTAGTAATAGACCGCTGGGAAATCGAGCAATTCGGCGCGCGATTTGGTCGGCGTGACGGAAAGCACTGACAGATCCCAACGGCCATGCCAGTGGCCGCCGGTCATCAGGCTGAATTGCGGCGTATCGAATGTGACTTTCGCGCCGAGGCGACGCCCGATTTCTTTCGCGACGTCGATATCGAAGCCGTCGAATTCGTGCTTGTCGTTGAGAAACGCTTGTGGCGGCCACTTACCGCTCGTCGCGACCGTCATCGTGCCGTTCTTCATGACGCGATCCAACGTGGCACCCGCGTGAGCGCTAAAGGCGCTCAAAGCCACGCCGGCGCCGAGTGTGAAGCCGAGCAGGCGGTTCAGGATGGACTTAGCCATGGTGCGTGTCTCCGATGTTTGTTTTTGCGTGGTTCTTGCCTTCGTTTTTCGCGTACCAGGCGTCTTCGAACTTCTCCGGGCCCGGTCCACGTTGGGGCGATCTTATGTCATCGCAGAATCCTCGGCCATTGATAATTCGGCACCAAGTAATTCCGGAAGCGCATCAAGTAGAGCCCGAATATCCGTGCAATTGCTCCGCCGCACCGGACAAACACGGCACGTGCTACCTCTCTTCGACGCACGTAAGCAAGTTTCCGACTGACAACCAGGGAGGTCGATAACGGAGGCGGAGAGGATCACATGCGCGATGTTGTGCGCGACCACGCTCGCCGCGATGTGCGGGTCGCCAGACACGTTGCCGCAGGCGCCAGGCCTGCAACCGCTCGATTGCACGTCGAGCAGACCGTGACCTGCCCCCGGTTTTAGTCCGAACTACAGTTAGAGTCCGAGGTTAAAAACTGCTGCTTCGCGTCGTGCGCCCGGGCGAACTGCGCAGGCGTCAGATAGCCGAGCGAACTATGAGGCCGCTCGGTGTTGTACTCGATACGCCATTCCTCAATCAGCCGCTTGGCGTGGCGCATTGAGACGAACCAGTGCTCGTTCAGGCATTCGTCGCGGAAGCGACCGTTGAAGCTCTCGATATAGGCATTCTCCACCGGCTTGCCAGGCCTGATGAACGACAGCGTGACACCGGCTTCGTAGGCCCATGCATCCAGCACCTTACCAGCGAACTCCGGCCCGTTGTCGACCGTGTGTCAACGTCGGACGTAATTTCCCCAGAAGTGTCGAAGTAAAATTCCCCACCCTGTTCGGACGGTGATCAGCCGGCGATGTGATCGGATGAGCTCCTTCGAGGACGGCCCGGGCGCCGACGAACCGGTTCGGAGGGCACGGGATTCAGAGAGGACGGTCGGTTGCGCAGATGGTCGGGCAGCAGATCAGCGTGTTCTCGCAGGCGGTACGATGTGCCTTCGATCTGCACGACGATCGCGTGGTGCAGCAGCCGGTCGAGCAACGCCGCGGCCACCACGCTATCGCCGAACACGTCGCCCCACTCACCGAAGCTGCGATTGGACGTCAGGATGATCGCGCAGCGCTTGTAGCAGGCGTTGACGAGCTGGAAGAACAGGTTGCCACCGTTGGAGCCGATGGGTAGGTAGCCGATCTCGTCGACGATGAGCAGGCTGTTACGGGCAAGGAAGCGCACGCGCTGCGCCAGGTTGCCTTCGCGTTCGGCCTTGGCCATCGAGTTCACGATCTCGGCCAGCGAGCCGAAGTAGACGCTCTTGCCCGCGCGTACGGCTTCCACGCCCAGCGCAATGGACAGGTGCGATTTGCCCGTGCCGGGCGGCCCCAGGAAGTGAACGGTCTGCCGTCGTTCGATGAACTCGAGTTGCGCAAGCGTCATGATGCGATCGCGATCCAGGCTCGGCTGGAAGCTGAAGTCGTAGCCGGCCAGCGTCTTGATCGTGCCGAGCCGCGCGGTTTGCAGCGCCATCCGGATGCGGCGTGTTTCGCGCGTCGTGAACTCCTCGCCCAGCAACGTTTCCAGCACTTCGAGCAGCGAGCTGTCGCCTTGCTCGAAGCGGTTCAGGGTGGCATCCAGCGTTTCGAGCGCGCGCGGCATGCGCAGGCCGACGAGATAGCGCCGGATGCGCTCCAGTGTCGAGGCAGGCATGCTGTTCATGCGGTCCTCCCGGCGTTCGCGAGGCGTCTGGCGACCTGGTCATAGAACGACAGGGGCCGGCGAGCGACGCTCGCCGTCCCCGATGGCATGGGGTGCCGTGCCGGCTGCTTAGAGACGGTTTCAAAATGGCCCCTTGGGGCTGTTAACTTTCGCGGCGAGCTGTTAACCTCAGGCATCGAAACAACCGAGACTGAGGAGATGGCCAAGCCGATCATCGACGACGAGTTGTGGACACTGATCGAGCCGTTACTGCCGCCATCCAAGCCACGGCGCAAGAAGAACCCGGGCCGCCTGCCGGTTTCGAACCGCGCCGCGCTGACCGGCATCTTGTTCGTTCTCAAGACCGGACTGCGCTGGCGCGATCTGCCTGCCGAGATGGGTTGCGGCTCGGGCGTGACATGTTGGCGACGGCTACGCGACTGGCAGGTTGCCGGCGTGTGGGACCGCTTGCACGAGCTGCTGCTCGCGAAGCTGCGAGCAGCAGACCAGATCGACTTCTCTCGAGCCGCTGTCGATTCATCATCGATTCGCGCCGTTGGGGCAGGCCAAAAACTGGGCCAAACCCTACCGATCGCGCGCGACCCGGTTCCAAGCACCACATCGTCACCGACGCCAACGGCACGCCGCTCGCCGCGATCCTGACCGGCGCGAACGTCAACGACGTCACGCAATTGCTGCCGCTGATCGACGCGATTCCGCCGATTCGCGGTTTGCGCGGCCACCCGCTGCACAGACCGCGTGTGGTCTACGCCGATCGCGGATACGATTCCGAGCGACATCGACGTGCGTTGCGCAATCGCGGTATCGAGCCGGTGATCGCCAAGCGCCGTACCGAACACGGCAGCGGCCTTGGCAAATATCGCTGGGTCGTGGAACGCACGCATGCCTGGCTGCATCACTTCCGTCGTCTCCGTATTCGTTTCGAGCGCCGTGCTGACATTCACGGCGCGTTCCTCAAACTCGGTTGCTGCCTGATCTGCTGGAATACCCTCCGGCGCGCCGAACAGCCTTTATGAAACCGTCTCTTACGCTGATTCGCACGCCGATGACCGGGCAGCAGCGAGGTTCGTCGCCGGCCTTCCAGCACGGGATGAACCGCCAGTAGTTCACCGTCCTCGTAGATGCGGATCTCGTGAGCCAGACTGTGGACGTCGAGCACGCGCTTGCGCGTACGATCGGGCACGCTGTAGTAGTTGCCACCGACCGAGACGAGGCCTTCGTGGCTCACGCGCCGCTCAAGCCGGATCACGCCATTGAAGGTGCCTGCCGGCAACGCCTGCAGCGCGCGACGCTCCTCACTGAAGTGCTGAGCGACGACGCGGTGCGTGGTACCGTGCACGCGGACATTGGCAACCGTGTCGAGCCACTCGCGCAACTGTCGGTTCAGGTCGGCGAGGTTCTGGAAGCGGCGCGCCAGGAAGAAGTCCTGCCGGATATAGCGATACGGGCGCTCGACCTTGCCTTTGGTCTTGGCGCGATATGCCTTGCAGGCGCGCGGCGCGAAGCCGTAGTGCTGCGCAAACGCGACCAGCTTCGCGTTGTAGACGATGTGCTTCTCGACTTCGCCCAGCACGGCCGCCTTCATCCGGTCGTACAGAATCTCGCGCGGAGCGCCGCCGAGGTGCTCGAACGCTTCCATGTGGCAGCGCAGGACGGTCTGCAGGTCCTGATGCTCGACGAAGCGTCCCCAGAGATAACGGCTGTGCCCAAGCACGATCGAGAACAGCCAGATCGAACGTCGCTGACCAGGCGCGTCGTCGAACTCGACATTGAAGTGGGCGAAATCCACCTGCGCTTGATGCCCCGCAGGCGTCTCAAAGCGCACCTCGAAGCCGCGCTGGCGTGGCGGGCGGACCTCCCGAACGAGGTCGCCCAGCGCCGTGCGGCCGCCCGCGTAACCCATGGCTCGAATCTCGCGCAGCAGACGCTCGACGCTCAGGTCGGGAAACTCGCGGACACGTTCGGTGACGTAGTGGACGAACGGATCGACCACGCACGGTCGCGGTGCGCGCGGACCGTAACGCGGCGCCTGAACGCCATTCCTAATGTATTTACGAACGGTCTTGCGGTCCATACTCAGTCGAGCAGCGATGGCCGAAATACTCAGCCCTTGCCGATGCAATTCCAGAATCGTCATCACTTCCTCCAGCTCGACCACCGACACCCCTACGACGGATCTCCAGGGCGATATGGTCGGCGATCGACAGGACGGTGCCGCTACCGCGGCGCCGTCAGACAAAAAACTGGGGAAAATTACTTCGACGAAAGTGGGGAGTATCTATCCGACGCTGACACCGTGATGGATGCGGGTAAGCCTCGCATCTCCTTGAGCCGCTCGAGCACTTGCTGAACGCGTAGGCCCGGCAATGAAGTATCGACCTCGATGGCCAAGCACTCGCGCGTGTAGTCGTCGACCACGTTCAGGCATCGAAACCGCCGACCATAGGCCAGCCCGTCAGAAACGAAGTCCATCGACCAGCTCTGATTCGGGCCTGTTGGTAACGGTAGCGGCGTGCGCTCGACAGCCGCAATACGCTTGCGTCGCCGCTTGCGCACGCTCAGTCCCGCCTTGCTGTACAGGCGCCAGATGCGCTTGTGGTTGGCGAAGCAGCCATCCCGCTGCAACAACACGTGAATCCGGCGATAGCCGTAACGACGCTTCTGCGCGGCGATGGCCATCATCCGGCCAGTCAGCGCTTCGTCGTCAACTCGGCGGCGTGATTCGTAATAGAACAGCGAGCGCGAAATCCCTACCAGCCCGCAGGCCCGGGTAACACCCATGGCGCGTTCGGTCATCAAGATTCGGACCGCTTCGCGCTTGGCCTGCGGGCTTGCTACTTTCGGGCCAACAGGTCCTTCAGCGCGGCGTTGTCGAGCATCGATTCGGCCAACAGACGCTTGAGCTTACTATTCTCCTGCTCCAGTTCCTTCAGGCGCTGCGCTTCGGAGACCGTCATCCCGCCGAACTTCGCTTTCCAGTTGTAGTAGGTCGCTTCCGAGATGCCGTACTTGCGACACAGCTCCGCCGGCTTCAGGCCAGCCTCGGCTTCCTTCAAGATACCGATGATTTGTTCTTCGGTGAATCGCTTTTTCATTGCCGTTCCTCTCTTGAGCGGCCCCCAGCAAACAGTGCCATGATGTAAGCGAGTTTTCGGCGGACTTTTTCAGTATGAAAGGAGCCGTACGATGAAACGCAAGCGCTTCAGTGTGGAGCAGATTGTGGCGGTGTTGAAACAGGCCGAAGCAGGCATGCCGGTAGCGGAACTGATTCGTCACGTGGGCATTTCGGAGCAAACCTTCTATCGCTGGAAGAAGGTATATGCCGGTTTGCAGACGGACCAGGTGCGGCAGCTCAAGCAGCTTCAAGACGAGAACGTCCAACTGAAGAAGGTGGTCGCGGAGCTGACGTTGGACAAGGCGATGCTGACCGACGTATTGAAAAAAAAGTGGTGAATTCATCGCCGAGGCGCCATGTCGTGGATTATCTAAAGTCCGCCTATGGAGTAGCAGAGCGGCGTGCCTGCCGCCTGGTGGCCATATCGCGCTCGGTGTACCAGTATCGCAGCCACCGCGACCCGCAGACTGCATTGCGGCAGCGCATGTGTGAAATCGCGGCGACGCGGGTGCGCTATGGTTACCGCAAGATACGCGTGCTGCTGCTACGGGAGGGCTATCAGGTCAGCAAGAATCGGCTGTACCGTTTGTATCGTGAGGAAGGGCTGTCGCTGCGCTACAGACCAAATCGCAAGCGACGTGCACAGATGAGCCGCCCGGCACGTGCAAAGTCGACGGCGGCAAATCAGGCGTGGAGTTTGGACTTCGTCGCCGACCAGCTTTCGAACGGCCAGAGGTTCCGCGCGCTAACCATCATCGACGTCTTTACGCGCGAAGCACTAGCCATCGATGTTGGCCAGCGACTGAGCGCTTCAGATGTCGTGCGTGCACTGGATGAATTGAGGAGCAAACGCGGAGCGCCCCGCACGCTGTTTTGTGACAACGGCTCGGAATTTACGAGTCAGGTGATGGACCTGTGGGCTTACCATCACAAGGTCGAGATTGCCTTCAGCCGGCCCGGCAAGCCAACGGATAACGCATTCGTGGAGTCGTTCAACGGCACGCTTCGCGATGAATGCCTGAACGTGCACTGGTTCACATCGCTGGCCGACGCCAGGGAGCAGATTGAGCGATGGCGGGTCGAATACAACGAGAGTCGGCCTCACAGGGCTCTCGGTGAAGTGCCGCCTGCCGAATACGTCCGTCAGTTGGGCCTGCAGGCCCAACTGACGGACCAACAGAACGCCGAAGACTAACATTGCCTTTGGCACTGAAAACCGGGACCGTTCAAGAACGCCGAAGACTAACATTGCCTTTGGCACTGAAAACCGGGACCGTTCACTCTGGAACGGACTCTACACCGTCACCGTACTAAACGCGGGGAGCAGGTCAAGCGATCCTGCAACGTCAGATGTGCTCGCTCGACTCGCCCCTTGGCCGGACTGCTGTTCGCACAAAACGTGTCGATGTTCAAGCTCGTACATCGCGCGGCCGAAGTGCGTCACCCGATTACCAGTCTTGCCTGGCGTTACGTTGCGGAACACGCTGTACTTGTCGCTATAGAACGCCCCCGGCTTGCCGTAGCACTCGATGTACGCTCGCATAGCCTCCAAAAATGCTGAAGGTCGACTGCGTCTGCGTGAAATGCAGCATCATCAGTCGGCTCGTCGCGTCGTCTACGTACACCAGCAACATTCAGGCCGGCGCCCGTTCCTCGAACCACCGATGGTCGCTGCCATCGATCTGGATCAGTTTGCCCAGACACGTCCGGCGCGCTCGGCGCTGGTATACCTTCGGCAGCCGTTACCGGCGCGAAATCCAGAGCCCAGCCTCCGTCGTCAGCGTCCTGACCGTTTCCTTGGCCAGCCGATTACCGTGGCACTCCAAGAGCTTCTCGCAAGCCAGCGTCGGCCAGAAATCCAAGGCGATCGCGGATCATCGACGGCGCCCGATCGGTGGTCCCTGGATCCAGGCGGCTGTTGTCGGCCTTCGATCGATGCCCCGAAACCAAACCTGCCGGCCGTGCTCACGCAGCCGAGCAACCAGCCGACGAATCTGCCGCGTCGTCAACTCCAATCGCTCGGCTGTCCGCCATGGTTCTCGCTCGCCGTCCACCACGCCCTGCATGACCTTGAATCGATCCAGCTTGTGCATCGCCATCCCGCTCCGTTGCAGCCATCGCAGTCTCCGGCGCCGGATACCCGGCAACCGGTCAGCTTCCGCACCCCCAAAGAGGACATTTCAATCTAGCCAATACAACAAAATGTCCCCGCTAAGTTCAATTGTCGGGTTTCCCGCTAAATTGAAATGTCGCGGTGTTTGGGCTTTGTCTTGTCCTTGTTTATGGTGTTGGGGTGGGGCGGCGAAGCCGCCCCCCGTTCCCTGATTCCTTTGACGCTTACTTCAAGAATGGCTTGATTCAGGTCAGCAAGCTCGATGGCACGCTGCTTCTTCAGCCCGATGAGCGCCTTCTTTGCCTGGACCTCGGCACCGCAATGGGTGCGCGACGGTGAGCCGGAAGCACGGCGATCGTCACGCATATTCTGGATGCGCCGTGCGACTTCCAGTGCGCTGGACAGCCGCTTGTTCTCGACCTCGGCGCCTTGATCGATGCGTGTGATGCGATCGTATTGCTGACATGACAGCACTGCGCCGTTGGCCTGTACTTCGATCATCCCGTCCGGATATTCGACGACCTCGACGTATTCATGCACGAGGCTCCGATTGGCCACCGAATCGGCCAGCAGATACATCACGCGGTCGTACTGCACTGTCAACGCGTTGGATACTTTGCGCGGCACGCGATACGACAGGATCTGTCTCAGATCCTCATCAGCACGCAGTGGCCGGTGTGCATCGTGATCGCTTTTCGGCGGTTTGCCGAAGCGACGATTGAAATCAGCGATGAAGGAGGGTGCATACGCGTTGGCGGCCTCCCATGTGCTGATTCCGCGCAATCTAAGCTCTTTGACGAGCCGGTCCTGCAGTGTCAGGTTGGCCCGTTCCACACGCCCCTTGGCCTGGCTCGTGTTTGCACAGAACGCGTCGATATTGAGTTCGTACAGCGCTCGGCCAAACTGCGTGACGCCTTTGCCCGCGGTCTCCGAGCGCTTCTTCACGTAAAAGACGCTGGCCTTGTCGCTGTAGAACGCCACCGGCTTGCCGTGCGAACTCAAATACTTCGACAGCGCCTCAAAATAGCTGAACGTCGATTCGGTCGCCGTGAAATGCAGCGCCATTAACCGTCCGGTTGCATCGTCGATGAACACCAGCAGCGTGCAAGCTGGCGCACGGTCCTCGAACCAACGGTGGTCGCTACCGTCGATCTGAATCAGTTCGCCCAGGCATGCACGGCGGTTGCGCGGTTGGTAGACCTTCGGCGGGCGTTGCTTGCGTGGAATCCATAGGCCGGAAGCCCTCATCAGCGTACGAACCGTCTCGACAGCCAGGTCAATGCCATGACATTCGCGCAGTTTCTCGCAGGCCAGCGTCGGCCCGAAATCGGCGTAGCGCTCGCGGATCAATGCCAGCGCCCGCTGCGCCTTTCCAGCCGGCAACTGATGATTGCTCGGGCGCCCACGCTTGCCTGACACCAATCCGGCCACGCCGGCCGCGCGATAGCGCAATACCAGACGCTCAATCTGCCGCACGCTCAACTTCAGCCGTTCGGCCGCCTGGCCAGGCTTGAGCCGACACTCGGCTACAGCCTCGATGACCTTCAGCCGATCCACTTCACGCATCGTCATGGTGATCGTCCCAGTCGCGTTCATCGCCGGCGCTCCCAAGGGTGCAGGCGATCAACCTACAGGCCAAAACACGACATTTTTATTTAGCGGAAACGCGACATCTGAACTTGGGACCTACACAAAATTCGGCGATCATCAGCATTATGTAAAATACGTGATTCCGAATTGTTCAGTCACCGCTAAGCCATTTCCTCGGCTGATTGGCGACTAGGGAACCAGCGCCGACAGCGTGCTGAGCACTAGCGCGACGGCCGTCAGCCGCGCGGCGATCGAATTGAGCCGCCCCATCTGGCGATTGGCCTCCACTACGGCATTCCAGTTCGCCTCTGTCGCCTGCATCTGCCGAACGCGCCACCATAGCTGCTTAAGATCGGGCTCGACAGGTTCGATCGCGAGCGGATCATTCGGATTGTCCGCCTCGACTGCGGGCCGCTGGAAATCGACCTGAGCCGACCGGTACCAGACGCCGGCGCCGGCCACCCCAAACGCGAACCCCATGACTGCCAGCATGATTGCCATTTTGCTGCTCATCGTTGGTTTTCCTTGAGATTTCGATCGGGCTCAGGCGATTGTCACCGACGCCAGACCGGGTTCCGCGCGATGTTTCGACTCAGTCGGCTCCCGAAGTGCACGCTCGAATCACCGTTCCGGGTGCTGTTGGCTCAGCTCGGTAAGTCTCGGACCGGCACTGTGAAAAACCTGTCGCACGCGCTGCAGCGGAACAACCGCAGCGGACCATCCGACTCTGACTTCCTGCGCACAGATCCATGAGGTCGGCCTGGCGCCTCCTTGCCACATTTCGTGCACGAGAGAACCGGCCATGGTGTTTTCAGGCCGAGCTTGACCCGTCGTTCGTATTGGCCGGACGGGTCTAGGTGTAGTGGTCTAATGAATCCGGACACTGATTTAGGCGAGAATGTTCGCCATGAAGAGGTGTCTGATGAGCAAGCAACGACGTACGTTTTCCCCGGAGTTCAAACAGCAAGCCGCCTGTCTGGTGCTCGACCAGGGTTATAGTCATATGGAAGCAAGCCGCTCGGTCGGCGTCGGCGAGACGGTGCTGCGCCGCTGGGTGAAGCAACTTCAGATGGAACGCCAGGGCGTCACGCCGCAGGGCAAGGCAATCACGCCGGATCAACAGCGTATTCAGGAACTCGAGGCGCGTATCGAACGCCTCGAGCGTGAGAAGGCCATTTTAAAAAAGGCTACCGCGCTCTTGATGTCGGAAGGCATCGAACGTACGAAGTAATTGATCAGATTGGCGCAAGCGAATCGGTCGAGCTGATCTGCGCGGTATTCGACGTGTCGCGGTCTTGCCTGTATGCCCACCGAGGGCGAGCCCGACGCGTTGATGCCGAGCGCATGGCACTGCGTAGCCGGGTACACGAGCTGTTCATCGAGAGTCGAAGCTCTGCTGGCAGTCGCAGCATCATGGGCATGATGCGCGAGGAAGGTACGGCGATTGGCCGCTTCAAGGTCAGCCGCTTGATGGAAGAACTCGGGTTGATCTGCAAGCAGCCGGGCCGCCATGCCTACAAGCAGGCCACGGTCGAGCGGATCGATATCCCGAACCATCTCAATCGCGAATTCGAGGTTGGTAGGCCGAATCAGGTGTGGTGTGGTGACATCACGTATGTCTGGGCGCAGGGACGTTGGCATTATCTGGCCGTAGTACTCGACCTGTTCACGCGTCGGGTTGTTGGCTGGGCGTTCTCGACACGCCCTGATGCCGATCTGGTCGTGCAGGCGTTGGAGATGGCCTATGAGCAACGTGGCCGACCGCAAGGCTTGCTGTTTCACTCGGATCAAGGCGGCCAATATGCAAGCCGGAAATTCCGTCAGCGCCTCTGGCGCTATCGGATACAGCAGAGCATGAGCCGTCGAGGAAATTGTTGGGATAACTCCCCGATGGAGAGGCTGTTCCGCAGCTTCAAGACCGAATGGCTACCGTCAGTGGGCTACATGTCGGCGCAGGAGGCACACCGGGACATCAGCCACTACCTGATGCACCGGTACAACTGGATACGGCCGCATCAGTTCAATGACGGACTGGCTCCGGCGGTTGCGGAAGAAAAACTTAACGCAGTGTCCGGGATTAGTTGACCACTACAATCAAGGGCGAGCGCACGCTGGCCGAACTGTTGATATCCAGGCAGAACTGACCCACCAGGGATGCGGTGGAAATCAACAGTTTAGGCCGTTCTCGCGAGCAATTCGCGAGATCGACGCCCCGGACGTCAACGGCATCTCTACAATCGCCCGACGGTACTCGTCGCAGAAATTCGGCCGTTTCGGTTCCGCCGAAGGAACGTAAGCGCGAAATCCTCCGCACCTAGCCGGCACTACTGAATCGATTCACGATTGCGTCCGCAACCCACACTTGCGGACGTAACCACGATGACAGCTGATATGATTGACCTCGAATTCCTGCCCCTGAAGGTGATGCACGTTTCGCCGCACGGCGAACGGTCGTTCGATCCAGATGGGAAACGCCGCCTGGTCGAAGCATGCTTGCAACCCGGCGCGTCACTATCTGGTTTGACGCTCAAGGCCGAGGTGAACGCGAACCAGCCGCGCAAATGGGTCGAGATGTACCGTAAGGCAAGCGTAGTGGCCGGGCCGGCACGGACGATCGAAGCCGGACCTTCGGCGTTTGTTCCGGTGGTGGCGATCGCGAGCTCGGCGCCAGCGGCGGCTCACCTACGGAGTCGTTGCCGGTGCGTCGGGAATCAACCTCGATGTCGGCGCTGCCGCCAGCGCGCCTGTCGGTACGCTTGCCCAATGGCGTCGCAATTGATCTGGAATGTTTGGTGCAGGACGCGCCACCAGTCACAGCGATGATTGCCGCGCTGGGAGTGGGCTGATGTTCCGCTTCGACATCGACCTGCGGATCTAGCTGCATCGCGAGCCGATCGACTTCCGGGCCGGACTGAATACGCTGGTGACGATGTCCGAACAGTCGATGCAGCTCGATCCGCTCGCACGAGCCGTCTTCAGATTCCACAACCGGAAACGGGATCACGTAAAGCTGTTGCTCTATGACGGGGCCGGCTCCTGGCTGATGCTGAAACGGCTCGAGGTGGATCGTTTCGCCTGGCCCCATTGTCGGGGGGCTGTGATCGAACTCACGGTCGACCAGCTCCACATGCTGCTCGACGGCGTCGATCTCAACGCGCTGCGTCCGCATTCCGCCCGACAGTACTGCTTCACGAGTTGAGGCGCGGTATCGCGAACGTTGTTGGTAAACAACGGCCGTCCCGGCTGTTACACATCTGCGCAAACCGGTACGACACAGCGCTTCGCTATCGTGAAGCGCATGAAAGCCGATCTCGCCGAGCGCGATGCCAGAATCGACGAACTGACCAAGCGCCTGGATGCGCTGGAAGAGCAATATCGCCTCGCGTTGGCCCGGCAATACGCGCCGAAGAGCGGGAAGCGCAAGGATGGCGTGTTCAACGAGGCCGCGCAGGCTGCCGACGCCGAGCCTGTCGACGAGGACGACAGTGACGTGCCTTCGCTGCCGGAGACCGGGTTGCCAGAGCTCGACAAGCCTGAGCCCCGTAAGCGCGGCCGCAAGCCGCTGCCTGCGGATCTGCCGCGCGAGCGCATCGAGTACGATCTGCCCGAAGACCAGAAGACCTGCCCGTGCTGCGGCAAGGCACTGCACCGCATGGGCGAGGACGTCAGCGAGCAACTACACATGGAGGTCAAGGTGTCGGTGCTGCAGCACGCGCGTGCCAAATATGCGTGCCGACACTGCGAACGCCACGGCGCGCGTACGCTGATCGTGGTCGCGTCGATGCCGGCGCAGCCCCTGCCAGGCAGCCGCGCCAGTCCATCGATGATCGCCGCCGTCACGGCAGGCAAGTACGTCGACGGCACGCCGCTGTGCCGCCATGGCAACAAGTGATCGCGATAGTCAGCGTAGGCGTCGGAGCCGGACACACAGAGGTCGCCAACTCGCAGTTCTTCCGCCATGTACGAGAGCACGCAGAGCTCAAGATAGCGACGGTTGGTCGGTGGTCCTTCGCCGTGGGAGCGCCGCGTGAGTTTCCGCCACCTCGGCGCCGCGAAGCTCAGATCGACGTCGGCGTCGATCCACTCCCGATGCAGCGTTTCGTTTTCCAGCGCCACGTCGAGTGCATCCAACAGTGTGCGAACCGGGCTGGTCGAATCCCACTCGAGGGAGCTGGCGACACGCATCATGACCGAGCGGTGCGCCTTGAAGTGCTTCCAGAGCAGTGGCAGGTAATTGCGGCCGCTGAACGCACGAATCGCCGCGCAACTCTCGCGCAACGACTCCAGATCGCCTTTGGGCGCGAGCATTTTTCGGACTGCCTTGATGGCGGTCTCGTCGGACTCCTCGGCAAGGATGTCGGCCACGCCGTCGAGCAACCCGACCAGATCCTCGACCTGATCGCGCTGCTTGCGCTGAATCACATCCAGCTCGTCGCTCGCCCGCTTGTGGATGGCCGCCATGCGCCGCACGAACATGTCGGCGAGGTCGTCGCGGGCGCGCACGCGCATGCGGTTGAGCAGCGACGCTCAGCGTGTAGCGCTTCTCGGGCAGCGTGTCATTTCTGAGTGCGGAGGCATCGAGCGCCATCGCCTGCTGCGCGAGCGAGCGCAGCTTCGAGGCCGAAATCCCGGCGAGGGCGAGCGAAAAGTCGCCGAGCTCGTCGAGCCAGGCGATCTGGGCGATCAACTGCTCCAGGTGCTGCCGGGATGGGCGTTTCGCGTGACGCTTGATCCGGTTATAGGCGGTTTGCCGGCTGGACAAATCGCGCGCGAGCAGCCGGTCGAGCACAAGTTTCTGTTCATCCGTCAGGCGTCGCGTGACCCGTTTGAACAGCCGGGACTGAGCGCGAGCGTGGATCTGTTCAGTCAGCCGGTCGAGAGTCGAGAACGCCGGTAGTTCGATATTGCGCGAGATCAGCTCGTCGATCGTCGCGTTGATGATGTCGACAGGCTGGTCCATCGTCAGCGACGCCGTGTGTGCGGCGCGCGTCGCTATCGCGTTCGCATCGGTGCCGTAATACGGCTTCACGCCAAGGTAGGCGCGAACCGCCGAGTAATGTCGGAACAGCGTGGGTGACATCGTGGTGTCGCAGCCGAATCGGGTGGCGTCGCTGATGTCGGCGACGGCACGCACATGGTCGACGATGGCGCCGGGGATGACGCCGAGCACCGGGAAGTAATGCAACTGCTGGAACACCTTCAGCAGCACCAGCAGGCCCAATCGCGGTCGCTCGCCGCGCGTCGACCTGCGTGCCCATTCGAGCTCGTCAGGCAGCGGGGTATAACAGGCTTGCAACTCCCGTGGTGACAAAACCTCGGGGAAGCAGGGTACGCGGTGCGTTCGAGGGTAGCCATTGCGAATCGTCCGGATCGCAGAGGGCCGCTCAGGTTAGCGCAAGAAAAATCAGACGTTACTACGCCAAATGGTAATAAGCAGAAGACTCTTTATTATCAAACGTATTATGATAGGATTTTGCGCTTACCTTGTTCATGCCCCGACAGCGAGGAGCCAGTCGTACTGTTCGAGTATCACCCTGGTCGCGGTGGGGAGCATCCGCGTGCCTTTCTCGGCGACTACGCGGGCACGTTGATGACGGACGGCTGGCCTGCCTGGCGCACGATCAAGACGGCAACCCCACCTGGGATGCCTCGCGCACGCGAGAAGGCTGATTACGGACGCGCTCAAGGGCCAGAAGAACAAGCCGAGCCCCCGCATCAAGAAAGCCCTCGAGTTCTTCCAGGCGCTGTATCAGGTCGAGGGGCTGGCGAAGCAGACGGTTCCTGAAGGCAAAATGCTGACCGATTATCGGTACCGCCAGCGACAGCAGCACAGCGTGCCGCTGTTGACCGCCTTCAAGGCGTGGCTCGACGAACTGGCGCCGAAGGTTCTGCCGCAGAGCTTGCTCGGCGAGGCGATCGGGCACCGCCGCCGGCAATGGCAGTATCTGATCCGCTACGTTGACGATGGCTGTCTGCCGCTCGATAACAACATCATCGAGCGCGACATCAGGCCCTTCGCCACTGCAAGAAAATCGTGGCTGTTCAGCGACACGGTCGCCGGAGCCAACGCCAGTGCGATGGTCTACAACATGATGCTTACGTGCCGTGCCTGCAACGTCGAGCCTCACGCTTGGCTGCTGCACTTGCTGACCGAGTTCCCGCAACGCGCTCCTGACGCGGACATTCGCGACTTACTGCCGTTCAACTATGCGAAAAGGCTGGCCGAGGCGAGCGTGAGCTGACGCAGCGAGCGCACTCCGACCACCGCGTCGACGCGCACTAGCGAGACCCAGCCGTGCACATCGCCGGTCGACCTCGACAGTCGCGATGCAGCTATGCTCGCCCATCAGCCACAAACGATTCTCCATTCGGTTTGCTGAATTTACCGCTTACGAAAGAACGTTGTCAGGCCTGTCCACTATCATGCCCACAATATATTTCGCGGGCGCTATCCTTGCCGCCTTTCGTCACACGATCAAGACCACCGTGACCGGGTGCTTACTTGCCGTTCAACTCCTGGATACCTCCGTAAGCCGCTTTTGTTCATATTCGACTTGTCCTGCTGCAATGTCCTCGAGCGATCTTCCGCGCGTCTGCACCCCCATGAGTACCACGGCCAACGCGCCGATCAGCAGTACCAGCGTAGTCGCGCCAAACACCCCGGCAAAGCCCAATCGCGGATAGACATATCCGACGAGGATAGGCGCAGCAATGGCACCCAGACGACCAATGGACGAAGCGAGCCCGGTGCCGGTTGCGCGCACGTCGGTGGGAAACACCTCCGGGGTATACGCGTAAACGCCGGCATAGGTGCCGTTCATGAAGAACGAAAGCAGGATGCCCGACAGCATGATGCCGGCATCCGTATGTGTCAACGCAAGCCCGAGTGCCGATGCGCCGCCCAATATCATGTATGACGCAATCGTCGCCTGCCGGCCAATCTTTTCGTTGAGCCATGCGCCTGAAAAGTATCCCGGGACCTGTCCAAGATAAATTACGACCGAATACGAAAAGCTCCGCGTAATCGCCATCCCGTTCTGCACCAGCAAGCCGGGGATCCACGTGAAAAAAGCGTAGTAGCTGAACGTGATAGATATCCACATCAGCCACGTCATGGCCGTGATACGCGCGAGCTTCGCCGACCACAATGCTTTGACATTCGCGACGATCGAGGCCCGTCCGGCCGCGCGCGGAACGGCTCCGTCGCGCACGCGAGGCAGGGGCTCCAACTTCATGCCCGAACTCGTCACCACCTCCTCCATCCGCGACACGATCGCGTCGGCCTCCGCCTGCCGGTCGCGCACCTCGAGCCAGCGCGGCGACTCGGGCAACGCGCGACGCCACCACAGCAGCATCACAATGGGCAACGCCGTGATAACCATGACGGCGCGCCATGCATTGGGAGCGAGCGGGATCACCAGATAGCCGAGCAGTGCGGCCGCCACGAAGCCAAAGGAGAAAAACGCCGCGAGGCTGCCGGTGAAACTCCCGCGATACCGTCGCGCCACGAACTCCGAGAGAAACGGCGCGACGATGGCGCTTTCCGCGCCCGTCCCCAACCCCGCGACAATACGCGTCCCAAGAAAAAATCCCCAGTCATTCGCTACCGCGCTGGCGAGCGACGCTACGCAGTAGATCACGAGCGCATACATCATCACCTTGCGCCGGCCGATGATATCGCCAAGCATGCCGGCCAGCATCGCACCGGCGAAATAGCCGATGAACGTACCGCTTCCCAGTACGCCGGTCTGGACACTCGTCAGCCCCCATTGCGTGCGTAGCACCGGCAGCAGGAACGCGAGTACGGCTGCGTCCATCGCATCGAAGGTATATCCAAGGCCGCCCATCAACAGAAGCCGGCGGTGAAAACCTGAAAACGGCAGGCGCTCGATGCGAGCAGCAATCATCGACATGAAAGGGCTCCAATAGGGACTTAGGCGTGTCGCGGATACAGTGTCATGCGGTTAGACGCTTTTGAGCTCATTTACGAAGAGGCGGCCATCTTTCATCACCAGCGGAATATTCTCGCCCTGACCTAACAGGCAGTCGACGGATTTCAGCGGATTGCCGTCGACGACCAGCACATCGGCATGGGCGCCCGGCACGATTCTGCCGAGCTTGTCCTGCATCCCTAGCACCTCTGCTCCAACGAGGGTCGCACTCGCGATGACCTCGGATGGCGAAAGAACGTCGGCTCGGATCCGAAATTCATCACTTTGCAGACGCTGCGCCTCGCCGAGCAAGTCCGTGCCAAAACCTATCTTGACCCCGGCGCGCTTCATCATTTCAATCGAATGCAGGCCGGCGCCACGCACGTCCCCAACCTTCACAATGCTTTCCGGTGGCAGTCCATATTTCTCGCCTTCGCCCGCAAGGGCATCATAAGTGACAAGGGTCGGCACTACATACGCGCCGTGCTCGGCAACAAGACGTGCGGTCTCCTCGTCGATCAGATTGCCATGTTCGATCGTGCGCACGCCACAGCGCACCGCGCGCGCAATTGCCGCTGCCGTATAGGCATGCGCCAGCACATAAGTGCCGCGTCCATGCGCTTCGGCTACGATGGCGCGGATTTCATCTTCAGAGTAACCGAATGCGCTGACCGGATCGGTCGGCGAAGCAACCCCGCCCGAAGCCATTATCTTGATCTGGTCCGCGCCCATCTGAAGTTCCTCGCGCACGGCCCGGCGTACTTCATCGACGCCGTCGGCCACGCGGCCGAGCGCGCCGACGCGCACGCAACATCCGCAGGGTGAATCGGACGGCAAGTAGTCGGAGCGGGCGCGTGGATCGGCATGGCCGCCCGTCTGGCTTAACGCGCGGCCGGATACGAAGAGACGTGGACCTTCGATTAGCCCTGACTCGATCGCCTGCTTGAATGCATACCCTGCCCCGCCCGCGTCGCGCACGGTGGTGAAGCCTCGACGCAGCATCGCGCGCATAATCGGCACTGTGCGCAGCGTAACGAGTACGTTAGGTAGCGTCGCGACGCGCGGTAGATTGAAGTCGCTTGCGACGACATGCACATGCAGATCAATCAGGCCCGGCATAATCGTTTTGCCTTTGACGTCAATGACGCACGCGCTGCGGCTTACTATCGGCTTATCGGAGACTTCGCGGACGTAGCCGTCTTCGATCAGGACTTCGAAACCTTCTAGCAGCTCGGGACGGGTAGGGTCCAGAAGCGCGCCGTTACGGAAGAGGAAGGTGGTCAACGGTTGTCTCCTTCAAGATTTGATTGCAGCGCCCGACATCAGGGTTTCACGTCATGCGCTGTCCAACGGCACGCGCCGCTCGAGCGGATAACGTTACGGCTCACAGTGCCGATCCGTACTTGAATGCATCATGCCGGATTAGCGGTGATGGAAATAACTATCACTGTCCATATTCTCCAAGGCTTGACGGCGATCCCTTTTCAGCATGACGAAATTAGCACAAACGCAGTAGCGCGAAGGCGAAAGCAAATGACATGCACCAGCGCTATTGGGGCAGTCCTGGGGACACCGCTGAACAAGCGGTTGTATTCATCGATTCAGGCGCAAACAAAAGCGGATTCATCGTGAGCGAACTTTCCACCTTCGTTTCCTATTCGCCAGGGCGTTGCGCACAAATCTGCGGCCATTAGGCCCTGTACCACAGATCGCGTGCGCGAGAGATAAACCTCTTTTGCCAGCGCAACGAAAGTGCGATTGGCGCACTTCGCCATACCGGCACATCGCTCATCCTTCGGTGACATGTTCCAATGTATTTTGGGAAACGCCAACGAATCTTTTTTGTACTCCAGCGGGTCACACGGCCCGAATACGCGGCGTGCAACAACCGGAATCGATCTTGGGCCACGCGCGTGTTTGGATAGGCCAGAGGAAAAGAACTTACCGTTCCCACGAAGCCCCATCGCTCGCGTCTTTGCCATACAGTTGAAGCGCCCTGCCCACGAGAGCCCACTCGATCTCACCGTCGTCCGCAAGCGCCTTCAATGCTGCAATCACAATCGACGCACGGTCCACCTCGAAGAATTCGCGTAACGCCTGACGTGTATCGCTTCTCCCAAAGCCGTCGGTGCCGAGCGTGACGTAGCGGCGCGGCACATAGGCCCGGATCAGTTCCGGCACCGCGCGTACGTAATCCGTCGCGGCAATCACAGGCCCCGCCGATGCACCGAGCACCGAGGTGAGATAAGGCACCCGTGACGCTTCGCCTAAACGCAAGGCACGCTCGGCTGCCATACCGTCCCGCTGCAACTCGATGAAGCTCGTAACACTCCATACGGCGGCCGTCATGCCCCAGTCGTCCCTGAGCATCCGCTGCGCGGCGATCACCTCGCCCAGGATCGCGCCGGAGCCGAGCAACTGCATACGGGGGGCTTCGTCCGATTCAACCGGCAACGGATGGATACCTTTGAGAATGCCCTCCCGCAACGTCTGAGGATCGCCTCTCGGCGCCGACGGCTGTGCGTAGTTTTCGTTCATAACCGTCACATAATAAAACACATCGCGCTGATGCTCGACCATCTCGCGCATGCCCTCGTCTACAATCGCGGCGATTTCATACGCGAAGGCTGGGTCAAATGCCCGGCAATTGGGAATCGCCGAAGCGGCCAGGTGGCTCGTGCCATCCTGATGCTGAAGCCCTTCGCCGCCCAGTGTCGTCTTGCCGGAAGTGGCACCGATCAGGAAGCCACGCGCGCGCTGATCGGCGGCCGCCCAGATCAGGTCGCCGATGCGCTGGAACCCGAACATCGAGTAGTAGATATAGAACGGCAGCAATGGCAGGTCGTGCACGCTGTACGAGGTTGCCGCCGCTACCCACGACGACACGGCGCCCGCTTCCGAGATGCCCTCTTCGAGGATCTGCCCCTTGGTGTCCTCACGATAATAGAGCATCGAACCAGAGTCCTCGGGTTCGTACAACTGCCCGAGTGGCGAATAGATGCCGACCTGACGGAACATGTTGGCCATGCCAAAGGTGCGCGCCTCGTCGGCGACGATCGGCACCACGCGCGGGCCGATCTCGCCATCCTTCAGCAGTGCGGTCAGCATGCGCACCAGCGCCATCGTCGTGGACATCTCGCGGCCACCCGCCTCCAGCGCGAACTGCGCCCAAGTTTGCATCGAAGGAACGTTAAGCCCCTTCGATGCGACTTTCCGCCTTCTGGGCAGATAGCCCCCGAGTGCCGCCCGGCGAGCATGCAGGTACTGCATTTCCGGGCTGTCCGCTGCCGGCTTGTAAAACCGGAGCTGCTCGACATCGTCATCCGAGAGCGGCAGACGGAAGCGGTCGCGAAACGCCTTCAGGTCGTCGAAGTCGAGCTTCTTTTGCTGGTGCGTGGTCATCCTGCCCTGCCCCGCCGCACCCATGCCGAAGCCCTTCATCGTCTTCGCGAGAATCACCGTCGGCTGGCCGCGATGCGCGAGCGCCTTCGCGTATGCCGCATGCAGCTTGCGTACGTCGTGGCCGCCGCGGCGCAGGCGGTCGATGTCATCGTCGGAGAGTTGTGCGGCGAGTGCCGCAAGCTCCGGATTCTGGCCGAAGAAACGTTCGCGGTTATAGGCGCCGTCATTGGCCGAGAAGGTCTGGAACTGACCGTCGACCGTATGCGCAAACGCGCGCAGTAACGCACCCGTGCGATCGCGCTCGAACAGCGCATCCCAGTCGGAGCCCCAGATAACCTTGATCACGTTCCAGCCGGCACCGGCGAAGTGCGATTCGAGTTCGTCGATGATGCGACCGTTGCTGCGCACGGGGCCGTCGAGCCGCTGCAGATTGCAGTTGATGACGAACACCAGGTTGTCGAGCCCCTCGCGTGCGGCCAGCGAGAGTGCCCCGGTCGACTCCGGTTCGTCCATCTCGCCGTCGCCGAAAAAGCCCCACACCTTGCGGCCTTCGGTGCGCTTGAGTCCACGGTTCTGCAGGTAGCGCATGAAGCGCGCCTGGTAGATCGAATTGATCGGGCCGATGCCCATCGAGCCGGTCGGGAACTGCCAGAAATCCGGCATCAGCCACGGATGCGGATACGAGCACAAGCCCGGGCCGCCGATCTCGCGGCGGTAGTGCTCCAGGTTCTCCTCGCTCAGGAACCCTTCGAGGTAAGCCCGTGCATACACGCCCGGCGACGAGTGGGGCTGGAAATACACGAGGTCGCCTCCCGTCCCCTCACCGGCCCCGGGTGCCACCGCCCGAAAGAAATGATTGAAGCCTACTTCAAATAGATCCGCCGCCGATGCATAGCTCGCAATATGGCCGCCGAGTTCGCCATAGGCCCTGTTCGCGCGCACTACCATCGCCAGCGCGTTCCAGCGCAGTGCGGCGGAGAGCCGCTCTTCATGGGCGAGATTGCCGGGGTAACGCGGCTGCTCGTCGAGCGGAATCGTATTGACGTAAGGCGTGATGGGCGCGCGGGACGACTCCAGGCCCACCGACAGCACATGCGCCGCAAGCCGATCGAACAGATACTGCGCACGCTCCTTGCCGACATGCGCCATGACACCATCAAAGGCTTCGATCCATTCATGCGTTTCTTCGGGGTCGCCATCGTCGTGCTCGATGGTTCGTCCCAGTGACTGCATCTGTTCGCCACCACTGTATAAATTCGTCATGATTCAACGCCTTGGGGGAGCCGTTCGGGTCGTGAGAGATGCAATACATGTTAGCCATCCACCCACAAAATGAGCCTCTCATTTGCTTGTCTTTTCGAGATGCAGTAGTGTATTTATTCTGGAAATCCGCTCTTCCACGGAATATTTCATCCATGACGACGCTACCCCGCCGACTCGACCGCATCGACATCGGCATCCTCAGCCAGTTGCAGCAGAACGCCCGCATCACCAACTCGGAACTGGCGCGTTCCGTCAACCTGTCCCCGACACCGTGCTTCAACCGCGTACGCGCTCTCGAAAAGCTGGGGCTGTTCAAGCAGCAGGTCACGCTGCTGAACCCGGAACTGCTGGGCCTGCACATCAACGTGTTCATTCAGATCAGTCTGGAAAAGCAGATCGAAGACGCGCTGCAACGCTTCGAGCAGGCGATTTCGGAGCGTCCGGAGGTGATGGAGTGTTATCTGATGACGGGCGATGCGGACTACCTGCTGCGGGTCGTCATGCCGGACATGCACACGCTGGAGCGCTTCATCCTCGATCATCTGACCAAGATTCCCGGTATCTCGAACATCCGTTCGAGCTTCGCGCTCAAGCAGGTGCGCTACAAAACAGCGCTGCCGTTGCCGGCGTCGGGACTGACGCTGGTCGCCCCCGACGACGCGTCGACGGGCTAGCGATAAGTGGTCATCCGACGCGCAGGCACGTACCGCATTCCGATTGTCTACTCAGACTTGGAAAAACCGGTCCTGTTGATGTAACAAGGGATACCGCCATGGTGAGTCGCCATGGCTGGATGGCGATTCCGACCAAGACACTCCCGCAACCAGCCCGAAAGCGGCCCTCGCCAGCTTATATTCACGCCATGCGTTGCTTCGATCTTTGCTTTTCGCAGGCGGGCTACAATGCTTCAACGCAGCCGGCACCGGCCCAGTTCGACGAGCGGGCCCTCACGTAAGGATGCGCACTACCAAATATACTTCGCGCCGACCCGCACGGTCGTGCCTTCGAAGCTTTGGCGACCCCACTGATAGGCAACGTTACCCCAGACCTTCCAACGTTGGCTGACGTCCGCATCGAGCCCCGCCTTGACTTCGACGCGGTTCTTTGGCAATAGGCCTTGCATAACGGTCTGGTTGAACGCCAGCGCATTGTCCACGCTATCGTGCCACCAGTTCAGCGTCAGATACGGCTCGCAGCGCGCACCGTGCTCCCCCTGCCATGAATACGACGTGCGAAGGCCCAGCCGCGACATCCAGCCATTAGGACTACCTTCGTTGCTGACCTGCGTGCCATTGGGCTCGTTGACCGCGTCCTGCCCGTAGTGGACGTAGATCAGTTGCACCTGAGGTTCGACGACCCAGTGACTGTCCGGGCGGATCTTCACCGCATAGCCGGTTTCGCCCGACACGGTCAGCACGTGAGACTTGTAGCCGACCTCAGGCAGCCTATTGCCATCTACAGTATTCCTGAACCATCCATAACTGCTCCACACGTCGACGTAGGCGCCCAGCCGGTTCACGTCGTTCTGGTACCAGGTGCCGTAGACGCCCAAGTTCAGGCCGGCGGTGTGTCCTTGCGAGCCGGCTGGATTGCCGCTGGCGGTATCGTTGCTGTGCCCGTCGCCATAGCCGAACATCGCGCCCACATGCAGCCTGCCATGCGCGCCGCCAAGCTTCATGCTAGTGACATCGGTGCCGCCCTGGATCAGCACGGTGTCGGCGTCGGACGTGAAATTGCGGTCGCCGCTCACAGTGTCCATCGTGCTGCCGACGATACGCAGCCAGCTCGAGCGTCGCTGACCGTCTTGATCGCCGGTGTCCGCATTGTCGAGCCACAGGCTCGGGCCCTGACGGTCATCTAGGGTGTGGACGAACATGCTGACGGCCGCGTACTGGTTGGCAAGATAGGACGCCACCTCGGGGCGATATAGCGGCGCCGATGGCGGTGACGCGACTAACCCAGATCCCGAAGGAGGCTGTGTGGACGCCGGGGGCTGCGGCGGCGAGGTCGGATCAACCCGCTCGGAGCGCAGATACCAGTCCTGCGAGCCGCTCGCATCGACGCTGCCGCGGAATAGTTGGTACTCGTAAGGCCCCGCGACGACGCGGCCGGCCAGAACGAATGCAGCCGGCGTGGTCGTGCCGCCGTTGACGGCGCCGATCACCTCGATACCGTTACCCGGCGTCGAGGCACCGGGGCCGCCCGCGTTGGTGATGCGCAGCGCTGTTGAACCCGTCGCTGTGCCGCCGTTGACGACCAGCATGTCCGAGGGTGCGCCATCGCCGCCCAGATAGCTGTTCAGGCCGATGGTACCACCGCTGCCCGCGTAATTGTTCACGCTCAGCGTCTTGAACGTCGATACCGCGCCGGGCATTCCGGACGGGGCGCTGAAGATGATCTGCGCGCTATTGTTCGTCAGGCTTGTAAGATTCGAATTGCCGGTCAGCGTCCAAAGCGTGCCCGTCTGGAAGATCACGTTGCTGGTGCTGGCCGCATCGGTGACGGCCGCCCCCTGCACCGTCGACGGGTCCACCGTCAGATTCAGCGTGGTCGGATTGCTCGCATTCAGGCTGCTGACGTTGAGCCATTGACCGTTGTTGGCGGTCGCGGTCGAATTATTGAACGCGATGTTGTTGACGCCGCCGGTCACAGCGATCGACGCGCCCTGCGGGCTCGCCAGCGTCACATTCGAAAGCGTGACAGTGTTCACCGCGGTCGGGACGCTGGTGGCGGACACCACGAGGCCGTTGCCGGCCGAGACCGTAAGCGCGCTATTGGCAAGGCTCAGCGCGGCACCGTCATTAACCTGCGCGCCGGCGGCACCCGTGCCGCTCGTGGCCACGCTTAGGCCTGTGGCGGTGATGCTCGAACTGGCATCGGTCGCGAATACGCCTGCGGCGTTGCTCCCGGACGTGGCAATGTTCACATTGGACACCATGGCGGCATTCGCCCCCGCGGACGCGGCGAGGCCGTAGCTGCCCATGCCGGAGGTCGTCAGCGCGCCGTTGCTCATGGTGAGCATCGCACCGTTGTCGACTTGCGCACCGGGCGCGTTCGTGCCATTCGTGGTGACGGTCAGGCCCGTGCCGGCGGCACTTGAACCGACACCGGTCGCGCGCACACCGGCGGCATTGTTGCCGGATGTGTTGATCCACAGCGTGCTGGCCGTCAGCGCACCGCCCGAATCGGCCCGGACACCGCTCGCCAAGGATCCCTGCGTCGTGATTGTCAGATTGCTGAAGCTGCCGGACGAACCGGCACCAGTTACATCCGCACCCACACCGTTGGTCCCGAATGTTGCAATCGTGCCACCGCTGACTGTACCGCTCGAGCCGCTGAAAATGTGCACGCCCTTGTCGAGCGCCGAACTCAGGTTGACGTTGGTCGCGGTGAACTTCGTCCCGGAATCGAAGGACGCGATATCGTCGCCCGTCTGGCCCGTTGTCACGATCTTGAGCTGATCAAGCGTCGCAGCAACGCCGCCCATTAATTGCACCCCGTAGGCGCCGAAATTATTGAGCGAGCCACCGGTTGTCTGTATCGAGGTATTGCTGACGCTGAGCGTGCCACCCGCGGCGCTGATCCCCACTGCGCTGGTGCCGCTCGTACTGATCATGCCGCCAGTGATACCGATCGTCGCATTCGACACGCCGCTCACCCCGAAACCGGTCGAGGTAACCGTCACGTTCTGTAGCGTTGCATTGTCGCCTGCCAGTGTCAAACCGTTCGCATTGCTGCCGGTGGTCGTAATCGACGTGCCGTTCACGCTGACGGTGCCACTTGTGTCGCTGATGCCGGATGCTCCCGCACCGCTTGCGGTGATCGAGCCACCAGTAACTCCAATATTCGCAGCCGACGACGCGACGATGCCTGATGCGCTCGCGGAAACCGTCGTGTTCTGCAGTGTTGCCTTGCCACCGGTGACGCTCATGCCGTCCGTACTACTGCCGGTTGTCGTGATAGATGTGTCAGTCAAATTTCCCGTGGTACCGCTGCCGATGTTCACGACATTGCCAGCTGTGCCAGACGTGCTGACAGTCCCCTGATCGACGATGACACTCGTCCCTGTGCCGCTAGTCGCGATAGCCGCGACGCTTCCTGTCGTCGTGATGAACGTCCCGGTTATGGTTCCGATGGCGCCCGTACCGAGTGTGACACCATTACCGATTGCCGCGATGGATCCTTGCGCGACAGTTACGTTCGTCCCGGCGCCCGTGGCCGACACACCCGCCCCACCCGCATCGATCGTAGTCTGTGTCAACTGCGTGGTTGCGCCGTTACTGACTGTAACGCCAGCGCCCGTCGAGGTAATGCTCGTCCCATTGCTAGTCGCATCGCCAATGGTTGCACTGGTCCCGGAGCCTTTGACCGAGATACCCGCCGCACTGGGGCCCGTAGTAGTAATCGTGCTCTGATCAAATGTGACGCCTGCGTTCGTCCCTGTAACCGATATACCCAAGCCCGCAGTGGTAATGCTGGTCCCCTGGTTGACCGTGGCGCTAGCGCCTTGACCGCTGATCAATATACCTGGTTGGTTGGCGGCTACGCTCCCACCGGTTGTGATAATGGTTCCCTGGCTCACGGTGGCGCTCGCACCCGCGCCAACGAGCTCCAGCGCTGCGGCACTTCCTGTCGTGGCATTCAACCCCGCTCCGGACGTGGAGATCGATGTATTGGTGAATTGTGCAGTCGCGCCCGTACCAAGATAAACCCCTTGGGCTTCTATTCCCGTCGCGCTTATTTTGGCGCCCGTCACCTGCGCGGTCGCGTTTGAACCAAGATAAACCACCGCGGAGCTCGGGCCACTTCCCGTCGTCTTGATCGAGACGCCGGAGCTGCTTGAGGCACCTGCGTCGATAACGAGTGTAGCCACGCCGGATGTGCCTTGCACATAGATAGGCGCACTGGTATAGGTCGAGTTCCCCAATGCGCTGATACTGATCGCACCGGGGCTGGGTCCTGCCGTCGGATCGATCACCACCATGCCACCAGTGACTTTAACGTCAGGGGCACCGTTCGATATGGTTGTGCCACCGACAATCGTGGTGGTGCCTGAGCTGACGATAAGGGGGGGCGTCACCGTGCCGGGGCCAACGGCGTGCGCTGCACCCGTTCCAAGCATTAGGGGAGTGCCGCAAAGGCCCAGTTGAGCGAGCAGCGCCATTAATGGCTTGACGGCCGGCAAACGGCATACGGAAATGTTGCTTTTCATATTTATGGCGGCCGATTCGGAAAACACCACGTGACGTGGAAGACAAGTTGCGGTGCGACTTGGCCTCCCGGCAAGCAAACGCAGCCCATGGTAAGCGCACGGCCGTCATCCGTTGCGTCGCGGAGCGGTCCGTTAGCGAAACTGGTTCAATGGTTACCCCGTGTTAGAACCATGACTTTGCCGGAACCAACATCAATTGGGGTCAATTTACGCGAACCAGCAGAAGACATTGCAAACGAATGTCACCGTTTCAGTGATGGGTGGAACTCGAACGCCATCAAGGCGTGGGAACAGTATTGCTAGTGAGCGTCCAGGGAATCCCGGGGACTGGAAGCGTGACAGCATCGAACTTCGCGGCTTGCATCAGATCTTGCGCAATGATGCCGATCGGATCAGCCGCGTGCACAGATTCCAGACCTTCATATGACCCTGACCCAAGAAATAGTCCGGTGCAAAAGTAGAGAAATTCTGCATGATGTGTCCAAGCAGACACGAAGGCCATGCCATGAAGACGAGCAAGTTTATGGAAGAGCAGATCGCATTTGCACTGAAGCAAGCCGAGCTGGGTACGAAGGTCGAAGAGATCTGCCGCAAGCTCGGAATAAGCGAGGCGACGTTCTATATATATGGACTGCTCCCGACAGCAAACGGAAGTTGACGGACACGGAAGTCGATTGCGTATATATATCCGGCGTCAGGGCAGAGCCCAGCGCCTAACTGGATTTCCGCGCGTGCAGGCCTCAACAACTGGAAGACCGCAGGGGCCGTCATAAAAATCAGGTTCCCTGCTCGCCGGATCGACCGGAGTGCCATTCGTCAGTTCGTCAACGCATCGTTGGTGACATTGCTACACTGCTTTCTGATACGACTGGCCGGTTGCGAGCATCGAGCAGAGCACACGGGCCATCTTGTTCGCGATTGCAACAATGGCTCGGTTGGCGCCTCGGGACTGAGCGTGCGCAAGCGGCGACGCAAGCGTATTGCGGCTGTCGAGCGCACGCCGCTACCGTTACCAACAGGCCCGAATCAGAGCTGGTCGATGGACTTCGTTTCTGACGGGCTGGCCTATGGTCGGCGGTTTCGATGCCTGAACGTGGTCGACGACTACACGCGCGAGTGCTTGGCCATCGAGGTCGATACTTCATTGCCGGGCCTACGCGTTCAGCAAGTGCTCGAGCGGCTCAAGGAGATGCGAGGCTTACCCGCATCCATCACGGTCGACAACGGGCCGGAGTTCGCTGGTAAGGTGCTGGATGCATGGGCCTACGAAGCCGGTGTCACGCTGTCGTTCATCAGGCCTGGCAAGCCGGTGGAGAATGCCTATATCGAGAGCTTCAACGGTCGCTTCCGCGACGAATGCCTAAACGAGCACTGGTTCGTCTCAATGCGCCACGCCAAGCGGCTGATTGAGGAATGGCGTATCGAGTACAACACCGAGCGGCCTCATAGTTCGCTCGGCTATCTGACGCCTGCGCAGTTCGCCCGGGCGCACGACGCGAAGCAGCAGTTTTTTGAGCGGCCCCCAGCAAACAGTGCCATGATGTAAGCGAGTTTTCGGCGGACTTTTTCAGTATGAAAGGAGCCGTACGATGAAACGCAAGCGCTTCAGTGTGGAGCAGATTGTGGCGGTGTTGAAACAGGCCGAAGCAGGCATGCCGGTAGCGGAACTGATTCGTCACGTGGGCATTTCGGAGCAAACCTTCTATCGCTGGAAGAAGGTATATGCCGGTTTGCAGACGGACCAGGTGCGGCAGCTCAAGCAGCTTCAAGACGAGAACGTCCAACTGAAGAAGGTGGTCGCGGAGCTGACGTTGGACAAGGCGATGCTGACCGACGTATTGAAAAAAAAGTGGTGAATTCATCGCCGAGGCGCCATGTCGTGGATTATCTAAAGTCCGCCTATGGAGTAGCAGAGCGGCGTGCCTGCCGCCTGGTGGCCATATCGCGCTCGGTGTACCAGTATCGCAGCCACCGCGACCCGCAGACTGCATTGCGGCAGCGCATGTGTGAAATCGCGGCGACGCGGGTGCGCTATGGTTACCGCAAGATACGCGTGCTGCTGCTACGGGAGGGCTATCAGGTCAGCAAGAATCGGCTGTACCGTTTGTATCGTGAGGAAGGGCTGTCGCTGCGCTACAGACCAAATCGCAAGCGACGTGCACAGATGAGCCGCCCGGCACGTGCAAAGTCGACGGCGGCAAATCAGGCGTGGAGTTTGGACTTCGTCGCCGACCAGCTTTCGAACGGCCAGAGGTTCCGCGCGCTGACCATCATCGACGTCTTTACGCGCGAAGCACTAGCCATCGATGTTGGCCAGCGACTGAGCGCTTCAGATGTCGTGCGTGCACTGGATGAATTGAGGAGCAAACGCGGAGCGCCCCGCACGCTGTTTTGTGACAACGGCTCGGAATTTACGAGTCAGGTGATGGACCTGTGGGCTTACCATCACAAGGTCGAGATTGCCTTCAGCCGGCCCGGCAAGCCAACGGATAACGCATTCGTGGAGTCGTTCAACGGCACGCTTCGCGATGAATGCCTGAACGTGCACTGGTTCACATCGCTGGCCGACGCCAGGGAGCAGATTGAGCGATGGCGGGTCGAATACAACGAGAGTCGGCCTCACAGGGCTCTCGGTGAAGTGCCGCCTGCCGAATACGTCCGTCAGTTGGGCCTGCAGGCCCAACTGACGGACCAACAGAACGCCGAAGACTAACATTGCCTTTGGCACTGAAAACCGGGACCGTTCACTCTGGAACGGACTCTACACCGTCACCGTACTAAACGCGGGGAGCAGGTCACATGGCCTTCGTGTCCGCTTGGACACATCATGCCGAAATTCTCTACTTTCGCATCGGACTATTTCTTGGGTCAGGGTCAATAAGCCATACGATGGTTAGCCGCCGCGCATACGCCCCATGGAAAGCTGCGAGCGTGCGCAGTCCACTAACGCATGCAAGTCCGTGGCGAAATCGAGCAGCGCAGCGCGGTCCAATACACCTCTCTCCAAATGCTGTTCCAGCGCGCTGCATCGTTCTTTCAAAGCAGTCGCCCCGATCGTGCCCAAAATCGAAGCTGTGGTGTGCAACAGTTCCTGCAAAGCCGGCGCGTCGCCCCGCCCTATAGCCTCGCGCAGCTTCGACGGCACGTCCGCGCGTTCATCAAGAACGCGCCGCATGAGTTCCACGTAGACATCAGCGCGGCCAAGCAGGCGGCTTAATCCCAACTGCACGTTCAATCCGGAAACGGCCTTCAATGCGTCGATTTCGATCCAGATCGCCGGACAAGCAGCCTCCTGCTCGAAGGTGGACGGCATCTCCATCCGACGCGCCGATACCCAGCGCGCGATGACCTCGTACAGCTGCGCCGGATCGATCGGTTTCGGAATATAGTCGTTCATGCCCACCTGCATGCAGCGATTGCGACAGTTCTCATCGCCACTCGCCGTCAATGCAAGCAGCGGAATGCCGGCAAAGCGTGTGTGCTGTCGAATCCGGATTGCCGTTTCGAATCCGTCCATGCCCCGCATGTGAAGATCCAGCAGCACGAGGTCGAATTCCCCGATTTCGAGCATACGCATGACGTGCATGCCATCGTCCGCAGTCGAGACTCGGGCGCCCACTAGTTCGAGCAGATCTCTCGCCACCGCCCGATTGATCTCATTGTCCTCGACCACCAACACGCGACTGCCTTTAAGCAGCATTGCGTGTGGCCGCTGGAGCAATTCCCGCTCTTGTGTGAGAGTTCGCGCCCCAGTAGCGTCGGCGGCAACGGCGCGCACTCCGGTCGCCGCGTCTGCCCCAACACATTGAGCCACCCGGAGCGTCAGGTCTAGCGAAAACGTACTGCCTCGACCGAGTTCGGTCGTCACAGCCACGCGGCCACCCATCAACTCGGCCAGACTCTTGCAGATGGCGAGTCCGAGTCCGGCACCCTGAAACGGTCGCGTCGTCGAACCGTGCAACTGATGAAACGGCGTGAACAATGTCACTAGATTCTGTGCAGGAATGCCAATGCCGGTGTCCTCGACATCGAAACGAAGTGAGACGTTCGCATCGTCAGAACTTGTTTCTCTTACACGCAGTGTCACCTGCCCCGCATTGGTGAACTTGATCGCATTGCTGAGAAAATTGATCAGGATCTGTTCGATGCGCAGCACGTTGCCAATCAACATTTCAGGTAGGTACGGCGACGCTTCGCTCGTCAATAGGAGGCCCTTGCTCGCCGCAGCATCGGTGAAGTGTGCGGTCACCCGGTCCAGCATCGCACGTATCGAGAATGTGCCGATTTCGATAGAAAGTTTGCCCGCCTCGATCCGGGAAAAGTCCAGCAGATCACTAACAATCTGAAGCAGGTGACGGCACGAGACATCGATCCGCCTGAGATAGCTACCGACCTTGGGCTGACGGTTGGTCTGCGCGGCCAGATAGGTCATGCCAACGATCCCATTGAGCGGCGTGCGAATCTCGTGGCTGATGTTCGCGAGAAATTGCGACTTAGCACGGGTCGCCGCCTCCGCTGCCTCGCGAGCTTCGGACAGCTCACGCGTTCGCTGCTCGACCTTCGACTCGAGCGTGCCAGTAAGCAATTCCAGCGCGCGCCGCGTCTCCTCCTGCTCGGTCAGATCTAGAACGGCAGTGCCTACGCCGACGATCCGTTTGCCGTCGGTGCCATGCATCGGGAACTTGACAAGGCGAAACGTACCAGATGCACCATTTGTAACCACTATCGAATGCACTGCGCTATACGGCAGCCCAGTTTGCAGGACTTGTTCGTGTGCGCGCCTGCTGATTGTCGCTACTTTGGAGTCCGATATTTCCTGCCAGATTGGTCGTCCCGACGGGGAGCAAGTCTTCAAGCCAACGAATTCCCTGTATGCCCCGTTTGAGGAAATGACATGACCGGACACGCTCATATACGCGAACGGAAGCGGGACGTTCTCGCGAAACGCGCGCCACCTCTCCTCGTTCTCTTGCGACACGCGCCGGCTGCGCCACTGGAGGACCACGATCGACAGGATCAGTGCGATGGCAACTGCGGTCAAACCGATGATCGCGCTGCGAAACAGGTAATAGGAGTCGTAGGCTTCGTCCAGATCCTGCTCGACGATGAGCCCCATGCTGACGTCAGACTGCCAGTATCCCGCGCCGACCACCCTTCTCCCGTGATAGCCGACATAGCTATCGATAACACCGGTCGCACCTTGCTTCATATGCTGCAGCCTCGCCATTACTTCGGTGGACTGACCGCTGCCATCGGCAGGTACAACCACGTCTTGGCCAATCCGATGCGACGGCACCTGCGCCCACAACGCGTGGCCAGACACACCGCTGGACGCCTGATGTGTCGCGAATTCGCCCGCGAAGCGGCTCGGGGACAGCAACCGTCCAGTCGCGTCGACGACATAAGCCTCGCCGGTTTTACCGGTCCAGCCAGCACGGAGCATTTCGAAAAGGCGCAAACGCGGATCGGTTCTCAAACATAGAAATCCGATAGGCTGGCCGTCGTCGATCCTCGCGCACGCGAATTGATACGGCGTTCCCGCCGGCACCATCCTTCCATGAACTATGAAAGGCCGAAATGAGGATATCGGGCGGGTAAACGCAACACCACCTGCTGCCGCGCGCATCAGCGCGTCTTTCACCATGGGCTGTGCGACGTGCTGTCCAACGCGCGTGTGGCTACTGGCCGCGATGATCTCACCATTACGATCGATCAGGGCATAGCCTACAAAGCCCCAGCTACGATAGATTGGTGTGATCGTCGACTCGTATTGGTCACGCAACGCAGGGTTCTGCGGATTGATCACCAACCGTCGCGCCATCGCGATCTGCGCTGGCTCGGAAGCGAGGGTTTGCACCCGCGTCGAAGAATCCTCCTTCAGCATGCCAAGAATGTCGATGATGATTTCCAGCGTCGAGTTTTCGTACGCAGCCGAGCGGATACGCTCCCGCTCTTTCGCCGCATAGAGAACGGTAGTGCACAACACAACGAGACAAAGGATGGCGACGCCGACCTTGGCGGGAGATATCCAGAAGTCTGCGTTCAGGATTCGGCGAACGAGTGAGACCGGGTTCTTCGACATGATAGTTCGGCCTTTCCCGAAGCTAGGGTACCGCCGACCAAGGCTTTAACTGATCAGCGCGCATGCCGAATGAAGCGTCTAGATTGACGACAAACATTCAGTGACGCTCGTAAAGCAAATGCACCAATTCTACGCTGGAGTTGACACCGAGCTTCTGCAGGATCCGTGCACGATGATTTTCGACGGTGCGTACGCTGATGCCGAGCACGTCGGATATCTGCCGACTCGAATGACCGGCAACCACCTGCTCCGCAATCAGTCGCTCCTTCTGCGTGAGCAACGCCAGACGAGCCTGCCGCGCAGTCCTTTGCTCGTGCTCGAAATGCAACTGGCGGCTCTGCCCTAGCGCCTTCCTGACCTTTTCTTGCAGATGCGCACCGTCCACGGGCTTTTCCAGAAAATCGAGCGCGCCCCCCTTGATGGCCTCGACGACGCTTGGCACTCTCGAGTAAGCCGACACGAAAATGATCGGCAGACGGGCCTGAGTGGCAATCAACTCGCGCTGCAGATCAAGCCCGCCAAGTTCCGGCATCTGTAAATCGCAGATCAGACACTCCTGAAATCCCGGCACATAGGTGTCGAGAAATTCGCGTGCCGAACGGAAGACCTTGAACACGGCACGGACATCCCACAGCAACCGCTGATACAACCAGAGGATCCATTCGTCGTCGTCGACGATATAAATAGTAGGGGGGCGCTCGTTCACCCGACACTCCAGAAGTCTCTATTCGGGACGCGCCGAACAGTCCATGAAGATCAAGCTCTTCGACATGATGGTGCGAAATTCCCAAGGTAGTGTACCGGAGCCCCCGGCTCACGCACAATAGCGCGCCGCCCACCATGCCCGCCCCGACAGAGGGGCGATCCAATCAGGGTATTTGCCGACTTGTGCGATCAGCGGCATTCCATTCGGCATACCGTCAATCCTTGAACATAGTAAGGCCACTCGGGTACGCCGCGTACTTGGCAATGGCCAGGCAACGGCGTGCACATTGCAAGCTGAGTATTTCCACTCTCAGCCGTCAGCCAAAGATGAGATAGAACAGCCTAAGTTAATTAGCGTCGGCGCAGAGAGTTATGCCCAACGTGGCCAGAAGCAGAAACCGGTCCCCCACCGGCACCATGATTGCAACCGCTTTGATCGCGACCCGGCAGCGCGCTCCGGGCCGCTGCAGCCTTGGTTGGGGGGACAGCCGCGACCCCACTCGCCATGACATAAACATGAATTTCCGATAGGAGGCACCCCATGAAAATTCTTTGCTTGGAAGACGATCCCGCGCATGCGGAGCTGATAAGAGCATCGGTCGAAAGCGAAGGCCACGATGTACAGCTCGCGTCGGCCGGTCGCCAGGCGATCCGTCATCTGCAAACGTCTCATGTGGACCTAGCCGTCATCGACTGGCAGGTTCCAGATATGTCGGGACTCGAAGTGCTTGGGTGGCTGCGCGCCCATATCGGCCCGCAATTGCCGGTGCTCTTCCTGACTTGCCGCTCCGGCGAAAACGTGATTGCGCAAGCACTCGACGCGGGGGCCGACGACTATATGATCAAGCCGGCCAAAAGTCTCGAACTGGCCGCGCGCATCAAGGCGTTGCTGCGGCGCGCTTACCCGAGTGAGTCGTTTAATACGACCCGCATCGAGATAGGCGCGTATGTGGTCGACATACGTCAGCGCACAATCACGCGAGGGGGACAGGAACTGACCCTGACACCTCGTGAATTCGATCTGGCCTCGCTACTGTTCCGCAATGCCGACCGCGCGGTTCCGCGTGAGCATCTGGTCCGGCTCATCTGGGGTCGTGAGGCGACGAGCGATTCGCGCAGTCTCGACACGCACGTTCACCGCCTGCGCCGCAAGCTCGAAATTGGTCCACAATATGGAGTCAGGCTGCGTGCCATCTATCAGCTCGGCTATTGTCTCGAGGTAACGCGAAACGACGAGGCCGAAGCCCAACCAGCGCCTGCCATTCCCGGCATCTCATGAGGGCTTCGCGCTAGAGATAAGGGCGCTTGATCGCATTGCCGACATCGAAGACAGGACCGCATCGCCGGATTCGTATCACCGCGTGAAGGAGTCGGGCCTCCCGTCGCTTCGGCTACGGACGCTATCACCTCAGGCGCCCCGTTACTAACTTCATGCCCCGATAATCGGAGCTTTGACCGGCCAGGCCGGCATGATTTTCGCTACAGTCGCAGTCATGATCTCGGGGTGTTTTCACCGAGTCCGGTGCGTGGCTGATGATCGCTAATAAGGGTTTGGCCGGGATATCCTGACGCCGTCCGTAACGTGGATGCCGAGACGTGCCACCATTGTCGCAGGCCAATCCGTTCACTCTGCTCATACGTCGATGCAAGAACTCAACAACATGGCGCCGTCGATGTCTTCGTCGGGGCCGATGTCGGTAAAGGCCAGCATCACGCCGTCGCGCTCGATCCAAACGGGAAGCGACTTTGCAACAAGGCGCTACCCAACGACGAGGCCAAGCAGCAAACTCTCATTGCCGAACTCAAAATTCAAGGTCGACTGCTGTTCGTCGTTGATCAACCGTCCACCCTCGGCGCGCCTCCTTTAGCCGTCTCCCTCGCTGACCGCGTACTCGTCACCTATTTGCCCGGACTGGCCATGCACCGCATTGCTGACTTGCACGCCGGCGAAGTCAAGACCGATGCCCGCGACGCTGCAATCATCGCCGAAGCCGCGCGCCCGATGCCGCATACCCTGCGCTCGCTTCGACTGGCCGATGAGCTACTCGCGGAGGTCACCATGCTCCGCGGCTTCGATGGCGATCTCGCCGCTCAGGTCACTCAACCCAGCAACCGCATTCGTGGCCTGCTTAACCAAATCCATCCGGCGCCCGAACGCGTTCTCGGACCACGCCTTGACCATCCGGTGGTGCTCGATCTACTTAAGCGCTACCCGTAGCCCGCCGCGCTTGCCGCCACCGGCGAAAAGACGCCCGCCAACCGCCTCACCAAGCTCGCTCCTCGTATGGGCAAAGGCTTGCCGTAGCCGACGTGCCGGGTAGTGCACTCGTTGTTCGCGCTGCCGCCTTGGTGTGCGTCGTTGCGCGCGACATACGGCATCACCTTGCCCGCACGACAGTCCCGTACAAAGTTGCGCATGTCATAACCCTTGTCGGCGCCGAGCGTCTTGGCATGACAGCCTGGCAGGCAATCGAGCAAATGAACGGTCCCGGTTTTCAGTGCCAAAGGCAATGTTAGTCTTCGGCGTTCTGAACGGTCCCGGTTTTCAGTGCCAAAGGCAATGTTAGTCTTCGGCGTTCTGTTGGTCCGTCAGTTGGGCCTGCAGGCCCAACTGACGGACGTATTCGGCAGGCGGCACTTCACCGAGAGCCCTGTGAGGCCGACTCTCGTTGTATTCGACCCGCCATCGCTCAATCTGCTCCCTGGCGTCGGCCAGCGATGTGAACCAGTGCACGTTCAGGCATTCATCGCGAAGCGTGCCGTTGAACGACTCCACGAATGCGTTATCCGTTGGCTTGCCGGGCCGGCTGAAGGCAATCTCGACCTTGTGATGGTAAGCCCACAGGTCCATCACCTGACTCGTAAATTCCGAGCCGTTGTCACAAAACAGCGTGCGGGGCGCTCCGCGTTTGCTCCTCAATTCATCCAGTGCACGCACGACATCTGAAGCGCTCAGTCGCTGGCCAACATCGATGGCTAGTGCTTCGCGCGTAAAGACGTCGATGATGGTCAGCGCGCGGAACCTCTGGCCGTTCGAAAGCTGGTCGGCGACGAAGTCCAAACTCCACGCCTGATTTGCCGCCGTCGACTTTGCACGTGCCGGGCGGCTCATCTGTGCACGTCGCTTGCGATTTGGTCTGTAGCGCAGCGACAGCCCTTCCTCACGATACAAACGGTACAGCCGATTCTTGCTGACCTGATAGCCCTCCCGTAGCAGCAGCACGCGTATCTTGCGGTAACCATAGCGCACCCGCGTCGCCGCGATTTCACACATGCGCTGCCGCAATGCAGTCTGCGGGTCGCGGTGGCTGCGATACTGGTACACCGAGCGCGATATGGCCACCAGGCGGCAGGCACGCCGCTCTGCTACTCCATAGGCGGACTTTAGATAATCCACGACATGGCGCCTCGGCGATGAATTCACCACTTTTTTTTCAATACGTCGGTCAGCATCGCCTTGTCCAACGTCAGCTCCGCGACCACCTTCTTCAGTTGGACGTTCTCGTCTTGAAGCTGCTTGAGCTGCCGCACCTGGTCCGTCTGCAAACCGGCATATACCTTCTTCCAGCGATAGAAGGTTTGCTCCGAAATGCCCACGTGACGAATCAGTTCCGCTACCGGCATGCCTGCTTCGGCCTGTTTCAACACCGCCACAATCTGCTCCACACTGAAGCGCTTGCGTTTCATCGTACGGCTCCTTTCATACTGAAAAAGTCCGCCGAAAACTCGCTTACATCATGGCACTGTTTGCTGGGGGCCGCTCACAAACCCGATGCGCTCGCGCATTCGCCAAAGCCATCGGCATGACAGGCCACGGCACCGACCATCAAGCCCGATCGGCTCTCCATCAGGATGTGCCCCTGGGAACCCAGGATGGACGGCGTGCCTTTGCTCTTCCTAGACAGCCGCGCGTCCGAATCGGTGCTCGACTCAGGGGTATCGTTGCTGCGCCACTTGCCCTTCCTGTCGGTGTCCACATTGCGGCCACCGCCGACCGGAGGATCGTCCGAGCCCTACTTGGGCCGAAAGCTTTTGTGGCTGGTCCACGCCTGGATCAGCGTCCGATCGACCGAGAAGTGTTCTCTGGACAGCACTCTTGCTTGTCGGCGAAGCTCATGACTTCGATAAAGAACGCGTCAATCACTTCGTGCTCGAACAGACGATAGCGGTTCTTCGAGAACATCAAGTGGTCCCAGACAGCGTCTTCAATCGCAAATCCGACGAACCAACGGAGCAGCTAGTTGTAGCGCATTTGCTCCATCAATATGTGCTCGCCGCGGACCGAGTAAAACACTTGCAGCAGCAACGCACGCAGCAGCTTCTCAGGCGCAATCAAGGTCCAGCCGCTGCTGAGCAGCCCGGCGAGCCGCTTCGGCGCCTGATTGTCCAGCAGCCGAAGCGGCCGCAGCGGGTAATCAGCCGGCACGAAGTCTCCCAGCTTCACCGTCGTGAACAGCGGTTTTTGCATCTCGTCCGTTCCGCGCATCGCTCTCGTCTGCCCTAGATCATGAACACGATATCTCTAACGCGCCACCCGCAGCGCCCGCTTACACAGTGTCCAATTTCAAGAACCTGCGACGCCGTCGATGTCGACTGTGAACTCACCATGCTATCCGTCGTGCTCGAAGCAGTCGACGCAAATGTCGAGAGCGACAACAGCCCAGTCGACATGGAGTCGACAGCGTATTGGCCGACTGATCGGCGGCATACAGTGCGAGCCGGCCCCCACGTCCGTGCTCAATGCAACTGGTCTGCAGGCCGCGACGTTTGTGATCTATCGCCCCGCGTCCGACGCGCCGACGCTGACCACGCTCGGCGGTGTCGCGCCGACGAACGGTCATGGAAGGGCCATTTCCCTAACTGTGGGGACTTCAAAATCCAACGGTGCAGCACCACCACGCAACGTCGCGCTCTGCACGATCCGCAGCAGGCGCAAAATTGGCTACGCACACATCCAACGGCTCACCTTGATCGTTCAGAATTGTTCAAAATGTAATCACATCTTCGATCCATAATCTCAGCAAAGTGGCATTTTTTAATAAATAACCAATTCCATTTTATTCGACTCCATCCGCGAATTGCGAAATATATTATTAATACGAATTATCTTTCGCGCTTTAATTAAAATCGCGCGAATCACAGATTGCAGAATCTCGATTTAATTATTTAACAATTCAAGTCCGACCGATGCGAGAGGTTTCCGTTGTTTAATTCCCAACCCGGAGCCGATGAGTCGGGAGGCACGGCTGACGGCGGCTTTTGCCCTGACACCGGACTCGACTCACTGCTGATGATCGCGGCACTGCACGGTATCGCCGCCGACGCGGCGCAGCTCCGCCACACTTTCGGTCACCACCGGTTCGACACGCAAACATTGCTGCTCGCCGCGCGCAAGCTGGGAATGGCGGCGAAGCTCGTACGCCAGGTGCCCGAGCGGCTCGCCACGGCGCCCCTACCTGCAGTCGGGATCGACAATGACGGTCAGTACTTTATCGTCGGCAAATTCGACCCTAACACCGGACAGCCCCGGTTGCTGATCCAGCGCCCGGCCGAGCCGCCAAGTATGGTGTCGTTTGCCGATTTCCTGAAGCTTTGGTCAGGAGAATTGATCCTCTGCACGAACAAAGCGAATTTTGCGGCTGGCTTGGCAAAATTCGACTTCACCTGGTTTATCCCGGCAATCGTCAAATACCGCAGACTTCTTAGTGAAGTGCTGTTGATTTCCGTGGTTTTGCAAATCATCGGCCTGACGACACCAATGTTCTTCCAGGTCGTGATGGACAAGGTGCTCGTCAATCATGCGATGAACACATTGAATGTGATCGCCATCGGATTGATCTGCGCCAACCTGTTCGAAGTCGTTCTCACTGGCATTCGGACTTGGGTCTTTTCCCACACCAGCAGTAAGATCGACATCGAACTCGGAGGCCGGCTGTTTCGGCACCTGCTGGATCTGCCACTCGCTTACTTCCAGGCGCGACGCGTCGGCGACTCTGTCGCACGCGTGCGCGAGCTTGAGAACATCCGGAGCTTTCTGACCGGCAACGCAATGACGCTCATGCTCGATCTGCTGTTTTCGACCATCTTCGTTGCGTTGATGTTTCTATACAGCGTACCGCTGACGCTCCTCGTGATCGGCTCCATCCCACTGTACGTAATGCTGTCGGCCGTATGCACCCCGATGATTCGGGCCCGGCTGGACACCAAGTTCAATCGCAATGCCGAAAACCAGGCCTTCCTGGTGGAAACGATCAGCGGCATCGACACAGTCAAGGCGATGGCCGTCGAGCCGCGCTGGACGCAGCGGTGGGATGAGCAACTGGCCGCCTACGTGACGGCGGGTCTCTCGGTCACGAATGTCGCCACGTTCGCCAGCAATGGCGTCACGCTAATCAGCAAGCTCGTCAGCGCCGGCATCATGTGGTGGGGTGCCACGCTCGTGATCGGACACAAGATGACGGTGGGTGAACTCGTCGCCTTCAATATGCTGGCCGGGCAGGTGTCGAGTCCAATTCTACGCCTCGCCCAGTTATGGAACGACTTTCAGCAAGTCGGGATTTCTATGGGACGTCTCGGGGACATTCTGAATGCCAGGACGGAAATCGCCAGCCAGAAATCGCGCATGCCGAGAGTCAACGGCGCGATTCGCTTCGATCAGGTCGCCTTTCGATATCGGCAAGACGCGCCAGAGGTTATTCGCAACCTCTCGCTCTCCATCGCGCCCGGTGAAGTGATCGGAATCGTGGGTCGCTCAGGTTCGGGAAAGAGCACCCTCAGCAAACTCGTACAAAGGCTTTACGTGCCCGAGCGTGGACGTGTGCTGGTCGACGGACATGACATTGCGACCGTCGACACCGCATCGTTGCGCCAGCAGATTGGCGTGGTGCTGCAGGAGAACATTCTGTTCAACCGCACGATCCGGGAGAACATCGCATTGGCCGCGCCAACAGCTCCGCTCGAAGCCATCATCGCCATCGCCAGGCTGGCTGGCGCGCACGAATTCATTTGCGAACTGCCGGAAGGATACGACACGCTGGTTGGCGAGCATGGCACAGGTCTGTCTGGCGGACAGCGTCAGCGCATCGCAATTGCGCGTGCCCTACTTAACAATCCGCGAATCCTAATCTTCGACGAGGCGACCAGCGCCTTGGACTACGAGTCCGAAAAGATCATCCAGGACAACATGCGCAGCATCTGCCAAGGCCGCACGGTGATCATAATCGCACATCGGTTGTCGGCCGTACGGGAAGCGAATCGCATCGTGGTATTGGATGGCGGCCAGATCGTGGAAGCAGGTAGCCACGATGAATTGCTCGCGCGGCCGCGAGGAATCTACGCCCATTTGCATGCCCTTCAGCACGGGACCGTTGTATGACACTGCGTCACCGATTCGAAGCCTGGGCCGACCTCTGGAAGCGGTATGGCGCGCACCTGAGGTACGCCTGGAATCATCGCGCTGAACTCACGCCACCCCACCTGACGGCGGACGAAGCCGAATTCCTGCCCGCGGCCCTTTCCTTGCAGACCAAACCCGTATCGCCGGCGGGACGCTGGGTCGCCCGCATTCTGATACTGCTGATCGCCGGGCTCTTCGTATGGGTGACGCTAGGTCGGATAGACATTATCGCGACGGCGACCGGAAAGCTCGTGCCCGACGCGCGGGTTAAAGTAATTCAGCCGGCAATTACGGGGGTCGTCCGCGAGATTGCCGTGCATGACGGAGACCGTGTGGTAGCCGGTCAGCTCCTCATGCAACTCGACACCACACAGGCAAGCGCCGACGCGGACAAGGCGAAAAGTACGAAGCTCGATGCAACGCTCCTGGCCGCTCGCGCGCATGCGTTGCTGAATGCACAGCAAACGGGGACGCTACCGCACATTGATGTGGTGGACGGTGTGCCAGCCAGCCGGCAAAAAGAGGCACAACGCTTCGCGGAAGGAATCTGGCGCGAATACAAGGACAAGTTGATCGGTGCGCAGGCCGAGTTGCTCAAACGTCGCGCGGAACTTGACAGCACGCGCCAGGAGATCGCCAAACTCGTCGCTACGGCGCCACTCGCCCGTGAGCAGGCCAACGAATACCGGGTCCTTGCCGCGAACAAGTATGTAGCCCAAAGCGACTACCTGGACAAGGAGCAGGCGGCACTCGGTCAGGAGCATGAATTGGCCGCGCAGCGCAGTCATGCGGCCGAGCTTCTCGCCAGCGTCGCTGTTCAACGAGCGCAGATCGAACAGAACGGCTCCGAATTTCGACGCACCCAATTCGACGAACTGGAGAAGGCCACCGAGCAACTCTCGCAAAGCCGGAACGACGAAACCAAGGCAAACGCCCGAGAGTCGCTCATGAAGCTGACCGCGCCCGTGGCGGGTACTGTGCAACAACTCGCGGTTCATACGTTGGGCGGTGTCGTGACGACCGCGCAGTCCCTAATGGAGATCGTGCCAGACGACGCGCTGCAGGCCGATGTCGTCGTGGAAAACAAGAACATTGGTTTTTTGCAGACAGGGCAGCGAGCAGCCGTCAAAATCGAAGCGTTTCCCTATAGCCGCTACGGGATGATCGAGGGCGAAGTGTCTGAGCTATCGAACGATGCCGTGCAGGACAAGAAGCAAGGGCTGGTCTTCAACGCGCATATTCACCTGAAAACGAACCAAATGTGGGTCGACAAGCGATGGATCCCGCTGACACCCGGCATGACCGTAACGGCGGACATCAAGACGGGCACTCAAACGATTGCGCAGTATTTTCTCGGCCCACTCGTCGACGGTGTGACGGAGAGCATGCATGAGCGGTGAACGGGCGCTGCGACTCGCCGCCGTCGTTGCGTTTTCCATGTCGATCATACCGGCCGCGTTCGGCTTCGATCCGCTGCTCGCCGAGCGCCCCATTCCGCCCAATGCCGGTTCAGGCGGGATTAGCGGCACTCAGCCCTGCGAGTTCGGCGCGCTGGCCGAACCACTGTCACTGCGCGAAGCGGTGGAGCGCACGCTATGCAGCAATCCGAAAACGCGCCAAACGTGGGCCAGCGTGAAAGCGCAGGCAGCAAACGTGGGCGTAGCGCGTGCCGCTTATTTGCCGACACTCAACGGCGAGTGGCAGCGCGTACGCGACGATTCCGAAGTCAATATCCAGAATCATCCCGAACTCAGCTCGAGTACTTCGGCGACAGTGAACTCCGAGAGCTTGTCACTAAACTGGGTGCTGTTCGATTTCGGCGGCCGCAAGGCAGCCCTCAAAAATGCCGCTTCCGTGTTCGATGCCGCGGTCGCGACGCATGACGCGACGTTGCAAACGGTCTTTGCGACCGTGGCAAAGGATTACTATGCGTGTGAGGCTACGCAAGGCGAACTGAGCGCAGCCCGCGATGTCGAGCGCATGACTCATGAGACCGTGCTCGCCGCACAGGCCCGAGTGAATCACGGCGTCGCGCCGATATCCGATGCGCTGCAGGCAGAAACCCAGTATGAACAAGCTGTGTTCAATCTTGCGAAGGCGGAGGGCGAAAGCCAAGTCGCGTTCGGCACACTCGCATCGGATATGAATCTTGATCCGGGCGTGCCGATCAGCATGCCGGTCGTCACAGACACCGATTCGCCGGGCAAGACTTTCAGCGAATCGATCGGGCATCTGATCGACGAAGTCAAGAGCACACACCCGTCCGTCCTCGCTGCCCAGGCGCAGTACGAGGCCTCGCTCGCGAAAGTCGAACAGAAACGCGCGGAGGGATTGCCACGCGTGAGCCTCGTCGGCAAATACAGTCGTGACAATCAACCACAAAGCATGGGACTTGGGTTGCAAACTTATCCCTCTAACGGTCACGATGCCTATATCGGCGTGCAGATCACGATACCTCTGTTCGAGGGGTTTGCGCGCCATTACCAAGTCGATGAAGCGCGAGCCGAGAGCGAACGGCAACTAGAAGTGGCACGCCAGACGGAGCAGCAGGTCGCGCTCGATGTCTGGAATAGCTATCATGCGCTTGCGACGGCTACGCAGAATGTCACAAACAGCACGAACCTCGTCGCGATCTCGCAACAGGCATTCCGTGCCTCGCAGGAACGGTATCAGCACGGTGTGGGAAACATTCTGGAACTGATGAACACGCAGGCCGCACTCGCCAATGCGCGTGAGAGACAGATTCAGGCACTGTCCGACTGGCACAGTTCACGCATCGATCTGGCTTCGAAACTGGGGCGTCTGGAACTTGGCGACGCAGACGACAATTGATCCACCCATAGTCTGGGCATGTATTTTCCCACAAATGGAAAAGCATTTGCGGATCCCGTGAGAACGAACTCAATGGTCAACTTTTGTGACCATGCGTTGATGTGATGCCATATTTCTATAGAATGACTCTTATCGTAGCTGCTGCGTCTCCGGCCACAAAACTTTTCGGATAAACCGACATCCATTGTTGGACCTCGCGCCTGATGGGTTCCCTCCCCTCGGGTCTTTCGCCTGCCTCTCTGAGGCAGGCTTTTTTCTTTTCGCAGATGCACGTGATTCTGCGCTGTACGATTCAAAGCAAACGTCGATAAACCGATCTAATAAAAAACTACTGTTGCTTCACTTTTTTCAACCCTTAAAAATAGCGAGCGAGCAGTTCGATATTGATAACTTGATTGACGCTGACCTTACCCCGCCGAGTACACCATTCGTAATTTAGTGGACTCGCCGGTTTTCGGTTGATGCAGTTGCCGGAATTGGTCCGGCGCCAGTTGCCCCAAGGCGCTATGCGGGCGCACTGAGTTGTAGTCAGTGCGCCAGCCTTCGATTCGCATGCGTGCATCGTCGAGACTGACGAACGCATGCTGGTTCAAACATTCTTCGCGCAGTCAGCCGTTGAAGCTTTCGATGTGCGCGTTTTCCACCGGCTTGCCTGGACGGATGAACTGCAGCTTGACGCCATGTTCGTGCGCCCAGGCATCGAGCGCCTTGCTGACGAACTCCGGCCCGTTATCCACCTGAATCAGGTTGGGACATCGTCCTCGTTGCCGCAACTGCTCGAGCACACGCGCCACGCGTGCTCCCGTTAGCGAGAAGTCGATCTCGATGTGCGGGCACTCGCGGTTCCACGCGTCGATGATCGTCAACATGCGTATGCGTCGGCCACGCACAGCGCGTCAGCAACAAAGACCATCGCCCAGCTTTCGTCTGCGCCGTTGGGCGTCGGCATGACTACGCGTAGATGACTCGGGCGTTTCTTACGACGTTTCAGGCGAAGCGATAGGCCTTCTGCGCGGTACAGCCGCTCAGTGCGCTTGTGGTTCTGGACCAGGCCCTCTCGGCGTAGCAAAACATGCAGGCGAGGCGAGCCAAACCGTGGCCGCTCCTGTGTCAGCTCGCGCAGCCGTTGCCGCACTTCGTGGTCGGCGTCAGGCGGCGCCGGCCGCCGGAACGTTCGGCGATTCAGGCCAATGAGCGCGCACGCCCGGCGCTCCGAATAGTCGTGCTGTTCAATCACCTACTGCACAACTTCTCGACGCTGCGCGGGCGAACTCACTTTTTTCCGAGAACGTCCTTCAGAACCTGGATGTCCAGCGCCTGGTCGGCCACCAGCCGCTTGAGCCGCTGATTTTCTTCCTCTAATTGCCGCAATCGTCGCGCTTCCGACACGTCCAAGCCGCCGTAACGGCTACGCCAGTTAATGGTATGGACCGCTGCGGCAGGCGTATCGTAACTGCTGGCGTTCCCGTTCATAGGAGTATCGTCATGGACACCGTTCGCTTCCTTGCCATAGATCTCGCGAAGAATGTCTTTGTGCGACCTGCAAGTCGCGTGAGTTTCTGTTTCACAGGAGCAGGTATGACTTGATGAAACCGGTTGTTCCATCAACCGTTCCCTACCCGGACATGCGGAGCCGGCAACAGCTCGGTATGAAGCTTCGGGGACAACGTAGCCGCCGGTTACCCGGTACGCTGAGCCGTGAGGCGAAGCGGAATCTGCCAGCACAAAGGCGGAGAGGAGCAAGGGATGAGCGAGTACGACCAACATATGTGAACTTCAGTTTAACGTCGTGATCTTGAACAAGCCAAACGTGCTGACAGGCTTGAACCAAAACGGTACGCGGTGAGGAATGGTCTCCGAAGACTGGACCATCATGGACAGAACCACCGCCGGCGAAGCAGAAGGGTCCGCCCCGCTCGGATATTCATGCGGAACAGGGTAAGCCCATAGTGTCGCCGGGAACGGCAGGCGAACCGCAAGGAACGCTGTTGGTGCTGTGGGTAAAGGAATGCGGAGAAAGCGAATGCCCGTCTGTAATGGCCGGGATACGGGCTGAGACATCGCCCGACGCGAAAGCGGGCAGACTTCCGCGCGGTCATTCATGGCGAGAGAACTTTGACAAATCGTTATACGAGGAAAAGCAGATGACGGCGATCGACGCGAAAGCGACCGGGGCCGGTGCGTCCTCGCGCGCTGCCCAAATGTGGGATCAGGTGAACTGGTCGCACATTGAGGCAGATGTGAAACGACTTCAGGTGCGTATCGCCAAGGCAGTTCGAGAAGGCCGATGGGGCAAGGTGAAAGCCTTGCAACGTCTGCTAACCCGCTCGCATAGCGGCAAGATGCTGGCCGTGAAGCGAGTGACGGAGAATCGCGGTAAGAGAACGCCGGGGGTGGACGGCAAGATATGGTCATCCCCGGCGGCCAAGTGGAAAGGAATGTTGTCGCTTCGACATCACGGCTGCGTATTTCGGCGAACGTGATCAGCGATTTCGGTTGAACGTGATCAGTGGTTCCGATTGATGGTGATCGGCCGTTTCGGTCGAAGGTGATCGCTGATCACCGGTTTCCGAAACGAGCGATCATCTTGCCGAAACGGGTGATCACGTTCCCGGAATGAGTGATCAGCGAACCGAAACAGCTGATCACGCGACCGAAACGGGATGGCCGTTCCGGCTCGGGGGTGGTGTTGCGCATGTGATCAACGACGGGCGTTAGCCTTGTCTCTTTTTAGGGGACAGGTTGATGCCGGCACATCGGATGAGCATGCGCAAACTGAAGGAAGTATTGCGGCTGAAGTGGGCGTGCGGCCTGTCGCACCGCCAGATCAGCCGCGCGATCGGCATCAGCGTCGGCGCCATCTCGGCATACGCCGCACGCGCCAGCGCGGCCGGCCTCGACTGGGCTGCTGTCGAACCGCTCGCCGACGACGAGCTCGAGATCAGGTTGGACCTGCCGGAGGAAACGGCGGCCCCGACCCGGCGGGCCGAACCGGATTACGCGGCGATGCACCGCGACCTACGCCGCAAGGGCGTGACGCTGCAGCTGCTCTGGGAGGAGTACGTCGAGGCCCACCCCGGCCAACGCACCTACCGCTATACGCAGTTCTGCCAGCGATACAAGGACTGGGCCGCGGCGCTGAAGCGCTCGATGCGCCAGCAACACCGCGCCGGCGAGAAGCTGTTCGCCGACTTCGCCGGACAGACCGTGCCGATTCTTGGCCGCGACGGCGGCGTCGCGTTCAAGGCCCACGTGTTCGTGGCCGTCCTCGGCGCCTCGAACTACACCTATGCATGTGCCGCGCGTTCCGAGGCCATGCCCGACTGGATCGGCAGCCTGATCGACGCGTTGGAATTCTACGGTGGCGTTCCCGAACTGCTGGTGCCCGACAACCCCAAGGCATTGATCGCCAAGGCCGACCGGTACGAACCGGTGCTGGGCAACACGACGCAGGACTTCGTGAACCACTACGCGACCGCCATGTTGCCGGCGCGGCCGCGCAAGCCGCAGGACAAGGCGAAGGTCGAGGTCGGCGTACAGATCGTCGAGCGCTGGATCCTCGCTCGGCTGCGCAACCACCGCTTCTACAGTCTGGCCGAGCTGAACAAGGCGATCGGCAAACTGATCACCGATCTAAACCAACGACCGTTCAAGAAGCTCGACGGCAACCGTCGCGAATGGTTCGAGCGGCTCGATCGGCCGGCACTGCGCCCGTTGCCGGCACGCCGCTACGAGATCGCGACCTTCGTGAAATGCCGCGTCAACATCGACTACCACGTCGAAGTCGATCACCACTATTACAGCGTTCCGCACAGCCTCGTACGTCAGGAAGTCTACGCACGCGTTACGCGCCATGGGGTCGAGATCCTGCACCGCGGCAAGCGCGTTGCCGCCCACGCCCGCAGTCGACTACGGAACAAGCATACGACGTTGCCAGAGCACATGCCGGCAGCGCACCGCGCTCACATGGAATGGACGCCCGGGAGATTGCTGAACTGGGGCGCCTCCGTCGGTCCCGGTGCCGAGACGATCGTCAAACACCTGCTGACCAACCGGCCGCACCCCGAGATGGGGTACCGCGCGTGCCTCGGATTGCTGTCGCTCTCGCGCAAGTACGGCAAAGAGCGGTTGGAAGCCGCGTGCCAGCGGGCGCTCGTGATCGGTTCGCCGACCCGCCGCTCCGTGCTGTCGATCCTCAAATCCGGTCTGGATCGACAGCCGGTGCTCCCGATTCCTCTCACCGAATGGCATTCGCCCGATCACGAGAACGTGCGCGGGCCCGACTATTACCACTGACCCAGGAGGTCGCGATGTTGATGCAGCAAACTCTCTCTCAGCTCAAGGCGCTCAAGCTCGACGGCATGGGTCGCGCGTTCGAGGAGCAGGCGGCGCTGACCGCCAGCACCAGCCTGTCGTTCGAAGAGCGCTTCGGCATGGTCGTCGATCGCGAACTCGCCTGGCGCGATACCCGGCGGCTCGAGCGGCTGCTGAAGTCCGCGAAACTCAAGAATCCTCAGGCCTGCATCGAGGACATCGAGTACCGGCAGAGCCGCGGTATCGACAAGAGCGTCGTCGCGACACTGGCCGGCTGTGACTGGATCCGAAATGCACAAAACCTCATCCTGACGGGGCCGACCGGCGCGGGCAAGACGTGGATCGCCTGCGCGTTTGGTCAGCAGGCCTGCCGACGGGGCTTCTCCGTGATGTACGTCCGCGTTGCTCGGCTGTTCGAGGAATTGAAGATCGCCCACGGCGACGGCAGCTTCACGCGGCGGCTCGCGCAGCTCGCCAAGATGGACGTCCTCCTGCTCGACGACTGGGGCCTGCAGGACCTCGATCAGAGTGCCCGAAACGATCTGCTCGAAGTGCTCGACGATCGCGTCGGCACGCGATCCACGATCATTACCAGCCAGCTACCGCTCGAACACTGGCATGCGTGGCTGCAGGACCCGACGCTCGCCGACGCGATCCTCGACCGGCTCGTCCATCAGGCCCACAAGCTACCGTTGAAGGGCGAATCGATGCGAAAGACCAACGCCAAGCAGTCCTCCGAATCCTGATCGTGATCACCTTCGCTATAATCCATTGACCGCGCAACACCACCTTCCTGACTGATCACGTTCGCCGGAACGGCTGATCACCATCACCGAAATCCGCATCACGGCTATCGTGCGATGCCGCTGCGGCGTGTCTACATTCCCAAGAGTAACGGCAAGAAGCGTCCGCTGGGGATTCCCTGTATGCGGTGCCGGGCGATGCAGGCATTATGGAAGCTCGCTCTGGAACCGGTAGCGGAAACACTGGCGGACCCGAATTCCTATGGATTCCGGCCCGAACGCTCGACGGCTGATGCCATCGAACAGTGCTTCAACACTCTGGCGAAGCGAGCTTCGCCAGAGTGGATTCTGGAAGGTGACATCCGTGGTTGTTTCGACAACTTCAGTCACTCCTGGATTCTGGAGCACGTACCGATGGACAAGGCTGTCCTGCGGCGGTGGCTTCAAGCCGGATATATCGATGAGGGAACCTTGTTCGAGACATCGGCGGGTACCCCGCAAGGGGGAATCATCTCACCGGTGATCGCGAACATGGCGTTGGATGGACTTGAGGCGGCAGTCTATGCAAGCGTGGGAAGGACCAAACTTGCTCGCAGCAAGGCCCAACTCAACGTCGTCCGCTATGCCGATGACTTTATTGTCACCGGCGTGTCGAAAGAAGCGCTTGAATGCAAGGTGCTTCCGGCGGTCAGGCAGTTTATGGCTGCTCGAGGTCTGGAACTCTCGGAAGAGAAGACCCGGATCACGAACATTGCGGACGGTTTCGATTTCCTTGGCCAGAACGTGCGCAAGCACGACGGCAAGCTACTGATCAAGCCGGCAAAGAAGAGCATCAAATCGCTCCTCGACAAGGTCAGGGAAATCATCAAAGGCAACGCGAGCGTCACGCAGGAGGCGTTGATCCAGAAACTCAACCCGGTTATTCGGGGATGGGCGATGTATCACCGTCACGTCGTGGCGAAAGCGAGCTTCTCATCGATAGACTCGCACATCTGGCAACTGCTCTGGAAATGGGCCAAGCGTCGGCATCCCATGAAAGGGGCACGGTGGGTGAGGAACCGGTACTTCCTGGTCGACGGACACCGGTCATGGGACTTTGCTACGAAGGGTCCAGCTGATGACACCATCAGCGGGTTTCGGCTCTTCCGCGCAATGACGATCCCGATTACGAGACACGTCAAGGTCCGGGGACTGGCTAATCCATTTGATCCGGTGTGGACCACGTACTTCGCTCGCCGTCGAATTGCGAAACGTTCCGTCAAGTTGTTCGGTGCCACCCCATGGTGCTGAAGAATGGCTTGAGCCGGATGCGGGGTGACTCGCACGTCCGGTTCTTAGGGGGCGGCGGCGCAGCAATGCGCTGCTGCTACCCGACCAGGTGCAAGGCGTGGATGCTGCTGGCCGGCTGGTGCTGCGCCGCCGCGTCGGGCGAGCCTGACTGACTGAACTGGTTCTTCGAATTGCACCATGCACGATCGGGATGGAAGCCTGCTCAAGCGCCCATCATTGGGCACGACAATTTCAACAGCAAGGCCACACGGTAAAACTCATCAGCCCGCAATTCGTGAAGCCCTTCGTGCGGGGCAACAAGACCGACGGCAACGACGCCGAAGCTATTTGCGAAGCCCTGCAGCGACCGTCGATGCGCTTCGTGCCGATCAAGTCCGTCGAACAGCAAGATGTGCAGAGCCTTCACCGTGCTCGTAGCCGCCTCGTTAGCAATCGAACTGGCCTTGTGAGTCAGATGCGCGGCATTCTCGCCGAACGAGGCATCGTATTCGCGCAATCGATTACGCGTGCGCGTCGGGAGATTCCCGCAGTCGTCGCCGACACGTCGAACGCTTTGACGCCGCTCGCGCGCGAGATGCTCGCCGATCTGATGGATCAGTTGCGCGAGCTCGACAAACGCATAGCCGGGTTCGACAGGCGTATCGATGCGGTGTTCAAAGCAAGTGAGACTTGCCAGCGCCTTGCGCAGATCGAAGGAGTCGGCCCAAAGACAGCGACAGCCATCGTTGCCGCCGTGTCCGATCCCAAAGACTTTCGAAACGGCCGTCACTTTGCGGCCTGGCTCGGCCTTGTTCCGCGTCAGAGTTCCAGTGGAGACCGAACGCACCTGCTCGGCATCAGCAAGCGAGGCGACCGACATCTACGTACCTTGCTCATACATGGCGCGCGTGCGGTACTCCGAACCGCACCAACCAAACATGACAAGAAGCACGCATGGGCTCTTGCTCTGCAAGCCAGACGAGGCGCCAACCGAGCCATTGTTGCAATCGCGAACAAGATGGCCCGTGTGCTCTTCTCGATGCTCGCAACCGGCCAGTCGTATCAGAAAGCAGTGTAGCAATGTCACCAACGATGCGTTGACGAACTGACGAATGGCACTCCGGTCGATCCGGCGAGCAGGGAACCTGATTTTTATGACGGCCCCTGCGGTCTTCCAGTTGTTGAGGCCTGCACGCGCGGAAATCCAGTTAGGCGCTGGGCTCTGCCCTGACGCCGGATATATATACGCAATCGACTTCCGTGTCCGTCAACTTCCGTTTGCTGTCGGGAGCAGTCCATATATATAGAACGTCGCATCCGATATGCCGTGTTTGCGGCACAGCTCCGCCGGCTTCATGCCTGCGTCGGCCTCCTTCGGCACCCCGATAATCTGCTCTTCGCTGAACCGCGACTTCTTCATGACAAGGGTTCTCCTGCGGCCTTGCCACTAGCTTTACAGTGGGATACTTCAGAGGGGAAAGGTCAACGCCCCGGGCCTACGCCTCCGGCGCATGTAACGATACGGTCGAGTCAATCCGTAACGGACAAATTAGCAGGCGAATTCAGGCGCTGACGCGTCGCGATTCATCACACGAAAAATGGACGAGCTCCGGATTGGGATTGGCAAGGACCTGATGCTGTACGCCACGGGCCCAAGAGGTGAAGATCAGATGCCGGCGACAGAGGAGGCGTCGGGTCTTCCAAATTACCCCCTTGATCAGGCAAGTCATGCCCCGGGGGGGCGGCATTCTCTCCGCTTGGCGCGATGGCAGCCACGCGACGTGGCCATTCGACGTTCGCCAGCTCAACGTCGAGCGAACCTGGCTTACTCGCAACGCCGAGGTGCGCGTATCGATCAAGGCCTGTCCCTTCGCCGAGTTATTATATGTCTACATTGAATGGCTCACCGAGCTGCCGCTCGATTTTCGATCCAGTGGAAAATCGATCATGCAGCTCCGAACAAGCCATCTGGGATCGACAAGAAGTTATACGCGACCTCGCATTTCAGGTATCTCTGATCGACAAAAACGGCAAACTGGTTTTTTCGTTCATTGCCTCACCCATTGATTCGATCAAGCTCAGATGACGGGAACATTTCCTGGCTCAGCGCGACGCTGCCAGTCCCGACAACCTTTTATCCCCCCAAGCCCGGGGAAAGCTCTCGCAAGGATGTTTCCAGCCAATTCATCCGTCCGATCTTACAACGGGGTCAACTTGAGGGCGATGCCGCCATCGAGGGAACATTCAGCAAACGGCCTGAAACAGTTGGCATCGAGCATCTCTTTGGGTAATACCACGTTCCCGAAGTTGGGTAGACCTTCATCATCTGCGAGTCGATGGCAACCGTCATGCCAACACGTATTACGCGCACCTCGTTTCCGCGTTTATCGGTGCGTCCGTGCTGTCGTTACTGATCGCGTTTCTGTATCTGGCGCTTTGTCGATCGCCTACGGATCACACAAGGTACGCGACGAGATCCGGTCCACGCACTTAGCGTTTTCTTCGATCAGCGAAACCATCCATATGATCCGGCATAGACGGCAAAGTGGCCAACGTCAATGCGGCGTTCACCGCCGCCATTATTTGTCGACCGAAAGCCGTCTGGCTTCCGGTCGATTTGATGTACCAACACTTACCACTGGTACGCTGCACCAATACCAACACTGGTGCCTTGCGAACTGTAACCTGCGCCAATTTTCCCCTTGACGTTCTGTGTAAACCGAATGGACGCCCCTAACGCCACAGCCTGCTGTCCCTTGTAGGCACCTGCGCCAATACCAACTGCAATCGTTTTACCAATGTCCACCTCAGGGATCATCGTCAACGCGGTGGCAGCGGCCACGCCGGCATATGCGGCTTTTGCCACCTGGTTGACCTGGGCCGATACCTCATTGATCCGCTGGTCAGTGTATTGATTCGACTGGGAAAGCGATTCGTTCAGCTGGTTCACGTTCACCGCGTCGGTGCCTTGCGTACCCGGCGCGACGTTCGTGATCTGGCGCTGCTGCGTGTCGCTGCCGACTGACACCACGTTCGAACGGCCGCCGTCGGTCGAATTCGCGCCGATCGCCACCGAGTTCGAGCCGGCGGTGACCGTCGGCTTATCGGTGCCGGTGCCGTTCATGTCGGCCGCGATGCCGTTGTTGTTCGCCATGCGTGTCTGGTTCTGGTTGATCGTCGTAGACAATTGGGTTACCTGATCGCCGAGGTTCGTCACGCCGGTCGACAGCGAGGCGACCGTGCTGTTCGTCGAGCTGAGGCCGGTCGACAGCGAGCCGATGCCCGTCGACAGCGAGCTGATCGCCGTCGAGGTCGACGTGGACAGCGACGTCAGCAAGCTGTTGGTCGAGCTCAGGCCCGTGGACAGTGAACCGATGCCGGTCGACAGCGACGAGATGTTCGACGCGGTCGACGTGGACAGGCTGTTGACCGCCTGGTTGGTCGCGTTGAGCTGGCTGCCGTTGATCACGTCCGTGCTGGTGGCCGATACCTGGCCCGCCGCGACGTTCGTGATCTGGCGCGTGGCGCCCGTGGCAGGGTCGCCGACGCTGACCACGCCCACCGGCGAGGTGCCCGCGAAGAAGTACGTGACACCGCCGATCGTGGCGCTCGAGGTGCCCACCGCGGTGCCCGTGACCGAGCCCGCGCCGAGCGCGATCGAGTTCGCGACGTTAGCGGTGGCGTTCGAGCCGAGGGCGAGCGCGTTGGCCGCGCTGGCCGTGGCACTTGCACCGTAGGCCTGGGCGCCGGTGGCGCTGGCCGTCGACTGGTTGCCCAGCGCGATCGTGTTGTCCGCGGTGGCCTGGTTCGCGCTGCCGAGGGCGAGTGCGCTGTTGCCGGTTGCCGTGTTCGCGTTGCCGAGCGCCACTGCGCCGGTGCCGGTGGCCGTGTCGTTCGCGCCCATTGCCACGGCGCCGGTGCCCGTTGCGACACTCGGGTCGCCGATCGCAACCGCGCCGTCGCCGCTCGCCGTGTTGCCGGAGCCGATCGACACCGCCTGGCCGCCGGTGGCCGATGCGTTCTGGCCGATGGCAACCGCGCCGGTCGACTGCGCGTTCGAGCCGTCGCCGACCGCGACGCTGCTGGCGCCCGCCGCGCTGGCATTCACGCCGGCTGCGAGCGAGTTGACGCCCGTTGCGCCGTTGTTGGCGTAGTTGCCTTGCTGCGTGCCGTTGTCGTTGACGCTGTAGTAGTGCGTCTTGGCGGCTTCGATCGCGGTCGAGGTCGAGGTGGACAGCGACGTGATCGAGCTGGTGGCCGTCGACAGACCGGTCGACGTGGAAGTCGACAGCGAAGCGACGGTGCTGTCGGTCGAGCTGAGGCCCGTCGACAGCGAATTGATGCTCGTCGAAGTCGAGGTGGACAGCGAACTGATCGAGCTAGTGGCCGAGGACAGGCCAGTCGACGTGGAAGTCGACAGCGAAGCCACCGAGCTGTTGGTCGAACTCAGGCCCGTGGACAGCGACGTGACGCTGCTTGCGGTCGATGTGGACAGCGACGTCAGCGAACTGTTGGTCGAGCTGAGGCTGGTCGAGAGTGAGTTGATGCCCGTCGAGGTCGAGGTAGACAGCGAGCTGATCGAGCTCGTTGCCGACGAGAGGCCGGTCGACGTGGAGGTCGACAGCGAAGCCACGGTGCTGTCGGTCGAGCTGAGACCCGTGGACAGCGAGCTGATCGAGCTGGTAGCCGACGACAGACCGGTCGACGTCGAAGTCGAGAGCGACGCCACGGTGCTGTCGGTTGAGCTGAGGCCCGTCGACAGCGAGTTGATACCCGTCGAGGTTGAGGTGGACAGGGAACTGATCGAGCTGGTAGCCGAGGACAGGCCCGTCGACGTAGAGGTCGACAGCGAAGCCACAGTGCTGTCGGTCGAGCTCAGGCCCGTCGACAGGGAGTTGATCCCCGTCGAAGTCGAAGTCGACAGCGAGCTAATCGAGCTGTTAGCCGACGACAGACCCGTCGATGTGGAGGTCGACAGCGAAGCCACGGTGCTGTCGGTGGAGCTCAGTCCCGTCGACAGGGAGTTGATCCCCGTCGAAGTCGACGTGGACAGCGAGCTGATCGAGCTGGTAGCCGACGAGAGGCCGGTCGACGTCGACGTCGACAGCGAGCTGATCGAGCTATTGGCCGATGAAAGGCCCGTCGACGTGGAAGTCGACAGCGAAGCCACCGAACTGTTGGTCGAGCTCAGGCCCGTCGAGGTCGAGGTGGACAGCGACGAGATCGAGCTGTTAGCCGACGAGAGGCCAGTCGACGTGGAGGTCGAGAGCGACGCCACGGTGCTATCGGTCGAACTCAGTCCCGTCGACAGCGAGTTGATGCCGGTCGAAGTCGAAGTCGACAGCGAGCTGATCGAGCTGTTGGCCGATGAAAGGCCCGTCGACGCGGAAGTCGACAGCGAAGCCACCGAACTGTTGGTCGAGCTCAGGCCCGTCGAGGTCGAAGTCGACAGCGAGCTGATCGAGCTCGTCGCCGAGGACAGGCCCGTCGACGTAGAGGTCGACAGCGAAGCCACAGTGCTGTCGGTCGAGCTCAGGCCCGTCGACAGGGAGTTGATCCCCGTCGAAGTCGAAGTCGACAGCGAGCTAATCGAGCTGTTAGCCGACGACAGACCCGTCGATGTGGAGGTCGACAGCGAAGCCACGGTGCTGTCGGTGGAGCTCAGTCCCGTCGACAGGGAGTTGATCCCCGTCGAAGTCGACGTGGACAGCGAGCTGATCGAGCTGGTAGCCGACGAGAGGCCGGTCGACGTCGACGTCGACAGCGAGCTGATCGAGCTATTGGCCGATGAAAGGCCCGTCGACGTGGAAGTCGACAGCGAAGCCACCGAACTGTTGGTCGAGCTCAGGCCCGTCGAGGTCGAGGTGGACAGCGACGAGATCGAGCTGTTAGCCGACGAGAGGCCAGTCGACGTGGAGGTCGAGAGCGACGCCACGGTGCTATCGGTCGAACTCAGTCCCGTCGACAGCGAGTTGATGCCGGTCGAAGTCGAAGTCGACAGCGAGCTGATCGAGCTGTTGGCCGATGAAAGGCCCGTCGACGCGGAAGTCGACAGCGAAGCCACCGAACTGTTGGTCGAGCTCAGGCCCGTCGAGGTCGAAGTCGACAGCGAGCTGATCGAGCTCGTCGCCGAGGACAGGCCCGTCGACGTAGAGGTCGACAGCGAAGCCACAGTGCTGTCGGTCGAGCTCAGGCCCGTCGACAGGGAGTTGATCCCCGTCGAAGTCGAAGTCGACAGCGAGCTAATCGAGCTGTTAGCCGACGACAGACCCGTCGATGTGGAGGTCGACAGCGAAGCCACGGTGCTGTCGGTGGAGCTCAGTCCCGTCGACAGGGAGTTGATCCCCGTCGAAGTCGACGTGGACAGCGAGCTGATCGAGCTGGTAGCCGACGAGAGGCCGGTCGACGTCGACGTCGACAGCGAGCTGATCGAGCTATTGGCCGATGAAAGGCCCGTCGACGTGGAAGTCGACAGCGAGCTAATCGAGCTGTTAGCCGACGACAGACCCGTCGATGTGGAGGTCGACAGCGAAGCCACGGTGCTGTCGGTGGAGCTCAGTCCCGTCGACAGGGAGTTGATCCCCGTCGAAGTCGACGTGGACAGCGAGCTGATCGAGCTGGTAGCCGAGGACAGGCCCGTCGACGTGGAAGTCGACAGCGAAGCCACAGTGCTGTCAGTCGAGCTGAGACCCGTCGACAACGAGCTGATCGAGCTATTGGCCGACGACAGCCCGGTCGAGGTCGATGTCGACAGACTCGTAATACTCGACATCGTCGTACTGGCAACCGAGTACAGCTGACTTCCATTGATTGCATCGGTGCTGCTCGCACTAATCAGCCCTGCGGCGACGTTCTGAATACGTCGCTCGGCTCCCGCCGCGCCGACGCTAACAACACCAGTGACGGAACTCGTCCCGGCATAGTTACTGAATGTTTGACTGCCGATAGTCGTGCTGCTGACAATACCGGTGCCACCCGTGGCTGTACCCGCGGTACCGGTTGTGACGGCACTGGAACCGAGCGCGACCGAACCCGCCACATTCGCGTTTGAACCGGCGCCGAAGGCCTGCGCGTTCGTACCGCTGGACATCGCAGTATCACCGATCGCGACACCGCCGGCCGCAGTGGCTGTGCTGCTATTGCCCAATGCGACCGAGCCCTGACCAGTCGCAGAATTGGCATTGCCTATAGCGACTGCGCCTTGGCCGTTCGACGAATCGTTCGCGCCAAGTGCAACAGCCCCCGTCCCGATCGCTGAATTCGGATCGCCGATCGCGACCGCTCCATTGCCCGTCGCCGTCTGGCCGCGCCCAATTGCGACAGCGCCACCGGTCGCCGTGCTGCTGTTTGCTGTGGTGCCGCTCGAGCCGATCGCGACGTTCTGCCCGATCGAGCCAGACGTGATTCCGTCGCCTTGGGCAATGCCGAACGCGCCATTCACCGTCGCGCCACGTCCGACCGCAATGCCGGAAGTTCCATTGGTAACTACACTGGACTCGCCACCGATGGCAACCGCATCGGTCGCGGCAGCCTCAGCACCGGCAATCGAATTGCTGCCGATGGCCGTAGCGCCCGCCGCCGTTGCCTGTGCTCCTAAATTGGCCCCTGATGAATTGCCACCAATGGCTGTAGCATTAGCGGCCGATGCCTGTGTGTTCGCCCCGATCGCCGTACCGCTTTGGCCTATTGCGTTCGCGAGGGTACCAAGCGCAACGGTGTCGGTAGCTGCGGCATTCGCACTGGTCCCGACCGCTATGGAACCTTGCCCGGTCGCATTGCTGTAAATGCCCGATGCAAAACTGCCGGCGCCACTCGCGGCTGCGCCCCAGCCGATTGCAGTTGCACTCAAACCTGTTGCTTTGGCGCCGCACCCTACCGCAAAGGTATTTAAGCCTGTCGCCGCTCCGGCAAAAGCTGCCTGAGTGCTCGAACCTCCATAAATGACATTCCCAAATGTTTGCGTACCGCCGGTCCACGTCACAATACCCGCGTTGGCTCCAGCATTAGTCGGGGTGGCATAACCGGGAGAGCTTGTTGCTGACTGTGCGCCAAAACCAAACAACCCTCCAACGTACGTCCCACTATTGGTCCCGTAAATATAATTATATGATAGCCCACCTGACGCTATGGAGGTGGATGAAGAGCCCGTAGAAAGCAATGGCGAACAATCGCTGTCGCCTCCCAAAGCCACGCCTGTATCGCTATAGTAAAAGCCGCCGCCGCCACTTGAGCCACTCTGATGGCCAGCCCCGCTCCCTGCGGTTGACCCGCCGTCATTGACAACTACGCCGGCAGACGCAATTCCAGCCATCGACAGCAAAACTGAAGTTGTCAGAAATGAGAATGCCAGCCCACCGATACATGAAGACAAGCAAGCCGAACCTTTCTTTGATGCCTTACCAGTGGTAGTTGCCAGCTCCGAAGCAACAATAAACTGACTAAGTCTCCGGCTCCACACCGTGCGATAAATTCGATTCATTTTTAGCCCCTTGCCGAATGTTCTTGCGATTTTTTGGCATGCTATTTTTATTTTACAAAATTATATGAAATAGCATACACCCTACTCGCACATCAATCAAAATAACAATGCGCGATAAATTCGCGAAGGCACTTCCACATTTATACAAAAAATTTCACGCAAATTATTAACTCGCCGCAGACGACCGATAGTCACTGAGATTTACCCTTCATTTCGGCATTCGACCTACGCCTCACTCCGTCGTCCCGCTATTGAGTGGGCGTGAATTTCACAACCCCCCCGAGCATTACCCCTAAGCCGCAGGCACCACTCATTCGCCATTGGCTACTTTCTGGTCTTTACAATTCTGGCGACCTTACATTAATTTCACAAACACCTTCGCTTTATAGAATAAAACGTGACGCCGCCGATTTTGTCAGAATCGCCGCACCCTAGACCAATTCATACGCCTCTCTGCAACAATAATAGAAATTCGCTCATCTCTTGAGCGCGATGGGTAATTTATGTAGCGGCGCCATGCTGACACATTGCATCCCCGGCTTCTGGCCAACGCCCACTTCCCAACCGGCTTGGCGGTTTAAAAAGCGAAGTGCAACACCTCGACGGTTACCGATCGGATGCTCAGTCAGTGCAATTGACCAGACACCAAACACACCTCCCTCCACCCATGTCAAAGTTTATATTTTTGAATAATTTCAATTGACAACTTATGTGTCGAAAATTTCAAGAATTGCAAAGCCAATTGTATTAATAATATTTTTACGTAGAGCGCTCTACCTATGGTCCCCTTGTATAGGTCTACCATTACGGATTCAACATCGCCAACGATGCCGTGCGCCAAACGCCGGGGTCGGGGGGGCCGCCTATTCCTTTTCGACGGGAAGTTCGAACTGGCTGCGATCCTTGCCGCGGATCCACAGCGGTTCGCGCCCCACGCCAGACCACGTGGCCCCGCTAACAGGATCGTAGTAGCGCGCACGCCTTGCGCGGACATGATGCAGCACATCGTCCGAGAAAACATCCTGCGGAGTAAACCCAAACTCGCGGATGCACATGCGAATCTCTTCAAGCACAGCCGGAGCGGCAAGCTGTCGCTCGCTGGCGATCAGCGCCTCCAGTTCGGCGGTTCGCTTCTTGAAATTTCGATACGAGTCCATACTGCCCCACCTTCTCCGGCTCCGTTCGTCCCAAGCATTGCCGAGCGGCCCATATCTTCCGACCTAAGCTCGACGGCTTCAATCCGACTCTAACGGCGCCTGTTCAGTCGCTACCGGATCAAGCCTGTAGCCATGCGTATAAGCAGCTCGCAGACAAAGCCCATTCTCCGGACGAAGGGCTAGTTTCCGACGAATCCGGGAAACATGCGTATCGATCGTCCTCGACGTACGGTCGAGGCTTCTTCCCCATGCAAGCCTCGCAAGCAGATCCCGGGAAATCACTCGACCAAGATTGCTGAACAGGTACGCAGCAAGTGCGAATTCCTTTGCCGTCAAATCGATCGGTTTTCCATAGCGCGAGATCGTACGCATCGACGGATCCACCGCATAAGCGCCAACCCGGATGCGCTCACCACTCCCCGGTAAGCGCCCGTGACGTCGCAACAACACTTTGATGCGCCCGATGAGCTCAACCTCGCGTAACGGCTTTTGGAGATAGTCGTCAGCACCTTCCTTCAATGCGACGGCGATGTCGTCATCCAGCATTTTTGACATCAGCAGCAGTGCTGTTGGCTCCTCTCCCAGATGAGCGCGCATCCAGCGCAATACATCCAGACCGCTCATACCGGGCAACCGCCATTCCAGCACAACCGCATCCACCATGCGGGTCCTGAGAAATCGAACTGCACTCTCACCATCCGGCATACAAACGACCTCATGCCCAAATTCCTGCAACACCTTTTTGACGATACTCGCCTGTCCGGGATCGCCATCCACCAATAAGATACTCATGACCTCATCACATGTTCTCGTAGCGGAAACCCAACGCGCGAGCACTGAACCGATCGCCGAATCACGATCTTCCCCTGGCGGACGCCGTGGCTCAGCCATCGTATTGATCATCTCACTCCGTACGTTCACACGTATTGCCGCCGCTGACAGTCCGTGCGCAATCGCGCGGCGTGCCTTGCTCAAATTTATACGCTATGTCCTTGGGCTTCAGCAGGCGATGGCGTTTGCGCCCCATTCGTCTCGCTGTCGAATTTTTCATCAACGAACGCAATATATACAAGCCCCATCAAATCGCGCTAATTTTATATTTCCATAAAATCACCATTGTGAACTTATGTGACACGAATTTTACAATTTGTCAGATATAGAACCCACAAATCATCGAGTCAATTTGAATGACGTCTATTCCCAAATAAAATTATTTTTAGTTAGACAGCACCCAAAACGAAATTACGGGTATCGTCGTACAGTTTTGCGTACCCGACAACATCCCGGTTGGCTCCGAGGACGGCTGTTCGCCTGCGAGTAGATCGAGTCGGTAGCCATCGGCATGCACGCTTCGCAGACAAAGGCCGTTCGCCGGATCAAGCACGAGCCCTCGTCAGATCCGGCATATATGCGTGCCGACCATTCTCGACATATGCTCAAGACTACTCCGCCGTATAGTATCGACGCCACTTACTCGATCTCAGGAATGAATTCGGAATGTAGGTTAAAAGAACAGCGCGCACCTTCGTAAATGGCTCGCTGGACCTCGCCGCGGCAGTCGGATATCGGGTGTACTGCATGCCCAGGAGTGCCGGTGAATTTTCGGGCTTGACGATCGATAGACGATGCCCCGGAACAAGAGAATGCCCTCGTACCGCTCTAGTTTTCAAAACGTACGATAGTTCATGCGCTTAACTACATATCAATGCCATCCTCTGTGCCAACCGTATCGTGGATGCCACCATCCCCAGCCATAACGCGCGTGGTAGCGCCACGAGTAGCCGGGACCAGGCATAGCGCCGACTGGCGCAACGTAGACGGCGCCAGCCGGGGCAACCACTGGAGGCTCACCTGTAGCCACCACGCATCCGGACAGCGAAACGCCCAGCAACAGCGGAGCGATCACCGTAAAACACGATTTTGATCTCATCATTTACCATCCGAGCGTTGTTGCCATAAGTTTCCGGGCGTCATTATTGCCAGCCGGGGTGCCGCTCCCGGTAGTATTCCAGCGCTGCTGCGCGCTCCTGCTCGGCCTGCCGGGCAAGTTGCTCCGCGCGTTCCATGTGACCGCCAAACTGGCCGCCATGCTCCTGCTGGATGACAAGCATTTCCTGAATAGCGCGCTGGAGATCGTGCGTGGCGGCCATCGCCTTGTTGTGAAGCTCATCGGCAAACGCAACATTTGCAATCAAAGCAGCGCACAGAATAACCGGAATATACTTAGTCTTCATGATGCAATTCTCCGTTCGTAAATGGGACTATTCCCGTAGCGAACAACGCTTCATCTATGAGGAACGTTGACGCCGATCTTACTCGTTTCTATAAATCAGAATTACCAAATATTTCATCAAGTCACCATCTTTCCGTTTCGATAATAGGGGCTATGGCCCGCCAGTCATGAATTTCGACTGCAATCGCAGTCATGATCGATGTGTTGTCACACGGTCTGGCGGGTGGCTGGTGATCGCTGATAGGGCTTTGGCGTGGATAACCCGACGCCGTCCGAAACATGGATGCCAAGACCTTCCACCGTTACTGCAGGCCGACCCGTCACACTGCATATACTGCGATGCAAGACACGCAATAACATGACGCGCCTACCTCATTCCGCCGTAGTCCGTAGAGACAACGTTAAAACCGTCGCTCCCGAAAATTGCCGGCTGGTACCGGGCCGGGACTGCCGGCAATGGCTAGAACCGACCGCGAGGTCTTGCTACAACAGGCTTTGCGCAACCCGCAGATTTTCACGAAAGGGACGCTTGCCCCTGGATGAGCTGCGCTCAATATCCCAGCGCACAGCCGTCTTTGCGATGATCGGATGCGCCGATCAGCACCCCTTCGTCCCAATCAATCCAGATCGCCTGCGACCCGCCTATGGCCGTCGAAGGCACAGAAAACCTGAATCCGCGATCGGCCAATGCAGCGCACACCGATGCCGGCATCGTCGCCTCGACGTCGACCGAATCGGTACCCGGGCGCGGGAAGATGCGCGGCAGATCCATCGCCGACTGAATATCCATACCATAGTGCAGCACCTTCGACAGGAAATGTGCGTGCCCCATCGCCTGATAGTGGCCGCCCATCACGCCGAAGCCCATCCGTACACGGCCTCCTTGCGTGATCATGCCCGGGATGATTGTATGCATCGGCCGCTTGCGAGGTCCAACCGCATTTGGATGTCCCTGCTCCACAACGAAGCTCTGCCCGCGGTTATGCAGCAGCACGCCCGACTCAGGTGCCATCAGCCCGCTGCCGAACGGGTGGAACAGCGAGTTGATGAAGCTCACGCAGTTGCGGTCCTTGTCGACGACCGTGATATACACCGTGTCCTTGTGCTCGGCTGGCGTCAACGCAGGCGCGGCCGGCAAGGCCCGCGTAAGATCGATGCGGCCGCGTAATTCGTCGGCGAGGGCATCGGACAGCAACCAGTCGACATCGACCTTCCCGTGACGCGGATCGCCCAGCATTGCGTCGCGCATCGAATACGCGAGCTTGGACGCTTCGATTTCGCGGTGCAGGCGGTCGGCGTCGAGCGGGTCGGCATCGGCCGCGCACTTCTCGAGGATCTTAAGGATCATCAGCGCGATCACGCCCTGGCCGCCTGGCGGACATTCCACGACGTCGTAGCCCCGAAAACTCGCGCGGATCGGCGTCACATATTCACCGTGGTAGTCGGCGAAATCGTCGAGCGAATGCAGGCCACCTTGCGCGTTGAGATGCGCGACGATATTCGCTGCAAGCGGGCCGCAATAGAAGCCGTCCCGTCCTTCTTCGGCGACGAGCCGCAGTGTGTTCGCCAGATGTGGCTGCCGATGCACACTCCCTTCACGCGGCGCGGCGCCCTTGACCAGCATCGTCGCGCGGGCCTCGGCGTCCCGTGCGAGCGTGCCGGCTTCCTGTGCCCAGTCCCACGCGCTGCGCGGCGTGATTGCGTAGCCGTCTTCCGCATATCGGATCGCCTGCGCGAAGACGTCGCGCAGTGGCAGGCGGCCGTGCTCGCGATGCAGCGTGGTCCATGCGTGCACGGCACCCGGCACCGTGACTGCATGCGGCGAATGACGCTCAATTGTATCGACGCCCAACTTTTGCAAGCGCTCGACGCTTGCGGCAGCCGGGGCCCAGCCCGACCCGTCGTATGCGATGATGTCGTCCGTGCCGCCACGCGAGTACAGCGCGAAACAATCCCCACCGACGCCCGTCGAGCCCGGCTCGACCACGCATTGCACCGCACACGCGGCGATCGCCGCATCCATGGCGTTGCCGTCGGCCGCGAGCACGTTGACCGCCGCGAGCGTGGCCGCCGCATGCGACGTCGCCGCCATGCCGTTGCGGGCGAAAGCGAGCGATCGGCCGGGCTTCTCGAAGTTGCGCATAGACACGTTCTCCAGTTGATCGAACAAGCGCGCGCGGTGCAGGCAGCTAGCGTTGCCTGAGCGTGCGCTGGAAGAGTATTCACACCGCGCCGCGCGAGGACGGCTACGGCGACGACAGTAATGATTGCGATGACTACGCAATCGCATGTTCAGCTCACGCGCAATGCGATGTTCAATACGCTGCATCCGGCGCAAGCAACGGCGAGGCCTTCAGCGTGCGATGCAGGAACGCCCGCGTGCGCGGATGGGTCGGCGCAGTGAAAATCTGCCAAGGAGGCCCTTCTTCAATCAGTTCCCCTTGGTCGAGCACGACTACCCGATGCGCGACCTCGCGCGCAAACTCCATCTCGTGTGTGACGACAACCATCGTCATGCCGTCTCGCGCGAGTTCCTTCATCACCTGCAGTACCTCGCCAACCGTCTCGGGATCGAGCGCGCTTGTGGGTTCGTCGAAAAGCAGTACCTTCGGCTGCATCGCAAGTGCGCGGGCAATTGCGACACGCTGCTGCTGGCCGCCCGACAACTGCGACGGGTAATGACCCGCGCGATCGGCAAGCCCAACGCGAGCGAGAAGCCGCTGCGCCTGTTGAACCGCTTCGTCGCGCGATACCTTCAGCACATGGACCGGTGCCTCGATCACGTTTTCGAGCGCGGTCATGTGCGGGAACAGATTGAAGCGCTGGAACACCATCCCGATATCGCGACGCTGCCGTGCCAGCTCACGGGCCGTATCATGCGCGATCTTTCCATCGATGCGCTCGACGAAGCCGAGCAGACGGCCGTTTATGCGTACACAGCCGGCGTCAAATGTTTCGAGCAGATTCAGGCAGCGAATAAAGGTGGTCTTGCCCGAGCCCGACGAGCCGATCAGTACCACGACCTCGCCTTTTGTCACGCTCAATGAAATGCCGTTCAGCACCTTCATCGAGCCGAATGACTTGTGAATGTCCGACGCTTCAATAATAACTTCATGTGTCTGCCTCATTTCAACGCCCTCTCAGAAGCTTCATGGTTTTCGCACCGAACAGGCGCCGACCGGACGACACATGCACTTCGCCACGACCGAAGTGCGCCTCGAGGCGCCGCTGAACGACACTCCACAGCGTCGTTAGCAGCAGGAAATAGAGCGCAAGAACGAGGTACAGCTCGAATACCCGAAAATTGACCGAGGTGATCATCTGCGTGCTCAACATCAGCTCCTGAACGCCGATCACACTGACGAGCGTCGTGTTTTTCAGCATCACATTGAATTCGTTGCCCATCGGCGGGACGATCACGCGCAGCGCCTGCGGCAACACGATGCGTCGCATCAGTAGCACCGACGTCATCCCGAGCGAGCGCGACGCCTCGTACTGCCCGCGATCGACCGCGCTCAGACCCGCGCGGATGATTTCCGCCATATAGGCGGCCGAGTTCATACCGAGCGCGAGTACCGCCGCTTGGATGTTGCCGGGCAGAGTAAACACACCGAAGTCGAGATCGTGGAAGCGGAAAATGTCAGCGGCTGCGAACGCCGTGTACAGGAATACGATCTGCACGAGCAGCGGCGTTCCGCGCACGACCCAGATGTAGCCGCGCGCGATGAACTGAAGAGGACGGCTCGGCGACAGCCGCAAGAGCGCGACGCAAAGACCGAGCATGACGCCCAGCAGAATGGCGCAGACACTAATTCCGCAAGTCAGCAGCAGCCCGTGCAGATATGCGGGACTGGGCGCCATCAGGAATTTTCGGAAAATCTCCCAGCTGAAGTTCATGATTCGATCCCGCTCAGAAACGTTCGTTCTCGAGATTCCATTTGCCGAGCATCCGCGTATAGCGGTCGCTCTTCGTCAGTTCGGCGGTGGCCTTCGCGACCGCGCCGGACAGCGGTTCGCCCTTACGCGCGCCGATGCCTGTCGCGATCCGCGCGAAACCGGCGACCGCCTGCTCGAACGAATTACCCGACACCTTCTGGAATTGACCAGCGGTTTCGGCGGTTGTGCCGTACGCGTCGACCTGCTGCAGGCGGAACGCCTGGAAAGCGTCGGAGTCGGTGTTGTAGACGACGATGTTCATCGGAGGCTTGTGCGCGGCCGCGAGCTTCTCGTTCTCCTTTTCGAGCAGCGAGCGCATCGTCGAGCCGTTGATTACGGCAACCTTTTGACCGGACAGATCGTCGAGTAAATGCACCTTGCGCGGGTTGCCACGCGGCACCATGATCGACTGGCTCGAGTACATGTAGTCGATGATGTCGATGATTTTGCGACGTTCCGGCTTGTCGAACAACTGGCCGATGATCAGGTCGCACTGATGCGCCTTGAGCGCGGGGATCAGGCCGCTGAACGGCACCACATGCCAGTCGACCTTCAGGTTGCCCATCGACTTCGCGACGTCGCGCGCGACGTCGATCGAGAATCCCTGCGGCTTTTGCTGCTCGTCATAGAACGCGAGCGGCGGCGCATCCATGCTCGCGCAGTAAGTGAGCGTACCGTCCTTAAGCAGGCCGGCAGGCTGCGCTTCATCCGCGAACGTCATACCCGCATGCAACAGCATGGCGACGCCTGCGAACACGGCGGCAAGACGGAAACGCATCATCTTGTTTGCTGACATGGGCTTGCTCCTGTTATGTGTTGTTGTGACCAGTGGTGGCCGGTGTGATGTGCTGTTCCGACGGACGAACTCCGGGCGCGCAATGCAGACCATTGTCAGCCTCATGGTTTGGGGAGGCCGAGAAGCGTTAGCACGCGCGGCACTGTCGATTCGATGTGTTCGCGCATCGCCTGCTCTGCAAGTTCAGGATCGCCGCTGCGTAGCGCATCGATCAGCAATTGATGGTAATCGCGCGCGCTCTTGCGCCTGAAGGCGGTTTGCTCAATCCATAGACGCATCGGCCCCTCGATCAATGCGTACAACGAACAGATCTGTTCGTACAGGCGCGTGCGACCGCTGATACCGCACAGATACTCGTGAAACGCACAGTGGCGCTCCACCCATAGGTCGGTATCGCCGACGGAGGTGTCCATATCGTCGAGCAGACGCGCAAGCGTGCGCAGATGCTCGTCGGTGCAGCGTGGGGCCGCGACGCGCATCGCGAGGCCTTCGAGCGCGACGCGCATGTCAAAAATGTCGTCGAGTTCTTCGGCGCTCAGTCCACGCACGATGGCGCCGCGATTCGGGCGCAGTACCACGAGCCCCTCAGCATGCAGCCGTCGCAGCGCTTCGCGCACGGGCATCCGGCTCATTGATAGTTCCGCGGCGACCGTTTCGGCGACGATGCGCTGCCCGGTCGCGAAACGGCCCTGCGAAATCGCGTCGAACAGATAGCGGTAGGCCGCTTGTTCGGCAGTGGTCCCGTGTTCCGGACTTCGCAATGCGGCGGATCTTGTCATGAGTTTTGGGAGGGGTGCGAGAATTAGAAGCAGAGTACTTAAAATGGATTTTTGTATCCAGTTTTTCAAAGCGAATTAGGGAATGTCCTAGGGACCGTTGTTGCGTAAGCGGCCGGCAAGGAAGGGCTCCGATTCGCGCGCGTACGCGAGTTTCCCGACCGGAGCGTCGAGCGTCTGTTGCCTAAGAGACGGTTTCAAAATGGCCCCTTGGGGCTGTTAACTTTCGCGGCGAGCTGTTAACCTCAGGCATCGAAACAACCGAGACTGAGGAGATGGCCAAGCCGATCATCGACGACGAGTTGTGGACACTGATCGAGCCGTTACTGCCGCCATCCAAGCCACGGCGCAAGAAGAACCCGGGCCGCCTGCCGGTTTCGAACCGCGCCGCGCTGACCGGCATCTTGTTCGTTCTCAAGACCGGACTGCGCTGGCGCGATCTGCCTGCCGAGATGGGTTGCGGCTCGGGCGTGACATGTTGGCGACGGCTACGCGACTGGCAGGTTGCCGGCGTGTGGGACCGCTTGCACGAGCTGCTGCTCGCGAAGCTGCGAGCAGCAGACCAGATCGACTTCTCTCGAGCCGCTGTCGATTCATCATCGATTCGCGCCGTTGGGGCAGGCCAAAAACTGGGCCAAACCCTACCGATCGCGCGCGACCCGGTTCCAAGCACCACATCGTCACCGACGCCAACGGCACGCCGCTCGCCGCGATCCTGACCGGCGCGAACGTCAACGACGTCACGCAATTGCTGCCGCTGATCGACGCGATTCCGCCGATTCGCGGTTTGCGCGGCCACCCGCTGCACAGACCGCGTGTGGTCTACGCCGATCGCGGATACGATTCCGAGCGACATCGACGTGCGTTGCGCAATCGCGGTATCGAGCCGGTGATCGCCAAGCGCCGTACCGAACACGGCAGCGGCCTTGGCAAATATCGCTGGGTCGTGGAACGCACGCATGCCTGGCTGCATCACTTCCGTCGTCTCCGTATTCGTTTCGAGCGCCGTGCTGACATTCACGGCGCGTTCCTCAAACTCGGTTGCTGCCTGATCTGCTGGAATACCCTCCGGCGCGCCGAACAGCCTTTATGAAACCGTCTCTAAGGTCCGGGCGATGGGTTACGCGGGTGGTCGCACGGCGCTGAGCGACCTGGTTCGGGACGTTCGGCCCCCGCGCCAGCGCGGCTTCGACGCGCGCTTTGAGACGCCCGCCGGCCATCAGGCTCAAGTGGACTTCGCGCACTTCAGTGTCGAGTTCGACGACGCGCCCGGCCAGCGGCGTTCGAATTGGCTATTCTCAATCGTGATTGGGCGCAGCCCCTATCTCCGGGAACGTTTCGTCGGGCATCAGGACCTACAGACTGCCCTGCGCTGTCACACGGAAGCAATCGAGCACCTCGGCGGCGCTCCGCGCGAGATTCTGTATGGCCAGATGAAGGCCGCCGTGGTCGGCGAAGTCGAGAAGCACATCGTCTACAACGCCAAGCTAGTCGCGTTTGCACAGCACTACGGCTTCACACCACGCGCCTGCAAAGCGTATCGCGCCAAGACCAAAGGCAAGGTCGAGCGCCCGTATCGCTATATCCGGCAGGACATCTTCCTGGCACACCCCTTCCAGTACCTCGCCGACCTGAGCCGACAGTTGCGGGAGTGGCTCGACGCGGTTGCCAATGTCTGCGTGCACGGTACAACGCACCGCGTCGTCGCTCAGTACTTCGGTGAGGAGCGTCGCGCGCTGCAGGCGTTGCCCGGCGGCACCTTCAATGGCGTGATCCGGCTTGAGCGGCGCGTGAGCCACGAAGGTGGTCGATTCGCCGCATCAACAACAAATCGGTTTCGCTGACTGGCTGCGGCCGGTAATACGCACTCGACCTCGCGATGCCGACCAGTCGCATCTGTCGCGAAACCGGCAGCGCAAGCGTACGGTCAATCATCGCTTTGCGCTCAGCAGTCCGGCCTTGCCGAGTGCTTCCGACAAAAAATTATTCTCCAGCGTCAACTGTCCGATCTTCGCGTGCAGCGTTTTCACGTCCACCGGTGGTTCGTTCGATGGTGTACCGGCCGCGTCGAACACATCCACCGCACGCTCCAGTAGTTGCCGCTTCCACTCCGCGATCTGGTTCGGGTGCACATCGAACAGCTGCGCCAGTTCGGCCAGCTTGCGCTCAGCCTTGACCACCGCCAGTGCCACTTTCGCTTCGAACGCCGCTGAGTGCGTCCGTCAGGTTCTCTCCGTCATCTTTTTGGTTTCTTTGCCTGCATTATCGCTGGCTCAGGCCCCGGGCATTCCACTTACCCAACTGTTCGAATTTGCGCGGTCACCTCTCCAGTGCCTACGCGGCATGGCCGTCCGATCTCTTCACGCCCTTGAGCCCGTCGACGACGGCTCGACGGGCATCAGCCAGGCAAAGCCGAGGTGCGTCGGACCGTCGAGTGTGCGCCAGCCCGTTCGGGCGCAACTTGTACTGCGGACATCACTCATTTCGTGCTACTACTTCGGAATAGGGCGCGGCGAAGGCCGCGCCATCACAACCGAGCTACCGCCTTCAACTTCAGTAAGTGGTTTGCATCCAGTACTGAGGAGGCCAGTGCTGGATACCCGATCCTGCACCCTCTGTCAGGCTTGTCAGCCTCGCAACAATCGACCCGGCCGGCCAGGTTCGATAGGTATACGGCAGTTGCGAGAAGCCATTCCATGAAAATGGAATGACCGGTGCCGGCATCGGAGCGAGAGGGCTTCCCGGAGAGTCACTGCTGCCGTGAAACTCATTATCGCCTAGTATGTAATAGAGATCGACTGCGTGGATTTTCCCCGTATATCTTGTATCGTTCGGATCACTCTGATTGTTACGGATTGGGTAACGAACTCCAGTGATGTATGAATCTTCGATGAGGGCGGCCCCGCCTTCCGTCGAAATAGCGCCGTTGCTGATCACGTCGAAATGGTAGCCAGCGGCTGCAATGGCTAGGGCCGCGCTGGACGATATGCGGCTTCTCGCAAGATAGTTGTCGCGGCAATCCATCACGATATTGAACGCATGCGCATTGCCGGCTCGCAAACGCGGCATGCGGTCCTGTGCGTTCTTGTAGTAGTTGTGATGCAGCGTCACTTCCAATGCGGCATTGGACGCCTCGAATGGCGTCGCGCCGACCAGATGAACTTTCTTCTGACCCTGTATCACAGCCGCGATATCGTCATTGGCTAGCCCCTGCCGTCGAATGAAGTCATACATTGGGTAGCAGCCAATACAATCTGGCTCATCCATCGCCCTGAGCTGCTGCGTGACCCAACTGTTCGGCGTCAGATCGTCGCTCTTTAACATGCACCACGAAATCGTAACGCCGGATGTGCCCGCCTTGACGTCGATAGTACCGTCATAGGACTTGTGAAAAGTGCAGTGATCAATCCAGACCTTCTTGCAATCCTGCAGGGTGATATAGTCCCAGTCCTGCAAATCGTAATCGCCTTTGGTGGCTTCGTCCCATTCCCACAGTTCATCGAATTCGATGTTCCGGATGATGACATTGGAACTACGCCGGATGTCAAATGTTGCGTGCCTGAGTTTGGCACCATTGGCGGAAAAAATGGTGAGCCCCGATCTACCTTCCCTGAACTCGTCCCTGAAGTCGTCGAGATAAATCCGGCTAACGCCGGTACGAATCAGCACAGGATGAGTCAATGGCCGGTTGGGATGCTCCACCCACTTGCTCCCCGTAACTGCTTTGGTGTCGTCGGAGATTTCATTCCAGCCCAGATCGAGATCGTTCATGATCTCGAGAACTTTGTAGTTGCGGTTGGTTTGAATGGCTTCCGCCAATTGACGGGTTGTGTAGATCTTCAGATAGGCCGGATCGACCTCTGGAAGGACTCCTCCGCCCGTGTTTCCGAGTGAGAATCCAGTCAGGGCGTAGTCAGCAAGCGCCATGTTTATCTCCTTATTTGAAATTGGGCTCTAGCAAACATGCACGGTGACAACAACGCACGATTCGACGATTGGGCCGTGCGGTACGCAGCCCGGGATGTTGGCCGTCAATTTCAACAGCCCTGTCAGGGCAAAATTAATATACATCCAAAACCGTTTGTATATCTCTCGCATCTCCAGCGTCAATTCTGAACTTTTGTGTCCGACACCATGGACCGGCCATCGCTTCATAGACACTCTGGACCGGCCAGCCTTTCGTAGACATCTTCGAGCCATAATTTATGGCAACCGAGGAGGTCAGGATGAGCGGCAAGCGGTACACGGATGAGTTCAAGATCGAGGCAGTCAAACAGGTAACCGAACGGGGTCATTCGGTGGCGGATGTGGCGCAGCGGCTGGCATCACGACCCACAGCCTTTACGCCTGGAAACTGAAGTTCGGCAGGCCCGACGTCGTGCGGCAGGCGGAGCTGGATCAGAGCGCCGAGGTTCGGCGACTGAAGGCCGAGCTCAAGCGCATGACCGAGGAGCGCCACATTCTAAAAAAAGCCGCGGTAGGTTCAATCGATCGTTGCAACACCTTCCTATTAATATCGAATGAGGGAGGGTTGACGAATGGCACAAATGGGACGTCCGGGGTTGTCGCCAGAAGGCAAGTCCGAGGTTTGGCGGCGGTGGCAGGCAGGTGAATCGTTTCTTGGCATCGGGAAGGCGCTAGGCAAGCCTGCAGGCTCGATCTACGGCGTGATCCGACTATGCGGAGGGTACACCCCTGCTGCTCGTAAGCCGTCGTTGCGGGCATTAACCTTGAGTGAACGTGAAGAGATCTCGCGTGGCGTCTCGGCTGAACTTTCAATGCGAGCGATTGCCTGCCAGTTGAACCGCGCGCCTTCCACGATTTCCCTTGAGATTGCGAGTAACGGCGGAACGGGCCACTTTCGAGCTCTGGAAGCGGATGAGCGAGCCTTGCAGGCTGCTCTGCGACCCGAACGCTGCCTTCTGGAGCAGAACCGGCGCTTACGCTATGCGGTCGAGCGTAAGCTTTGCCGCGAATGGTCTCCAGAGCAAGTGCGCGGTTGGCTTAAGAACCGATATGCCGATGCCGAGGCGATGCGCGTGTCTCACGAGACGATATATCGCAGCCTGTTTGTGCAAGCGCGCGGCGTTCTGAAGAAGGCACTGCAGTATCACTTGCGAACCCAGCGGAAGATGCATCACTCACGCTCGTCCAGCACGAAGGGCGCTCGCAATAAGATTGCTGACGCGGTTTCGATTCACGAGCGACCGCCTGAAGCAGCCGACCGTGCGGTGCCGGGTCACTGGGAAGGAGATCTCGTCAGCGGCGCCAACAATATTCATGTCGCCACTTTGGTCAAGCGACGCTCGAGGTTCACCATCATCGTCAAGGTAAAGGGAAAAGACACGGTGAGCGTTGTGGCGGGCCTGAAGCGCGAGGTTAAGCGGTTGCCGCAGCATCTACGCAGTCGCTCACCTGGGACCGCGGCATGGAGCTGGCGAACCACAAAGACTTCACGATCGCGACGGACGTGAAGGTCTACTTCTGCGACCCGCGAAGTCCTTGGCAACATGGTACCAACGAAAACACGGACCGACTCCTGCGTCAGTACTTGCCCCACGGTACGCAACTTGATCAATACTCGCAGGCGGAATTGAACAAGATCGCAGCGCGGCTCAATGAAAGGCCCAGAAAGACATTGGGCTTCATGTCTCCGGCCGATAAACTATGCGAGGCTGTTGCAGCAACTCATTGAACCTACCGCCGCGTACTTTGCAAAGGGATAGCGGCAAGGTACGCGTTCATGCGAGCCCATCTCGGCGAGTTCTGCCTGCACGCGATAGCCGAGTCCTTGGCGTACATCGCAGCGGCTATTACGTCTGGCAGCGGCAGACAGTCGGTGCCCGCAAGCGTGAGGATGATCGATTGCTCGGCCTGATCAAGCATTCCTGGCTGGCCAGCGGCGGCGTCTATGGCTACCGCAAGGTCACAGTGGATTTGCGTGAATCGGGAGAAACGTGCAGCCGTCACCGCGTCCATCGCCTCATGAAAGGCGAAGGTCTGCGGGCACAAGTGGGTTATGGCAGCAAGCCCCGCTATCGGGGTGGTCCGGTCGGCGTAATCGCCAACGTGCTGAACCGTGAGTTCGCGCCAACCGCACCGAACCGTGTCTGGGTAACGGACATCACGTACATCCGGACCTACGAGGGCTGGCTGTATCTGGCGGCTGTTATGGATCTGTACTCGCGCCAGATCGTCGGTTGGGCTACGCGCTCGACGATGACCAGCGATCTGGTTTTACAGGCGCTGTTGGCTGCGGTTTGGAAACGCAAACCGGGACCCGGTGTCATGGTGCATTCCGATCAGGGTAGTCAATTCACGAGCGATGACTGGCAGTCATTCCTGAAGGTGCACCATATGGTGCCAAGCATGAGTCGGCGCGGTAATTGCCACGACAATGCCGTGGCCGAGAGCTACTTCAGCGCCCTAAAAAAGGAGCGAATCAAGCGGCGCATCTATCCGAGTCGGGCGACGGCTACCTCGGACCTGTTCGATTACATCGAAATGTTTTATAACCCGGTTCGTCGGCATGGTTCCGCAGGCGATCTTTCACCAATTGAGTTTGAGCGGCGCTACGCGCTAAACGGCTCGTGAGTGTCTATGAAACTCTGGCCGGTCCAAGCGAACTGCTGTTGTCAATCAGATGAGGGCACTGCTTCTCGAGCATGGCATCGTCATACCGGTTGGGCGTGCACTCTCCGCACGACGCGTGCCAGCTGTACTGGCCGATGCAGAGAGCGGCTTGTCGCCACGACTGTGCCAGCTCATCGCACGGTTGCGTCAGCGATGGTTAGCCTTGGACGAAGAGATCGACACAGCCGCAGCCGAAATTACCCAGATCGCTCGTGAATCGGAACTCTGCCGACGCGTCAGCACGGTACCTGGCGTCTGACCAGTTGTGTCGACCGCGCACATTGCTGCTGTTGGCAATGGCACCGCTTCAAACGGGCCCGCGATATGTCGGCCTGGCTCGGCCTTGTGCCGAAGCAATACTCAACCGGCGGCAAATCAAATCTTGGTGGCATCAGCAAGCACGGCAACGCCTATTTGCGAATGATGGTGATCCAGGGCGCGCGCGCCTTGATGATCCACATGAAGTGCGACCAGTCCAGAATGGGCTTATGGCTTCGAGAAGTCGAGCAACGTAGTCATCCGCACGTTGCCCTAATCGCGCTGGCCAACAAAATCGTTCGTATCTGCTGGAAGGTGCTGACCAGCCAGCAACCCTATCGACCGTCTTTGGAAATATCCGCAGCCGCCTGAGCAACCCCGAGCACGACCGTCCTGTTTTGCGAGCCCTGAATAGCTGATGACACAGAACCGTTGACCGGCATACCGAAAGCCCTGCTAAAAAAGCAGTCCGTAATGACCGAACGCTTTATTGGGTTAGGTGTGCGCGGATCCCATCATGGCCAGCAGTCTCGAACTGCACGAACAGGCCGGATACATTGACGCAAACGTAGTTCTGTCGAAACGGTAACCCAGCGACTTGCAAATCCGGGGCAGACCATACATTTTTAAAATGGCCTTCTCACGCTCGAGGCGTTCGATACGCGCCTCGAGTTCCTGAATACGCTATTGATCCGGCGTGATTGCCTTGCCCTGCGGCGTAACGCCCTGGCGTTCCATCTGAAGTTGCTGCACCCAGCGGCGGAGCACCGTCTCGCCGACGCCGACCGAGCGGCTTGCTTCCATATGGCTATAGCCCTGGTCGAGCACCAGACAGGCGGCTTGCTGTTTGAACTCCGGGGAAAACGTACGTCGTTGCTTGCTCATCAGACACCTCTTCATAGCGACCATTCTCGCCTAAATCAGTGTCCGGGTTCATTAGACCACTATACTTTCATACTGAAAAGGTCCGCCGAAAACTCGCTTACATCATGGTACTGTTTACCGGGGGCCGCTCAATGGTGCACCTGGCGAGCGCATCGCTCCTCGCCTCGTCAACTGTTGTATCCACTTCGATAGACGACCCATGAAACACCTCCTGGATTAAGGTGTTGCGACGGGCGGTTGAATCCACTCAATATGCCAGTCGCGCGTACCGGAAGCTGACCGCTGCGTTCAAGATAAACGTCTCAAGGAGCCGCCGTGCCAACGCTTGGGACAACGCGCCGATGGAGAGCTTCTTCAAGACATTGAAGGTCGAGAGAATCTATCAGAACCACTATGAAACGCGCGCCCACGCCCGCCTGTATATCGTCGACTGGATCGAGGGCTATTACAATCGCCAACGCCTGCATACCTCGATCGACTACCTTACCCCCGTCGACTACGAGGCCAGGTTGATTGCCGCATGCGCGAGCGAGGCGGCCATCGTCAATGCGACCGCCGCAATGGCGCGCCACAGGAAAGTCGTTTTCATGGAAGTGACGTGAAGTGAAGAAAGGAAACGGCGGATGCGCGCGCGGCGCCGGACCACCTCGGCCATCCGGCGCCGCGACAAGCGAAACGCGCGCTCAGAACACCGCGTGCCCGCTGATGAGGCTCGGCAGCCAGGTGGAGAAGAACGGCATGTACGTGACGATGTTGATCGCACTGAAGATCGCGAGGTAATACGGCCACGCCATCTTCGTCGTCTCGCCGATCGACACGTTGCCGATCGCACAGCCGACGAACTGCACCGAGCCGATCGGCGGGTGCACGAGGCCGAGCGAGCAGTTCAGCAGCAGCATGATCCCGAACTGCACCGGCCCGACGCCGCATGCCATCGCGATCGGCAGGAACAGCGGCGTCGTGATCAGGATGTGCGCGGCCATGTCGACGAACGTGCCGAGGAAAACCTGGATGATGTTGATGTACAGTAGTATCAGCCAGGGCGCTGCGGTCGACTGCTTCAGCAGCCCCTCGATCGCATCCGGAATCTCCAGGTACGACATCTGGAAGCGCAGCATGTTCGACACGGCGATCAACAGCAACACGACGCCCGTCGTGCGCGCCGCATGCGACAGCGCGCGGCGCAGCTTCTCGACAGTCAGCGTGCGGTACACGATCGCGGTCAGCACGAGCGAATACACGACGGCGATCGCGGCCGCTTCGGTTGCAGTGGCGATCCCCTTCGCGACGCACACGAGGATGATCGCGATCACCATCAAGCCCGGCACCGCGCCGACGAAGCTGCGCAACACCGCATACCAGCCCGGGAACACCGGCAGCGCGGACGATCCGTCTTCACGGCGCGGATAGCCGTGACGCACGGCCTGCCAGTACGCGGCGGCGAGCACGAAGCCCATCACCCACAGCACCGGCAGCAGGCCGGAGAACAGCAGGTCGCCGATCGACACGCCGCTCACCTGCTGGCCGTGCAGCATCCCGGTGATGCCCTGCGCGGCGAATGCGTAGATGATCATGTTGGTCGACGTCGGCATCAGCGCGCCGGCGAGCGACGCGTGGGTCGTCACGTTGACCGCGTAGGCAGCGCTGTAGCCTTCGCGCTTCATCAACGGAATCACCACGCCGCCCATCGCGGACGTATCGGCGGTCGGCGAACCCGATACACCGCCGAACAGCGTGCACGCGACGACGTTGGCCATCCCGAGGCCGCCGCGGAAGTGGCCGACGGTCGCCTGCGCGAAACGCAGGATCCGGTCCGCGATGCCGCCGTGCAGCATCAGCTCGCCGGAGAAGATGAAGAACGGCACCGCGAGGAACGAGAATGCGTTCATCCCCGAGATCATCGACTGCATCGCGGTCGCGATCGGCAGCCCTTCGACCATGTAGGTCAGCACGCAGGCGATCCCGAGCGCGAACGAAACGGGCACGCCGAGCACGAGGAAAATCAGAAAACTGATGGACAGAATCGCGAGTTCCATGGCGTTATTGGCCCGACGAAGAACGACGAAGCGCGAGCAGGTGCTCGAGCGAGAAGAGGATGATGGCGATCGCCGCCGGAATCGTGATCAGGTAGCGCACGCCTTCGGGCAGCCCGATGATCGGAATGCGGTCGCCCATCGTCTCGGCGGCCATGCTGCCGCAGCCGACCATGATCGCGATCGCGAACGCGATCAGGCTCGCATGCTGGATCGCGATCACCACGGTGCGCGCGCCCGGCGACAGGCGCCGCACGAGCGAGTCGAGGCCGATGTGGCCACCGTCGCGCACCTTCATCGCCGCGCCGAACATCGCGATCACGATCACCAGCAGCAGCGCGATCGGCTCGACGAAATCGGGCGCGTTCTCGAATACGTAACGCATCACGACCGCGTAGAACACCAGCACGGTGAGCGCCGCGAGGCACAGCGACGCAACCACGGCCAGCGCGCGGAACAGCAGGTCGTTCACACAACGCAGGCGCGGCGCCGCCGCGCGCGGCCGGCACGGTGCCGCGCCATCGGCGGCAGCCGCATCCGGCGAGCCCACGGCCGCCGCGCCGTTCAGGGAAGTGCGACGGGTCACTTGGTGGCCTCGATCTCGTCGACGATCTGCTTCATCTGCGGCGTCTTCTCGTACTTCGCCCACAGCGGCTGCATCGCCTTCACGAAGGCCGCGCGATCGATCTGCGCAGCCGGCAGGATCTTCGCGCCGCCCTTCGTCACCGCCTGCTGCGCCGATGCCTCGCGCGCGGTCCACAGCTTCTGGTAGTACGGCACCGAATCGGCCGCGGCCTTCTTGATCGCGGCCTGTTCCTGCGGCGACAGCGTGTCCCAGATCTTCTTCGAGAACACCAGCACTTCCGGCGTCATCGCGTGCTGCGTCTCCGAGTAGTCGGGCGCCACCTCGAAGTGCTTGGTTTCCTCGTACGACGGCAGGTTGTTTTCCGCCGCGTCGACGAGGCCCGTCTTCAGGCCCGTGTAGACCTCGGCGAACGGCATCGGCGTCGGCGTGCCGCCCATCGCCTTGATCTCGTCGACCATCAGATCGGACGGTTGCACGCGCACCTTCAGCCCTTTCATGTCGGCCGGCGTGCGCACCGGGCGCTTCGCGTAAATCGAGCGCGCGCCACTCTCGTAGAACGTCAGCGCGATCATCCCCTTCGCCGCGAACGCGTCGAGGATCTTCTGGCCGGCCGGGCCGTACATCGCCTTGCGGAAATGGTCGACGTCGCGGAACAGGAACGGGAACGACGGAATCAGCGACTCCGGCACGATCTCGTTGAACGACGCGCCGTTCACGCGCGCCATGTCGATCGCGCCGATCCGCACCTGGTCGACCGTGTCCTTCTCGGAGCCGAGCGCGCTGTTGCCGAACACCTTGATCGAGTCCTTGCCGCCCGTCAGCTTCGACAGCTCATCGCCCATGTACTTGACCGCCATGTTGGTCGGGAAGCTGTCGCCGTGCACGTCCGCCGAGCGGAACACGCGGGCCTGCGCGGACACCGCGAAGCCGGCCATCAGCGCGACGGCCAGTGCGGTATGGGAGCGGGTGAATTGATGCTTCACGGTAAGTCTCCTTAATGGTCGATCGTTGTTGCGCGGAGATCCGTCGGCAGGCGCCTGCGTCGCCGATACGCATCCTCCAACCACAGAGTCATACGTCGTATGACATGTCGGGCGAACGTACGTCAGTTAATCGCTTAACTCACTTGGTGCATACCCCTATAACCACTGCCATCAATTGTTCATGGCAGGAAACGAGGAATCTTGTTCTCCGATTTCACGCCTTTTAGGGAAACGTTTTCCGTAAACGGGTCGACATGCGATGCGGACACCGATGACGCGCTTTCCCGACATCCGACGGTCTTCTTTCGCTTCGCTTGCCGTTGTTATAGGATGACTGATCACGCCGTCCTCACACCGTCGCGATAGCACGAGCATGCGCCGGCCCGCATTCGCGCGACGCGATTCGCGCCCGCGGCGCCGGGCCCGACGCCCGCCGGCGGCCGCGACCGCCCGTTTCGATCTTGCCGGCAACTCGTCTACCACCCGCCCGCTTGCGTCGTGGGACACGCGCCTGCCGAACACCCCGATACCAACCCGGCATCGTCCGCAGGCGATGCCACATCAGGAGATACCGTCATGACAACCCGATTTTCCGGGCCGCACGCACTTCCGCGCGTGCTCGGTCTGTTCGCAGCGCTCGTCGCGACCGCCGCGGCGTTGAGCGCGTGCGGCGGCGGCGATTCGAGCACCGCCAGCAGCGCGGCCGCCACCTCGCCGCCCGCCGCCGCCGTGTTCCAGGTCGGCACGACCACCATCGACGCCGCGTTGCCGGCCGAGCCGGCCCTGCCCGCCGATACGCAGGTCTGCAGCACGCTCGAAGCCGCCAATACGCTCGTGAGCCGCCCCGACGGCTCGCTGCCGCCGGAGGCCGATCCATCGATCGCAGGCGTCGGCAAGGCGGTGTCGAGCGCGACGGCGAACCCCGACCAGGCGCGCATCCAGGCCGCGCTCGACGCATGCGGCGCCATGGTGGACGCCGAGGTCGGCGCCACGATCGCGGCCGCCGACGCATCGGCCACCGCCGCGCAGAAGACGGCGGCCGTGCCGAACGTGAACATCGCCGGTGCGTCCGGCGAGGAGCTGGCCAAGCCCAAGTACCGCGCGAGCAAGTTCGCAGTGCGACTCGTCGTCAACCAGACCGGGGGCGGCAACAGCTTCATCAGCGGGCCGCTGACACTGCCGTCCGGCGTGACGCTATGGATCGACAAGGGTGTGACGCTGTACGCATCGCGCGACGTGAAGGCGTATGCGCCGAACGTCGCCGGGCCGTATTGCGGAAACACGGCCGTCAGCGCAACGAAGGCCGGCAGTTCGTCGAACTGCCTCGCGCTGATCACCGGCACGAATCTCGTGAATTCGGCCGTGGTCGGCGACGGCAGAATCGACGGGCGCGGCTACGCGGAACTCGTGACGTCCGACGCGAAATACCCGCTGATGAAAGTCGACCTCACCTGCTCGAACACCTACGCGGCATACAGGAGCGGCACGGTCGCGCCGGACGGCACCGCATGCGACGACGGCGGCACCGTCGTGGATTCGAAGTCGACCGTGCGCAACATGACGTGGTGGGATCTCGCGTATCTCGGCAACATGGTGCAGAACGGCACGACCGGCTTCGGCTCGCAGTCGAATTTCCGATTGATGGTGTTCAACTACGCGAAGAACCTGACGCTGTACCGCATCACGCTGAACAACAGCCCGAATTTCCACGTGGTGCCGAGCGGCGTCGACGGGCTGACGATCTGGAACGTGAAGGTACAGACGCCGACACTCGCCGCGTTCGCGAACCCGGCCGGTAACGGCAACCCGCTGTACAACGGGCAGACGTTCAACGCGGACAACGTGAAGAACACCGACGCGTTCGATCCGGGCTCCGCATCGAAGCCGACCTCGACGACGCTGTCGACCGGCAGCACGACGACGTCGACCAGTGCGATTTCGTTCGACGGGTATCTGAAGAACTTCGTGTTCGCGTACAACTACGTGAGCACCGGTGACGATGACATCGCGCTGAAGGGCAGCAACAATCCGTCGCCCGCGGGCTCGGGCCTGTTCGGCATCGACGGCAATCGCGACGTGCGTTCGGATCGCAAATGGGGCGTCGCGATCGCGCACAACCACATCTACTGGGGGCACGGAATCTCGATCGGCAGCGAGACCAACGGCGGTGTGACGAATGTTCAGGTGTACGACAATGCGTTCTGGGATTCGGAGGAAGGCTTGCGGATCAAGTCCGACTATGCGCGCGGCGGCGAGGTGAGCAACATCGGCTATTCGAACATCTGCATCCGCGACGCGAAGAACGCGCTGCTGTTCACGCCGTATTACAGCACCAAGGCCGTGCCGGCTACCGGGCCGCTGTATCCGAACTTCCACGACATCTCGCTCGCCAACGTCATGATCTTGGGCGCGGCCGGCGTGAAGCTGCAGGGGTTCGAAGCGAATACCGGCGGGTATGGCGAGCCGGCGTTCCCGCTCGTGATGTCGCTGACCGACGTGGTGGCCGACACGCCCGACGCCATCTCGACGATCGCATCCGATGCGAACCTCACGCTGCGCAACGTGAACCTGCCGGTGTTCGCATCGACCGCGAACCGCGTCGTCGTGAACGGCCAGGCGACGCTCAATGCGCGGCCGGCCAACGTGGTCGACTGCAGCAAGGCGTTCGTCGACTTCCCCGGCATCGACCAGTCGAACCCGTTCGGCTCGACGTGGGCGCCGTCGTTGTAACACGCGGTCGTTCCGTCGCCGTCGCGCGTGCCGCCCGGTGGGCACGCGCGATGCTCACCGCGACATCATGCAATGAAAAACGGAGCCTGCGATGTCGACCACGAAGCCATCAGCGCTCCGTGATCCTTCTACCTCGCTCAATGCCGGCGACTAAGGCCCGGGTCTGCGGCGGGACCGGCAAGATACTGCAAGGAATCGGCGGCGGCTAGGTAAAAATGCAGTCGCAGCGGCGTGCGCTGGCCGCTCAGGTCTGCATGATCCGCGACGTGAGCTGGGCTGCGCGCGCCACGTCCGTTTTCGTGTAGATCGACTTGATCTGCGCGCGGACCGTGCCGCTCGACACGCTGCGCCGCGCCGCGCATTCCTGCGGCGAGTGCCCGTCGCAGCACAGCAGCACCGCGAGCACAGCTGCCGCCGACGACAGCCGGTAAAACACGCGCAAGCGCTGCGCGCGCGCCGACGGCGAACGCAGGTCGACGGCCGTCATCAGCACCGCGACGCTGGGCCGTTCGCGCACGAGGCGTGACTGTTCGGGAACGGGAATCAGCACAAGCGGCAGCGGCTCGCCCGTCGCACGACGCAGCAACAGTCCGCCGCATGCGAATGCATGCCGCCATTGCGGGCGGTCCAACAAGGTAAGCGCTATGCTCTGCAGAGCATAGCGCTTACCTTGTTCGTTCCCGGACACTGCAAAGCGCATTGATTTACGCGACCGCGAGCAGGTCCGCGCACATCAGATGGATCAGGTGCGCCAGCACTACGCGCGGGCCAAACAGCACCCGAGTGGAGTGCGCATCGCCACTATCGAGCTCGTGGTGCTCTAGCCGGTCGGTTTCGTGTTCGAGAAAAAGATCGGCCAGATGCATCGCCCGCCCATAGCTGGAGAGACGAACGATACCGTGACGCATCTGGCCTATTTCTGATCTGTGCACTAGCGAGGCGCGCACTTCACTTCTCACGCGCGCGCCGCGCGTGGTACTTCGCCGCCTCGCCCCGCAACCGCGCCTCTTCCGGCGACACGTAGATCGACGTCGTGCCGAGCGACGCGTGCCCAAGCGTGCGCTGCACGACCTCGAGCGCGACGCCGACGGCCAGCATCTGCGTGCCGACCGTATGCCGGAACGTGTGCGGCGGCGTGCCGGCCAGCTTGGGCCGTTCGGCCTCAGACAGATCCGGCATCTGCTCGCGCAGCTGCTCGATCGCCGACTGCGCGAGGCCGCACGCGCCGCGCACCGAATACCCGCGGGCTGGCGTGCCAGCGGCCGCAGTCGCAGCATCGAGCCTTGTCTGACGACCAACGGCCGCCTCCGTATCTGCCACCACGGATCGCGCATCGATACGGCGACTCGAGCAGGCGAGCACTCACGACGTAGGGAGCCTCATAGCCCCAGCGGCGGCACGCAGTTTCCAATTGCTGATGCGCGCCGGACAGGTATTGAATTTCAGCATTTAGTGCCCCACGCTATGGTAGCCGCGCGCAATGCAGCTTCGGCAGTGACGCAACAGCGGGTTGTATTGGCGCCGCTGACTCGGCTGTAGCTGCCCGATCTCGAGCGACGCATAGGGGTGAGGCTAGCCCAATTTCCGTCCCAGTCTTAGCTGGAAAATTCCGGCTCTTCGGGGTGGGCCGAACCGGCCCGATCGTTGCACTGGCGGGCGAATTCCGCCGGTGTCATCCACTGCAGCGCAGAGTGAGGACGCGCCTCGTTATAGTACTCGCGCCAGACTTCGATTTTGCGTCTGGCGTCTTCAAGCGACAAGAACCAGTGTGCGTTGAGGCACTCCTCCCGAAAGCGCCCGTTGAAGGATTCGTTCTTCGCATTGTCGGTCGGCTTGCCAGGACGCGAGAAGTCAATCTCCATGCCATTTTCGTACGCCCATTTGTCGAGCGCCTTCGAAATGAACTCGCTGCCGTTGTCTGCCTTGATATAGCGGGGAAGCGGACGATGATGCGCGAGCCGAGCCAGCGCGGCGACAACGTCTTCGCCATGCAACGAATCATCGACTTCGATCGCCAAGCATTCCCGCGTGTAGTTGTCCACGATCGTAAGCGTGCGCTAGCGTCGACCATCAAACAGCGCGTCAGCAACGAAGTCCATACTCCAGATTTCGTTGATTGCGCTTACTGACTGCTTCGGCTGGCGGCGGCGAGCCGATTTGTTTCGCCGGGGTCGCTTATGGCGCAACGAAAGGCCCAGTTCGCGATACACGCGTTCTACTCTCTTGTGGTTGTCTCTCCAGCCTTCCCGGCGAAGCATAACGTACACGCGCGGCGCACCGTAATGCACCCGCACTTCCGTGATCTCCTTGATGCGCATTTCCAGTGCGCTTTGATCCCGCGCGACTGACTCGTATCGGTAGACCGTGCGGGATAGCTGCAACAACGCGCAGGTCTGCCGCTGACTTGCGCCGAAACGTTGCATCAAGTCCGTGACAAGCTCACGGTGCCGGGAAGGCGTCAGAGCCTTTTTGACAGCACGTCCTGCAGCATGGCCTTGTCCAGCGACAGATCGGTCACTAGCCGCTTGAGCTTCGCGTTCTCTTCCTCAAGTTGCTTCAGCCGACGCAGCTCCGACGGCGACAGCCCACCGTACTTCATCCGCCAGCTGTAAAACGTCGCGTCGCTGATTCCCATCTTGCGGCAGACCTCCGCGACTGGCGTGCCCTGCTCGGCCTGCTTCAACGCATAGGCGATCTGTTCTTCGGTGAACTTGCTCTTCCTCACGGCATGACCTCCTGGTCTCGATGACCATGCCGAAATTTTCCAGTTCCAAGTGGGACAGTTTTGCGGGCTAGGGTCACGGGGCCGCCTTCCGCTTCGCTGGCGAATGGCAGACTAACTCATTGTCTTGTTGCAGCAATTATTTAGGGCCGCAATAAAAAGCCTTGCCAGGCTTAAAGGCCCTTAACCGGAAAAACGCATAGAAATCAAATGCACCCCACACTACTTGGCCGGGTGCCATCCTCCGCGACACCACTCGGGACGCTTTCGCCCTCATCGGTCGGAGTATTGTGCGCCACGCACTTTCGCTTCCAGCAGCCGTGCTCGGCTGTTGGACAAATGAATTTGCATCGCCGCGCGCGCAGCACCGACATCGCCACGCCGGATGGCCTCGAAAATGTTCGCGTGTTCACCACTCACCCGCATCGCGTAATTCGCCGGGCCGAGACGGGGACGCGGTGCGAACGCAGGATCGAGCTGCGACAGCACGTCGACAAAGAACGGGTTCCCCGTTGCGCGAGCAATCTCAATATGAAACTGGAAATCGTACGGCGCGGCATCGTCGCCGGCCTCCGCATGCCGGTCGAGCGCTTCGAGCGCTTGTCCAATTGCATCGATGTCTTGGCGCGATGCTCGCTGCGCCGCAAGCCCCGCACTCTCCGTTTCAATACACATTCGCAGTTCGAGAATCGACAGCACGTCGCGACGTGTCTGAGTCTCCACAGGCGGCAATTCAACGGCCGGCGGTCGGCATGCATCGTCAAGCACATAGCTGCCAATGCCCTGACGCGTTTCCACCATCCCGGACATCCGAAGCCGCTGGATCGCTTCGCGAACAACGGCCCGACTCACTTCCTGCGTGCGCATAAGTTCCGATTCCGTCGGCAGCAAGTCGCCGGGCTTGAGTGAACCAGTGCGAATCTGCCCGCTGAGCAGATCGAAGATGCCTTCGGCGCGACGGCGTGAACGCCGCGAAGCCGGCGGAGCCTTCAGGGCAGAGTTGATCATGATATATTATCAGTCATCTGATGACTGACAGTAGATAACAAGTGAAGTATACCTCTGCAGACGGCGTCGCGAGAAACATTTGCTCTCCGGTCGCATCAAATGCGGCCCACGCCAAGCCGGCTCCATTGTCCGCAACTTCGCGACCGCATGCGCGAGCCATCTTCCGCGCCCCCACCCACCTTTCCATGGAAACGCTCACATGAAGATCAACCGCATCATTCGTACCGTCTTTACCTTTCCGACGCGCCGCGTCGTCGACAGCGGTGGCCATTCGCACCCGGGCGGCGAACGGCAGGCGACGATGGCCCTACTAACCATCGAGACCGATGACGGCCTTGCCGGTCATGCATTCGGCGCCCCCGACGTGATCCGGGGAACGCTCGTCGAACACCACATCAGCCCGGTGCTCGTCGGGCGCCACCCGTTCCAGCGCGAACGCATCTGGCAAGATCTCGCGCATCGTCAACGCGGCAGCGCCGGGCAGCTAACCGATCGGGCGCTCGCGATCGTGGACCAGGCGCTGTGGGACCTAGCCGGACGGGCGCTGTCGACGCCCGTGTACCAGCTCATCGGCGGATACCGCGACAAGGTCCCGGCCTACGGCAGCACGATGTGCGGCGACGAACTGTCCGGCGGTCTCGCCACACCAAACGACTATGCACGCTTCGCGGAGCAGCTCGTCGCGCGCGGCTATCGTGCGATCAAGCTGCACACATGGATGCCACCCGTCGCATTCGCGCCGGATCCGCAGATGGACATCCGCGCGTGTGCAGCAGTGCGCGAAGCGGTCGGCCCCGACATTGCGCTGATGCTCGACGGCTATCACTGGTACTCCCGCTCCGATGCACTGCGTATCGGCCGCGCGCTCGAGAAGCTCGATTTCACGTGGTTCGAGGAGATGATGGACGAGCAAAGCATGGACTCGTATCGCTGGCTCGCGCAGCAACTCGACATTCCGATCGTCGGCCCCGAATCGATGGCTGGCAAGCATTACACACGGGCGGACTGGATCGCGGCCGGCGCATGCGACATCCTGCGGGCCGGCGTCTCGGGTGTCGGCGGTATTACGCCGACACTAAAAGCGGTCCATGTGGCCGAATCGTTCGGAATGAACTGCGAGATTCACGGCAACGGCGCCGCCAATCTCGCGGTGACCGCCTCGACCGCGAACTGTCGATGGTACGAGCGCGGCCTGCTGCATCCGTTCCTCGACTACGACACGCCGCCCGCATATCTTCGCAGCCTCCCCGATCCGATGGATGCGGACGGCAACGTCCACCTGTCACAGGCACCCGGCCTCGGCGAAGACATCGACTTCGATTACATCGCCGCGCACACCGTCGAACGCGGCTGATCCGCAGCCCCTTTTCGAATCCTTCCGACCGCTGCGAGGGTTTACCTCCACTTGATGGTTTTGTCGTGCCGCTGATATTGTTCGTCATCAGTTGTACGATGACTAATAAATAAGAGCCATCCTCATCGATGGCCAGCGCCTCTCGCAAGGTATGTACGCAAGCGTTAGCCGGGAACGCTTGCGCCACTTTCAGGATTGGATTCGGAATGTCGACGAAAAAACATGCACGTGCCCTCGTTACGACCTGGGTGGGCTTTATCGCCGCAGCGAGCTGTTCCGGCTCGCTGCACGCTCAAACCGCGCCCGTGGATTTCTCCGGCTGGACAGACAAGGCCTATCAGGCGCCGCGCAGCGATGGCGTCCAGCTCTACGGTCGCTTCATCAATTCGATCGATTACGTGACGGGCGGCGGCAACCCGCCGAGCGAACGGATGGCCAACTACGGATCGGCGTGGGGTTTCCGCGGCACGGAGACGCTGACCTCCGATCTGAAAGCCGTATTCCAGGCCGAAAGCGCGTTGAGCACGAACGACGGCACCGGCACGTTCGGTGCGCGCGAAACCTTCGTCGGCTTGTCCAGCAAGACGTTCGGCACGCTGCGGATGGGGCGCTTTCAGGCGCCGTACGACCGCCACGGCGTCTTCGGCGACGCACTCGCCGAAACCCAGGGTCTCGGCATCACGACCGTACTGTGGTCGAACTGCGGCATCGCGATGAAAGGCACCGCCGGCTATACGAAGGCGCAGGGTTGTTTCGACATCAAATATCCGGATTCGATTCGCTACGACTCGCCAAATTTCGGTCCGTTCTTCGGCGCGGTCCAGTACTACGCTTACAACCAGGACATCAACAACCAGGGTCTGGGCGGTGCACACGTATGGTCGGGCTCGATCAACTACGTGAGCGGGCGCCTGCAGGCTGCGATCGGCTTCGAGGGCGACTACGGCGTGCTCGGGCCGGGACAGGACAGTTACGCGGCCGAAATCACCGCCGGATACCAGGTGACTCAGAACATCTACTTCGGTGGCATCGTGCAGCAGCTCAACTACGAAGTGGATGCGCAAAAGCACAACATCCGGCAGAACATGCTCGGCCTTGTCGCCCGCTATACGCCGGGCCCGTGGGGCTTCGAATTCAACTACGGGATCGCGGGCAGCGGTTACGGCAGCGCGCCGGCCGGCTCCGCAGTCGGCTCGGTCAAGAAAGGCCCCGGCACGGGCGCGCAGCACTTCGTGCTGACGGCCCGCTACAACTTCTCGAAACGGACTGCGCTATACGGCCAGCTCGTGGAGGTCAAGAACGCGGCGAACGGAATCTACAGCATCAAGCCAGCCGGCGCGCGGCAACCCGGCGAATCCGAGCACGGCGTATCGCTCGGGATCATTCACTACTTCTGATCCGGCTCCCGGCGCGTCCCCCTATTTACTTCCGGCATCAGCTATCGCGGAACCCGAAGCATGGACATCAACATTCTCGTCGTAATCGCCTACATCGGCTTTCTGATTGCCATCACCCTGTCGTTCCGTTCGTTCAACCGGAACACGAGCGACTACTTCAGCGGCGGCGGCAAGGTGCTCTGGTGGATGGTCGGCGCCACCGCGTTCATGACGCAGTTCTCCGCGTGGACCTTCACCGGCGCGGCGTCGAAAGCGTTCAACGACGGCTTCGCGATCGTCGTGCTGTATCTCGCGAACGCGGTCGGCTATCTGACGAACTACCTGTATTTCGCGCCCCGCTTCCGGCAGATGCGCGTAGTCACCGCGACCGAAGCGCTGCGCTCGCGCTTCGGTCGCACAAGCGAACAGAGCTTCGTCTGGATCAGCATGCTCGACGGATTGCTGTCGGCCGGACAGTGGCTGAACGGCCTCGCGATCATCACGGGCGCCGTGTTTCACTTGCCGGTCGGCACCGTGATCGTCGCCACCGGGCTCGTCGTGATCGCGATGGCGCTCGCCGGTGGCGCATGGGTGATGGTCGCATCGGACTATCTGCAGATGCTGATCGTGATGGCCGTCACGTTCACGTGTGCGATCGTAGCGCTCGGCAACGCAGGCGGCATCACGCCGATCGTCGACAGCTTTCACGATTCGTTCTGGATAGGCCACGGCTACGCCTATGCCGGCCTCTTCGCGCTATGGGTCGTGATGATCGTCGTGAAGCAGATCTTCATGATGAACAACGGCCTCAACTCATATCGCTACATCTGCGCGAAAGACAGCCAGCACGCACGCAAGGGCGCTCTTCTCACCTGCGTGCTCAGCATCGTCGGGCCGCTCATCTGGTTCGTGCCCGCGTGGTTCATGCATTACAGGATGCCTGATTTCGCCAGCGATTTCGGCATGCTTGGCCACGATGCGCGCGAAGCCGTATTCGTTGCATTCGTGTCGAAATTCATGCCGGCCGGCATGCTGGGCCTGTTGATGGCCGCCATGTTCGCGGCGTCGATGTCCGCGATGGACGCAGGCATCAACCGCAACGCCGGCTTCTTCGTGCGCAATTTCTATCGCACCGTGCTGCGCCCGCAAGCGACCGAAAAGGAACTGATGGTCGCGTCGAAGTTTGCGTCGCTCGTCTTCGGGTTGCTCGTCGTCGGTGTGGGCATTGTGATCAATTCGGTGCACGGTATGACGCTGTTCGACATCCTCGTCACGCTGAGTGCGATGGTCACCTTTCCTCTTGCGGTGCCGGCGATGCTTGGCTTCGTCGTACGTAAGACGCCGGACTGGTCGGGCTGGGCAACCCTGCTGGTCGGCCTGGTCGTTTCGTACATATTCGGGATGCTGATCGGCCAGACGACAATCGAGTCGTGGTTCGGCCTGAAGCTGAGCGGCCGCGAATGGGCTGACCTGCGCGTTTCGATCGTGCTACTCGCACACGTCGTGATCACTGGCGGCTTTTTCGTGTCGACACGCTTGTTCTACTCCGAGACCGGGCAACAGCGTGCGGCCGAACGGGCCGACCTGTTCCGGTGCTGGGACACACCCGTCGAATCAGACGACTCCGATGAGGCCGACGATGCCCGCGAACGTCGCCAGCGCGGCCTGCTCGGTCGGCTCGTCTGCCTCGCCGCGCTCGGCATTATGGCGCTCTCGCTGCTGCCGAATGCACTGCACGGTCGCATTGTATTCCTGATCTGTGGCGCGATTCTCCTCCTGCCCGGTGCGGGGCTAGTCCATTCGGCCGACAGACGCTCCGGCCGTCGTACGCAACGCGCGGCCGACAATAAAGACTCGATCACGCAATCGCACACCTGACCATCCATCCGACCTACTCGACGTGACAGCGAGGCATGCGCACTGGGTCGTCACCCAGCAAGGACAAATCATGAGCAAAGGCCAGACCCTGCATTTCGTCTACGACGAATACGCCGACCCGCAAACCAGAATGGTCGTGACGCGCCTCACGCCGCCCGATGTGACGTGCCACCGCAATTACTTCTATCAGAAGTGCTTCAGCAACGACGGCACGCGGCTGCTGTTCGGCGGCGGTTTCGACGGCCACTGGAACTATTACCTGCTCGACCTGCCGACTGGTGTCGCGACGCAGCTGACGGAGGGGGCGGGCGACAACACGTTCGGCGGCTTCCTGTCGCCGGACGACCGTCACCTGTACTACGTAAAAGGCGATCGCCGGATGATGCGGCTCGATCTCGAGACGCTAGACGAATCAATCGTCTACGAAGTGCCGGGCGACTACGTCGGCTACGGCACCTGGGTCGCAAACTCCGCCTGCGATAAGGTCGTCGGCATCGAGATCGCAGCGAGCGACTACGAGCCGCTCACCAACTGGCACAAGTTCAAGGAGTTCTACTATCGCCGCCCCCGTTGCCGGCTGTTGAGCATCGACCTGCGCGACGGCGCCCGGACCGTCGTCCACGAGGCGAACCAGTGGCTCGGTCATCCGATCTACCGTCCGTTCGACGACAACACGGTGGCGTTCTGTCATGAGGGGCCGCATGACATCGTCGAGACCCGGATGTGGCTCGTCGACGAGGACGGTTCCGATCTACGCAAAGTACACGAGCATGCCGACGGGGAAAGCTGCACGCACGAATTCTGGGTGCCCGACGGCAGCCGCATGATCTATGTGTCGTACCGCCGTGGCGACCCGAGACGCTACATTCGCGGTTTCAATCCCAAAGACGGCACGGACACCGAACTGATGCAGATGCCGCCCTGCTCGCATCTGATGAGCAACTTCGACGGCTCGCTGCTCGTCGGCGATGGCTGCGGCACGCCCGTCGACGTGAACGACGTCGGCGCGCATGAAATCGACGACGACCCTTACCTCTACCTGTTCGAGCCAACGACCGGAACGACGAAGCGCATTGCCGCGCACCACACGTCGTGGGCCGTGCTGGACGGCAACCGGCAGGTCACGCACCCACATCCGTCCTTTACCCCGGACAGCCGCCGCGTGCTGTTCACATCTGATCGCGACGGCAAGCCGGCGCTCTATCTCGCCGACGTTCCGCGCTGAGCGCGACGTTTCTTCCAATATCAATCAGGAAACCGAATGAACCAGTCGACCGACACTGCCTCCCCGCCCTTTCACCGAATCCTGTTGACCGGCGCGAGCGGCAACCTGGGCCGCCAGATCCGCACGCAATTGCGCCGATGGGCCCGGATCGTACGCGTGACCGACATCGTCGACCCCGGCGAGCCGGCTGCCAGCGAGGAAGTCGTCGTCGACGATCTCGCCGACCGCGCCGCCGTCGACGCGCTGCTCGACGACGTCGATGCGGTCGTCCATCTCGGCGGCATCTCGGTCGAAGCGCCGTTCGCTGACCTGCTCGAAGCGAACATCCGCGGCACTTATCACCTGTACGCCGCCGCGCAGAAGGCCGGCGTACGGCGCATCGTCTATGCAAGCTCGAACCACGTCACGGGCTACTACCCCGTCACGCAGGTCGTCGATACCGAGATGCCTGTACGCCCGGACTGCCTGTACGGCGTGACGAAGTGCTTCGGCGAAGCGCTATCGCGCTATTACTTCGACCGATTCGGGCTCGAAACCGTATGCCTGCGGATCGGCTCGAGCTTCGATGCGCCGCGCAACGCGCGCATGCTGAATACGTTCCTCAGCTACCGCGATTTCCTCGAGCTCGTGCGCTGCGCGCTCTTCACGCCGCGCGTCGGCCATTCGATCATCTACGGCGTGTCGGACAACCGCGTCACGTGGTGGGACAACCGCAAGGCTGCCCATCTCGGCTTCCGTCCGGCCGACAGCTCGATTCCGTTCGAACGCGATTTTCCGGCGAGTGCACCCGACATCGACCCGGCCGACCCCACGCGGGTGTGCCAAGGCGGCCCGTTCGTGCTGAGCGGTCCGATGGAGGATCCGCGATGACGCCACCGATCGAGCGACTGTCCGTCGAATTCGCCGACGGTGGCGACACCTGCGTCACCACCGTCGGCGAAAGCCCGGTATGGCACGCGGAGGAAGCCGCGCTCTATTGGGTCGACATTCCGGCGCGGACGATCCTGCGCATCGATCCGGTAACCGGCGTCCGACACCGGTGGACCGTTCCGGAGCAGATTGGCTGCATCGCCCCGGCCGGCCCGGGACGCCTGATCGCCGGCCTCGAAAGCGGGATCTTCGAAATCGAGTTCGATATCTCGGCCCCGGTTCCGGTCGTCGGCCGCACGATCGCCCGGCGTCTCGCAGCGCCTGACTTCGCACGCCCAGGCATGCGCTTCAACGATGGACGTTGCGACCGGCAAGGGCGCTTCTGGGCCGGCACGATGGTGCAGGACGTGACTGCCGCGAACCCGGCCGGTGGCCTGCATCGATACACCTCGGCGGACGGGTTGCGCGGCCCATTCGTCGCCGGCCTCATCGTACAAAACGGGCTCGCCTGGTCGCCGGACGGTCGGACGATGTACCTGTCCGATTCGCATGCGTCGCGCAGGGTGATCTGGGCATTTGACTACGACGTCGACGATGGTCAGCCAAGCTGCCAGCGTGTATTCGCCAACCTGCACGACCATGCGGGTCGACCTGACGGGGCGGCCGTCGACGAGTCGGGCTGCTACTGGACCTGCGCGAACGATGCGGGCTTGCTATTGAGATTCTCGCCCGATGGCCGGCTCGACCGGGCGATCGCGCTGCCGTTCGCGAAGCCCGCGATGTGCGCGTTCGGCGGTGTCGGCCTCGACACGCTTTTCGTCACGTCGATCCGACTTCCCGGCTGCGCGCCCGATGCACCGGACGGCCGCCTCGTCGCGTTGCGCCCCGGCGTGCGCGGCTGCCGAAGCCACGGTTCGACGACACGCGCGATGTGTTGAACGCTTTCCCCCTCCCCGCTTTCTCCAGATAGGAACAATCATGAGCAAAATCGGCTTCATCGGCCTCGGCATCATGGGCACCCCCATGGCCGCCAACCTCATCCGCGGCGGTCATACGCTGTTTCTGCACACACACGGGACGGTCCCTGTCGAGCTCGTCGAGACCGGCGGCATCGTGTGTGCGAATGGCAAGGACGTGGCGCGCCAGGCAGACGTCATCATCGTGATGGTGCCCGACACGCCGCACGTCGAAGCGGCGCTGTTCGGTAACGACGGCATTGCGCAGGGCCTCGAGGCAGGCAAGCTCGTAATCGACATGAGTTCGATCTCGCCGCTTGCAACGAAGGAGTTCGCCACACGCATCCGCGCGCTCGGCTGCGAGTACATCGATGCTCCGGTCTCCGGCGGCGAAGTCGGCGCACGCGACGCGACGCTGTCAATCATGGCCGGCGGCAACACAGACGCGTTCGCACGCGCGAAACCGCTGTTCGAACTGATGGGCAAGAACATTACGCTCGTCGGTGGCAACGGCGACGGCCAAACCGCGAAGGTCGCGAACCAGATCATCGTCGCACTGAACATCGAGGCAGTTGCCGAAGCATTGCTATTCGCCGCGAAGGCCGGCGCGGATCCGGCTAGAGTGCGCGATGCGCTGATGGGCGGTTTCGCGTCGTCGCGCGTGCTCGAGGTACACGGCGAACGCATGGTCAAGCGCACCTTCGCGCCCGGATTCAGGATCGCACTGCATCAAAAGGACCTCGGCCTCGCGCTGTCGAATGCGCGGCAGCTCGGCATGAGCTTGCCGAACACCGCGACGACGCAGGAGCTTTTCAATGTCTGCGTTGCGCAAGGCGGCGGCGCATGGGATCACTCGGCACTCGTCCGGGCACTCGAAGTGATGGCCGGCGGGAATCCGATCTCCGCAACCGACTGACTTGCATCAAACGCCGGCAAAGTGGTCGGCAGCACCTTTATCGGAGCAACGAACCATGCGTGAGAACCGAATTCGCCAGATCTGGCATCAAGGCGGTGCAGTCGTTAACGGCTGGCTAACCATTCCGAGCGCATTTTCTGCGGAGGCAATGGCGCATCAGGGCTGGGATGCACTGACCGTCGATCTGCAGCACGGCGTTATCGATTACCAGACCGCGATCGCCATGTTCGCGGCCATTTCCACAACGGATACCGTGCCGATGGCCCGCGTACCATGGAATGACCCCGGCATTCTAATGAAGGTGCTCGATGCCGGTGCGTACGGTGTCATCTGCCCGATGGTCAACACGGCCGACGAAGCACGGAGACTGGTCGCGGCAACGCGCTATCCGCCGCTCGGTCAGCGCAGCCTCGGACCGATCCGAGCCCAGCTCTATGCCGGCGCGGACTATCCAACGCATGCGAACGACACCGTCGTCGTGCTCGCGCAAATAGAAACTGCCGAAGCACTCGGCAATCTCGATGCGATCCTCGCTGTCGACGGACTCGACGGTGTGTACGTCGGCCCGGCCGACCTGTCACTGTCGCTCGGCTGCCGGCCGACATTCGATGATGTCGACCCGTCGGTTGTCGAGGCCATCGCACAGATTCGCACGGCCGCGCACGCTGCCGGCAAAGTCGTCTGCATCCATAACGGCAGCGCCGAGTTCGCGACGCAGCGGATCAGTCAGGGTTTCGACCTCGTTACGGTTAGCTCGGACGTTCGGCTGATCATAGCTGGCGCGAAAGCAATTATGCACGAGATTTTTCGTCGGGATCGCCTTATGGCAGATCACAGTACCGCGCAAACATACTAGTGTTATGAGTTACAAATTCATCGAATAATGTACTGCCTGTGACCTGCCCCCTGCAAACACGGCCAGCCGGAGTCTAGTAAAGTTCGTTTTTGAACGGTCCCGGTTTTCAGTGCCAAAGGCAATGTTAGTCTTCGGCGTTCTGTTGGTCCGTCAGTTGGGCCTGCAGGCCCAACTGACGGACGTATTCGGCAGGCGGCACTTCACCGAGAGCCCTGTGAGGCCGACTCTCGTTGTATTCGACCCGCCATCGCTCAATCTGCTCCCTGGCGTCGGCCAGCGATGTGAACCAGTGCACGTTCAGGCATTCATCGCGAAGCGTGCCGTTGAACGACTCCACGAATGCGTTATCCGTTGGCTTGCCGGGCCGGCTGAAGGCAATCTCGACCTTGTGATGGTAAGCCCACAGGTCCATCACCTGACTCGTAAATTCCGAGCCGTTGTCACAAAACAGCGTGCGGGGCGCTCCGCGTTTGCTCCTCAATTCATCCAGTGCACGCACGACATCTGAAGCGCTCAGTCGCTGGCCAACATCGATGGCTAGTGCTTCGCGCGTAAAGACGTCGATGATGGTTAGCGCGCGGAACCTCTGGCCGTTCGAAAGCTGGTCGGCGACGAAGTCCAAACTCCACGCCTGATTTGCCGCCGTCGACTTTGCACGTGCCGGGCGGCTCATCTGTGCACGTCGCTTGCGATTTGGTCTGTAGCGCAGCGACAGCCCTTCCTCACGATACAAACGGTACAGCCGATTCTTGCTGACCTGATAGCCCTCCCGTAGCAGCAGCACGCGTATCTTGCGGTAACCATAGCGCACCCGCGTCGCCGCGATTTCACACATGCGCTGCCGCAATGCAGTCTGCGGGTCGCGGTGGCTGCGATACTGGTACACCGAGCGCGATATGGCCACCAGGCGGCAGGCACGCCGCTCTGCTACTCCATAGGCGGACTTTAGATAATCCACGACATGGCGCCTCGGCGATGAATTCACCACTTTTTTTTCAATACGTCGGTCAGCATCGCCTTGTCCAACGTCAGCTCCGCGACCACCTTCTTCAGTTGGACGTTCTCGTCTTGAAGCTGCTTGAGCTGCCGCACCTGGTCCGTCTGCAAACCGGCATATACCTTCTTCCAGCGATAGAAGGTTTGCTCCGAAATGCCCACGTGACGAATCAGTTCCGCTACCGGCATGCCTGCTTCGGCCTGTTTCAACACCGCCACAATCTGCTCCACACTGAAGCGCTTGCGTTTCATCGTACGGCTCCTTTCATACTGAAAAAGTCCGCCGAAAACTCGCTTACATCATGGCACTGTTTGCTGGGGGCCGCTCATTATCGATGCCCACCGCTCAGGCTGAGCAAAACACTACGCTAGCAGTATTAGTGAACATTGCTAGCACTCCTTTGGGCACGGCTAGCATTGATTGCGAACTCCTACAGCAGGCGGGCCAGCATCCGCGCGCCGGCGAACGGAAACTCCATGTGCAATTCGTCGATCCGTCGCATCAGCAGTTGATCCGCTTCGCTCACCGGCTGCTGCCGGTAATACACGCTCGATCTCGCCACGCCGACGAGACGTGCCTGCTGCGCAATCGGCAAAGCATGCTTACGGTCGATCATTTCTTTGTGCTCCGCAATCCCGCTTTAGTGAGCGCGCTTTCTAAAAATTGTTATCCAGCGTCAACTGGCCGATCTTCGCGTGCAGCGTCTTCAGGTCCACCGGCGGTTCGCTCGGTGCCGCGCCCGCCGTGCCAAACACGTCGGCCGCACGCTCCTGCAACTGCCGCTTCCATTCCGTGATCTGGTTCGGATGCACATCGTATTGCTGTGCCAGTTCCGCCAGCGTGCGCTCGCCCTTGACTGCCGCCAGCGCCACTTTCGCTTTGAACGCCGCTGAGTGCATCCGTCTGGTTCTCTTCGTCATTTCCTCGGTTCCTATCCAGCATTATCGCTGGCTCAGGCCCCGGGCGCTCCACTTAGCCGACTGTCCGAATTCGCGCAGCCACCTCTAGACGGCGTGGCCGATATCACGCTCGCAAATGAATTATTCGCCCTGTTTCCAACTAGGTGGCCAGAGCCTGCCGATTTAATGTAACGCGCCTGCTGCCTCTCTCGTTCCCGCGCGGCCACGAATCGAAAGCTGGATCGCGAATACGCCCGCCAGCGAAACGCATGCGGGCACGGCCGCTGCCACAAAAAGCGATGCCGACGACCATTGCAGTTGCATCAGCGCGCCGCCGAGCACAGGACCGACAACCGATCCGATTCGCCCGATCCCTAGGCTCCAGCCGATGCCGGTCGATCGCAAAGCCGTTGGGTAGTAGGTGGCGGCAAGCGCATTGAGTGCGGGCTGCCCGCCGATGATAAAGAAGCCGGTGAGGAAAATCGACAGGAACAACGCACTGACCGAGGCAAGCACCGTCGCATTTCCAATAGCGGCGATCGTCACGATGGCAAGCATGAAGGTCGTGATAAGGACGCGCGTGAAGCCGACGCGATCGATGATGCGGCCCAGCGCGAGCGTGCCAACCACGCCGCCCCCCCAAAGCGCAGTACCCGCATAGACTGCAGTCGAAGTTGTATAGCCCGCTTCGCGCACCACGGTCGGCAGCCAGTTCGACAGAAAATACATGACAAGCAGATTGGCAAAATTAACGACCCACAAAAGTAACGTCACGCGCGCTCTTCCGTCCTTGAACAATTCTACGAACGGCATGCCGCGCGGTTTCTCTTCCGTGACTTCGAACACGTGACCTGCAGGAATGTCCATGCCCGGTGCGATCCGCGCAAGGCTCCGACGAATACGTTCAGCGTCGCTCTTGCGGAAAACCAGGAACTGAATCGATTCCGGCAGCGTCAGCCACATCAGCATGCCCAGCACAAACGGAATCGCACCGCCGACGAAAAACACCGCGCGCCAGCCGAAATGCGGGATCAACGACGCCGTGATGAGGCCGCCTATGACACCGCCGATCGTGAAGCCACATGACACGATCATCATAAGTGTCACGCGCATCCGCCGCGGACTGTATTCGCCAGCGAGTGCCATCGCGTTTGGCATGATGCAGCCAAGCCCCAGCCCAGCAATAAAGCGCCAGCCGATCAGTTCAGCAATCGAATGCGAAAAACCCGTCGCGAACATGCAGATAGAGAAGAAGAACGTGGCCGTAATCAGCACAGGGCGGCGTCCGACGCGATCCGCAAGCGTGCTGAAAGCGAGCGAACCGACCAGCATACCGAACAGCCCGGCGCCAAACACTGGCGACAATGTCTCCTTGGCAATGCCCCACTCGCGGATCACGACTGGCGCGACGTAGCCCATCGCCTGCACGTCGAAGCCGTCCATAACAAGGCATAACGCGCAGAGCGACACCATCATCAACTGGTAGATGCCGAATCGACCGTCGTTGATTAACTCGCTGACATTAAGTTTATTGCTCATGGATGTCTCCTGGTAATCCGGCCGCTCTTGTTCACGAACTGTTCGTTCTGGCGGCTCGGCGGTAGATGCAAAAGAAATATGTTCAAAGCTCCAGCACAAGCTTGCTCCCGGCTGCGCGGGAGCAGCAGGTCATCACGCGGGTATTGGATTGCCGTTCGCCTTTGGTCAGCACCACGTCCCGATGATCGACTTCGCCGGCGAGTACGCGAACTTCGCACGACCCGCACAATCCTTCTTCGCAATCGCTCTGCACATCGACGTTCGCCTTGCGCAGGGCCTGGAGCAGTGTCTGATCGGCCGCCACCATGACGACGAGTCCAGAATCCTTCAACTCGACTTCGAACGCGTGTTCATTAGCGGGATTGAGCGCGCCAAGTTTCGATTCAAAATGCTCGGCTTTTAGCGCGTCGTCGGGCCACGCGGCACTCGCTTCCTGCAGTGCGTCGAGCATGCGAACTGGTCCGCATGCATAGACCTGCGTGCCTTCTTCCACGTTCAGTGCAGTGAAATTGTTACGCGTTCCTTCGTCCGAAACGTACACGCGAACCCTTTCACCATGAAGCTCGGCAAGCTCTGGCAGCAAAGCCATCGAGGCTCGCGTGCGCCCGCTAAAATGAACTTCATAGTCGAGGCCAAGCGCTCTTGCGCGACGTGCCATCGCGCTGATCGGCGTGATGCCGATTCCGCCAGCGATCAAAATCAGTTTCTTCGCCGATTCGTCGAGACGGAAATGATTGCGTGGTCCGCGAATCCGCAACTGCGCGCCGACCTTAACGTTTTCGTGCATCCACGCCGAACCGCCGCGGCTTTGCGCCTCCCTGAGCACGGCGATTTCAAATGAGGTGGTGTCGTCGGGATCGCCGCACAGCGAGTACTGGCGAGAGATACCCGTCGTACCGCATTCAACGTCGACGTGCGAGCCCGCGGTCCAACGCGGTAGCGGCCGCCCATCGGGCGACGCCAACCTGACGCGAACGATATCGTGCGTATCGCGCAATACCGACGTGACCACAACCGGACGGCTGATCGCGTGCGCCGACGGTTCGCCGATCCGTACCGTGCCGCGCGATTCGAGCACGGCGGGATTGCTGCGCTCCGGATTTATCGCCGGATCCCATTCGACTAGCAGGTGCTCAGGGCCACGGAACGAAGTGTTCGGCACATAGGTAAAACGCTGGGCGGCAAGCCGCATGTGCGGCAGGCGCCGCGCAAACTCCTCGAGGAATATCTGCATCTCCATGCGCGCGAGGTTCTTTCCCATGCACTGATGCGAACCGTAGCCGAACGTCAGCTGGTCGCTGGCGTTCTCGCGGCGAATGTCGAACTGATCGGCATCGGCAAACTGGTGTTCGTCGTGATTCGCCGACGAGGTGACGATCAGCAGCTTGGAACCCGCCGCGATATCGACACCACCGACAACCGTGTCGCGCGTGGCAACGCGCCGCCACGCCGCGACAGAGCCGTTATGCCGCAGACATTCCTCCACGGCATTCGGAATGAGGCTTGGGTCTTCGCAGATGTCGCGCCATGCCCGTGGATGCTCGAGCAGCAGCTTCACCGCGTTCGCCGTGGCGTTCGCGGTGGTTTCGTGCGCGGCGACGATACCGGCCATCATCATCGAATGCAGGTACGAGTCGGTCACGACCTCCGGCACTTCCTTCTGCTTGCGAATGCCGTATTGCATCCAGCCCGCAGCGTCCGGGTTCTGTCGCATCTTGTCGAGCACCTTGCCCGCGAACTGCCAGAACTTGCCAACCGCATGCGCGACTTCGACCTGCTCTTCGGGTTTAGGCCGCCCCCAGATATTGACCGTGTGCGCGATCGAGTATTCGCGCAATGTGTCCATGTCTTCTTCCGGCACACCGAGAAAATGCAGCGCGACGGTCAACGGGACTTCCCAAAGCATCTGGTCGACGAGGTCCGCCTTGCCGTCATCGATGAAGCGGTCGACGTATTCCCGCGCCAGACGCCGCACCATCGGCTCGTGATGCTTAAGTGCCGCGGGCGTAAACGGATCCATCAGCGCGCGCCGGCGAGGCATGTGCGCCGGTTCGTCCTCATTCACCAGCGTGCGGTTCATCGCGTAGCCATACGAGGCCAGCACACCATTCGCTTCAGGGCCGGTCGGCGTGATCTTTTCGAGCGCGATCGAAGGACTAAACGTAATGTTGTCGCGGAAGATCGCCTTGATGTCGTCGTAACGGGTAACGACCCAATAGCCGAGTTTCGGGCTATAGAACACCGGTTCTTGCTCGCGTGCCCAGCGCACGTATTCCGGCGGATCCTGCTGGTAGCCGTCTTCGAATGGATCGAATTCTGTGGCCCGTTGGCTGACAGGGCAACCGGACCCCGCGCGTACCACGTTGGTTGATGCGCCACCGTTGCTAAAAGGACAGGCGGAGGCACGCTCCGTTGAAATCGTCTTGCTCATCCGGTTCTCCCGAGATAAACGTATTTTGCGTAACTATAATACGCTTTGCGTAAATTGATGTCGGGGTTTACGAGATAACTTGGTGAGAACACGCGCCCCGCTAAAATGCAGCCATGAAAAAGAACTCAGCTATCACTTCAGCCGTTGCGACCACTGCGGACGCGCCGAAACGCGAACGCCGTCAGCGCGTTCAATCCGCGGAGACCGCTGTGGTCTTGTTGAAAGGCTTGGCCACTCTAGGAGGCCGGGCGTCGCTGACAGCGCTTGCAGCCTCCGTGGAGGAAAGTCCGGCGAAGGTGCATCGCTATCTAGTCAGCCTGATGGAGGAATCTCTGGTCGCACAGGAGCCGCTCACGCAGCTGTACGTATTGGGAACGGAATGCCTCACGATCGGACTCGCCGCAATGCGGCTGGTCGACCCAATACGGGTGGCCGAGCCGTCCCTGGTGAGGCTTAGGGAAAGTCTTGAGGTCACCTCTTTCGTCGCGGTGATGGGCAACCGGGGGCCGACGATCGTGCGTTTCGAAGAGCCTGGTCTGCCGGTAACTGTCAACGTCCGAGTGGGGTCGGTCATGTCGATGCTGTGGTCCGCAACTGGTCGGGTCTTTCTGGGGCTGCTGGATGAGTCCCACGTCCGTGCAATAGCGGAAGCCGAACTGGCGCAGGCTCCAGACGACCTACGGGGCCAGCTCGACGCCAACGACCCTATCGGGCGACTCAGAGCGGAGGTTCAGGCCTCGCAGTGCGCAACGGTGAAAGACACCAACCTTAAAGGAATCAGCGCGGTCGCTGCGCCCCTGTTTGACTTCAATGGCCGGCTGTGCGGAACGCTGACGGCGCTGGGCGCAACAGGAGGATTCGATTCGGCGATCGACGGGCCGGTCGCCGCGGCCGTGTGCCGCGAGGCACAAGCCATCAGCACCAGACTGGGCTATGTCGCGGGAACACCGGCTGCGTAGAGGACATATATATCCCAACCATTAGTCTTACTGTGTCAATAAATCGTAAGCCGTCAATAAACGACGCCCTACCAATGGTAGGCAGAAGGTCAGATGCTAAGTGTCCGCGTGGACACATGCACTCAGACCGTGATGACAGAGAAACAGGACCTTCGAAGCAGACTGGTGGTTGGCCGCAGACGGGATGGCCGGCGGGAATTTGATGAAGATGCCGTGCGGGAGCTGGTCGAGTTTTGCCTGAGGCCGGGGGTATCGATCGCCCGGGCGGCCATGGACCATGACGTTAATCCGAACCAGTTGCGTCGCTGGATCTCGCGCCATCAGCAGCATACGCTGCAAACCCCGACGAGGCCGGACCCGCTGGTGATCGACGGCGTATCGATCGACATTCCGGGCACTGCACATCGGGTTCCAATGAGTGAAGCGCGAGCATTCGTTCCTGTCGTCACGACTGCGTCGACTGTGCCTGCCGCTTCCCCAGTATTGCCACCAGCCCCGTCGTTGATGGCGCTCTCGTTACATGTGCGCTTGTCCAATGGTGTCGAATTCGATCTCGGCGAGGCGAGTGTCGATGAGCTGGCCACGGTGATCCAGATGCTCGGGAGGCTGCCGTGTTCCGGTTCGACGAAGGGCTGAAGGTCTACCTGCATCGCGATCCCGTCGACTTCCGCATGGGCATCAACGGGCTGTCGATCCTGGTCGAACAGGCGATGCGCCTGAACTCAATGACCTCGGCGCTGTTCGTCTTCGGCAACCGCCGTCGTGATCGAGTCAAGATCCTCGGCTGGGGCGGCAACGGCTTCTGGTTGCTGCTCAAGCGACTCGAAGCCGACCGCTTCGTCTGGCCGAACGGCGGCGACACGATCACGCTCAGCACTGAGCAGTTGCACTGGCTGCTCGACGGCATCGACCTGGCCGTGATCCAGAAGCATCCCCAGCGATATTACGCGCGGATGAGCTGAACACTACGCAGATGGCATGGTCTAATCGGCCATGCCGAATAGCCCCGTCATGTTGAGCGCGGAGGAATACGAAGCGCTGATTGCCGCGAGCGCCGAACGCGACGCGCTGCGCGGTGAGCTTCGACTCGTGACGGCCCAGCGCGATCTGGCCGAAGAGAAGCTGCGGGCCTACAAGCACGAACTGTTCGGTGCCTCTAGCGAGGCGCGCCATGCCGACCAACTCGGCCTGTTCAACGAAGCTGAAGCATTGGCCACCACTACCGATGCGCCCGCGCGCGAGGACGCGCCCGGCACGTCTGTCGCCGCCCACACGCGAGGCAAGCGCGGACGCAAACCACTCGATCCGAACTTGCCGCGCGAGGTCGTGCGGCACGAACTACCCGAGTCTGAACGATTCTGCGCGCATGATGGCCAGGCTCTCGTCGAGATCGGCGTCGAGACGAGCGAACAGCTTGACGTGATTCCCGAGCAGGTCCGCGTCGTTCAGCACCAGCGCGTCAAGTACGCGTGCCCGTGCTGTGATCTCGGCATCAAGGTCACGCCGGCGCCAGCGCGTATCATCCCGCGCGGGTTGCTCACGGAATCCGCGCTGGCGTGGATCATCACTGGCAAGTACCAGTACGGTATGCCACTGTATCGCCAAGCCACGCTGCTGCGTCGCTTCGGCGGCGACATCTCGTCCAACACGCTGGCCGCCAGCGTGGTGCGGGTGGGACTGGCCACGCAGCCGGTGATCAACCTGATGCGCGACGCGCTGCTCGAGTCGGACCTGATCTACGGCGACGAGACAACGTTCCAGGTGCTGAAGGAACCGGGACGAAGGCCGCAGGCGAAGAGTTACCTGTGGGCGCAGGTCAACGGCTCGGGGCCACCAGTACGGATGTTCTCGTACTCGCCGGGGCGCGGCGCCCAGCATGCGCAGAAGCTCTATGCTGGCGTGCAGCCTGGCACCGTGCTGATGACTGACGGGTACGAGCTCTACAACGGAATCGCCCACGATCACCAGCTCGTGCATCTCGGATGCTGGGCACACGTGCGCCGCAGCTTCATCAAGGCCGAGGAGTCGGTGCCGAAGGCGGCACGCTCGCCGGATCTGCTGGCCACGCGCTTCGTCGTGCTGATCGGCAAGCTGTTCGCGGCCGAGGTGCGCAGCGCGAAGTGGAAGTCTGAACGTCGGCAACGACTGCGCGCTCGGTACAGCGCCCGCGTGCTCGCCATCATCGAGCGCATGCTGGTTGAGCATCTGCCGGGCGTCGTGCCGTCGAGTCTGCTCGGCAAGGCATTGCAGTACATGAGCGGACAGTGGCCCAAGCTGGTCCGATACGTCGGTAACGGCAACTGGCCGATCTCGAACAACCTGTGCGAGAACGCGATCCGGCCGTTCGTCGTCGGCCGCAAGGGCTGGCTGTTCTCCGATACTGTCGCTGGCGCGCAGGCCAGCGCCAACCTGTACTCCCTCGTCGAGACGTGCAAGGCGAACGGCGTCGAGCCGTATCGCTATCTGGTCTGGCTGTTCACCAGGTTGCCGCTCGCCGCAACCGCCGACGACTATGCCGCCCTCATGCCATGGAGCATGCCTGCCACTCCCAACCTCTGATGGGCGTCGTTAAAAGACCGCATACAATAAATCAGCATTGGAAGCTGAACAAAACGGACATCGCTGGAGCCGGCGCGCGATGTAGGCAGCGATACGTCAGCGCAGCGTGGTGATGGAATCAGCCACGTGGCGCTGCGCGTGCTGGGGACCCGCGTGGCACGTAATCCGAGGGTAAGGCAAATGGATTGCGGATCGCGGAGTTTTTTTCTGCCGCCTTGTATAAGGCGTTGAGCAACAAGAAACCCATAGGCAGCAATGCACAATGATGCATGGTGGTGGAATCCACGCCAGCCACGTCCTTCGAAGTGTCCCAGGCCGAATTCCTGCTTGAGATCCTGATAGTCCCGCTCGATACGCCAGCGCATCTTGGCGACGTGAACCAGACGTTCGAGTGTCGTGTCTAGGGGCAGTGTCGAAAGCCAATATTTGAGCGGCTCCGGATCACCTTCGGGCCATTCGATCAGCAGCCATTCCTCATCGCGCAGTGTGGAACGCCAGTAATCGCGGTGTGAAGCACGCACACGCACGGCGACAAAGCGCGAACTGAGTGCGGTACACGTACCTTCACGCCATATCACCGTGCGATAGTGCGAGGCATCGAGCATCAAGGCCAGATCTTTGACGCCGATCGGCTCATGCCCAGGCGCGCGCCATAATAAGCTGCGTGGCCGGCCCGACTTCCCCGCGGAGGGCATGGGCGGCAGAGGAGCCGTACCCGGCGCCCATACGCGTGTGTTCGAGCGAATGCCTACTGCATACTGCAATCCGAGCTCGCTGACGGCCTCGCGAAACGAGGTGTCGTCTCCATACCTAGCATCGGTCAGAACGACACCGTCGGGCGCGCCGCTTTGCCGAGCTTCGCGCAACTGTCCGGCCGCAATCTCCGGTTTGGTTGCAAACTCAATTTGCTCGGGCACGCCGGCTTTCTGTCGTCGCTCGGGATCGTCGCTCCATTCATGCGGCAGATACAGCCGATACGACACCGGCAAGCTTGCCTCTGCCGTCGCCACCGACAGGCTCACCGCCATCTGGCAGTTGTCCTGCTTGCCCTTAGTGAACATTGCTAGCGCTCCTTTGGGCACGGCTAGCATTGATTGTGAACTCCTACAGAATGGCTGGAAATCGATGGGTGGCGGTCATCCCGTGCTGGCATCGTTCATACGAGACATCGACCAACTACACATGATCGCCTCCTTAGGGTAAACATATGGCGATAATTAAATAGTTTACTTTACAGCCAATATGGCCGTCTCTAAGCTTCGTGACGAGTTTGCAAGAAGACTTCGTCATTCAAACCAGGAGACCCGCATCTCATGAAACGTCTTGTTGTTGCCGGCGCCGTTGCCGCTGCGCTGGCTGTCCCGTCCGCTCACGCGCAAAGCAGCGTCACCATCTACGGGTTGCTCGATGCGGGTGTCACGATGCTCAGCAACGTCGGTGGCTCGCGCGCATGGGTCTTCGACAGCGGCATCCAGCAGTCTAACCGGTTCGGTTTTCAAGGTTTGGAAGATCTGGGCGGTGGCACCAAGGCGATCTTCACGCTTGAGAATGGCTTTTCGTTGAACAACGGCGCGGCGGCGCAGGGCGGACTGCTGTTCGGTCGCCAGGCGTATGTCGGACTGACGAATGCCAGGTACGGCACGTTGACCTTCGGCCGCCAGTACGACTTCATGGCCGAAGAACTCGCCCTGTCGGCTGCTGCTGCCTATGTCGGCGGGTTGTACGCATGGCATCTCGGCGACCAGGACCGGATCGCGGGCGAGCGTTTCAATAACGCCGTCAAATACGCGTCGCCGAAGATCGGCGGCCTGAATTTCGGCGCGCTGTACTCGTTCGGCGGCGTCGCGGGCAATTTCAAGCAGAACAGTGCGTGGAGCGCCGGGCTCAGTTATGCTTTTGGGCCGTTCAACGTCGGCGCCGCGTACACCAACGCGCAAAACACGCAACTGCCGGTCTACAGCTATCTAGGCCTGAGCCGGTTCGCGGGTGTCGCAGTGCAGCCGAAGACCGTCCTCGCGCTCGACAGGACCACCAACTTCGGCGTCGGCGCCAGCTACACGATTGGCGCCGCGGCGCTGCACGCGCTCTATACATGGACCCAGTTCGCGAGCCCTGCGGCGTCGCCGGTACTGCGAGTCTATGAAGGTGGCGCGAACTACTGGATCACGCCCGCGCTGACCGTCGGCGCGGCCTACACGTATTCGTCGATGGCGCCAAATCACTGGGGCCAACTGATCACCGGCGTCGATTACTTCCTCTCCAAACGTACCGATGTCTACCTGACGCTCAACACGATTCGCGCGTCCGGCCCCGACGTCGCCGGCATTCTCGCTGCGCAGTCACCGTCGGGCAACAACTCGCAGACGGCCGTACGGATCGGTATGCGCACCAAGTTCTAACGGAGAGCGGAAGCATGAAACTGGTTAGGGAACTGGAGTCGACGCTCCCCGGCTTGCGGTCGCTGCGTCGGGATATTCACGCGAACCCGGAGGCGTCGTTCGAAGAGACTCGCACGTCGGCACTCGTCGCCCAGCGGCTGCGCGCGGCGGGCATCGATACCTTCGAAGGCATCGGCGGAACCGGCGTGGTCGGCGTCTTGCGCGGCGCGTTGCCCGATAACGGCAAATGCATCGGTCTGCGCGCCGACATGGACGCACTGCGCATGGTAGAAGCCACCGGACTCGCGTACGCATCGCGCCGGCCGGGCGTATTTCACGGCTGTGGCCACGACGGCCACACGACGATGCTGATCGGCGCCGCCGAACATCTGGCGCGTACGCGGCATTTTTCCGGTACCGTCGTGTTCGTGTTCCAGCCGGCGGAAGAAGCGATCGCGGGCGCCAAGGCGATGATCGACGACGGCCTGTTCGAGCGCTTTCCGTGCAGCGAGATCTACGCGGTGCATAACGCACCGCATCTGCAGGCTGGCCAAATCGCGGTCAAGCCGGGCGTGATGCTGTCGGCCGGCGACCTGTTCGAGATCACGGTGACCGGCGTCGGCGGACATGGCGCGCGGCCGCACGAGGCGCGCGACACGATCGCCGCGCTGGGTCAGTTGCTGGTGTCGGCGCAAACCATCATCAGCCGGGGCGTCGATCCGACGGATGTCGCGGTGCTGAGCTTCGGCACCGTGTGGGCTGGAGAAGCGCCGAACGTGTTGCCCGACACCGCGTCGGCGTCCGGCACGTTGCGCTCGCACAGCGAGAAGACGCGGGCCTTTCTGAAGACGCGTCTCGTCGAGTTGTGCGAGGGCATTGGCCGCGCAACGGGGACGCGCATTGAGGTGACGTTCCCGATCGGCTGCCCGCCGACGATCAACCATCCGGAGCAAGCCGAGTTCGCGGCGCGCGTCGCGCGCGAGATCGTCGCGCCGGCCAATGTGCTGAGCGAATTTCCGGCCATCATGGCCTCCGAGGATTTCGCGGTGATGCTGCAGCATCGGCCAGGCGCTTATCTGCTGCTGGGACAGGATGGTGTCATGTGTCATCACCCAGAGTTCGACTTCAATGACGAGATCCTGCCGATCGGCATTGCGCTATTCGTGCGAATGGTCGAGCAACGGCTGGCTGCGACAACCCACGATACGGAGACCGTCAACGATGGCGTCTGATTCCCTGCACCACCCGCGCCCGCTCAACCAGGTGGCGCGCAATATCGCGATCGCTTCGTTCGGCAATGCGCTCGAATGGTTCGACTTCATCGTCTACGGTTTTCTCGCCACCGTGATCGCGAAGGTGTTCTTCCCGGCCGCTGACGAGTTCTCGTCGATCCTGCTCGCGACCGCCAGCTTTGGCGTGCCGTTCCTCGTGCGGCCGGTCGGCGCGGTGCTGATCGGCCGCTACGGCGATCGCAATGGCCGCAAGCCCGCGCTGACACTGACCGTCGCGATGATGCTGGTCGGTACGCTGATCATCGCGCTGACACCTTCCTATCAAACCATCGGGGTCGCGGCGCCGGTGCTGATCGTTGCCGCACGGATCATTCAGGGTTTCGCTGCGGGCGGCGAATTTGGCAGCGCGACCGCGTTTCTCGCCGAACAGGATCCCGCGCGACGCGGCTTCTACGGCAGCTGGCAGTTCGCGAGCCAAGGTGTCGCGTCGATCCTAGCAGCCGGCGTCACGTGGCTGATGTTCGCGACGTTGCCGATCGACACGATCGTCGCGTGGGCGTGGCGCATCCCGTTCATTCTCGGCCTCGCGATCGGTCCGGTAGGTTTGCTGATGCGCCGCTCGATGCACGAGACCGACGAGTTCGCCGCGACGCAGAGCGCGCCGGGCGGCGCCAATGCTTCGAGACGGCCGCGACGGACCGGGCTGTGCGCGCGCAGCGCCGCGATCCTCGCCTGCGTCGGCCTCGTGATGAGCGGCACCGTGTCCTCGTATGTACTCGTACTGTATCTGCCGACATTCGCGATCCGGCAACTGCATTTGCCGCCGGCTACCGCGTTTGCGTCGGCGGCGGCAATGGGCCTCGTGTCGTTCGTCGCGAGTCCGTTCGCGGGCGCGCTCTCGGACCGGTTTGGGCGCGCGCGCATCATGGCGTTCGGACTGATTGCGGCGGCGCTCGCGATCATGCCGGCGTTCGGCGTCCTGCTCGCGCATCCGGCCTTGGCGACTCTGATAGCTTGCCAGCTCGCGGTGGGATTGCTGCTCTCGTTCTACACCGGACCGCTGGCCGCGCTGATGGCCGAAATCTTTCCGACCCATGAGCGCACTTTCGGAATATCGGTCGGTTACAATCTTTCGGTCACGCTGTTCGGTGGCTTCGCACCCGCGATTCTCACGCTGCTGATCCACACGACAAAGTCCGATATGGCGCCGGGCTGGTACGTGCTGCTGGCCATCCTAGGTTCCCTGGGCAGTCTCGCAGCGGTGGTCGGGCGCACCGGCCGGGCGCAGCGTGAGCAGTCAATAGCAGCAAACAGATAAACGGCGCGCCTGAGCGCGACTCTCTACAACCGGTCTGTCACGCGATGGCAAAACTCAAAAAAAGTGAAGCAGTATTTCTGGATCAGATACTCGACGGTCTGTCGGAGCCGTTTCATCTTTCTTACCGTTTCATCGCGCTCGGCGAACTGGTCACGAACGCGAACGACCCGGTATTCAAGGAACAACTCGGTCTCAGCATGAAAGAACTGCGGATCCTTCGCATTGCATTTCAGTTTCCTGGCCAACCGGTATCGGTGGTGGCGCGCTGGACCTTTTCCGAAAAGGCGATGATGTCGAAGCTCGTATCGCGCCTTTGCAGGCTCGGCTATCTGGAGCGCCGCATCGACGAAGCCGATGCACGCTCCACCCAGCTTTTTGTGACCAAAGCCGGCGCGGCGTTGGTCAAAAAAGCGGATGCACTCAGCAACATGCTGTTCTGTCAGCAACTACCAACCCTTTCCCCGAAGGGGGGGGCCGCATTAATGAAAATGCTCGACGAAATTTTGCGGACTTTCATCGCTACGCAATTGAAGCCGGACCGCGCAAAAGCAGATAAAGCCTAAAAACGGTGCCGCACATCACATGTGACATCGCCAGGCACATCACGGCGGCGCCGAAGCCAGTCCGATGAGGCGGAGCCATTTTCGCATTCCGACTATCGCGTTGACAGTGCGAATCTTGCTATGCGGGTACGTTCAAAGCGACGTCCGCGGGACGTCTGAAACCTTATCGCTTCGGCAGTTGCTCTCAATCGGCCCAAGGTCGGGTATCGGCATCTGATCGGTCATTGGCTAAATCTAGGACCGAGGTCTTAAGTGGGTCGCGAAGCGCCTTTCGCTCGACTCCACAACGGCCACTCGGTGTCGCGCGTGGCTGTTTGCAGACATCGCCAAGCGGCATGATCACGAGATAACTTTTTTGTCACGACGGCACGATTGCCCATTCTGATCTGCCCCCTTCAATAGGGCCGATGGGCTTCTAGCAAAGTCCCTTTTGAGCGGCCCCCAGCAAACAGTGCCATGATGTAAGCGAGTTTTCGGCGGACTTTTTCAGTATGAAAGGAGCCGTACGATGAAACGCAAGCGCTTCAGTGTGGAGCAGATTGTGGCGGTGTTGAAACAGGCCGAAGCAGGCATGCCGGTAGCGGAACTGATTCGTCACGTGGGCATTTCGGAGCAAACCTTCTATCGCTGGAAGAAGGTATATGCCGGTTTGCAGACGGACCAGGTGCGGCAGCTCAAGCAGCTTCAAGACGAGAACGTCCAACTGAAGAAGGTGGTCGCGGAGCTGACGTTGGACAAGGCGATGCTGACCGACGTATTGAAAAAAAAGTGGTGAATTCATCGCCGAGGCGCCATGTCGTGGATTATCTAAAGTCCGCCTATGGAGTAGCAGAGCGGCGTGCCTGCCGCCTGGTGGCCATATCGCGCTCGGTGTACCAGTATCGCAGCCACCGCGACCCGCAGACTGCATTGCGGCAGCGCATGTGTGAAATCGCGGCGACGCGGGTGCGCTATGGTTACCGCAAGATACGCGTGCTGCTGCTACGGGAGGGCTATCAGGTCAGCAAGAATCGGCTGTACCGTTTGTATCGTGAGGAAGGGCTGTCGCTGCGCTACAGACCAAATCGCAAGCGACGTGCACAGATGAGCCGCCCGGCACGTGCAAAGTCGACGGCGGCAAATCAGGCGTGGAGTTTGGACTTCGTCGCCGACCAGCTTTCGAACGGCCAGAGGTTCCGCGCGCTAACCATCATCGACGTCTTTACGCGCGAAGCACTAGCCATCGATGTTGGCCAGCGACTGAGCGCTTCAGATGTCGTGCGTGCACTGGATGAATTGAGGAGCAAACGCGGAGCGCCCCGCACGCTGTTTTGTGACAACGGCTCGGAATTTACGAGTCAGGTGATGGACCTGTGGGCTTACCATCACAAGGTCGAGATTGCCTTCAGCCGGCCCGGCAAGCCAACGGATAACGCATTCGTGGAGTCGTTCAACGGCACGCTTCGCGATGAATGCCTGAACGTGCACTGGTTCACATCGCTGGCCGACGCCAGGGAGCAGATTGAGCGATGGCGGGTCGAATACAACGAGAGTCGGCCTCACAGGGCTCTCGGTGAAGTGCCGCCTGCCGAATACGTCCGTCAGTTGGGCCTGCAGGCCCAACTGACGGACCAACAGAACGCCGAAGACTAACATTGCCTTTGGCACTGAAAACCGGGACCGTTCACTGCACCGATTGCACGAACACTACCGATATCTGGATCAGCAGGTCCATGACATCGACAAGGATCTGACGTTGCAGTTACGCGAGGACGAAAATGCGGCCCGGCTACTGTCGATTCCCGGGATCGGTGTCGTCACGGCAAGTCTTCTCGCGTCCGAAATCGGGAACGTTAGTCAGTATGAAGGCGAGCGCAACTTTGCTGCGTCGATCGGCCTAGTTCCCAAGCAACACAGCACCGGAGGCCGCAACGTTTTGTATGGAATCAGCAAGCGAGGTGACAAGCATCTGCGTCACCTGTTGGTCCAATGTGCGCGAGCCGTCATCCAGCGAGTGGCGCTGCGAACCGATGGGCTTGGCGAGTGGATTCGATCGATGCTCACACGACGCCATTCGAACGTGGTGGCGTGCGCGGTCGCCAACAAGCTCGCTCGAATCGCTTGGGCTGTACTGACCAAGCACGCCGCGTACGATCCATCGCTCGGGTGTCGTGCTTGAAATTTTGTCCCACCAGGTTTTGCGACTGCTGGAACTCTGATGATCCAACGGCACAGCGACCGGACGAAGAACCTGACAAGTTGTACAGCTCCCAGCAGCTGCCGACATTTTGAGGATCGACCGGTGCGGTTTTCATCGTGGAACGAGGCGTAACCTCAGATTCCGGATAGATTTGCGCAAGCCAAAAACGTCAGAACCAGGGGTTGCAAAATTCGGGCTGGCCATAGATTTCAACTTAGCCGAGAGGCGGAAATTTGAGAATGGCTTTGACATAGTGTCGGTACCCGACACCTCGAAGATTTTGAGAGCCGTCACTACAGTAGATCAACCCGCCTCAGTCTGAACCAGACAAATCGGAGCCCAATTCTGCTTCGATCTGGTCAATGGACGGCAGTCCTGCTTCAAGCGACGCGGGGACGTCCCGGAGGAGCTGGTATTCTGCGACGCCCATCGGATTTGCCATGCCACGCAGCGCATACTCGGCAACCAAACGGTTCTTTTCCCGGCACAGAAGCAGCCCAATGGTCGGATGATCATCAGGCGACTTCAGTTCCGAGTCGACTGCGGACAGATAAAAGTTCAGTTGCCCGGCATATTCGGGCCGGAACGGTGTCGCCTTCAGCTCCACCACCACATAACTGCGAAGTTTCAGGTGGTAAAACAGCAGATCGATAAAGAATTCATCGCCGCCGACCTCGAGTCGATACTGTCTGCCGACAAACGCAAAGCCGGCGCCAAGCTCAAGAAGAAAGCGGGTAATGTGCCGCGTCAGACCCTGCTCGATATCGCGTTCCTGAGCATCTTCGGATAATCCGAGGAAGTCGAAGATGTACGGATCTTTGAGCACTTCGCGCGCCAGATCGGATTGATGCGGCGGCAAGCGTGCGTCGAAATTGGTTACGGCCGCACCCGTCCGCGCATGTGCTTGCGTGTCAATTTGCATCGCGAGAACGTTGCGGGACCAGCCGTGCTCAAGCGCCTTGCCAGCGTACCAGTCGCGGACCGCCGGGTCCTTCGCTTTGTCGAGCAAGGTACAGAGATGAAACCACGGCAATTGTGCAGCAGGCTGCTGCACAAATTCCGATGATGGCCATGCTTGCGCCAGAGCCCGCATGTATTTCAGGTTGCGCGGCGAGAATCCCCGCATGTCGGGAAATGCAGCCTTCAGATCCTGCGCCAGCCGATCGATGACTTTTGCCCCCCACCCTTGTCGCTCCTGGCGTTCGAGAATGTCGCTACCGATCTGCCAGTACAGTGTCACCAACTCCCGATTCACACTTGCCGCGGCGCGTGCACGGGCAAGCTCGACCCGCTGCTTGAGCTCCGTGAGCCAGCGGCGATAGTCTTCGTCACCCTGTGGGGTAAGGAAATTTGTCATCCGGCCTTTCGTTCGCAATTCGTAGTCAAAAAGACAGTAGGCATTATCCCGGCAGCAACCAGAATGAGGCAATGCCTTGCCGAACAAGAGCGACTGTTGGTCAAGCCCTATAGGGTCGAATCCGCAGACTTTCCGATTCCTTACGCCGACTGGATGACCCTGATCGGGTCCATCTTCGTTCTGAAACGCGAATTCAGCGAACTGGTCGTGTCACTTGTGGAAATGCCCTGGTTGAACGACGCATAACAAGCGGTCAGATCGGGTGACCGGCGGGAGCATCGTGCCTATTCTGGAGTCGGGTCCGAATATCGAGCACCTGCATTTAGATACGCGTGCCTTAAGTTGGGCGTGCGCGCGCCGGACCGAGCTGCGCCACTATTAAAACAGGGGCAACTGCCGCGGATCTCGAGTGGATACTGCGACGCGGTCGACACCCTTCCCGACACGTTGCATCCAGGCGATCACGGGAACGTGCGTCCCATCAACGATTAAGTCAAGGGCAAACGCTTCGAACCCCTCCCGTACGAGATGCGTCAGCGGTTGCCACGCCGGCGCCCAACCTCTTGCGCGTGTCCGCGCCAGCAATTGACGTTTGGTCAGGCCCGGTACGCACTCACGTACGAAACGGGTGCAAGCGTCGGGAACCAACTCTGGAGGGAACGTCGGCGGTAACGCGAAGGCCGACAGTTGCAAGGCGTCTGTCATCCACGGTTCTCTACAGCAACGACAACTGAGCCGGTTCAATTGTGTGAGTTTCTTGATCGCTTTCCGTCACCGCTAGGCGTTTTCGATTCGCAGGCTGTGACTCCCCGTCGCCCGATCCATGCTTACGCGCCCATCCGGCGCCAAGCACATCGGATGAGAACACAACGCCAGGCGCAATTTGCACAAGCTCGCTCATCTACGGATTCCCTAGCCAGGCTTGACATCAAAGTGCGCGGCGGCGTACCGCGCGCTGCAGTTCCACACTTCGACGCCGTCACGGGTGAAGGTAGCCCATCCGTCCTTGACTAGCATCTCAGCTTGTGCAAATACCTCGCCGTGTCCCATCGCCTTGGTAGCCAAGGCCGTCCGTTCGCGGCATATCGCCCGGTAATGTCCGTCATGTAGCGTTGACGGCATCGAGCTCAACCATAAACGCCGCTCACTGTTCAATCAAAAACCGGTCGCGGTTCTTGGCGTTTGCTATCCAGTGAGGTGCCTTGCCACGCCCGCTCCAGGTTGAGCCCGTTTTCGGGTCGCGATATTTCGGGGCGACCGGGGCCCGCGTGCCCGACGCAGGAGCGCGACGACGTCCGAAAAGTTGCTCAGGCGTGATGTCATATTCGGCGATCTGGTCACGGATCGTCGCGATGATGCTTTCCAGCTCGGCAATCCGCGCTTCTTCCGCTTGCTGCGCCAGTGCTTCCGCCTGAGCTTTCAGTTCGAGATAGGTAGCCATGTATGTGAAGTGTAGTGGTCTAATGAATCCGGACACTGATTTAGGCGAGAATGTTCGCCATGAAGAGGTGTCTGATGAGCAAGCAACGACGTACGTTTTCCCCGGAGTTCAAACAGCAAGCCGCCTGTCTGGTGCTCGACCAGGGTTATAGTCATATGGAAGCAAGCCGCTCGGTCGGCGTCGGCGAGACGGTGCTGCGCCGCTGGGTGAAGCAACTTCAGATGGAACGCCAGGGCGTCACGCCGCAGGGCAAGGCAATCACGCCGGATCAACAGCGTATTCAGGAACTCGAGGCGCGTATCGAACGCCTCGAGCGTGAGAAGGCCATTTTAAAAAAGGCTACCGCGCTCTTGATGTCGGAAGGCATCGAACGTACGAAGTAATTGATCAGATTGGCGCAAGCGAATCGGTCGAGCTGATCTGCGCGGTATTCGACGTGTCGCGGTCTTGCCTGTATGCCCACCGAGGGCGAGCCCGACGCGTTGATGCCGAGCGCATGGCACTGCGTAGCCGGGTACACGAGCTGTTCATCGAGAGTCGAAGCTCTGCTGGCAGTCGCAGCATCATGGGCATGATGCGCGAGGAAGGTACGGCGATTGGCCGCTTCAAGGTCAGCCGCTTGATGGAAGAACTCGGGTTGATCTGCAAGCAGCCGGGCCGCCATGCCTACAAGCAGGCCACGGTCGAGCGGATCGATATCCCGAACCATCTCAATCGCGAATTCGAGGTTGGTAGGCCGAATCAGGTGTGGTGTGGTGACATCACGTATGTCTGGGCGCAGGGACGTTGGCATTATCTGGCCGTAGTACTCGACCTGTTCACGCGTCGGGTTGTTGGCTGGGCGTTCTCGACACGCCCTGATGCCGATCTGGTCGTGCAGGCGTTGGAGATGGCCTATGAGCAACGTGGCCGACCGCAAGGCTTGCTGTTTCACTCGGATCAAGGCGGCCAATATGCAAGCCGGAAATTCCGTCAGCGCCTCTGGCGCTATCGGATACAGCAGAGCATGAGCCGTCGAGGAAATTGTTGGGATAACTCCCCGATGGAGAGGCTGTTCCGCAGCTTCAAGACCGAATGGCTACCGTCAGTGGGCTACATGTCGGCGCAGGAGGCACACCGGGACATCAGCCACTACCTGATGCACCGGTACAACTGGATACGGCCGCATCAGTTCAATGACGGACTGGCTCCGGCGGTTGCGGAAGAAAAACTTAACGCAGTGTCCGGGATTAGTTGACCACTACAAAGGGACTCCGAGTTAGAAGGTTGGCCCGTGCTCGAGACGGTTTGAAGCGTAGGGGCAAACCGTCTGTGCACGACCGACACATTATATTCCTGTGGTCGGGAAAAAGGCCGCTTCGGCGGAGTGAATTGTGATCGTGGCGAGAGCCCCGTCACAGATGCTGATTCTAGTTGCACATCGCTGCCGAAGAATTTTTAAATTCTATTCCGAATTATTATTTACATAATGGACTTTTCCTATGCAAGTGCGGACAGATCATCTTAGTTCCTCCGGCGGACGTGGCACACGCCGTTGCAAACCGGGAGGGCACGAGTCTGGCTCGTTTTGCGTCGGCTCACTGAAACGATTCGTGGAGCGGCGCTCGAGCATCGATTTCGTCGGCGGTAAGCTGTCGCACGTTCTGGCCGTTGATCCGGCACTGGGTTCCATCGGAGAGGAGCGCGGTAAGCACGCCTTCCCGCCCCAGCACCGCGAAACCACGCGTTGCCTCTACGATGTTGATGTCCACGCAGAACTGACCCACCGGGGATGCGGCTATTTTCTTGGACTGATTTACGTTGCTAACCCGAGGCTTTCACGGTACTCGATGGGGCTGAGATAGCCAAGGGAGCCCTTGATCCGTTTCTCGTTGTACCAGCGAACGTAGGCGTCCAGTACCTCAACGAACTCCGCGATGGTCGTCGAACGCCAGTCTCCTGTATAGAACATCTCAGTCTTTAGCCTGCCGAAGAATCCCTCACAGGCCGCGTTGTCCGGTGAACAGGCTTTACGCGACATGGAGGGGATCAGCTTAGCCTTCGCAACCCGCGATAGCCAGCCAGGCCAACGGTAGTGGCCACCCCGATCGGAATGCACGATCGGCGTCTCGTCGTCCTCGGTCACGGTCTCAATAGCCGCATCTAGCATGGAATTCACGAGCTCTGCGTCGGGGCTTGTGCCAATCGACCAGCTGACTACCATCCCATCGAAGCAGTCGATCATGGGCGATAGATATACCTTCCCCGCAGGAATCTGGAACTCGGAAATATCCGTCACCCACTTTTCGTTGGGGGCGTTCGCGTGGAAATCGCGATTGATGATGTTATCTGGGGCAGGGCTGATTTCCCCGATATAAGAGCGATATCGGCGCCGCTTGGGCCTTGCTGCGTGGAGGCCGCCTTGTTTCATGAGGCGACGCACGACTTTCTCCGATAGAAACACTCGTTGCCTGCTAAGCGCTGCTTGCACCCGACGATAGCCGTAGGATCGGTGATTGTCCTCGAAGATCTCTGCAACGGTACGACGGACATCTGCATATTTGTCGGCAACCCGTATGGGCGACCGATGATAAAAATAGGAGCTGCGCGCCAGGTCCAACCGCTCAAGCAGCTCAGTCAAACCGTATTCTTCTCTCAGGGCGTCAACCAGCTTCGTCTTCTCCCGATTGCTCAGGAGTGGCAGGTCGACGCCCAGGTCTTTTTTTACGAGTTCATTCGCCTTCTTCAACAGGTCGTGTTCAAGCTTCAGATTGCGAATGTCGCGCCGGAGCTCTTCGACCTGCCGCTCCAGTTCGTCCCGATCCGTCTCTGATGGTGATCCCTTGTCGCGCTTCATGGATGCGGGGGTCCCTCGGCCGAGTAACTGGTTTTTCCAGTTGTACAGCGACACCCTGTCGACGTCCAGCTTTTGCGCCACCGCCTGTGCACTTCCTTCCCGTGTGCACAGTTCGTACACCGCGAGCTGCCTGGTCGCCAATGACACGGCCGGTCGGCCTGCCTTGCCAACCACGCGTTTCCTGGTTTCCGGATAGCGCTCGCGAACCCACGCCGTCAGTATCTGCCGACAGGGATAGCCTAATGCCCTGAGGGTGAAGCTGAAGCTGCGCCCGTGATTGACGTAATGCTCAAGTGCCAGGTTCTTCTGTTCTTCTGAGTACTTTGGCTTTACGCGAACATACTCTTTCTGCAGATCGCCACTCTTCTCGAATTCCTCGCACCACGCCTTGAGAGAATTCTTCGTCGGGTAACCCAACTGGCGGATTGTCGCCTTGACGCGCTTTCCGAGTTTCAGGTACAGCTCGACCGCCCGAACGCGGTCTTCGTATGAATACATGGACTACCTCCAAAGTAGTCCAAGATTTTGTCCGCATCCCCGGTGGGTCAGTTCTGCGTGGACATCAACATCCTGTCTGAACTCAGCGCATCGACAGGCCGCGCGGTGCGCCGGGAATCGGCCCGGAAATCAGGACGTTGCCGCCGGAACCCTTGCTCCACTACGCGAATTGACAAATTTAATGCGGACGTAGGCGAATTGACGACTTTATTGACGGTCCCATCAAAATGATGTCGTCAACTCGCGGGGCCGGAGGCCTTGATCCATGAGAATTCTGGAGTGACGGAATTATTTTGCTCTACGGGACCAGACGCCGCAAGCGAGCAACGAGATCGAGAAATGCAAGTGGTTTCCGATCGACAGTGTCGACGGGTTGCGCGCGAGTATTCCGACGAAGCGAATCGTCGAACTCGTCTACAACCACGAAATCCGCAAGGCGTAGCGCATCGACGGCGAGCGCACGCGCGAGCCGTCGGCCAGCTCAAGTCGGCCTTTCGTGGACCGGCGGCACGAACGCTCAATGCATGCGCTTTCGGCGCCGTTCGTGCGTGGAATAGACGACGAGAAAGATGCCCAGCATCGCCACGCCGGACGCCATGAAGTCGTTTGCGCTTCCCGAGCTGTGCAGGGACGCCGGGAAAATGCCGAGACTCAATCCTGCACCAGCAAGAAGCAATCCTGCTGCCACGCCCCAGATCGGCCCGGCGGTCTTTTCGATTTTATTTTTCATGCAGCACCCGTCTACAGTCATTACCTGAACGGTATCGGCGAAAGGCGCAGCGTCTACCTTCAGTCTTTTCACTATAGCCGGAAAATAATTCACTGCGTCCTCGGGCATTTACCGATCAAGTTTTACCGGTCACGACCGCCCGACCGGGAAAATCGTGCCCCGTTAAGCCCCGGATTCGACGAACGATCCGCACGCCGCCCGGCCTCCCTGCCTGGCGCCCTTCCGATCCGTATCCGGTCGCGTCACGACGACCGGAACATGCATCGCTCGCGGCGCCCGGTCGCCGGCGCAAGCCAGGCGACTGCCGCCTCCGGCCCGCGTCCCGCACCCGGGCGCCGATCGATTTCACGCCACCGCGCCCGGTGTAATCACGTGTAATTGCGCCGCCCCCCCAAACTGCCTAATTTCCACCTGTACATTCGGCGCGCCGATATGGGAAGGCCGAGCGCCCCGAAGGATCCGCGAGCGTTTCACCTCAAACCGGCGCATGTCCGGCGTAGCGCAGTTCGGAAAGCCGGCACTTTGACCGGGCTACCGGTCCAGGGCGAGATTCGGGCGACACCGCGCGGAATCCCCGTCGGACTCGACATGAAACACCACACGTTCTCAACTGGAGATGGAAATGATCAATATTCAGGACTCCCGAGTCATTAAGTACGACAACGACAAGAAGAGCGTCACCGTCTATCGCGATTACTCGAATTCGAATCTCTGGTACATCGTGCCGAAACCCCAGCTGGCCACCCAGACCGTCGACGGCATCACGCTCCCGGCGTTCTCGTTGACCGAGTTCAGGACGAACAGCGGCTCGGCCGGCACGGTGACGTTCACGGCCGAGCTCGTGATCGACCAGGAGGCCTACCAGGCCGTGAAGAACGTCCTGGGCCAGGGTACCGAGTTCGGTCAGTTCGTGTGGAACGACGCCCAGGCCTTCCTGACGCTGACACTCCCGTCCGGGACACCCGATACGCAGCTCAACGTCACGCCGTCCAATTTCGGCAGCAACGCGGCGACGTTCATCATCGACCTGAAGACCGCCGCCGACGTCAAGGCGATTCGCGACATCTTCGACTCGGGCGTCGGCCTGTCGACCTGGTCGATCCAGTACGTCGCCACGACGCTGAGCCAGTTGCCGGCCGTCAAGGCCACCGTGACCTACGATTGCTCGATCGCCGCCAGTTACCAGAAGACCGTCCACATCGACCGCAACGTCTGGGGCAGCGAGACCGGCCGGCGGACCACGATCCGCGAATACATGCAGAAGTCCGATTCCGGCAACGTCGACCTCGAGTGGAAGGTCCAGCCGTCCGACGAGTTCCGGCAACGCGTCCACGACTGGGCGTTCACGACGCTCGAGGGGCTGGTCCAGGCCGCCGCCGACGATGTCGCGCGCCGCCTCGGCGCAAGTGCCGCCGACGATTTCAGCATCAACTCCATCGGCTCGTTCCAGCGCATCTATCAGGAAAACGAGGTGATCGACTGGACGATCATGCCGCAGGGCTTCCTGCCGACCTTCGACAAGACCGTCTGGAGCCGGCTGGACAAGACGGTCGACAACCGCACGCTGGATGTAGGCGTGACGATGTCGGCCGACCTGAAGACCGCGGGCATCAGGAAGGTCACCGTGACCATCGACTATCCGGGCAAGGGTCAGCCGGAATCCAACGCCTTCACCACGGGCACGGCCAATATCTGGCATTACACATCCAATGGCTTCTTCGGCCCGGACAAGCAATTCGTCTCGGAATACACGTACTGGTACCAGGTCGAGCCCGAAAACGGCGATGCCTTCACGTCGCCGAAATTCAAGAGCAGCAGCGATCAGCTCCAGATCTCCAACACCAACCTCGGCTACCAGCAAGCCGAGTTCATCTGCTCGAACATTCCATTCGCATCGGAAAAGCCGGGCAACACCGTCGACTTCGTGCTGATCGACTTCACCTACCTGCCGACCGCCGACTCCAAGCTGTTCGTCGATCAACGCAAGATCACCAAGAACGTGCAGGCCGTGGAGTTCCGCAGCCACAGCTATCAGCCGAGCGGCGCGAACTACAGCTACGCGGTCACCTACGTGCTGACGAACGGCGACGTCATCGTCAACCAGCCGCAGTCGGTGTACCCGGTGGTGAACAGCCAGACCCTGACCGTCTACAGCATGATCGGCCCGGCCGACTTCACGGTCACCGTCATGAACGACACGATCCCGGGGGGCAGTATCGCGCTGCCGGCGATCACCGGCGTCATGCTGACGACCGACTACACCGACCAGCCGGACAGCCCGGATCACCAGACGCACAAGTTCCACGAACTGAGGATTGAGGACTACTACACCGACACGTGGGAATACCAGGCCGTCAAGCGCAGCACCTCGACCGTCCAGGTCGACGGCACGGTCTATTACCGCGACGAGAACAACACGCGCAAATCCGTGGCGGTCCGCAAGGTGCGCTACGGCAACACGCCGTCGTTCGCACTGGACGTGTTCCCGGTCCAGTTGCCCTTCACGGTGACCTTCGATCCGTCGCTGGTCGACTGGAAGGCGTACGTCCAGGTCGAAGTCCAGATGTATCGTGTGTCGAAGTCGGGCAAGACCGACATCGACTCGTGCATCTTCAAGCCCACGACCCTGTCGAACGGCACCACGATCTTGCCGTCGCCCTACTACTACACGTTCGCGCGTGAAGTCGATGCGTCGACGGAATTCCACTACGCGACAACCTACTTCGAAACCGGGACCAACCGCGGCGTCGAGGGCCCGCAGGGCAATTACGAGAACAACACGCTGGTGCTGCCCCACGACGCCAAGGGCGGGAAGCAGCCGGTCCATTCGGTCAGGCTGCCGGCAAGCGACGTCGCGACCCGCGACCTCGACGAAACCGACAAGGCCGACGAGACCGACCTGGTCTGATCGCCCCTCCGACCAATCCAGGCGCGCGACCATGACAACCCTCACCTACACCGTCAAGCTGGCGACCGAATCCGGCCCCGCATCGCCTCCCGCCCCCCGGCGGGCCACGCTGCTGCTCGAGTTCAAGGATCCGGTGCACGGCGCCTACCAGCAATCGACGCTCGTCCTCGACGCCGACACGCGACAGCGCACGTGGCAGATCGACGTCGCCGCGGCCGACACGGGGCAGGCGTTCTACGCCTCGGTGCTCGATTACGAGGCCAGCGAACAGGTCGCGCGCGCCCCGGTCGCCTTCGTCGGCACCGAGGCCACGATCGGCGGCGCCGCCGAGCCCGTCTCCGTCGTGGCGCTGCTCGACGCATTCGACTGGGCCGCCGTGTCGTCGGTACTGGTCACCGCCGGCGGGCAGTCCCACACCTTCTCCCGCGAGCGGCCGTATGCGTGGTACTTCGCGCTCCCCAGCCCGGGCATCGTCGAATGGACCGCCGACTACGCGATGATGGACGGCACCAAGCGATCCGGCGCGGGTGTGGCCACGCAGGGCGTCGCCGTCATTCCCGCGCCGCCGGCCGACGTCCGCTTCTCGATCGACGCCGGCGATGTCGACGCGTTCGCGGTGGCCGCCGTCACGTTGCGCGTGACCGGCTACGACGGTGTAGTCAGGACTGCAGAACTCGGCAAAACGCACCCGAGCGTGACGCTTTCGCTGCCGTACGCGCCGCCGGGACAGGCGTGGTTCGTCTACGACTGGACGGTCACCTATACCGACGGCACGCCTGCGTGGACCGCGCCGGCCCGCGCGAGCGACGGCGCGCGGGCGATCGTGCTCGGCGATTTCGGCCGGATCCTGCTCGCCAGCGACGAAATCGACTTCGACGTGGTCGAGACGGTGACGCTGACCTGGCGTTACGACAACCAGCCCAAGACCGCCCAGCTGTCCCGCGCGCAGCGGTCGGTCCTGCTGCGCCCCGGCCAGGACTACGATCGCGCGCGGCCGCTGGTGGCCGGCCTGACCTACGTGCTGTCCAGCGGATCGACGAACCTCGAGGGCGAAGCGGTGCCCCAGGGCCGCTTCGAGGTGCCCTATCCGCTCAGCACGCGGCTCGTGCGCATCTTTGCACCGGGCATGCTGACCACGCCGCCGCTCTACAGCGCGATGCGGCTCACGTCGGTCCAGACGCTCGAACTGGGATCCGGCTGGCAGCTCCAGACCGGCCTGCCGCAGATCAACCTCACCCCGAGCGCGCCGACCTGGGAAACGCGCGTCGCCGCGGTCGACCCCGAGCGGGTCGTGCTGAGTTTCGCGGGGACGGCAACGCCCGACGGCGGCGGCAGGCCGAAGCCGATCGCGCTGACCCGATCGCCATTCGAGATGACGCCCGCGGGGCCGGAGATCGCGCTCGCGACGGTCCAGGTATCGGCCCAGTCCGTCTCCTGGGAGCGCTACGCCCGTGTGGAAGCGACCTTGTGGACCGGCAGCGATGCGGAACGGGGAAACGAGCAGACCATCTCCTTCGACCGCAACAGCGCCGATGCGTGGTGGGCCTACCTGCCGCCGTCGGGCACCTACGGCCCGTCGTTCCGGTGGTCGGCGACCTACTATCCGGCCGACGGCGCGTCGCCGCAGCACAAGGCGCCGACGTCCAGCGACAACCCGCGTCTGTCGCTGCCGCCGACCGTCTCCTGACCGCGGCCTTCACGCACGGACGCCCACCATGCCCATGGCCGAACTCCACCCGGCAGTGCAGCGCGCGCTGGCGCTGGCGTCCTCGCACGGGACGCCCGCATGCCAGCCCGCGGCGCCCGCGCCGGACACCGCGCTGCGTCACCTGCTGCGCGACCGTTCGCCGGCGGAACCCACCGCCTGGAACGACAGCAAACTGGGGCGCAGCGGTTTTCCGGTGGAAATCTCCATCGCGTTCGGCCGCCCGGAACTGCGCTACACCGTCGAGCCCGCCGGCCCCGACATTCCGCCCGCGCGCCGCTTGAGCCGCGCGGGCGCCGCCATCGCCGCGCTGTCGGACGAGTCGATCGAACCCGCGGACCTCGCGGCGCTCGCGTCGTTCCAGGACAACGCGGCGCTCGCCTACGGCGCATGGATCGGCGGCCGGCACGGCGACGGCAAGCCCCGCTTCAAGCTTTATGCGGAGGTGCCCGAGCGCGGCGCCGAGCACGCGCTGGCCTGGGGCGCCCGCCATCTCGGCGACCTGTCGGGCATCGTCCGGCGCGGCGCGTGGCCCGTCATGGCCGGCTGGCAACCCGCGGGCCGGCGGGCCGAGCTCTACCTCCGCACGCGCCGCCTGTTCCGCGCGGACGTGCCGCTGCTGATGGCGGCGGCGCGACTCGAGCACCGCGCCGACGAAGTGCTCGGCCTGCTGCAGGATGCCTGCTGCAGCGCGATCGAGGCCGCGCTGCCGGCGGCCGACTTCGGCGTCAGCATCGGCACCGGCCCGGACGGCGCGTCGACGTTCACGCTGTATGCGGTCGCCAACGACCTGTTCGGCGGCGACGGACGCATCCGCGAAACGGTACTGCGCGTCGCCGCCGCCCGCGGATGGGACACGCACTTCTATCGCGCGCTCAGCGAACCGCTTGCGGGTGCGAGCGGCTTCGTGACCCGGCACGGGATGTTCGGCATCGTCGTGGCGTCGGACCAGCCGGCGACCGTGGCCATCGGACTGACGCCGGACCATCCCGAGACATCGTCATGAGCGCCGCGCTGCCCGCCCGCGCGACCGGCGCACCGGTCGATGCGCTCGACGCGTTCGATGCGCTCCTCGCCGCCCAGGCGGCAAGCGGGGCGTTCCCGTCGCGCGTGACCGTCGGCGACCGGCGCTACACGGACGAGAACGCCTTCGTCACGGCTTTGGTCCTCGACGCGCTGTCGCGCCTGCCGGCCGGGACGGCCGATCGCGCGATCGCCCGCGGCCTCGACTTCATCGAAAGCTGCGCATCGGCCACCTGCCCGGACGCGTTCCATTTCTACCCGCCCGGCCGGATGCCGTCCTGGCTCGGCGCCGACCTGCCCGCGGACGCCGACGACACCGCGCTCGCGCTGACGCTGCTCGTCCACTTCGGGCGACGCACCGCGGCCCAGGCCGTCGACGCGCTGGACCGTGCGCTGCATCCGTGGCGGCTGCACTACCGCCCGGAGTCCGTCGATCCGTGGGTGGCGCAGGGGGCGTGCCGGACCTGGCTCGACCGCCGTGCGGTCCCCAATCCGGTGGATGCATGCGTGAACGCGAACGTCGCGACGGCGCTGACCGCGCTCGGCGGCACCGGCCACGCCGCCTGCCGGGCGGCGCGCGACACTGTGCTGGACGCCATCGCGTTCGTCGCGGCGAACCCCGCGCATCGCGCACGGCTGACCGCCTTTTACCCCGACCTGTGGGAACTGGTGCATGCGCTGCGCCGCGGCGCTCGGCACGGGGTCGCCGGCTTTGCGCACGCGGCCGCGCAGCTGGCCGGGATGCTCGCCCCGCACGCCGGCGCGCAGGCCACGGTCTTCTCGTCCACCGACCTGCGCTGGCTCTGGACAGCGCCCCTGTTGCAAACGGCGCGCACGCTCACGCGCGGCACGCCCTAGCCGTCACCGCCCACCCTTTCACTGGAGAGATCCCATGCCTGGCGTCCATACCGTCCCGCCGTCGCTGTCCGCTTCGCTCTACGGCAACGCACCCGATCCGAAATCGGGCCTGCAGGTCAGCACCCGTCTGATGGAAAGCTACGAGATCATCCGCCCGGTCACCGGCGCGAGCGACATCTCGACGTTCCTCAATTCCGCCGGGCGCCTCGATATCTATTCGTCCGGCACCGCGCAGAAGGTCTACCGGATCCGCGCGGACAACCAGTCGGACACCGGCTGGACCGAAGCCGACCTGGGCGTCACCGCGAGCCAGATCAGCCCGTACCTCGCGCGCAGCAGCGATTACGACAACCCCAACCTCCTCGGCATCGCCGCCAACGGCAAGCTGACGCTGAGTCAATGGAAGGACGGCCGCTACGCGCAGGCCGACTGCCAGCCCGCCGGCGCGAAACGCCCGCTCAAGCAGATGCTGTCGACCCGGAATTTCGGCAACGTCTACGTCAACGTCGTGCTCGACAACGACGAAGTCGGCAGCAGCTACCTGAGGCCGGACGGGACCTGGGGATCGACCGAATGGGTACCGGTCCGCAAGAGCCAGGACAGCCCGGACAACGCCACGGTCAAGCGCATCGCGATGTGCGCGAACGATCCGGTGCAGCAGTCGCTGTTCGCCATCGGCCCGGACAACGCCGTGCTGTTCGCGCAGAGCGACTTCCGCTTCTCCTACTTCACGACGCTCGGCTACAAGAAGGCGATCGACCTCGCCGTCGTGAGCGACCAGGAGAAGCGCCTGAACATCTTCATCGTCGATACCGACTTCGGCATCTGGCAAAAGCGCGAGAAGAAGTACAGCACGTCGGGCATCCAGTTCGACGACTGGGTGCTGGTCAGCAACGCGGCCCCGGTCACGGGCCTGCGGGCCGTGATCAACGCGGGCGGCCTGCTCGAGGTCTTCGCGATCGGCAAGGATCAGCGGCTCTACCATACGCGGCAGATCAGCAGCGGGCTCAACAAGGTGAGCTGGTCGAGCCTGTTCGAACTCGGCAACCCGGTGCCCAACACGAAATTCACCGTCGGCCGCAACGCCGCAGGTTACTCGGAAGCGTATTCCGTGTCGTCGGACAGCAAGCTGTATCGCTTCTGGCAGGACCCGAAGACGACCCAGTGGACCAACGAGGAAATCCGCCTGCAGGGCACGGGCGAGATGACGTCGGTGCCGACCCATGCCACCGAGATCACGGTGCTGGACGACGCCGGGCAGCTCGCCGTCAACGCCCGGGTGCAGATCGATGCCGCGTCGATGGTGCCGCTGCGCATCAACGGCCTGTACTACCAGGCCAACCCGGACTACACGATCCCGGTGCTGTCGGGCGGCGGCGGCAAGGTGGTGATCGAGCGCTTCACCAACAGCCTCGCGAGCCCCAGCTACCACGTCCGCACGCAGTTCATGCAGCCGGGCGAAGGCGTCACCGTGGAGCCGAACGGCGCGCTGCAGGAGAAGATGCACGCGGTCGACACCGATGCCGTCTGGAACGCGAAGACCGCCTCCGGCGCCTACCTGCTGGCCGGCGATCTCCGGACCCGCGAAAACGCCGAGAACGTGGCGAAGATCATGCGCCAGTCGATGTCGTTCGGCATGCCGGCGAATGCGGCGGCCCGGAGCCTGCGCTACCTCGGCGCCAACCGCTCGCTCGTCGGGCTGCGGCATACGACGCGCGGCACGGCCGATCCGTTCGCGCTCGTGCCGGAAGACGTGCCGGCCCAGCACTGGCGGGTGTCGTTCACCGATACCGGCGTGCGCTACGACGACCTGAGCGCCGACCAGGCCGGCGCCTACCTGCTGCGTTCCCGCGCGCTCGCGTCGTCCGGAGATGAAACCCTGGCGAACGCCGGCTTCCTCGGCATCGACTGGGGCGACATCTGGAACGCGATCAAGAACGGCGTCGGCCGCATCGTCGATGGCCTGAAGGAATTCGTCGTGACGACCATCGTCGATCCCGTCACGCGCCTCGTCAACGAGATCAAGGTCGTCTTCAATTTCCTCATCGATGGCGTTACGTACCTGATCGACAAGACCATCAAACTGTTCCAGCAGGCGTTCGACATCGTCGAGGGCATCTGGAACAAGCTCAAGGTGTTCTTCAAGGAACTGTACGAGTGGCTGGCGTTCTTCTTCGCATGGGGCGACATCAAGCGCTCGGCGGAGGCGACCCGCCATACGTTCGACGCGACCTTCGACTATCTGCTGCTGGCGGTCGATGCCGTGAAAGGCCAGGTGGCGGCCGGCTTCGACCACCTGCAGACGGAGATCGACAAGGCCGTCAACACGTTCCTCGCGCAACTCGACCCGAAGCTCGGGATCGGCCAGTACGCGGACGACGTCGATCGTCCCGACCCGCGCATCGGCGAGTCGACCAGCCACAACGTGCTGCTCAACGCGTTTTCGGACAACTACAAATCGACGCGCGTGCTGGCCCGGGGCGACGCGCCGGCCCTCGCCGCCGACCCGCTCCAGGGCCTGTGCGAAAAATTGAAGGAAGTCGCCGACAACTTCGAGTTCGGCCAGGGCAAGAACGCGTTCCACGACGCCGCCACGTACTTCGAGCAGATCGGCCGCACGCCCGATCGCGTGCTCGACCTGCTGTTCGCCGGCACGGTCAAGGTGATGGAAGCCGTCACCCAGTTTGCGCTGAGCGCGGCCAAGGGCCTGGTCCTGACGATTCTCGACCTGGTCGCCGACGTGATCGGCGCGGTCAAGGACCTGTTCGACACGGAGTGGGAAATCCCGTTCGTGTCGCAGCTTTACAAGCTGATCACCGGCTCGTCGCTGAGCTTCAAGGTGCGCGACCTGTTCTCGTACGTCGTCGCCATCCCCGCCACGTTGCTGTACAAGCTGGTGAAGCATGAAGCGCCGTTCCCCGACGCCGCGAGCGTCACCCGCTTCAAGTCGTCGTTCACCGCGCAGTGGCTCGCCGAACAAAGCGGGATCGCGCCGAAGTCCGACGTTTCGCTGATGGTCAGCGCCGAGCAGAAATCGGCCATCGCGATCTTCTTCGGCGTATCGGCATCGGTCTGCATCTTTGCCGCGACGATTCTCGACACCATCGAGATCGCGCTGCAGACCGAGGAGGTCGAGGTCGAGGCGATCAGCACCGGCTCGCTGTTCATGGGCTTCGGCTCCGCCTTCTTCAGCGTGCCGTGGATGATCGCGAGCGATGCGGGCGGCTTCTCGTGCAATGACGGCAAGGGGCTCAACAACCTGCTGTGGCTGTTGAACACCGTCGTCGGATATGGCCGGGCCGCGGCGCTCAAGATCGCCGGCAAGAAATACAAGATCCCCGCGGAAGTGGATCAGGTCACGGTCAACCTGTGGGGCTGCGCGCGGCTGGCCCTGACGATCGTGTGGGCCGTGAAGAGCGGCGAGGAGCTGGACGGCGTCGAGGCGGCGGAGGCGTTCGTCGACACGATCACCGGCCAGGTGTTCCGCTTCCTCGGCGTCAAGGCGGTGGTCACCGCGACCGAGGGCATCTCGCTTCTCGCGCTGCTCGTGATCGTCGGCCTGGGCGGCATGACGACGACCGCGCTGCATCTGGCCGCGTCGCTGAAGTCCGACGAGGCCGTCGCGAAGCGCCTGCCCGCCCAGGCGCTTGCGTAACGCCGGTCGGTCGTCGCGGCACGCGCCGGTATGGCGACAGCAGCGCGCGGCAGCACTCGGCCAAGCCGGCCGAGGCTGCCACGCGGCTGCGGTCGATGCGGTGCCCGGCCTCCCGGCCGTCCTGCCGCGGCGATCGACGCGTCAGAGAAACAGCAGCGCCTCGTTCAACTCCGTCTCGCGGCGCGGCTGCTCACGCCACCCTAGTCGAACGGGAACCGAATAGAGCCGTTGTGCGCCGAAGCGCGGCCAGAAATGACACAGGCCCGGCGCGATCACCTGCACGACGGACAGGCCGAGGTCGGGCCGCGTCTTGTCGACGACGAGCACGTCCATGCCGGCCGCCGCAATGCGTCCGACACCCTGCGCGATCGCAGCCGGCAGCGACGCGGCACCGACCGGTTGCCACGTCGAGCGGGTCGTGCGGGGCAGATCGGCAGCCGGATACAGGAATCCGGTGTCCGCCAGCTTGTCGCGATCCCACGGGTGCGGGGCATCCGCGGCGACATCGAGCAACTGGTTGACTTCGGTCAGCGCCCGCTGCACGGCGATGGCACCGTCCGGATGGCAGCCGAAGCCGATCGAGAAGCGCCCGTCCTGCGGATTTTCCGCCAGCGCGGCCACGGTCGGCACGCCGAGGTCGGTAGTGATGTCGAGCGCCCACAAACGCCATCCGAACGTCGCGTATTCGCGTACGAGCGCATCGAAATACGGATCGTCGAAACTCGACAGTTCGATGCCGGGGCGCGCGATCCGGTTGTACCACCAGATCGCGACCGCATCGCGCTCGATCAATTCGAGCATGCCTTGCAGGATCGCCTCGTCGACGCTCGATCCCGCCGCGCAGCCGTTGGGGTTGTGCACGCAGGCGGCAGGCGCCCGCGCGCTGTCCGGCGTTTCCGCATAGCAGTAGCTCAGCGGCACGAGGTGGCGCCGGCCGGTCACGAGCGACCAGGCCGGTGTCCAGTCGATGACGTCGCGCGCCGTGAAGCGCGGCGGCACCTGTTTTCGAACATCGCCGGTCAACGTGTTGATCGCCTCGCGCGCGTCGAATTGCCGTTCACTGAACTGCTGGAGGTCGTTCACGTGGATCGGGGCGGCGTCGCATGCGGGATCGGCGAGCAGGCTGTCGATGCTTCCCGCAAACGTCGCCTCGTCCCCCTGATACACGCTGCTGAATCGCTCGAGCGCCTCGCACAGCGCGCTCGCGCGGGCCTGATCGTCGGTGCGGCCCTTGCCGGAGCAGATCCTGTCGAAGCGGTTGCTGCCCGGTACGGCCGCCGGGCACACGAGAAAGCCCGACGCATAGACCTTGCGCAGACCCGCATGCCGCTTCGGCATCGGGTGCAGGTAAGCGATCGCTCCGCTGACCGGCGAGACGAGATGGGCATGACGCGCGAACACCTGTTGCGCATCGGCGGTGCGGTAGCCGCCGTCGGCACGCGCCAGCGGTTCGTGAGCGGCGAGACGCGGCGCGCGCGCCGCCTGTTCGCGCATCCATTCGGGATTGCCGCAGCACGGGCATTGCGGACGCTTCAGCACGCGGTGTCGCTCGGCGGCCAGCGTGTCGATGCGCTGCGCAAGGATATGGGTCTGCGCCCGTTCCGATGCCGCGGGGTTGACCGCGACCTGCTCGACCGTCGCCGCCACGAGCGCCGCGGCGGCGGCGGCGGCGGCTCGCGACGCAGCCTGTGGCAGACGCACCGCGTCGCTGCCGTGATGGCGCGCAAGCAGCGCTTCGACCGGCCGGTTGATGCGAATCCAGTAGCGCACGCATTCGATGCACGGCGCGTCGGCGAGCGCGTCGCCGCCGGCCAGCAACGGCCCGATCAGCGTCTGTACGCCACCCGTCGTCACGACGAGCAACGCCCCGCCTCGCGCCGCGACGCGGGCGGCGCACGCGGCGAGATCGTCGCGATCGTGCGTATCGGCGATCGCGACGGTCAGCCCGGCCTCCGTCGCGACGTCGATGCCGGCCGCGTCGAGCGCGCGCCTGAGCGCCGTATCGTCCGCGCCGAACCGCTCGATCGCGACACGCAATTGCGCGACGTGCGCGCAGGCCGCGTCGCCATCGAGCCCGGCACGCTCGAAGAAGCCGCGCGCCGTATCGTCGTCGTGCGGCAGATCCGCGCGCACGTACCCGCGACGCACCAGTTGATCGAGACGCGCGAGCACGTCCCATTCGCCGAACGCACCGGCAAGCGACGTCACGATCTCCGCGATCGTCATCCGCGCCCGCAGGCACGCCGCGATCTGCACGAAGATCGCGCCGGACAGCATCACGCGCTTGAATTCATCGACGACGAACAGGGTCTCGGGCCCGGCATCGAGCACGAGCAAATGCGGTTTGAAGCGCAACACGCGCGAAAGGTCATCGAGCATCGTGGGGTTCCATACGGCGGGTAAACGAACGTCGCGCGGCCCCGGGGCCGCGCGACGGTGCAGGCGCGACCGCGCCGCGTCAGCAGCAGGTGAACAGGTAACTCGGCCCGGCGTCGCAGTAGGCCGCGAGCGCAACGGCCTCCTCGTCCAGGTTCAACGGTTGCTCCGGTATGCCGACCGTCATCACGTTGCGCGGCAGGTGCCAGCTCCCGCCACCGTTACCGTGGTTCTTCCAGCCGTGATCGCCGGATGTCTTGACGACCTCGATGTCGACGATCCACGGGCACTGGTAACCGAAGTATTTCGCGAGCGTCTCCAGCGGCCTCTCCAGCAGCTCGTCCTTGAATTCCGGGTTCCGCCACGAGAGCGCGATCGCGCGCAGATAGACCTTCTGGAACTCCAGCATCGATTCGAGCGTCGGATTCGCGTTGTTGTTTGCCATGTCGGTTTCCCCGCGGTCATTCCATGATGGTGATGTGGTTCGCGTTGTAGGCGGCCAGCGCCTGCGCGAATTGCGCCTTGTCCGCCGGCGCGGGCGGCAGGTACAGCGTGAGCTTGTTTCTCCGGCCGGCCGTCCAGTCGCCATTGACGGTCGGCGTCCACTCGGACGATTTCGGCTGCACCTTCAAGTCGAGCCGGAACGGAAAGTGATAGTCGAAATGCTCGCGCAGCGCCTCGACCGGGTCGGCCTCGAGCTCGTCGAGAAACGCCGGCGAATGCCACGCCAGCGCGATTGCCCGGATGACGGTTGCGCGGTATTCGAGAAACTGCTCGTACGTCGGTAATCGAAGATCCTTGCTCATCTCTCTGTTCTCCTGATTGACGAATGGAACCACCTACGGCAACGACTGCAACAGCGCTGCAGCGAGCCTGGCGATGCGGCCCATGCCTGCCGTTGTTGCAATTTCGACTGCACGCCGGCACGCGTCCAGCGCGGCCACGCCGCCGTATCGCGGATCGGCCTGGCGCAAGTACTCGCATTTCTTCATCAGCAGTTGCGCTTCGTAATAGCGCTCCCCGGTCGACTCGCACCACGCGAGACATTCCTCGATCCGGGCAAGCGCGGCGCCGGGCTCGCCTCGCGCGGCATCCAGCTCCGCCAGCAGTGACGCGTAGTAGGTCAGCCCGAGCAGTCCGCCCGACTGCCGCTGCGCATCGAGATGCTCGACGACACCGGCGCGATCCCCGTGCGCCCATGCGCGAATGATCGCCGCGTAGTGCCCGACCGCGCGCAGCCGGTGAATCTCCGACAGGCGCAGAATCGCTTCCGACAGCGCGAGCGCCGCGTCGCGATCGCCCGCGAGCTGGTACGTGCGCGCGAGGTACATCATCGTGACGCCGAGCGTCGGCAAATGATCGAGGCAGGTTGCGCAATACACCGCGTCATGCGCCATCGCGAGCGCGGCCCGCGGATCGTCGTCCATGCACCAGCGCACGCTCGCAAGCGACGCCATCGTCCACGCACGCGTATCGAGGCCGAGGATGCGCCGATGGTGCGAATCGCGCCGCACGTCGTAGCCCGCCAGCACCGCATCGAACGCGGCGCGGGCGCGCGCATAGTGGCCGTCGACCCACAGGCTCATGCCGCGCATCGCGTCCGCCGCGACCTGAACCCCGGCATCGCCGCGCTCGGTCGCGAGCGCGTCGAGCCGCAAGCCGATCCCGCGCACGGTGGGACGGTCTCCCGCGACGTGGTAGTAGGTCGACAAGGTCCATAGCGCGCTGGTCTCGAGCTCCGGGTCGTCGAGCGTCTGCACCTGTTTCAGCAACTGCTCCGCATGCTCGCGCACCTGTGGGTCCGCCCAGCCGAACCGTGCCATCGTCGCGTGCGTCAACGTCGTGCGGATGCGCGCGCTGTCGAGTTCGCGCTGTGCGTAGTCGGCGTTGCCGAGCCATTCGAATACGGCTTGCCCGTAGCGGATCGCGTCGTCGTACCGCGCACCCTCGAGAGCGCGGCGCGCCGCATCGATGCCGTGCGCGATCGCGTCGGCCAGGGCGCCCGCGCGCGCGAAGTGTCCGGCGACACCGAACGTGTGCGCACCGGCGCCCCGATCGGCTTCCGCGATCAGCGCGCGGCCGACACGCGCATGGTTGCCGCGCCGCACGGCGGGCGGCATCGATTCATAGGCCGCGTCGCGGATCAACGCGTGGCGGAACGCATAGAACACACGATCGCGCCGGTGCTGCGCGTACACGATCCGCTCTTCGAGCAGCAGCCGCAGATGTCCGTCGAGCGTGGCCCGATCGTGCGGCGACGCGTCGGCGAGCAGTTGCGCATCCACCTCGAGCCCGATGGTCGCGGCGAGCTGCGCGGTGTCGCGCGCGTCGTCGATCCGGTCGAACGCGAGACCGAGCATGCCGCCGAGACTCAGCGGAAGCGGAAAGGGATCCGTGGCCCGCTGCCCCGCGAGCGAATCGTCCGCGCCGCTCGTCGTCAGCTCGCGCGCGACGGCCTCGATGAACAACGGGATGCCCGCCGTGCGACGGGCAAGCTGGTCGAGCCAGGCAGGATCCGCCGCGCCCGGCCCCAGGTACGCCGACATCAGGCGCTGCGCGTCGTCGCGCGGCAGGCGGCGCAGCACCAGGCGCTCGGTCGCGCCGCGCCAGCGCCCAAGCTTGTCGGGGCGTGACGTGTATACGACGGCGAGCGCGGCCGCGCGCGGCGAGCGCTGCAGGTACGCGAGAAAATCCTCGGTTGAGCGGTCGATCCACTGGACGTCCTCGACGACGAGCAGCAACGGCGCGCCGTTGCCGAGCGACACGATCAATTGCTCGAGGACGTCGAACAGCGCGTGCCGTTCACGTGCGCTCGACCACAGGAACCCCTTCGCGTCGCAGGGCAGCCCCAGCCAGGTCGCGAGCGCGGCACGGGCCGCCGCATGATCGCACTCGAGCGGCGCGATCATCGTTTCGATCGCCTCGAGCGCACCGCCGGCCGGACTGTCGGCGTCGATTTGCCAGTGCGCGCCGATGAACCGCAGGATCGGAAACAGCGCATGATTCTCGCGTTCCGGCAGGCACCCGCAATGCGCGAACGCGTGGCCCTGGCTCCGCACGGCCTCGCACAGCTCGTGCACGAGCCGCGACTTGCCGATTCCCGCTTCGCCGACGACGAGCCGCGGCACGCCGTGCGGCGCAGGCTCGCCGCGCATCGCGCGACGATATCGTGCGAGCGTCTCCTGCCACGCGCGCAACAGCGCGTCGAGTTCGCGCGCGCGGCCGACCATCGGCGCCCGCACGCCGGTGTCGAGCGAATCGAACGGCGTATCGGCGCGCCGTTCGCCGAACAATTCATGAACCGGCTGCGGCAGGAGGCCCGCGCGCGCCAGCCGCAACGCGGTCGGCCGATGGTCGGCATGCCGTTCGAGCGCGAGCCGCGCATCGTCGCTGATCAGGATCTGGCCGGGTCCGGCCAGCCTCAGCAATCGTGACGCCGCGGCGGGCGTCGATACGCCCGACATGTGCGATGCGTGCGCGAGCACCTGCCCGACGTGAATCGCGGCGGCCACTTCGACGCGCCAGCCGTCGCCGGCACCGATGCCGCCGGCCGCCGCCGGCACCGGCAACCGCGCGCGCTCGGCCGCCCGCACCATGTCGAGCGCCGCGCGCGCCGCGCGGCGGGCGGGCCGGTCGATGTCGCCCTGCAGCCCGAAATGGAACAGCAGCGTGTCGCCGAGCCGCCCGCCCGCGTGCGCGCCATAACCGACGGCGATGTCGGCGCACTTTGTCAGCCATTGCTCCTGGTAGCCGTCGAGCAGGTCACCATGATCGGTTCCCGCGTGGCGTTGCCTGCCCTCCCCGGCAATCGCCACGCAACAGCACAGCGTGGTGACCTGCCGGTACTCGCCGGCCGCCGCGATCGTATCGCCGCGCGGCGCGAGCGGGTGCGGGTGCATCTGCCGGCTTGCACGGCTTGTACGGCTGGCGTCGAACTGGCCGACGAGCGCCGCGAAGTTCAGCGCGCGGAACTGCTCCGCCAGTTCGTCGGCCGACGCGGCGCGCTGCTCCGGATTCTTGTTCAACGCGCGCCGCAGCACCGAGCCGAGCGGATGCGACGCGATCGACGGCGGGAGCGCGACATCCACCGGGCTGAGCTGCTGATAGAGAATGTCGGCCACGCTTGTGCCGTGCATGACGACATCGCCCGTCAGGCATTCGATCACGACCAGGCCCCATGCATAGAGGTCGCTTCTCGGCGTCGGCGGCTCGTTGCGCAATTGCTCGGGTGCGCAATAGGACGGCGAGCCAAGCACTTCGGTCGCCAGCGTCGCGGTCTCGCGCGTAATGTCTTCCGCGCCGGGCAGCAGTGCGCCGATGCCGAAATCGAGGAGCTTCGCGTGCGGCCCGTCATCGGCCATCGCGATCACGATGTTCTGCGGTTTCAGGTCGCGATGCACGATGCCGCGCCGATGCGCGGCCGCGAGCGCATCGAGCACTTCCGTCATCAGGCGCCCGGTGTCGACGGCCGACAGCGGCCCCTCCGCCGCGAGCCGGTCGCGCACGGTCCGGCCCTGCACCAGTTCGAATACCGCGAACAGCCGACCGTCCGGCGCTTCCCCCTGGTCCAGCAGCGCCACGATGTTCGGGTGCCGCAGCGCTTCGCACAGGCTCGTCTCGCGCCGAAAGCGCGCACGCTGGTGCGCGCGCTGCGCCACGGTCCGCGCGGCATCGTCGCGCATCAGCTTGACCGCGACCGCTTGGCCCGTCTCTGCGCAGGTCGCGCGAAACACCACGCCGTTGCCGCCTTCGCCGAGCAGCGGGCCGAGCCGGTAGTGCCGCCTGCCGGCAAGCTCGGCGAAAGGTGCGACGGGCTGTCGCGATTCGGGCATTCCCGGCACGACGGGCGTGCGGGGCACGGTCGGCAACATGGCCTGTTCTCCCGCGTTCACGACAAATGAACGACCGGGCCCGACGCGGGACGATGCGCGCCGAGCCGCAGCACGACGCCCGGCACGGACTGGCATTCGAGATGCTCGCCGCGCATGATGCGGAACGGAATATCGCCGAAGCGGACGCTGCCGCGCCGCCGCTCGACGAGCTGGCTTGCGTCGAGCCCCGGCAACGCCGCGAACTGGCTCCGCGCGCGGTGAATCTGCACGTTGACATGGGACGTATCGATACCGAGCATGTGCGCCAGCCGGCCGAGGTCGATCCAGCCTTGCGAGGCGGCGTCGTAGCCGGCCTGCATGTCGGCCGAGCGGGCGCGCGCAAGCGTGACGAGGCTGTAGTGATGCGCCCGTTCGCCGAGATCGACCACGCCGCCGCGCACGTGCAGCAGCATGCGCACGTGCTCTTCGTTGCGGCTGACGAAGAATTCGAGCAGTTGCGCCGGTACGGCAGGATCGGCCGGTGCGGCGAGCATCATCGTCGAGCCGTGGCTCACGAGCGTCACGCGCCACGTGCAATCGCCGGTCGACACTTCATCGCCGTCATGGAGCGCGCGCGCCGGCAACGTGTCGTCGCACAGCCATTCGCCGGCCGCCGACCGGACGATCGTGACCGGCTGCGCGGCACGGGCAGGCAGGATCTGGCGCGGCGCAAGCACGATCGGCGGCGCGGCGCCGCGTATCGGCCACAGCGTATCTGCCGGATCGTCGAGCGCATCGACGCGCCACGGCGCGATCCCGGCCCGGCCGAACCGGATCACGTCGCCCGGTTGCAGCACCGCGTGTTCGCCGTCGCGCAACGGCACGCCCGATACCGACGTGCCGTTGCTGCTGTGATCGTGCAGTTCCCACAGCCCGCCGCTCCAGCGAATATGGGCGTGGACCCGCGACACCGATGCGTCCCGGATGACCGTGTCGCAGCGGGCGGCATCGCGGCCGAACACGTGATACGCGCGCAGCAGGCACGCTTCCCCGGAAGAATCGTTCTTGAGTATCGCCATGACCGCCCCGTGTCGGATTCACCCGGATCGATGGAGTGATGCATCGACGCTGCCGGGCAAGCGATTGATTCACCAATTGCGAACGATGTCGCCTGTTCGCCGCCTCACCACTTTTTTTGTCATCTTTCCGTCAAACCGCTGCTCATCCGGAACGTGTCATTTACGCTAGTTGAATTATCGACCGCTTTGTTTTTTTAAGGCCGGGCAACGTGATGAAAATCCTGCCAAATAAAACCCCGCACAGCAACTGGAATAATCAGTTCGCGATTTCGGATTGTGACGCCTTACATTTTCGACAGATTTCCGGAGAAATTAAGGAATCGCTGATCAATAGGCTATGCCGCGAGGTTGTCGGCGGCGCTGGCGATGAAATTTCGGACAATGAAGCAAAGCGCCCCCAATTCGGGGGAATTTGACGCGAGGATGCGCCTCATTTTCCGCATTTTTCACACACATGACGGTCTGCTCCCATGAACCGACCGCAGCCGGTTTCGCGCGATCACGAGGTTCGCCAGAGCGAACAGACTGAACAGCTGCGCCGTGTTCTTGGACAGTCCCTTGTAGCGCACCTTGCGATAACGGAACAGGTTCTTGACGATATGAAACGGATGCTCGACCCGCGCGCGGATTTGCGCCTTGGTTCGCTCGACCGCGGTCACGAGATCCTTCAGCGGACCGTCCTGCATCGCCTTGATCTTTCCGCGCTTGGCCGCCACACGCCATTTCACCGGCTTGCCCTTCATTTCGTCGCGTTTGTCCACACCGATGTAGCCCGCATCGCCGAACGCTTCATCTTCATGCCCGTGCAGCAGGGCGTGAGCCTGCGAAACGTCGGACACGTTGGCCGCCGTGCCCACCACGCTGTGAACCAGTCCCGAATCGGCGTCGACCCCGAGATGGGCCTTCATCCCAAAGTGCCAGGCGTTTCCTTTCTTCGTCTGATGCATCTCCGGGTCGCGGCTCTTCTCGGCGTTCTTGGTCGACGACGGCGCTTCGATGATCGTCGCGTCGACCAAGGTACCTTCCTTCATCATCAGCCCGCGTTCGCACAGCGAGATACCGATCTCATCGAACAGCTTGCGCGTCAGGTCATGCTCGAGCAGCAGGCGCCGGAACTTCAGCAGCGTGGTCGCATCCGGCACATTCTCGACAGCCAGATCGATTCCCGCGAAGGCACGCATCGCGATGCTGTCGTACAGCGTGTCTTCCAGACCTTCGTCCGACAGGCCGTACCACTGCTGCAGGAAATAGATTCGAAGCATCCGCTCCAGACCTATCGGCGGACGGCCGCGCTCACCCTTCGGGTAGTACGGCTCGATCGCCGTCAGCAACCGCGACCACGGCACGAGCTTCTCCATCTCGTCCAGGAAACGCTGACGCCGGGTCACGCGCTTCTTGCCCGCGCTTTCCGCTTCCGCAAAGCTCATCTGCCGCTTCATCATCGAGGGTCCGTTCCGTGAACTGCCTTCTACAACGTTCTCGGCTACGTCAGCGATGACCGCCGAGTTGGTTAAATCAGTGTTTCCTTAGCGGGGACAATTGGTGTGTAGCGGCTAGATTGAAATGTCCGCTTTCGTGCCGCGTAAGCCGTCCGGCCCGGTGGGATTGGTGTCGGGACACCGGGCGAAGCCCGGCAACCGCCGACTGGATCCAGGAACTGCGACCGGGCGCTGACGATCATCCGCGATCGCTACGCCGATTTTGGGCCGACGCTGGCCTGCGAGAAGCTTTGGGAGTGCCACGGCATTCGGCTGGCCAAGGAAACGGTCCGGAAGCTGATGACGGAGGCTGGACTCTGGATTCCGCGTCGGCGGCGTCCGCCGAAGGTCCACCAGCCGCGAGCGCGTCGGGCGTGCCTGGTCGAACCGATCCAGATCGACGGCAGCGATCATCGATGGTTCGAGAAACGGCACCGGCCTGCACGCTGCTGGTGTATGTGGACGACGCGACAGGCCGATTGATGATGCTGCACTTCACGCAGACGGAATCGACCTTCAGCTACTTCGAGGCAACGCGGGCGTACTATCACATAGGGGCGGTGTTAAAAACATATGCGGGCTCATTGACGGATACGATGCAGGATCTGCCGATAGATGTCGGGCACATTGCGGTTGGTTGCGCGAGCAGCCATCGTGAGCTGCTCGCCCAGAAACCGCCACCCTTGAACGGGAATCCGCGCATCCCATGGGGCGCCCCAGCCATCCAGATTTGCGATTCCGGTCGAAGCCTCCATATAGCCGGCATGAAAATCACCAGCCTGCAGTCGCAAGGCGGCCAGCAGGAACCTCGGCTCCGCACATTCTGGAACGAGCTGAATGCAGACCCTGAACGCTTGCGGAGCGTGGCTGCAGGGAGCGGCGAGCGCCTGCTTATACAGCGTGGTCAACCGGCGTTCCTGTACATGGCTGATGGCAGGCGCACGGATGAATGATCGCGGCACGAATCCGATGCTTTGAAATCCTTCACACACGTGGGAAAGCCACAGCCCGTCCATTACGAACAGGCTTCTGCGCTGCTCGGCTTCGTTGGCGAGATCGAGAAGCCGCAAAGCCCGGCACTGCGGGACCGACACACGCAGTTCACCGTCGCCCGTGTGAGTCCGTATCCGTAAAGGCTTACGGATCGGCTCGAAATCAAGGCGTGCGGACGTCCGACGAAGGCTATCACGATCGAGGACGCAAAATGCATGTGCGAGTGCCTCGACGCGTTGGCCGACCACCATCGCAACTCGAACGCGTTCGCCCGGCTCCACGACGCGATGGTGAAAGTACTGGGTCGAGTAGATGCTGTGAATCAGGCCGGCGAGACGGGTGTCAGGATCGGCGCCCCACCCCGACAGCACCTCGTAGGTCCCCAGCAGGTGATCCCAGAGCGTCGAGCCGGAATGGGCGATGCGCATCGCATCCGCGACGAGGACCAGCGTGGCGTTCAGACGATCTGGGGCGATTGGAGCGTCGCGCATCGAAGGCCACTCGGTCAAGTACGTCCGGCCTGCTCCACGACGCTTGCGAGGCGCGACACGATGCGCTTGTCGTCAAGCGAAGCCAGCGTGTCTCGCAGCGCGGCGAGACAGGTCGCGACATGCGTTTCGAGCTGGGCAGCGCCGGCACGGTTCGCCCCGGTCACGAACGGTCGCATGGCGTCAGGCATGCCGGCGAGCGACGCTTTCAGCGCATCGACCAGGACGTCGCCGACAGTCGCGCCGCTGTGATTGAACGCCATGTTCAGCGCGAGCGATCCGCCAGCGCCCGCCCGTGCCTTGTGCCACACGCCGGGTGGCAGGCAAAGCAGGTCGCCCGGATAAAGCGTGACCTTTCGGATTGTCTGCCGCGCAACGGCTCGGTGCACGGCGGCCATGTCGGAACGCGCTGAATTCTCGGTCGGAAACAACGTATGAGGCGAGGTAGCGTACCACCAGGTCTTCTCCCCATCGAGTTGCAACGTGGTGGCTATTCTCGCGTCGTAATGAAAATCGAAGCCCGAGAGTGGCGGCGAAAGATACGCGCGGAAATCGACCCGCCCGGCAAAGCCGATTTCCCGCCGGACGTTGCGGGCCGCCGTCCGCAGCGAACGGTGCGCGAGCTGCATGTCCGTCACGCAGATGGTGGCACCAGCCTCATACATCTCCCGGATATCGGCGGGGTCGATGGTCGCCTGCTTCAAGCCGCCGAACACGCAGCGAATCTCGGTGACCTTATCCAATCCGAAGATCATGCGTGACGGTTTCATCAGGAAATCGAATTTTCCCGGTTGCCCGCGAATCAGGAGTGGGCACTTGCCGAACGAGTCGTGCAGGAACGCATCGATCGATATCGGATCGAGAATTTTCGCGAGGGTCCCGCGTGGGTTCGCTTGTGCTTTCACGTCATGTATTCCTTGATTCGACGCACGAGAGCATCGGTGTCCAGGCCATGCGCGCGTCTCAGGTCGGCGATCGCGCCCGATTCGCCATACCATCCCGACGGCCAGGAAAGAGCGCGGACGGTCACGCCTGGCGGTGCGATCCTGCGAACGGTGTCGGCCAGGCCGCCGGCCGGTCCATGGTCTTCGAGGACAACAATACCCTGCAGGCGCGGCTGGCTCGTGATCCACTGAGCGAGCACGGTTTCGCAGACATGCGCGATGTGCCGCCACGGAATCGGCATACCGTCGACCGCCAGCGCTTGCTCGACCTCCTGCGCCCAGTGTGATGCGTATCCGCAGGACAGCAGCACGGTCTCGCCGTCCACGCCGTTACCTCGGACGACACCCGGCGGCAGCCACAGGTCACCGACCGGTTCGCGGCTCGTTCTCACGTAGGCCGGGCGCGGCGAAGCGCCCAGTGACCCGACGATCAGTTCAACGTCGGCGGCATCGGCGGGAGCCCAGAGATCCACGCCGCCGATCGATGCGAGGACACCGAGGTCCGACAGGCTGGCATGGCTCGCGCCATTGGTGCCGCTCGCCGCGCCCGCGTGCGAGCCGATCATCACGACGGGCAGCCTCTGCGATGCGACGCATGTGCGGATTTGATCCGCGCCCCGATGGCACAGGAATGCGCTGAACGAGAATACCCAGGGCCATTGCCCGCTCGCAGCTAGTCCGGCTGCGACACCGATGAGCGCCTGTTCCGCGATGCCGGCCTGAACGAAGCGGGAGAACACGGGCCGCCCCTGCGCATCGTACAAGCCGTAGGAGTCGCCCAAGTCACCGTCGAGCACCCAGAGACGGGCGTTCTGTTCCGCCCTCCTTCGCAGCTCGTCGACAATCGAAATCGCCAGTCGTTTCATGCGGCAAGCCTCTCATCGATCCACAGCGTGGCCGGAGCCCGCGATGCGCGCCCATTCGTCCCCCGACAATTGGGTGCAGTGACGACGAAACCGATCGAGCTGGAGCGCGAGGCCGTGGCCCTTGATGGTGCGCGCCAGCAGGACGGTCGGCCCATGCCCTGGCCCTTCGGCATGGGCATGCACGAAATCGACCAATGTGTCGATGTCGTGCCCGTCAACCTCGTCGGCGCGCCAGCCGAATGCGCGCCATTTGGCGATGGCGTCGGGCAAAGGCGTGGAATCGAGCCGCGTGTCGTGCGCCCAGCCGCATTCCTGTTCCCCGTTGAGATCCACGATCACGTGCAGATTCGGTACACCGTAGCGGGCCGCCAACAGCGCCGCTTCCCACACCATGCCCTCCTGGCATTCCCCGTCGCCCAACACCACCCACACATGGCGCGCGTCGCACGCGAGCGCCATGCCCAGCCCGACCGCGACGCCCTGCCCAAGCGCACCCGACGAGAAATCAACGCTGGCTAGCCGCGTACGATCGGGATGACCCTGCAAAGGTGAGCCGGCGGTACCGAACCTGCCGAGTGGCCCCAGGTCGACGCCGGCCTGCTGCAACACCGCGTAGAGCGCCATGCTCGCATGCCCTTTCGACAGCAACAGGGCATCGCCTGTCGAATCGAGCGCGGACATCGCACGCACGGCGAACAGCGCGAGCAGAATGTCGACGCAGCTCAAGGTGCCGCCCAGGTGGCCACCGCCGTTGGGGCGCAATCCCGTCAATATCGCATCCCGCACCCGCGGTGCTACACTGGGATCGGCCAGTTCTGGCCGCACCAGTTGCCTGTCGGACGTCTCGCGCTTGCCGGTAGTGTTATTCATCTCGGATGCGATGCCCTTTGCCGGATGGGGATCGATACTGCCCTGACATAAGGATTCTCAAGGAAAGCCAACATGTCAACTCTCGAGCCGCTCAGCCTGGATATCGTCGTGACCTGGAGAGGGAGGCACGAGCTGCGACAGGCGCTTCCCTCCTTGTGCCAACTCGCCGCCCGGCATGACGGCGGCGTCACCGTGGTCAATTACGGTGGAGACGCCGACCAACTGCGCGACCTGATGGCCGGACACACGGCGAACGTCCAGGTGGTGCACGTGGACGAATCCGGCTGGTTCAACAAGGCCCGTGCCCAGAATATCGGTGCCGCGCACACACGTCGTCCACTCCTGTTCTTTTGCGATTGCGACATCGTCATTCCGGACGGGCAACTCGACGCACTGATCCGGCAACTGCAAGCCGAACCGAGCGCCTTCGGAACTGTCGCGGGCGTGACGGAGACGGTGCGCAACGCGCGCAAGGCCGGTCAGGTTGCGATGTTCGGCTATCAGTTGAAGCTGCGTCTTGCCAACGGACGGGCGCTTGAGATCATCGACAACGAAGAGGATGCAGCGGACGGCACACGGCAGGCACCGGGCTTGCTGATGGTACGTCGCGTCGGCTTCGAGTGTATCGGCGGCTACAACGGATACCTGGTGGGCTGGGGCTGGGAGGACCAGGACATGATCGCGCGGCTGACGCTGAGCGCCGGGCTCACGCGGCGCCAGAGCGGTACCGTGCTGCATGTATCCCACGACGACGACGCGCGCACTCGTCACTATCCACCCGTTCGGGATCGCTGGGAAAGCCGCGACCGCATGTTCCGGCAAGCCCTGGCCAACTACGATCGCGGGGATTGGCTCGGGACCTATGAGGAAGACGCCTTGCGCGCGACGATGCGCAGCCCGGTGTCAGCCAGCTGAGGCTTCCGTCGCATCGAGGGTCGCGCGCAAGCGCACCAGCAATGCGACTTGTTCGTCGAGTGCGTCGGCCCGCCACGCAGCAAGCGCCGCCGGCAAGCGGATATCCAGCGCGCACTCCTCATCGTCGAGCGAGCAGGTCAATACATAGCGCCCGTCCTCAACGGTCACTCCGTCGTGCAACGCATACGATGCGTTCAATTGCTCGGCCTGCTCGGGTGTCATGCCGGGCGGGAGCGCGAGGTGGAGGCCTGCGGCGTCCGCACGCACCGGATAGCCGCCGGGCCGTCCGTGCAGACCGGGCGCGTGCCCCTGCCATGCGTTGGCACGACCTGACATGGCGCGCAGCATCGGCGAGGCGAGCGCACCCGTGAGGCTGTTCAGCGTAGCGTCGGAGGGCAAGCGCACGGGTGTGGCCAATGCAGCGGCTTCATGTTCCGGCAGATGGTGACCGTCCAGCCATACCGCGGGCGCGGGCAGTCTGCCCCATGCGCCGCGGATCATCGCGCCGACGTGCGCGTGATGCGCGAGCAACGAGAGAGGCGCGTGATCAGTGTGAATGCGCAACATCGACGCGACAATGGCGATATTGCCGATCCCTCCCGCGACCGGAATGCCGCGCGCGGTTAGCACGTGATTGGTCAGGTCCGGATAGCAGCCGTTCAATAGATGGGTGCCGGGATGTGCAGCCGTCGCTGCACGCAATACGCGGTCCGCGATCGCGGCCTGCAACGGCAGCGTGCAACCGTAGCCCAGCCGCGCGACGAGTTTTTGCCACCCTCGCGTCGTCGCCCACGGCGACTGCATCGACGCAAGGTTCAACACGACGCGCGGCCGATATGCGTCGAACAAGCGCGCCAATGATGCGGGCGAATAGTCGCATGCCACGGGGGTCACGGCAATGCGGCCCGCGCTTTCGCCGCCTAGCGCATTGGCGAGCGTCGCCAGGTGATGCACGGCCGTCTCGTTGCGCGCCGCGGCGATCACGTCCATCGGCGCATCGCCGTATCCGGCGAGACCCATCAGCACCGCGTGAGCCAGCGAGCCGGAGCCCACCACGATAAGATCGACGTCGCGCATGACGGATTCGCTCCCCTACCTCAATGCCGAGTGGCGATTGATCCAGCCGCACAGAACCAGGATCACCCATAGCTGTTCGTACCACCGGCCATCGTCTCCGACATGGTCATGGGCGCGCAGCCTCGACAGTAAGCTGGTCCGGCATCGCGTGGTCAGTGGCGCGATTCTCCACAGGTCGGAGTCGGCGATCTCATCGAGGACCCGCGTGCGAAACCGTGAGTCCAACAGCCAATGCGCGATCGGCGCGAGCAGGACTTGCCGCTTGCGCATCACGATCTCCGGCGGCAGGTAACGGCCGGCAACCTGACGCAGCAGGCGCTTGGCCCACCAGGCATCCGCCTCGTACCAATAGCTCAGGCCGGGATCGATCGCTGACGCCCAGCCGTAGACATCTTGGCGCAGGAATGGGAAATCGAGGCGTGCACCATGCATAAGCGCATTGTCGGCGAGCGCCGGCAGCAGCAGTTCGCCAATCCGAAACACGTACTCGTGCGCGGACATCGCCTCCGTCGGCAGCGCCTCGGGCTTGACCGCGAGCAACTGCCGATAGAACGCGATGTCGTCCGCGAGCAGCGCGTCGACGGCCTGCGGATCCCTGCTCAGGCGCCGCATCTCGTCGAGGGAAAAGAATTCAGCGATGCCGAGGAACAGCACGTCGTCGAGACCGAGCAGGCGCGCGGCCGGCAGGTTGTACAAGCCGGGAAGGTCGACGCCGAGCCGGCGCTGATGATGCATCTGGGCCGCGAGACACGTCAGGGGCTTGTGGTAGCCGCCGAAGCATTCGTCCGCGCCCAGGCCGGAGACCGCGACGGCGTGTCCGTCTGCGACGGTCGCTTCGATCAGAGCGGCATGGGTCACGACGGCGGGCGCCGTGAGCGGAAAAGAAGCGGCAAGGACGCGGTCCAGCAGTTGTCGGGCGTGATCGACGTCGAGGCGGACGATCCGGTGTCGGATGCCGGTGATGCGCGCCACGCTGGCTGCGTAGTCGGTTTCGTTGAGACCGTAGTCGTCATCGAAGGCGATCGTATAGCCGGTGACGGCGTGGCGCTCGCGCAGGAGCGCGGCCAGCAATCCCGAGTCGATGCCGCCAGAGAGGAACAGGGCGATGTCGTGCGCCGCGTCGGCGACGTGTCCGACGGACGCCCGGAGGCGCGACAGCACCTCGTCCTGAAGGCAAGACGCATCATGCGATACCGGAGCGGTGTGAAGGGGCCATGCGAAACGCCGGACGACGGGCGGTGTACCGGGCGCGCATATCAGCGCCTCGCCGACCTGAAGCGCCTGCATGCCGTGCAGGAGCGCATGCCCCGGCCGCTGCCGGCCTCGCCACAGTAGATGCAGCAGCGAGCCGACGTCGGGTTCGCACTTGATCGCGAGCGTCCGGGCGAGCCGCATCGGATCCTGATCCCACTCGATGCTGTCGCGCTCGACGCGAAAATAGAGCGGGCGACGCGCGTGCAATCCGCGCCGGATGATTAGCGCATCCTGCTCGTCACGCGAGACGTCGAGGTCTTCGTCGTCCGGCGATGTCGGACCCCAGGCGATACGTGCGTCACGCGGGTCGAGGCGCCAGTCAGTCTGCCCGCAGCCGATCGACGAAGTATCCCGCGCGCACGCACGCGCACGCAGCGCGGCGCAGCCGGCGTCGGTTAATGCCGCAGCGCCTCGCATCTATGCGATGTGCTTGCGTGCGCGATGGGTCACACCTTGGCTTTCGCGGAGCGCTTTTTCGCGGCTGGCTTTTTCGTCGCGGGCCTTTTCGCAGCAGTCTTGATGCGTTGCTCAGCAGGCCGGATGATGATGCCGCCCTTCGTGTCGCCGTCGGCGCGCCGGATCGATCCGCCTTTCGTGTCGCCGCCATCCAGCGTAATTTCATAGCGCCGCTTGTAGAGCTCTTCAAGCGCATCGAGATCGATGGAAATGGTCAGTGCCCTTTTGCCGCGCTTGGCGGCGGGCCTGGTGGACTTAACGGCGGAAACTTTGTTGGATTTCTTTGTAGTTGCCACGTCTGCTCCTTTCCATGACGATGTGAAGGGAACCCCCGTTAACACACGACGCGCCGCAACATGACCGCAATCGGCGCATGATGACTGCGTGCGACGATTATAGGAGATATAACTTTGAAATTCCGTTATTTCACGTAACTCACGCAATGCTGACCGCCTGCCTGATCGTCCATAACGAAGCGCGCGTATTGGCGAGGTGCCTGACGTCCCTGATGCCATGGGTCGATGCATGCTGCGTCGTAGATAGCGGTTCCACCGACGAGACAGTCGATCTCGCGCGGCAATTCGGCGCCAGGGTGCAGGTGATGCCGGCGCTCGCGGACGCGCACGGAAGATTGATCGACTTTTCCGCAGCGCGCAATGCAGCGCTGGCGATGGCGCGCGACGGCTGGGTCCTGTCGATCGACGCCGACGAGGTGCTGGCGATACACGATCGCGCCGAGTGGCGTCGCTTGCTCGGCAAGCGCGATTTGCAGGCGATCGAACTGGTGATCCTGTCGGGCGGAACGCGCTGGTATGTTCCGAGAGTGTTCCAGAAGCAACCGTGGTCGACGTGGCACGGGCGGGTGCACGAATGGATCGCCTTGCGGGAGCCGACGTGCCGGACGGACTGCGCCACGCTGACCAACCAACCGGACAAGACGGGCAAGGAATCGGCCGTCGAGCGTGATCTGCGTCTTTGCACCGCGGCACTGCGCGACGATCCCGACGATTTGCGGACAGTGTTCTATCACGCGCGCGCCCTCAAGCTCGCAAAGCGCCATGCCGAGGCCATTCCCCTCTATGTGCGTTATTGGCGGCAGGCCGAGTTCCGGGGGGGACGGTACGCTGCCGCGTTGGGTGCCGCCACATGCGCGCTGTTGATACTCGAACTAGATGCGTCCCGCCGCTATGCGATGGCCGCGTATCGCCTCGATCCTGAGCTTGCCGAGGCGTGTTGCGTGCTGGGCGATGTCGCACTCGGCATGGGGCGCGCCGACCTTGCCATCGGTTGGTTCGAAAAAGCGCTGAACAAGCGGCTCCCCGGAATTGCGCAGGCGCTGTTCGTAGACGAGAGCTGTTACGGCCCCTACCCGCGCGAGCGTTTGCGCTGGATCCGCGAGCGCCTTTGAGCGCGATAGGGTGCGTCTGGACGCCAAAGCGCAGCACCCGTTTAAGGAAACGATGTCACGCGCCACATCGATCCAACGGAGCACGTGGGGATGGTGAGCCGCGGTTGTCATCGAACTGAATTCTCTGGTAACTGCTGCGGCAATCGACTATCTATATAGCATCCTGCGCCGCAAACTACATCGCCCGTGGCCGACGACGTCGGGCAGTTGACCGTTGATCTTGCCGAACACAGACAGGCACAGCATCAACCTCGCAAACTGGCCGGCGGTCTGCGAAGACCAACGCAGTAAGCGTAAGCGCGCTGCCCGCTCAGGACCAAACGACAGCATTCTCGGATTCCATGACAATCTCCTTGCAAGCGAAGGGAGATTGCGTGTACGCCTTTTCCAGCGGGCGCTATCCGACCCACAACGGTCATTGGAGTAAGCGCGAGGTCAACGGCGGTATTCAGGGGCTAAACAGTCACTCACCGCAAAGTGGCCGCCAAGCGTTCTTGGCCATACTTGCCGATCGCGTCATGAAAGAACGAAAGAAGAGCGGTGTAACCGAACAATCCTGACAATCAGGTGTGCTTTTCGTGTCATGGTTTCATCACCCGGATTGCGAGTGCTAGCTCCTTGCTAGAAGCGGCATTCCTCAACTATAAATGGACAACATTCCTCGAACACTATCCGTTGCCCATTTGCCTTTGACAGGGATATAACCCAGTCGCACGTATCGTCGATGGCCTTAGCGCCACAAAAACATAGACGACTGTAAAGGTGGGATCGTGGCCAATCTTCAGGGGCGAAGTGAAGACGACGGGCATGCGACAGCCAACGCCCCCGGTGTCGGCACGCCTACACTAACGCTTCCCAAGGGCGGTGGCGCCATCCGCGGCATTGGCGAGAAGTTCGCCGCCAATCCGGTGACCGGGACGGGATCGATGACGGTGCCGATCGCTACCAGCCCGGGCCGTTCCGGTTTCGGGCCTCAACTATCACTCTCTTACGACTCCGGCGCCGGGAATGGCCCGTTCGGCTTCGGCTGGAGTCTTTCCCTGCCGTCAGTCACGCGCAAGACCGACAAGGGATTGCCGCAGTATTGCGACGCTGTCGATTCGGACGTTTTCATCGTTTCTGGCGCGGAAGATCTGGTGCCTGTCCTTGTTCAGGATGCCAACGGTAAATGGGTGCGAGAAGTGCTTCCACCCAGAACGGTAAATGGCCAGATCTTCCGCATCCGTCGCTACCGACCGCGCATCGAGGGCCTGTTTGCGCACATCGAGCGATGGACAAACACGACCGACGCGACCGATGTGTTCTGGCGGTCCATCACTCATGACAACATCACCGCTTGGTACGGGAAGACGGCCGATAGCCGTATTGCGGATCCTGCAGACCCAAGCCGCATCTTCAGTTGGCTGATCTGCCAAAGTCACGATGAAAAGGGCAACGTCGTCGTCTACGGCTACAAGGCGGAGGACTCGGCAAAAGTTTTCGAGGATCCGGCCGGGACCAACCCGCCCAAGGCCCACGAACGTAACCGCACCCATCGGTCCCGTTCAGCGCAGCGTTATCCGAAGCGCATTCGTTACGGCAATCGCTCTCCCTACTTTCCAGAATTGAAGGCCGACGCGGCCTGGCCGGAACCTCCGGACGCCGGCGCGCCTGACGCCAGCGATGCGTGGCACTTCGAGGTTGTCTTCGACTACGGCGAACACGACGCCAAAGCGCCGGCCCCCCACGACGCAGGGCATTGGCCCTCACGACCGGATCCGTTCTCGTCCTACCGCGCAGGGTTTGAGGTTCGTACCTATCGGCTCTGCCGGCGCGTCCTGATGTTCCACCATTTTCCAGGCGAAGTCGGCGTCGAGCGGAATTGCCTCGTGCGCTCGACCGACTTCACTTACCCGGACGAAGTCAACGCCACCGATGCCCTCAATCCCGTCTACACTTTTCTGGAAGCCGTCGCGCAGACCGGCTACCGCCGCGACAATGGCAGCTACGACAGTCGCAGCCTGCCGCCGGTACAGTTCGAATACAGCAAGCCCACCGTGCAGGAGACCGTCGAGGAAGTCGATCCGTCGAGTCTCGACAATCTCCCCGTTGGCTTAAACGGCAGCATCTACCGATGGACTGATCTGCACGGCGAAGGTATCCCCGGCATCCTCACCGAGCAGGCCGATGCCTGGTTTTACAAGCGCAACCTGAGCCCGCTGACCAGCACGGCGGCGTTCGCGCCGCTCGAAAACGTCGCGCTCAAGCCCAATGTGGCCCTGAGCAGCGGGGCGGACTTCATGGACCTCGCGGGCGACGGCCAGCCCGACGTCGTTGTCATGGACGGTCCCGTCCCCGGCTTGTACGAGCATGACGACGCAGAGGGCTGGCAGCCCTTCCGCCCGTTCACCTCGCGCCCGAACCTCGACCCGCGCGACCCGAACCTCAAGTTCGTCGATCTGGACGGCGATGGCCGCGCCGACGTGCTCATCACCGAAGACGACGCCTTCGTCTGGCATGCGTCGCTCGCCGACGAGGGCTTCGGCCCCGCCCGCCGCGTTGCACAGGAACTGGACGAGGAAAGAGGCCCGCGCATCGTCTTCTCCGACGGCACCGAGTCCATCTACCTGGCCGACCTCTCCGGCGACGGCCTCACCGACATCTGCCGCATTCGCAACGGCGAAGCCTGCTACTGGCCCAACCTGGGCTATGGCCGTTTCGGCGCCAAGGTCACGATGGACAACGCGCCCCGGTTCGACAACCCGGACCAGTTCGACCACGCGCGTATCCACCTGGCCGACATCGACGGCAGCGGCACCACCGACATCATCTATCTCCACCGCGACGGCGTGCGTCTGTACTTCAACCAGTCCGGCAACGGCTGGAGCCAGCCGCACACGCTGAAGGTGTTTCCACGCATCGATGACCTCGCAAGCATCGTCCCGACCGACCTGCTCGGCAACGGCACCGCCTGCCTGGTCTGGTCCTCCCCGTTGCCGGGCGATGCGCGACGGCAGATGCGCTACGTCAACCTGATGGGTGGCCTCAAGGCCCATCTGCTGGTCAAGACCGTCAACAATCTTGGCGCGGAAACGCGCGTCGCTTACGCCCCCTCGACCAGGTTCTACCTGCAGGACAAGCGCGACGGCAAACCGTGGATCACCCGGCTGCCCTTCCCGGTGCACGTGGTCGAGCGCGTGGAAACCTACGACCACATCAGCCGTAACCACTTCGCCACGCGCTACGCCTACCACCATGGCTATTTCGACGGTGTGGAGCGCGAGTTCCGCGGCTTCGGCATGGTGGAGCAATGGGACACGGAACAGTTCGCGGCCGTCGCCGACGGCAGCGTTCTGGCAGACAACGTCGCCGCTGCATCGCATGTGCCGCCAGTGCACACCAAGACCTGGTTCCATACTGGCGTCTACCTCGGTTGGGAACGCCTCTCGCGCCACTTCGAAAGCGAGTATTTCCGTGAGCCCGGACTGACCGTCGAAGCCGCGCGGCCGCTCTTGCTCGATGACTCCACTGCCCCGGCGGACCTGACGCCGGACGAAGAGCGCGAGGCTTGCCGTGCGCTCAAAGGCTCCATGCTGCGCCAGGAGGTCTATGCCGACGACGCGGATCACCCGGGCGCGACGCCGCAACAGATCCAGCGCGCCCGCACGCCCTATACCGTCACCGAGCAGAACTTCACCGTCCGCACCCTGCAGAAACGCGGCGCGAACCTCTACGCGGTCTTTTTCAGCCATGTGAACGAGGCGCTGAGTTATCACTACGAGCGCAATCCAGCAGATCCGCGCATCCAGCACGCACTGACCCTGGAAGTCGATGACTTCGGCAACGTACTCAAGCAGGCCGCGATCGGCTACGGGCGCCGGATCTCGCCGCTGTGGACGCAATGGGATCGCGACCGCCAGACAACGGCGCTGCTCACCTACACGGAGAGCCGCGTCACCAACGCCATCGGATCGTCCGACGCCCATCGCAATCCGCTGTCCTGCGAGGCGATTACTTTCGAGCTGACGGGCTACACGGCCACCGGCCCGGCCGGTCGCTACCGGGCCGCCGATTTCGTCGAGCCCGATCCCGCCGCTCCCGGCCGCCTGCGTCACACGTTCACCACCCCGGAAGTCGGTTACGAGGCCACTGCCGCCGGGAGTCGGCGCCGTCGCCCCATCGAAGGGCGACGCACGCTTTATCGGCGCGACGACCTCAGCGGCCTCCTGCCGCTTGGTGAGCTGCAATCGCGCGCCTTGCCCGGCGAAAGCTACAAGCTTGCCTTCACTGACGGCTTGCTCGACCAGATCTTCCAGCGTCCACGCCAGGGGCAGGCCGACGAGCCTCTGCTGCCGGATCCCGAGGCGGTGCTGGGTGGCCAGGCCGGCAACCGGGGCGGTTATCTGCGAAGCCGGATTCTCAAGGCGGATGGCCGCTTCCCGGCGAGCGATGCGGATGATCGCTGGTGGGTGCCCTCGGGGCAATCCTTCTACAGCGCGAATCCCGACGACAGTGCCGCTACCGAACTGGCGCAGGCCCGGCACCACTTCTTCTTGGCGCGCCGCCACCGCGACCCGTTCGGCCAGCACGCCTTCGTCGACTTCGACGCCCACGACCTGTTGATGACGGAGACTCGCGATGCCCTTGGCAACCGCGTGACCGTCTACGCCAACGACTATCGCGTCCTGCAGCCGCGTCTGGTCAGCGATCCGAACCGGAACCGCACCGAAGTCGCGTTCGATACGCTGGGCATGGTGGTGGGCACCGCGGTCATGGGCAAACCGGCGCCCGCGCAGGTGGAAGGCGACACGCTCGCCGGCTTCGTTGCACACCTCACGCAAGCGCAGCTCGACGGCTTCTTCGATGCGGACGATCCGCATGCCGCCGCCGTGGGGCTGCTGAACGATGCGACCTCGCGCATCGTCTACGACCTGGACCGCTTCCGCCGTACTCGCCAGGCCAACCCCGACAATCCGGATAAGTGGCAGCCGGCCTGCGCCGCCACGCTCGCCCGCGAAACGCATGTCAGCGCACCGCTGCCACCGCGGGGCCTGAAGATCCAGCTCAGCTTTTCGTACTCCGACGGTTTCGGCCGTGAGATCCAGAAGAAGATCCAGGCCGAACCCGGTCCGGTGCCCCAGCGTGACGCGACCGGCAGGATCGTCGTCGGCGCGGATGGTCAGCCCGTGACGACACCGGATGACGCGAGCCCGCGCTGGGTTGGCAGTGGCTGGACGGTTTTCAACAACAAGGGCAAGCCGGTTCGCCAGTTCGAGCCCTTCTTCACCGACACCCACCGCTTCGAGTTCGCGGTCAGCATCGGCGTCAGCCCGGTGCTGTTCTACGACCCGGCCGAGCGCGTCATCGCCACGCTGCACCCGAACCACACCTATGAGAAGGTGGTGTTCGACCCGTGGCAGCAGACCACCTACGACGTCAACGACACGTGCGCGCCGCGCAACGCGCAGACCGGCGACCCGCGCACCGACGCCGACATCAGCGGCTACGTCGCCGAATACTTCACGACCCAACCGGCCACTTGGCAGACCTGGCGCGCGCAGCGAATGGGCGGTGCCATGGGCGTGAACGAACGCAACGCCGCCTTGCGCGCCGAAGCGCATGCCGACACACCTCACACCGTTCATTTCGATGTCCTGGGCCGCGCCTTCCTGACCGTGGCGCGCAACCGCGTCGTTTGCCCCGGCCACGACCTCGACGGCAGCGAAGAAAGTTTCGCCACCCGCATCGAGCTCGACATCGAAGGCAACCAGCGCGCCGTACGCGATGCCATCCAGCAGGCCGGCGACGCGCTCGGCCGCATCGTCATGTGCTGCGCCTACGACATGCTGAGTCACCGCATCCACCAGCTCAGCATGGAGGCCGGTGCACGCTGGATACTCAACGACGTGGCCGGCAAGCCCCTCCGCGCCTGGGACAGCCGCGGCCATGGCTTCACCACCCGCTACGACGCGCTGCGCCGCCCGACCGAGCAAACCGTGCGCGGCACGACCGGCGAGTCCGACCCACGCACGCTCAACCGCGAGATCCTGGTCGACAGGATCGAGTACGGCGAGACACTGCCGAACGCCGAAGTGCTCAACCTGCGCACCCGCATCTATCGGCACTCCGATTCCGCGGGCGTGGCAATCAACGCGCGGCTCGATGTCAATGGCAATCCGACCCAGGCGTTCGACTTCAAGGGCAACCTGCTGCGCAGCACGCGGCAACTGGTCAGCGATTACATCGCCATCCCCGACTGGCTGCTGAATCCCAAGCTGGACGATGAATGCTTCGAGGGCAGCACCTGCTACGACGCACTCGACCGCCCGGTCCAGTCCATCCCGCCGCACAGCAGTCTGGGACGCGGCCAGTTCAACGTCATCCAGCCGGTGTTCAACGAGGCCAACCTGCTGGAACGGGTGGACGTGTGGCTGGAGCGCGCCGCAGAACCCGGCGAGCTACTGGACACCGCCAACGAAGCCCCATCGCCGGTCGGCGTCGCCAACATCGACTACGACGCCAAAGGCCAGCGCCAGCGCATCGACTACAAGAACGGCACCAGCACCTTCCATCGCTACGACCCGCTCACCTTCCGACTCGATCAACTGCTGACCAGCCGCCAAGCGGCGGACTTCCCCGGCGACGATCCGCGGCCGCCCGTTGCCGGCTGGCCGGGCAAGCAAGTGCAGAAGCTGCACTACACCTACGACCCGATCGGCAACATCACCCACATCCAGGACGACGCGCAGCAGACGATTTACTTCAGGAACAAGCGCGTCGAGCCGAGCAACGACTACGTCTATGACGCCCTGTACCGGCTGATCCAGGCCACTGGCCGCGAACACCTGGGCCGGGGCGGCACCCCCATCGCGCATTCGCACAATGACGCCGGCCGCGTGGGCCTGGTCAGTGCCGACGCGGCGGGGCGCTTCGCCCCCAACGACGGCAACGCCATGGGTACGTACATCGAGCGCTACGTGTACGACGCCGTCGGCAACTTCCTGCAGATGCAGCACCGCGGCAGCGGTGCGGCAAATGCGGGCTGGACGCGCGCCTACGACTACCTTGATCCAAGCCTGATCGAGGACGGTAGCGGCGGCGCGCTGCTCAAGGCCGGCAACCGCCTGACCCGCACGACGCTGAACCCGGCAGGCAACACGCCGCAGCCGGAAAGCTATATGCACGATGCCCACGGCAACATGCTGCGCATGCCGCACCTGGGCGGCGGCCTGCCTGGGCCGAATCTGCACTGGGACTACAGGGACCAGTTGCGGCAGGCCGATCTGGGAGGGGGCGGCACGGCCTGCTACGTGCATGACGCCTCTGGCCGGCGCGTGCGCAAGGTGTGGGAGAAGGCGCCGGGTCTCACCGAAGAGCGCATCTACCTCGGCGGCTTCGAGATCTTCCGCAGGCACGGCGGTTCCATCGGGATCCACACAGCCACGCTGGAGCGCACGACGCTGCACGTGATGGACGACAAGCAGCGCATTGCGTTGGTGGAGACGCGCACGCTCGAAACGGCGGGCGACGACCGGGCGCCACGACAACTCATTCGCTACCAGTTCGGCAATCACCTTGGATCGAGTTGCGTGGAACTGGACGAGCAGGCGCAGATCATCTCTTACGAGGAATACGCGCCCTACGGCAGTTCGACTTATCAGGCGGTGCGCAGCCAGACCGAGACGGCGAAGCGGTATCGGTATACGGGCAAGGAGCGGGATGAGGAGAGCGGGTTGTATTACCACGGGGCGAGGTATTACGCGCCGTGGCTCGGGCGATGGACGGCCTGCGATCCGGCAGGCGAGGAGGAAGGTCCCAACCTCTACCAATACTGCTTCGATAATCCGGAGGGCTTCGTCGATCCTGACGGCCAGAGCGGCAAAAAACTCGCCATCGTCATGCACAACGAATCCAGGCCGGCGGGAAAGGAACTCCCCAAACCCAAGGAGCCCGTCAAGCCTCAAAAGGCGAAGATCAAGGCTCCCGGAAAGAATGCTTCGGATAAAGAGAAGGCGAAATACGAAAAAGACAAGAGTAAAGCCGAGAAAGATTTCTCGGAAGGAATGAAGGCGTATGAAGCAGCGAAAAAGAAATACGCCACCGATTTGAAAGAATACAAAGCAAACCAGAAGGAGTGGAGTGCTTATCATAAGTCGCAAAATGAGTTTGAAGCGTCTGAGAAGGCGCTGAAAGCCGCAGGCTATGACGTCGTGAAAGTCGATTCCGGCAAAGCGTTGCTCGAGGCACTCCAGAACGCTGGGGCGATCAAGGAACTCGTGATTCTGCACCATGGCACCCCCTGGGGACCGGGCGGCGAAGGACCTGGCACCGGCCTATTCACCGACAAGCCGCCCCCCGGTGCCACGTTCGACGCCAAGCGTGGGGCCAAACTATCGGACCTGAAAAAAATGATCGACGACAAGAAGATCGTGTTCGATGAGGCCGCAACGATTGTCCTGGCAGGGTGCAGAACCGCTGGCGGTAAAGAAGGTACGCATGTCGGTCAGTCCACCTGGACCGGACCGATCGAGGATACCTTTGCTTATCGGCTCGCGAAAATTACCGGCCTCGAAGTATTCGGCAGCAAAGGTGTCACATCATACGGCAACGACCAGCGACACTCGACGCCGTTGCGCTATAGCGCCATTAGCTGGCATCGATTTACGCAACAGGGAAACTCAATCAAGACAGAAGATTTGAAAGGAAAATATTTGAATGTCGTGACGCGAAAAACGAGCAATTCCCCCCCCTGATGCGGCGCCGGGAAAGTTAACGCATGTGAGCCGCAACTGCTGAGCAATGTCGACTTCGACGAAACAAAACTCCGGGCGACAGCTCGAGTCGTGCCGAGGAGATAGACCATGCCGCAAATACTCGTGATCCGGCTCCACCCGGACACACCCATCGGTGGCGCGCGTTTCAGCGATTTTCTGACCGGCCTGAAAATCTCGGCCTTCGATCTGAGCGTTGGCGATCCCAAAGTGGGCCAGCATATCGGTGATGCCGCCTTCGTGGCGCCGGCCGCGCCACCGATCCCCGACCCGGGCACGACCATCGTCCAGCATTACACGCCGCCGATTCCACCGCTGCCTCTCACGATTTACGCCGAATCCGAAGCAACGGCGGTGATCCCGATCACGCTGCCCGCCGGATACAAGGAATACGTGACGCCCGACGTCCGGCTCGAAATCAGCCGCGGTGGCACGAAGATCGCGAGCAGGCTCGTCTACTATGACGTCAACGTCGTGACCGTCGGCGCGTTGCCAGCGCCGGCAACGTATCCTGCCATCCCGGCCAGCGAGGTCGGGATCTATCTGCCCCTCCCTCGCCCGCTGTCGCCCGGTCTCGCCCAGATCGATTTGAGCCAGGGGCAGGCACCCGATTTCGAATCGCTCAAGGCCGCCGTGCAAACGGTGTTGGCTGCGGATCAGGGGCCCGTGCCCGCCATCACCGACATCACGCCCGCCCAGGCGACGCATATCGCCAATGAAATCATCTGGGGCCCGCAAGATTCGCTACCGGCGGCACCTGCAAGTGGTACGACCGGATTCGACGATCTCGGCGCGTTATATACCAATCCCCCGAACGACGGCACGATCGGCAACCAGCTCGAACAGAACCGGCAGCAGTTCGAAGGCAACCTGAACAGCTATTACGCGACGCATAACGCCAACGTCGATCGGCTGGCTCGCTACACGTTCGCACTCGGTTGCGCGATGGCCTGTGAAAAGATGAGCATCGACGCCGAGATGGCGTTGATGGTCTTTCCGGTCAACCCCGGTGTACCGAGTCCAACCACATCGATCAGCAGAGCCGATGTCGTGCTGGTCCAAAGCGGCGGCGGTGCCCTTGCGCCCGCATTCAAAGTACCGGCCGAGTATTTCTATGCGCTCGGCGTCATGCTGCCCTTGCAGATGTCGGCGAAGCAGCGATATCAACTCGCATGCCGCGACAACGAGGAACGTACGCTGCCTGCGCTGACGTCGGCAGTCGATGCCGGCACGATCAGCGATTCGCTTGCCGTCAATCCGGCACAGGCGGCCCGGCGGATTGCGGCACTCGTGCCCGGCGTGCAATACGACGCGACCGCGCCGCACTGCGAAGTCGATGCCACGCTCGCGCCGCTCGTCAATGACTGGCTTGCGTATCCGTCTGCAGCCAACTGGCGCGACTATCACCCCGGCGACGATACCGTCGGGTTCTGGACACCGGAACTCGCCGCGCAGCCGAATGCCTATCTCTCGCTCGACCTCGCGGCGGTGACGAACGACCACCAGCCGTTGATCGCCGCGATTCGCGCCATTCCCGTGACGAGCGTGAGCCAACTGTCGCTGATGTCGGTCACGGACTGGAACAATCTGTTCGGCGTGCCGCCCAACATCGTGCTGCTGCCGCCCTTCACTGCGCCGGGAACGGCTAAAGCGCGCGTGGCGGCATTCATTCGCCACGTCCAGAAATTCTTCGCGGTCGGTTTCGGGATCGCGACAATACCGTCCGCCGCCGCGCCCGCCGCACCGCTGCTCGATTTGCCCACGGTCGACGTCATCGCCGACTGGGTCGGCGCTTATCAGGCGCTGGTGGGCGGCACCTTTTCCTTCGGCGCGGGCGCACTCGTGGATGCGAACGTGACCGCTGCCGCGCAAACGGCGTTGCCCGGCGACCCATCAGCGCAGGCGTGGCTCGTTCAGCGCGTCACGGCGTTGAACGCGTTGTGTCAACTGGCCGGCGTTGCATCGAATGTGATGCCGCCCGTGCCGAGCCTGGCGTTTTCCATCGCCGAAGCGTTGTATGCGCGCGGCTTCACCAGCGCGATGGACATCAACCGGCTGGACCAGACGGATTTTTCCGATGCGATGCGCGGGACCGTCGCGTTCGATCAGGCCAATGCAATCTGGAACGCGGCAGGCGGCGTCAATCCTCCCGCGTCGCCGCCACCCGGCCCATTCCAGCCGGTGAATCCCGGCGGATTGGAGAACTGCGTGCCGCCGTGCTACCTGTCGCCCACGGGCACAGTCGAGTATTTGCATGAACTGCTGCGGCTTTCGGAGAATTCGACTTGCGCGACGCCCGCTGCGCCGCCCGATCCAGGCAGGCTGACGCTCGAAGAGGCAATGGCCGCCCGCCGCAGTGACCCGGGCTTGCTGGACGTGAGCGCGGCAAACGCAATGACGCCGCTGCCGCTCGTCGACATCGTCATCGAGCAACTCGAAAACCTGGTTGCGCCACCGGCTTCCGGCAGCGTCTACAACACGACCGAACATCACCTGAACGATCATAAGCTGTGCTCCGCCGACGAGTGCGCCGACGTGGTCGAGAATACGGACAAATGCCACTCGCCGGCCAGTTTGTTTCGTGCGTTGTCCGAGTTCGATTCGCCGGCCACGCCGGTTGCAAACCGGGCGGCGTATGACGCGCTGAAAACCGATTTTTCGTCACCCGCGCTACCGTATGCGCAGCCTCTCGATGTCGACCGCGCGTACCTCGATGCGCTTTCATCGTGCCGTTTTGCGGCGATGCGCGGCTTCAGAAAGGAGATCACCGAATTCGCACTCGACCCGACCGTCGTTGCGCCGTCGTTTCAAAGCCATTTATGGCGATACCCGGTAAAGATCGATATCGGCATCGAGTATCTCGGCATCAATCCCGAAGAGTATGCGCTTCTGTTCACCCACGACATCGCGCTCGTACCGACGCCAGGCCAACTGGTGCTGTATGAGTTGTACGGCTTCCCCGTGGCGAACCCGGGGGGCTTCAATTGGGTCGACGTCGTACTGCGGTTGCCTGAATTTCTGAAGCGCACGGGCCTCACTTATTGCGAACTCGTCGAGCTGCAAAAGTCGAACTGCTTCCGGTTTGCCGTTGTGCAGCAGCAAAGGCAGCGTGATACCAACGCGCCTGCCGGAACGGATGCGACGGGCGCGGGCGATAACTCAGGAATGCTACACGTTTGCGAGCCTTGTTGCCCCGAGCATTACCGGATCGTTTTCCAGGACCTCAAGAATCCTCTCGATGCGTTGAGGTTTCTCGCGGTATATCTGCGATTGTGGCGCAAGCTTGGGGCCGTATGCGGAGCGCGCTACACGTTCACCCAGCTTTGCGATATCTGCGAGGTGCTTCAGCTTTTCATCGGCGGCAGCATCAACCCCGATTTCATCCGTCAACTGGTATCGTTCCAGATTCTGCGCGACCAGTTCAGCCTGCGTCTGACCGATGGCACGGTAACGAAAGGGACACATGGCGCGGACAGGACGCATCTGCTCGCGCTATGGGCGGCCCCCCCGGCGGCGAAGTGGAACTGGGCAGTGCGCCAGCTTGTCGATCGAGTCATGCGCTATGCCCAGACACGCATCGACCATTGCCCGAAACGGCCGCCCCATTTCATCAACCTGTTGGTCGAAAACCTCGATCCACTGTCGGAACTGGCCGGATTCTCGACGACCGTCGCGAAGGACAGTTGGCATGCCGTCCCGACCCATACGCTGCGGTTTGCCGAAGTCCTCGCGAAAATCACCGCCTCGCGGTTCGGCATCGGCGAACTGCTGTACTTGTTTTCGGTGGAGCCGCATCTTGACGGCGACGATCCGTTCCCGCTGCAGGATGCCAACGAATCGCTCGACCATCCCTTCGATCTGCCCGAGGAAGCGTCGCGACAGCACCACGCGCGTAACGAGGAAGGTGCGCAGGGCCACAGCCTGGATGCGCTGCGCAAGAAGCTGCTGGCAGTCGCCGTCGACGAAAGCGAGATTCACGACTGGACGTGGCACCGGATCGAAAGCGCCATGAAGATGGAGTTCGGTTATGCCGTGCCGCCCGGCGGCACCGATTACCTGACGTCGCTCGGCAAGCACTTCTTCCCCCGCACGCTGGAGCGCGCTGGTGTGGCCGTCGGGGCGACGGATCGGCAATACCGCGCGCCGTTGACGACGGCATCGCCCGACATGTGGAATACGCCGGCGGAAGGTCCATTCAGATTCGATGCGGCGACCAACGAGCTCTACACGCAGCTTCCACTGACCGATCACGCCGTGATCGAAAAACTCGTGCACGTCCGCGACCTCACGCTGGACGAGCAACACGCGGTGCAGAACCTGTTTGCGATGCCGCGCGTCGACCTCGCGCCGTTTGCGATGTTGTTCCCTGACTTCGCAGCGGCGGAAAAACATCTGATTGCCGAGCACGATGAAGAAAGGCGCTGGCACTGGTTTCGAGAGCGGTTTGCGCTGATGGTCAAGCGCTGCCATGTGATTGCCGCGCATCTGGTTGGCCATGTTGGTGCTGTCGCGAGCGCTTCGCTCTGTGGTTGCACCGACGCGCCGTTGCCGCACGAAACGCAAACGGCATGGCTGATTCTGCGGCACCTCTTCGGCGACGAGAACCGCGGTTTGACTTCGTGGGAAAACGATTCGGGTGCGATACCCGATGTCATGTGGAAGCCGTTGCCGTCTGGCGGGGCGTTTGCGGCGCTGCTGGGACTCGTCGGCACAGGATTGATGGGCGAGTTTCACACCAGAGGCGGTGAGCTCGTCTGGCGCGAGCTCCGCGCGAACATGCGGGCATTCGATACGGAGAAAAACGAGAAGAACGCGCCATTGCCTACGATTCTGCCGGCTCTCGAGTTGAGCCTTTCTCCCGAGCAACTGAAGCTCTTCGGCGTGCGAAACGGTTTCGCGATTCAGAACCGCCGCGGCACCGAGCTCGGCGGCGCTGCCGGCTTTCATGTCAAGTGGCATGGCGTTCTGATGGTCGACGAGGAAGGCCGCTACCACTTCGAAGCTGACGTACCGTGCGGGAACGCTGGCAAGGAGAAGGGCGAAGGCGGCGAAGACGAGCGCGAATGCATTCCGGAACGCCGCTGGCGAGTCACCTTGAGCCGCGGGCAGAAGACGTGGGCGGTCCTGTCACATCATTGGAAAGACGAATCCGGCGAAAGCGATTCGACACTGAATTTGAAGTCGGGTGCATACAACCTCGAAGTCGAATTTTTCCAAAACGAACCGCAGTTTGCGGGCGAAGACGATGTGCGTCCGTTGCATACTGGCTTCGAAGTCAAGTATTCGGGCGCCGATACGCATGGGCAGCTCGTGGTGCTGCCGCTCGACAAGCTCTTTTGCGCGAGCAAGGACGAACAGCTCATCGGCAAAATGAGCTTTCCGAAAGGCAGCAGCGTTGCCGAGTACCTGTACCTGAGATACACGAGTACGCTGCGCGACATACGGCGTACTTACCAACGCGCGTTCAAGGCGCTGCTTTTCGCGCATCGTTTCGCGCTCACGGGCCATCCAACGAAGCCGTTCGAGCAGTCCGAGCTAGGCTATATGTTCGCGCATGCGGACTTGTTCGCGGGCGTCAGCTATTACCGCAATCCGGGTTTTGTCAGGCACGCCGCCAATTTCGACATGAACCTGCTGCCGCTCCTCGACTACTATCAACCACCGGTAGCGAGCCAGGATCAACGCACCCTTCCGAGCAGCCAGCGCAAGCAGGCGCTGTTCGATTGGTGGGAGCGTATGTTCGATTATTCGCGAATGCGTGGGACCTCGGACGAAAGGGAAAACGAGAGCGGAAAGAAGACGTGGGCGCACGCAAGACCCGTCTGGCTGTTGTTCGAGGAAGCGGCTGAGAAGCAGCCCGACAACCCCGCTCAACTGCTGCGCCATCTCGACGTCGACCTGGAGCACGCACCCTGTGTGCTGTCGTATTTCTCGACGCAGGCGACACCCGTGTACAAGATCGTCAGCGACGACCTCAAGGACGATCGATGGGCCGTCAGAGTCTGGCATGCCAACCACTGGATCGATGAACTTATCGATCGTTGTCCGCCGAACGACATTCGTCTCGCGCGGCCGGACTTATGGGCATCGGACGACCCTGGCGCTCTGGTGCCCGGTGAAGCGCAAACCGGCAATGTCAATTTGGTGCGGCTTTTCGAAAACGCGATGATCGAGCCCGACGAACCCGATCTGCGCCGCTACGACGATCTGCGAAAGATCAACGATTGCCTGCGCGAGCATGCCCGAGCGCATTTGCTCGCGTATTTGTGCGGAATGAATCGGGTACCGCTGCCGTGGGGGGGCCACGCGAAGTCACCTGAAGCGTTGAGCGCCCTACTCCTCATTGACGTCGAAGCCGGCTTCTGCGAAAGGGCCAGCCGTATCGAAGAAGGAATCACGGCGGTGCAGACGTTCGTGCAGCGCGCGCGGCTGGGGTTGGAGGACTGGGCGATCGGACCGTCGTTCCTGAGTCTGTGGAAGAACGAGTTTGCCAGCTACAAGGTCTGGGAGCGGTGCCGCTGCAGAACGCTCTACCGAGAGAACTGGATCGCGTGGGACGAGCTGAGAAAGGCGCGCAGAATCGAAGCATTCCAGTTCCTCGAAGATCAATTGCGCCGCTCGACGCTGCCGTTGGCTGCACCCGGCGGCCTCGAATACTGGGCGGCGTCGCTGCCGCCATCGCATCCGGCGGTCGAGTTGCTGCAACGGTGCACGCCTTCCGCGCTGCGCTTGCTGACGCCGCCGAGGGAAGGGCTCGGCGTGCTGGGGACACCCGAGCGTGATGCCCGGCCCTCGTGGCTCGCGCCTGACTCCGGTACGCCTCAAGGGACACCCCAAGGCCCGAACAATCCACCATCGCCCACCATCGCTCGCGTCGCGGACACTAGTGCTGCGAGCGTGGTCGTCGCGACGTCGGCCTCGAGCGCATCACCTGCAGCCGCGTCCGACAAGCCGCCGTTCTGGATCGAGGCGGCCATCCGTCTCGGCGTGCGCTTCATCCGCGTGGCCGCCGGTGGCGTGCCGCCTGCGGCGGCGGCGTTCGTTCCGAGCGACTTTCATGCCGAACCGGGTTGCTGCACCGAATGCGGCTGCGTGCATCCGCCACTCGTCGACGAATACTATTTCTGGCTCGTGCCCGCGCAGACATTCGAGGAGCCGTTCCAGGACGAGTATTACGACCCATCGGAACAAATCTCCCACGACTGGCACGACCCGCAGAAGATCCCGACGCTGCTCGACTGGAAGCCGGAATCGGCCGTGCGGCTTGCGTGGTGCCGAGTGCATAACGGCGAATTCAAGCAGCCGCGCCATTCCAGTGGACTGGTCAAGCTGTCTACCGGCGCGACGCCTGACCTGACCTACGTCGGGAGGCTGGACGACTCGCTGACTTTCGCTGTAACCGGCGGCATTGCGCCCACGCCCCTCGGCTACAACGGCACGGACGCTCCGGGCTTCCGCTATGACATGGCGGTGGACACGTGCGTGACGCTGCCGCTCGTGGAGGATCCGACGCCCGTCGCGAGTCCCTACCCCGCGGGGTTGCCGGCCTATCCCTATTTTGTTTTCGTCGAGCCCGGCGAGCGGCTTTTCATCGAATCGATGTTCAGTCCGTCGATCGCAATTGCCGATGTGCTGCGCTGCCATTGTCATTTCGAACCGGCGCTGAAGTGGTACGAGCTCGTGCGCAATCCTCTGCAATCCGACAACATGTGGGTGCATTGCAGCGCGGGCAGCCAGCCGGGCGGCGGCACCGTCGGAACGGTCGAGGTGGCCGGGCCGCCGGCCGACGTTGCGGTGGCGGAGCAGCCGCCGGCGACGCATTTGCCCTCGCCCGACAGCGTGGATGTGCCTGGCCGTGGACGTGCGCCACTCGACATGTGCTGCGACAGCACGAACATCTCGGCACAGACTGCGCGCGATCGGGCGATCGTGCTCGCTTATGCCGAAACGCTCGTCGAATGGGCGCGCGCGCTGATGCGGAAGAACTCGCGCGAGTCGGCGCAAGAGGCCCGGCTGATCCTCGACACAGCTTCGGCCATTCTCGGTCCCTGCCCACCGACCGTGCACAATCCGTCAAGGCCGAACAAGCGGACCGTGGCGACGTTCGTGCCATTGAACCCGCCGCTCAATCCGCGGCTGATGCAGTTGTATGGCCATGTTCGGGACGGCCTTTCGCTCGTGCATCGGTGCCTGAGCGACAAGCGGCTGCGCAACCCGGATGTGGCGGGTACGTGCGGTTCGCCGTACTGGGGGCAGGACCCATGCTGCTGCGATCCGGCATCCCACCGGCCGTGCGACGAACCCGTTTGTTGCGAGGATGGCGCCTGGTGTCACCCGCTCACGCAGTATCGCTTCGTCGTGTTGATGCAGAAAGCACGGGAATGCGTGGGTCGCCTGCGCGAAATGGGCACGGCACTGCTGGGCGCATTCGAACGCGGCGACGGCGAGTATCTGGCGCAGATGCACTCGCGGCACGAGACAGAGCTGGCCGACATGACGGTCGATATCCGGCAGCAGCAATGGCGCGAGGCGGACTGGCAGGTGCAGGCGCTGCGCAAGGGCAAGGAAGTGCAGCAGACGAACCGCCGGTACACCAAGCGACTGATCGATGTCGGCTTGATCAATGGGGAGCTCGACTATCAGGACAATATGAACAACGAGATCGGGCTGCGCAGCACGGCAACCGAGATCGAGGCCGTGGCGGAGGCAATGGAGCTGATTCCGGACCTTTTCGTCGGCTTCCCATGCGAAGAAACCTGGCTTCCGCTCGGCACCAAGCTCGCCGGCATGTTCAAGACGATCGCTCGCATTACGAACGAGATCGGCGAGATCGCCGGCCTCAATGCGCAGCTCGATCTGACGCAGGCAGGCTGGCAGCGCAGGCTTGACGAGTGGGTGCATCAGGTGGAGGTCCTTGATCTGGAAATCGAACAGATGGAGATCCAGATCCTCGCCGCAGAGAGAAAGGCCCACGAGACCTTGCTCGAATTGAATCTGCACCAGCAGTCGCTCGAGCAATCGCGCGAAAGGCTGAACCTCTTGCGCGACAAGTTTACGAGTCACGAGCTATGGCTATACCTGCAGAAGGAAGGCATGGCCATGTACTGGCAAATGTACGAGCTGGCGCAGCATGCCGTGCAGCAGGCACAGCGGGCATTCAATTTCGAGCTCGGTTTTACCGGTCGCAATTACCTGCCCTGCGAAAGCTGGAACGGCCTGCAAGAGGGCTTGCTCGCGGGAGACAAACTGCAACTCGCGCTCGACCGGATGGAAAAGGAATATCTGCAATGCCATCAGCGCGAGTACGAACTCACGAAGCACGTGTCGCTCGCGCTGCATTTCCCATTGGAGTTCCTGCAACTCAGATTGACCGGCTACTGCGAAATCGAGATACCCGAGTGGATGTTCGACATGGACTATCCGGGGCAGTATATGCGACGCCTCAAAAGCGTCAGCGTGACGATACCGTGTGTCACCGGACCCTATACGGGCGTGCATTGCAAGCTGACGCTCCTGCATAGCTGGACGCGGATCGACCCGTGTCTACCCTGCCCCGTGACGCATTGCTGCAATGACCAGCCGAAGGGCGCCTGCGGCTGCCGTCATCCGTTGCACGAGCATTACGAGGCGGGATGCTGCGATCCACGCGGCGTGAAGCTGTATGGTGCGCGCGAAGCGATTGCGACGTCGAGCGGCCGCAACGATGCGGGGTTGTTCGAATTGAATTTCCACGACGATCGGCATTTGCCATTCGAATATGCCGGCGCCGTCAGCTGCTGGCGCATCGAACTGCCGCAGGAGGGCAACTACTTCGATCTCGATACGGTGGCCGACACGGTACTGCACCTGAACTATACGTCACGCGAAGGCGGCACGGCATTGCGCGATGCGGCTCGCACGGCCATTCGGGAAAGGCTGCCCGGCAATGGATGGATCTATCTCGACGTGCATCGCGACTTTCCCGATGTGTGGGAGCAGCTGCGTCGCTCGCGCAGTGCGATGCAGGACGGCGTGCGGAGGAGCAGCGTCGACGACGAGCATCCGGGAGGCCTCATGACGCTGCCTATCTCAAGGAGGCTGTTTCCGTACTTGCCAGGTGATCCGTCGATCAAAGTCACCAAGGTGGCCGTGCTCTTCGACAGCAGTCATTGCTGCGAGCAGGAGTGTCCGCACATCGACGAGTGCCCTTGCGCGCATGAATTGAAGCGCGGCAGCCACCTCGTCGAAGTGACCGTCGACCACCCGGACAGCGAATGTTCGCCGGACGAGCTCGAAATCGAATGCAAGAGCAGCGTCGATTGGCCGGGGCTGTATCACGGCAGCGGAGAGCTTCGCATCGCTCCGCTCGACAACTGCCATCCGGGCCATACGATGACGTTAAACTTTGCCGATCGCATTTGCGGGCTGGAGCGGGTTTTCGTGCTGTGCCGTTACGAAGTCATCGAACGTTGCTGCGAGACCGTGCGGCCGAGTTCGTCTTTCGACGTGCATGAGGGAGGCTGCCATGACTGCGCGTAAGCCGACTGCGCAAACCCAAGGGGGGAAGGTGGAGCCCCACACCCAAGACTCCACTGAATCGGACCGCAAGAAGAATGGGAAATATCAGTTTGTCACAGGCGCGACGTTGGTCGCGCTTGAGGATCGGGTCAATCAGCTGATCGACGAACATCCAAATTTGACGCTGAAGCAAGTATTGTTTGCGCAGGGAACCGGGTTCGTGGCCGTGCTCGAGCGGTCGGCGTAAGGCGCGCGTACCGTTCCTGTACTCCGTAATCGGTCGAAAAACCGCGCGTCCGATCGCCCTGCGAGCTGTTGCCTTGCCCATTCGTGAGGTCAGACGGAATTCGTGGAGGCCAACGGGTTAAGCTGCGATCTGTTTTCCTATCGAACTGCGCCGTTCTCGCAGTGACCACACCGCAACGACCACGGCCATCGCACAACACGGCCGATTTTCGGGGGGATCCTCGCGCAGCGTTAGAATAGCGCCGCTTCTCATGGGAGACGATAATGTCCTGGTTTGTTTATGAGGTACCCGAATAGGGGGCCTGGAGCGGCCCCACGTATCTGAGGACACGAGGACTCTCTTAAAATAAGGGATAGTCTTGTGCCTATCAGTAAGCCTAGTCATTACGTGGAAAGTATCGAAATTCTGACCGAGCCGGAGCGCCGTCGTCGGCGCACGGCGCAGGAAAAAATCGCCATCGTGCAGGAAACACTGGAGCCGGGGGCTTCGGTGTCGGCCGTAGCACGCCGGCACGGCGTCAACGCCAACCAGGTGTTCGGCTGGCGCAAGCAATACCAGGAAGGCAGTCTGGCGGCGGTGAAGGCAGGTGAATCTGTTGTGCCCGCATCTGAGCTGGCCGCCGCCATCAAGGAAATCAAGGAACTGCAACGACTACTCGGGAAGAAGACGTTGGAGGTCGAAATCCTGAAAGAAGCCGTGGATTGGGGCCGGTCAAAAAACCTGATTGCGCGCTCGCCCTTGCTGCCAGGGGACGACCGATGAAGACGGTCTGCGAAGTTCTCGGCGTGGCGCGCTCTGCCGTGGTGGTGAAGCGGACTCGTTCGTCTGACTGGTGCGATGGCCGCCGTGTCCGCCCGACTGACGATACCGGGTTGGTCGAGGAAATTCGGGGGCATGTAGCGCACCTGCCGACCTACGGTTATCGGCGTATCTGGGCGCTGCTGCGCCGTAGTCGAGAGCAGACTGGCGCACCGTGCGTCAACGCCAAGCGCGTGTATCGGGTTATGCGTGAGCACCAGTTGCTGCTGCGCCGCCCCGGCGTGCGGCGAGACAAGCGGCGCCATGACGGTCGCGTTGCTGTGGACCGAAGCAACACCCGCTGGTGCTCCGATGGCTTTGAGTTCCGGTGCGACGACGGCACGCCGCTGCGCGTAACGTTCGCGCTGGACTGCTGCGACCGGGAGGCGATTAGTTGGGCGGCGACGACCGGCGGACATAGCGGTGATGTAGTGCGCGACGTGATGCTGGCAGCCGTCGAGCAGCGCTTCGGCGCCACGCAGGCCGCGCAGCCCATTGAATGGCTCTCGGACAACGGCTCGGCCTACATCGACCACCGCACACGCAGCTTCGCTCGAGAACTGGGCCTTGAGCCGCTGACCACGCCGGTGCGTTCGCCCCAGAGCAATGGCATGGCCGAATCGTTCGTGAAGACCATGAAGCACAATTACGTCGCCTATATGGACAAGCCTGACGCACCAACGGCGCTCTCACGTCTGGCTATTGCGTTTGAACACTACAATGAGTGTCACCCGCATAAAGCCCTGAAATACCGCTCGCCTCGCGAGTTCAGGCGTGCTGCGGTGTCATCAACCGTAAGCCGTCAATAAACGACGCCCTACCAATGGTAGGCAGAAGGTCAGATGCTAAGTGTCCGCGTGGACACATGCACTCAGACCGTGATGACAGAGAAACAGGACCTTCGAAGCAGACTGGTGGTTGGCCGCAGACGGGATGGCCGGCGGGAATTTGATGAAGATGCCGTGCGGGAGCTGGTCGAGTTTTGCCTGAGGCCGGGGGTATCGATCGCCCGGGCGGCCATGGACCATGACGTTAATCCGAACCAGTTGCGTCGCTGGATCTCGCGCCATCAGCAGCATACGCTGCAAACCCCGACGAGGCCGGACCCGCTGGTGATCGACGGCGTATCGATCGACATTCCGGGCACTGCACATCGGGTTCCAATGAGTGAAGCGCGAGCATTCGTTCCTGTCGTCACGACTGCGTCGACTGTGCCTGCCGCTTCCCCAGTATTGCCACCAGCCCCGTCGTTGATGGCGCTCTCGTTACATGTGCGCTTGTCCAATGGTGTCGAATTCGATCTCGGCGAGGCGAGTGTCGATGAGCTGGCCACGGTGATCCAGATGCTCGGGAGGCTGCCGTGTTCCGGTTCGACGAAGGGCTGAAGGTCTACCTGCATCGCGATCCCGTCGACTTCCGCATGGGCATCAACGGGCTGTCGATCCTGGTCGAACAGGCGATGCGCCTGAACTCAATGACCTCGGCGCTGTTCGTCTTCGGCAACCGCCGTCGTGATCGAGTCAAGATCCTCGGCTGGGGCGGCAACGGCTTCTGGTTGCTGCTCAAGCGACTCGAAGCCGACCGCTTCGTCTGGCCGAACGGCGGCGACACGATCACGCTCAGCACTGAGCAGTTGCACTGGCTGCTCGACGGCATCGACCTGGCCGTGATCCAGAAGCATCCCCAGCGATATTACGCGCGGATGAGCTGAACACTACGCAGATGGCATGGTCTAATCGGCCATGCCGAATAGCCCCGTCATGTTGAGCGCGGAGGAATACGAAGCGCTGATTGCCGCGAGCGCCGAACGCGACGCGCTGCGCGGTGAGCTTCGACTCGTGACGGCCCAGCGCGATCTGGCCGAAGAGAAGCTGCGGGCCTACAAGCACGAACTGTTCGGTGCCTCTAGCGAGGCGCGCCATGCCGACCAACTCGGCCTGTTCAACGAAGCTGAAGCATTGGCCACCACTACCGATGCGCCCGCGCGCGAGGACGCGCCCGGCACGTCTGTCGCCGCCCACACGCGAGGCAAGCGCGGACGCAAACCACTCGATCCGAACTTGCCGCGCGAGGTCGTGCGGCACGAACTACCCGAGTCTGAACGATTCTGCGCGCATGATGGCCAGGCTCTCGTCGAGATCGGCGTCGAGACGAGCGAACAGCTTGACGTGATTCCCGAGCAGGTCCGCGTCGTTCAGCACCAGCGCGTCAAGTACGCGTGCCCGTGCTGTGATCTCGGCATCAAGGTCACGCCGGCGCCAGCGCGTATCATCCCGCGCGGGTTGCTCACGGAATCCGCGCTGGCGTGGATCATCACTGGCAAGTACCAGTACGGTATGCCACTGTATCGCCAAGCCACGCTGCTGCGTCGCTTCGGCGGCGACATCTCGTCCAACACGCTGGCCGCCAGCGTGGTGCGGGTGGGACTGGCCACGCAGCCGGTGATCAACCTGATGCGCGACGCGCTGCTCGAGTCGGACCTGATCTACGGCGACGAGACAACGTTCCAGGTGCTGAAGGAACCGGGACGAAGGCCGCAGGCGAAGAGTTACCTGTGGGCGCAGGTCAACGGCTCGGGGCCACCAGTACGGATGTTCTCGTACTCGCCGGGGCGCGGCGCCCAGCATGCGCAGAAGCTCTATGCTGGCGTGCAGCCTGGCACCGTGCTGATGACTGACGGGTACGAGCTCTACAACGGAATCGCCCACGATCACCAGCTCGTGCATCTCGGATGCTGGGCACACGTGCGCCGCAGCTTCATCAAGGCCGAGGAGTCGGTGCCGAAGGCGGCACGCTCGCCGGATCTGCTGGCCACGCGCTTCGTCGTGCTGATCGGCAAGCTGTTCGCGGCCGAGGTGCGCAGCGCGAAGTGGAAGTCTGAACGTCGGCAACGACTGCGCGCTCGGTACAGCGCCCGCGTGCTCGCCATCATCGAGCGCATGCTGGTTGAGCATCTGCCGGGCGTCGTGCCGTCGAGTCTGCTCGGCAAGGCATTGCAGTACATGAGCGGACAGTGGCCCAAGCTGGTCCGATACGTCGGTAACGGCAACTGGCCGATCTCGAACAACCTGTGCGAGAACGCGATCCGGCCGTTCGTCGTCGGCCGCAAGGGCTGGCTGTTCTCCGATACTGTCGCTGGCGCGCAGGCCAGCGCCAACCTGTACTCCCTCGTCGAGACGTGCAAGGCGAACGGCGTCGAGCCGTATCGCTATCTGGTCTGGCTGTTCACCAGGTTGCCGCTCGCCGCAACCGCCGACGACTATGCCGCCCTCATGCCATGGAGCATGCCTGCCACTCCCAACCTCTGATGGGCGTCGTTAAAAGACCGCATACGATTTCATAGGGGCCCGCAGCGAATCAGGCTGCAACAAGGCCGAATGTAGAGCTGCAGCCCATCCTGTTTTTCGGAGACTCGAAAGTCCGACGCAAAGGGGGGCGTTCATGTAGACAAATTTAATTCGGACATATGCGAATTGACGACTTTATTTTGGCGAGACCGTCAATAATGTCGTCAACTCACACGCCACATGCCTTGAACCGCAGGGATTCTGGAGTGACAGAATTAATTTGCTCTACGCCTCAAGCAAGTAACGATTCAGGTCGACCACGACCGGGGGAAAAGGTTGTGATCTCATCAAGTGAGCAAGAAATCGCGAGGCTCATTAAGCGGGTTGACATGCTGAACTGAGTTCAACAGCCTGAGCGGACACATCCGTGCGGCCGCCCAGTATCCGCCCGAAATTCCCGGCTAAACGCTATATTGCAGCCGTCGAATTCGACCCTACATGATTAGCGGCATTGAAGGCCGTGAAAGATAAACCCGGCCACGACTGGATTCGTCCGGATGACTATGAGTGCGAAGCCGGGATCAGGTAGAAGAGCTTGAGCAGTGAAGACAATGCGCCGCAGGCAAATCCGCCGATCAACATCCGGTAGTCGGTTGCGCTAAACTCGGCCGGTACGCTTCGGGCATTGGCCTCCAACTCGCCTGCGAGCCGCGCAATGGTGGGCGAGCCGGTACGGCGCGCCAAGGCTGCAAGGTCGCGTGCGGCCAGCAGCGCACGGCTAACTTTGAAAGCCGGCCACCAGATCAACAACACGCTAAGCAGCGTGAGCACTTCAGCACCGTACTCGACGACGTGTACCCATTGGGTGTGCGTCAAAATAAGCTCCACAGGGCCTCGCCCTCATCTTGGGCCACGACACTAGCTGTCGCACGTGCCGGACGCGCCCGCTTATATCGGGCAAATCGCGGCGCGCGCTTTGGGTGCAGCGTCGCTGACGCACTTTGCTCGACTCGGGTCGAGGCCGACACGGCCGGCGGAACTTCATCCGAAAATCCCACCACCAGTTGCAGCCCAAGCGCATGCGCGACCGCGACGATCCGATCGAATGTCGGCCCTTTGACCCCTTCGCCCTTTTCCAGCCGGCTGATCTCGGACTGAGCGATTTCCAGCCGTTCGGCCAGCTGCGCCTGGGTCAAGCCTTGACTTTCCCGAGCGTCACGCATCATTCGTCCGATGCGGACCAACTGCGCCTGTTGCTCATATCCCGCCTTGAACGCGGGGATTCCCATCAATTCCTGACGGAGTTCCGTGAGTTTGCCCATGTCTTGCCTCTCCTTCATACGCGCGCTGCAGCGGCTGCCCGCGCCGCAGCTGCCGATGTGTCCACAGCCAGCAGCCGCAGCACTGGCAACTGGCCCGGTGCCGGTGCACGAACAATGGAAAACACACCAAACATCCGCGGCGCGCAACGCTCGTATAGACCGTAACCGTCGGGCACAGCAATCGGATCCGCCGGGGTCTCGCCCGATGACAATCCGTGTTCAATCACTTCGTCGATCAATGCCAGCAATTGACCCAACGCGTGGAAATGCCCCGCTTGCTGCCGCCGCGCGAAATCCTGCAGTGCGCCGGCGTGGTAGTCGTCCTGGTAGCACGGCACGGCCCCTTGCTCCTAATTATGAGTTTTTCCCGATAAACTTCAAGGCATTCTCGCGCCGTTTTCGGGGTAGTGCAACCCGTGCAGCACGGCTTCGTCGTCACTCCGGGATGGGCGCGCAGTCGGACGAAATGCCGTCCGCCAAAGTGGGCACGTAGACCAGCAACCGCTGGCGCTGATCCAGTCCAGTATCCTGCACGCGAGCAGTAGGTACCTGGTCTGGCCCTACCCTAAGTCGCGCACGATCGCCGACCAAGTGGCGCTCCTGTTTGTGCTACCCCCGTCGCTGAAGCGCTCTTGTTCCGTCACTTTCTACGGTCGGAGTTGCCGTTTCGCACAAATCGAGTCGTAACGACGATCTTTGCATGTCCACGGCTACCAACACTGGACAACCAACGCAGCAAGGTTCCGCGTCGATGTGGTTCCAGCGATCGCGCGGATTCGCTAAAACGGGATGCTGCTGCCCGCCGCGCTCCTACTTGACCGGGCGAGCGACACCTAGGTAGGCAATCGTGTGGCTCCGCGCGATCACGTACCGCGCCGGACCACGCCTGCCTTGCCGGGCCTCGCCACCGCCGGCGCTCGCCCCGCAACCTCCGCCCGGGCCCCACTCTCCGACGTACAGTAGGTCTTGCTCGGCGGTCAGCGGGCGCTTCCAGCAGATCGTCGACGCGCCGGTCAAATGCGTCGTCAGCGCGTTGCAATGACGGCGTGCCGAGCTAGCGCCTGGGAATAGAAACTGACGGAACGGGCACTCGCGTACCCATAAACTGCACGCCTTCGAAGTTGGCCCGAACCTTCAATGCATTCTTATATCCATAAAACTCGCCGTCACCATCTCCCGTCGGCACCTCCGACAAGCCGTTGACGACCATCGCGTGGTTACCAAAGCTCAAGCAGGCTGGCGCGTATGGTACGGCACGATCCGATACGTAGAGGATGGACGGACGACGGTCACGCAGTTCACGCTTGGCGTAGCGTTCGGAGAACAACGAGTGCAACGCGCCGGCGAGCACGACACTGGCTGGATCGTCGCGAGAAAACAGCGCCACGTATGGCCGGCGAAGGCTCTCGTGCTCGACACTCACACCCGCGCTGAATTCTCGAGCGTCAAGCTGCTCGACGAGTCTCGCCACTTGCTCCAGCGCTTCGTTGTTGCCTCCCGCGTCCGATGCATCGCAGTCGCCCCTGTTCCAGCTCCGCCGACGCGACATACTGTTGACCACCGCCACGCCCGTCCTGACGGAGAAAAACGGGATAGTGCGAAAGTCGTCAGTGCCAAAAAGCTGATGGCGGGACTCCGCATCGTCCCGGGCGCGGTGCTCCACGCGCTGATCCCAGCCGGAAGTCAGATGTGTTTGAACACTCTTCGAAAGTGCCGAGACAATCGAGCCTACCCAGTATCGCTCGTTCGTGTGAAGCGACACGGGCAGCGCAGTCTCACGCAAATCCAGTGATCGAAACCCCTCGAACATCTCTTCCAGACCCAGCTCGGCGATCGCTGCCGCGATGACCGTATCTTGGACGCATTGCGCCTCGGTCTCGACCAAGAGCAAGCTCGGTACTTTCTTGTGACTCATCTCTTCAAAGAAAAGCACGAGCGCCGGAAGAATCGCATGGTCCTGCTCGCCCAAGAAAACAACTGGCCCCATCTCGGAGACTTCGAGCTCAAGCCGGTAAAGAGCTTCCAGTACCTGCTGATGCGAATCATTGCGACTATGGATCGTCCAAAATGGATCGTTACGCGCCAACCCGAGCCTAGCCCCAAGCCGTTCGATATCGGCAAATGACTTAAAGCCGCGAGACACGGCGATCGCGTGCTGGCAGGTCGACAGCGGGTACGCAGACCCAAAGACCTGCTGGGAGTGCTTTTGGAGGCGCTTGGCATCACGCTTGAGCGAAGCGAGGTTGCGGTAAACCGACGCGGTAAGACCGCGAATCAGAGAGAGTGCCATTTTTTGTCCTTGGCAGGCCACATAGGCATGCCTTCCGGTACGTTGAGAGTTGGTCTGACGTGGGGTGGACCCAAACGACAAACCGGTCACCAATCCGTGCATCCCGCGAGGGTTCGTCTGTATGGACAGACACGCGCAGCACTAGCGCAACTAGGACGATACCGCGGTTTTTGGGGCCGGTGCAACAGCACGCGAGCTTCGGCCCTGCGACGTCGACGCAATGCGATGCCGGATCCGCGTCCAGAAACCCGAGATGCGACTGCCGCAATGTCGCGATGTCGCCCGCGCCGATCGGCACGGGCGTGGCGCTACCAGAGCAGCCGAAGCCGGCAAATCGGCGATTCGTTCCCTTGATCGACCATAGTCCCGAAGTGAAGGGTAACATAGCTGCTACTATGTTACCCTTCACTTTATTGGCCGATTCGCCCCTTTTCTGAGCGAACTCGGCGCTCGCGCTTGGCCGGCAAGGCCCGCCGGCCGGTCGACGACCGCCCGGGATGCGGTGCTGCCCTCGCCGTCCGTCCGCCTCCGACGAAATCAAAGGCGAGCAGACGCCGCTGCGCCGCAGGACACGTATCAAACAACACAGTTTCCGTATTCCCTCGCAGCCATCCATGACGACCGCCGACGATCCAAATGTGCTTGATGTCGAGTTCCGCGAGCTACCGGCCACGCCGCGCCGCGCGACCACGCCGGCCGCGCGCCGCAAGTCGCGCTCGCGCGCGGCCCGCCGCGATGCCGCCGCCGAGCGCCGGATCGGCCTGCAGCACCTCGCCTTCTTCCGTGGCTATCTGGAAGGACTGGATCTCGCCGAGCTGGCCGATCAGTATCTCGAATTCGGCCGCGACGCGCGCAAGGCGGCCGCTACGCGCACCTGGCTGGTGACCGCCTTCGTCGCCGCGGCCCGCAAGCGGCAGGATTTTGCGACCGCGCGCCTGCTCGCGATTCGACCGGCCGTGCTCGCCGCGTTGCCTGCGGCCGACGCCCCAGCGCAGGCCGTGCCGTCGCTGGAGGACTTCGCCGCCGAGCACGATCCGGACGGCTTCTATACCGAGAAAGAGCTGCTCGACCTGTTCGCCGTCCGGCATGCCGGCACGGGCACTGACGCCGGCGCGACCCTGCGTCGGCAGCAGCGCAACGCCCGCCTGCGCGCGCGGCAGATGACGGCGCTCGAGGCGCTCACACGGCTGGTGGTGGAGGATCCGCGTCCCGAGCACCACGTGCTCGGCTGGTTCGACACCGCCGTCGCGCTCCGTCTGGCCGACGTCGGGCTCACCACGATCGGCAAGCTGGTTGAGACGATCAACGCGCTCGGCTACCGCTGGTACCGACGCGTGCCGCGCTTGGGCGAAGTCGGCGCGCGCCGCATCACCACGTGGCTCGCCCACTACGGCGACGTCGCCGGCCTGCAGCTCGGCCCGGGCGTGCACACCCACCCGTCAGAATCCACCCTGCCGGCCCCACGGCTCACCGCGGCCGGTCCCGTCACCGCGATCGTGCCGCTCGAGCGCTTCTTGCTGCCGCCCGAGCTGGACGGCTCGCACGGCGCACACCGCAATCTGGTCAAAAACAACAGCCGCGCCAACAACGACCGCGAGGCGATCGATTTCTGGCTTGCCGACTACGAGAATCCGCATACGCGCCAGCGCTACCGCACCGAAGCCGAGCGGCTGCTGCTCTGGGCGATCTTCGTGAAACGCAAGGCGCTGTCGAGCCTCGACACCGACGATGCGCGCGACTACATCAACGGCTTCCTGACCGATCCGCAGCCGGCGAACCAATGGGTCATGACCGGCACCGCGCATCGCGGTGATCTGGGCTGGCGGCCGTTCCGCGGGCCGTTATCGGTCAAGAGCCGGCAGGACGCGCTGTCCGCGCTCAAGAAATTCTTCGGTGAGCTGGTCGACGCGCAGTACCTGGATCACAACGCGTTCGCGAAGGTTCGCGTGTTCACCGGGTCGACGCACGACGCCGCCGGCAACGAACGACGCGTTGCCGCGAAATCGCGCCTGCAGATCGAGCGCGGCTTGACATCCGACGCTTGGCGCTTCGCCATGCGCGTGCTCGACGCGATGCCGGACACGGCCGCGGCAACGCGCATGCGCTTCGTGCTGAGCTTCGCGTACAGCACGGGGCTGCGGCGCGCCGAGTTATGCGGCGCCTTCACGGACGATGTGCAGGAGCGCTACGCCGGGCCGGAATTGGGGACGATCCGGTTGCTGCGCGTGGTCGGCAAGCGCGCAAAGGAACGCTTCGTGCCGCTGGTGCCGGCGGTGTTGGACTTGATGGGCGACTATCTGGAATCCCGCGACCTGCCGCGCGACCCCCTCGCCTGCCCTGCCGCCACTCCGTTGATCCCGGCGCTGCTGTCGAATGCCGAGATCGGCCGGATCCGGCGCGCGGCGAAGGCCAGCAAGACCGATCCGGCGCCTGAGCTTGCCGCGCGCGCGCGGCAAACCGGCCCGATCCATCCGATTCAACTTTATAAGGCGGTTAGGCAGTTTTTTGCGATGGCAACGGCCGCGGCACTACGTGAGGACTCGCCACACGCACGCGCTTTCAGCGCAGCCAGTCCGCACTGGCTGCGACACACGTTCGTGTCGCATGCGCTGGCCAATGGCATGAGCCTCGAGAGCGCGCGAAATTTTGCCGGTCACGATTCGCTCGACACCACATCGATCTACGCGACTGCGGAGCTTGGCCGCCAATACCGAGAGGCCGAGACCTTCCTTAGATTAGCTACAGCTTAGCGCGGCCCGGGTCATCAAAATCGAGATGGCGAATCGCCCTAGAATCGGAAGTATCTGCGACGCCAACATTGCTGTTTTGACCGCTAGTCTGAACGTGTCCGACGAAACATCATCAACGGTGACGATGACGACCCACCTTCGACTTCTCCTAGATTAAGTCGGCGTTAACTCCGTGGGAGTTATCGAACTACCAGATGATCTACGACTTCCGTCCTTACAGGCCAATGATCCCGCAGATAATCCTGGACATTGCGACGGAGCGTACGCTGCGGCCATCCGCGGGCGCGTAGCGTAAAGTCAGTATATAAGGAAAAAATCGAAGCTTTGGATCCCACAATCCGAAAACGACGAGATATCAGTCGGCGTTCCATCCTCTCCGCCGGTGAAACGGTTCGTGATTGCTTCCGTCGTGCAAGCTGGTCGCAGTTTCAACGTAGAAACTGGATCTGCCAGCATTCGCTATCACGCTCAGCATACGAGCTTTGTCGATTGACCAATGTCTGTAGCTGCTTGGCCCGTTCAATTTCCATGTAGAAACTGAACGCCCCCCGCGAGCATCAGATTAGACGTCTCCGAGGGGCATCACCGACAGCATCGACCGCAGTTTCAACGTAGAAACTAGATCTGCGAACATCCGGCGTCACGCTCAGTACGCGCGCGTTGAAGATTGATCTCGACGTCTGCAATTACTTGGTCGACTCAGTTTCAATATAGAAACTGAACGTCTTCTGAGCATCCAAAAAGAACGCTCCGATGCGCCGCTCCGAGGGTACCGACCGCAAAAAGTTGCCTTCGAGCCCGCCGTACGCGACCGCAGTTTCTACGTAGAAACTGCCCACTGCGGCGCTAGGACGTAAGGTCAAAAACTGCGCACGATTCAAAGAGGTCGCACAAGAGAATGGCAATTGCCCCGTTTGCGTTCGATTCGCGACCCGTCCGCCGCACTGTTAAGCCGCCAAGGTGCTGCTGGCGATACCCCAAGTTTCTACGTAGAAACTACTTCTGGGAAGCACGCCACTCTACAAGTTTCGGTTGATCTGTCGCACCGGAACCTAGAATTTCTCATAATCGTGTCGTTTTTCTTGATGTTTTTCGGGTGGCATCCTAATATCCCTGACAGCCCGCTTGGCGAGCAGTTTCTACGTAGAAACTGCTCCTGTCCGAGCACCGAGTGCATAAGGAGAACGCATGGCCGCGAAAATTATTGCCGTCTTCAACCAGAAAGGAGGGTCGGGGAAAACAACGACCTCGACCAATATCGCGGGTGCCTTCGGCCTGCGAGGCTACCGAACCATGCTCGTCGACTTGGACGAGCAGGGCACCGCGACACTCTCAGTCGGCGCGGCCCCAGATGATCGACCGTACCCGGCAGCTATTTCGAACTTGGCGCTAAGTCCCAGGCCGGATCGGGAGATTGCAAAGTACGTGAATGACTATGATTTTATTGTCATCGACTGTCCGCCCGCCATTAAATCGGCTGCGCCCTCTGTTGCCCTTCTTATTTCCGATCTGGGACTGATTCCCATCGCAGCGTCGGGCGGTAACCTCTGGGCGGTTCAAGAGGCAAAAAAATTAGGTGTGGAGGCGCAGATCCGCAACCCGGATCTCAAGCTTCGTTCATTCGCAAACATGAACCAGAACGTCACGATCGTGAAGCAGATCTTTGAAGCTGCAGCTGGTGACGATGAGCTTCCCATGCTGAAAACGAAGCTCGGCTTCCGCACCGCGTACAAAGAAGCAGAGGTATCTGGCGCTACTGTCCTTCAACTCCGCTCGGCCAAGGCCGCCCACAAAGAGCTGAATGATCTTGTCGACGAAATTCTTGAAGTTCTGGAGGTGCGTGCATGAGCAAGAAAGACTTCTCTGCGGCGCTTAATGCCGGTGTAAAGCGCGACCAGACAATGCGAGAGACGGCGACACCTTCGAGGTTCGACCGCGTTGATGAAGCATTGAGCGGCCGAAGCAGCCTATTGGATCAGCCCAACGAGAATGTCGCTGCCCCGACAAGATCGGCTGCAGAAGCGTATTTGGCAAGTCTGGAGCAAGCAGGGAAGGTGCAGGCGCGGTATATAACAATGCCAATAAGCCATATCGACGATAACCCGCTCAACAGTCGCACTATCTACAAAGAAGAGCTCATCGCCGCGCGCGCAGCCTCAATGGCCCGAGATGGCCAACTCGTCCCTGTGCTTGCCGGACGCCACCCCGACTTTCCGGATCGCGCAATCTTGATCGACGGCCAGTTCCGAAAGCTTGGTGCGCTCCGGAATCGCTCCGAGACGTTGGATGTGAAGCTTCTCGAAGGCCTGGACCCGATAGATTTCTACCGCCTTGCTCGAGCCGCAAACAACGAGCGCGAGCAGGAAACAATTTTGGACGTCGCACTCGGGTACAAGAAACTTCTCGATCAGGGTCATGCAAAATCGAATGACGAGCTGGCGGTCTTGGTGGAGGAGGGCAAATCCAAGGTCAGCAAAATTCTCGCGCTTCTGGATCTGCCGCAGTCAGTCCTGGACGTGATCGGTTCGCATCCCAAACAATTCGGCCTATCAACTAGCTACGAGCTCACCCTCTTCCTCAAGGCATCGGACGAGAAGCGCACCTTGGCATTTGCCGAGCGCATTCGTGACGAGGAATTGCCGTTTCAGAAGGTGAAGGCTATACGCGAAAGTCTCGAGAATGGCCGGGCCCCACGGAAGTCCCTTTCGCGACAGTACAAGGTGTCAACCGTTGAAGGGGCCGAGATCGGTGCGATCAAGGAATGGGGCGACGGGAAGGTCCGTCTGGACCTCGCTCTAGGTTCGGCCGAAAAAGCCGAGGCATACGTTGCGGCCTTCAAAAAGCTCCTTGCCGAAGACGGCCACCAACTGAAGTAGGGATGTGCGACACCCAGGTATGTCCGCCGGGTAGGCAACACAGCTAGAGTGGCATTCATCCCGTGCCGTACTACAAGCAATGTAGCGCGACGGAACTACTGCGAGACCGTCGCGCTTCAGCTTCCGGCAGTTGCCGCTACACTTGATTCTTCAAAGGGCAACTCGCCGTCCAGCGCTAGGCGGCTTTGCGGGTTCTGGATAAACTTGAAATCGAGCGAATTCACCGCGCGGCCGAGCTTCACCGGTGTCCAGGAAATTACAAGATCCGCCTTTGCGTTCAGCTCGTTCACAGCGGTTTCAATCACCCGACGCTTGATGTCGGCAAAGCGGTACGTCGCCGGGATTTCAAGCACGTGCCGGAAATCTTCCAACGTGATCAGGAGCCTGCCCCGATCCCGCTCTCGCATCAACAGTTCGAGGAGCCGCCACGAGTAAAGTGACTGTAGCCCTCGGGCAAACTCAAGCTGATACGAGACGAAACGCCGCTGCAACATGAAGATATGGGGCGTTAAATCCGGAGAGAAGGAAACTTCTGCCCATCCTTCTCGTTCGTGATAAACCGCCTTCCACACCCAATTCAGTACCACCTTCCTCGGGCCATCCATATACGTCAATTGACGCTTTTGAAGACTCGCACAGCCTTCCTTCAGTCCCTCATACGCAGCGGTTGCCTGTTTCTCGCCGGACCGCGGAGCAAGTGCTGCAAGGGCCGCGAACTCGTCGGCTCGAACACGAACACTCACATAGCCGTTACCCTTACCATGCAGGTACGGCGACTTCTTGCTGTCTATGCATCGCAGCGCCGCCATCATGACTCGCTTCTCGTTGAGGGTCAGGCCTTGCTGGGCATTGACCAGCGCTCGGCTCATGGCAACAGTCCCCCGCACTCGGCCATCACCGTCCAGAGGAGGTTCGTCCAACGGCTCGATCCGGAGAGGTTCGAGTTCAACGATCTCGACCTGAGCGGGCTCGGACTGGTTTTTTGCCTTTTTGTTCACAAAGGTGACCTTCAGCGGAGAGTGTCACAATTATAAGGTGACATGCTCAGGGTGCAAGTCACCGTTGTGGATAACGGTCGAAATTTGTCACCGCCGGCCCGCTTTGTGTCTACTTAGGGTCGGATTGCGTCACCGCCAGGTCGGTAAACGTCACAGTTTCTCGACTGTGAGGCCCCGCAGAGCCTTGGCTGACAAGCCTCTGCGAGACGGAGCACAGCGTTTACAAAAGGTTTTACAAACGGTTCTACAAACTGTCTTACAAAAAGCACCGTTTGAAAGTTGCTTCTATACAACAAAACCCACCCCCATACCGACCTCCAGCGCACGCCGGACCACTGAAAAGTGACATTTCCCGACCTCAATGCGCCTGCAGGACCTCCAATCCGCATCCGATTGCCCGCAGAGACGGGTTTGCCAGCGCAAAAGGTGACGCTTTCCGACCTCACCAGCCCAGAGGTACTAAGTACTCACTCACCTTTGACCGAATAGGCCCCGTGTCAGTGACGCGTCGGACTGCCGGGTCGGAAAACGTCACCGTTACTGCAAACTATGAGGGCCAGTCCGCTGACCCTGGGTGGTTCACCGTCGGAGAAACCATCGCGGCGGGTCGGAAAAAGTCATAGAAAGGACCCGGCCTTAGGTCGGAAAATGTCACTGTTGGCGCGAAATGCGAGCGTGCGAAAGAGAGAAGAGCTTCGGCCTCAGGTCGAAATATGTCACTTCTCAAAACACCAAACGGGTCGGAATTTGTCACCATCAGTTCTGCGTGCAGGTCGGATGATGTCACCTTTTGGGGCGGCGTGTCGGGTCGGAAAACGTCACTTTTGAGGCCTAGAGTCAGAAGGTCGGAATATGTCACCATTCGCGGTAAGCCGGCAGGTCGGAATCCGTCACCTTTAGGAACTGTAGCCACGGGTCGGAAAATGTCACCTCTCGACAGGCCTTAGGTCGGAAACAGTCACTATTGCGCTGCGGCGACTTATTTCGTTCTGGCAGTCTGCCGAAAGCACCAGGTCGGATAATGTCACCGATCGTCTGGCAACTCCTTCGAGGTCGGAATCTGTCACCCGATCGGCAAATACCGTCAGCGTCTGCGCGGAAGGACCGACGGAAGGAGAGCGTTCAGCAGATCTTGCAGTAGGGGAAGATGGGGAACCACGAGGTTGATATAAGGCGCATCGATTCTGAGATGCCTGCCGTTTGCACCTAGCGACAATCGAAGTTCGACACTGTCCCCGGCTTGGACTACGCCCGTAGACAGTATCGATATCACTTTCGATGGAGCAATGTTGGCCGGCACCGTTAGAGCTCTTCGCGTGACAAGGTCCTTACCAACTTCCCGAATCAACTTCGTAGCGATTTCTGCTGTCCGGTATGAGACTTGACATGGTCCGCCGAAACAGGCGATCACTTCGGGCGGAAGCAAAGAGGCGTGGATAGACCGTGTGACAATGGCCTTCGACACGTTGAAGTTCGCGGCCATCGTTGCTTGACTCGGCCAAAGCTGCCGATCCAACTGCTCCCGATAGAACGTGCCCAGCACAACGGGTGGAGAGCCAGCCCCGCGAAGATCCTCATGTCGCGCGATCGCGGCCAAGCGATCTCGCGGGATGCCTGTTTTCTCAGCGGCCGAACTATTACACGAATTGGAACAGGTCATAGGAGTCGACGATCGTTGATCGTCAATTGTTGTTGTTTCTGAAAAATGCCCCTCAACCGGTTGAGGGGGGCATCAGGATTCCTCGAACGCGGACTGGGTCGAGAATCGTGCGAAAACAATGATTTGCGAATGACAGCCGTCTCGTCACCACCAGAGTGCTGCGTGCAACGCGTGCAACGATGGCGCACTAATTCTATCGATGTAGTCGTAAACGCAAGACCCAAAAGCTCACGATTTTCGTAGGGCTTTTGGCCGTACGTCCCTCAACCGGTTGCGCGCAGTCGCACCAATGGCCAGCGATTCTCGGCGTCTCGAAAAGGTCCCCGAAATGACGGCTCTTTTCCCAAGTGCCGTTGTCGCCTCGGCTGTTCCAATTGATCCGTCCCAATTGGAACTCCGTGATGCGACTCCCCCGACTCTTTCCCCGTAGCAAGAAGCAGGTCGCCCTGTCGCCGGCGCCCGGCCACTACTCGAACGACGATCCCGAAAAGATCATCTTCGACCAGGGGACGCGTCTGCGGATCGAAGCCAATCACTGGAAGACCTTCTGCTTCGTCCTCGCGATCATCGCAGGTGGCGCGGTGTACACGCGGCAACCGCCGCCGTCGGTTGTGCGGGCCTATGGTGTCTCGTCGGATGCCGGCGGTAATCCGCTGGTCAAGCAACTGGCCGCGTACAACCCGGATGACCAGGCGAAACGTACGGCGATCAAACAGGATGTCGAGCACTGGTTCACGATCGAGCCGGTCCTTACCGACGACATTCGAACTTCACGCCTCGCCAAGAACATCAACGCCGTCAAAGCCAAGATGGTCGGCAACGCGAAGAACCAGTTCGCGTCGTGGATCAGCGAGGACAAGCCGTTCGACCAGATCACGACCAATCCGAAGCTGGTCCGCGAGCCGAAGGTCACCAACGTCTCGCTGCTGGAGGATTCAACCGTCGTCGTCGAATTTACGACCTCGACCCGGCAATCGCCCACCGACAAGCCCGTCGATGTCCGCTTCGCGCTGACGATGCGCTACCAGATCATTCCTCCGACCGCAGAGGACGTACTCGGCACGAATCCGTACGGTCTCTATTACCCGTTCTTCACTCTCCAAAAAACCGGCGCATGAAACGACCACGTTCCCTCCTGACTTGGGGCGCGCTCGCGTTGATCGCGGCGTCGGCCAATGCGTTCGCCGCAAAGACTGCCGCGAGTCCTGTCTCGCCGATCCCGGGGTTTGATGTCGGCAGCATCATCGGCGACGCGATGAGCCCGGTGAACCCGTACAACTCTGGCGCCGATCCCATCACGATGCCCGGCGACGCACGCATGGCGGTGTTCCCGTATAGCCGCGACCAAATCTACCGCGTGATGACGGCACCGCTGAAACTCACGACGATTGAACTGGAGCGCGGCGAGAGCCTGATCAGCGAGCCGGCAATGGGTGACTCGGTGCAATGGGTCATCGACACGGACGGTGCAAACCACGTGTACGTCAAGCCGACGAAGCCCGGCCTCGTCAACACGCTGCACCTGAGCACGAACAAGCGCGAGTACGAGCTGACGCTCGTCTCGTCGCCGCTTGGCGGGCTGTTCTACCAGAACGTGCGCTTCAACTACCCGAATTCGCTGATGGCGAAGGTGCGCACGCGCGGAAACGCTCCCGACGACGATCGCGATGCGGACCACGCTGGTCAATCCGATTCCGGGCCGATTGGCGTTCCGCCCGACAAGCTGAACTTCGAATACACCGTGTCCGGCACGAGCTCGCTCAAACCGGAGACGGTTTTCGACGATGGTACGTTCATCTGGATCAGGATGCCGCCGCGCACGCCGTTCGCCGTGCCGACCATCAAGGACGGCGGCGACATCGTCAGCCCGAACTTTATCCGCCGCGGCCCGTACATCGTCATCCAGCGATTGGCAGATGAAGTGAAGCTCACGCGACCGGGCGAGGAAGTCACGATCACTCGCGGCCGCCGCGGTTTGTTCGGGTTCTGAGGTCGGCATGGCAAAACAGATCGACCCGAGCAGCCCCGAAGAGAAAGCCTTGTTCAAGGGCAAGGTGCCGCGCAACGTCATGATTGCCATCGGCGCGATTGCCGCCGTTGCAATCGGCTCGCTGGGCTTCTACACGCAGACGCTCGAAGCCAACAAGGCAGAGGCAGAAGCGCTGAAGGCAAAGCGTGAACGAGCGGCCGAAGCGGTCGACAAAAGCAACGCTGACAGAGCTGACGTCGACAAGATCATCGAGCAACAACAGGCCGAAGCCCGTCGGCGCGCTGCGGAAGCAGCAGCGGCCGCAAGCGCCGCTGCTGCCACGAATGCGAAGAAGCCGACCTTGTCGGCGGACGCGGTCCTGCCGAGCGCAAGCACCGGCGAGCTCAAAGCGGCGAATGACCAGGACACGATCTATGTCTCGCCGATCTTCCGCCCGGGTGTCAAGGTGAAGGACGCCCAGCCGCAGCAGCCGCAATTGCCGAACGGCATCATCTCGCCGCAACAGATGCTGCTCCAGCAGGCGGCCGCTCAAGACGCAGCAACGAAAGAAGCGATGGCGCAGGCTGCTGCACTTGCTTCGCGCGGCGGCCAGGCTGCCGGACCGATGACGACTCAACAGCGCGACAACGCGTTCATGCGCGACGTCGCGCAGCTGAGCGAGGGCGACAAAGACTTTGCGCGAACCGGCTTTGTTGGCCAGTCGCACGGCTGCACGCTGTCGCCGCCGGCGAAGATCCCGGTTCTCTCGAACGAGGCGTTCAACTCGGATCGTCCCGGCACCGCATCGCTGATCGTCGAAAGCGACGTGTACGCGAACAATGGCGATGGGCGTTGCCTGGTGATTCCGTGGGGCACCACGATCGTTGCGCCCTACAGCTCGGACATTCAGCCGGGGCAGGAGTCGATTCTCGTCGCCGGCGCGGAGATGCGTCTGCCGAACGGCAAACACGTCCCGCTGTACGGCGCGCAAGGTGCTAACGGTGATGGCACGGCCGGCTTCAGTGGTGACGTGAACAACCACTTCCTGAAGATCTACTCGACCTCGTTCTTGACGGCGATTCTGGTTCGCACGTTCAGCAATAGCGATCAGAGCACGACGACGGGCCCGCTTGGTGTCACTCAAGTAGGCGGCACGGCTGGTCAGATCGCGGCGCAAACGGCGCAGTCGGTGCTCGACCGCTACAAAAACATCCCACCGACCATCACCTCGAAGCCGGGTGAACGGCACTTCATGATGAAGATCAATCGCGACATGGTGCTCGAGCCGTACCGGGGGTCGCGATGATCAAGCGCATGGCTCTCTTTGCGGCGATCGCGTTGGCGAGCACCTATGCTCAGTCGGCCGTGATCGCGCGGGTGATCAGCCCGGTGAGCATCGTGATTCAAGACGGCGCGACGCGCCAGGTCGCGATGCTGCCGGGCAAGCCGGTCTATTACTGCGGCCTCGACGCTTTCATCGAGTGGGCGTCGCCGCTGATTGGCCAGACCGTGCGCAGCTCACGTGAAGCCGGTATCACTGTCTCGATCGACGGGCGTGACGTCGCCCTCGACGACCTGTTCATCGACCGGGGCTGGCTGCAGCCACTCGTGCTGGATGACGGCGCGCAGGCGGCCCTCGCCGAGCGGCGAGGTGGATGGGCGTGCTCCCGGGCGGTCGTCCCGTTCGAGCTGCTGCACACCAACGTCGATCCGAAGATCCTCGCCGGTATCGCCCTGAACGAATCGAACTACCGTGGCCGCGCGTGGCCGTGGACGTTGAACGTCGCGGGTCAGGGCTTCTTCTTCGCGTCACGCGAGGAAGCCTACAAGGCGGTCGAGGCGCTGCTCGCTCGCGGGCGGTCGGATTTCGATGTCGGCCTCATGCAGGTGAACTGGCGGTATCACGGCAAGCGCTTCGCGTCGGCGTGGGACGCCCTCGCACCCGCGTCCAACGTTGCGGTAGCCGAAGCGATCCTCACCGACAACTTTGCGCGAACCGACTCGGTCGCGAAGGCGATCGCCTACTACCACAGCGCGAATCCCAATCCCGGTCGTTCGTACCTCACGCGGTTCGTTCGACACCTTTCCCTGATCGAGGCAGGCCTGTGATGCACACGACCAAGATTCTCGCGTGCGCCGCGTCGGCGATCGTGTGCGCGGCCGCATCGGCGGCGAACACGGACCCGTTCGATTTCGACTACGACATCCTCGGCAGCATCTCCGAGCGGCCAGCGCTGATCTTCAACGATGGCGCGAAGACCTACATCCAGCCTCGCGCGGGACAAGTCATTGTCGCCGAAGGCGGCCATACCGAAGGTCCGTATGTCGTCGTCGAAGGCACACCGGCGTCGATCACGTACAAAGTCGGTGCCCATTCGGCCACGGCTCGATGGAAGAAGGCGAACACGTTCATCGGCGGCACCGGCGCACTCGCTGCAATGAAGGACGATCAACCGGCTGGATTCGATGGCTTCACGAACCGACTGGTGCTGATCGGCACGCGCTCCGCGCTCGCGCCGGTTCGCGCGCTTCATGCATCGATGCCGGTCGGCAACGTCGTCAAATCGCTCGTTCCGCAGGGGTGGACGGGGTCGGCGCAGAAGGACGTCGACCTGACGACTTCGGAGTTATTCGCCACGCGTGATGGCGAAAACTGGATGCAGGCGCTCGATCGCTTGATGACGCAAACCGGGCTGTATGCGGACGTCGATTTCGGCGGGCGGCATGTGCGGTTGCATCGCGATCCGCCGAAGTCCGCCGCACTGAACTATGCGTCGTCCGGCCGCGATGCCGACGAGGCCGGTTTGAACAGCGTCGTCGCGCGTGTCACCGCGGAGCCTGCACCGGTGTCCCGGCTGGCCGAGCGCTTTGGCGCGCAGGCGATACGTGATGGCGACGACACGCATATGCAGATCCGCTTTACGGCGAAACCGGCAAAGACCGTCACGTTCACGACGCCGGATGGGAAGGCGTTGCGCACCAGCTGGGATGAGATCAAGAGCGTGATGACGATCGACCGCGCGGAACGTTTCACCGTGGCCGACGCGACAAGCCGCGTCGAGGTGACGCGCGACGCGAAGACGGTCTACGACTTCGATCAGCCGAACCCGACAAAGCTCGAAGCCGTGTTCGATCGCGAGGGCCGCACGTACTTCAAGTTCGCGGAAACGGTCGTGCGGGTCGGCGTGACGGATGTGCGGAACCTGGGCATCGGCGAGCAGAAGGGGCGCTACTTCATGTTCGAGGGCACGTCCGATCAGTTCACCGTGACGGCCGACGGCAACACGATCCACGTCAAGCGCCGCAAGGAAGTCATCTATCGCGAAACGCCGGACGCAACGCTGCAGGCGAGCGGAGGGCCAACTTCGTGAAGCACATCGTCTCGATCGCCGCCGCCGTGATGGTGGTCGCCGCGGTGCCGGCGCGCGCAGATTGCCTGGATGACGCGGCCGCATTTCATCGCGTCAATCCACGGCTACTGCGCGTCATCGCGCAACACGAGTCGGGCATGCGGCCCAATGCCGTGAATCGGAACACGAACGGCAGCGAAGACATCGGGCTCATGCAGATCAACACGTCGTGGCTGCCGACGCTGTCCCGCTATGGCATCCGTCGCGAACACCTCTTCAATGGCTGCGTGAGCGCGTATGTCGGTGCGTGGATCCTCGCGTCGAACGTGCGCCGCTTCGGGCCGAACTGGAAGGCGGTCGGCGCCTATAACGCGGTGACGCCGTCCAAGCAGCTCGTCTACGCCAGCGCGATCTATCGCCGCTTTATGCAACAGGGTCGGTAACCATGCAGAAGACACATTCGAATCAGGCGCGAGCACGCGCGATCGTAGCTGTAGCACTGGTCGCGCTCAGCGCCGCGGTGACTGCGGCACCTCAAGCAGCGACGAGCTCGATTGATGCGGACGGCTGGCAGGTACTGGCATCGGCGCCGAAAGCACCATCGGCGGCCGCCGAAAGCCCGAAACCGGCGCAGGCGATGCCGGCGAGCACGAGTGCGCCAGCGTCGTCGACCGACGTTGCTGCAGTCGAGTTGCCGGGTGCCAGTGCACCCGCCGCGAGCGGCACGCTCACGTTCTCCGTGACGCCGGCTGACATCAATCTTCGCGACGCGCTTGATCGCTGGCTGCAGCAGCACGGGTGGCAACTGGCATGGAAGATCGACGACGACTTGCCCCTTGAATTCAACGCGTCATTCACGGGCGACTTTACCTCCGTACTACAGCAGGTGATGAAGGCGACGAATCATATGCGTACGCCGACGCGCGCTTGCCGCCATTCGAACAACGTCATCCGCGTGATCGCACGCGCGGGCAACTGCCAGGACTGAGAACCATGCGCGTTCACCTTTTGAAATCCACGATCGCGATCGCAGCCGCCCTGATGGCCGCCGGCTGCGCGGTGACGCAGCAGGACGTCAACGACAGCTACGACGCCGCACATCGCACGATCTCAGATGCGCTCGGGAAAGGTCCGACGCCGATGGCGCTCGTCGAGGACGTGCCGACCGCTTTCCTCGGTGACCGGCTGGTGCCGCTCGCCTATGAGGCGACGCTGCCTGCGGTGTTCCGCGACAAGACGGTCACCCTTCCGGCGAACCTCGGTATCAAGCAGACCGCCACGCTAATTTCCACCGCGACCGGCTATCCCGTGCACCTGAGCCCGGACGTGTTCGTGCCGCGCGATTCGCTGGTGCCGGGGCAAACCGAGTCGAAAGGCCAGAACAGCGCCGCGCGGTCCGAGGAGCCGATCTACCGGCAGGCGTTTACCGGTCGAGCCGGGATGTACATGAAGAACATGACGACCGATCTCGGCCTCGATTGGTCCTTCGACGGCAGCACGATCAACGTGAATCGGTTCGTCACGCGCATGTACCAGATCGCGGCGATTCCGGGCAAGGTGTCGATCAAATCGACGATGAGCAAGGGCATGGACACGTCGACCGGCAATCAGTCGGGCAGCGGCGGCGGTGGCAGCTCGGGCGGCAATACGGGATCGTTCTCGGCGCAGACGTCGACCGGCCGCGAAGGCGACTTCGATCAGATCGCGGCGATCACGGCGGAAATCGACAAGTTGAAGTCGCCCATGGGTCGCGTGAGCGTGAACCCGCAGAGCCGACTAGTGATGGTGTACGACACGAAGGAAGCAGCGGACAACATCGGCAAGCTGCTCAAGCACGAGAACGCGATTTCGACGCGTCAGGTGGCCATCACGGTCCGCACGATCCAGATTGCGCTGAACAGGGGCAGCCAGGCGGGCATGAACGCGGACGTTGTGTTCAACGCGATGCACGCCGGCCTCGCGCGCTATGCAATCAGCTTCACGTCGCCGACCTCGCTTGCCACGGGTGGCGGCTCAGTCGGAGTGTCGGTGTTGCGTCCCGATGCGCCGTTCTCCGGCACCAATGCGGTCGTCAATGCGCTGAACCAGTACGGTCGCACGGTCCAGGACAACACGATGACCAAAATGACGCTCAACGGCCTGCCGGTGTCGGTGGCGTCGTTCAAGAGCGACGACTACCTGCGCTCGACCACGCCGTCGTCCGGCTCACTGACGGCGACGTCCGGCGGTGTGCCGGGCCTGACGCCGGGCACGATCACGACGGGCGATTTCGTGAACGTCCTGCCTGCGGTCAACGATCACAACCAGATCGTCCTCGCGTACTGGGCGGATAGCTCGAAACTCAACGGTCCGTTCACGAGCGCGGGCGCCGGGTCTGGTCAGACCCAGCAGCAGATCCAGCTGGCACACACGATCGGCACGAAGGACGACCAGACGATCGCACTGTCGGACGGGCAGACCATCGTGCTCTATGGCGCGATCACCGACCAGGCCGACAGTACGACGAACACTGGCATCGCCGGCATCACGGGTAGCTGGAACAAGGCGAAGACGTTCCAGATCATCATGCTGAAGGCGACGGTCGTTCCGTCGATGTGATGACGATGATGCACATCACGGAACCCCTGCCGACCGACAAGCGCGCACGCCTTGTATTCGGCATCGACTGGCGGGCCTACCCGGTGAAGGGCGGCAAGGCCGAGCGTCGACGCTATGCCGATGCGTTCGGTGCGACGCACTATGTGGAATTCAAGGTCGGCACCGAGCAAATTGGCGGCTTCGCGATGCCGGACATGTCGGAGTTGAAGGGCGCTCATTTGTACTCGGGTGCTGCGCGCGTCGCGCTGCACGATCGCATCAAGAACCGAGCCGCGGCGTTGGTCCTGCTGCAGGATGGCCAGCGCGTCTACACGGTGTTTGTGGTGCGTGGTGCGGTGCGCAGCGATGAGGTACTGACACCAGAGGCGGCGCAGTCGCGCCGTCTCGAGATCGAGCAGGAATGCCTGAAGGGCAACCTGTCGCTTGTGTCGCTCGGCATCGGCGACAGGATCGGCGACGTTGATGAACCGTTTCAGGCAAGCGAGCTGCTCGCAAACCGGAAGGTCGGTCGCATCTCGAAGCTGCCCGTGTCGGTCCCGACCATACTCCCGGTCGCGGCGATCGTAGTGGGTGCATTCCTCGGTGTCCCGAAGCTGATGGACGTGCTTTCGCCGCCGCCGCCGCCACCTCGCGCACCAACGTTCGCTGAACAGTACGCAGCGGCCGTGCAGGAGACGTTCGCTAAGCCGCAACCACGTGCGTCGGCGCTTGCGCCGGCGTTACTGGCAGCCGTGGGCGGATCGGAGACCGTCATCAAGGGATGGCTGTTTCAGGAAGCAAATTGTCAGACGGCGGGCTATTGCACGGTCACGTTCCGCCGTCATGGCGGCACTTTCTCCGGCTTCGATCAGGCCGCAACCGCAGGCATGCGTCCGGTGGCATTTGCGCGTGATGGCCTGACGCTCACTTCGCGCGGCGCGGCGGTGCCTGCTGTCGCGTCGTTGACAGAAAGCGAATCCACTAAATGGCCCTCCGCACAAGCATTCATCGACCAGTTGCAGACGCCACCGCAACGGATGTCGGCGCAGCCGTATGAGCTGCGTTCGTACGGATACACCGTTTCGCTTGGCGAGGCTCGTCCGCTGATTGCGATGTCCGGCGCCGGCGCCCATATCGGCCGTCTGATCAAACAGGGCGACTGGACGATCGAAGGCTTCCGCTGGCAGTCGCCGCTCCTGGAAAAGCTGCCCGCCAACATGGCGCTCGAGTCGCTGAAGGTGGAGTTGCGTCTCAAAGAAGGCGTTGGGCCGACGACCAGCAGCGATACCGGCGATTCGCCGTACGGCGTCCACTTCACCGCGAAGGGAAAATACTATGTCTTTGATTAAGCACGTCCTCATCGCGGCGGCGGCCGCCGGTTTCGCCGTGTCCGCACATGCCGACCCCGTCGGCGCCAAGCTCTCGATCGACGACATCGACCAACTGGCTCGAGCCAACGTTGTTCGTAGTCTGGGTGGGACCGCGCCGGGTGCCGGGATGTTACCGCCGGGTGCGATGTCTCAACCGCAACCGGGCATCGCCGCTAGCGGCGTTGCCGCTAACGAATCACCGAAACCCGTCGAAAAACCGATGCGGCCGACTCGAGCCCATGCTGAGCCGGTTTCGTTTCTCGGCGCATTCAACGATGAAGCGGGCCCACATGTCCTGTACTCGTATCGCGATGCGATCTATCCCGCACGCGTCGGTGCGACGCTGCTCAACGGCTGGAGCGTCAAGGCTGTTGACGGCTACGCAGTCACCGTGGCGGAAGGCAAGCGGACGTGGAAAGAGCCGATTCGTGGCGAAGCGCCAGTCCAGATGTCGCCGGCGACGGCCGCAGTTCGCTCGCTGGTGGACTTGAGCTCGCCATTGCCCCCAGGCGCACCGTTGCCGGGTATCCCCCTTGGAGGCACCCGATGAGCTTCTTCTCGGAAATGGAAACGCCGGAGCCGACCAAGCGCGGTTTCTTCGGCCGCCTCAAGGCGCTGAAGCCGGGTTTCGTGGACAGCTCGGCGGCGGCGATGCCCATCGTCGGACGGGAGCCGACCGACGATGGTGAGTCGACACCCGTGCAGGATCCGCGTGAGCCGCGTTTCAAGACCGCGAGCAAGCCTGTCAATCCTCGACAGGCAAATCATGGCCAGCCGATGACGATGGGCATGATGTTGCGCCGGGCACAACAGGAAATCGAAGACGTCGAGGTTTTGGGTGAGAACGTTGGTACGTCGCCCTCGGAAGGGGCGGCGGCCGCGATGCAGAGTGGCGCAATGGCTCGGGAAGCGGCAGCACAGGCTTCGGAAGCGAATGGCGACTTTGCAGCCTCGTCGTCCAATGTCCAAACCGGTCAAGAACCGGCTCCCGACGAAGCGATTGAACCAGGCGCTGAAACTGCCAAGGGCGCGTCCGCCGCGCCGGAGGAATCGACGCGCATTCCGGTAGAGGAGGTATCCGCAGACGAAGCCACCATGCAGCAGGGCAGCGGCTACGACGAACCGCCGACCGTTCGGCGCATCGGAATGGATCTCGCCGAGGGGCCGGAAATGGCGATCGAGACGGGGCGCCCACGGCTTGTGTCTGCCGAATCCCTGACGTTCAAACGCGTGTTGTGCCAACGCGACCCGAATGCTGCGCTCGCCGTGAGCGATGCGGCTCGGCACGAGTTCATCGCAGTCGAGCTGCAGGCCGGTATCTCGATCGTGGTCGCGACGCAGCGATTCCACGACGGCCAGCTCTATGCGACCTATCTGAAGGACCTCGCGCGCGCGGATATCTCGATTCACGAAGAAATGGTTGCGGACGAGGACGTGATTGCGGCCCTCTATAGCAAGGAGAAGCAGCGCGCGTCTGCGTTCGTGCCGGAGGCGTCCCGCGCGATTGGGGTTTTCCGAGATGTGATTGAGGCTGCCAAGGCATACGGTGCCGGCGATGTGCATTGGGAATACCGAGACTTTGCCGAGGACGTTGAGCTCCGGCTGCGTGTCGACGGCGACCTGTACTCGTATCGGCAGATGCCGAAGGCACTTGTGCGTCGTTCGTTGTCGGCCGCCTATCAGGACCTCGTCCAGCGAAATACCAACTCGGGCGAGACGTTCCAACCGACTGCACCGCAGTCCGCGATGATCCCGCTCGTCGCACACATGGATATCGTCAATATCCGCTGGCAGAGCGCGCCGCTCGTCGGTGGATTCGACGTCGCGCTGCGGTTGCTTGACGGCAACTTCAAGCATGTGAACGTGTTGCTGCCGCACGAGATGGGGCTTGAGCCAAGCCAGCTGGCGATCATCGAAAGCCTGGGCAAAGTCACGGGCGGCGCCACTTTCCTGACCGGGGAGACCGGCTCGGCGAAGACCACGCTTCTGCGCGCGATGTCCTACCTCGTCCCGAATCGCGATCGCATCAAGCAGTTCGCTGTCAATGAGCCGTCCGAGGTGCCCGCTCCGTGGCTGTCCGACATTTCGATTCAGCGCCGACCGGGCGAGACCGAAGAGGACGCGAACCGGAAGATTGTCGAAGTGATCCGCACGCTGATGCGCATGGACCCCGACGACCTGACGATCGGGGAGGTACGGGATGCCGTGCTCGCGGGCCTGGTTGCGGAACTGGCGCTGACCGGACACCCGGTTCGCGCGACGCTTCACGGCAACAGCATTCTCGGTGCGGTGATGCGGCTGGTCGGTGGCCGCCTGAAGCTGCCGATGGACGAAGTGGCGTCGGGAAGTTTCCTGAACGCTGTCGGCAACCAGAAGCTGATTCCGAAGCTGTGCCCGCATTGCAAGCGCTCGGCACGTGACGTTTTGACGCCGCAGCAGATTGCAACGCTCGAGCAGAAGTTCGGACTCGACCCGTCGACCATGGCATGTCGAGATGAGTACGGGTGCGAGCATTGCCGACGCCCGGGATTGTTCACGCGGTCCGGCAAAGTAGCCGCCGGCGTCAAGGGACAGACGCTCGCGATGGAACTGTATCGCCCGACTCCGGAGTTCCTCGAGCGCGTCGCAGAGCGCGACTGGCGAGGTGCGGAGCAGGTCTGGCGCACGGGCCGGAAGACGGATTTCTCGGACGCTGACATGACGGGCAAGACGGTCTATGAGCACGCGCTATACAAGGCGTCGCAAGGTCTGATCGATCCTCGCTTCATCGATGAGTCGATGTGCGCGTTCGACGCTTACCGCGTCTTTCCCGATTCGGATGGGGTAATTCCATCGTGATCAAAGCCCTTGTCTATTGGATCGTCATGGCGCTTCCGGCGACGGAACGCATGCGTGTTGCGACCTGGAGGTTCCGCGCGTTGCGCGAAATGTTCTATCGCGAAACGCGACTCGACGTGGCGAAAAAAGGGCTGCGGAACAGCGAAACGCTGCTCGAACGATTGACGACACTCGAGCAGCGCCATCGCTCTCGCAAGAACCTGTCGTGGCCGGCGTTCCAGAAGATCGCGCAGCGCATGCGCGCTGGCGATGATTTCGCAACGGCGATGAAGCCGTTCGTCCCCACCGACGAGTTCGTGCTGCTTGAACTGGCAGGCCAATCGCCGCGCGCCGACGCCGCGATCCGCGGCCTGGAGCTTGCCGAGATGGCGGCGCATGCGAAAGGTGTGCTGTCGGCGACAACGTCGATGCAGATCGCCTATCCCGCGTTTCTGATCGTCTACCTGTACGCGTTTTGCGTGCTGTTCGGGTCCGAGATCCTGCCGGCGACGCTGGACGTGCAACCTCTCGAGAAGTGGTCCGCGTTCGGGCAATTCGTCTACGCCTTCGACACCTTCTGTGCGAACTACTGGTGGCTGACGAGCTCCGTCGTCGCGGGACCGGTGGCGGGCTATTTCTATACGCTCAAGCGCTGGACGGGTGAGCGGCGAAACAAGGTCGATGCGATGCCACTGATGTGGCGCAATCGGCGCGACCTTCGAGCGGCGCTGCTGATCGTATCGCTGGCTGGATTGTTTGACTCGGGGCTGACGCTGCGCGCGGCACTGGACCGGCTGACGAAGGCGGCTGACCCCTGGATGAGTTGGCACCTACGGCGGATGAGCACCAGATTGACCGCGAATCCAGACAAGCCAATGCAGGCACTCGATACCGGGATCTTCTCGGAGACCACCATCGACATCATGACCGACGCGGCCGGCCGTGATCAGTTCGTTGAGTCAATCAAGGAACTCGGCCAGCACTCTCTGTCTCGCGTGGTCGAGGCAGTAAAACGGAACGCAAAAATCACGCACTACGTACTGTTGGGTGGAGCGGTGCTGCTGTTCCTTGTGTTCGGCCTCGGGTCGTACTTCGCAACCGGCGCAGTCGCATTCGATGGTGCGTCCACTTCCCTCAATCAAAAATTCTAGGAGCAAGCGACATGAACAAGACCAACAAAATGAACACGGGCAAACGACTGTACATCGGCAAAGGGCGCCGCAAGCAAAAGGGCGAGCTTTCCCTGGTCGAAGCGGCGGGCGTGATGGCCGCGGCCGCGCTGATTGCGCTCGTTGTGTACATGGGGCGGGGTTACGTGATGGACCGGATCCATGCGATGCAATTCAAGAGCGAAGCGCAGTACTTCGTGAGCGGCATTCAAGATGCGACGGCGGGTGAGATCGACTTCTCAGGCGTCACCATGCTGTCGCTTACGCAAAACCGTGCGTTCGACACGGCCGGACGTCGCCTGAACAAAACCTCCGGTGCGCTGACGGGCATCTTCGGGGGCGCGGTGACGGCAGCACCGGCCACCGTGACGGCGACGAACGACGCGATCGCGGTGACGTACCCGATCCCGGCCACCGTGTGCGCACTGTCGGCCGATTCGATTTCGGAGGCCTATACGCAGGTGAAGGTGAACAACACCACGATCTCCGGGCCGTCGACGACGTTCAGCTCGGGCACGGCTGCCACGGCGTGTGCGTCTGCAGGCGCGACTGCGAGCGTGATCATGTACGCGACCAAGGGCAACTAAGGAACGACGATGCTCAGCATCATTGAAGCCGTGATCGTGCTGGTCGCAACTGCGCTCATGACGTTGCAGGGTATCCAGCACGACGTCGAAAAACGCCGGCAAGACGTGCTGAGCGTCGAGGGGAAGAATCAGGCGGTAATCAATGCCGCACTGTCGAAATGGGTGACCGACAAGTACGCGTCATTGGTGGGGCAGATGGTCGGCTCGAAAGCGACGGCTGTCACTCCGCCGACGTTCGCGGATTTGCGCGCAGGCGGATATCTGAAGGCGGACTATGCCACCGGACCGATCTGGGGCGGTAGCTACATGATTCAGATGAGCGTCGGCCCGGATAACTGTTCGACCGGATCCGGCTCGTGCCAGGTGTCCTACGTCTTCTATTCGTCGCAACCCGTGACTCGACTCGGGCAGCCGGACGTGTCTGGCGCTGGCGTCGTGGCACAAGCAGCCGGCAACGACTTCGGGTTCTCGACCAGCCAGAATCCCGCGACGATCAAGGGGCTGAACGGAGCATGGCAGGCGGTCAACCCGGTGCCTGGTGCGCCCGCAGCGATTGTGATGGCAACGAACGGTCCGTCGTCGGACGGAAACTCGGTGTTTATCCGGCGTGATGGCTCATTGAAGTGGACGTGTTGATAGACGACCAAAACTGACCCGTTGGGGATGCGGCTATTTTCTTGGACTGATTTACGTTGCTAACCCGAGGCTTTCACGGTACTCGATGGGGCTGAGATAGCCAAGGGAGCCCTTGATCCGTTTCTCGTTGTACCAGCGAACGTAGGCGTCCAGTACCTCAACGAACTCCGCGATGGTCGTCGAACGCCAGTCTCCTGTATAGAACATCTCAGTCTTTAGCCTGCCGAAGAATCCCTCACAGGCCGCGTTGTCCGGTGAACAGGCTTTACGCGACATGGAGGGGATCAGCTTAGCCTTCGCAACCCGCGATAGCCAGCCAGGCCAACGGTAGTGGCCACCCCGATCGGAATGCACGATCGGCGTCTCGTCGTCCTCGGTCACGGTCTCAATAGCCGCATCTAGCATGGAATTCACGAGCTCTGCGTCGGGGCTTGTGCCAATCGACCAGCTGACTACCATCCCATCGAAGCAGTCGATCATGGGCGATAGATATACCTTCCCCGCAGGAATCTGGAACTCGGAAATATCCGTCACCCACTTTTCGTTGGGGGCGTTCGCGTGGAAATCGCGATTGATGATGTTATCTGGGGCAGGGCTGATTTCCCCGATATAAGAGCGATATCGGCGCCGCTTGGGCCTTGCTGCGTGGAGGCCGCCTTGTTTCATGAGGCGACGCACGACTTTCTCCGATAGAAACACTCGTTGCCTGCTAAGCGCTGCTTGCACCCGACGATAGCCGTAGGATCGGTGATTGTCCTCGAAGATCTCTGCAACGGTACGACGGACATCTGCATATTTGTCGGCAACCCGTATGGGCGACCGATGATAAAAATAGGAGCTGCGCGCCAGGTCCAACCGCTCAAGCAGCTCAGTCAAACCGTATTCTTCTCTCAGGGCGTCAACCAGCTTCGTCTTCTCCCGATTGCTCAGGAGTGGCAGGTCGACGCCCAGGTCTTTTTTTACGAGTTCATTCGCCTTCTTCAACAGGTCGTGTTCAAGCTTCAGATTGCGAATGTCGCGCCGGAGCTCTTCGACCTGCCGCTCCAGTTCGTCCCGATCCGTCTCTGATGGTGATCCCTTGTCGCGCTTCATGGATGCGGGGGTCCCTCGGCCGAGTAACTGGTTTTTCCAGTTGTACAGCGACACCCTGTCGACGTCCAGCTTTTGCGCCACCGCCTGTGCACTTCCTTCCCGTGTGCACAGTTCGTACACCGCGAGCTGCCTGGTCGCCAATGACACGGCCGGTCGGCCTGCCTTGCCAACCACGCGTTTCCTGGTTTCCGGATAGCGCTCGCGAACCCACGCCGTCAGTATCTGCCGACAGGGATAGCCTAATGCCCTGAGGGTGAAGCTGAAGCTGCGCCCGTGATTGACGTAATGCTCAAGTGCCAGGTTCTTCTGTTCTTCTGAGTACTTTGGCTTTACGCGAACATACTCTTTCTGCAGATCGCCACTCTTCTCGAATTCCTCGCACCACGCCTTGAGAGAATTCTTCGTCGGGTAACCCAACTGGCGGATTGTCGCCTTGACGCGCTTTCCGAGTTTCAGGTACAGCTCGACCGCCCGAACGCGGTCTTCGTATGAATACATGGACTACCTCCAAAGTAGTCCAAGATTTTGTCCGCATCCCCAGTGGGTCAGTTTCTGGTGAACATCAACAAACGACCTGCTGCTTGCGTGCTACGGCACGCGGTTCACGGTCGAGATCCAGACGCAGCGCACGTTGGCCAATGGTGCCACGCGCGAGGGATTTGAAATCCTCGTGCACGACGCCGAAAGCGACAGCAGCAAAGCGGTTGGCGTGATGTCTGGTGGTCAGAAGGTGTGGATCAACGAATGCCTGACACGGGGCGTCGCCCTGTACATCGCTGGTAACGCGGGACAACCGTACGAGACGCTGTTTAGCGACGAGTCGGATGGTCCGCTTGATCCTGATCGCAAGGTGCAGTTCATGCGTATGAAGCGCGAGGTGCTGCGTCAAGGCGGGTATGCGCGAGAGTTTTTCATCTCGCAAACGCCCGACCTGATTGCGGAGGCCGATGCGGTCATCGACGTGGCCGCACTCGCGAGGTAGTGCAGCACACATTTTTAACCCTGGTGGGGACCGTTCCCCACAGGGGCGTTCCTCGCCTTTTTTCTTTTCGAGGAACGCAATGAAACTGAAGTCCAACTCTGTTGCTCTGCATCGAAGCCTGACGGTTTCGGTTCGCCCGAAACCCATCCGCATGGGTACGGAGCACGTCTACGAGCTGAACGGCTCGCGGCTGCGCGACGTGCTGATTGATGGGCGCTGGGTGACGGTGGCCGCTACGGCTGTCGTCGTGTCCTGAATCGCCGACGGAGGAGTGTTCGATGGACGGGATGACGAACCTGGTGATGCTGTTGATCGCGATGCACGGCGGCTCGCAGCCGCCGGCACCGGCCCTGCGCTACGTGGTGGCTTCGCAGGCCGTGAATAGGCGGCCGCCGATGAATACGGACGCGGTCATCTGCAAAGATGGCCAAGTTCACACTTTTCCCGCAGGGCACCCCAAGCCCTGCATCTAATCCGTTGACCAGCGGCCCCGCTCTCGCAAGAGAGTGGGGCCTTTTTTAAGGCGTTATATGCCACTCCTGAATGTTGATCTTGTTCAGCTCGCGTCGAGTGTCGTGCCGGAAGGCGCGCGAGATTCGTTCGGCTCGATGTCGGTTCGGGCGCGTCTGGCGACGCTATCGATCATCGCCGATCAAGCAGAGAACTCGTCGGTGCGTGATGTTGCACTGCATGCGCTGACGGTGATCGACGCCCCGGCATACGTCGGGCTTTCGGCGGTTCGGATCGCGCTCCAAACCAGCTGCGCGCTACTGCGCGTTCCCGCCGATCGCTTCGACTTTCTCGTTGCGGTTGGCAGTTCAGCTGTTCCGCAGAAAGAGGGGTACGCGGAGTTCGTCAAGTGGCCGCGGAAAGACAGCGATCGGTGGCTTTTGACCGTCGCGCGTGATGTGGCGAAAGCATTGGCGAACCGCAAATTCGTTCGTCACAACGTTTCGATGCCGTATCTCAACGCCCGGCACGGGAATGGGGCGGCGCTTTTCTTTTCCGTTGGAGATACCTCTATGAAGAAGCAAATCGGTTGGGTCGTGCTGGTGGCATGGCTGTGCTGTTGCGTTGCGATCGCGCTGGGCGGCCGCGCGCAGGCGCAGCCCCTGCCGCGGGTCGAAATTGGGTTCTCGCCGGATGGCGGCGCTGAAGCGCTGGTGCTGCGGACGATCGGTGAAGCGCGCCAGTCGATTCGCGTGCTGGCCTACTCGTTCACCGCACCGGCGGTAACTCGAGCGTTGATCTCGGCGAAGCGGCGAGGCGTCGACGTCGCGGTGACGGTCGATGCGCGCAGCAACCTTGACGAGGATCGCAGCGGCCGAGCACGTGCCGCGCTCGGATCGCTCACGTACGCCGGGATTCCGGTTCGTGTCGTGAGCAGCTACGCGGCGCAGCACTCGAAGATCCTGATCGTGGACAACGTGACGGTACAGACGGGCAGTTACAACTATTCGCAACAGGCGGCCCGGTACAACTCGGAGAACGTCGTGGTGCTGCGCGGCGACGCGCGGATCGCCGACGTCTATCTGAAGAACTGGGAATCGGTCTCCGCGCGCGGCGAACTCTACCGCGCGCCCTGATCGGCATGTATCCTCAACCCATGCGGGAATGGCTCCCGCATGGGGCTGTTCCCGTGCAAATGGAGCAGCATATGTTTTCTGAAATCTTGGCGAAGATGGAATCGGCGATCGACGCACTTGTCGCGCTGATTCGACAGGGTTACACGCTGTCGAATGCTCTGAGCGGCGGAAAGGATTCAACGTGTACGGCGATCCTGATGCTGGAAGCCGTGCGGCGTGCCGGCACCGACGTGTCGCGCGAGCACTTCATGACGAGCGCAGACACGACAATCGAAAATCCGAGTATGCACTGGCACCTCCAGGCCATGCTGGACGAGATCCGCGACGCGAATCACGATGCGGATGTCCCAGTTTCCGTGCACGTTGCGAAGCCGTCCCTAGCGTCGCAGTTCGTCGTTGCGACGATCGGGCGCGGGACGCTTCCCCGCACCCCGGAAAACGGGGTGAAGAATGGAAAGCGCATACGTGCCTGTGCCGCGGACTGGAAGGTCGATCCGCAAAATCGCCTGCGCGTCACGCTCGAGCGTTTGGCGGCCGCCGGCGGAAGTAGCGAAGTCGTCACCATCCTCGGCAACCGATTCGGAGAAAGCGGCAGTCGCGCGGCGGCCATGGCCGCTCGCAACGAGAATGCGCTGAGACCCGTCCGGAATGCGGACGGATTTCTCACGTTTTCGCCGGTCGCCGAGTGGTCCACCGACTGCGTTTGGACGATGCTTTCGCTCTTCGCGGAGGATGCAGGTCGCCCCTTTCCGTCGCCCGTGTCCAGCGAGTCGATCCGGCGGCTCTCGGATCTATACCGCGCTGGCAACGAGGGGACATGCGGTGTGATTCTGGGAGAGGGCGGCGCGCGTGCCGCGTGCGGTTCTCGATTCGGATGCGCGTTCTGTTGCGTGACCGGCGAGCGTGATCGTTCGATGGAGTCGATGGTGAAGGAAGCTGGCCACCGTCATCTGGAGGGCCTGAATCGCTTCCGCAACTACCTGATGGCCGTGCAATGGGATCTCGGCCGTCGCGAGCTCGTCGGCCGGAAGCTGAGCGACGCCGGGTATCTCGCGGTCAAGCCGGACGTTCTGTCGTACCTGGAGCGTGTTCGATTGCTGCAGTACCTGCTGACGCTTGACGCGCTTGAGGTCGAGCGCGCTGAGCGGCATGAGGCCGCGCTGGCCACGGGCGAGATACCTAACACGCCGGAGAACCGGGCGCTCTGCGACGTGCAGTTCGAGATGATCACGCCGGCGCAGCTGGTGGCGATCGATTTTTATCTCTCGATGCACCACTACGCGCCGCACGCGTTTCCAGCTCTGTCGGTCTGGTTCGACGTGCATAGGCTCGGACGGCGCTACCATGTGCCGGTTGTGGACCCGCTGCCGAAGATCGACATCCCGCATCATGGATGGTTCTTTGTCGGCGCGTACGATGCCGAGGTGCCCACGGATGGACTTCGCGATTACGCTGCGGAACAGTGGAATCGCTACCTCCATCCGGGGCGACCGGGCCGATTTGCACGCACGAGGTCCGGTGAGCAGATTGTCTATTTCGAAGAGAGCGACCAGTTCGACGTGGACGTCGAGGCTGCGTGCGCGTTCGTGAGCTGCAGCTTCGATGCTGGCTGGTCCGTGAAGGCGCGGCAGCACTCGGGGATGGAGTCGGCACGGTTCTGGCTGAACGAGGGCATTCTTCGGCTTCCGGAAGGTATGGCGGGCCGGTATCAGGAGATGGCCAAGCGTGGGCAGTACTTCGCACATCTGGCCGAGCGACACAACCTGACGCCGGCCGAGCTTGATCGATTTCTCGTCGACCGCGCGATATCGAACACCGAGCACCTCACGATGCTGAATCTGGCGCCTGTCGATCTGTTTTCGCACGCAGCTTAACCGATGGCACTCATGGACAAAGCCCGACACTCACACACATGTGTCGGGCTTTTTTTCTCTGGCGGCCCGCAGACGCGTATTAGAGGGTAGGGTCTTCTACTTTTTTCCGAGCGACTGGTGATGGAATGCAGTATCGGCTACGGGCCTCAAGGAACCAGCTCTCCACCCGATAGCAAGTGGGCGCTAAAGCCGAAAACGACAAGGATTAGCCCGGCCACAGCCTGCATGTCGTGCGAGAGACCGATCCTCCCGATAAAATCCAAGTGCGCCTGCATTCCGGACACGACAAGTACGCCACCAATGAAGGTAAATGCTAAGGTGAGGACCTTAATTCTCATTCCGTGTTCCTGTCATTCTTCACGTTGTGGCCAACGGCCCTGGCTTACCACTGCATAGCCAACCGGAATGAGTGCGCGATGGGTGGGCCACGCCATGAGGAAACTTGCAGAGCAACCCAACGCAGCCAGCCACCAGGAGTTCGGCACGCCGGCACCGATGAGCAGACTGGCCGTGGCAAGGACATGTGCGACAACCCACGACGTGCGATCGCCGGGCGATACGTAGTCGAAAATGGATCTCATGCCGGATATTAGCGTTGGCGTTTGAACAGAAGGACGAGGAGCAAGATGCCCGATACTACGGGAAACGCCTTGACCATTGAGACGGTGAAGCCCACGAGCATGGCGATGCCGGCAACGACGACCATCACGACGAGACCGGCTCCCAAAGCGTACAGCGGCGCAAATACCAGCCACCAATTGAATTCAACTTGCTGCTGGGCAGCCGTCTGTCCGTCAACCGGAACGTCAATGCGTCGGAGCCAGAAAGGCAGCTTGCGTGTTGTGTCCCACTCAGTCTTTGGGGTCATTAGCTTTCCAATGGTTGGATGGCCGCATTGCCGATCGAATCGCCATCACTTCATACTGCGTCAAGCCCAACCTGATTTTCAGTTGACGCTTACGAGTCAAGTGCGTCCAGAATTCTATCGCGTCTTCTTCGATGTCGATTGGTACCTGCGTTGAGCAACTCGAGTGTCGCAAGGCAAGCTTCAGAAGCATTGCCGCAATTCCCCGGTTGCGAAATTCAGGGGAGACGAGGATATCCACGACGTAGCAACTGTCCGTTTGCGTGAATGGCTCGGCCACTACCCGTCCGATTTCTCCGCCGTACTGACCACCCCTGGCCAAAATGATGAAGTGATCACCTAGCTCGATCGGGGCGCTGTAGCAGAATCGGTCTTTCGGACCGGGGCGATTGCTTTCGTAGTTCCGGCGGAGCAAGCCTAGTCGGCGTCTGATTTCTGCATACACGGTGTTTCCTGTCTCTCGTAGCCCTTGGCATTTAGCCTCGAAATGTCCCACTGGGCAGTGTAAATAACGGCATTTCGCAGTCTCTCTTTAGTCCGATTTGTGTCGGACGGGCGGCTCGATGAGATGGACGTAAGGAGGTGGCCGAGCGCGGGCAAACGGAAGGTCCGGCACGCCCGCGATTCGGCGCTGTGGCCCCGTGGCGGCAGTATGCTATGCCGCCTCAGGGCGGTTCAGCACTGCCGCGAGGTGGGTATCCGGCGGCGTCGGCGTGGCGTGCGCCGTCTGAATTCGCGCGCGGCCGATCACGAGGTTCCGTGAATCGATCGAGATGCGCTCGATATGGCGGCCGCGTGCAGCGCGCTCGGGGGTCTGCTGGTACGGGTGGCCACGTTGAATGTAGTCTTCGAGATCCGGCTCGGGGAAGACGATGTGGTGCGTGTCGCCCTCCGTCAATGCGACGCAGAGCATCGAGAATGGGATCCCGGCCAGCTCGCGATCGGCGATTCGATTCAGGATCGCGTCACGCGTCTGATGATCCGCAGTCAGGTTGGCAGTCTGGTCGTTGCGGTGGGTGATCTGAACGATGACCTGCTTCTGGTTGTCCCGCGATTTGATGAACCTGTATCGACAGGAGGCAATTTCGCCACTCGCGAAGTAGATGAGGTCGGTGTAACGCGTTACGTAGTCCATACGAATACTCCGATAGGAAAGACGCCAGCGGAAGTGCTGGCTTCTTCAGGCTATCGAGGCGGTTCGGAAGTCAAGCTGCGGTGTGAGCTTGCGGCGAAGGCGAGAGGGTTGCGCGAATCCGGACCACCGTTCGCTGGCTCGTGAGGCCCAGCGCGCGCATGACGTCGTCGTTGCTCTTGCCGGCGAGCAGCAGGCGCCTTGCAAACGTGTTCCGCAGGGTGCGCGGGCTCATATCGGGGAGCCGAATGTCGATCGCGAGGAGTTCGTCTCGAACGATGCGCCCGAGCATCTCGTCGGTCATCGGCCCGCCTGCGCGAGGGGACGGGAACAGCAGTAGGTTGTCGGCGGCCGCAGACAGGTTCCGCCATTGCGTGAGCGCCGGTACCGCGAATTCGGCTATGTTGACCCGGCGTGCTTCGCGCGGGCCGCGCTTCGGGATTTGGAGGTGCGGCCGCGCCGGCGACAGGTCGAGGTCGACGGCGGTCGCCTGCCGGATTTCCTGCGCGGTGATGCCGGTCGAGAGCAATAAGCCAACGATGGCGCGGTTCCGCAACGCGCGATCGTCGAGCCCATCAATGGCTCGGATCGACGCCTGCAGTCGATGATCATCGGCTTCGAGCAGGTACACCGGGACGGGTTCGTCCTCCGGCCACGTCTGCGTCAACGCATAGGCGGCCGCTGGATTGGTCTTGCGCACGCCGACGTCGACCAGGTGTCGGCCAAGCCTGTCGAGAAGCTTCTCATAGCGCAGGCGCGTCGTGGTGCCGGGTTTGCACCGGCGATCGAGATCAGCGAAAAACGATTCGAGGTGGTCGGGCCCGAAGGTGGCCAGCGACCGTTGAGCGGCGGCGAGGTGGCGCATGAAGCGTTCGAACATCGCTTCGTGCTGGACGATTGACCGCGGCGAGAATGCGCGCCGATCGGCGCCGGCGGCTTCCGTGCGTTGCCACTGCTGATAGGCCTCGGTCGGTGCCGACAGCCAGAGAGTCGGTTCGTCCAT
>NZ_CP013429.1:0-1059546 GCF_001524645.2 Burkholderia sp. MSMB0856 | reverse complement strand
GGACGCGATCGCGGCGATCGAGCGAAACGTCGGTATGTCGGTGGCCGGCGCGGCGGCCGGCCCCGGTGTCGCGCCGCCGGGGGCGAACGTGGTGTTCATCGTCGAGTGGTTTCCACACATGAGGCTCGCGCAAGCATAGCGCGATGCGAAAAAAATAGTCTGTTCGATGGAGTATCCCGACCATGACCCCGAACCCGCCGGACGCATCGTCCCCACCCGCCGCGCGCTCACGCAAGTGGCCGATCGTCCTGATCGCCGGTTGTGCACTGCTGCTCGTCGCGCTGCTCGTCTACGAATTCGATGCGCATGAGCGCGGCACCGACGACGCCTACGTGACAGGGCACCTGCACGTGATCTCGCCGCGCGTGGCGGGCACGGTCGAGCGCGTGCTGGTGGACGACAACCGCTTCGTGCACGCGGGCGAGCCGCTCGTCCGCCTCGACCCGCGCGACTTCGACGTGCGCGTCGCGCTGCAGCGGGCGCGCGTCGCGCAGGCACATGCCGACGCGAGCCGCGCGAAGGCGCTGGTCGAGCAAGCCGAGGCGACGCGCGTGTCGGCGCATGCGGACGCCGAGAAGGCCGAACTCGATTACGCACGCGCACGCGAGCTGACCCGCGAAACGCCGCGCGGGTTGTCGCAGCAGGAATTCGATGCCGCCAACGCGGCGCGCACTTCCGCCCGCGCGCGCGTCGCCGCGGCCGACGCGCAGCAGCGCGGCGCGCAGGCCGCGTGGCAGGCCGCCACCGCCGTGTCGGACCAGAACGACGCCGAGCTGCGCGACGCGGAGCTTCAGTTGCAATACACGACGGTCGTCGCGCCGTCGGACGGCTACGTCGGCAAGAAGACCGTCGAGACCGGCGAACACGTCGCGCCCGGCCAGGCGCTGCTGACGCTCGTCGAGCCGCACCCGTGGGTGGTCGCGAACTTTCGCGAGACCCAGCTGCGGCACGTGCGCACCGGCGACGTCGTGCAGTTGCGCTTCGACGCGCTGCCGGACCGGACCTTCAGCGGACACGTCGACAGCCTGTCGCCCGCGACCGGCGGGCAGTTTGCCCTGTTGCCGCCCGATAATGCGACCGGCAACTTCACGAAGGTCACGCAGCGGGTGCCCGTCAAGATCCTGCTCGACGGCCAGGCATCGAGCGAGCCGCGCATCCGGCCAGGCCTGTCGGTCGTCGTCACGCTGCAGCGCGAGCGCACGCGACCATGATCCGCCTCGCCGCCCTGTTCGCCGCCGGCCTGCTCAGCGCGTGCACGATCGCGCCGCGGCCGCTCGCGCCCGTACCGGTCGGATCCGACCGGTTTCGCCACGCCGATGCCACGCACGAACCCGCAACCCCGCTTGCCGAATGGCCCGCATGGTTCGACACACCGCCGCTCGTCGCGCTCGTCAATGCGGCGCTCGCCGGCAATCCCGACATCCGCGCCGCCGCGGCGCGCGTCGATCAGGCGCAGGCGCTGCTCGGCGTGCGCGAAGCCGCGTTGGCGCCCACCGTCGGCGTCGCGCCGTCGTTCAGCCGCGCGCGCGTGTCGGGCACGGTCGACAACGCCTCGCCGAAACGCACGATGCACAACTGGTCGGTGCCGTTCAACGCGAGCTACGAAGTCGATCTGTGGGGGCGCCTGCGCGGCGACGCCGAGATCGGCCGGCAGAACGTGCTGCAGGCGGATGCCGATCGCGCGGCGGTGCGCCTGCGCGTCGCGACCGACGTCGCAGCCGATTACCTGACGCTCCATTTCGTCGAACAGGATCTCGCGACGCTCGCGCGCGCGATCGAGCTGCGGCGCACCGCGCTCGACGTGATCGCCGCGCGCGTGCGGGCCGGCGCGGCGAGCGATCTCGACGCGCTGCGCGCATCGGCCGATCTCGATACGGCACGCGCCGATCTCGCGGACAGCAGGCGGCTGCGCGAAAACCTCGTCGACGCGCTCGCCGTGCTGACCGGCGTGTCGCCGACCGCATTCGCCGTCGCGCCGACCGCATCGGCCGTTCGCGTACCGGACGTGCCGCCCGGCCTGCCGTCGACCCTGCTCGCGCAACGGCCGGACGTCTACGCGGCCGCGCGCCGTGTCGACGCGGCATCGCTCGATATCGGCGTCGCCCGCACCGCGTGGCTGCCGACCTTGACGCTGACCGCGCAGGGCGGTTTCGCCAGCCGCGATCTCGGCACGTTTCTCGATCGCAACAGTTCGCTGTGGGGACTCGGCGTGAGTGTCGCCGAAACGCTGTTCGACGGCGGCAAGCGCGATGCAGCGGTGGCCGCCGCGACCGCCGGCGCGGATCTCGCCGACGCGAACTATCGCGCGACCGCGCTTGGCGCGCTGCGCGAGGTTCAGGATGCGCTCAACGACATCGCCGCGCAGAAGGAGCGAATCGTGCGCTACGACAGCGCGGCGCGCGCCACCGAGGCGGCGGCGCGTTTGTCGCTGAGCCGTTACGCGCACGGCTACGTCAGCTATCTGGAAGTCATCGACGCGGACCGCGATGCATTGAGCGCGCAGCGCCAGCTGATTCACAGCCGCCAGGCGCTGGCCATCGCGACGGTCGGTCTCGTGCGCGCGCTGGGCGGCGGGTGGACGCCGCCGGCGTCGGCGTCGGCCTCGGCGGGCGACGCGCATCGCGCCGGGCCGTTCTGAAAATGCCTGAACGTGCGTTCCGCCCTCGCTGGAACGGCGTCAGGTATTTTCACGCCGCTCTTAAGCTTGGCTAACTTTTTTGCGGTGTTCCGTGCAGGTGCGACGCATCCATCGCTCCCATACGCATTCACCGAATGCGGGACGTGCATGGATTGCCTTCGACGGCGGGCACGCCAATGCCGTCGCGTCGAACGCCCCGGCGCGCCCGCTCAGTCGCCCGCACCGGCCGGACGCACGCCGAGCGCTTCGGCCTGGCGCACGAGATCCGGCAGCGTGCGGACCTGCATCTTCTTCATCACCTGCGCACGATGCACCTTCACCGTGATTTCCTGCAGCCCGAGATTCGACGCGATCTGCTTGTTCATCAGGCCCGCGATCACCTGGCTCATGACTTCGCGTTCGCGCGGCGTCAACGATGCATAAGCCTGCCGCACCGCATCCAGCACTCGCTCGCGCGCCAGGCGTTCGCCGTCGCGGGCCAGCGCGCGGCCGACGGCATCGAGCATCGTCTCGTCGTCGAACGGCTTCGTCAGGAAATCGAGCGCGCCGCCCTTCATGGCCTTCACGGTGGTCGGTACGTCGCCGTAACCCGTCATGAACAGGATCGGCACGTTCAGGCCCGCGCGCACCGCTTCCTCCTGAACGGCGAGCCCGCTCTCGTCGGCAAGGCGCACGTCGAGGATCAGGCAGCTCGGCACGTCGGGCCGCTCGAAGGCGAGGAACGCGCGCGACGTCGCGAACGTCTCGACGCGAAATCCCGCCGAGCGCAACAGCGCGCTCAGTGCGCGCCGCAGCGTGTCGTCGTCGTCGACCACATAGATGATGGGCGCGGGATCGCCCACGCCCTGGTTGCGGTTCGAAGTCATATCCGGCGTGCTCGCCATCGCATTCCCTGTGTAGTCATCCGCTTCATTATCGAATGATAAACCGAGAAAAATCCGGGCGGCTACGCCTGAACGCGCGACGTGGCGGCCGACGGGCCGATCAAGCGGGCGGTGCGCCGGATGCGACCTGATCGATCAGGTTGAGCATGTCGTCAGACGGAAACGGCTTGCGCAGGAACGCGACCGCGCCTTGCGCGAGCGCCCGGCGGACCGACTCGTCGTCGCCGTGCGCCGACATCAGGATGACCGGAAGCGCCGCGTTGCGCTGTGCCAGCAGGCGCTGGACGTCGAGACCGCCCATCCCTTTCATCTTCAGGTCGAGCAGCACGCACGCCGCGTCGTCCAGCGGGCCGGCCGCAAGGAATTCCTCGCCCGACGCGAACGGCAATGCGGTATGGCCCGCCGATTTCAGCAGGCTGGCAAGACTCTTTCGGACCGACGCATCGTCATCGATGATGCAAACAAGGGCCATGAAATAAGAACCGGAAAATTGTGTCTATCGAGAACATCGCCGTGCGCCCCGGAGGTCACGCCCACGCCCCGGCAAGCAGCATGGGTTGCGCCGACGCGTCGGCCGGCGCGGGGTGCGGCATGTTCGCGATGGTGTCGGCCGCGAACGACGCGCACCGCGCATGGAGGCGCCCGGCCTCGCCCGACTCCGCCAGTTTCTCGAGCGCGTATGCGCGCACGACCTCGAGCAACGAGTAACGCTTCGACAGCCCGACCGAATGGACGACCAGAAGCGATTTCGATGCAAGGCCGACGAGCGCGTCGAGCACCTCCTCCGAACCCAGTTCGTCACAGGCGGCGAGCGCGCAGGCCGCGTCGAGCCGGAACGCATCCGGAAACACCGCGAGACGGCACAGCACCGTGCGCTCCATGTCGTCGAGCAACCGGTAGCTCCACTCGATGGTGGCCCTGAGGGTCTGCTGCCGCGGGTGGGCCGTGCGCAGGCCGCCGGACAGCGACAGCACGGACTTGTCGAGATCCGCCGCCAGCCCCTGGATGCCGAGCGACGCGACACGGGCCGCCCCGAGCTCGAGCGCGAGCGGCAGGCCGCTCAGGCGGCGGCAGATGGTCGCGATCGCGTCGAGGGTCTTCGCATCGCACGGAAGGTCCGTCCCCATCGCACGCGCGCGCGCCAGGAACATCCGGACCGCGCCGCTCGCGACGATATCGCCGGCGTTCGCGCCGGCCGGCGGCACCGACAGCGGACCGACGCGATAGACCCGCTCGCCCGCGACGCGCAACGGCTCCCGGCTCGTCACGACGAGTATCGCGCCCGGATTCGCGTCCGCGATCGCTTCGCCCAGATCAGCCAGATCGTCGACGTACGGCTCGGCATTGTCGAACACCAGCACGACGCGCTGCTCGCCGATCGCCCGCACGACATCGGCGGGCCCCGCGGTCGCGCCGCCCGGCAGGTCGAGCGCGCCCAGCACCGCGGATGCCGGCGTCGCGCCGGCCTGCAGGCCGGCCAGATCGACCCGAGCCATCTCGATCCCGCGCGCCGCCGACCAGGCCGTCGCGACCTCCAGCGCCAGATGCGTCTTGCCGACGCCGCCGGGGCCGACCAGCGTGACGAGCGCCTCGCGCTCGAGCAGCTCGTGCAGCTCGGCCGCTTCCGTCTCACGACCAATCATCGGACATTTGCGCGGCGCGGCGCTCGTGCGGGCCGCGCCCGCCGATTCGAACGCGATCGGCAGACGATCGTCATGCGTCTGGTCGGCCGGTGGCGCGAGCCGGTAGCCTCGCCCCGATTCGGTCCGGATCCACCCGTGCTTGCCGCCGAACAGCTTGCGCAGCGTCGAGATGTGGACCTGGATGTTGTTCTCGACCACGACCGTGTGCGGCCACACTGCCTGCATGATTTCGTCCTTCGACACCAGCCGGCCGGCCGCCTTCACCAGCAGCTCGAGGATCTCGAATGCCCGGGCGCCGATATACCGGGGCTGCCCGTCGACGCAGACCTCGCGGCATTCAAGGGAAACCGTCACCTGCCCGAACGTGTACATGATCCGCACTCGCTTATGCTGCGTGGCACCTTGCGCCGCCTCGCGAGACGACGCGCTTCTGGGTTGCCCGTCCGGCCGTGCCAAGGCAGGCCGGAAGGCTCGACCGTATCGTAGGTCGCAACCGGCGCCCCGAACATTATCCATAGGTTTAGTCCGGCATGGACCAGTCACCGGGGCCCACGGGGTCCTGCAAAATCCGCCGGGCTATCGGACAATGCACGGGTCGCCGCCCGGACGTGCGCGACCGAGCCCGGCCGATCCCGCATCGCGAGCCGTTTCCGACCTGCTCCATCCAACCTGCCCCAACCGTGAATCAGCCCTTGCGTGACCCGGACGCCTCGAATCGAATGGATGCCGACTGGCTCGCGCGCGCCCGCCTGTCGAACGTGGTGCGCTCGGGCGACGTCCTGACGTTCGACCTGACCGACGCCGCAACGGGGGATGTGTGGTCGGCGTGCCAGACCGGCTGGGTATCCGATCAGCGCTGCCGGCAGTTCGAGCAGGAATACGCGTTGGCCGGGCTCCTGGAACCGGCCCGGGCGCTCACGCCGACGGCGCTGATCCGCGCGGCCGACGGCCCGGTGCTCGTCTATCCGCGCCTGGACGTGCGTGCGTTCGACACGCTGACGGACGGGCAGCTGCCGCTCGACGTCTTCCTCGAAACCGCGATCGGCGCCGCACGCGCGCTCGGCGAACTGCATCGGCACGGCTGGCTGCACGGCGATCTCCAGCCGGCCAGTTTCGTCATCGCACCGGACGGCACGGTCATGCTCCGCGCGTTCGCCCATGCCCGGGAGCGCGGCACGAAAAAAGCGGCGGCGGGCACGATGCGCACGGATTTCGCCGCATACGCGGCGCCGGAAGTCTCGGAAGGCGCATCCGTCGACGAGCGTGCCGACCTGTACGCGCTCGGCATCACGCTGTTCCGCCTGCTGACCGGCGCGATGCCTTACAAGGCCGCGTCGACGTCCGATTGGGTCCACGCGCACGTCGCGATACAGCCGTCGCCGCCCGCGGCGTTTCGCGGCGACGTGCCCGCCATCCTGAACGATCTGATCCTGAAGCTGATCGCCAAGGAGCCCGCCGATCGCTACCCGTCCTGTGAAACGGTGCAGCACGATCTCGAGCGGATCCTGCACGACTGGCGGGCAGCGGGCCGCGTCGAACCCTTCGCGCTCGGCGGCCGCGATCCGTTCGCCGGGCTGCACGCGCCCGACCTGCCGGTCGGCCGTGACACGGAAATTCACCTGCTCGAGGGGATCCTGGACGCCGTCATGCGCACCGGCGAGACGGCCGTCGTCCTGATCGACGGGCCGGCCGGTGTCGGCAAGACCGCGCTCGCCGAACACTTCATCCGCCATGCGCGTGCGGCATCCGGCACGGCCTGGTGCACGTCGGCCAAGGTCGATCAGTTCCAGCCCGCGCGGCCGTATGCGCCCGTGCTGCAGGCGTTGCGCGCGCTGTTCGGCAGCGCGCTGGCCAGGCGCGACGACGAAATCGCGGTGATCGCCGCGCGGCTGCGCGACCGCGTGGGCCGTCAGGCCAGCGTCCTTTCCGCGATCTTTCCGGAAACCGCGTGGCTCCTCGATGTCGAGCCCGTCGCGTTCGACCACACCGATGCGATTCCGGCATTTCATCTGTGCCAGATCGTCGTGAATGCATTCCGCGCGTTCGCGGCGCCGGCCGAACCGCTCGTCATGACGCTGGACGACATCCAGTGGGCCGATGACGCGACGCTCGCGTTTCTCGCATCGATCGTGCTCGATCCGCCGGCGCATTTCTGCATCGTCGCCGGTTACCGGAGCGGGCCGTCGCACGACTACTCGCCGGCGTTCCGTCGCTTCCTCCAGCAGATCGATCGCGGCCGCCTGTCGTCGTTGACGCTCGCGCCGCTCGGCGCGCCCGACGTCACGCGCATGCTGTCCGGCATGCTCGGGGAAGTGCCGGACCGATTGTCCGGGCTCGGCGACATCGTGCATCGCAGGACGGGCGGCAATCCCTTCCACATCCAGCAGCTGCTGCGCACGCTGATCGACGAGCAACTGCTCGGCTACGATCCGGTGCGGCAAACGTGGCAATGGAACGCGGGCGACATCGACGCGCACCACCAGACCGAGAATGTCGTGAGCCTGCTCGCGATCCGGATGCAGCGCTTGCCGCATGAGTCGAGAACGCTGCTGGCGTTGATGGCCTGTATCGGTATCGACACCGACGAAGCGCTGTTGCGCGCCGCCGCCGGCAAAACGCTGGCCGAACTCCGCTTCTGGCTGGACCCGGCGCGCCAGATGGGCCTCGTGTCGCTCTCCGGCGACCGCTGGCGCTTCACGCACGACCGCATCCTCGAGGCCGTCTACGCGCTCACGGGGAGCCCGGAGCGCGCGCTGCGCCACGCCCGGATCGCCGCCGCGATGCTGGCACGCGCGAACGCGCCGTCGCCCGAATCCTTGCTCGCGCTCGCTGCACAGATCGAACTGGCGAAAGACGTGCCGCTCGACGACGCGCTCGCGCTCGCGTTCGCGGGCGCGCTGACCGACGCCGCGGCGGCGGCCGCCACGGCCGCCGCGCGCGATCGCGCGTTGTCGTTTCTGGCGCTGGCGCAATCGTTGCTCGGCCCGCATGCGTGGTCGCGACACTACGGTCTCGCAAGCCGGATCGGCATACTGCGCGGCGGCCTGCTGCTCGCGATCGGCGAAACCGCGCAGGCGGCCGACGCGATCGACATGCTCATGGCGCGGACGCGCACGCCCGCCGACCGGGCCGAGGCGCATCGGCTGAAGGCCGCGCAGCTCACGGTCGAGTCGCACTACCGGCAAGCCATCGACGTCGCGCTGGCCGGGCTGGCGCTGCTCGGCGTCGAGCTGCCCGCCGAGCCGGCCGAGCCCGATCTCGCGGCGGCCTGCGAGGCCGTGCACACGGCGCTCGACGGCCGCGCCATCGCCGATCTGGTCGACCTGCCCGTGATGACCGACACGCGCGTCGAAGCCGCGATGGCGCTGCTGACCGCGCTCGAAGCCGCGATGTTCTATCCGAGCGGCGGGCTGATGCTGCTGCATTTCGCGACGATGGTGCGGCTGACGCTGCGCCACGGTGTCACCGCCGCGTCGGTGCAGGGGCTCGCGTGGTACGGCGTCAGCATCGCCGAGCATCACGACGCGTATGAAGACGGCTTCGAATTCGCCAAGGTCGCGCTGGCGCTGGTCGATCGCCACGGCTTCGAGCGCTATCGCTCCGCCACGCTGATCGCCCTCGACCAGGTGAGCGTCTGGACGCAGCCGCTGTCCTACGCACTCGAACGCGCACGCGATGCGAAAGCGGCGGGCAATGCGAGCGCCGAGCTGCGCTGGATGTGCTACAGCTGCAACCACATCGTCAGCGATCTGCTGTCGATGGGTGAAGCGCTGCCCACGATCCGCGACGAAATCGACCCGCTACTGGAAATCGCGCGCGGCACGCACTACGACGACATCGTCGACCTCGTCTCCACCCAATCGGAATTCATCGACGCGCTGCAGTTCGGCCAGGACCGTATGATCGGCACGTGGCGTGCCCGTGTGTCGAACAGGACTCCGATGTCGGTCCTGGCGTTCTGGACCGACGTGCTCGTCGGCCAGGCGGCGTTCATCTTCGGCGATGCGGCGACGGCACGCGCATCGCTCGAGGCGGCCGCATCGAGTACGTGGTCGACGCCCGCGCACATCATGCTTGCCGATTTCCACCTGTTCAGCGTGCTGGCCGGCATCGCGGCCGACGACGGCGCAACGCCGCCCGATCGCCTGCTCGAGCGCTTCGCGCCGCAGCGTGCCAGGGTCGCGGCATGGAGCGAGCGAAATCCGGGTACGTTTCTCAACAAGCTTGCGCTGATCGACGCCGAATTCGCGCGCGTGCGCGGCGAGCAAGTCATCGCAATGCAGCAGTACGAAACATCGGCCGGCCTCGCGGCCGAACGCGGTTTCGTGCACGAACAGGCGCTCGCGCACGAACGGGCCGCGGAGCATGCCGCGTCGCTCGGGCTCGCCGGCCACGCCCGCCATCAGTTGCGGCTCGCCCATGCGTGCTACCGGCGCTGGGGCGCGACCGGCAAGACCCTGGCGATGGAAGCGCAGCATCCGTTCCTCGTGATGGATGCGTCGCCGGGCGGCCCGGCCGCACCCGCGTGCGAGGATCTCGATTTCGCGCTCGCGATGCGTGTGGCCCACTCGCTGTCCGAGGAAATCGTGCTGGAGCGCCTGATCCAGACGCTGATGCGCAACATGCTCGTGTACGCCGGCGCACGTCATGGCCTGCTGCTGCTCGCCCGGCGCGACCGGCTGACCATCGAGGCGGTGGCGCGCATCGCGGGCAGCGACGTGATCGTCGACATCGCCCGCGGCGAACCGACCGAACATGACGTGCCGCTGTCGATCCTGAACACCGTCGCGCGGACCCGCAAGCCGATCGTGCTCGCGAATGCGCAGCGCGACGGCGTTCCCGATCACGTCGACAGCCTGCGCGCGCATCCGACGCGCTCGTTGTTCTGCCTGCCGCTATTGAAACAGGGCGCGCTGATCGGCGTGCTGTATCTCGAGAATGCACTGAGCAACGGCGTGTTCTCGCCGCGGCGCATCGCGATGCTGGAAGTGCTCGCACCGCAGGCTGCCAACGCGCTCGAATCCGCGCGGCTCTACGCGGAACTGATCGACGAGAACGCCCGCCGGGTCGAGACCGAGGCCGAGCTGCGGCACGCGCGCACCGAGCTCGCGCGCACCGCGCACATGACGGTGATGGGCGAACTGGCCGCATCGATCGCGCACGAGATCAATCAGCCGCTGACTAGCATCGTGTCGAGCGTCGGCGCATGCCTGCGCTGGTTGCGCGGCCCGCAACCCGATCTCGGCGAGGCGCTCGCGAGTCTCGAGGACATCCGTGCGTCCGGCGTGCGTGCGGCCGACATCGTCCGCGCGTTGCGATCGCTCGCGCGCCAGGCACCGCCCGCGCTCGCGCCCGTCGCGATCGACGACCTGATTCGCGACATGCTGCGTCTCACCGAAACGGAAATCGACGCGAAGCACGTGGTGCTGCGCGTCGACCTGCACTGCGACGGCGTGCACGCGATGGCCGACCGCACCCAGATCCAGCAGGTGATCCTGAACCTCGTCACCAATGCACTCGACGCGATGGACGGACTCATCGCGCCGCGCGAACTCGAGATCACATCGCAGGTCGGCGACGGCCACGCGGTCGTCCGCATTGCCGATCGCGGCGCCGGCATCGACGCGGACATCGCGAACCAGATCTTCGACCCGTTCTTCACGACGAAATCGCACGGTATGGGGATGGGCCTCGCGATCTGCCGCTCGATCATCGAAGCGCATGGCGGCACGCTCGAGGCCGCGCCACGCGACGGGCACGGTACCGTCATGACGTTCCGGCTGCCGGTGTCGACGCCTGGCTGATATCGGCGGCAGATGCACCGGCACCGCGCGGTTCAGGTTCCGCCCTGGCGGTGTGCGTCCTCGCTCAGGAATCGATGGACGAAGGTCACGGCTATCGCCCCCTCGCCGACAGCCGACGCCACCCGCTTGACCGAACCCGACCGGACGTCGCCCGCCGCGAACGAACCCGGCACGCTCGTTTCCAGAAAGTAAGGCCGGCGCTCGAGCGGCCACACGCGCTCGAATGCCGGACAGTCGTACAGGTCGCTGCCGGTGACCAGATAACCACCCTCGTTGCGGATGATGTTCGTATCCCGCGCCCATTCGGTGTTCGGCGCACCGCCGATGCAGACGAACAGGTGCGTGGCCGGCAGCACTTCCCGCGCACCGTCTTCCTTGCGCAGCACGATCGCCTCGAGTCGATCGTCGCCCTGCAGCGCGTCGACGGTCGTGCCGTAGCGAACGGTCACGTTCGGCATGCGCTCGATCCGGTCGATCAGATAGCGCGACAGCGTCGCCGCGAGCGACGCACCGCGGACGATCATCGTGACTTCACGCGCGTGCCGCGCGAAGTTCATCACGGCCTGGCCGGCCGAATTTCCGCCGCCGACGATGAACACGTGCTTGCCCTCGCACATCGACGCTTCGCTCGATCCTGCGCCGTAGAACAGGCCTGCGTTGAGAAACTGCTGTTCGTCCGGCAAACCGAGGCTGCGGTATTCGATGCCGGTCGCACAGATATTCGCGCGCGCGGTCAGGATCGAGCCGTCGGCCAGGTCGACGCGAATCTTGCCGTCGACGAACGTCGCATGCACGCCCTCGCGCATCATCAGCAGCTCGACGCCGAACTTGACTGCCTGCTGGCGCGCACGCTCGGTCAGTTCGGCGCCCGGTATGCCGTCCGGGAAGCCCATGTAGTTCTCGATCAGCGAACTGGTCCCCGCCTGTCCGCCGACCGCATCGCGCTCGATCACGACGGCCCGCAGCCCTTCCGATGCCGCATAGACAGCGGCCGACAAGCCCGCCGGGCCGGCGCCGTAGATCGACACGTCGTACTCGACGAAGCGCGGCCGGGCGACCCAGCCGAGCTTGGCGGCGATCTCCGGCAGCGTCGGCTGGTAGAGGCACGTGCCGTCCGGAAAGACGACGGCCGGCAGCCGGATGTCGCGCAGCGGCGCGATGCCCAGCTCGCGCATGCAGTCGGTGTCGGACGTCAGTTCGCACCACGCGTACTCGACCACGCCGCGCTTCAGGAAGTCGCGAATTGCATAGGCCTCCTTGCTGTTCGGCAAACCGATTACCTTGACCTGCTGAGACTGCGTCATGAAACCTCCCGGTGACCGCGTTGCCGCATTTCCTGTCGGCGGCCGCACTTGCGACTGTACGTCGTCATCGCCTTCACGCCGCCGCGCTTCATAAGAATTAAGGTCCGCTCGCACCGCGACCGTCCACAATGAAGCCTGTCCACCTCCGCTCGCAGCTTCGCGCCGGCCGCGCCGCGAGCGCTCTGCGGCGCCGGCATCGGAGCGAAAGATGGCCACGACCTGCACTCACCTCGGCGAAGCACGCGTGCTGAACACCGACAAGGACTACTGCGAGGAATGCGTGAAATCCGGCAGCCGGTGGGTGCATTTGCGCCTGTGCCTGAGCTGCGGGCAGGTCGGCTGTTGCGACTCGTCGCCGAATCGCCATGCGAGCCGGCATTTCCACGAAACCGGCCACCCGCTCGCCCGTTCGATCGAGCCGGGCGAGCGCTGGGTGTGGTGCTACGCGGACGACGTCATGGCCGGCGAGATCGCGTCGTAGCGCATCGCGCGCCGGCATCCGGCACCCTTTTCGACCGCGGGTAAACACCGCTCGATCGCGACTTTGTCCTGCCGATCTTTTCCACTAGAATTTATCGAACGATAACTTATCGCCCGATAAACACGAGGTGTCCCATGCCTGTATCCAGACTCGCGCACTACTCGATCCGCACGCTCGACCTCGAAAAATCATGCCGGTTCTATGAACGCGTGCTCGGCTTCAAACGCGGCTATCGCCCGCCGTTCGACTTTCCGGGCGCGTGGCTCTACAAGGGCGGCGACGAAGCCGACTACGGAATCGTTCACATCATCGGCGTCGATCCGGCCAACCCGGACGGGCTCGCGGCCTATCTCGGCGACAAGGCGCTGCCGGCCACCGGCACGGGCACCGTCGATCACATCGCGTTCCTCGCGACCGGCGTCGAGGCAACGTGGCACACGCTGCGCGCCGAGAACATCCCGTGGCGCGACCGCACGGTGCCGAGCCTCGGGCTGCACCAGGTCTTCATCGAGGATCCGTCCGGCGTGACGATCGAACTCAACTTCCCTGCCGCCGAGGTCGAGAGCCTGGCGCTTCCCGACGCGGCCGCAGCGGCCCGCGCATCCATCGGAGACTGACATGAACGACGTCACTTCAACCCATCGCAAGGCCGTCATCGTCGGCGGCTCGCTGGGCGGCCTGTTCGCCGCGAACCTCCTGCTGCGCAACGGCTGGAACGTGGACGTGTACGAGCGGGTGCCCGAGGCGCTGTCGGGCCGCGGCGCCGGCATCGTCACGCATCCGGAACTGTTCGACGTGATGCGCGCCGCGGGCGTGCGCATCGACGAATCGATCGGCGTCAAGGTCGAGTCGCGCATCACGCTGTCGCAGGACGGCGCCGTGGCGTCGGCGCGCCGGCTGCCGCAGACGCTCACCGCGTGGAGCAAGATGTATCACGTGCTGCGCGCGGCGCTGCCCGATCAGCACTATCACCCGGGCGCCGTCGTGACCGACGTCTCGGACGGCCCGGCGCACGCGTCCGTCACGCTGTCCGACGGCTCGGTCGTGCACGCCGACCTCGTCGTCGCGGCCGACGGATTCCGCTCCGCGATTCGCGAACGGCTCGTGCCGGACGCACGGCTTCAATACGCGGGCTACGTCGCGTGGCGCGGGCTGGTCGACGAAGCCGCGCTGTCGGACGCGACCCACGCGACCCTGTTCGACAAGTTCGCATTCGGCCTGCCGCCGCGCGAACAGATCCTCGGCTATCCGGTCGCCGGCCAGGGCAACAGCACGCTGGCCGGCGAGCGCCGCTACAACTTCGTCTGGTATCGCGCGACGCGCGAGGACATCGACCTTCCGAACCTGCTGACCGACGAGACCGGCAAGCTGTGGGCGGGCGGCATTCCGCCGACACTGATCCGGCGCGACGTCCTCGCCGATCTCGAGGACGCGGCCCACGCGCTGCTCGCGCCGCAGTTCGCGGAAGTCGTGTCGCGCGCGACGCAGCCGTTGTTCCAGCCGATCTACGACCTCGAAGTGCCACGCATGGCGTTCGGCCGGATCGCGCTGCTCGGCGATGCCGCGTTCGTCGCGCGGCCGCATTGCGGAATGGGCGTCACGAAGGCCGCCGGCGATGCGCTCGCGCTCGTCGCGTCACTCGCCACGCGCGCCGACACGCTCGACGCACTGAGCGAATACAGCGAAACGCGCACGGCGTTCGGCGTCGCGATCGTGCAACACGCGCGCCATCTCGGCGCCTACATGCAGGCGCAACTGAAAAACGACACCGAGCGCGAAATGGCCGAGCGCTATCGAACGCCGGAAGTCGTGATGCGGGAAACCGCCGTGCCGCCGCACGTCTGAGCCCGGCAACGGCGGACGCCGCGCACGACACGCGCGACGCTCACGCCCCGCCACGACATTCGATCCATCGAGGAGACACCGTGAACCACACGCTTCCGGCCACCGCCGGCACCGCGCCCGATCCGGACTCGCCGGCGCAGGCCCCGCATCCGCTGCTGCGCGATGCCCGTTTTCGCACGCTCGTCAGGCGCAGAAGGCTGCTCGCCTGGTCGCTGACGCTCGTCATGCTCGCCCTCTATTTCGCGTTCATTTTGACGCTGGCGTTTTCGCCGACGCTGCTCGGCCAGCCGATCGTGCCGGGCCGGCCGACGCCTTGGGGCATCCCGGCCGGCTTCGGCATGTTCGTCGTCACGTTCGCGCTGGTCGCGCTGTACGTATTCCAGGCCAACTCGGTCCACGACGCGCTCGTCGCGTCCATTCGCGACGGAGACGCACAATGAAACGCCTGCTCCTCGTATCGAACGCCGCCGGCACGGCGCCGGCGTTCGCGGCCGGCCCCGCGGCGCTCGCGCACGGGCACAACCCGGTCGCGATCGGCATGTTCCTGCTGTTCGTCGCGTCGACGCTCGTCATCACGCGCTGGGCCGCGCGCAAGAACCACAGCGTGGCCGACCACTACGCGGCAGGCGGCCGGATCACCGCGCTCCAGAACGGCTGGGCGATCGCCGGCGACTACATGTCGGCGGCGTCGCTGCTCGGCATCTCCGCGCTGGTGTTCACGAGCGGCTACGACGGCCTGATCTATTCGGTCGGCTTTCTCGCGAGCTGGCCGATCATCCTGTTCCTGATCGCCGAGCCGCTGCGCAATCTCGGCAAGTACACGCTCGCCGATGTCGTGTCCTATCGCCTGCGGCAACGGCCGATCCGCGCCTTCGCGGCGTCGAGCTCGATCGTCATCGTGCTGCTGTATCTGGTGTCGCAGATGGTCGGCGCGGGCAAGCTGGTCGAGCTGCTGTTCGGTCTCGACTACACGGTCGCGGTGCTGGTCGTCGGCGTGCTGATGGTCGTCTACGTCTTCTTCGGCGGGATGCTCGCGACCACCTGGATCCAGATCGTCAAGGCCGTGCTGCTGCTCGCCGGCGCGGCGTTCATGGCGTTCATGGTGCTCGGCCGTTTCGGCTTCAGTCTCGACGCGCTGTTCGCGCAGGCCGTGAGCGTGCATCCGAAGCATGCGGCGATCCTGCGTCCGGGCGGCCTGGTCTCCGATCCGGTCTCGGCCATGTCGCTCGGCCTCGCGCTGATCTTCGGCACGGCGGGCCTGCCGCACATCCTGATGCGCTTCTTCACGGTCGGCGACGTCAAGGCGGCCCGCAAGAGCATCCTGCATGCGACCGGCATCGTCGGTATCGGCTACATGCTGATCGTGATCATCGGCTTCGGCACCATCGCGCTGGTCGCGCCGGACCGGCAGTACCACGATGCGTCCGGCGCCGTGACGGGCGGCGCCAACATGGTGGCAATCCACCTCGCGCATGCGGTCGGCGGCAACGTGTTCCTCGGCTTCATCTGCGCGGTCGCGTTCTCGACCATCCTGGCCGTGGTCGCCGGACTCACGCTCGCGGGTTCGTCGGCGATCTCGCACGACCTCTACGCGAACGTGCTGCGCCGCGGGCGCGCGTCCGACCGCGAGGAAATGCGCGTGGCGCGCGCGACGACCGTGGTGCTCGGCGTGCTCGCGATCCTGCTCGGCATCGCGTTCGAGAAGCAGAACATCGCGTTCATCGTCAGCCTCACGTTCTCGATCGCGGCGAGCTCGAACTTCCCGGTGCTGCTGCTCTCGATCTACTGGCGCGGGCTGACGACGCGCGGCGCGGTACTGGGCGGCCTGCTCGGGCTCGCCACCGCCGTCACGCTCACGGTGCTGAGCCCGACCGTGTGGGTGACGGTGCTCGGTCATGCGCATGCGGTCTATCCGTACGAATATCCGGCACTGTTCTCGATGGCGGCGGCGTTCGCCGGCGTCGTCCTGTTCTCCGTCACCGATCGCTCGGCCCGTGCGCGACATGAGCGCGCGCAGTTCGACACCCAGCTCGTCGCGTGCGAAACGGGCATTACAACGGGCATCACGCAACGCGGCGGAGCCGCACGATTCGAGGAGTCGATATCCGCATGAGACACGCCACGCTGACCTGCACCTGCTGCCCGTCTCCGGCCCGGCGACGCGTGCTCGGCGCGTTTGCCGCGCTCGCCGGCACGGCCGTGGCCGGCCGTTCGGCATCGGCCGCCGAAGCCGCGAACGCCCCGGCCGCATCGACCGCCCCGTCGCTGCCGCGGCCGCGCGCGATCGACATCCACGCGCACTACTACCCCGAAAGCTTTTGCGATCTGGTCGGCGGCGAGGGCAAGCGCTTCGGCGGGTCGTTCACCTGCGACGACGCATCGTTCACGTTCCGCACGCCCGCCGGCGGCCTCGGGCCGCTGCCGATGAAGTTCATCGACGTCGACGCGCGGCTCAGGGACATGGATGCGTCCGGCGTCGACGTTCAGGCGCTGTCGCTCAGCGTGCCGATGGCGTATTGGGGCGACCGGCCGTTCAATGCGAAGCTCGCGCGCGACTGGAATTCGGCCGCGTCGCGCGTCTACCAGCGGCATCCGGCGCGATTCGTCGTACTCGCGACGCTGCCGATGCTGAACGCGACCGACGCGATCGACGAACTCGAACGCGCCGCGCAGTTGCCGGGCGTGCGCGGCGTGTACATGGGCACCAACATCGACAACCGCGATCTCGACGATCCGTTGTTCGCGCCTGTCTTCGCGCGCATCGCGCAACTGAGCCTGCCCGTGTTCCTGCATCCGCAGCAAACGGTCGGCGGCGCGCGGCTCGGCGATTTCTACCTGAGCAACCTGCTCGGCAATCCGTTCGATACGGCGATCGCGGCCGCGCATCTGATCCTCGGCGGCGTGCTCGATCGCCATCCGGACCTGCACTTCACGTTGCCGCATGCGGGCGGTGCGTTGCCGATCGTCGCGGGACGCCTCGACGCGGGCTGGACCGTGCGCCCCGAAACGCGCCGGCTCGCGCAGAAGCCGAGCAGCTATCTGCGGCGCTTCAGCTACGACACGGTGTCGCATTCCGGGCCCGTGCTGGACTTCCTGATCGCGAACGTCGGCGTCGATCGGCTCGTGCTCGGCAGCGACTACTGCTTCGACATGGGCTACGAACAACCGGTCCGCTTTCTCGATCGCGTCGACCTGACGGCGGAACAGCGTTCGATGATCCTCGGCGGCAATGCGGGCAGGCTGCTGCGGATCTAGCGCGCGGGCCGGCCGGCGAAAACGCATGCGACCGGCCGCGCCTGCACGATCGGCGCAGCCCGCCGACGCACATGGCATCATCCGGCGAACCGTCGGCACCACGCGCGTCGGCACGCGGGCGGGCAAGCGGCCGGCGGTGCCGTCTTTCGAACATGGAGTCACGCACGATGAAAATAATCATTGCCGGCGGGTCGATCGCCGGTCTCGCGGCCGCGCTGACGCTCGACTGCATCGGGCACGACGTAACGGTCTACGAGCGCTCGCCGTCGCCGCTACGCGGTCAGGGCGGCGGCGTGGCCGTGCTGCGCCGGATGATGGCGTTCCTCGAACAGCATGGCCGTCATTGCCGGCAGATGATCAGCGTGCCGACGCATCGGCGGCGCTGGATCGATCGCGACGGCAGCGTCACGCGCGAAGAACCCGAAATACTGCCGTTCTCGTCTTGGGACGCCGTGTACCGCTCGCTGTGCGAGACGCTGCCGCCCGGACGCATCCGTTACGGCCGCGCGGTCAGCGGCTTCGAGCACGACGCCGACGGCGTCGACGTACACCTGGACGACGAACGCATCCGCGCGGACGTGCTGATTGCGGCCGACGGGGCGGGCTCGACCCTGCGCACGCGCCTGTTTCCCGGCTACGCGCCGTCGTTCGCGGGCTATCTCGCGTGGCGCGGCATCGTCGACGAAGCCGAATTCGACGACGCCGCGATTGCGCCATTGGTCGAGAACATGACGCTTCACAAGGCGCCGGGCGAGCTGTTCATGGCGTTCCTGATTCCCGCGCTCGACGGCTCGCTCGCGCCGGGCGCGCGCCGTTTCAACTGGCTGTGGTATCGCAACGAAGCCGACCGCACGGCGCTGCGCCGCCACCTGACCGATCGTGACGGCAACGTCCATCATGCATCCGTGCATCCGGGGATGCTCGCGGACGAGACCGTCGGCACGCTGCGGCAACTGGCGGAAGAACGATTGCCGGCATCGTTGTCGCAACTGGTGCTCGCGACGCGCGCGCCGTTCAACCAGGCGATCGTCGACGCGCTGAGCCCCGGCTTCGTCGACGGCCGCGTGGCGCTGATCGGCGATGCGGCCTGCACCGTGCGCCCGCATACGGCCTCCGGCACGTCGAAAGCGGCGAGCGATGCGGTGTCGCTCGCCGAGGCGTTGCCGGCCGACGCGGCCGACGTCGTCGAACGTCTCGCGCGATGGTCGGTGCGACGGCGTGAGGAAGTGACCGCGTTGCTCGAGAAGGGGCCGCAACTCGCGGCCGCGTTCGGCCTCGGCACACCGCTTTGACATGCTGGCCGGCGATGGCGGAATGGATGTCGCCAACGCCGACACGATGGTCCGCAATGCGCCGCGGCGCACGACGGAACCGCACGCAATGCCCGGCGCCGGCGCCCGTGCCGATTGCGTGCGGACGACGCCGCCGATCGCGCCCGCACCTCGAAACTCGCCCGCCGCCTGCGTTCAGAACGTTTCAGCGCGGTTTCAGGTAACGGCGCCGACCCCCGCGTAGACTGCCCCCATCATCCGCCGCACGGGCCACGGCCCGCGCGCAATCCCTCCTTCTGGAACGACGACATGAACTCCGCCGCGAATCGCCATCGCCGGCCCGGCTCGTCATGGCCGAACCGGTCGGCCATGCGCCATCGCCATCCGTCGGCCCCGGCCGCAACCTCCGTTGCCGGCACGCGCCGGCCCGCCTGTCACGGCAAGCGGATCCGCCACGCATCGTGCGAACCGCACGGCCGACGCCCTTTCCATTGCCTCGCCAACTGCACGACGCCGAATGAACCGGCTCGCCGGGAGCGCGCATGAAGCACAAACGTCTCTGGTTCGGCGCGGCAGGTGTCGCGGTCGTCGGCCTCGCGGTCGCGATCGGCATCATGTTCCGGCCGTCGATCGCGCCGATCGATCCGCCCGCGCGCGCGTCGTTCGATCCGCAGCTCATTCGCGCAGGCGCGCGCGTCGTCGCGCTCGGCGACTGCGTCGTCTGTCACACCGCGAAGGACGGCAAGCCGTTCGCCGGCGGCCTGCCGCTCGCGACGCCGTTCGGCACGATCTACGCGACCAACATCACGCCGGATGCCGACACGGGCATCGGCCGCTGGTCGCAGGCGGCATTCGCGCGCGCGCTGCGCAGCGGCATCGCCCGCGACGGCCATCCGCTGTACCCGGCCTTTCCGTACATCCATTTCACGCGAATGTCCGACCAGGACATCGCGGCCGCATACGCGTATCTGATGACGCGCGAACCGGTCCAGACGAAGACGCCGGCGAACGACCTGATTTTCCCGCTCAACTTCCGGCCGCTGGTCGCGTTCTGGAACGTGCTGTTCCTGCGCGAGGGCGCGTACCAGCCCGACCCGTCGCAATCCGCGCAATGGAATCGCGGCAAGGCGCTCGTCGACGGCCTCGGGCACTGCGCGTCGTGCCATTCGCCGCTCAATGCGATCGGCGGCGAACAGGCCGGCAAGGCGTTCGACGGCGGCATCGTCGACGGCTGGGAAGCGCCGCCGCTCAATACGCTCGGTCACGCGGTCCGGCCGTGGACGCAGGCGCAACTGGTCACGTACCTGCGCACCGGCCGCGCGAGCGGGCATGGCGCGGCCGCCGGACCGATGCTGCCGGTCACGCGCGATCTCGCGACGGTGCCGGTGGAGGACGTCGAGGCGATCGCCGCGTACATCCTGTCCATCCAGAAGCCGGCCGCCGCCCGTCCGGCAACGGCCGACGCGGGACACGGCCCGACGACGCCCGCCGGACAGCGCGGCGCGGTGCTGTTCCAGGCGTCGTGCGCGCAGTGCCATGGGCCGGCGTCGCCGATGCAGTCGATCGGCGAGCGGCCGACGCTCGCGTTCAGCACGGCGATCGCTGCCGACACGCCGCGCAACGCGATCCAGATGATGTTCAACGGTATCGGCTGGCACGGCGAGGACACGCTGAACTACATGCCGTCCTATATCGACCAGTACGACGACGGGCAGATCGCGGATCTCGCCGCCTATCTCCGCGAAACATATTCCGATCGCGCCGCATGGACCGGCGTCGACACCCTCGCCGCGAAGCTCAGAAAGGAGGACCGCGCGCAATGATCGCCCTCACCGTGAATGGCGTGCGACACACGCTCGACATCGATCCCTCGACACCGCTCCTGTACGCGCTGCGCAACGACCTGCACCTGCACGGCGCGAAGTTCGGCTGCGGCCTCGGGCAATGCGGCGCGTGCACCGTGATCGTCGACGACAAGCCGATGTTCTCGTGCCTGATCCCGGTCGCCGCGCTCGGCGAGCGTCGCGTCAGGACCCTGGAAAGCCTCGGCACCGCCGAGCATCCCGGCAAGCTGCAGCAGGCGTTCATCGATCATCAGGCGGCGCAGTGCGGTTACTGCATCGCGGGCATGATCATGCGCGCGCAGGCGCTGCTCGAACGCAACCCGAAGCCGACCGAACGCGAGCTGCGCACCCACATGGAACCGAACCTGTGCCGTTGCGGCACGCACATGCGGATCCTGGCGGCCGTACGCCAGGTCGCGGGGATGCCGGAGCCGGAACCGTCCGCCGCGCCCGTCATGATCAACAAGGAAATCTGATGAACGCACCCGACGACATCGACGAAGGCCGCCGGCACTTCATGGTTTCCGGCGCGCTCTTCGTCGCGTTCACCCTCGCGCCCGCCGCGCGCGCGCTCGCCGAGGTCGTGATCGCGGACGAAGGCGCCGCCGTCCACGTCGCCAAGGCCACCGAAACGCTGGCCGGCAGCCTGAAGACCAACCCGCTGCTGGACGCGTGGATCAAGATCGCGCCCGACGGCAAGGTCACCGTGTTTACCGGCAAGGTCGAGCTCGGCACCGGCGTGCGCACCGCCTTGCTGCAGGTGGCCGCCGAGGAGCTGAACATGAAGCCCTCGCTGATCACGTTCCTGACCGCCGACACCGGCGCGTCGCCCGACGAAGGCCTGACGGCCGGCAGCCACACGATGGCGGACAGCGGCTCCGCGCTGCTGAACGCCGCCGCGCAGGTTCGCGGTCTGCTGGTCGACGGCGCGGCGAAGCAGTTCGGCGTCGATCCGCGCACGCTGACCGTCGCCGACGCCGTCATCAAGGCGCCGGACGGCCGCACGATGCGCTACGCCGACGCGGTGCGCACCGTCGACCTGCACCGCAACGCCACGCCGACGTCGCCGCTGAAACCGCCGGCCACGTTCGCCGTGATCGGCACGTCGCTGCCGCGCGTGGACATTCCGAACAAGGTCACGGGCGGCGTCAGCTACGTGCAGGACATGACGCTGCCCGGCATGCTGCATGCGCGGGTCGTGATGCCGCCGGTGTACGACGCGAAACTGCTGTCGTTCGACGAAGCCGCGATCCTGAAGATGCCGGGCGTCGTGCGGATCGTGCGCAACGGCAGCATGCTCGCCGTCGTCGCCCAGGGGGAATGGCAAGCAGTGGTCGCGCAGCGCGCGCTGGCCGCCGGTTGTCGCTGGTCCGGCGGCCGAACGCTGCCCGATCGCGAGACGGTCCACGCAGACCTGAAGCGGATCGCGACCCAACGCATCGAGATCGCCAACACGCACGCGCCGAGCGCACCGGCGACGAAGACGCTCTCCGCCACGTTCCTGAAGAACTATCTGCTGCACGGCTCGATCGGGCCATCGTGTTCGGTCGCCCATCTCGAGAACGGCACACTGACCGTGTGGACCCACTCGCAGGGCGTCTATCCGCTGCGCGACGCGCTCGCGGAAATGCTGTCGATGCCGAAGGCGAACGTGCGCTGCATCCACACCGAGGGCTCCGGCTGCTACGGGCACAACGGCGCGGACGACGCGGCCGCGCATGCGGCGCTGATCGCGGCCGCGATGCCCGGCAAGCCGATCCGCGTGCAGTGGATGCGCGAGCAGGAACATACGTGGGACCACTTCACGCCGGCGATGGTCACCGAGCTCAGCGCATCGCTCGATGCGGGCGGCCGCATCGTCGACTGGAACTACGCGCTGTGGAGCAGTTCGCACAACGAGCGCATCGTCAACGCCGGCCGGCTTCTGCCCGCCCGCATGCTCGAGCCGCCGTTCGTGTCCGCGCCGTCGACGCCGATGCTGCAGCCCGAGGGCGGCGGCGATCGCAATGCGATCCCGCTGTATGCGCTGCCGAACATGCACATCGTCAACAACTTCTCGCCGACGATGCCGCTGCAGACTTCCGCGATGCGCTCGCTCGGCGCGCACACGAACGTCTGGGCCATCGAAAGCTTCATGGACGAGCTGGCGCACGCCGCCGGCGTCGATCCGGTCGAATTCCGCCTGCGCCACATGGAGGATCACCGCGCGCGCCAGGTGATCCAGCTCGCCGCGACCAAATTCGGCTGGCCGCGGCCGCCGCGTGCACGCAATCGCGGCGTCGGCTTCGCGTTCGGCAAATACAAGAACCTGATGGGTTACGTCGCGATCGCGGTCGAGGTCACGGTCGTGCCGGAGACGGGCCACGTGACGCTCGACCGTGCGGAAGTCGCCGTCGACGCCGGCCAGATCGTGTCGCCCGACGGCATCCGCAACCAGATCGAGGGCGGCATCGTGCAGGCTGCGAGCTGGACGCTGTACGAGGCGTTGAAATACGATACGCAGCGCATTCGCAGTTTCGACTGGAGCAGCTATCCGATCCTGCGTTTCCCGGCCGCGCCGCAGAGCGTGAAGGTGCACCTGATCAATCGTCCCGGCGCACCGTTTCTCGGCGCGGCCGAGGCGTCGATGGGGCCGACCGCCGGCGCGCTGGCCAATGCGATCTTCGACGCGACCGGGCAGCGCATGCGCGAAATGCCGTTCGCCGGCGATTCGCTCAGGAAACGCATCGACGCATAGCCGCGGATCACAACCGATCGCGCCGGCACGCACCGGCGCCGACAATCGACAGGCTGGAGATTTCTGAACGATGGATACCTTGCTTTCGATGCGCGTGTTCACGCGCATCGTCGAGACGGGCAGCTTCACGCGCGCGTCGGACACGACCGGACTCACGACGCCGCGCGTGTCCGCGCTGCTGAGCACGCTCGAACGGCATCTCGGCTGCCGGCTGCTGAACCGCACGACGCGCCGCATCTCGCTGACCGAGGACGGGCAGGCCTATTACGAACGCTGCGTCGGCGTGCTGCGCGAGATCGACGACATGGAAGCGGCCGTCTCGCAGGCGCGCAACGTGCCGCGCGGCCGCCTGAAGGTGAACCTGCCGCCGGCCATGGCGAAGCAGATCATGGTGCCCGCGCTGCCGGAGTTTCTCGCCGCCAATCCGGGCATCTCGGTCGAACTCGGCGTGACCGACCGGCAGATCGACCTGATCGGCGAAGGCGTCGATTGCGTCGTGCGCATCGGCGCGCTCGACGATTCGGGCATGGTCGCGAAACGGATCGGCAGCCTCACCACCTGCACCTGCGCCGCGCCCGCCTATCTCGAACGATGCGGCGCCCCCGAAACGGTGGACGACCTGGCGCAGCACGTCGCGGTCAGCCACATCTCGGCCGATACGGGCCGGCCGCGTCCGTGGGATTTCGTCGTGGACGGCGAACCGCGCATCGTGCAGATGTGCGGCACGGTCGCGGTGAACGACGCCGACACCTACATCGAATGCGGCCTCGCGGGGATCGGCCTGATCAAGACGTCGCTGTACCTGGTCGAGCCATACCTGAAATCGGGGCGTCTGCGCGAGGTGCTGACCGATTTCAACCCGCCGCCCCGGCCGATCTCGATCCTGTATCCGCCCAACCGGCAACCGCCGGTCAAGCTCAAGCTCTTCGTCGACTGGCTCGCGGGCCTGTTCGCGGAAATTCCGACGCTGCAGGGCAAGCGCGGCTGACAGCGACACCCTCGTCGCGCGCCGCATGAATCAAATGATTTAAAGCGGCGTTTCAGGACAATTCAGTCCGCGCGATCCAGACTGGTTTCATGGGCTTCGCGAGCCGCGATATCCGCGCCGGAGGCTCGCTTCACGCTCGTGCCGACGCTGCCGCGCGGCGCCCGCGCATGATTTCACGCGCGATCCGCCCCCTTTGCGCGCCACGCAATGCTCGATTGCGCAGCAGGCGTATTCCCTTGTTATCGATCGATCAATAATCTTGACGGCAATGCGGCGGCTGTCGTTTCGCCGCATCGACAATCGCAACGCCCGCCCGAAGAACGGGCTCCCGACATCTCTTTCAAGGAGTCGATCATGTCAGCAGAATCCACCCCGCTCGCTGCCCACGGGCACGCGACCAAGCTCACGCAGGGCCTCATCCTGCTGTTCGCGTTCAGTTGCGGCGCGATCGTCGCGAACCTGTACTACGCGCAGCCGATCACCGAACTCATCGCGCCCAGCCTGCACATGTCCGGCGAAACCGCGAGCCTCATCGTGTCGCTGACGCAGATCGGCTACGCATTCGGCCTGTTCTTCATCGTGCCGCTCGGCGACCTGCTCGAGAACCGCAAGCTGATGATCACGACCGCCGTCGTGTCGATCGCGAGCCTCGCGGCCGCGGCGATGGTGCATACGCCCGGGCCGTTCCTCGCGATCTCGCTGCTGATCGGCTTCAGCTCGGTCGCCGTGCAGATCCTCGTGCCGCTCGCCGCGCACCTGGCGCCCGATCATTCGCGCGGCCGCGTGGTCGGCACGATCATGAGCGGGCTGCTGCTCGGCATCCTGCTCGCGCGTCCGCTGTCGAGCGTGGTGGCCGACGCGTTCGGCTGGCGCTTCGTGTTCGCGGCCGCTGCCGTGCTGATGACGCTCGTGACGGCCGTGCTCGCGCTGACGATCCCGTCGCGCCAGCCCGATCATCGCGCGACCTATTTCGAACTGATCGGCTCGCTGCTGCATCTCGTGCGCACGATGCCGGTGCTGCGCCATCGCGCGTTCTACCAGGGCCTGATGTTCGCGTCGTTCAGCCTGTTCTGGACCGCCGTGCCGGTCGAGCTCACGCGTCACTACGGCCTGTCGCAATCGGCCATCGGCCTGTTCGCGCTGGTCGGCGCGATCGGCGCGACGTCGGCGCCCGTCGCCGGCCGCCTCGCGGATGCCGGCCACACGGTGCGGGCCACGCTGATCGCACTGGTCGCAGGCGCGTTGTCGTATGCGGTCGCGCTGGTCCACGGCGCCGGGCTGTACGGCCTCGTCGTCACCGGCATCGTGCTCGACTTCGCGGTGCAGATGAACATGGTGCTCGGCCAGCGCGAGATCTATGCGCTGCATGCGGCGAGCCGCAACCGCCTGAACGCGCTGTACATGACGAGCATCTTCGTCGGCGGCGCCATCGGCTCCGCGCTCGCCAGCCCGCTGTACGAGCATGGCGGCTGGCCGCTCGTCGCCGCCGTCGCCGGCGTGTTCCCGATCGTCGCGCTCGCCCACTACCTCGTGATCGGGCGGCCGCACGCGGAACGCCACGCACAGGCCTGAACCGGCGCCGGCACCGGTTCGCGCGCGAATGCCGCTCGGGCTTCTCGCGCAACGGAACGCTGCCGGCGCGTCATCTCCGACTTCCCGCAGGGCCAGCCGCCGCACCGGCCGCAGCCGGACGATTCGCGGCGGCGCCCTGCTCCACGCACAAGGAATCCATCATGTCCACCTTGCTCAGCCACTACGATCTGCGCGGCCTGCCGCTTCCCAACCGTATCGTGATGGGCCCGATGACGCGTTCTCGCGCGCCGTCGCGCGGCCAGCCGACCGCGCTCATGACCGAGTACTACGCCCAGCGCGCGTCCGCCGGCCTGATCGTCACCGAAGCGACCAACGTCAGCCCGGCCTCCGTGGCATTCGAACTCACGCCGGGGCTCGTCACCGACGAGCAGGCGGCCGGCTGGAAGCAGGTCACCGACGCGGTCCATGCCAACGGCGGTCGCATCTTCGCGCAGCTGTGGCACGGCGGCCGGGTCAGTTCGCTGACGCTGCTCGGCGGCGCGGCGCCGCTGTCGCCGTCCGGCGTCAACGACGATCTCGAACAGTTGCAGGTGTGGGCGCAGTTGCAGAACGGCTACTACACGAAGATTCATGCGACGCCGTCGCGCGCGATGACGACCGACGAGGTCGCCGCGACGGTCGAGGAATTCCGCCAGGCGGCGCTTCGGGCGAAGGCGGCCGGCTTCGACGGTGTCGAGATTCACGCGGCCAACGGCTACCTGCCGCACCAGTTCCTGTCGTCGACGCTGAACCGCCGCGACGACCGCTACGGCGGCTCGCTCGCGAACCGCGCGCGCTTCCTCGAGGAAATCGTCGACGCCGTCGGCGGCGTGCTGCCGCTCGATCGCGTGGGCGTGCGCATCTCGCCGTACGCGAAGTACAACAACGTGCGCGACGCGGATCCGGATGCGACCTACGCCTACGTCGGGCGCATGCTCGACGAAGCCGGCGTCGCCTACGTGCACGCGGCGGACACCAACGGCTGGAGCGGCGAGCCCGACCTGCCGCGCATCATCGCCAACACGCGCGACGCGTACCGCGGCACGCTGATCGTCAACGGCGGCATCGCGCCGGACGCCGCGAATGCGCTGATCGACGCGGGCGATGCCGATCTCGTCGCGTTCGCGCGCGCATACATCGCGAACCCCGACCTCGTCGAGCGGATCGCAGCGAATGCGCCGCTCGCCGCGCCGAAGACGGTCGGCTGGTACGGCGGCGACCGCGCGGGATACGTCGACTACGCGCGTCACGACGCGGCGGGCCTGACCGCCTGACCGTCAGCGCATGGCACCGGCGGCAGCCCCCGCTGCCGCCGCGACCGGCCAGAACGTCAGGATCGCGAAGAATGCGCTCAGGTGTCCTGCCAGCGGGAACCGAGCACACGGCCGCAGAAATTCGGCCGGCGAAAATCCGGATCGGCCCGATCGAGCACATCCGCGCTCCACGTGCCGAAGGTCGACGCCGGCCGATGCGCGACACCGCGCGCGAGCGCATCGAGGAACGCATCGCCGAATCCTTCGCCGCGCGGATACGCGGCGAGCAGCGCGCGGCGCTCGTCCGCCGAATACGCGTCGAAGCCGGTCGCCATCAGGTCGGTCGACACGGCGAACGCCAGCGCACGCGCGAGCGGCGACATGCGCGCGGCCACGCCGGGCGTCGTATGGAGCGCGATCGCGCACCACACCTCGTCGCGCAGCTGCTGCGAAATCTGGTGGCGCGACAGGAACGCCTGCGCGGCATCGGCGCTGTCGATCTCGTAGCGTTCGGTCGAGCGGGAGTAGGCCGGGCTCAAGCCCATGTTCGCGTACATCGCGGCCACGTACAGCGCATCGGCATCGAGCGTCTCGCCGGCACGGCGCGCGGCGAGCGACGCGAGGACGAACACCCGGCATGCATGATCGGCGATCACGCGCGGCAGCGACGCGCATGCGGCCTCGACGGCTTCGATCGTCATCGGCGTCCGGGGAATGCGAACGCCGGCAACTTCGTCGTCGGCCCGTGCACACGTGTGCGCAGCACTCATCTCGTCTCCTTCTGCCCGTTGCCGGGGCACAAAATTATCCATTCGCTGCGCGGTACGCACCGGCACCGCCATTCCGCCCGCCGACCCATGTCGTCCTAAAAGGCGGCACCGTGGCAGACCAATCCTTCGCACTGCTCGACGACCTCCCGCGCGGCCGCCTGCAGGCGCTGCGCGAAACGGCCCGCATGACCGCGCGCGGCGCGCGCATCCGGGTGGCCGTCGGCCGCCGCGCGCTTCGGCATCGCGGCCGTCCAGCCACGCCGCGCGAAGCCGCCGAACTCGACCACCGGCGACCACGCGGGGCTGACCGGCAGCGGCGGCGGCGCCAGCGTTTCGAACTCGTCGTCGGCGTGCACGACCTTGCCGTCGACGACCGTCAGCACCGACGCCAGCGACTTGATCTGCGACTCGTCGATCGTGAAATAGTCGTCCGTCAGCACCGCGAAATCCGCATACTGGCCCGGCACGAGCGCGCCCTTGCGATCGTCTTCGTTCGAGAACCACGCGCTGCCCACCGTGTAGCGGCGCAGCGCCTCCATGCGGCTGAGCCGGTTGCATTCGGGATAGAGCGCCGTACCGCCCACGGTGCGCCCGGACACCATCCAGTACAGCGACAGGAACGGGTTGTAGCTCGCGATGCGCGTCGCATCGGTGCCCGCGCCGACCGGCAGCCCGGCCGCCAGCATCGCGCGGATCGGCGGCGTGCGCGCGGCCGCTTCCGCGCCGTAGCGCGCGATGAAATACTCGCCCTGGTACGCCATCCGGTGCTGAACGGTCACGCCTCCGCCCAGCGCGGCGATGCGCGCGATGTTCGCATCCGAGATCGTCTCGCAGTGGTCGAGGAACCAGCGCAGTCCGTCGAACGGCACCTCGCGGTGCACGGCTTCGAGCACGTTCAGGAAACGGCCGATCGATTCGTCGTACGTCGCATGCAGCCGGAACGGCCAGCGGTGCCGCACCAGCAGCCGCACCACGGCGGCCAGTTCCGTCTCGAGCGCTTCCGGCAGATCGGGGCGCGGCTCGAGAAAATTGCCGAAATCGGCCGCGGAATACACGAGCAGTTCGCCCGCGCCGTTCATGCGCAGGAACGCGTCGCCGTCGCCGGGTTTCGCCAGCGTTACCCACTGCGCGTAGTCGTCGATCTCGCTCCCGGCGTGCTGCACGAACAGGCTGTACGCGATGCGCACCGTCATTTCACCGCGCTGCGCGAGCGCCATGATCGCGCCGTAGTCGTCCGGATAGGACTGGAAATCGCCGCCGGCGTCGATCGCGCTCGTCACGCCGAGGCGATTCAATTCGCGCATGAACTGCCGCATCGAATTCATCTGCTCGTCGTGGTCCAGCTTCGGGCCGCGCTCGAGCGCCGCGTGCAGGACGCCCATGTCCGGGCGCGCGATCAGCATGCCGGTCGGCCTGCCGAGGCGATCGCGCTGGATCTCGCCGCCGGGCGGATCGCCCGTGTCGCGGCCGTAGCCGATCGCACGCAGCGCGGCCGCGTTCAGCAGCGCGCTGTCACCGAGGTGCAGGATGAAGACCGGCGTGTCGGGCGCGATCGCGTTGAGCTCGGCCACCGTCGGCCCGCGCTTTTCCGCGAACTGGAATTCGGTCCAGCCGCCGACCACGCGCACCCAGTGCGGCGCCGGCGTGCGCAGCACCTGGCGACGCAGCATGCACAGCGCGTCGGCCAGCGTCGGCACGCCGTCCCAGCGCAGTTCCAGGTTGAAGTTCAGGCCGCCGCGAATCGCGTGCAGGTGCGAATCGTTCAGCCCCGGGATCACGGTGCGGCCGTTCAGGTCGATGCGCAGCGTGCCGTCGCGCGCATGGCGCATCACGTCGTGCCCGCTGCCCGTTGCGAGAATCCGGCCGTCCTTGACCGCGAGCGCGGTCACGAACGACTGCCGCGCGTCCTGCGTCGCGATCTTGCCGTTGTATACGATGAGGTCCGCCGCTTCGGCGGATGCCGTCGTCTCGAGCACCGTCAGGCCCCCCCGTGTGCGCCGAAAGCCGGCATGCGGCCGCACGCGGCGTGCATCCGGTTTGACGATCCACCGACCATCCCTTCCTCCTTGAACATTGAACGATCGGCCCGCGCGCCGTCACGCCGCCGACTGCATCGCATCCGCCGCCTCGCGTCGCGCGCGCGTCGAGCTGGTCGACGCGTTGGTCTCCTGGCGAACGAAGTTCTGCAGACGCGCCAGCCGCCGGACGTCGAACGCGCGCGACTGCGGGTCGATCTGCCCCGACAGGTCGGCCACCAGCGACGATGCCTGCGCGATGCGCCCGCGCTCGATCAGGTGATCGGCCAGGTCCAGCGTGCCGCGCAGCGCCCACATCGCGGCGCCTTGCGCGTTCGCCGTCTGGATCGCCGTCAACAGATGATGCTGCCCGTCCGCTTCGCACGCGGCCGCGCGATCCGGATCGGCGGCGCGGGCCTGTTCGAGCGTCGCCAGCCCGCGCGCGCGCAGCAGTTCGGGCACGAACAGATGCTCGCCGTGCGCGCGGCAGCGCGCGAGCGTCGCGTCGAGCTTGGTGCATGCGTCGGCCGCGCGGCCGGTGCGCGTCAGCCCTTCCGCGTAGGCGACGACCAGCGGCGCGAGCAGCCGCCGGAACCCGCTCGCTTCGATGCGCCGCAGCGCGGGCTCGAGCCGCGCGAGGCCGGCGCCCGGATGGCCTGCCTGCATGTCGAACCGCCCAGCGAGACATTCGGCATGGTTGCGCCAGATGTCGAAGCCGTTCGCGTCGGCGGTCGCGCGCAGCGTCGCGAGATAGTCGGAGATCGCATCGTGATCGCCGTAGCGCAACGCAATCGGCACGGCCGCGGCACCGAGCACGACGCACAACGCCAGCCCCGAGCCGCTGCGGCGCGCGCGTTCGACCGCCTGCGCCGACAGCCGCATCGCGTAATCCGGATCGCCCTGGATCCAGACGAGCCGCATCAGCATCGTCCGGCCGAGCGTCGCGACGTCGATGCCCAGCGCGGCTTCGGCGCACGGCGGTTCACCGGCGTCGGCCAGCTCGGCCGTCGCCGCCTCGAGCCGCTCGCGCGCCTGCGCATGCTCGCCGAAGTAATGCAGCGAGGTCGCGACCATCGCACTCGCCAGCAGCCGTTGCGACGGGTCGCCCCGCCGCTGCGCGGCCCGCTCGAAGCGCGTCGCATAGCGCAGCGATTCATGAATGTCGGCGCGCGTCAGCATGGTGTTCCACAGCCCGACCAGCGCGCGTGCGTCGAACGCGTCGTCGCCGATCCGGCCCGCGAGACCGAGCGTCCTGTCCCACATCGCGGCGGCCGTATGCGTGTCGCCGTCGGTATGCAGCAGTGCAGCCGCATAGGCCGCGCGCAGGCGCATCTCGCGCGCGGCGTCGACGGCCTCCGGCGCGCCGGCGTCGAGCGCGTCGAGTGCGCGTCGCGCGGGTAGCGAACATTCGCGCATGCGCGCCGGCTCGAGCAACGCCTGCGCCAGCCCGTCGATTTCCGCGGCCTGCGGCCCGGCCGCCGCGCGTTCGCGAAGCGGCGCCACGTCCGCGTCGGGACGCAGGTCCGCGGCGTGCGCGGGCTGTGCCTGGGCCAGTATTCGCGCTTCCGCCTGCTCGTGTTCGTAACGCGCATGACGTGCGGCGACCGCGTCGAATTCGCCTTCGTTGTGCAGTTTCTCGAGCGCGTACGCGCGGGTCGATTCGGTCAGCCGGTAGCGCGCCTGCGCACCGTTGAATTCGACGGCGACCAGCGACTTCGCAACCAGCTCGCCGAGCAGCGCGACCATCTCGGCGGCCGGCATGCCCGGGTCCATCGCGACGTCGCGCGCGGCATCGAACGTAAACGGACCGATGAAGCAGGCCATGCGGCGAAACAGCGACCGGGCGGCTGCATCCAGCAGCACGTAGCTCCAGTCGAACGTGGCCCGCAACGTCTGGTGGCGCGGCAAGGCCGACCGCAGCCCGCCCGTCAGCAGGTTCAGCCTGTCGTCGAGACGCGCCGCGACGACCTCGAGCCCGAGCGTCGCGACGCGCGCGGCCGCAAGCTCGATGGCGAGCGGCAACCCGTCGAGGCGCCGGCAGATATCGCCGATCAACCTGAGGCCAGCCGCATCGACCGCGCAATCGGGTGTGGCAGCGCGAATCCGCGCCAGAAACAGCTCGACGGCGGAATGGCGCACGATCTCGTCGACGGATGCGCGCCCGTCCGGCACCGCCAGCGGGCTCACGCGAAACACGGCTTCGACCGAAATATGAAGCGGCTCGCGACTCGTCACGAGCACGCGCAGCGCCGCGCTGTGCGACGTCAGCGTTTCGACCAGGTCGGCCACCAGATCGACGACGTGCTCCGCGTTGTCGAGCACGAGCAGGCCCCGCGACGCGGCGAATGCATCGCCGATCCGCTCGATGGCAGGCACGCCGGCCGCGTCGAGCCCGAGTTCGGCGGCAATCGCGCGCAGCACGTCGTCGCGCGTCGTCGCACACGCCAGTTCGACGAACAGCACGCGCTCACCCGAACGCGCGCGCAATTCATGCGCGACGCGCGCGGCGAGGCTCGTCTTGCCGATGCCGCCCGCGCCGACGAGCGTGACGACCGGCACCCGTTCGAGCATGTCGACGATCTGCCCGATCTCGGTTTGACGCCCGACGAGCGGCACCGGATGGGATGTTGCTTCGGTATCGTGCGCCACCTCGGGCGCGGGCGGCGCCACGGTGTGCGCGACCGGCGGATGCGCGATCAGCAGGTAGCCTCGGCCCGGCACGGTCTTGATCAGGTCGCGGTTCGGGCCCAGCGCCTTGCGCAGCGTCGCGACGTGCACCTGCAGCCGGTTCTCCTCGACGATCAGGCCCGGCCATACCGCGTCCATGATGTCGTCCTTCGACACGAGGGATCCGTTCGCGCGATGCAGTACTTCCAGTATGTCGAGCGCGCGCGCGCCAATCCGCAGCGACGCGCCGTGATGGCGAATGTCGCGCTGCTCGAAATCCACCGACAAATTCCCGATCTGGATCATGGCCGCCTCCAGGTTCCCCACGATGACCGCCATGTGAACGCACGGTTCACCGGGGCGGAAGCCCGCACCGGGCCTGCGCGGCACGCGGGGCACGAAATGTCAAAAAGTGGGCCGAGTCTAAACGCCGCATAAAGAAAAATCTTGAATGAAAATGCACTCGCGCCCGCCGCGACGGCACGCGGCGGACACGCGGGCGGCGAGAACCCGAATGGGGCAGTATCATTCGGCCCGCTGTCTCCGCAGGCCGTTCGCGCGACGGCGAAATCGTTCGCGTGCTGGCACAATGAACCGGCCCGGCCGGCGCATTTTTCATCAGCAAGCGGACATTTATTCAAGTTACAGTGGGCCTGTCGGGCGCGCCGTATAAACTGCGCGCAAGAATGCTCGCGCGCCGTACCCCTCGAAGGACGCTCCATCATGTCAGATGCCCTCGTCGCGCCCGCCGCGGCGCCACCGAAAGACACGCTCGGATGCATGTCGAGCCTGCTTTCCAAGGATATTGAAAGGTCGGCCGGCGGCCTGACGCTCCATCGCAAATGCATGCGCGACGAACAATTCGAGCGCATCGAGATGGCCGCCAGCGATCGCGGCTTCCTGATCGGCGTATCGCTGAACGGCGGGCATCGGCGCACGATCTATGGCGGCACGGGCAAATCCGAGCGACGGTTTGAGCACAACTCCATCTACATTCGCGACTTTTCCCGGAATTTCCGCGCCGACCTGTACGGCAAGTTCGACTTCATGCTGATCGAGCTGTCGCACAGCTACCTCGGCCATCTCGGCCGCGAGCACGACGGCACCGAAATCGCCGGCCTGACCTGCGCGCCCGACGTGCAGGACGCGGTGCTCGGCCACCTCGCGCACGCGGTCGCCGACAGCCTCGACGTGCCGGGTGCGCTGAACACGCTGTTCGTCGAGCAGATGGGCGTCGCGATCGGCACGCATCTCGCGTGCCAGTACGGCAGTGCGCATGCGCGCGACCTGCAGCGCAAGGGCCTGCTGTCGCCGGCCAAGACGGCGCTCGCCAAGGAACTGCTGATGGAGAAGGCGAACCTCGGCGTATCGATCGAGGAGGTCGCGAACGAATGCGATCTGTCGCGCGGATATTTCATCCGCGCGTTCTCGCGCACGACAGGGCGCACGCCGCATCAATGGCTGCTGGAGCAGCGCGTGATGCGCGCCCGCGAGCTGATCGAGACGACCGACATGACGCTCGCGGAAATCGCGGCCGCGTGCGGCTTCGCCGACCAGAGTCACCTGAACCGCCTCTTCGCGCGCATCGTCGGCCATCCGCCCGGCGCATGGCGGCGCGGCATGTCGCGCTGACGCTGTCGCGGGCATCGTCCCGTCATCGCAACGGCGTCGCGTCGTAGTTGACGGGCACCCAATCGTACCGCGCCCCGTCCCTGCGCAAGTGTCCGAGCCCGGGAAACGCAATGTGCGCGGCGCCGACCAGATAGCGCCGGTCGGCCACGCGCTTGAACACGTCGCGCCGCGTGCGGCGGGCTTCGCCGGCATCGCTGTCGTACTGGACGGTCGCGTCGAGATCCCGCAACTGGATCGCCGCAACGTGCACGATGTCTCCCCACGCGAGCAGCCCGGCATCACCGCTCTCGATCAGATAGGCCGTATGGCCCGGCGTGTGGCCGGGCATCGGCACCGCGCGAATGCCCGGGGCGAGCGTCGCTTCGCCGCGAAACGTCCTGAAGCGGCCGGCGGCGACATAAGGTGCGACCGACGCGGCCGCCGCGTCGAAAAACGATGCCAGGAACGCCGGCGCCTGCGCCTTGTTGTCCGGGGCGAGCCAGTAATTCGCCTCGATCTCGTTCACCCGGACGACCGCGTTCGGGAAGGTCATCCTGCCGTCCGACACGATGCCGCCGACATGATCCTTGTGCAGGTGCGTGAGCAGCACCTCGTCGATCTGCTCCGGCGCGTAGCCTGCCGCGCGCAGATTGTCGAGCAGCTTGCCGCAGCAGTCGCCGTACAGCACGCCGGCGCCCGTATCGACGAGAATCCGCTTCGATCCCGTGTCGACCAGGAACGCGTTGATCGACCCCTGTACCGGCGGCTCGAGAAACTCGCGATCGAGATCGCGTCGGACTTCATCCTTCGACACGTCGCGGAACACCGTATCGACCGGAAACGGATGGGTGCCGTCGGACAGCGCGACGATCTGCAGGTCGCCGAGCTTCTGCCGGTAGAAGCCGGGCGGCTGGCTGCCGCCGCCCGGCCCGGCGGCAAACGCGCCCGAGGCGAGAAGGCCGACGCACCATGCGGCGAGCAGCATGGCGCCGGAGCGCAACGCGCGCATGCGCCGGTTCAGTGTGTTCATGTCCGAGTTCCACGGTTGCGTGTCGACGTCGCGCGGCGCCTGCCGCTCCAGCAGACGAAATGCGCGCAACATGGAGCGTACCGTTCGGTTTCGCAATAATCCTGAGCCGAATATGAAACGTTCTGAAAATCGACGCGCCGCGGCTGCGGGCCGGATTCATGCGACCGGATGATGCGCGCGGTGCGCGGCGAGCAACGCATCGCGAAACACGGCGGCCGGCTGCGCGCCGCTGACGACCGTGGATCCGATCCGCGTCGACGGCACCGACGCGACGCCCGCGCGCACCGCATCGGCCTCGAGCGCGATCACCGCGTCGAGCCCTTCGTCAGAGGCGAGGAACGCCCGCACCGCGTCGCCGGCCAGACCGGCACCCGCCGCAAGCTCCACCAGCACGTTCGCATCGCCGATGTCGCGGCCGTCGCGGAAGTACGCGGCGAACAGCGCATCGACGAGCGCGGCCGCGCCGCCGCGCTGCTGCGCGAACCAGACGAGCCGGTGCGCGAGCCGGGTGTTCGGCGTGCGCGCGATCCGCGCATGATCGAACACGAGGCCCGCCGCGCGGCCGGCGTCGGCCACCTGCGCGTCGAGTGCCTGGGAGCGCGCCCAGCTGCCGAACTTCGCGCTGCGGTACGCCTTGCGGTCCATGCCCGCGGCCGGCATCGTCGGGTTCAGTTCGAACGGCGCGAACCGGACCTTCACGTCGCCAGCGAGCCCGGCTTCGTCGATCGCCTCCGCGAGCCTGCGCTCGGCGATCCAGCACCACGGGCAGATGAGGTCGTAGGTGATCGTGACTTCGACGAAATTCATTGCGCTCTCCTGTTGATTGCAGTCTCGAAGATAGCGCTTGCCGGCCGGCGATAGAATGCGAGCGGCACGCAACGCATCGTTGCGGCATGCACAAAGGCAACGACATGGACAAATTCTCCGCGCTGCGCGCGTTCGTGGAAGTAGCGGAAGCCGGCGGCTTCTCGAGCGCGGGGCGGCGTCTCGATCTCGCGGCCTCGTCGGTGGTGCGCGCGGTGGATGCGCTTGAGGCATCGCTCGGCACCGTGCTGCTGAACCGCACGACGCGCCAGGTCACGCTGTCCGATGCCGGCTCCGTGTATTACGCGCGGGCCAAGCGGCTGCTGGAGGAACTCGCGGAAGCCGACGCGCTCGTCTCCGATCGCGGCGACGAGCCGTCCGGACCGCTGCGCGTGTCGGTGCCCGTCGCGTACGGCGTGCGTCGCATCGCGCCGCACATCGGGGCCTTCCTCGCGCGCTACCCGAAGCTCGACCTCGACCTGCAGCTCACCGACGAACGCGTCGATCTCGTCGCCGGCCGGATCGACGTCGCGATCCGGCTCGGCGAGGCGGCGCCGTCCGCGGAGGTCGTCGCGCGGCAGCTCGGCACCTTCCAGCGCTTCGTCGTCGCGAGCCACGACTACCTCGATGCGCACGGTGCGCCGGGTAGCCCGGCCGAACTGGTCGACCATCAGTGCCTGCGCTTTCACTTCGGCGGCGACCAGCAGGCGTGGTCGTTCGCCGATGCGCACGGCACGACGAAAGTGCTGGTCGCCGGACGGCTGAAGTCGAACCACAGCGAAGTGTTGCGCGATGCCGCGCTCGACGGCGCCGGCATCGCGCTGCTGCCCGACTGGCTGGTCGACGGCGACGTCCAGTCGGGCCGTCTGCGCAGGCTGTTCGAAGCGTACGACGTCATGCCCGACGCGGCGCGCTCGGTCGTCACCGCGCTGTATCTGCCGAATCAGCGCGGCTCGAAGCGCGTCACGGCGTTCATCGACTTCATCGAGACGCTCGCCGGCGCGCAGCACTGAGCCGCGCGCCGCGCCGCGTCACCAGCCGAACTTCGCCTCCACGCCGACATAGTCGGCGTTGCGCGCGCCCAGCGCGCGAATCGAATCGGCGAGCTGGAAATGCACCGCCTCGACCGCCAGCGCCGTGTTCGCATTGACGAGCCAATCCACGCGGGCCTGCGCGTACATGCCGGTCCACGCGCCGCCCTTGCCGGCCGTGCCGGGCACAGCCTGCATCCCTTGCCCGTAGATCGCGTCGGCCGTCGTCGCGCGCCACTGGAAACCGACCGCGGTCAGCACCGTCACGTTGCCGGCCGGCTTGAACGTCAGCGACGGCTTCACATGAATCAGGTTGCTGTAGCCCGTGTAGCCGGCCAGCGTGAAGTAATAGCCGTTCGGGAACAGCGGATTGAAGGTGCCCATGCGTCCGTCGCCGGGATGCTTGTCGCCCGACGCGCCGTCGACCTGGATGCCGATGCGCGGCGTGCCCGGCGTCTTCGCGAATGTGTAGCCGCCCAGCGCGCCGAACGCCCATGCACCGATCGTGTCCTGGCCGATGTGCCCGGTCTGCAGCATCGCTTCGGCGTCCCAATCGAACCCGGAAGACTTGCCCGCGTAGCGCATGTCGAACACGTCGCGCCGCTCGGTGCCGGCCCCCGCGATGTAGCGCGCGTTGTCGCGCGTATAGCGCGACCAGTAGCCCGACAATTCGCCCGGCCCCACCGCGTTGTGCTCGATCCGCACGCCGTCGAATCTGAGGTGCCGGTTCGACACGTCGTCGAACACCGCGTCGTTGCGATACTGCACGGGGCGCGTCACATAGCCGATCAGCCGCCAGTTGCCGATTTCATAATCCGCCCACAGCGCGTCGAACGCCTGGCGCACGTTGGGCCCGTCGCGCACCGACACGAACCGCTGCAAGTCGTACGCCATTTCCTGCCGGCCGACGCGCGCCTTGAACGTGCCGCCACCCAGCTGGTCGACATACGCGACGAACGCCTGCTCGATGTCGAGCTGATCCTTGTCGACCGGGCCGACCGTGTCCTTGCCGTACGGCCGCGCATCGACGAACTGGACGAACGCCTGGAAATGCCCGGCATAGCGCAGATCCGCGTGCACCGTCGCGCGCTGGATCACGTAGTTGTCGTCGTGGGCGGCGCCGAGCCCGAACAGCGGCGCGTTGTTCAGCTCGAAGCGCTCGCGCAGGTTCGCGCCGAGCGACAGGTAAGTCGACGGGTCGCCGCCCAGCGGGATGTACTTCAGCCCGTCGAGCGGCTTGCGCGGCACGCACGGATTCGCGAGCACCGACCAGTCTTCCTGCCAGCGGTTGAACAGCACCGCGGGACGCTTCGCGGTGCACGTCGCGGCGGCGGTCGAGGCCGGCGCCGCGGTTTCCTCGGCGCCGGCCGCCGTCCCGGCGTACGTCGCGACGCCGCCCGCCAGCACGGCGGCCGGCAACACGCCCCGCCACGTCCGCCTCATCGACCGCCGTTCCATCACTTCGACCGCGCGTGGATCTCGGCGACGTAGCCGCCCGGGAACTGCACGAGCGCCGCATCGCGCCCGTCCGACGTGAAGGTCGGCACCAGCACCGTCACGCCGGCGGCCTTCGCCTTCTCCAGCGTGGCAGCAAGGTCCGCCACTTCGTAGCCCGTCATCTCGCGCCCGAACGGATAAGGCAGATGGCCGTCGGTGGCCAGCACGGTCATCTTGCCGAAGCCCGACTCGATGCGGATGCGGCGGTACGTGTCGTTCGGCCGGCCGATCTCGATGCCCGGCGCCTTGCGCACGTCGGACACGACCTTGCCGCGCGAGAACGCGACGAAGTCGTGCACCAGCTTGCTCGCGCTTTCCGGCGACACGTACACGCGGTTTTCCGGCACGGTCTGCAGCGGATCGTAGTGCGGCGCCTGGGTGTGCCAGTACAGCTGCATGTTCACGCCGCCCGGCCAGCGGATGATCGCATCGCGGCCGATCGGATCGGGGAACGTGTCGACGACCACGTCCGCGCCGTGCGCGCGCGCCGACTTCATCGCGACGTCCATGTCGGTGACGAGATAGCCGGTGCGCTCCTCGCAGAACGGGTACGGGATCGGCGTCTTGAAGCCGAACACCGAGATCGTGCCGGACGGCGTGAACACGAGCTGCGACATCGTCTGGCTCGGCGTCGGCGTGACCTGGAACACGCCCTGCTGCGACTTCTTGCCGCCGAACGTGGCGACGAAGCTGTCGGTGAAGCGGTCGAAGTCTTCCGGCGCGACGCACACGTGCGTCGTGTCGTATTGCGGGCCGACCGAGACGGCCGGCACCTTCGCCGACGAGGTCTCGAGCAGACGCGTCTCGTCGGCGTGGGCCGGCGCGGTCGCCAGCAATGCGCCGAGCACGGCCGTCGACGCGGCCGTCATCCGCAATACCTGTCGCAACTTCAGTGCAATCATCGAAATTCTCCTTGAAAGTGGCAAGCGCTGCCGTGCGGCGCGCGTGGATTCAGCGTGATGCCGGCCCGTCGTCGGGCCGGCCGGATCGATAGGCGAGGAAGCACAAGGTCGCGAGCGGCAGCGCCAGCGCCCAGAAGGCGGCGAATACGTACGCCGCGGCCCCCGCGCCCGCGCCGATCGCGAAGGCCGCGACCGGCGGCAGCGTGCGCCGCAGCCGCACGCGCGCGGCGTCGCGTTCGGCCGGCGCGGCAAGCGGCACGAGCCAGTCGAACGCGTCGATCACCGCCTGCGTGACGTTGCCCGTCATCACCGTGTTGGCGACGACCGAGCGGGCCGTCAGCCGGCCGTGCGCGTTCTGGACACCCATTGCCGCGGCGCCGAGCAGACCGCACAGGATCGTGCGCGGCGCATCGGCGTCGGCGATCGGCGACGCCATCACGCCGGCCAGCATGAACCCGGCCAGCAGCACGGCCTGAAGCGCATAGAGCGAACGCGCGCGCGGGCCGTGGCCCAGCGAACGCATCCGGTGGTCGAGCACGCGCGCGCCGACGATACCGGCGATGAAGGCCGGAAACGCGAGCCATTTGATCGCGAGCCCTTGCCCGACGCCGGCCAGCCCCGAGCCGATCAGGATGAAGTTGCCGGTGACGTGCGCGGTAAACAGGCCGAACAGCGCGACGAAGCCGAGCGTGTCGACGTAGCCGGCGATCGACGCGAGAAACACGTCCTCGCCGCGCACGTGATCGGGCGCCGCGGCCGCGGTTACCGTCGGCATGACACGGCCTCCTGGATGGCGACGGTGGCGCCGGCGCACGCGATGCGTGCGTCCGGCGAGATCAGATCACGCATGTTCCGCTCCGGTTGTGCCGAACGGCCCGGCGGTGCCGACTGGCGTCCGGTCCAAACGGCTGTTCGGAAGCAAGACTAGTTAAGGCGCGTCTTAATGTCATGGCGATGGGCCTGAATTTTCCTGAATAGGCCGCCCGGACGCCCGGTCGGATGGCGCGCTCGACGCGACGCGAGGCGCGTGCGCGACGGGTCCCGCATCGCGTCGACAGGCACGCCGCGAGCGGTCCTCGCGGTCCGATCGTGTTATTTTTCGATCGATAGCTTAAGCGCACACGCGATCAGGAGCCGATGCATGACCGAAAGAAAACGCAGCACGCCAGCCCGCGAGCGCGGGACGGACGCCGAAGGCAACGCCGTCACGCCGGGCCGGCGCCTCGCGCCGGAAGCGCGGGAGCGGCAGATCGTCGAAAAGGCGATCGAGCACTTCGCGACGCACGGCTTTTCCGGCAGCACGCGCGAGCTCGCGCGGCAGATCGGCGTCACCCAGCCGCTGCTGTACCGGTATTTCCCGAGCAAGGAAGCGCTGATCGATCGCGTGTACGACGAGGTCTACACGTGGAGCCCCGACTGGGAAAAAATGATCGCGGATCGCACGGTCCCGCTGCAGGAGCGGCTCGTCGCGTTCTACCGCGCGTACGCGCAAACCATCCTGCGGCGCGAATGGATCCGCACCTTCATCTTCGCGGGGCTCAGCCGCGAGGGCTTCAACACGCGCTATCTGTCGCGGCTGCGCGAACGCGTGTTCCTGCCGGTGCTGCGCGAGCTGCGCCACGAATACGACATCGCCACGCCGGCGACGGAGGCCCAGCGCAACGCGGAAATCGAGCTCGTCTGGAGCCTGCACGCGAGCATCTTCTATTTCGGCGTTCGCAAGTGGGTCTACGGGCTGCCGGTGCCCGACGATCTCGACACCGAAATCGAACGGCTGGTCGACGCGTTTCTCCACGGCACGCCCGCTACGCTGAAGCAACTCGCGTCCGGTGCGAGCGCGCGGCGCCGCCGCCGCGTGTAGCGCGGCCCCGCGCGCCGCCCGACGAATTCAGAACAATTCATCCGGCGTGCCGGTCGCCGCGCCTATCCTCGAAAGGCATTTGCGCCCGCGTCCGGGCGCGTGCGGGCCGAACCGCATGGTGACCGTCACCTGACCAACGACACGCATTCGATCGCTCATCGCACCGTCACCGTCACTGCGAACGGTTTCCGCCAGCACGACGTCGACGCCGGCAGCGGGCCGGTCGTCGGCCAAGACAAGCGCAACATGGCGCGCGAAGAACAGCCGGCGCGTGTGAATGCGTGGCCGGTGTGTTTCCTGAAGCATCGGGAAGGTTGAGTCGCCGCGCGCGACAAATCATCGGGGGAAGGGAATCATGAGCGACGTTTCGGGCCCGTCGGCGATCGTCATCGGCGGATCGGTGGGCGGGCTGTTCACGGCGACCGCGCTGCGCGCGGACGGATGGCGCGTCAAGGTATTCGAGCAATCGCCGAACGACCTCGACAGCCGCGGCGGCGGCATCGTGCTGCAGCCGCCGATCGAGCGCGCGTTCGCATTCGGCGGCGTGCCGGTGCCGCGCGATGCAAGCGTCGATTCGGTCGACCGGATCTATCTCGACGAGCACGACCGGATCGTGCAGCGCCTTTACATGCCGCAAACGCAGACCGCGTGGAACGTGATCTACACCGCGCTGAAGCGCGCGCTGCCCGCCGGCGTCGTGCACGCCGGCGTATCGTTCGAGCGGTTCGAACAGGACGGCGCGCGCGTGATCGCGCATTTCACGGATGGCCGCGTCGAGCATGCCGACCTGCTGGTCGGCGCGGACGGCGGCCGCTCGGCCGTGCGCGCCCAGCTACTGCCCGACGCGCGGCCCGCGTATGCGGGCTACGTCGCGTGGCGCGGGCTCGTCGACGAGCACACGCTTCCCGACACGGTGCTGCGGGTGCTGCGCGATCGGTTCACGTTCCAGCAAGGCAACGCGCATCTGTTCCTGACTTACCTGGTGCCCGGCCGCGACGGCGCGATCGAGCCGGGCAAGCGGCGCGTGAACTGGGTCTGGTACCGGTGGCTCGAGCAGGATCGCGTGCCGTCGCTGTTTCTCGCGCAGGACGGCACGCAACGCGACGGCTCGCTGCCGCCCGGCGCGATGCGCGACGACAACCGCCTCGAACTCGTGGACGCCGGCCGCCGGTTGCTCGCGCCGACGCTCACCGGGCTCGTCGACGCGACCCAGGCACCGTTCGCGCAGGCGATCCTCGATCTCGCGGTCGAGCGCATGGCGTTCGGCCGCGCGGTGCTGCTCGGCGACGCGGCCTGCCTCGTGCGACCGCATACGGCCGCCGGGGTCGCGAAGGCGGCGAAGAACGCGGTCGGTCTTGCAGAAGCGCTGCGCGGCGGCGTGCGCGCGAGCGCATTCGACGCCGCGCTGTCGCGCTGGGAAGCCGCCCAGCTCGCGACCAATGCTTCGCTGTCCGAACTCGGCATCTCGCTCGGCACGCGGATCATGGGACGGGTGTGATCGGCGGCAGGCCGGTGTCGCGCGCCTCTCGTGGATGTATCGCCGTGTAGGCAATCCGGGCATGATCGTCCACGGCGACGAAGATGTACGCTCAGCCAACGGCGTTCACTGTATCGCGCCGATTGCCGGTGACGCGATGGCCGGGACGCACGATACGGCCGTGCTTACAGACTCGCCGACGACGGCGTAAACGTGATCGTCAGCTTGTTGCTGTACTTGCCCGGACGCTTCCACACCGACTGGAATTCCGGCGTCTCGAGTGTCAGCGGCGTCGGGGTGCAGACGACCGGCACCGAAATGCCCGGCAACGATACCGAGCGACCGGCGCTGTTGTTCACGCCCTGGAGCCGCACCGTCTCGTTGTTCGGCAGCGTGATCTTCTTGCCGGCATACGTCAGGCTCACGTTGTAGTCGATACGCGATTCGTACGCACCGCTCTTGTCCGAAGCGAGCAGCACGGAATACTGGCCCTTGTCGCGGCGATCGACCGTGAGACCGTCGCTCGCCGATACGTCGAACCACGTGCTCTGCGAGTTGTAGCCGTCGTACAGGCACATGTCGATGTTCGACGTGCCCGACATCCGGCTACCGTTCGGCAGCTTGCGCAGCTTGAGATCGACCGTCGGCGTCGCGCTCGTGAATTCCGGAAGATAGACCTGGATGTTGTCTTTGTCGGTGACGTTCAGCGTGATCGCTGATTTGAAGACTGCGAGCTTCGCAGCCGTACCTTCCGTCCCCCACAATCTCAGGTTCAGTTGAAGGTTCGCCTTCCAGGTCCCGCCGGACGGGAGGTTCTTCAGTTCCGCAGCGGGAATCTTGACGAAGAGCGAGCGCCCGTCCCAGCCTAAGGTGAGGCAAGCGGCCACGACAGAGGACGCCGCTTGATGGATCGCCAAACGCGCCAGCGACTGTACTTCTGGAATGACGTTGCCGTCGCAATCGAGGTGGCGACTGTATGCACTTTCTCCGTTGAGATTCAGCACGGCCGTGGCACCGGTCCGCTCCTCCTTGAACGAAAGCCGGATCGAGGTCGACTTGCCCTCAGCCGTCCATACCGGCTCGGTCGCGCACGCACCGGTCGCCGTGTCGGTGGCCGACTGGCACGTCCACGAATTTCGCCCCCATTTCCTGTAATCGGTCGTGTCGTAGCCGCCCGACGCGCCGTTGAAGATCACGACATCTCCCACCGGCGAACTACGATCCCGAACAGCTTGTGCGGTATCGTTGCGATCCGCAGGTACCTGCATGACTGCAGACACATCGAGCGTGATCGCGCTCAGTATGGCCGCCAGGACGATTGCCCGACAGCGAATTCGGCTGATCTGAATCATTTGAATGACTATTTTCCCTATGTACTTGAATCGTTGGTCGCGCCACGCGGCAGCCGCGCATACACGTCATTGGGCCGTTTCGGGAGCCCCTGTCGTCCGCGCCCGCATCGACATCACATATCGATGCTCCAGCAGCTTGCGCACGCGGGCCTGCTTGCGCAGCGATTCCGGCAGCGCATCCGGCCCGGCCACTTCGCAGCGCACCTTGCCCACCATCATCAGCACGTCCTGCTGGCGCTTCACGTGCAGCGGGCAGCGCATCAGTGTCGGCCCGTCCACGACGAACAGTTCGCTTTCCTTATGGTCGAGTTCGGCAATGAATCCGCCCTGACTGTCGATCAACGGCATCGCGCCGTTGAGAATCACGCTGTCCGACAGCGGCATGCCACCCTTCGAGAAGGCCTGGCCGACGTAGGTGTACGTCACCTTCGCATCGACGTTGCGCAGCGCAAGCTGCCCCGGCACCATAAACAGCGTGCGCTTGCCGAGCCCCTCGGTCACGCTCGTCGCGCCCGCGGACGCATGCGCGCCCGCGTCGTTCACTTCGGTCGTCACCGGCGTGAAGGCCGACACCGGCAGCAGCGCGCGCTGCCCGAAACCCACCTTGATCCTCGCGCTCGAATCGCTGCGCACCTCGGCTGCCATGCCACTCGCATCGTCGCGCTTGCCGACTCTGACGGCGAAACCCGCCAGCGGATCCGGCTGCGACGCGGATGCGCCGAGGAACACGCCCTGTCGCGCCACCGCGAACGACGACGAATAGCTCGCCGTCACCGACGGATTGTTGCCGCCGCTGTCACGGCTGTAGCTGTTCGCGACCGACGCGGCGACGTCGCCGTAGCGCCCATTCCAGCGGCCCTGCACGGTGCCGGTCAGGCTGTCGGTGCCGTAGCCCGACACGCCGAGCGCGACCTCCCGGTAGCTGTCGCCCTGCCAGTTCCAGTTGCGGTCGAGTGTGTAGTTCGTCGTCGTGCTGCTGCGGTCCGTGCGAACGTCGACACCCGCCGACGTGTAAGCGGACGCTCGCCCGGGCTGCATCGCGGGTTCGGCCATCGACAGCGTCACGCCGACGTAGCCGCCGTACTCGCTGCGGGCACCCGTGTTGCGGTTCGCGTACGCGCCGACGCGCAGGTTCGTGCTGACCTTGCGCCATGTGAAGGATCGCGACAGCGACGCCTGGAGCGCACGCGACACCTGATCGCCTTCACGGAACACGGGCGTCGCCCACGGACGGTCCGGTGTGTCGGGCTGCCAGTTCTGCGACCGCCCGACGCTCTTGTTGTACGTATAGCCGAGCATTGCCGACCAGTTGCCCATCGGAAACGACACGGTCGCGTTCAGCATGTCGTAGCAGCCGATGTCGCGATATGACACGGCCGGACCATTGCACGCCGCGCCGCGCATCTGGTAACGGTACACACTCCACGACACGCCGTCGGCGAATGAAATCTGCTGCGTGTTGCCTCGCGAGCCGTCGTTGCCCACGAAAAACGAGCCGCCGGTCGAAAGCACACCCAGCGGAAACGCGTGTCGCCACTCCAGCGCCGTTTCGTTGTACACGTGCCGGCCGACGCTCGCGATACCGCTCGTCAGCGCCATTTCACGCAACAGCGGAATCCGCACGCCGGCTGCCGCTGCCATGCCGTCCGGCGCGTCCCGGTCGGACGGGCGACCGGCCTGCGCGAACCATTGTCGCGTGCGCGAATTGACACCGCCGCCCGTCTTCGTGAACGGCGACATCTGCGTGCGCACCTGCACGCCATTCTCGAACACGCGCAGCGTCAGCGGATACGTGCCTTCCGGAAAGCGGGACGTATCGAGCGCATTGACGCCGGCCTTCATGTAGAACGTGCCCAACAGCTCCTGGCCGCGGTACGCGTCGATACGCGAATCGCGTGGTAGCAGCAGCGTGACCGGCGTGCCCTGCTGCGCGACTTCCGGATTCACATATGCCAGCGTCGTGCCGACGCGCACGCCGTCGAGCGTGCCGACCGGCAGCATCGTGAACCCGAAGTTGCCGCCGAGCGCGCTCGCGAGGTTGCGGTTGTCCATCCGGCCGGCCTGCGCGTAATGCTCGGCGCCGAGATCGTTGCGGTAGTAGAGATCCTGAAGCTGGACGTGGCTGTCCGATCCTCTCGAATAGCCCGTATGGGTGAAATTCCAGTTCCCGCCGATGAAACTCTTCGGCGTGATGCCGAGCGCGCCCGTGCCCGACACGGACAGGCTCTTGTAGCCGCGCCCGCCCGACAGGTTGATCGTCTGCTGATGGATCAGCGCGTTTTCGGTCATCGGCGACGGCTCGCGAAACCGCTGGTCACGCTCTTCGGTGCTCAGCCAGTCGCGCGACAGGAACAGCTCGATGTTGCCTTCGCTTTCGTCGTAGATCACGGCCGCGCCGTCGGTGTCGACATACCCGCAGCCGTTCACGCCCGCCGCCCCCGCGCAGGCGAGGTTGCCGTTGCGCGCCATCGACTTGGACAGCGCGTCGCCGATCGTCGACACGTCGGTCGCCGGGTTCACGTGTGAGCCGAGCGCCTGCAACAGGCCTGCGGGATCCTCGAAACGGACCGTGTCCGGTGTCACATACACGCGGAACAAGCCGAGCGGCTTGCCCAGAAAGTTGACGTTGATGCGTTCGTCGTGCCCCGTCATGATGTCCTCGAAGCCCGGCGGCACGGATGAAGCAGCCTGCGCGACGGACACGACGTCCGTCACACACAGAGCGCTCAGACATGCGACAACGGTTTTCTTGAGGTCGAATGGAATCATGCGGGAAATTGAACGTTTTTTGACGGAGTACTACAAAAAACAGGGCGCGCCGTTCAGGCGCGCCCATCGATACAGCCCGGGAGCTTAGCTACCCGACGCGGCGCTCTGCGTGACGATCACGCTGACGAGGCCTTGGTAGCTACCGGACGCCGTGACGGCTGCGACCGTCTTCTGACCGATCGACAGCGGCAGCACGTTCGAGCCTTGTGCCAGTTCGCCGGGGAAGAGCTCCGCCGTCTTCAGCGTCGACGCCGTGGTAGTCAGCTCGGTTTCCCCCAGCTTGACCGACAGCGGAATTTCCGGCGCGCCCGGGCTCGTCTGGTTCTTCAGCGACGGGACAGTCGCCAGGCGGATCTGCAGATCCTTCGCCTTGTCGTTCGTGAAGATCTTCGTTTTCACTTCAGCTGCCTGAAGACCCGTACCCGGCAGATATTGCATCTGCATGGTGGTCGGCAGTGCCGAGCCGTCCGCCGACAGCATTTCGAGCGTCGTGTCGACGTTGGCCGTGACGGTGATGTCCTTCTGAACGGCGTAAGCCGACATCGACATCAGGGCTGCGGCAGCGATCGGAACGTATTTCAGCATGGGTTAGTCCTTCTGGTTGGTTGAAACAATTGAATGACCCGCCAGGGTCTCGTTATTCGCGCTCGGCGCGTTTATCGTGTCGGCGGAATGCGTGCGCACAATCTTCTGCTGTACATCTGTCATTCCCCCCACGCGATATCGGATTCGCACATAAGGTGCGGAATTCAGCCCCTCCAGCGCGAAGTGCTGGCCAGGGTAGACACTGCGGTCGAATTTCGTCCAACTGCACGACGCGGCGTCCTGCTCGGACTGGCACGCGCCGGCTTCGATCAAACCGATCCGTACGTTGCCGGTATTGGCCAGCGCGCCTTTCGACACGTGGAAATCTGGCACGAGCGTCTTCGGCAGCACACGGACGAGCGGTGCCCAGACGAGACTGAAGTCGACCTTGCCGGACATATCGTCCTTCGCCGCGGAGTCGTCATCCGACGGTGCAGCCACCGGTTGCAGATAGACGCGATACAGCACCTCCTTTTTCGGCACGCCCAGCGGTATCACCCGCACGAGCCGTGTGCCGCCGGCCGGCAACGCGAACTTGGCCGGCGAGATCACGATTGCGTCGTCGCCGGAATTCATGCTGGCCTCCTCGCGCTCGTGATCCGTCGCCGGATCGATCACGCGCTTCGCGATCGCCTTCACGTATTGCGTCGTCTCGGATTTCGAATAGATGCGCAGCTCCGCGGCCGACTCCTTGCCGCCGCCGATCGACGCAGACATCGGATAGACCAGCATGTTCGCGGTGGAAATCGACGATGCAAGCGACATCGCGACCGCGACGAGCGGCATCCTATACGGACTGCACTTCAACATGTTAATAATTCGCATAACTTATCTGTATATAATCCAGATTAACTCGGACATCAAATCGGCTCGCGCATCCCTCATCGATCAGATCTAGAACCGTCTTGGATCTGATCAGTTCGACGTCGTTTTTCACACCTAATTTTCATCGCGTTGACCTTCCGCGCTGATGGTCTGCTTGCCTTTCTTCATGCGCTCCGCAATCTGGCTTCCCTCATTCCAGACGAGTAAAGCCGGATCACCTCCATCTCGCGCGGCGACAGCCTGGATGCACGCTTTTCGCCGTCACGGTTTATCGACTCGAGAGACCTCTTGATCATCGGTGACAAATTCGCAATGCGTGCGCGACATCGAATCGATTAGAGCATCTGTAGTCCTATATATAATTACGATATCGATCGCGTTGGAATCGCCTTCGATATACTTCTTGCCCGCAAGCGTCGATGGCCGCCGCTTGCAAAAATAGGTCCCTCGCGAAATTTTCTCATTTGAATTTCCTGCTTCACCTCGAGCCGCCGTCATTCGCCGCAAATACTGAATCGCCGCCGCTCCCGCCCGAGGTCATCTTGCGAAATTCTTTGATAGATATTTTATAAATCCCTTACAACGCAAGATATAGGACCAGTGCCCAATCTAGGGTTCGCCGAATTAGACAAGTCCTAGATATGACGAATTTTGACAGTTTGGCGACCCACCGCCTCCTGCAAAGTCGACTCGGTGCGCGCCACGCGGGATCTCGCGCCCTTCACGCGATATCAAGGCGGTTCCCGTCGCGGTCTGGCGCGCCCTACCGACTGAACGCCCAGCCGATACACCGCCTCTGTTTTCGACCGGACGCACTTGCCTGAGCGTGACGAGTTTCGTTTGCCCGGGTGCCTCATTCGGATCACGGCGCGAGCAAGTGCTCGGCAAACATCGGCGGCTCACCTGCTCGAAGGCCCTTGCCAGTTGGAGCGTAGACGGATGCGAGCGCGCCCCGACGGAACACCACAAACATCACGATTCCTTTAACTTTCCGTGAGGACTTCGACACCGGCCGCTGTCTACGATAGGCGCATGTTTTCAGGACCTGCTTCCAGGAGCCCATCATGCCCACCCGCAGACATCTGCTGCTGTTCGCCGGCGCCACCGGCCTCGCCACGCTCGCGGCGCTGTCGTCGGCCGGCCGTCGCGCACTGGTCGGCCGCGCGTTCGCCGCGTCGACGGCTGCGCCGAAGATGGCCGCGCCATACGAACTCACCCTCAGCGACGCCGAATGGCATCGCCGGCTCACGCCCGCCCAGTACGCGATCCTGCGCGGCGCCGGCACCGAGCGGCCTTACAGCAGCCCGCTGAACGACGAGCACCGCCCCGGCACGTTCGCGTGCGCGGGCTGCGGCCTCGCGCTGTTCTCGTCGGCCACCAAGTTCGACAGCCACACGGGCTGGCCGAGCTTCTGGAAGCCGCTCGACCACGCGGTCGCGACCGACGCCGACACGTCGTTCGGAATGGTCCGCACCGAAGTGCACTGCCGCCGCTGCGGCGGCCATCTCGGCCACGTGTTCGACGACGGCCCGCCGCCCACCGGCCTGCGCTACTGCATGAACGGGCTCGCGCTCGCCTTCCACCCGGCCGCCGCCTGATCCGGCCCTACTCCCGACCGACTGGAGAACGCACCATGCTGCTCATCGTCCTTGCCTATCTCGGCGGCGTGCTCACGATCCTGAGCCCGTGCATCCTGCCCGTGCTGCCGTTCGTGTTCGCGCGCGCCGACCAGCCGTTCGTGCGCACCGGCCTGCCGCTGCTGGCCGGCATGGCGCTCACGTTCGCCGTCGTCGCGACGCTCGCCGCCGTCGGCGGTGGCTGGGTCGCGCAGGCCAACCAGGCCGGCCGCTGGGCCGCCATCGTGCTGCTCGCGGTATTCGGCCTGACGCTGCTGATGCCGCGCCTCGCCGAACACCTGACGCGCCCGCTCGTCGCCGCAGGCAACCGCCTCACCGGCCTCGCGCAGCGCGACGGCCGCCCGGCCGGCCCGCTGTCGTCGCTGCTGCTCGGCGTCGCCACCGGCCTGCTGTGGGCGCCGTGCGCCGGCCCGATCCTCGGGCTCGTGCTGACCGGCGCCGCGCTGCGCGGCGCGAGCGTCGGCACCACGCTGCTGCTCGTGGCGTACGCGGCCGGCGCGGCGACGTCGCTCGGCGTGGCGCTCGTGATCGGCGGCAAGGTGTTCGCCGCGATGAAGCGCTCGCTCGGCGCGGGCGAATGGATCAAGCGCGGGATCGGCGCCGCGCTGCTGGCGGGCGTCGCTGCGATCGCGCTCGGCCTCGATACGGGGGCACTCGCGCAGCTGTCGACCGTCACGACGGGCGGCCTCGAGGCGAAGCTCGTCGACCGGCTCAGCGGGCGCTCGAACGGCGCGCCGGCGGCGACGGTCGCGACGGGCTCGCCGGCGGACGGCCCGGCAGACCGCACCGCGAACGGTTCGGACGGCGCGATGATGGCCGCCACGGCCGATGCCGCGCTGCCCGGCGGCGCGATGATGCGCGCGGCCGAGGTCACGCCCGCGCCGCTGGCGCCGGCCGCGCTGCCCGTCGAAGGCACGCTGCCGTCGCTCGACGGCGCCGTGCAGTGGCTGAATTCGCCGCCGCTGACCGCGGCCGGCCTGCGCGGCAAGGTCGTGCTCGTCGACTTCTGGACCTATTCGTGCATCAACTGCCTGCGCACGCTGCCGTACACCACGGCCTGGGCACGCAAGTACGCGCCGTACGGGCTCGTCGTGATCGGCGTGCACGCACCGGAGTTCGCGTTCGAGCGCGACATCGGCAACGTGAAGAAGGCCGTGCACGACCTCGGCATCGACTTCCCGGTCGCGATCGATAACCACTACACGATCTGGCGCACGTTCAGCAACGAATACTGGCCCGCGCACTACTTCGTCGATGCGCAGGGACGCGTGCGCCGCCATCACTTCGGCGAAGGCGAATACGCGCAGTCGGAACGCGCGATCCAGTCGCTGCTCGCCGAAGCCGGCCACCCGGAAGCGCTGAACGTGCCGCTCGGGCTCGCCGGCGCGCCCGCGAAAGGCGCGCTCGCGGCGGCCGACAGCGCGGACGTCCGCTCGCCGGAAACCTATGTCGGCTATGCGCGTGCGGACGCCTTCACGTCGCCGGACGGCGTGGTGCGCGACACGGCACACCGCTACGACGCGCCCACGCACCCCGACCTGAACGACTGGGGCCTCGCGGGCACCTGGCAGGTCGGCGCCGAGCGCGCGTCGCTCGCCGCGCCGTCCGGCCGGATCGTCTACCGCTTCCATGCGCGCGACCTGCATCTCGTGCTCGGCCCGGGTGCGAACGGCAAGCCGGTGCGCTTTCGCGTGACGCTCGACGGCGCGGCGCCCGGTGCCGCACACGGCGCCGACGTCGACGCGCAGGGCTACGGCACGGTCACCGGGCAGCGCCTGTACCAGCTCGTCCGTCAGCCCGGCGCGATCGCCGATCGCACCTTCGCGATCGAGTTTCTCGATCCGGGTGTCGATGCGTACGCATTCACGTTCGGTTGAACGCATGCCAGGCCGACACCCGACCGCCGTCTTCCCCTACGCATTCCGAAGGAGCCAACGATGAACCCGACACCCACCCGCGCCGCCACGCCAGGACGGCGCACAGCGATGCTGCGTCGCATCGGCGCCCTCGCCGTCGCGGCCGCCGCCGTGTTCGGCTACCAGCGCATCGTCAACTCCGCCGAACCGATGCGCACCGTGCCCGCGCCGACCCTCGACGAAACGCCCGGCGCATCGCACGACGAGACGGCCGTGCTTGCCGGCGGCTGTTTCTGGGGCGTGCAGGGCGTGTTCGAGCACGTGAAGGGCGTGAAGCAGGTCACGGCCGGTTATGCGGGCGGCGCGTCCGAAACCGCGCACTATGCACTCGTCGGGTCCGGGCTAACGGGGCACGCGGAATCGGTACGCATCGTCTACGACCCGACGCAGATCACCTACGGCCGGCTGCTGCAGGTGTTCTTCTCGGTCGCGCACGATCCGACCCAGCTCAACCGGCAAGGCCCCGACGAAGGGTCGCAGTACCGGTCGGCGATCTTCCCGACCACCGCGCAGCAACGCGCGGTCGCGACCGCGTACATCGCGCAGCTCGGCACCGCGCACGCGTTTCCGGCGCCGGTCGTCACGCGTATCGAGGCCTACAAGGGGTTCTACCCGGCCGAGGCCTATCACCAGAACTACCTCGAACTGCATCCCGACGCGCCGTACATCGCGTTCAACGACCTGCCGAAGGTCGCCGGGCTGAAACACTACTTCCCGGCGCTGTACCGCGCCGACCCGGTGCTGTGGCGCGATGCCCGCTCGTGACCGGCAACCGGCCGCGTGACGGAATGCGGCGCGTCGCGCGGCCGAGGCCGCAGCCGGGCAGCCGCGCGTGCCGCCCGCGCCCCGGATTGCGCCGCATCAAACAAACCGCGCCCGCCGTGCCGGTGCAAACCCGCATCGCGTCCGCCATGCGGTGCAACTTCGCGTAGACTTCTCCCAAGCCACGCCGCTCGTTGCGGCGTCCGGACCTTCCGTCCCGCCTGGAGGCGTCACGCATGCGCGCAGTGCCTTTGTCTGACAGCGGCACCCTTGAAGAACCGTCCACCGGCGCGGTCGTGCGCGACCTGCGCCGCGTGCCCATCCATCCCGATCACTGGTATCCGCTTGCGTGGTCGCGCGAACTGAAGCGCGGCAAGACGCTCGGCGTGCGCTTCGCCGGCGATCCGATCGTGCTCGTGCGCACCGAATCCGGCGCCGTGTATGCGCTCGAAGATCGTTGCGCGCACCGCCAGGTGCCGCTGCACGCGGGCGTCGTGAGCGGTGAAACGCTGCGCTGCTGCTACCACGGCTGGACCTATGCGTGCGACAGCGGCCGCTGCGTCGACGTGCCCTACCTCGGCCGCGAGCGTTTGCCCAACGGCGTGCGCGCCTATCCGTGCCGCGAGGCGCACGGGGTGATCTTCGTGTTCCCCGGCGATGCGACGCTCGCCGACGAACGCCCGTTCCCCGCGCTCGAATCGGCGGACGACCGTGCATTCAAGACGCGCCGCTTCGGCCGCGAGGTCAAGTGCCACTACTCGTTCATGCACGAGAACCTGATGGACATGAACCATCAGTTCCTGCATCGCAAGCAGATGGGGCAGATGCGGGCGCGCGCACTCGGCCGGCGTCGCGGCGACGACTGGGTCGAGGTCGATTACACGTTCGCGCGCATGGAAGGCAAGCAGCCGGTCGGCGAGGCGCTCGTGTTCGGCTCGAGCAAGAAGCCCGGCGACCAGGCCGACAAGAGCGTGATGACGGTGCGCACCGGCTACCCGTACCAGACGCTGCAGATCCGCTCGAGCGAAGGCACGCTCGTGATGGACCTGTGGATCGTCTACGTGCCGCTCGATGCGGAGCAGCGCACCAATCGCACGTTCGGACTGCTGTCGATCCACAAGCCCGGCATCCCGTTCGCGCTCGATCTCGCGTGGCCGCTGCTCGTCTGGTTCACCGAGCGAATCTTCCGCGAGGATCGCTGGATCGTCGAGCGCGAGCAGGAAGCGCACGACCGGCAGGGCGCCGACTGGAACCACGAGGTGTTTCCGGTCATCAACGAACTGCGCGACCTGCTGCGCCAGTGCGGCGCGCGCACCGTAATCCCGATCCGCGACGCGCGCGACGGCGCGTGATGCGTGCCGCGGCGTGCTCCGCTACAGGCTGAACGCGCCCGGCAGCAACGCGCGGGCCGTCGTAATCTCGACGGCCCCTTTCAGGTTGGCCAGGATCACTTCGATATCGGGCCGGCCGATCTCGATGATCACCTGACGGCACGCGCCGCACGGCGCGATCGGGCCGTCGGTGTCGCCGATCACCGCGAGCCGCGTGAAGTCGCCCGGACGATAGCCGGCGGCGATCGCCGCGAACATCGCCGTGCGTTCCGCGCAATTGCACAGTCCGTACGACGCGTTCTCGACGTTGCAGCCGTGAAAAACCGTTCCGTCGCGCGCCTGCAGCGCAGCGCCGACCTTGAAGCGCGAATACGGTGCATACGCGCGTTCGCGCGCCGCCCTGGCCTGTTCGATGAGTTCGTCTCGTTCCATCTCGATGGTGCCTCCAGTCGTGTGCCGGGATGCGTCGACGCGACACATCCCGGCCGGCACGATACACCCGTCATGTGAAGCGGGCGCCGATACCCGCACGTTCCGCCGCGCCGGCATCGACGCCCGGTTAGCCGATCTGCCCGTAAATGGTCGGCGGCGCCTCGCCCGTCTCGCCCGCCTCGTCCAGCAAGTAGCTTTGCCGCACCTCGTCCACCGCACGTGCCGCAGCCGCGTCGTCGCGGGCATGCACATAGCCGAGCGGCTGGCCGGCTTCGACACGCTGCCCGATCTCCGCGAGCGCCGTCAGGCCGACTCGGTAGTCGATCGCATCCTCCGCGCGCGTGCGGCCGCCGCCGAGCGCGACGACCGCGAGCCCGAGCGCGCGGCAATCGACCCGCTGCACCACACCGCTCGCGGGCGACGGAACCGGCACGATCACATCCGCCCGCGCAAGATGACGCGCAGGTGCTTCGATCAGGTCCACCGGGCCGCCGAGCGCCGCCACCATTCTCGCGAAGCGTTCCGCCGCCGCGCCCGAGTCGAGCGCCTGCTGCAACATCGTGCGCGCCTGCGCGACATCGCGCGCCAATCCGCCGGTGACGAGCAACTGCGCCGACAGCGCCATCGTGACGTCATGCAGGCGCGCCGGTCGCGACTGGCCCGTCAGGTAGTCGATCGCACACGCGACTTCGAGCGCATTGCCCGCGCACGGCGCGAGCGACTGGTTCATGTCGGTCAGGATCGCGGTGGTCTTCATGCCTGCGCCGTTGCCGACGTCGACGATACTGCGTGCCAGCTCGGCCGATTTCTCGGCGGTCGGCATGAACGCGCCCGAGCCGACCTTGACGTCCATCACGAGCCCGTCGAGCCCCGCCGCGAGCTTCTTCGACAGGATCGACGCGGTGATCATCGCGACCGACTCGACGGTCGCCGTCACGTCGCGAATCGCATAAATGCGCTTGTCCGCCGGCGCGAGCCGCGCGGTCTGCCCGATGATCGCGACGCCGACGTCGCGCACCGTGCGGCGAAACGCATCCGTGTCCGGTGTCACGTCGTAGCCGGGGATCGCACTGAGCTTGTCGAGCGTGCCGCCCGTGTGGCCGAGCCCGCGCCCCGAGATCATCGGCACGTAGCCGCCGCATGCGGCCACCATCGGCCCGAGCATCAGCGACACGACATCGCCGACGCCGCCCGTCGAATGCTTGTCGATCACCGGCCCGCCGAGATCGAGCGCGCGCCAGTCGAGCACGTCGCCCGAGTCACGCTGCGCGATCGTCAGCGCGACGCGCTCATCGGTGCTCAGATCGTTGAAGTACACGGCCATCGCGAACGCCGCCACCTGGCCCTCGGTCACGCTGCCATCGGTCACGCCGCGCACGAACGCGGCGATCTCGTCGCGATCGAGCGGCTGCCGGTCGCGCTTGCGGCGAATGAACTCCTGCGGCAGAAACATCGTTGCGTCTCCTCGATTGCTCAGTGCAGCGAAAAGAACAGGCCGGCGATCGCCGCGCTCATCAGGTTCGACAGCGTCGCGGCCGTCAGCGCACGCAAGCCGTGCCGCGCGACTTCCGAGCGGCGCTCGGGCGCGACCGCGCTGAAGCCGCCCGCGAGAATGGCGATCGACGAGAAGTTCGCGAAGCCGCACAGCGCGAACGACACGATCGCGAGCGTCTTCGGGTCGAGCACCTGCAGGCCGGCCGCCGCGACGTGCTCGCCGCCCTTCAGATACGGCGACAGGTCGCCGTACGCGACGAACTCGTTGAAGATCAGTTTCTCGCCGATGAAGTTGCCCGCCAGCGCCGCGTCGTGCCACGGCACGCCGATGATCCACGCCAGCGGCGCGAACAGGTGGCCGATGATGCCCAGCAGCGTCACCTGCGGAAAGCCCGCGAACGCGGCCACGCCGCCGACGATGAGGTTCATCAGCGCGATGAGCCCCACGAACGCGATCAGCATCGCGCCGACGTTGATCGCGATCCGCAGGCCGACCGACGCGCCGGATGCCGCCGCCTCGATCACGTTGGCGGCCCGCTTGTCGTCGAAATCGAGCCCGTCGACCACGACGCGACTCGGCTCGACGGTCGGAAACAGCAGCTTGCCGAACAGCAGCCCGCCCGGCACCGCCATGAACGATGCGGCGAGAAGGTACTCCATCTTCACGCCGAGGCCGGCATAGCCGACCAGCACCGAGCCCGCGACCGACGCCATGCCGCTCGCCATCACCGTGAAGATCTCGGCGCCCGTCATGTGCCGCACGAACGGCTTCACGAGCGCGGGCATCTCGCTCTGCCCGAGAAAGATCGTCGCGACGGCCGAGCACGCCTCGATGCGGCTCACGCCGAGCACTTTCGCGAGCCCCGCGCCGAGGATCGCGACGATCCACTTCATCACGCCGACGTAGTAGAGCACCGCGATCAGCGCGGTGACGAAGATGATCATCGGCAGCACGCGCAGGCCGAACACGAACCCGCCGTCGCCGAACAGCTGAAACATCCGGGCGTCGACCAGCCCGCCGAAAACGAACGCGATGCCGTGATTGCCCATGTCGAGCACGCGATTGACACCGTTCGCGGCCGCCGCCAGCGCCGCGCGGCCCGACGGCACGAACAGCACCAGCGCGCCGATCGCGAACTGCGTGAGCAGCGCGGCGATCAAGGTCCGGCCGCTCACCGCGCGCCGGTTGTTCGACAGCAGATAAGCGACCAGCAGCAGGAACAGCATGCCCAGGAGACTGCGCAGAATATCCACCTTGTGCTCCTTTCTCTCTATGTTTATTGGACTGCTCGGTAGGCGGCCCGGCCCGGCACGCGCGTATAACGCCGTCGGTGGATATTACTCGCCGTCATGCATGACGACAACGCAAACAAAATGGCATGCTCCGTGCGGTGTCGCTCGCGTCGTCGATTTGCTCAGTTATTCTATTTATCTGCAAGTTGAACGGATGCGACGACGTTCGATCGGTCCCATATATTGAAAGAATCGAGTGGAGGCCGAAAAGAGACGTGGCGGCAACGCACATGACGAGCCGCATGAACGCGCGCGGGGCGTGCCGTTCGAATGGACACGCCCCGCGCAATCGACGACGTATGTCGCTCAGCCCGCGCGTTCGACCGGATGCGGCTCGCGCAGCCGGTTCGCGATGCGCGCAGCCTCGTAGTAGCCGGCCGCGGGCGGCCGTTTCAGATAGCGGCCCGCGCCGCGCACCGCGCGCAGCTCGCCGTCGGCCCATGCGAGCGCGCCGCGCGTGAGCGTATGCGTCGCGACGCCCTGCACGGTCATCCCTTCGAACACGTTGAAGTCGACCTGCTGGTGATGGGTCTTCACCGAGATCGTCTTCGTTGCGGCCGGATCCCACACGACCAGATCGGCGTCGGCGCCAACCTGCACGGCCCCCTTGCGCGGATACAGGTTGAAGATCTGCGCGGCGTTCGTCGATGTGATCCGCACGAATTCGTTCGGCGTGATGCGGCCATGATTGACGCCGTGATGCCACAGCACCGACATGCGATCCTCGACGCCGCCGCAGCCGTTCGGGATCTTCGTGAAGTCCTCGCGGCCCATCGCCTTCTGCGACGCGCAGAACACGCAATGATCGGTCGCCGTCGTATGCAGCTGCCCCGCTTGCAGCCCGCGCCACAGCGCCTCGCGATGCTCGGCCGACCGGAACGGCGGGCTCATCACGTGCGCGGCCGCACGCGTCCAGTCCGGATCGCGATACACCGACTCGTCGATCACCAGGTGGCCCGGCAACACCTCGCCGAACACGCGCAGCCCTTCGCTGCGCGCGCGCGTGATCGCATCGACCGCATCCTTCGCCGACACGTGCACGATATACACGGGCACGCCGAGCACCTGCGCGATGCGAATCGCGCGGTTCGCGGCCTCGCCCTCGACCTCGGGCGGACGCGACAACGGATGTGCCTCCGGCCCCGTCATCCCGCGCGCGAGCAGCGCCTTCTGCAACTGGAACACGAGCTCGCCGTTCTCCGCGTGCACGGTCGGCAGCGCGCCGAGGTCGAGCGAACGCGAGAAGCTGTTCACGAGGACCTCGTCGTCGGCCATGATCGCGTTCTTGTACGCCATGAAGTGCTTGAAGCTCGACACGCCATGCTCGCGCACGAGCGTGCCCATGTCGCGGTGCACCGATTCGTCCCACCACGTGACGGCCACGTGAAAGCCATAGTCGGCCGCGGCCTTCTCGGCCCAGCCGCGCCACTCGTGGAACGCATCCATCAGCGGCTGCTTCGGGCTCGGAATCACGAAGTCGATGATGCTGGTCGTGCCGCCCGACAGCCCGGCAGCCGTGCCCGAGTAGAAATCGTCGCTCGCCGTCGTGCCCATGAACGGCAGTTCCATGTGCGTATGCGGATCGATGCCGCCCGGCATCACATACTGGTCGTGCGCATCGACCACCGTCGCGCCGGCCGGCGCGTCGATCGTCTCCGCGATCTGCAGGATCGTGCCGCCGTCCTGCGGGTCGGCACACAGTACGTCCGCGCGATAGGTGCGGTCCGCATCGACCACGGTGCCGCCGCGAATCAGGATTGCCATTTGGTTGCCTCCTCGTTGACTGTCGGGTGCCGCATGCGTTCGCGCATCACGCGCTCGCGATCTGCGCGCGCTGTCCGGCGCGCCACTTCATCCAGGTGCCGTACACGCCGGACGCCAGCACGAGGCCGACGAACCACGCATACGTGTAAAGCGTGTTGAAGAACGCCGGCACGTTCGGGAACGACGCCGGGAACGCGGTATGCAGGAAGCCGGGCAGGTTCGGCAGCACGCCGATCGCGAGCGCCGCCAGCGCGGCCGGGTTCCAGCCGTGTGCGTAGCTGAAGTCGCCGCGCTCGTCGAACAGCGCGCGCGTATCGAGCCGCGTGCCGCGAATCAGGAAGTAGTCGACCATCAGGATGCCCGCGACCGGCCCAAGCAACGCCGAGTAGCCGACGAGCCAGGTGAAGATGTAGCCGTCCGTCGTCGCGAGGATCTTCCACGGCATCATCACGTTCGCGAGCGTCGCGGTGATCATCCCGCCCGTGCGGTACGAGATCGCCTTCGGCCACAGGCTCGAGAAATCGTAAGCAGGACCGACCAGGTTCGCCGCAAGGTTGCAGCACATCGTGTCGAGCGTGAGGATCACGAGCGCGATGCCGACGCCGATGCCGGTCATCCGGCTCGTCAGGTCGATCGGATCCCAGATCGCGTTGCCGTAGATCACGACGGTGGCCGACGTCACCACGACCGACACCACCGACAGCAGCGCCATCGGCAGCGGCAGCCCGATCGACTGCCCGATCACCTGGTCGCGCTGCGAATGCGCGAAGCGCGTGAAGTCGGGAATATTCAGCGCGAGCGTCGCCCAGAAACCGACCATCGCGGTCAGGCCCGGCCAGAACGTCGCCCAGAAGAGTCCCGCCTTCTTGCCGCCCGCGACGAACTGCGACGGCGCCGACAGCATCGTGCCGAACCCGCCCGCCTGCGACGTCGCCCACCAAACGAGCGCGATGCACATCACGACCTTGATCGGCGCGGACCAGCTCTCGAGCCAGCGGATCGAATCGGTGCCGTGCCAGATGAAGTACAGCTGCAGCGCCCAGAACACGAGAAAACACGCGAGCTGCCCGAACGAAATGCCGACGAGCGGCAACGCGGCGCCGTGCAATGCGTTGCCGGTCAGGATGTTCAGCAGCGTGTAGATCGCGCTGCCGCCGAGCCAGGTCTGAATGCCGTACCAGCCGCACGCGACGATCGCGCGCAGCAGCGCGGGCAGCTTCGCGCCCTGCGTGCCGAACGACGCGCGCACGAGCACCGCGTACGGAATCCCGTGTTTCGCGCCCGCATGGCCGATCAGCAGCATCGGCACGAGCACGATCAGGTTGCCGAACAGAACGGTCAGCACGGCCTGCCACGGCGACATGCCTTCCTGGATCAGCCCGGCCGCGAGCATGTACGACGCGATGTTCATCACCATTCCGACCCACAGCGCCGCGAAGTGATACCAGCGCCACGTGCGCTGCGACGCCGTCGTCGGCGCGAGGTCGTCGTTGTACAGGCTGCCGGCCGGCGCCGCGGCGCTGTCGGGATCGGCGGGAATCGCTGCTGGTTTCATCGGACGCGCTCCACGTAAACGTCAGCGCCGGCATCGTGCGATGCCGGCAGAACAGGACACAATCAGCAGCGCGGGCGATACCGCGCCGCCGGCCACCGGTCAGGCCGCCTTCGCGTGCTTCGCGGGCTCCGCCGGGCTCGCACCCGCATCGGCACGCGCCGGGTTGTTCGGATGCGTGGTCCAGTTCGCATAGTCGCCCGCGTCGACCCGCTCCATCGTGATGCATTGCTCGACCGGACACACATGCATGCAAAGATTGCACCCGACGCACTCCGCGTCCACCACTTCGAAGTGCCGCACGCCGTCCTTCTCGGCCGTGATCGCCTGGTGCGACGTGTCCTCGCACGCGATATGACACAGCCCGCACTGGATGCAGCGGTCCTGGTCGATGCGCGCCTTGATGTCGTACTTCAGGTTCAGGTATTTCCAGTCGGTCACGTTCGGCACCGCGCGGCCGCGCACGTCGTCGAGCGTCGCGTAGCCCTTCTCGTCCATCCAGTTCGACAGCCCGTCGGCAAGATCCGACACGATCCGGAATCCGTAATGCATCGCGGCGGTGCACACCTGCACGCTGCCGGCGCCGAGCACCATGAACTCGGCCGCGTCGCGCCACGACGAAATCCCGCCGATGCCGGAGATCGGCAGGTTCGGCGTTTCCGGGTCGCGCGCGATCTCCGCGACCATGTTCAGCGCGATCGGCTTGACCGCCGGGCCGCAGTAGCCGCCGTGCGTGCCCTTGCCGTCGACGGTCGGCATCGGCGCCATCTGGTCGAGATCCACCGCGACGATCGAGTTGATCGTGTTGATCAGCGACACGCCGTCCGCGCCGCCCTTGTAGGCGGCGCGCGAGCCCATCCGGATGTCGCTGATGTTCGGCGTGAGCTTCACGAGGCACGGCAGCTTCGTGCCTTCCTTGACCCAGCGCGTGACCATCTCGACGTATTCCGGCACCTGCCCGACGGCCGCGCCCATCCCGCGCTCGCTCATCCCGTGCGGGCAGCCGAAGTTCAGCTCGACCGCATCGGCGCCCGTATCCTCGACGAGCGGCAGGATCCATTTCCAGTCGCGCTCGTTGCACGGCACCATCAGCGACACGATCAGCGCACGGTCGGGCCAGTCGCGCTTCACCTGCGCGATCTCTTTCAGGTTCACGTCGAGCGGCCGGTCGGTGATCAACTCGATGTTGTTCAGGCCGGCGATGCGCTGGCCGTTCCACTGCACCGCGCCGTAGCGTGAGCTGACGTTGACGACGTGCGGATCGAGCCCGAGCGTCTTCCAGACGACGCCGCCCCAGCCCGCCTCGAACGCGCGATTGACGTTGTACGCCTTGTCGGTTGGCGGTGCGGAGGCCAGCCAGAACGGATTCGGCGAAGTGATGCCTGCGATGGTGCAGCGAAGGTCGGCCATGTTCGGCTCCGTGAAAATGGGGCGTTTATCGTGGTTCGCGTGGCGCGCGCCATGCACACAATACGCGCGATGCCGTTGCGTATGCCGTGCTCACGCGGCCTTGGCGGCGCGCTGCGCGAGCGCCGCGTCGATCGCCGCCGCCGCGCGCTTGCCGTCCTGCACGGCCTGCACCGTGAGGTCGATGCCGTCCGTCGCCGCGCAATCGCCGCCGGCCCACACGTCGGGCAACGCCGTGCATCCGTCCGCGTCGACCGCGATGCGCGTGCCGTCCGTGGTCAGCAGCGCGGCCGCGACACCGTCCGGCGCCAGCGTCTGACCGATCGCCTTCAGCACCATGTCCGCGTCGACGGTGAAACGCTCGCCCGACGCGGCCTCGAATTCGACACCCGTCACGTGCCCGTCCGCGCCCGAAATGCGCACCGGCTTCGCGTGCGTGACGAGCGTGACGCCGCTCTTTTGCGCGAACTCACGTTCGGCCCAGGTCGCGCTCATCGCGTCCACACCGCGCCGGTACACCATCGTCACGCGCTCCGCGCCGAGCTTGCGGCTCTGCACGGACGCGTCGATCGCCGTGTTGCCGCCGCCGATCACGACCACGCGCCGCCCGACCGGCACGTTCTCCAGCGCGGCGGCCTGCCGCACCTGCTCGATGAAGTCGACCGCGTTCATCACGCCGGTCAATTGCTCGCCATCGATCGCGAGCGTGCGCACGCCGCCCAGGCCCATCGCGAGAAACACCGCGTCATGCCGCTCGCGCAACGCGTCGAGCGTCACGTCGCGGCCGAGCGCAACACCTGTTTCCACCGCGATGCCGCCGACCGACAGCAGCCATTCGACTTCGCGTTGCGCGAAATCGTCGACGGTCTTGTACGCGGCGATCCCGTATTCGTTCAAGCCGCCCGCCTTCGGCCGCGCGTCGAACAGCGTGACGCGATGCCCCGCGAGCGCGAGCCGGTGCGCACAGGCGAGCCCGGCCGGCCCCGCGCCGACCACCGCGACATGCCGCCCCGTATCGGGCGCACGCGTGAAGCGCACTGCGCCGCACGCCATCGCCCAGTCGGTCGCGTGCCGCTGCAGCGCGCCGATCGCGACCGGCTGCGCATCCTGGTGATTGCGCACGCACGCGCCTTCGCACAGGATCTCGGTCGGGCACACGCGTGCGCACATCCCGCCGAGCGGATTCGCGGACAGGATGTCGGTCGCGGCGCCCTTCAGGTTGCCGTTGCCGATCTTGCGGATGAAGCTCGGGATGTCGATCTGCGTCGGACAGGCCTGCACGCACGGCGCGTCGTAGCAATAGTGGCAGCGGCTGGCGGCGGCCGCGGCGGCAGTCGGATCGAGCAGCGGCGCGATATCGGCGAATTCGCACGAGAGTTGCGTGGACGACACGCGATGCGCGGCGATATCGCCGGTTGGCTTGGTGGTCATACGCGTTCCTTCGACTGGTGGAGACAAAGCCGTCCCCGCCGGCTGCGAATGCGCAGTCGGGGCGGTCCTGCTTGGGAATGCCACGGTCAGGCGACGATCAGCCTGCCGGCTGCGCTAGATCCGATCCGTCATGAAGCCGGCTCGCATGCGCGCGACAACATCGCGTGCAGCAGCACGTTCGCGCCGGCCTCGATCCACGCAGGCGTCGCGTCCTCGATCTCGTTGTGACTGATGCCGTCGACGCAGGGTACGAACACCATCGACGTCGGCGCGACCTGCGCCAGATAGCAAGCGTCGTGCCCCGCCCCCGACACGATGTCGCGATGCGAGTAGCCGAAGCGATCGGCCGCGTCGCGCACGGCCGCCACGCAGGCCGGATCGAACGCGACGGGCTTGTAGTAGAAAATCTGCTCGAGCGCGGTGTCGAGCCCGATCTCGCCCGCGATGCGCGCCACGCCGTCGCGCAGCGCGGCGTCCATCTCCGCGAGCACGGCGTCGTCCGGATGACGGAAATCGACGGTGAAGAACACGCGGCCCGGAATCACGTTGCGCGAGTTCGGGTGAACCTGCATCATCCCGACCGTCGCACAGCCGAACGGCGCGTAATCGAGACCGATCCGGTTCACGAGATCGACCACGCGCGATGCGCCGAGCAGCGCGTCGCGACGGCGCGGCATCGGCGTCGGCCCCGCGTGCGCTTCCTGGCCGGTGAACGTGATCTCGTACCAGCGCTGCCCCTGCGCGTCCGTCACGACGCCGATCGTCTTGCACTCCGCCTCGAGAATCGGCCCCTGCTCGATATGCAGCTCGAACGCCGCATGAAGCTTGCGACCGCCGCAGGGTACGTCGCCCGCGTAGCCGATGCGCGCGAGTTCCTCGCCGATCGTCTTGCCGTCGACGTCCTTGCGCGACAGCCCGTACTCGAGCGGGAACACGCCCGCGAACACGCCCGACGCGACCATCGCCGGCGCGAAGCGCGAGCCTTCCTCGTTGGTCCAGATCACGACCTCGACCGGATGCTCGGTCTCGATGCCGTGATCGTTCAGACTGCGAATCACCTCGAGGCCGCCGAGCACGCCGTAGATGCCGTCGAAGCGGCCGCCCGTCGGCTGCGAATCCGCGTGCGAGCCGGTGACGACCGGCGCCGCGTCGGCCACGCGGCCCGCGCGGCGCATGAACACATTGCCCATCGTATCGACCGTCACCGTGCAGCCGGCGGCTTTCGCCCAGCTGACGATCAAGTCGCGTCCGGCCTTGTCGAGATCGGTCAGCGCGAGACGGCAGACGCCGCCCTTCGGCGTCGCGCCGATCTTCGCCACCTCCATCAGGCTGTCCCACAACCGCCTGCCGTCGACCTTGATCGACGTGTCGAATGCTGCCCGCTTCACTGTTTCCGATACCGCGTTCATTCGTATCGCTCCTGTGGGGTCGGTCATGCCGTCATTCCGGTCGCCGCCGGTGCGCGCATTGCTGCCGTCGGGGCAAACCCGCACCGGCGAGGTGCAGATGTGCATCGTTCGCGTGATTCGTCCGATCGATCGGCGGATTGCCGGCACTGCATTCCGTCGATCATCAAATCCTGTCCGATTGGACAGGTTTTAGACGATCAAAATGCCCAGCGCAACGTCTTTCTTGCGTGAATCGAACGAGCGAGAAACGTGCCACCGCATCGCAGCATCACGCGCGCCGATGCGGACGAGCACGTGCGTTCGATGCGAACCAGCGGCTAGAATGAAGCGCAACGCGGCATGCAAGCCGCGCGAGGGTAACGATGAGACATGACGAAGCGGCCGCCGAAGTCACCGGCGACGACGAAGCGAACATGCCTTTGCGGCGACGCAAGGCGCACATCCGCGAGTCCAACGAAGCGCATCTGCTGGCCTGTGCGGAAGCCGTATTCGCGGAGCGCGGGCTCGACGGTGCGAGCACGGCGATGATCGCCGAACGTGCGGGCCTGCCGAAGGCGAACCTGCATTACTACTTCCCGACGAAGCTTGCGCTATACCGTCGCGTGCTCGACGACCTGTTCGAAGACTGGCACCGCGCGGCCGGGTCGTTCGAGGCCGGCGACGATCCGGTCGAGGCGATCGGCGGCTACGTGCGCGCGAAGATGGATCTTTCGCGACGGCGCCCGCTCGGCTCGAAGGTCTGGGCCAACGAGATCATCCACGGTGCCGCGCACATGCAGGACATCCTGTCGGAACGCGTGAAGCCCTGGTTCGACACGCGCGTGAAGGTGATCGAAGGCTGGATCGCGCGCGGGCTGCTCGCGCCGATCGATGCACATGCGTTGATGTACCTGATCTGGGCGACCACGCAGCACTACGCGGATTTCGATGCGCAGATCCGCGCGTTGAGCGGCAAGCGTGCGTTCACGCAGAAGGCGTTCGCCGAGAAGACCGAGCAGGTCGTGCAGCTCGTGATCCGCGCGTGCGGTGCGGTGTCGCCGGAGGCGCACGCGTAACGCGATCGCGCGCGCCCCGGAAAGCGAAACGGGCGACGGGCACGATGCCCGCCGCCCGCGTCGCAAGACGGCATGCGTGCCGTCTCGCGCGTGATGCGTCGATGCGCTTGCGTTACGCGACCCGCTCGATCGCGATCGCCGTCGCCTCGCCGCCGCCGATGCACAGCGACGCGACGCCGCGCTTCAGCCCATACGCTTCGAGCGCGGCCAGCAGCGTCACCATCACGCGCGCGCCCGATGCGCCGATCGGATGGCCGAGCGCACACGCGCCGCCGTGCACGTTGACCTTGTCGTGCGGCAGGTCGAGATCGCGCATCGCGGCCATCGCCACCACCGCGAAGGCTTCGTTGATCTCGAACAGGTCGACGTCGCGCAGGTTCCAGCCGGTTTTCTCCGACAGCTTGCGGATCGCGCCGATCGGTGCCGTCGCGAACAGGCCCGGCTTGTTCGCGTAGGTCGAATGCCCGACGATCACCGCCTTCGGCGCGAGGCCGAGCCGGTCCGCTTCCGAGCGACGCATCATCACGAGCGCGGCCGCGCCGTCGGAAATCGACGACGAATTGGCGGCCGTCACCGTACCGCCTTCGCGGAATGCCGGCTTGAGCGTCGGAATCTTGTCGAGCTTCGCGTTACCAGGTTGCTCGTCGATCAACACGACAGCTTCCGTCTTGCCGGCCTTCACCGTCACCGGCGCGATCTCCGACACGAAGCGTCCTTCCGCAATCGCGCGCTGCGCGCGCGTCAGCGATGCGATCGCGAACGCATCCTGCTCCTCGCGCGTGAACTGGTAGGCCTGCGCGCAATCCTCCGCGAACGTGCCCATCAACCGGCCCTTGTCGTACGCGTCCTCGAGTCCGTCGAGGAACATGTGGTCGAGCACCTGGCCATGCCCCATGCGCATCCCGGCGCGCGCCTTCGGCAGCAGATATGGCGCATTCGTCATGCTCTCCATCCCGCCCGCGACCGCCACGTCCGCCGATCCGGCCAGCAGCAGGTCGTGCACGAACATCGCGGCCTTCATCCCTGAGCCGCACATCTTGTTGACCGTGGTCGCACCCGCCGCCAGCGGCAAGCCCGCCTTCAGCGCGGCCTGCCGCGCCGGTGCCTGCCCCTGGCCGGCCGGCAGCACGCAGCCGAACACGATTTCATCGATGCGCTCGGCGGGCACGTTCGCGCGTTCGAGCGCCGCACGAATCGCCACCGCGCCGAGCTCGCTGGCGCTGGCCGCGGCCAGGTCACCCTGAAAACCACCCATCGGCGTGCGCGCCGCGCCAACGATTACGATCGGATCCTGTGTCGTCATGATTGCATTCCTCCAGTGTCAGCGCGGTGCCATGCGCAGCGCGCCATCGAGACGGATGACCTCGCCGTTCAGCATCGTATTCTCGGCGATGTGGCGCACCAGCGCCGCGAATTCATCGGGGCGGCCGAGCCGCGGCGGGAACGGTACGCTCTTGCCGAGCGCGTCCTGCACGTCCTGCGGCATGCCGGCCATCATCGGCGTCGCGAAGATGCCCGGCGCGATCGTCACCACGCGAATGCCGAACCGCGCGAGTTCGCGCGCGATCGGCAACGTCATGCCCACCACGCCACTCTTCGATGCCGCATACGCGGCCTGTCCGATCTGTCCGTCGAACGCCGCGATCGACGCAGTATTGACGATCACGCCGCGCTCGCCTTCCGCGTCGGCGTCCTGCTTCGACATTGCGTCGGCGGCCAGTCGAATCATGTTGAACGTGCCGACCAGATTGATCGACACCGCACGCGCGAAACGGTCGAGCGAATGCGGGCCTTCGCGGCCAACGACCTTCTCGCCCGGCGCGACGCCCGCGCAGTTCACGAGCGCATCGATGCAGCCGAACGCGTCGCGCGCTGCGGCAACGGCGGCCTGCCCGTCTGCTTCGCTCGTCACGTCGGTCTTCACGAAGCGTGCGGCCGCGCCGAGTTCGTGCGCGAGGCTCACACCGGCGTCTTCATTGACGTCCAGCAGCACGGCCTTGCCGCCTTCGGCGACCACCATGCGCGCAACCGCCGCGCCGAGGCCCGAACCGGCGCCCGTAATCAGAAAAACGCGATCCTTGATATTCATTCGCAGTCCGTATTCAGTATTCAGGAGTGAGCGGTCTTCTCGGCTTCCAGCTTACGCAGCACGAAGCGCTGGATCTTGCCGCTCGGGGTTTTCGGCAGTGCGTCGACGAAGTCGATCGCGCGAGGATAGGCGTGTGCCGACAGCCGCCGCTTCACGTGCTGGCTCAGCTCTTCGGCGAGCGCCGGTGTTCCGTCGAAGCCTTTCGACAGCACGACGAACGCCTTGACGATCTCGGTGCGCTCCGGGTCCGGCACGCCGATCACCGCGGCCTCGCTGACTGCCGGATGCTCGATCAGCGCGCTTTCCACGTCGAACGGACCGATCCGGTAACCGGACGATGTGATCACGTCGTCCGCACGGCCGATGAAGCTCACGGTACCGTCCGACTCGAGCTCGACGTTGTCGCCGGTCCGGTAATAGCCGCCCGCGATCGCTGGCGTGTCCTGCTGCCAGTAACCGTAGAACCACAGCAGCGGCGAGCGCGCAATGTCGATTGCGAGAATGCCGGGCTCGCCGGGGCCAAGTTCGCGGCCGGCTTCGTCGAGCACCGCGACGCGATAGCCGGGCATCGCAAAACCCGCCGAACCGGCATGGACGACGTGCGCGAGTCCGTGATGATTGTTCACGACCATCCCGAGCTCGGTCTGACCGTAGTGGTCGTAGATCGGCGCGCCGAGCGCCGCGTGGAACCAGCGCACGACTTCCGGATTCAGCGGTTCTCCCGCGCTGCTGACGACGCGCAGTTGCCCTTTCAGGCGCGCGGCCGCTTCGGTGCCGGCCGCCATCAGCATCCGGAACGCCGTCGGCGAACCGGCGAGGCTCGTGATGCCGAGCCGTTCGATCACGTCGTAGGTGCTGTCGACCGTGAAACCACCCTCGAACAGCGTCGTTGCATGGCCGAGCAGCAGCGGGCCCGTGATCGCGTAATAGAGGCCGTATGCCCAGCCCGGATCGGCGATGTTCCAGAAGCGGTCGCCGGCGCGAAGGTCCACCGCGTCACGCATGTACGCGCCGAACGCGAGCAGCGCGCGCAACGGCACCGGCACGCCCTTCGGCAAACCCGTCGTGCCCGACGTCGACATCATCATGAACAGGTCGGCGCCCTTTCGAAGCACCGGTTCGAATACGTCGGACTGCGCGTCGAGCGCCGCGCGGAAATCGATGTCGCGCGCCGGCAGCGCGTCGCCCGACTCACGCACCGTCGCGACCCGCGGGCAATCGACGATCTCGTCGAGCTTCGCGCGATTCGCGATGTTGGTGACGACCAGCCGTGCATCGCTCATGCGCAGCCGGTGCTCGATCGCCTTCGGCCCGAACGCTGTGAAGAGCGGCTGATAGACGGCGCCCGCGCGCCACGTGCCGAGGATCGTCGCGACGAGTTCGGGCGTGCGCGGCAACAGGCCGGCCACCACGTCGCCCGGCTTCACGCCCTGCTCGACCAGCAGGTTCGCGACCCGCGCCGACAGCGACTGCATCTGCGCGAACGTGAAGCTGCGATGCTGGCCGCCGGCGTCGATCCAGTCGAGTGCGATCGCATTCGCGTCCGCCGCCGCATGCCGGTCGCAGCATTCGACGCAGGCGTTCAGGCCCTGCTCCAGGTCGCCGTGCAGATGTGCGGCGGCGGTCTCGATCCGGAAGCCGGCCACGGCGTCGGCGTAGGCCGGCACCACCCGGGCGGTTGCTCCATCACGCATGCGTGTCTCCTGTTCGTTATGCCCGCCGGCGAACCGGGGGTATATCGATGATGGTAGACAGCCGTCACATTGCAATCAATGACAAACAGAATCTAGAATCGTGATCGCTTTTGCCATGTCTGGAGGGCATGAAAAATGGGGCCGCAGATGATCTCGCCGGATTTCGTCGAGGATGCGCTCGAGAGCCTGCGCCGGCTGCGGATTCCGACCGAGCCCGTGCTGCGCGTGGCCGGCCTGCCGGCCACCGTGCGCGAGCCCGTCACGCCACAGCAGTACGGTCGCCTGTGGCTGGCGATCGCCAACGCGATCGACGACGAATTCTTCGGGCTCGCGGCCCGCCCGATGCGGCGCGGCAGCTTCACGCTGCTGTGCCACGCAGTGCTGCACGCGGGTACGCTCGAGAAAGCGCTGCGGCGTGCGCTGCAGTTCCTGCGCGTGGTGCTCGACGAACCGCGCGGCGAGCTCGTGGTCGCCGACGGCCAGGCGCAGATCGTCCTCTCGCAGGCGGGCGCACCGTATTCGGCGTTCGCTTACCGGACGTTCTGGCTGATCCTGCTCGGCGTCGCCTGCTGGCTGATCGGCCGGCGCATTCCGCTGCAGCGTATCGATTTCGCGTGTCCGAGCCCTGACCAGCGCAGCGACTACCACCAGTTCTTCGGCGTGCCCGTGCATTTCGACCGCCCGGACAGCCGGCTCGCATTCAACGCCGCGTACCTCGCGCTGCCGACGATCCGCTCCACGCAGGCGCTGAAAACGTTCCTTCGCGGCGCGCCCGGCAACCTGCTCGTGCGCTATCGGCACGACACCGGCTGGGTGGCAAAGACACGTGCGCATCTGAAGGCGCAACCGGCCGCCGAGTGGCCGGACTTCGACACGCTGGCCGTGCGCCTCGGCACGACGCCCGCGACGCTGCGGCGACGGTTGCGCAGCGAGGGGCAGAGCTTCGCGTCGATCAAGGACGAGCTGCGCGGTGCGCTGGCCCAGTCGCTGTTGCGCGGGCACACGCTCAGCGTCGCGGAAATCGCGGCGGAACTCGGTTTTACCGAGCCCAGCGCGTTTCATCGCGCGTTCCGGAAATGGACCGGGACGAGCCCGGGCGCATTTCGGCGGGATGTCAATGCGGCGCAGGCGGAGCATTGAATTGCGGCGCGGGTGTGCGTCACGCGCGGTGCGAGCGCGCTAAAGGGCAAGGCTGACGTGCATAATCGCAGTGAATTTCAGCAGTCGTGCGGTTGCTCAAGCTATTGGCCTTCAAAGGAAGTTCTGGAAGAACCGCTCTCTTTTGCTTCAAGAAGCGATCCCCACGCATTCGACGGCCACGCAGTGGATTCGGCTGGGAGCACGCAATCGCGCTGCAGTCTGTTGGCGTTCAATCGATTCCGGCTTCGGCAACGACACGGCGAAGAATCGACGGCGCCGCATGCCAGCGCGAAGTTGCGCGTTGCGCTGCCTGACCACATACTGACCGCCCATGCGAACAAGACCGCGTTGATGGTGACTGTCGATCAGGGTGCCGCTTCAGTGCTGGGTGTCGTGGGATCTGCCGTGTCCCTGTCGGCAGCCATTCCGTACGCGCTCGCGATCTACCGGCGCACCGTTCGGCCGCACCTGTTCACATGGCTCATCTGGTCGGTCGTCACGGTGATCGCGGCCGCCGGCCAGTTCGTTGCGGGTGCCGGACCGTCTGCATGGTGCACGGCGGCGATCGCACTGACCTGCTTTCTGACTTTCGTCGCGAGTCTGTTCCGAGGTGAGCGCGGCTGGACCCGCATCGATTGGCTCTTCCTGTGCGCGGCGCTATCGGCTATTCCGCTCTGGATGCTGACCGAGGACCCTACGATGTCGATCTGTCTGGTCACGCTGATCGAGCTTGCCGGCCTGGGACCGACCATACGCAAGACGCTTCGCGATCCGTGGAGCGAGAGCCTCACGTATTTCGCGCTGTGCGTGCTCAAGTACGCATTGGCGCTGCTGGCGCTAAGCAGGTGGAATGTCGCGGTCGCGTTCTATCCTTCGGTCAACATCGTCGCGTCGATCGGCATCTGCTTGGTGATGATGGTGCGACGTCAGGCGCTGTCGAAACCGGAGTAATCTCTGTCGAATAGCCTTGGTGCCGGAACGCGAGGGCCGCCGCAGCCCGGTTACCGGCCGCGTATGAAATGCGGACCCTTCGAACCGTTGCGAGACCCCGATATGGATACCGTTCGTGCAGTCATCGAACCGTATGAAGCCGCACTGCGAGCGGCGATGCTCGCCAACGACGTCGACACACTCGACACATTGCTGGATGACGACCTCGTCTTCACCATCCCGAGCGGGCTGGTCATTTCGAAATATGACGATCTGTCCGCGCATCGCGCGAAACTGCTGCGTCTCGACACACTCGATATCCAGTGACGTGCCCCCGGTTTTAGTCCGAACTACAGTTAGAGTCCGAGGTTAAAATGAACGGTCCCGGTTTTCAGTGCCAAAGGCAATGTTAGTCTTCGGCGTTCTGTTGGTCCGTCAGTTGGGCCTGCAGGCCCAACTGACGGACGTATTCGGCAGGCGGCACTTCACCGAGAGCCCTGTGAGGCCGACTCTCGTTGTATTCGACCCGCCATCGCTCAATCTGCTCACTGGCGTCGGCCAGCGATGTGAACCAGTGCACGTTCAGGCATTCATCGCGAAGCGTGCCGTTGAACGACTCCACGAATGCGTTATCCGTTGGCTTGCCGGGCCGGCTGAAGGCAATCTCGACCTTGTGATGGTAAGCCCACAGGTCCATCACCTGACTCGTAAATTCCGAGCCGTTGTCACAAAACAGCGTGCGGGGCGCTCCGCGTTTGCTCCTCAATTCATCCAGTGCACGCACGACATCTGAAGCGCTCAGTCGCTGGCCAACATCGATGGCTAGTGCTTCGCGCGTAAAGACGTCGATGATGGTCAGCGCGCGGAACCTCTGGCCGTTCGAAAGCTGGTCGGCGACGAAGTCCAAACTCCACGCCTGATTTGCCGCCGTCGACTTTGCACGTGCCGGGCGGCTCATCTGTGCACGTCGCTTGCGATTTGGTCTGTAGCGCAGCGACAGCCCTTCCTCACGATACAAACGGTACAGCCGATTCTTGCTGACCTGATAGCCCTCCCGTAGCAGCAGCACGCGTATCTTGCGGTAACCATAGCGCACCCGCGTCGCCGCGATTTCACACATGCGCTGCCGCAATGCAGTCTGCGGGTCGCGGTGGCTGCGATACTGGTACACCGAGCGCGATATGGCCACCAGGCGGCAGGCACGCCGCTCTGCTACTCCATAGGCGGACTTTAGATAATCCACGACATGGCGCCTCGGCGATGAATTCACCACTTTTTTTTCAATACGTCGGTCAGCATCGCCTTGTCCAACGTCAGCTCCGCGACCACCTTCTTCAGTTGGACGTTCTCGTCTTGAAGCTGCTTGAGCTGCCGCACCTGGTCCGTCTGCAAACCGGCATATACCTTCTTCCAGCGATAGAAGGTTTGCTCCGAAATGCCCACGTGACGAATCAGTTCCGCTACCGGCATGCCTGCTTCGGCCTGTTTCAACACCGCCACAATCTGCTCCACACTGAAGCGCTTGCGTTTCATCGTACGGCTCCTTTCATACTGAAAAAGTCCGCCGAAAACTCGCTTACATCATGGCACTGTTTGCTGGGGGCCGCTCAAAAAACTGCTGCTTCGCGTCGTGCGCCCGGGCGAACTGCGCAGGCGTCAGATAGCCGAGCGAACTATGAGGCCGCTCGGTGTTGTACTCGATACGCCATTCCTCAATCAGCCGCTTGGCGTGGCGCATTGAGACGAACCAGTGCTCGTTCAGGCATTCGTCGCGGAAGCGACCGTTGAAGCTCTCGATATAGGCATTCTCCACCGGCTTGCCAGGCCTGATGAACGACAGCGTGACACCGGCTTCGTAGGCCCATGCATCCAGCACCTTACCAGCGAACTCCGGCCCGTTGTCGACCGTGATGGATGCGGGTAAGCCTCGCATCTCCTTGAGCCGCTCGAGCACTTGCTGAACGCGTAGGCCCGGCAATGAAGTATCGACCTCGATGGCCAAGCACTCGCGCGTGTAGTCGTCGACCACGTTCAGGCATCGAAACCGCCGACCATAGGCCAGCCCGTCAGAAACGAAGTCCATCGACCAGCTCTGATTCGGGCCTGTTGGTAACGGTAGCGGCGTGCGCTCGACAGCCGCAATACGCTTGCGTCGCCGCTTGCGCACGCTCAGTCCCGCCTTGCTGTACAGGCGCCAGATGCGCTTGTGGTTGGCGAAGCAGCCATCCCGCTGCAACAACACGTGAATCCGGCGATAGCCGTAACGACGCTTCTGCGCGGCGATGGCCATCATCCGGCCAGTCAGCGCTTCGTCGTCAACTCGGCGGCGTGATTCGTAATAGAACAGCGAGCGCGAAATCCCTACCAGCCCGCAGGCCCGGGTAACACCCATGGCGCGTTCGGTCATCAAGATTCGGACCGCTTCGCGCTTGGCCTGCGGGCTTGCTACTTTCGGGCCAACAGGTCCTTCAGCGCGGCGTTGTCGAGCATTGATTCGGCCAACAGGCGCTTGAGCTTGCTGTTCTCCTGCTCCAGTTCCTTCAATCGCTGCGCTTCGGAGACCGTCATCCCGCCGAACTTCGCTTTCCAGTTGTAGTAGGTCGCTTCCGAGACGCCGTACTTGCGGCACAGCTCCGCCGGCTTCAGGCCAGCCTCGGCTTCCTTCAAGATGCCGATGATTTGTTCTTCGGTGAATCGCTTTTTCATTGCCGTTCCTCTCTTGAGCGGCCCCCAGCAAACAGTGCCATGATGTAAGCGAGTTTTCGGCGGACTTTTTCAGTATGAAAGGAGCCGTACGATGAAACGCAAGCGCTTCAGTGTGGAGCAGATTGTGGCGGTGTTGAAACAGGCCGAAGCAGGCATGCCGGTAGCGGAACTGATTCGTCACGTGGGCATTTCGGAGCAAACCTTCTATCGCTGGAAGAAGGTATATGCCGGTTTGCAGACGGACCAGGTGCGGCAGCTCAAGCAGCTTCAAGACGAGAACGTCCAACTGAAGAAGGTGGTCGCGGAGCTGACGTTGGACAAGGCGATGCTGACCGACGTATTGAAAAAAAAGTGGTGAATTCATCGCCGAGGCGCCATGTCGTGGATTATCTAAAGTCCGCCTATGGAGTAGCAGAGCGGCGTGCCTGCCGCCTGGTGGCCATATCGCGCTCGGTGTACCAGTATCGCAGCCACCGCGACCCGCAGACTGCATTGCGGCAGCGCATGTGTGAAATCGCGGCGACGCGGGTGCGCTATGGTTACCGCAAGATACGCGTGCTGCTGCTACGGGAGGGCTATCAGGTCAGCAAGAATCGGCTGTACCGTTTGTATCGTGAGGAAGGGCTGTCGCTGCGCTACAGACCAAATCGCAAGCGACGTGCACAGATGAGCCGCCCGGCACGTGCAAAGTCGACGGCGGCAAATCAGGCGTGGAGTTTGGACTTCGTCGCCGACCAGCTTTCGAACGGCCAGAGGTTCCGCGCGCTGACCATCATCGACGTCTTTACGCGCGAAGCACTAGCCATCGATGTTGGCCAGCGACTGAGCGCTTCAGATGTCGTGCGTGCACTGGATGAATTGAGGAGCAAACGCGGAGCGCCCCGCACGCTGTTTTGTGACAACGGCTCGGAATTTACGAGTCAGGTGATGGACCTGTGGGCTTACCATCACAAGGTCGAGATTGCCTTCAGCCGGCCCGGCAAGCCAACGGATAACGCATTCGTGGAGTCGTTCAACGGCACGCTTCGCGATGAATGCCTGAACGTGCACTGGTTCACATCGCTGGCCGACGCCAGGGAGCAGATTGAGCGATGGCGGGTCGAATACAACGAGAGTCGGCCTCACAGGGCTCTCGGTGAAGTGCCGCCTGCCGAATACGTCCGTCAGTTGGGCCTGCAGGCCCAACTGACGGACCAACAGAACGCCGAAGACTAACATTGCCTTTGGCACTGAAAACCGGGACCGTTCACTCTGGAACGGACTCTACACTGTCACCGTACTAAACGCGGGGAGCAGGTCAATCGGTGAAAAGGAGTCCTCGGGAAAGTATGCAGTTTGCAAGATGGGGACGGTTCTCTGTCATCTCGCGCATTTCCATCGCGCCAATGCAGAAACCCCCGCCTGTTTGGGCGGGGGTTTCTGGCTTAGGGAGCCTGACGATTACCTACTTTCACACGGGAATCCGCACTATCATCGGCGTAGAGTCGTTTCACGGTCCTGTTCGGGATGGGAAGGGGTGGGACCGACTCGCTATGGTCATCAGGCAAAGAGGGTTGTCCTGCTGGCATGGCCAACAGAACCAATCTGGGAAGAAGCAGTAATTTTGAGTTGTGTGTATCACACACGAGAATCAACCAGTCCGACGCGCTGTAGTCAGCGCGAGACAGACTTGTTATAGGATCAAGCCTTACGGGCAATTAGTATCAGTTAGCTGAACGCATTACTGCGCTTACACACCTGACCTATCAACGTCCTGGTCTCGAACGACCCTTCAAGGGGATCTAGTCCCCAGGGATATCTCATCTTAAGGCGAGTTTCCCGCTTAGATGCTTTCAGCGGTTATCTCTTCCGAACATAGCTACCCGGCGATGCCACTGGCGTGACAACCGGTACACCAGAGGTTCGTCCACTCCGGTCCTCTCGTACTAGGAGCAGCCCCCTTCAAATATCCAACGCCCACGGCAGATAGGGACCAAACTGTCTCACGACGTTTTAAACCCAGCTCACGTACCTCTTTAAATGGCGAACAGCCATACCCTTGGGACCGGCTACAGCCCCAGGATGAGATGAGCCGACATCGAGGTGCCAAACACCGCCGTCGATATGAACTCTTGGGCGGTATCAGCCTGTTATCCCCAGAGTACCTTTTATCCGTTGAGCGATGGCCCTTCCATACAGAACCACCGGATCACTATGACCTGCTTTCGCACCTGCTCGACTTGTCGGTCTCGCAGTTAAGCACGCTTATGCCATTGCACTATCAGCACGATTTCCGACCGTACCTAGCGTACCTTCGTACTCCTCCGTTACGCTTTGGGAGGAGACCGCCCCAGTCAAACTGCCTACCATGCACTGTCCCCGACCCGGATCACGGGCCAAGGTTAGAACCTCAAACAAACCAGGGTGGTATTTCAAGGACGGCTCCACCGAAACTAGCGTTCCGGTTTCATAGCCTCCCACCTATCCTACACAGATCGGTTCAAAGTCCAATGCAAAGCTACAGTAAAGGTTCATGGGGTCTTTCCGTCTAGCCGCGGGTAGATTGCATCATCACAAACACTTCAACTTCGCTGAGTCTCGGGAGGAGACAGTGTGGCCATCGTTACGCCATTCGTGCAGGTCGGAACTTACCCGACAAGGAATTTCGCTACCTTAGGACCGTTATAGTTACGGCCGCCGTTTACCGGGACTTCAATCAAGAGCTTGCACCCCATCATTTAATCTTCCGGCACCGGGCAGGCGTCACACCCTATACGTCCACTTTCGTGTTTGCAGAGTGCTGTGTTTTTATTAAACAGTCGCAGCCACCAGTTTATTGCAACCCCTTCACCCTCCTGGCGCAGGCCAGTCAAGCTACAAGGGCGTACCTTATCCCGAAGTTACGGTACCAATTTGCCGAGTTCCTTCTCCCGAGTTCTCTCAAGCGCCTTAGAATACTCATCTCGCCCACCTGTGTCGGTTTGCGGTACGGTCATCGTTAGACTGAAGCTTAGAGGCTTTTCTTGGAACCACTTCCAATTGCTTCGCTCCCTAAGGAGCTCGCGCCACACCCTTGAATCCTGCGCCCGGATTTGCCTAAGCGCCTTCTCCAATGCAGCGACCGGGACTTCCAACACCCGGACAACCTTCCGCGATCCGTCCCCCCATCGCATCTAACAATGGTGCAGGAATATTGACCTGCTTCCCATCAGCTACGCATTTCTGCCTCGCCTTAGGGGCCGACTCACCCTACGCCGATGAACGTTGCGTAGGAAACCTTGGGCTTACGGCGAGGGGGCCTTTCACCCCCTTTATCGCTACTCATGTCAGCATTCGCACTTCCGATACCTCCAGCACCCTTTACAAGGCACCTTCGCAGGCTTACGGAACGCTCTCCTACCATGCGTGCAAAGCACGCATCCGCAGCTTCGGTATATAGCTTAGCCCCGTTACATCTTCCGCGCAGGACGACTCGATCAGTGAGCTATTACGCTTTCTTTAAAGGGTGGCTGCTTCTAAGCCAACCTCCTGACTGTTTTAGCCTTCCCACTTCGTTTCCCACTTAGCTATATTTGGGGACCTTAGCTGGCGGTCTGGGTTGTTTCCCTCTTGACACCGGACGTTAGCACCCGATGTCTGTCTCCCGTGATTGCACTCTTCGGTATTCGGAGTTTGCTATGGCGGGGTAATCTGCAATAGACCCCCCAACCATGACAGTGCTCTACCCCCGAAGGTGAGACACGAGGCACTACCTAAATAGTTTTCGGAGAGAACCAGCTATTTCCAGGTTTGTTTAGCCTTTCACCCCTATCCACAGCTCATCCCCTAACTTTTCAACGTTAGTGGGTTCGGACCTCCAGTACGTGTTACCGCACCTTCATCCTGGCCATGGATAGATCACCTGGTTTCGGGTCTACGCCCAGCAACTGAACGCCCTATTCGGACTCGCTTTCGCTACGCCTGCCCTATACGGTTAAGCTTGCTACTGAACGTAAGTCGCTGACCCATTATACAAAAGGTACGCCGTCACCCCTTACGAGGCTCCGACTGTTTGTATGCATGCGGTTTCAGGATCTATTTCACTCCCCTCCCGGGGTTCTTTTCGCCTTTCCCTCACGGTACTGGTTCACTATCGGTCGATCACGAGTATTTAGCCTTGGAGGATGGTCCCCCCATCTTCAGACAGGATTTCACGTGTCCCGCCCTACTTGTCGCACACCTAGTTCTTTCATACTGTTTTCGCCTACAGGGCTATCACCTGCTATGGCCGCACTTTCCAGAGCGTTCGGCTAACAATACAAATAAAGAGTGCAAGGCTCATCCCATTTCGCTCGCCACTACTTTGGGAATCTCGGTTGATTTCTTTTCCTGCGGTTACTTAGATGTTTCAGTTCACCGCGTTCGCTTCGCATGGCCTATGTATTCAGCCATGGATACTCCAAAAGGAGTGGGTTTCCCCATTCGGACATCTACGGATCAAAGCTCGTTTGCCAGCTCCCCGTAGCTTTTCGCAGGCTACCGCGTCCTTCATCGCCTGTGATCGCCAAGGCATCCACCACATGCACTTGTTCGCTTGACCCTATAACGAGTCTGTCTCGTTACAGGTTGAGTTCTCGCGTTGTGCCGTATTCCAATTGAGTCAAACATAGAGTTCGAATCATCTTGAGATACATCGATACAATCACAACCCGGATAGTTTCCACGTCCATCTCAAGACGCTTCCGCTATCCAAATTACTTACTTCTTCCAGATTGTTAAAGAACGACAGCCGATACATCCTACGTACCGCTCTGACTGGCTCAATCGCCAATGACAAACACTCGAGCACCTCGAACGCTTGTCATTGAAGATTGGTGGAGGCAGACGGGATCGAACCGACGACCCCCTGCTTGCAAAGCAGGTGCTCTCCCAGCTGAGCTATGCCCCCATGAGTACAGATTTGCCTCAGGTACCTACCGCCAGACAATGGTGGGTCTGGTTGGATTCGAACCAACGACCCCCGCCTTATCAAGACGGTGCTCTAACCGACTGAGCTACAGACCCCTGAGTCTGTCTTTAAATTTACAGCCGATAAGCGTGAGCGCTCAATTTTGCGAGATAGCTCTGGAAAGGAGGTGATCCAGCCGCACCTTCCGATACGGCTACCTTGTTACGACTTCACCCCAGTCATGAATCCTACCGTGGTGACCGTCCTCCTTGCGGTTAGACTAGCCACTTCTGGTAAAACCCACTCCCATGGTGTGACGGGCGGTGTGTACAAGACCCGGGAACGTATTCACCGCGGCATGCTGATCCGCGATTACTAGCGATTCCAGCTTCATGCACTCGAGTTGCAGAGTGCAATCCGGACTACGATCGGTTTTCTGGGATTAGCTCCCCCTCGCGGGTTGGCAACCCTCTGTTCCGACCATTGTATGACGTGTGAAGCCCTACCCATAAGGGCCATGAGGACTTGACGTCATCCCCACCTTCCTCCGGTTTGTCACCGGCAGTCTCCTTAGAGTGCTCTTGCGTAGCAACTAAGGACAAGGGTTGCGCTCGTTGCGGGACTTAACCCAACATCTCACGACACGAGCTGACGACAGCCATGCAGCACCTGTGCGCCGGTTCTCTTTCGAGCACTCCCGCCTCTCAGCAGGATTCCGACCATGTCAAGGGTAGGTAAGGTTTTTCGCGTTGCATCGAATTAATCCACATCATCCACCGCTTGTGCGGGTCCCCGTCAATTCCTTTGAGTTTTAATCTTGCGACCGTACTCCCCAGGCGGTCAACTTCACGCGTTAGCTACGTTACTAAGGAAATGAATCCCCAACAACTAGTTGACATCGTTTAGGGCGTGGACTACCAGGGTATCTAATCCTGTTTGCTCCCCACGCTTTCGTGCATGAGCGTCAGTATTGGCCCAGGGGGCTGCCTTCGCCATCGGTATTCCTCCACATCTCTACGCATTTCACTGCTACACGTGGAATTCTACCCCCCTCTGCCATACTCTAGCCTGCCAGTCACCAATGCAGTTCCCAGGTTGAGCCCGGGGATTTCACATCGGTCTTAGCAAACCGCCTGCGCACGCTTTACGCCCAGTAATTCCGATTAACGCTTGCACCCTACGTATTACCGCGGCTGCTGGCACGTAGTTAGCCGGTGCTTATTCTTCCGGTACCGTCATCCCCCGGCCATATTAGGACCAAGGATTTCTTTCCGGACAAAAGTGCTTTACAACCCGAAGGCCTTCTTCACACACGCGGCATTGCTGGATCAGGCTTTCGCCCATTGTCCAAAATTCCCCACTGCTGCCTCCCGTAGGAGTCTGGGCCGTGTCTCAGTCCCAGTGTGGCTGGTCGTCCTCTCAGACCAGCTACTGATCGTCGCCTTGGTAGGCCTTTACCCCACCAACTAGCTAATCAGCCATCGGCCAACCCTATAGCGCGAGGCCCGAAGGTCCCCCGCTTTCATCCGTAGATCGTATGCGGTATTAATCCGGCTTTCGCCGGGCTATCCCCCACTACAGGACATGTTCCGATGTATTACTCACCCGTTCGCCACTCGCCACCAGGTGCAAGCACCCGTGCTGCCGTTCGACTTGCATGTGTAAGGCATGCCGCCAGCGTTCAATCTGAGCCAGGATCAAACTCTTCAGTTTAAACCTGTTACTGTTTTCGGTTCCGTTAAGAACCGGTCGCTCACTCAAAGCTGACAGGTATATGAATCACTTCATAAACCTGACTTACTTTAGTGTGAGACTCTTGATACTTTCGCTTTCTGATCCGAGGATCAGCTCGCGGCCATCAAGCGCCCACACTTATCGGCTGTTAATTTTTAAAGAGCATTTCTGCAAGAAACCTGGAGTTTCTCAGCAGCGCTGCGTTTTCAGCAGCAGAGAAGCGAGATTATGAACCGTCTTTTTCAGCTCGTCAACAACTTTCTGAACTGCTTCGTTGCGACGGCGGGGGTTCAACTTCGTGTGCGCCGGGGCTCTACAACCTGCCCTCGACCGCACCGCTTCTCTTCTTCCTCCGCGCTGCGTTTCCGTTAGCGCGAAAGAGGCGTGATTCTAAGCACCCACCCCGGTCTCCGCAACCCCTTTGTGAAAATATTTTGAAAAAGCCCCCGTGCGCGGCGGCGCACGGGGGCTTCGGCCTGACGCCCTGCATACCGCATGCTGCGCAAGGAGCCCGCGACGAATCCGGGGCGAGTCCTTCTTTCCACCTATCCTATACAGCAGATTGAATACGCCCTCTGTTCAACCGCGCTCCGTATTTGCCTCGCGCCGGACACAACCCCACGGCACAAACAAGAGAGCGCACGTCGTCGAGTATCATGCCGCGATCGAACAACGCACTCATACCGACGATGGACAGCACCACTCAATCCGGCGACGCCGATCTCCGCGATGAATACGCCGCGCTGCGCGAGCGCGCCGTCATGCTCGAAGAACAGGTCCCGCCGCTCCTGCAACGTATCTCGAATGTCCTGCCCCGCATCAGCGGTGTCTCCGACCTGGCGGACGAGCATCGTGAACGACTCGTCGGCGCGCGCAACTCAGCGATGGTCTCGATCGAAAACTATCAACAGGCAATCCCGTTCCTGCAGACGGCCGACTCGATCATCGAGCAGCTCGACAAAACGCCCGAGCGCGACGAGGACATCGAATGGCGCGAATCGCTGCTGCAGCGACTCGACGAACTGATCGACGTCGCGGTCGTGATGATCGACGATGCGCAAGGCTATTTCGAGCAAGCGGCTGCCTGCGATCTCTCCAGCGTGCCGAAGTCCATTCTCGAAGACTGAGCATCCCGGCCGAGAGGCGCGCGGTGCGTCAACTGCATATATGTTGCGTGTTGCGCACGCCAGCTGCCCCGCACATGCCGACCGGCTGTCACTGCTCGACACCTCGACATCGACATGTCCGATGCTTCTCCCGAAAGAGCTCACCTTCCTGTCGCGGGTTCACGCGTATCGGCCAGCCGCGGTCCGTGACTAGAGCGTATCGAGAACGATCGTCTCGCCGACGATCGGCACACGGATATACCCGCCTTCCGCATCGCCGTACGCGTGCGCGTTTCCGTCGATCACGTATTGCGCGGTCAATGCGCACAACGTCGCGTCCCGCGCGTCGACCGATCGCAGTGTCGACACGTCGATCCCGAGTTGGGTCAGCAATTGCCGGCGCTGGTTGCGTTTCTGCTTCGCCGAAGCAATCGCCTTGCCAAGCAACGCACAGGTAATCGCGTACGGATAAGTCTCGAAGCTCACGCGCCCGCCGGCATAGCGCGCGTCGGTCAGCAGCGGATAGGCGTCGGCCAGCGCGCGGTAGACGCGCTCTCCCATGAACATCCAGTCGAAGAAGCCCGACGTGCTGGCCACGGCCTGCTCGCGCGATGGCGTCGGAAAACACGAGATCCGTTCACGCGCGAGCGCCTGCTCGGCAGCCCGGCGTCCGCTGCCCGTCCACCAAAGGCTCGGTGCGTCGACGCCGACCGCCACCACGTCATGCTCGATACACAGTGAAGGCAGCGCTTCGGGCGCGATCCGCTCCTCGCGGCAAACGATCGTCGCGCCGCGCAAGATCACGAGATCGCATCGCTTCTTGTCGCCGCCCACGTCGACGCCCGCCACCGCGGGCAACGACCGTGCGACTGATCGGGAGCGGGATCGGGCCGCCTGCATGGCTGTGCGTCAGTCCGCCGGCCGCGCGTCATACGCGGCGTCGAAGATCCCTTCGAGGCCCGGATGCACGCCGCGCATCCGGTCGACGACCGACTTCGCCCAGTCGAAGTACGCCTGCTTGCGCTCGAGGGGCCAGTCCGCGGGTGGATGTCGCGCGATGTCACGCAAGTTGCAGATCTTGTCGGCGAGCTTCACGAGCTTCGCGCGCCGGCTGATGGTCGCCGCATGCTCGATCTGCAGGCGCTTGCGCTCGTCCTTCGGCAACGACTTGTCGTCGGTGACTTCCATCACGATGTCCGCGACGTCCTTGCCGAACAGCCGCAGCAACTCCTGCTCGGTGGTCTCCGTATCCTCGATCGTGTCGTGCAACACCGCCGCGACGATCACGCGCTCGTCCTCGATGCCGGCCTCGTTGGCCAGCACGGCGGCCAGCGCGATCGGATGGTTGATGTACGGCGATGCCTCATCGTCCTTGCGCCGCTGATTGCGATGCTTGTCCGCCGCGAACGCGATGGCAGCTACCAGCTTGTTCATGTTGATCCCTCGTGTGGCCGGACCCGCGACCGGGCTGAACCGGTCGCGTGCGTTTCGGAACCGCACATACTACCTGTACGCGATGACCATTCCCACATATCGGAACATCGGGCCGCGCGCCGTCATGCGCCGGCCGCCTCGCGCTCCAGCCCCACCACGTTCACCTGCGCGCCGAACACGTCGCGCACGAGCGGCAGCAGGTGATCGTGGTGCGTCAGAAACAGCACCTGCGTTCGCGTCGACAGATCGCGCAGTGCCTCGAGTCCCGCCTTCGCGCGCGCATCGTCGAAGTTGATGAACAGATCGTCGGCAACGAACGGCAGCGCGGTCCTGCTCGCGAGCTGCAATTCGAGCGCCGCGATCCGCAGCGCGAGGAACAACTGATCGCGCGTCCCTTCGCTCAGGCCGGCGACCTCGACCGACGTGCCCTTCGTGCGTCGCGCGTACAGCGCAGGCGGCGTCCGTTCGGTGTCGACGGTCAGCCGCGCGAATTCGCCCAGCGTCAGCCCCGCGAAAATCTCGCCCGCGCGGCGCAGCATCGGCCCCTGCTTCTGGTCGCGATAGCGATCGGTCGCCCACTTCAGCAGACGGCTCGCGGTCGCTGCTTCCAGATACTGTTCAGCCGCGTCGCCCATCGCGGCCAGCGCTTCCTGCCGCTTCGCCTCGGCCACGGCCGCGTTCGCCTGGCCGTCGATCGCGCCGAATGCCTGCTGGGCGACGACCTGCTGTTGCGCGAGCGCGTTCAGGCGCTTGCCGACGTCGTCGAGCGACTGCTTCACCGCCTCAAGATGCGCGGGCACGTCGGCGATGTCCTGTTCCGCGACCTCGGCCTCGACGGCCGACTGGGACAACCCGTCGCCATCGCGCACCAGTGCCTCCTTCGCGACATCGACGGCCTGTCGAAGCTGGCGCTGGCGATCCGATCGTTCGGCCAGCGGCAGCGCCGCGTCGATCGACGCGACGCCGGCCAGTTGCAGCAACGGCTGAATGCGTGCGTCCGCACCCGCCACCGCGGCGGCCGCGTCGGCGACCTTGCCGTCGGCCTGCCGCACCGCGTCGTCGGCACGATCGATTGCACGCGCGGTTTCCCGTGCGGCCGCCACGCGCATCGTCAATCGGCGCGCGACGTCCAGCCAGTTGCCGCTCGCCAGCCATTCGGGTTCGAGCGCTTCGGCCAGCCGCCGGGCACCGGCCTCGAGCGCAGCCAGCTCGGCACGAATCGCGGCGATCCGGTTGCGCGGCGCATCGGCGGCGGCCAGCTCTTCCGTCACCGCATTCGCGAGCCCGAGCGCCCCTTCCGCCGCAGCCAGCGTCACCGCGTTCGCGGACAGCTTCGCGTCGGCGAGCGCGTCGCGCCATTGTGCTTGCCACGCATCGTAGGCGGCCTGGGCCTGGCCCGCGCGCGAACGGGCCGTCGCGCATCCGCGTTCGGCTTCGCGCGCGCGGTCCTCGAGGCTGTCCTTCTGCGCAAGCGTCTTCTCCGCCGACTGCACGAACGTCTCGGCGATCGCGATGAGTGCCGCCAACCCGTCGGCGTCGCCGCCGCGCGAGACCAGGCGCAGCGCCGAACGCAACGCGGCTTCCGCGCCGGCGCGTGCATCGCGGATCGTCGCGAATTCGCGGCGCTGGCGGTCAAGTTCGAACTGCGCGGCAAACACCGTGTCGCGCTTCGCGAGCCAGTCGCCCATCGCCGCCAGCGGCATGCCGGGCACGCCGGCCGTCGTCGCCAATTCAGACCACACGTCGCGATGCACGGCGAGTTCGCGTTCGCGCTCGTCCATGGCCGACTGTCTGCGCATCAGCATGGCACGCGCGGATTCGACCTGTTGACGCAGTGATTGCAGCGTCGCCGCCGCTTGCGTGGCGCCGAGCTGCGCGTCGACGAGTTCGTCGGCGAGCCGGATCGCATCGTCGACGGCCGGCGCGCCCGTTGCCAGATCGACCACGCCGTTGCGGATGTCGCCCCACGCGCCGTCGCGACGCGCGCGCGCCGCCAGCACTTCGGCAGTCGTGACGACCTTGTGGGTCTCCGCGAAATGTCTCTCCTGCAGTTCGAGCCGCTCGTATTCTTCCTGCGCGCCGTCCCGTGCATCGCGCGCGGCGGCCGCCGCGCTCGCGCGCTCGCTTGCTTCGTTGAGCAGCGCACCGAGCCGCGCCGCCGACGGCACGTCGAGCACACGCAGCGCGTCGACCGGCCTGCGCCACTGGCCGAGCGCATCGAGCGCGTCGGCGAGCGTGCGCTCGGCGGCGGCAATGTCGCGCTCGAGCGCCAGTTCGCGCTGGCCGCTACCGCGAAAGCCCTGCGCATCGGCGAGCGCGGCACGAAGCACTTCCGGCACATCGACGGTAGACAGACGCGCGAGTTGTTCCTGCGCCTGCGCGAGTTCCTGCATGCGTTCGTCGAGCGATTCCCGCGCGCCGGCCAGCGCCTGATGCAGCGCGCCGTGGTCGCGCAAGAGATTCGCGACAGTCGTCAGCGACAGCGCGGTCGGCAATGCCGCGCGCAGCGACGCCTCGTCGATCGGCCAGCCGAGCTGCGCGGCCGCGGAGCCCGCGGCGGTCAGATGCCGCTCCACGTCCGCGCCGAGCAACAGCAGATCCTGAGCGTGATTCATGCATGCGCCGCGCAACCGGTCGAGCGCTTCGATGTCGCCTTCGAGCGCCAGCGCATCGGCGTCCGGATCGATCGCATCGCGCGCCTGGCGTTTCGCGAACAGGTCCGTGCGACGCTCCTCGAGCACCTTCTGTTCCGCCGCGAGATCGCCTTGCGCTTTCAGCAAGTCGGCATACGCGGTCGGCGGCAGCTCGACGACTGTGCCCAGTTCGGCAAGCGCCGCTTCCTTGATCGTCAGTTCCTTCAGGTATGGCGCCAGCCGCCGCACACGCTCGAGCTTCGAACGCAGCGCTTCGAGGCGGCGCTGCTCCACGCGCGCGTGCTCGATCTCCTGCTCGACCGCGTCGCGCGCCTCCTTGCGATCGACCCAGTCACGCGTGCGCACCTGGACCGCCTTCAGTTCGCCGACCGCTTCGTTGAACGACGTCTCGGCGTGCGCGAACGCGCTGCCGCTGCGTCGCGGCGCCCACAGCTCGCCCGCACGCGCGTCGAGCTCCTCGCGCACGGGCCCGAGGGTGCCGACACCCGCCGCCGATTCGAACAGCACCTGGCCGAGCTTGTCGGACGCATCGAGAATGCTCCGGCCGCCGTCGACGAGCCGCCCATGGTCGAGCCCGAACATCTGCTCGAAAAACTCGCGCGTCGCGCCGTCGAGGATGGCCGCGAGGTAGTCGTCCGGCAGCTTGTCGTCGGCGGGCGTGCGCAACGGGCTGCGCCCGCGGGCGCGATGAAATGCAAGCGCGCCGGTGCCCCCCTCCAGCACGCCGCCGATCCGCAGGTCGGGCGTCGCATGCAGGAAGTCGAGCGGCGTCTGCAGTTTCATCCCGAACAGCAGTTCCGACACGGCCGTCCGGATCGTCGACTTGCCGGCCTCGTTCGGCCCCACGATCACGTGAAAATCCTGTCCGGCCGACGGAAAGCGCAGCGTCTCGTCGGTGAACTTGCCGTACTTGATTAGATCGAGCTGGCTGATGCGCATCGCTTATTCCCCCCTCGCCAGCCGCGCGAGCAACGCGGGACCGACCTGCTCGACCAGCGCCGTGAGTTCGCCCGCGCGCGCCATCGTCAGCAGCGGCACCTCTTCCTTCACGTCGCTGCGCACCTTGCCGACGAACGGCTTCAGGTCGCGTTCGAGCAGCGCGAGAAAATCCGGATCGTGCGCGGCGTCGGCCAGAATCTGCTTCAGATCCTCCAGCGCCTCGAGCTGCTCGCTCTCGCCCTGCGGCTGCTCGGGCGCGGATGTCGCGAGACGGACCTTCTCCAGCCACAGCCGTTCGTTGCCGATGATGCCGATCTGATTCAGCACCTCCGCGCGCAATTGGGGCGCACGGCCGAAGAAAAGACCGTGCGCGGGCGTGCGCCCCGTGACCGTCACGCGCACCGCGCGCGGCACGTGACCGTCGACGGTCAACAGCGCCTCCAGCGACTGGCCGATCTTTCTCGACAGGTCGGCGACCGTGAAGCAATCGGATGCGTCGACCGACAGGGCTTCCCAGCGCAGCACGTCGAGGTACAGGCGCTCGACCTGCGTGCGCCCCTGCTCGACCGTCACGAGCACCGCGCCGCGGCGGCCCGTCTCGCGGATATGGCGACCCTGCAGGTTGCCGGGAAACACGACGGTCGACGGCCCCGACCATTGCTGGAACTCGTGCACGTGGCCGAGCGCCCAGTAGTCGTAGCCCTTCGCGTGCAGTTCCGCCAGCGTGCACGGCGCATAGTTCGCATGCGCCGCATAGCCTTCGAGCGCGGTGTGCAGTACGCCGATGTTGTAATGGCCCGGCACGGGATCCGGATAGCCGATCGCGAGATTGTCGACGACGGCCTTGTCCTTGAAGCTCTGCCCATGCAGCGCGACGTCGAATTCCGGCAGCCGATGGGTTTCCGGCTTGCGATGGCCGAACACGGTGACGTTGTCAGGCAAGGTCAGCTTCTTCGTCATCTCGCTTTCGGCATCGTGATTGCCGCCGAGCACGAATGCGCGAATGCCGGCCTTGCGCAGGCGCCCCATTTGCTGGCCGAAGAAAATGCCGGTGTTGTGGTCCTTCCAGTCGCCGTCGTACAGGTCGCCGGCGATCACGAGGAACGCGACCGCCTCTTCGATCGCACGATCCACGAGCTGCCGCAGCGCCTCGCGCGACGCGTTGCGCAACTGCGCGGCCGGCGCGTCGGGATACGCGCTCAGGCCGTGCAACGGGCTGTCAAGATGAATGTCTGCCGCGTGGATGAACTTCACGAAGATTCCTCTGTTTCAGGACGAAGGGGCGATGTCGACAAGCATTGTGCGCCGTCGAGCGACGCAACGCGGGCGAGGTACGAACCGGACCGTCGCCGTTGCATCGTCGCGATGCAACGCTCGTCCAGGCGATGATGCCACCTGTCGCCAGCGGGTCGGGATGGTACCTGAAAGCGGGCGTCGGGAAGGTGCACGACTCCACGCCCTCAATCCGCGCGTGATCGCGCAGCCTCGACGAACCTGCGCCCCGAAACACGGCGGTCGCGATGCCTCGGATGATCTTCTGAAGTCGACGGCTGACGGCACCCTCGACATTCGTCCCGTGCGTGTCACTCGCGGCGCGGCGCGGGTCGCGGCGCAAAGCCGTCGTCGTTGCCCGGGAACGGATTCGCATTGCGACGCAACGCTTCCTCATCGCTTTCCTTCTGTGCGAACAGCGCAACGCCGATCACGCCGACGTTCGCCGTATCGCCGTACTTCGAATTCGCGACGTAGCTGTCGGGCACCGACGCGAAGCGGAACGCGGCGACTTCATCGCGGCTCTTGCGGAAGCCCTCGATCGTCAGCGTACGGCCCGGATACAGCACGTAGCCACCGTTCGCATAGCTGCCCGGCCGCCCCGACAGCACGTCGAGCCCGTCGACCGTCGACACGACCTCGAACGCGCGGCGCCCCTGGTTGCGCAGCACGATCATATAGCGTGCGCCTTCGACACCCGCCATGTGCCAGCGGCCGTCGCTGCGCGCGAGACGCAGCGGCGCGCCTTTCTCGTCCGTGAACGACAACGCGATGTCGCCGTTCGCGAGCGCGACGCGCGTCGGCAACCGGCGAATCCGCGACGCGGGCGGATGCCCGGGCAGTGCATCGTTGTAGTAGACCGACGCGAGATCCGTCGGCGTCGTCGGATCCGCGCGTTTGAAATCGACCTTGCGGGTTTCGGAATGCACCGACTCGCCCCACGCGGTGCCGAGCCCGCGACGTTCGCCGGCATCCTGGCTGGCCGGTGCGCTCGCCGAAGTCGGGGGCGGCGACGCGCACGCCGCGAGCCACAGCACGCAAGCGAGCGCGAGAAGACGGAACAGGATGGTCATGATCGTGATGCCTCGGAATGTTATCGGACCACGCCGGGCAGGCCGGGGCGGCACTTTGGAGTCGTCTGTCGTCACGATGCCGCTCGGACATGCTTGCCTGAATCGACCTGCGCCGCCCGAGGGCGGCCCGGCGATCGGGAGCCTCGCTATTTAAGCACGGTGAGCAAGCAATGGGCAGAGGGTGTGCGGACCGCCTGTTTCGATCCACGGCACACCAACGCGACCACGATGCGCGGCGCGCCCAATGAAAAAAGCCCGGCCCGCATCGAAGCGGGCCGGGCCTTGGCGGGAAGCGTATCGCTTACAGCGCGCCGCCTTGTGCCGACGCCGAACCCTTCACGCCGACCGAAGCGCCGCCCTGCACCGCGTTCGTCGCGCCCTCGAGCGCTTCGCCGGCCTTTGCCTTCGCGCCACCGGCGACATCACCCGCCGTCGATACCGCGCCTTGCACGTGGCTCTTCGCGGAGTTCGCGACATGCTTCACGTGCGACTTCGTCGCGTGCACGGCCGATGCCGCGGCATCCTTCGCCGAGCCGGCGGCCGAGCCGACTGCCTGCGTCGCGCCACCGACCGCGTTGCCCGCTGCCGAGCCGACGCCGCCAACCGTCTTGCCCACGCCGTTCAGCGCACCGCCGACGAGATTGCCTGCGCCCGAACCCGAGCCCGCGGCATTCGCGCCTGCACCTGCCTGCACGCCCACACCACCGCCGAGCAGCGGCGTCTGGACTTGTGCGCCGACGCCGGCGGAACCTTCCGCGCCCGTCTGCGCCGTTTGTGCGAAAGCAGCCGATGCGATTGCCGTCAGCGCGGCACCAAGCAGAATCGTGCGAATCTTGTTCATGGTCATTCTCCCCAAAGACGTTGTTGCTGCGGGCCGCCGTCATGCGGCTGGTCGCATGCCTCGCCGCGACGTGCGGCAGGTGGAGCTAATGTAGCCGCGCCAACGTCCAAAACCATCGAATTGCGGGGACTGTTACTTCAGTTGCAAATGCTGACGATTGACTCACACTGTTTGACAAACATCGCGCTCGGCGCGTGATTGGCGTCGCTCGATGGCATGAATCGGCGCACGAAGTATCTGCTAGCACGGAAAGCGACCATTCCTGTAGGCGTCCCAAAGAACGTGTGTCGGCCAGCCGTCGGTGCAGCCAGATAATCGGCTTCTCGCGATCAGCTCGATGTCGTCGGACATGCACGCCGGGATCGCTGTCGATTTTGTCGAATGCCATCATCCAGCAGACGTCGAACGGCTCCGCCTCGCGGCTGGTCAGCGCGCGACCGCAATCGACATCACAGAGTAAATCGAAAAATCCCGGCCACTTGCCACGATGCGTGGTCGTTCTGTTCGTCGATCGTTGCTGCCATGCGCCGCCTTCATGTTCCATGTCGGTGACGCGCAGCGCCGTGCCCGCTTCGAACCGCAGACCGGCACGATCATCGGCGACTTCGAGCTGCGCGGCCGCTTGCCTGGCTGCACGCGAGCGGCTTTCACGCAGCCGACCTGAGTCCACACGTGCTGCGCAACACATATGCGCGCCGCCCGTTGCTCGACGGACATCCGCATGCCGATGTCAGCGCGATGCTTGGTCTCGCCAGCTTGTGAACGGTTACGCGAATCCGGCTGACGCGGGCACCCGATGCGGGCGCCGATCGCGCACGCGAGAATGCTGATCGGCGTTGTGCACGCAACGACGTGCGGTCAGTCCTATTCGCCCTTGTTCGACTGGATCAGCCGCAGAATGCGGGTGTCATACGGCGACTGAATGACTTCCGCGATGCGGATGTCGGTTGCGGCAGGATGCAGCGGATTCAACAGAAAGTTATGCGCGTGCGGCACGACGACGCTCGGGACGCGCAGCAAGGCGCTCGGTTGCGTATGCAACCACTCGGTCCCGGCACTGCGGGTCCAGTCGACGTTCTCTCGCCAGTCGGCCGGCGCATCGCCATCCGCGATCTCGGCAACGTCCACCGATTCAGGCACCTCGATGCGAAGCAACTGGTATCCGCTCGGCAATTGCGCGACGGTGGCGATTTCGAAGTGAACGAGCGTCTCGAGCAGCGCGAGCGCCGGATGCTCGGCGAGGTAGACGACGGGCTGCCCGGCAAAATGCCAGCGCCCGCCGGCCCGCAATCCGCCGACGCCTTTCAGGTCCGCGTAATTGCTGATCCGCCACAGCGTCGTCAAGCGAAGTACCCCTCGTCGATCTGCGTGAGGGCTTCTTCGACGAGTCGCGCGCCATGCTCGGTACTCGACATGTCGAGCGACGTGCGTCCGCCGAAGCGCTGGAGCCCGTTGCGCAGCCACGCCATCGCCTTGTCCTGGTCGCCGAACGTGGCCGTCGCCTGTGCGACGATGCGCGCCAGCCGGATCGCCTTGTCGGATTCCTCCGGTGACAGGCGCTCGTGCGCCTGGCGGCGATGGCTCAGCGTGCGCCGCGGGATGATGAAAGCGAGTTCATCGGACTTCAGGCCGCGCTCCGACAGCCGGTCGATCACCGCGACGTCGACGCGCGCGCTCGCCAGCTCGGCGAGATCGGCGCCCGAGCGCACGCGAATCGCGAGCAGCTGCTCGAGGATCGTGAACTCGGCCTGGCGCGGGTGCGCGACGCCCGACGGATGAAACGCGATCGTACTCATGGCTCTTCTCCGGCAATTTGCCCAATCATTATAGGCGTTTTGCCGAAGACGGGCGAATTCGGTCGGTGGCCGCCCCGACGGCCGGCAGTTCTTGGTGGCGGCGAAGCGGCTTCCCTGCTCGCGGCCCTGCCCCCATCACGCGTGGTTGAAGATTCGCCGTGGAGCGGAAATCGCGAAATCACGTATATCAAACCGCTCGCTGACGTCATGAAGTTGTCACGTAACAATTTTTCTGATGAATAACCATCGGCAGAGCGGCACCTGCCCTGTCTCAATTGCAACGCGATTGGGAAAGCGAATTTTCGTGCCCGCCATCGATACTTCGTTATCCGATTCGATTTGGCCATCTACTGAACGGGATCGGCGTACGGTCGCCCTCCCGGAGCGCGCCCGCCCATCGGTTCTGCGCCAACATGCCTTGCGAATCATCCGGTCCGCCGACGATGCTGCGCCAACTGCAACCCGCGACCGCCATCATGCACACCAACAATCATCAGACAAACCCCCATTTCTCCCTTGAATCGTTTACCCAGTTGCAATAATTATTCGCTGGAACGTGTATTCCCGACCGGTATCGCGATCGCTACGATGCAATCAACCGCTCAACGTAACCAGCGAAGCGCGAAATCTACGAAAACCGGAGGTCACCATGAAGTCGTTCATCTACGCAGTCGCCGCTGCCGCTGCCCTGTCCGCATCCCTTGGCGCATTCGCTCAGTCGAACCCATCGGACCAACTGACGCGCGCTCAGGTCCGCGCAGAACTCGTCCAGCTCGAACAGGCCGGGTACAAGCCGGAAGTGTCCGACGTCCACTATCCGAATGCGCTGCAGACCGCGCAGGCACGCGTGACGAACAGCGACTCGACGGGTTACGGCGCACAGGCTGCGGCCGGCGTGCGTACTGGCCGCGCGATCGCGGTCAAGCAGAACGCTCACGACTCGGTCTATTTCGGCCAGTAAGACCGCCGCACGCTGCGCATACCGCGATACGCCCGCTGCCGACGAAGCACCCCGCTCCCGTTCACCGGGGCGGGGTGTTTCGCTTTCGGTGCACGCGACATGCGCGCTGCACGCAGCCCAACCGACGCGTGGGCGCGGATCGGCCGCCGCAACGCGCCGTTCACGCAGACCGCCGGCGTTTGCGCATAGAATGGCCGCGTGGTCGGCGCCGGCCGAAGCGAACGCGAGCGAAGCCTCGACTCACCGGGCATACCCACTCGCTGGCCGATCCGATGCCGCACTCATCGCATTTTTCGAAAAGGAGCGGTTTCATGTCTCAAACATCCGGTTCCATGATCACGTTTCGCCGTCCGGACGGCCAGGAACTGCAGGGCTACCTCGCCACGCCGGAAAAGACCGAAGGTGCACCCGCGGTCGTCGTCATTCAGGAGTGGTGGGGCCTGAATGACCAGATTCGCGGCGTCGCCGATCGCCTCGCGCGCTGCGGCTACATTGCGCTCGTGCCCGACCTGTATCGCGGCAAGTCGACCGTCGAGGAGGAAGAAGCGCATCACCTGATGACGGGCCTCGATTTCGGCGATGCGGCATCGCAGGACATTCCCGGCGCGGTGCAATACCTGAAGACGCGCGCGTCGCGCGTGGCGATCACCGGCTTCTGCATGGGCGGCGCTCTCACGCTGCTGTCGCTGCAGTTCGCCGATGCGGACGCCGGCGTTACCTGGTATGGCTTCCCCCCGCTCGACTACCTCGATCCGTCGAAGATCAAAGTGCCGCTGATGGGCCACTGGGGCACGCAGGATGCGTTCTTCGCGATCGACCAGGTCGATGCGCTGGAAAAGAAGCTGACCGACGCAAAGGTCGACGTCGAATTCCACCGCTATCTCGCGCATCACGGGTTCGCGAACGAAACGGCTGTCGGCCCGGGCCGCATCGGCGGCACGCAGTTCGATCCGGTGTGGTCGCAGATCGCGTGGGATCGAACGCTCACGTTCTTCGGGCGCACGCTCTGGGACAAGCAGCAGTAATATCGCAGCGGATCTCCACCGCTGCTGAGCTGCGATGCACATGAAGCGAACGCCACGGCCTTGCAGCCGTGGCGTCGTCGTTTTATGGAGCGAATGCGTTATGCGACCGTCTCGCGCGTCACGGGTTCGACACCGAAGCGCACGACGGAATGTGTGTGCCACGGCCGGCTCCGCAATACACCACCGTTTCGAAAACTCGGCCGCGCCCTCGCCATCAAGTTCGGTATGCAAAATATCCTGCACGGCCAAACGTCGATTCACGGACCGCGTCTGCGAGTGCCGGGTCATTCGACCCGTCACTCGTTGTCCACCTTCGCTCAGGACTCGCAGGAACCGCGCAGCGCCGCCTCGTCGGCGGACAGCATTTCGGGCACGCATTCGCGCAGGAAATCGACGAACGTGCGGATCTTTGCATCGAGGTACTGGCGCGACGCATACAGCGTGTAGACCGTCAGCTTCTGCAGCCGGTACTCGGGCAACACGCGAACCAGCGCACCGCTCGCCAGTGCAGGCACCGCGGTCGACATCGGCAATGAGCCGATCCCGAGGCCGGCGCGCAATGCGGCGCCGAGCGCATCGGCGATATTGACCTGAAAATCCGGCAGCGGCAGTTCGAACGTCTCGCGACCATCAGGGCCGTCAAGATGCCACCGGTCGCGCGGAAAGATCGGCGTGACGATCTGCAGGCACGCATGCGATTCGAGATCGCGCACGGTGCGCGGCGTGCCCCGTTCCTTCAGGTATGCCGGCGACGCACACAGCACGCTGTGCACATCGCCGAGCCGCTGCGACACCAGTCCCGAGTCGGGCAGCTCCGTCGCACTCAATTGGAGCGACACGTCGTAGCCTTCGTCGATGATGTCGGGCACGTGCTGCGACAGCGTGAGCTCGACGGCCACCGACGGATAACGCTGCCGGTATCGCACCACCGCCGGTACCAGGTAGGCCTGACCGAAACTGGTCGTCGCATGCACATGCAAGCGGCCCGACGGCTTCGCCTGCGCGTCGGCCGCCTCGGCTTCCGCTTCGTCGATATAGCCGAGGATGCGCTGGCAGCGGTCGAGATAGCGCTGTCCGGCATCCGTCAATGCGATGCGGCGCGTGCTCCGGTTGAGCAGACGGGTGCGCAGGTGCGTTTCGAGTTGCGCGACCGAGCGCGATGCGTAGGCGGTGGTGATGTCCAGGCGCTGGGCCGCGCTCGTGAAGCTGCCCTCCTCCGCCACCCGGACGAAAATGCGCATCATCTGTAACGTGTCCATCGACATGTCCCCGGGATTGAAATCGCCTTGCAGCGGCGCCCGCCCCGGCACGTTCCGGTCTGGCGCGAATTGTGCGGAACAGTACCGCAGCGGTGCAGACGTGTCCAGTTTGCCGTGCGCCGCATTGGCGGGCGATCGTTCATGCGGCGCCGCATGTCGAAGGACGACCGGCACCGGATCGTTGCAGGCCGCATTGCGGCCTGCCGGGGCACACATCGCGCGTGTAGCGTCACGCTCAGATCGGGTCGAAGGGATTGCGCAGCACGATCGTGTCGTCGCGCTCGGCGCCGGTCGTGATCATCGACACGGACACGCCCGCGATCGTCTCGACGCGCGCGATGAAATCCCGTGCGGCACGCGGCAACGCCGCGCGCTCGCGTACACCCTTCACGGTGCCGTCCCATCCGGGGAACGTTTCGTAGACGGGCGTTGCGCGCGCCTGCGCATCGACGCTCGCGGGCAGATAGTCGACACGTGCGCCGTCAAGTTCGTAGCCGACGCACAGCTGGATTGACTTGACGCCGTCGAGCACGTCGAGCACGTCGAGCTTGGTGAGCGCGAGTGAATCGATGCCCGAAATCCGCACCGCCTGCCGCAACTGCGCGGCGTCGAGCCATCCGCAGCGGCGCGGCCGGCCCGTGTTGACGCCGAACTCCTGGCCACGCGCGCGCAGCGCTTCGCCGGTGGCGTCGGTCAGTTCGGTGAGGAACGGTCCGCCGCCGACGCGTGTCGCGTACGCCTTGGTCACACCCAGTACATGGCCGAGTTTGGACGCGCCGAGGCCCGTGCCGGCCGCCGCGGCCGATGCAACAGTGCCCGACGACGTCACGAACGGATACGTGCCCCAGTCGATGTCGAGCATCACGGCCTGCGAGCCCTCGAACAAGATGCGCTCGCCGCGGTCGTTCGCGTCATTGAGGTCGGCCCACACGGGACGCACGAACGGCAGGATCTTCGGCGCGATGTCGACCAGCGTTGCCAGCATCGCGTCGCGCGAGCACGGCTCGAGCCCCAGGCCGCGGAACCATGCATTGTGGTGATCGACCAGCACGTCGAGCTTATCGGCAAGCTGGCACGGCTCCGCCAGATCGGCGACCCGCAGCCCGCGGCGCCCGACCTTGTCCTCGTAAGCTGGCCCGATCCCGCGCAGCGTGGTGCCGATGGGTTCGCGACGTAGACGCTCCTGCGCCTGGTCGATAACACGGTGAATCGGCAGGACCAGCGTGGCGTTCTCCGCGATCGACAGATTGTCCGGCGTCACTGACAGCCCGAGCTGGGCCATGCGTCCGATCTCGGCCAGGAGTGCTTCCGGATCGAGCGCCACGCCGTTGCCGATCACACCGCGCTTGCCGCGCACGATGCCGCTCGGCAGCAGCGCGAGCTTGTACGTCTTGTCGCCGACGACCAGCGTATGCCCCGCGTTGTGGCCGCCGTTGTAGCGTGCGACGAGATCGGCCTGCGCCGCCAGCCAATCCACGACGCGTCCCTTGCCTTCGTCACCCCATTGGGCGCCCACCACCACCACGTTCGGCATGCTCCATACTCCATGTGAGAAATCCAGACATCCATTCCGGCCGCATTGGCCGTTTGTGTGCCATATTGGCGGAGCAGGATCACCCGATCAAACGATTAAATCTGAGCAGTCGTGTGAATAAATTTCACGCGAAACGATGCATGGCCCGACGACTCCCTCCATTGAATTCGCTGCGCGCGTTCGAAGCCGCGGCCCGCCTCGGCAGTTTCACGCTCGCCGCCAACGAGCTGTGCGTGACGCATGGCGCGATCAGCCGGCATGTTCAACAACTTGAGGCATGGCTTGGCCGACCACTGTTCGAGCGCCACAACCGGCGCGTCGAACTGACCGACGCCGGTCGCATGTACCTTGCTGAGGTCGGTGCGTCGTTCGACCGGATCGCGCTCGCCACCGCGCAGCATTTCGGCCAGGGGCAGCAGCGCGTGCTGCGCGTCAGCGCGCCCGCGACGTTTTCGCTTCGCTGGCTCGTGCCGAAGCTGTCGTCGTTCCAGGTTGCGCATCCGGCCATCGAGGTGCGGCTGTCGACGTCGAACGAGCCCATCGAGAAGTTGCGCGACAAGGTCGACCTGATCGTCCGCGGCGGCCCGCAGGCGATCGACGGATATGTTGCCGAAGAGTTTCTATCCGAAATCCGGCTGCCCGTATGCGCGCCGAAGCTGCTCGAGGGTCGGCCGTTGCGTACGCCGGCCGATCTCGCCGGCTTCACACTGCTGCATGCGGCGACGTACCCCGGTATGTGGCCCGAGTGGCTCGCGGCGGCCGGGCACGCGAATCTGGTGCCGCGGCATTCGCTCACGCTCGAGCATTTCTATCTGACGCTGCAAGGCGCGCTCGACGGCCTCGGCGTCGCAATGGGGCCGATCGCCCTCGTTGCGGACGACATCGCCGAAGGCCGGCTGGTGCAGCCGTTCAGCGAACCGGCACTACCGCCGTGGCGCTATTTCACTTACGTGGCGGCTGCACGCGCGGAAGACGAAGCCGTGCGGGCATTCAAGGACTGGCTGAAAGCAACGGGGAACGCAACGGCGGATGCGCGGCGCTGATCAAGCCGGTATGTCGGCGACAGTCGTTGCGCAATGCGCACCAGCTCGATTGGTGCGGGTTTCATGTGCCTTTGCGCGGAGTGGTATTGCTCGCGAATGATCGCTTCTCGCCTCGTGATTCATCTAACGATCTGTTGTAATCCGTAGGATTCCTCTTAGACTGAACAAGCAGAATTGGGCGTGTCGCTCAAGGAGCACAGGAAGACTAAACGAATCGAGTTGGCATTCACCTCACCAAGAAACAAAGGATATCGAATCAATTGACTCGGATATCACGCCTCCATGGTGACCGGTCGCGCATCGCGTTTCGGCAGCAGAAACGACAAACCCCGGCTCGTGCCGGGGTTTGTCTCGTGGGGGGAACGCTTATTGGCTTGCGCCAGCGGCTTCGCCCGCCTTCTTCTCAGCGTTCTGCAGATTCTGCGGATAGTTCGGATCGTTGGCCGCCGGCTTGTAACCAGCGTCTTCGAGTTTCTTCAGTTCGGCGTTGTTCTTCGCACGCGCTGCCTTGTGTTCGGCTTTGCGTTTTGCCCGTGCTGCCTTGCGTGCTTCACGTTTCGCGGCTTTCGCATCCGATGCGGCGGATGCGGCCGGTGCACTGGCGTCGGTCTGCGCGAACACCGGAGCGGCGGAGCCGAAGAGGAACGCGGCTGCCGTCGCAGCCAGCGTCAGTTTTTTGATCTGGATTCGCATCGCTGAACTCTCTTTTCTGATTGGTCACGGAGTGAAAGCACATCGAGATACCGCCCCTGCCCCTGGTCGGTCTTCATGTCGCGGTCAGGGCCTTTGCATCATAACCGCGTTGAAAAAAATGTGGCGCCATCATGCATACATTGTTGGGAATACGCGTATGGGGCGTCGTATCGTCATGTGTTCCGCGCACGTCCGCCCCGCGTTTCGCAGGGGCCAGGTGATGCATCGTGCTCGGGAATCACGCAGCGTGCACGACCGCCGCAACCGTGTAACGAAGCGGATCGTTCCACCGATACGGTGCAGATTGCCGATGAGGATGAGATCGATTTCGGTGCTTTACGCACTCGCGCGACGCCGACTGTTTCACCCGTGGAATCTGCTGCTCGCGCAACGCGATCGTCGCCTCATGAGCGGGATATGCAACGGAATCGCGAACCTGTGCGCCATGTTGCGATTCGCTGTCGCGCGAACGACGGTTCCTCCCATAAACGACCACGCTTCATTCTGTACCGAGCCTGCCGCATTTCCCGCACGTCGACACAATGCGAACGATCGGGTAACCGATCGTCGCACGCGTGGCTACCTGTTCGGTTCTATTCGTCGCCAGATGTGGGAGATGACGTTTGCGGGTAGAGACGACCTCCGCCGCTCAAGGTGAACGCTTCGATAGGCATTTGTTCACGATTGGCACGGGCACCACGCTAATGGTCGTATGAGCGAATGCGCGACGCTAGTCATCGTACCGACGTCGCGAAGAGTCTCGAGTCTATGCGGCAAGGACGGCGACACACCAGGCGCTGCGCGCGTGCCTCACAGCTTTTCCATCGGATGACTGCATCTGGTGCGGGGGCGTCGCGTGCATGGTTTGTTCGTCCGACAGACGCCTTGTAGGTGAGCTTTTACAGGAGGCGGTAACTTCGGGCGGTGAGAATTTTCGGGATTCGAGCACGGGTTCGATGAGGGTGAGCCATATTGATGGCGCCAGCTTCACGTTCGAGGCAGTTGCCAGGATTGTTGTTATCTAGCGGCGCGGTTGGCGTCTCGCTCGGCACAGCGATGGGTTTTCGTCGCGCCGGTCGAGACACAGTGGCAATTCCGATGCCGGTTCAAAGGTAGAAAACCGCGACGGAGAGTGACCGGTGCAAGAGCCAGCCCATTTCGTCTGTGCACGGGTCATGGAGCAGAAAGCCCCAGACAGACCAACACGTGACAGTCGAAGACTTTTCCACGGAAGCACCGACTCGAACGCTAAAAAAACCGCTTGAGAATGAATTCCAATGATTTCTCACTGCCATGACGAGAACCGGCGGCACTCCCTTGTTGGCCGCAGCGTCCGTAGTCTGCGGGTAATCCCGGATGGGAAACATACCGCTGGGGGCCCTTTTTCGATCCCATAAATGGGAACCTGGGGACTGAAAGCGGGGATTTCCTCCCATAAGTTTCTACGTTTGAGTGTTTGTTAGTAGGTACTCACCTTCATGGGGAGCCTTGCCAGGCCTCGGACGCTTGCAAAATAAGGCCGAGATTGAGGGTCCCACAGGCATTAGGCCCAGAATTGCTGTGCTCGTCGAGCCTCACCGGTTCGCTTTGGTAGCGGTTTATGGGGTTGCTTTTTCTGCACAGGCACACGTGTGTTTACATCTTTGGTAAACCACGTTTACTTCTTTAACTACTTTTAGACGGCTCACAGCCTTGTCTGGCAAGGGTTTGACAGGTGTTCGGTACCCATTTATGGGGGCACAGGCGGAAGGGTATGGGGTTTCAGGTCTGTGGATTTGGGGAATCGGGTACCGCGCTGTGGGAAATGGGGGTTGTGGATATGGGGCACGCGTAGCCTGCTATGGGATTTTGGCCCAAAAACGCCTCAGGTAACCTTTTATGGGGGGAATCTATTGGTACCCATTTATGGTGCGTCCTTGCTGTTTCGTCTACGGTGGCGGGCACAGCATTTCATGTGGGGTTGCCGGTTATGGGATGGATTCCAGGTAGTCATTTATGGGTGCCGTCGCGGACAGAATGATCTAGTCCTGCTTGTCCCCTCGGAACTGGGGTCCCATAAACAGTATCAGGCCGGCGGAAAGGTGACCTTCTGTGGGGAAATCCCAAGGTAGTCATTCATGGGAGGTATTTTCGGTTGCCGAGCGCAGATGAAGGCAAAACGCCGAGTTGGAGGATCGGGATAGGTAACCATTCATGGGATGTGCTAAAGGTAGTGTGTTATGGGGGAATGCAGACCGTGTTGCAGGGCACCACGAATCGAGTTCAGCGATCCCGTTCTTCCGGATTATTTCCCATGAATGGCTACCTTCAGTTGGGCAAGTCCCGTGCCGGATTCTGGCTACAGACCACACAGGTAGCAGGTTTTGGGAGCTGATTTTGGCGGAAAGGTATATGGATATGGGGTTCCGCACAAATCGTAAAAATGGAATTTTTCCTTTTAAGACGCGGTGTTATCGGCGATATTGGAAGTGATACTGGAGAAGAAGGCATTGCCCGATAACTCGAAAAGGTATAAAGTCCGCCATCAATACGGTCACCTTCTCCGGACATCACGATGCCGCGCAAGCCCGCAATCAAAGGCTCCGACAAGCAGGTTTCGCTATTTCAGACGCCCGAGCCCCCCGATCTGCTGCGCAAGGCGGTCCAGGCAATTCATATCGCTCCGAAGTCCGGAAAGATCGGCCTGCAGCAGCGCAAGATGTTCAGCTCGCTGATCAAGAACGCCCTTCGTCAGGAAGCGTTCGAACCCGGCCGGACCAGCTTCTCGATCTCGATCGCCGCGCTGTCGCACGAGAGCGGGTTGAACAGCAACAACACGAAGTATGTGAAGGATACGGTCAACTCGCTGATCAGTACCGTCGTCAACTGGGACTACCTTGCCGCGGATCGCTCGACGGTGTGGAAGGCGTCGGGCCTGCTCGCCGGCGCCGAGCTCGAGCAATCGGTGCTGAAGTACAGCTTCTCCGACCAGATTCGCAGCGAGCTACTCAATCCGGAAATCTACGCGCTCATCGATATGCGGATCGCGCGCGAGTTTCGGCGTTCGCACTCGCTTGCCCTTTGGGAAAACACGGTGCGCTACGAGGGGATCGGCATCACGGCAAAGATCCCGCTGCCGAAATTCCGCGACCTCATTCTCGGTCAGGACAAGGCGTCGCAGTCGTACAAGGAGTACAAGCTCTTCAAGAGCAAGGTCCTGGTGCCGTGCATTCAGGAGGTGAACGAAGTTTCCGACCATACGCTCGAGCTGATCGAACACAAGTCAGGTCGCAGCGTGGAGGCCGTACAGTTCAAGGTGACGCGCAAGCAGAGCGCGGATACGGTCGAGGAAGGCGACGTCAAGAACGAAGCACTCGTTGACGAGGTCGCCAAGTTCGGCATCCCGCGTTCGGAAGCGCGCCGGTTGATCACGCAGTACGGTGTGCAGCGCATCAAGGCGGCGATCGCCTATACGCTCAATCGGACTACGAAGAAGAACGCAGCGCCGGTCGACAACGTGGCCGCGTATTTCCGCAAGGCGCTGACGCACGGCTATACGTTGGCCGACGGTCAGGGGACCGAAACGGCCGCGCCGACAAAGGAATCCAGGCAGAGCAAGCAGGAACAGATTCGCGACAAATACCTGGCGGCGAAGGTCGATGAAGCCGGCGCGTATTTCCGCGAGCTGGAGATCGACGACCAGACCAAGCTGATCGAGCGCTACAACGAAACGGTGGCCGGTTCGAAGGATCTCACGCTGTCGCCGAAGAAGAAGGCGAGTAAGCTGGCGCAAACCAGCTTCTTCCGATGGTTGGCGCTCGATACCTGGGGCGAACCGACCTCGGACGACTTGCTGGAATTCCTGCTGAAAAGCAGCCTCGCGACCAACTGATCAAGGCCTCGCAGCCTGCCATGCGCCGTGCACCGGACTTCATCCGGCCGCGCGGTGCCATGCAGGTGCGAGGCCTTTGCTTTGGTCGCCTTCTCTTATTTTTGCGCGGCTACCGCCAGATCAGCGACGTATGCGTCGATCACGCTCTTGAGCCGGTCGGCGAGCGCTTCCTGGTGGGACGCATCGACCCCCTTCAGTTGCAGATCCAGACGCCCGTCCGGATAGGTCTTCAACTGGCCGATCGCGCGTGACTCAAGCGCGAAATCGTGGCGAACGCTGTAACGCGTGCGCCCGGTCTTCTTGTTGCCGTCGCTCTGTGCGCGCAGGAAATTCTCGAGGTCGCGCACGGACTTTTTCCGGTCGATCACCGCCGTGAGCAGACGGTCGGCAGCTGGTTCGCCCAGGCGCTCGAAAATTAGTTTCAGGAAGTACGCGGCCTGCAGCCCGACCACATCGTTCGCGCTGGCCATCCGTTCGAGCAGTGTGTTCGGCAGTGCGTTCAGCGACAGTGTCTTGCTGATCGATGCCTTGTCCTTGCCGATTTTCTCCGCGAGCGTGTTCTGGTCGGGGAATACCTTTTCGTCGAGGAGACGCTTCCATGCGACTGCATCGTCGAAGATGGTCTGGCGTTCGTGGTCGTGGTTGGCGCGATACGCGATCGTGTAGAGCTGCTCGGGCGTGTGGTCCGTGCGAAACGTCGCGTTGATCGTCTCGTCGCCGTTGATGCTCGTCGCGCGCAAGCGGCGTTGCCCGTCGATCACGACGAGCTTGCCGGGAAATTCCGGAAGACGCGTGACCTTGATCGGCTCGATCTGCCCTTCCCGCTTCAGCGTCAGTGCGAGTTCGTGCAGGCTCGACTCGGAATAGAACACGCGCGGGTTGAACGGGTTCGGGATGCAGTCCTTGACCGCAACCTTCTGCGGCGCGCCGAGATCGAGCGCGTCGGATGGGGGGACGGCGGTCGAGATGACGGGGGTTGTGGCTTCGACGGGAGGATTCGACGCGGGCGTCGGCTCGGGCAGGCGCGTTTCCAGCGCTGCGTTTTCCTGTGCGAGCCCGCGCAGCAAGCCTGCTGCGAGATGCAGGTTGCCGGTCGGCTTCTTGTCTTTCGATGTGTCCTTAGCCATGAGCGGCTCCCGTAGCGCGCGTCGACGCGATGTATTGGGCCATTTCGGTGACCAGTCTCTCGATTTCCGCGCGGGCTTCCTTCAGTCCCTTCAGGTATCGATTGTGATGATGGATCGTGGTGCCGAGGGCAAATGTCTGCCGGTAGACCTCGCGTTGCGCAATCTGACTGTCGAGCAGATGCTCCCCTATTTCTTCAGCCCTTAGAATTTTTAAAATTTCTTCTCGCATTTTAGTTTTTCCATTGACGCTATTCAGCATCAGCGCGGAAGACAAATTCGGGTTACGAACAGCACGCATCGATTCGATCATACGAATCATCGCGACGGTGCTGTACAGGTCGGCCGGCGATGGGGACAGCGGCACGAGGCAGAAGTCGGCGACTTCGAGCACGGATGCGATGCGCGGGTCTTCGAGGTTGCCGGGGCAATCGACGACGATCACATCGAAATTTGCATCCTGCTTCTTGATCTCGCCGCCGATGCCACGGCCGGCGGGGGCCAGCGACAGAACTGTCATCGGCAGCGTATTTTCGCCGCTCGTCACCCATCTGACCGACGTGCCTTGAGGGTCGGCATCGATCAAGGCGACCTTGTTGCCGCCCGCCTCGAAGGCTGCAGCAATATTGACGGAGATGGTGGTCTTTCCAGTACCACCTTTTTGATTACTGACGGCGATCTTGAAAGCCATTAAATTCCTCCAAGGAGTTTTGCGTAATATATGCAGATATTGCTAAAAAGTCCAGAAAAGTATTGGATGAACAGAAGGATTTTCGGATAGATGTTGTTGTCACGTGACAAGCTAATCAAATGGATAGAAAGTTACTTGTAATTCGAACGCGAATGAGAAATAAAACATATGACATTCCATTCGAGATGGAAGGTGCTAATGACTTCAGTGTCGATAGTGACCATGGGTCACAGTGCTGATCCCGAATGCGGTCTCGCCATCGTTGGAAATTCCGGCGCAAGTTGGCAATCGGCTTGTGAACCGCTCTGGGCTGCGTCGGGATCTAAAGTTGTCACGTGACAAGCCGATTTGGCGGGTTAGAGCCCCAAATGCTGCTGGGTGGGAAGCATGCAGACACGACGCGAGATGGTAATGCCGACAATTTCTTCTTCCTCGATTCTCGTTACGGCGCCCTGCGTTCAGATATGACGGCTGGCACTGGCACTGGCACTGATGCGGGTTGTTACGTGACAACGCACCCAAGCGTTGATTTTGGGCACCCATCTCTTGCCTTAGCGTAACTACTGTAGACGGTACGGGTGCGAAGAAATCCGTGCAATATATGAGTTGGTCGTGTTCGATTGGGTCCAGGTCACTTTTGCGCAAACCATCGGGTTGTTGTCACGTGACAACCGTTATGGACGGATGCCGGGGTGGGGGTCTTGACACCGATGCCGTATCTTCAGTGTCGCCCTATGAGGAGGTGCTGGATTAGCCGGGGATATGTCAGCGATCGATGTTGGTCGAGCCGGTTGATGTCTTGGGTAGGCATGCCCGCGCCGCGCGTGTCTCTATCCTGCGGAGGCACACTAATTCTGGCGATATGATATGACCCCAATAAAAGAGGCGATTCGACATCCAGAGGCAATGACATAGGGTAGGGGGCGGGACAGATATCGCATCTTGTTGTGTTGGCCGCCGCTCCGACGGTCGAGGGAATCGGCATTGCGCCACACGTTCTCGATGGGGCTTGAGGCGCAAATTCCTTGGCGTCGGCGAGGAGAGACGGCGCAAATCAGCAGGGCGTGAAACAATTTTGAAAAAGAGGGGGCGTTCGGAAACCGTTGTCTAGCAATGGGTTGCGCCACTTTCTTCACGTTGTTTCACGCAAAACGGGTGCGTGCGACGGATGAAATAGGGGCGCATGAACTTGACGTGCGTTATCGTGTCTGGATAATGATGTTCCACGTGATAGCGTGTCAAATGAGACGTGTTTTGTGATAAACGATACGATTTTTTTGAGTCGACACGCAGTTCGATCGGCCTATTGGCGATCCAAGACATCGCGTGGATCGACCAGCAGGGACTTGCTAGGTGTAGCGAGTTCTATATCGCTAGTTGTCACGTGACAACGCGCTGCGGCGACGGTGCCGGATCGCAAGCCTGTCGGCATCGGGGAAATTGAAGCGGGCGTCTGGCCGATATTGCATTTGCGACGCGCACGCAGGCGGCGTTGAGCGAAGGCGGATTCTGTAGACGGCCTCGGAAGACCGTTTCCTATGCGTCTTGCCGGTGTCCATCACAATGCCGCTGAAGGAGAATCTGCAGACTTTGCGTCAAGAGGATGAAGCGCATCGCCACCGGTGGTGTATATCTCCCACTTCTCCGGATGTCTGCTATCGGGGGCGACCAATCATCGTCACCGACGATCGCCCAAAGAGTCCGCTACTAAGTCGCATACCACAACGAAAATTCACCGCCGCGGCGTTCCCGTCCAGAAACCGCCGCGGCCAACGAACCTACTTCGTCGCCTGCGATGCGCACAGCTGCTGCCTCCGGCGCGTCTTCGTTGCGGAAGCCTTTGCTGGCTCATCGACCGTTCGCCACCAACGTTCGCCGCGATGCGGTGCATCCAGATTGAGTCGCTCGCCCATCCTGGGCGTCGATAGCTCGACGCCGCGCACCATTGCCAACGCGGTGACGCGCTCGAACGGCTCCTGCCAACGGTGCATCGCGAGATCGAACGTGCCGTTGTGAATCGGCATCAGCGTGCGCCCGCGCAGGTCGATGTGCGCTTGCACGGTTTCTTCCGGCTGCATGTGCACGTAGGGCCATTGCGGGTCGTATGCCCCGGTCTCGATCAGCGTCACGTCGAAGGGCCCAAGCCGTTCGCCGATTGTCCGGAAACCGTCGAAGTAGCCGGTATCGCCGCTGAAGAACACCCGCAGGTCGTCGTCAACGATGACCCACGACGCCCATAGCGTGCTGTTGCCGTCAAACAAGCTGCGCCCGGAGAAGTGCTGTGCCGGTGTCGCGGTCAGCGTCAGGCCATCGACTTCGACACTTTGCCACCAGTCGAGCTGGCGTACCTTTTTTGCGTCGATACCCCATTCGATCAGGCGGTCGCCGACGCCCAACGTCGTGACGAACACGCCAGTGGTCGCCGCAAGCGCAAGCACCGTCTCACGGTCGAGGTGATCGTAGTGATCGTGCGACAGGAGCACACCACGCAACGGCGGGAGGTCCTCGCGCGCGATCGGCGACGCATGGAAGCGTTTCGGGCCGATGCGCCGGAACGGCGATGCGCGTTCGGCAAATACGGGATCGGTCAGCCAGAATTCGCCGCGCAGTTTCAACAGCAGCGTCGAGTGCCCTAGCCGATACAGGCTGCGGTCGGGGGCCGCGTCGAGTTGTTCGCGAGTCAGTGAATCGATGGGCAATGCGCCTGTCGGAACCGTGTTGCGTGGTTTGTTGACTAGCATGTTCCATGCAATGCCGAGCGTTTTACCGAAGCCTTCGGCCGGTCGCGGTGCAACGTTGCTGAAGCGTTCGCCGTTGTGCTGCGGCGACTCGCCAGACAGGGTGCGGCCACGCCTGGCGGCGGCGAAACCTAACATGCGATGAAGAAATACGAGAGGCGAAGCCATGTCGATTCGTCCGGAAAATAAAGTACACCGAGCAGTGTAGTTTATCTCTGTAAAAAGTAAACTCTGGGGTGTAAAATTTTTCGAATGAATACGAGCACTTCCCCTCAACGGCTGACCGACCGAAAGCGTGCGGCAATACTCGCCGCGGCGATCGACGAATTCCTCGCGGCCGGCTACGACGCGACCAGCATGGATCGCATCGCTGCTCGCGCGGACGTGTCGAAGCGCACCGTCTATAACCATTTCCCGGGCAAGGAAGCATTGTTCGCGGCGATCCTGCATCAGCTGTGGGACGCAACGCTGACCGCCGGCGCGCCGGCCTACTGCGCCGATGTCCCGCTGCGCGATCAACTGATCGCGCTGCTGGGCCGCAAGTTGCGGTTGCTGAACGACGAAGCGTTTCTTGCACTCGCCCGCGTCGCGATCGGTGCGGCTATCCATTCGCCGGAGCGCGCGCGCGACATGGTCGAACGCATGGGCGAGCGCGAAGAAGACGTGACGGTCTGGATTCGTGCGGCCGCGGCGGCTGGCCGGTTGTCGGTGACCGATCCCGTATTTGCCGCGCATCAACTGCACGGGATCGTGAAAGCGTTCGCGTTCTGGCCGCAAGTGACGATGGGCCAGCCGCCGCTCGGCGTGCAGGAACAACAGAAGGTCGCGGAAACGGCTGCTGACATGTTTCTTGCGTACTACGCGCGCGCGGATCACGCCGATGTGTCACGTACAGTGCAAGACTGATCGCGCGTCGCGCGAAGCGCGATGCGGAATAGTCGCGTCGATATCCGCAACGCGAGCCTCATCCTCCGCCTCGAGGAAAGCGCCATTCGATAAGCGGCGAACTCAGGCACTGGTACACACGTCTACGTAGCCAGATTGAGCCGCACCGACGCATGCGGCACGCGCAAATGAAACCGAACGCGAGCGAAAACCGATGAAGACGCTGTTGATCGTCTATCACACGATGACCGGAGGCACGCAGCAAATGGCCGAAGCGGCCGCGGCTGCCGCGCGCGCGCAACCCGGCGTCGACGTCAGGTTGCAGCGTGCGGATGCGACCAGCGCGGACGACGTGCTCGCCGCCGACGCCTACCTGTTCGCGACGCCGGAAAATCTCGCCGCGATGTCCGGGCTGATGAAGGATTTCTTCGATCGCTGTTACTACGCAGCGCTCGATCGCGTGAACGGTCGCCCGTATGCGACGATGATCTGCGCAGGCAGTGACGGACAGAACGCGCTGCGTCAGATCGACCGGATCGCCACCGGATGGCGGCTCAGGAATGTGTCGCCGGGCCTGATTATCTGCACCCATGCGCAAACGCCGGAGCGGATCCTCGCGCCGAAGACGATTGGCAGCGAGGATCTCGCGCGCTGCGCGGAGATCGGCGCGGGGCTCGCTGCGGGTCTTGCACTCGGCGTGTTCTGATTGCCGGCGATCAAGTCGGCCGAAGCGGGGCTGCGGCAGCGCGCAATGACCGGAGCGCGACGCCTGCCGTATGGCGCCGATTGCAGCGAATTCCCGAGACGCGCATTTTGCGCGAGACATCGCTCGTGCGAATCGCATTGCCGTTTGCGACAGCTGCACCCGTGGAATGTCGATGCCTTAGTCGGCCTTTGTCGACACTGGCGGCCGATGGTATTTGGGCCACAGGCTTTTCACGAGATCGCGTGAAGCGCCATACGCATGGCAGCTGTCGATCTTGAGCGGTTTCCCGTCATCGCCTCGCTGATTCAGTGACGATGGGCGCACGCCGACCGTCGTTTGATAGGCCGCGGTCGCGACAGGACCGAGAATTTCCTTCAGATGTGTGCACGTGTCACACGACGGCAGACGCTTGCGGACCTCGCTGTTCCACCCGGCACCGATGCGCAGTCCGACGAGCGCCTGCAGCGTGTCGCCGCCGCCCGGACACTGTGCATAAGGATGCGACCTGATGAACGTGGATACCGCGCGCACGATCATGTCGGTGTCGAAGACCAGCGTTACGCCGAGATCGTGAATCGGCGCCAGCGCCGCGATGGTGCGCGTGCCGCCGGGCGGCGTGAAATCGCTCGTTTTGCGGTCCGCGAGACAGGCCGTGACTTCGAACAGACCGTCGCTGCGCCGATAGCCGCGCATGTCGATCTGCCGATGGTGAATCTCTTCGCGCGTGATGCCGTCGTGCGGGAAGTCGTGTCGGGAATTCATGTATTCGCTCCGTGTCGTACGGCCGGGGTCATTTTGCATTCGACCGCGATGTCGTCGACTGAACAGCGCGTCGTGAAGCCGGCCACGGCGAACCGCCGACGCTGTCGATCCGGCCAATAGTACGCACTTTCCGATGCCGGCATGCGCTCGACGATCGATGCGGCCGCAACTAATAGCCTGACGGTAGAGATCGATGCACGCTCGCCGCGCCGCGCGTATCGTATGCGAAAGCCCGGTCTTTCGGACGATGCGAATCGGCAGAATCTGACGTCTTCGCTATCCGTACCATTGCTCGCCATTTCGTACTGTGGAATAACCGATGCATCGCGTAACTGGTGCACTGAATCCGAAAGACCAGTAACGACACTACGTAACGCGAGTCTCGATCCACCGCGAAAACGCCGCCATAATGCGCAACACGACCGCGCGGACGCATTGCCTTTCCATCGGATCCGTCAAATGCGAACCGGTGAGTCAACCGACTGCCGCGCGTACCGGTATACTTCCACTCCTGCCTTTATCCGGCATCGTGGCCGGGTGCCTGAAACAGTGGTGGTGGCGATGCGGCCCCGCAATGATCCGCGTCGGTGGCAGACGAGCCGCAGGCGATGCGGCGAACGCCGATGTGCGGAATGGCTGCACGAACCACACCTTATATTCCTGGTGGATTGAATTTATGGGTTTTGAACAACTTGCCGAATTGCGGGCGCAGCTCGCAGCAAAGGCCAAGCAGGAGCGCAACGCGAAGCGACCGGCTACGCAACCGGACGCAGGCGCGAAGCCGAAGTCCGGCGACCGGCCCGCTCGTGGGGCCAAATCGGGTGCCGGGGCCAAAGCGTCGTCCGGCGCGAAGCCCGCTTCGGCGAAGCCGTCGACGCCGGTCGATCCGGTCATCGTCGCGATCGGCAAACTGCAGCGCCGCTTCCCGCGCGCGTTCCCGAAGAATCCGGCTCCGAAGGTGCCGCTGAAGGTCGGTATCTGGGACGACCTCGCTCGCGAGGCGCAAGCTGTCGGCCTGAGCGAGGCCGAGCTGCGCGAGGCGATGTCCACGTGGTGCCGCGGCAATCGTTACTGGTCGTGTCTCGTCGAAGACGCGGTGCGGGTCGATCTGCAAGGTAACGAAGCGGGGCGCGTGACGCACGACGACGCGGCGCGTGCGCGCCGGCTGAAGTCGCGCCGTCCGGGCAACAAGGGCGGCGCGCAAGCGGCGAAGGGCGCACCGCAGCAGCCGAAGGTGGAAGCGCAGGCTGCAGCCGCGCCGCAGCCTGCGACCGCGGAAGCACCGGCCGACGCAGCACCGCAGCCCGAGCAGCAAACGGCCGCGAGCGAGTAACACGCGATGTGTCACTGCGCGACCGCGCGGTGACGGCCTGCCTGCACCACGCATGCAGCGCACACATGACAGACCGACCTGTCCTCCGGGGCAGGTCGGGACTGCCTCCGCTGGCGACACAGCCAGTCAGCCTCACCCAATCCTCATCGAACTGCCAATCGTGACCCACGTCCACTCGCTCACGTTTCGTCACGATAATTCGTTTTCCTAATGTAATCGGATTGAAGATGAAACCCTGGATGCGCTCCCACACGAACTTGTCGCACGTGGGCCGCAGCATAAACGCGAAGTGCGGCCATATTTGAAAGGCCGCAGGGCGATGTCCGGACGCACCGCACGGTCGCCCGCCCGTCAGTTGGCGACCAGTCACACACACGCGATAATCTCCCCGGCACGAATCGTCGGGCCGGAGCGTTGCCGGTCGCGCATGACGCGACAGCTACCTGAAAGCCGGCGCAATTCGTCCGACATTCCCCAAAATTGAAAGGCACCGGCAAGGCGTACGCATCACCGCATCACACGAAGCTTGCCGATTTCATACGCACAACGCGCTACGCAAAGACCGCATCATGAACCCGAGACATTCCGCGATTCTCGTCGCGCTTACGGCTGCCGCGCTGTTCGGCGCCGCGACGCCGCTCGCCAAGGCACTGATCGGCGCGATGTCGCCGTTCATGGTCGCCGGCCTGTTCTATCTCGGCAGCGGAATCGGCCTCGGCGTCGGAATCCTGTTGCGCGGGCTGCGCCGCCGCCGCGCGCCGGCCGAGAACGCCGCGCCGCTGCAACGCTCGGACCTGCCGTGGCTCGCCGGCGCGATCGCGGCCGGCGGCGTCGCGGGGCCGGCGCTGCTGATGCTCGGGCTGTCGAGCACACCGGCTGCGACGAGTGCGCTGCTGCTCAATCTCGAAGGCGTGCTGACGGCGGTCATCGCGTGGGTCGTGTTTCGCGAGAACGTGGATCTTCAGGTGTTTCTCGGCATGGTCGCGATCGTCGCCGGCGGCACGCTGCTGTCGTGGAGCCCGGGGCGCGCGGGCGTGCCGATCGGCGCGTTGCTCATTGCCGGCGCATGCCTGTGCTGGGCGATCGACAACAATCTGACCCGCAAGGTTGCCGCGAACGATGCGATGGTCATCGCGTGTGCGAAGGGCCTGGTCGCCGGGCCCGTGAACATCGGTATCGCGCTCGCGACCGGCGCGGCACTGCCTGCCATTCCGGCCGCGGCCGCCGCGATGCTGACCGGCCTCGGCGGCTACGGGATCAGTCTCGTGTTGTTCGTCGTGGCGCTGCGCCATCTCGGCAGTGCGCGTACGGGCGCGTATTTTTCGGTGGCGCCGCTGTTCGGTGTCGTGCTGTCGCTGCTGATCTGGCCGGCGCTGCCGTCCGTCACGTTCTGGATCGCGGCCGCGTTGATGGCGCTCGGCATCTGGCTGCACGTGCGCGAACGGCACGAACACGAGCACGCGCATGAACGACTCGAGCATACGCACCGGCATCGGCATGACGAACATCATCAGCACACGCACGATTTTCCGTATGACGGTGATGAACCGCACACGCATCCGCACGTGCACTTGCCGATCACGCACAGTCACGCGCATTTCCCGGACATTCACCACCGCCATCGGCACTGATTGCGCGGCAACGGACAACGGCGCGCGCGGCGTGCAATGCGCATCGCAAAGTAGCTGTTTATGGGGACGTTATCGGGTGCCCGCGGGGTCGCGTCGACGTCGTTCGATTGCGACTCAGTCTTCTGTCTGAATCAACCGGATCAACGACCCGTCCGGGTCGATCAGCGCGCCGACGGTGCCGCCCCATGCCTCGCGCTTCGGCCGATGCGCGCGTGGCCAGCCGGTCGTCCGTTCCGGAATGCCGGCGGCGAGCACATCGTCGAAAAACGCGCCGACGTCGCCGAGCCGGAAACAGCAGCTGAACCAGCTCGTGGCCGGGTCGAGAGCGGGATGCGAAAAGAATTCGAGCAGCAGATCGCCGCGTCTCAGGATCATCCAGCCGTCGTCGCGCCAGGTTTCGACGAACCCGAGCTTCGCGTAGAACAGCGACGTGGCTTCGAAATCCCGCGACGGCAGATTGGGACTCGCAAAGTCGGTCAAGGCGGGTTCTCCAGTGAGCGTTGCGGTCGAATGAACGCGCGGGAAAACGCGCGGACGGGATGTCGCGCATCATCGGTCAAACGATGCGCACCGACAAGCTGCGCAGGCCGCCGTCGCGATTATCGCCCCGGGGGAAGCAGAATCCGAAATCCTCGCAGCCCGGGCATCCGGGCGCGGGCCCGGGCGGCCGGCCGAGCGATGCGGCCACTTCCTGCGCGAGGAATTTCTTCCAGCGCAGCTGCGCGACATTGCGTGCGGCAAGCGCGGGGAAATAGCGATCGAGCATCGCGGTTACCGCGTCGCGTCCGTCAAGGCCAAGATCGCGCCACAGGTGATCGGGGCGCAGGCACGCATGCGCGATGATTGCAGCGACGCAGTCGGCGTCGTCGTGCGCGACGGCGGGATATGCATCCCGCATCAGCAGCGCGTGCAGTGTCTCGACGAATTGCGCGTGCGCGGCCGGCAGCGGTGCGACGGTGGCCGTCGGCGCGAGCGCCGACGCGACGGCGGAACTCAGGCGCGGAAACTGGCGGGCAAGCAGGCCGTTCAACCGGGCGGGAGACAGGCCGAGCAGCGCGAGCTCGTTGCGGCACGCACGTGCCGCAATGAGTTCACCGAACAGACGTGCACCCGGAGAATCGGTGTCGGCCGCGCCGGACAGCAGCGCTTGCAATATGCGTCGATGCGCATGCTCGAGCGCGGACGTCATTGCAATCACCGGAGGATCACTCGACCCCAACGATCACGCTCGACGCCTTGAACAGCGCGGACGCGGCTTTGCCGCTCGCAAGGCCGAGACGATCGACGCTGTCGTTGGTGACGATCGCGACGATCTCGGCGCCGCCTGCCGCCTTGATCACGACTTCCGAATTGACCGCGCCCTTCGCGATCGATGACACGGTGCCCGCGACGCAGTTGCGCGCCGACACCTTGCTGCCGTCGACGTCGACCATCACGATCACCGACGATGCCTTGACGAGCGCGAAGGCCTTCGCGTCGGCCGCGAGACCGAGCGATGCCACGCTGCCGTGCGTGATCACGGCGACGATGTCGAGGCCGTCCTGGGTACGCAGCGTGATTTCGTCGTTGACGGCACCGGGCTTGACGGCGCTGATCTGGCCGGCGAATTGATTACGGGCGCTGGTGCGCATGATGACTCTCCAGGAAAGGGGCCGCCCGGCGGGCGGCGAGCGAACAGCGGAAACCGCGGACGAGTTTACCGGCAATGCAAGTCAAGCGCGACGTGGGCATCGACATACCGGACATGCGAAACGGCGCACGATGCTGCGCGACGGCAGGCGCGTCGTACACGCCGTGCCGCGCGCGCTTACTGCGCTTACTACTTCGCGGCGGCCGACGCAGCAGCTGGCGTGCCCGCCGCCGACGTCTGCCGCACCGCCGCGGCCGTTATATCGCCTTCCCAACCGCCGCCGAGCGCGAGGAACAACTTCACCTGGTCTGCGGCGACCTGACCTTCGGCCGCGGCGACCTGCGCACGCACGCTCGTCAGCGTGCGCGTCGCATCGAGATCCGAAATGAACGATTCGCGGCCGGCCGTATACAGCCGATGCGTTTCGTCAGCGGAACTGCGCGCCGATTCGTAGGCCGTGCGCAGCGCGTCGGTGCGCTGCACGTCGGCTGCATAGGTCGCAAGGCTCGACTGCGTCTCGCGCAGCGCGTTCAGTACGACGCCGTCGAAGTGCGCGAGCGCGCCGCCGGTCGCCGCCTCGGCTTCGCGCACGCGCGCGCGCTGGCCGTTGACCGGGAACGACCAGCTGATCAGCGGTCCGAACGACCAGCGATTCGTGGTGGACGAGAACAGGTCGGCGGCGACGCCGACCGAACCGGCGGACGCGCCGATGCTGATCGACGGATACAGCGCGGCGGTCGCGACGCCGATCCGTGCGGTCGAGGCGGCGAGCTGACGCTCGGCTTCGCGAACGTCGGGACGGCGGCGCAGCAGCGCTGCGCCGTCGCCGATCGGAATCGGCTGGCGCAGCTTCGGCAGGCGCTCGCATTCGGCGACTGCCTTCGGCAGGTCCGCGGGCGAACGCGCGAGCAGCGCGGCGAGCTGGTATTGCGCGATCTTGCGGCGGCCTTCGAAGCGCGGGATGTCGGCCGCGAGCGTGCGCACCTGCGTGACGCCGCGCGTGACGTCGGTCTGGTTGCCGCGTCCCGCATCGCGCAGGCGCTGCGACAGCTTCACGCGCTGCTGCTGCAGCGCGAGCGACTGCTTCGCGATCGCGAGTTCGTCGCCGGCGGAGCACGATTCGACGTATGCACGCACGACGTCCGCGACGACGGTGATGCGCGCGAGGTCGGCGGCCGCCTGCACGGCTTCGCTGTCCGCGCGCGCGGCCTCGACGCCGCGACGCAGCTTGCCGAACAGATCGAGCTCGTATGACACGCTGATGCCGACCGCGCCTTCGTTCACGACCGGCAACTTGTTTTCGAGCAGATATTGTTCGGCCGATTCCTGCGCGCGCTGCACGGCTGCTTCCGCGCTCCCGGAGAAGCCGCCTTGTTCGTTCGCGACTTCCAGCGCTGCGCGCGAACGCGCGAGGTTGGCCGCGGCGACGCGCAGGTCGGTGTTCGATTTCAGCGCACTGCGCACGAGTTCGTCGAGCACGGGATCGTCGTACAGCTGCCACCAGTTGCCGGGCACTGCGTCGCGCGACACGAGCGTGCCGTTCGCGTCGTCGAGCGCGTGGTTCGCGAGCGGCGCATTCACGTATGCCTGCTGCGGCAGCTTGTAGTCGGGGCCGACGGATTTGCACGCGCCGAGTGCGAGCGCGAGCGGCGCGAGTGCCGCCGCGAGGCGCAGGCCGTGCCGCTTCATTGCGATGCCCCCGTCGCGCTGACGGCCGCGGGCGCGGATGCCGCGGACGCGCCGGCGGCCGGCTTCGCATTGTCGTCGCGGCGCGTGTCGGTGCGCACCGCGACGGTCGCGGTGCGGCCGGCGATCATCCGGAAGTCGTCGGGCACCTCGTCGAGCACGACGCGCACCGGCACGCGCTGCGCGAGCCGCACCCAGCTGAATGCGGGGTTCACGTTCGGCAGCAGGTTCGCGCCCTGCGTGCGGTCGCGATCCTCGATCGCGGCGACGATGCTCTGTACGTGGCCGCGCAGCGGATGTGGCTCGCCCATCACGACGATGTCGACCGGCTGGCCGATACCGATGCCGCGCAGCTTGGTTTCCTCGAAGTAGCCGTCGACGCGGAACGAATTGCGGTCAACCACCGACAGCACCGCGCGGCCGGCCGGCACGTATTCGCCGACGCGCGGCGCGCGGTCGTTCAGGTAGCCGTCGACCGGGCTCACGATCGTCGTGCGCTGCAGATTGAGCTTCGCGGTGTCGAGCGACACCTGTGCATCGGCGGCGGCAGCTTCGCCCTGTTCGACGCGCGTGCGGCTTTCCTCGACCTGCTCGCTGGCGACCAGGTTGCCGAGCTGCAGGTTGCGCGCATATTCGCGCTTCGCCTGAGCGAGCGTCGCGCGACGCTGCGCGAGCGTCGCTTCGGCCAGCCGCTCCGCGAGCGTGTAGCGGGCCTGGTCGATCACGAACAGCACCTGGCCGCGCTTCACCTCCTGGTTGTCGGCGACGTGCACCGCGGTGATGAGCCCCGACACGTCGGGCGCGACCTGGATCACGTCGGCGCGCACATGGCCGTCGCGTGTCCACGGCGAGAACATGTAGTAGTTGATGATCCGCCACAGTACGAGGGCGGCCACGACGACGACGATCAGGGTGAGCAGGATCTGCCCTGCCGAGAGCCAGGTTTTTTTCACGGTTAGCTAGCCACGAGATGGTGAGACACGATGACGACCGCGGCAAGCACGAACACGTAGATGCCGAGGTCGAAGATCGAACGGTGCCAGACGAGGCGGTAAAAGCCGACGCGTTCGAGCAGCGCGCGCACGACGATGTTGATCAGGTAGGCGATCAGCATCAGCACGAGCGGAGCCGGCACGAATACGCCGAAGATGTCGATTTCGCCGATCATGGTCGCGGTCGGAAAGACAGGTTGGAAAGCGGGATCATGCGGGCGCTCCGTCCGGTGCGGCACGCGGCGGCTGCGCGGACGCGGCCGGGTACAGCGACAGGCGCAGGCCGACGAGCGCGTGCAGCGTGTCGCGCAGCCGGCGGTGTGTCGCGGGCGTGGTCGGCGCTGCGGGAGCGGCGTGCGTCGTGCCGTCGCCCGCCGATGCGGCGGCCGTGCCGGGCAGGTTGCGGCCGGCCACGCGCTGCAGCGCGTCGTCGATCGATGCGAGCAGCGCCGGCGGTGCAGGCTGTCGCGCATTCGCGGCCGCGCAGCGCGCGTAGTGATCGGTGACGCCGGCCAGCACGCGGTCGATCGCGTCGGGCACGTCGCCCGTCAGCTTGCGGCGCGAGCGGCGCAGGTCGAGCGCGTTCAGCGCGATGCGCAGGTCGCGGAAGCTCTCGATCGACGGATGGCGGTGGTCGTCCGATGCGCCGAGGCGCGGCAGCAGTTGCGTGACGCGATCGAGCATGCGCGACGCGTGGTTGCGCTGGTCGTCGAGTGGTTGCGTCGATGCGGAGCGTGCGACGTCTTCCCAGCCCGAACGCAGCAGGCGCCGCACCGCGAGTTCCGCGCCGAACGGACGCGTCGCGCGCGTCCAGACGTACGCGAACAGCAGCCCGGCGACACCCGCGAGGTTGCTGTTCAGGAACACGAAGAAATCGGCGTCGTACGCGCTCTGGATGCTGATGAAGGTGGCGGTGTTCACCGCGACGAGCATCGTCACCATGTTGAACTGCGGGCGCGGCAACAGCGTGCCGATCAGGATGAACGGCCCCGCGAACATCAGGACGAGCATCGGGAAGTCGTGCACGTGCGGCAGCACGACGAACAGGTACAGCCCGGCGAACACGACGCTCGCGGCCGTCGACAGGAAGAACTTGAACACCAGCGGTGCCGGCTCGTCGAGCGCGGCGAAGAAGCTGCACGACACGGCCACGAGCGTGACGGCCGCGGCACCGTCGTGCCAGCCTGACGAGATCCACAGCGAGCATGCGACCACGATCGCGAGCACGACGGTGAGCGTCGAGAACAGCATCATCCCGCGATCGAAGAAGCGTTCGGTGCCGCCGAGCCGCCAGTGCCGGAAACGCGGCTGCCAGACGCCCGACTCGTTCGCGATCAGCGCGCGCAGCGAGCGGCAGTCCTGCCAGATGTCGATGACCTGATGCAGCCGCCACAGCGCGTTCGACAGCAACGCGCCGTCCCAGCTCGCGAGGGCACTGTCGGACGGCTGCAGCGACGCAATGCGCTCGCGCAGATTGTCCGCGACCGGATCGTGGGCCACGTCGCCGTCGGTGCCGGTCTTCACGGCCGGCAGCGGCGCGTCGAACCACTTTGCCGCGTCGGCGAGCAGCGCGTCGAGTGCCGGTGGCCGCACGTGCAGGTCGCGCATCAGCGCGATCAGCGGATCGGCGAGCGACGACATCAGCGGCAGGAACAGCTGCATGCGGCCCGCGAGCGCCTGCGCACGGGCGAGCACGCGCGGGTGCGCATGGTCGTAGCTCAACTGGCTCAGCAGGAATTCGAGACCGGTGATGGTCGCGGCGAGGCGTTGCCGGCACGCCGACAGCGCCTTGCCCGCGATGTGCCCCGACAGTGTCTCGCGACCGTAGAACGCCGCGTCCTTGAACCATGCGTCGGTGCGCTCGATCAGCGTCGGCGCGAGCCGGTTCGGGAACACGGCGCTGCCGACCACGCTCGCGCACACGATACCGAGCACGATTTCCTCGGTCCGCGCGATCGCGACGTCGAAGATCGTCGACGGATCGGTCACCGTCGGCAGCGCGACCAGCGGCATCGTGTAGCCGGCGAGCATGAACACGTAGCTGCGCGCGGTGCGGTCGGAGATCGCGAGGTAGAGCAGTGTGCCGCACCACGTCGCGACGATGATGCTGAACAGGAACGGCGTCTCGACGAACGGCGGCACGAACAGGATCGCGGCGGCCGCGCCGAGCGCGGTGCCGAGCGCGCGATACAGCGCCTTCGAGCGCGTCGCGCCGACGAACGGGTTCGACACGATGTAGACGCTCGCCATTGCCCAGTAAGGGCGCGGCAGCTGGAAATACAGGCCGAGGTACAACGCCAGCATCGACGCGGCGAACGTCTTGCCCGAGAACAGCCAGTCGCGAAGGCTCGGATAGGTCATGGCGCGGAATCGGCGGGGTGAGATGGACGCGACGCCGGATGCTGCACGTCAGCCGCGTTGAACGCGTTCAACACGCGCAGCGTCGCTTCGAGATCGGCACGGGTGACGCCCTTGAGCACCTGGGCGCGCAGCACGCGCAGATCTTCCTCCATCTTGGCGGTGACCGCGCGGCCGGCAGCCGTCAGCGAGATCGTCTTCGCGCGGCGGTCGTGCGGATCCTCGTCGCGGCGAGCGAGGCCGGCCGCGCACAGCTGGTCGAGCAGGCGCACGAGCGACGGCCCCTCGATGCCGACGTGTTCGGCGAGCGTGCCCTGGCGCACGCCCTCGCCGAGGCGGCCGGCAATCAGCAACGGCGTCGCGCAGGCTTCGGACACGTTGTACGCGGTCAGCACGGTGTCGCTCGTGCGGCGCCATTTGCGCGCGGTGAGCACCAGCAGGCTGCTGACGGCGAGGCGGAGGTCGTGCAGATTGGGCATGGGCGAGATGATAGGGGCAAAAACATTCGATAGCAAACTATCGTTTTTGTCACTCGCATGTCATGCCGCACGCCCGGGGCGTCGACCTGTAACGAGCAATTTAGGCGGTCGGTCCGGCGCCGGTCAAGCTGTCAAATTGCAAGCGAGCGGCGGATCCTTACATGTCGCGTGCAATCCGGATCGAGCGCGGCGATCGCACGTGGCGGGTCGGCGGTCCGGCGTGGGTTGTAGGGGCGTTGTAAGAAAAATGCGATCTGGATGATCGCGTACCGGCCGTGCCGCCCGACCGGGATCGCGCGATGCGCACCGTACTGTCCTGCCTCCGCACGCGATTGCACTAGGACAATAATCTCCGGGTGTCTTTCTGAGCGACCATGCGGAAGCAACGACGGAGACATCGAGATGGGACGGACCGAGGTATCGGCGCGCTGGCACGACGCGATCGGCGCGGTGCACGGCATCGAGTCGAAATACAAGCGGCTCGTAAAGGCGATCGCCACCGACATCGAAAGCGGCGCCCTTGCACCGGGCGCGCGGCTCGCGCCGCAGCGCGACGTGGCGTCGAGTCTCGGCGTCAGCGTGCAGACCGTCACCAATGCCTACAAGGAACTCGAAAGACAGGGCCTGATCCGCTGCGAAGTCGGGCGCGGCAGCTTCGTGGCCGCGCGCGTGACCGAATCGATGTCGAACTACATCCTCGATACGGCCGAGCGCGAACTGGTCGACTTCTCGATCGCGCGCATCGTGCACACGCCGGAGCACGACGCCGCGTGGCGGGCCGTCTGCGCGGCGCTGGCCGCTGCCGACGACCAGCCGTGGATCCGCTCGTTCCGGCCGATCGCGGGCCTCGATGCGCATCGCGAAGCCGGTGCCGCATGGCTCGCGTCGCTGAATCTGCCGATTCATCCCGAATCGTTGCTGATCACGAACGGTGCCGCGCACGGCATCTTTCTCGCGCTCGCGTCGATCGTCGGGCCGGGCGACACCGTGCTGTGCGAGAGCCTGACCGACCACGGCGTGATCGGCTCCGCGAACGTGCTCGGGTTTACGCTGAAGGGGCTCGAGATGGATGAACACGGGATCCGTCCCGAACATTTCGAGGAAATGTGCGACGGCGAGCGAATCAGTGCGCTCGTCTGCACGCCGACCCTCAATAACCCGACGGTATCGATGATGTCCGATTCGCGCCGCAAGTCGATCGCGCGCATCGCGTCGCGCTACGGCGTGTATGTGATCGAGGACGACGTATACGGCCCGCTGCCCGCGAAGACGGCCACGCCGATCGCGAGCCTGATTCCGGACCTCGGCTTCTACTGCACGAGCATGACGAAATCGGTGCTGACCGGGCTGCGCACCGGCTATCTCGCGATGCCGAGGCGGCTCGCGCTGCGCGTCGAGAGCGTGCTGCGCGTGAGTAGCTGGATGGCGACGTCACCGATCGCGGAGATCGCGACGCGCTGGATCGCGGACGGCACCGCGCGACGGCTCGTCGAACTGCAGCGGGAGCGGCTCGCGGTGCGCCAGGACATGGTGAAGGCCACGCTCGGCCCGTATGTGCTGGGTGCGCATCCGAATGCGCTGTCCGCGTGGCTGCGCGTGCCCGACTACTGGCAGGCCGACCGGCTCGTGCGCGAATTGCGGACCCGCAAGATCGCCGTGACGTCGCCCGATCCGTTCCTCGTCGGCGGCACCGAGCGGCCGAACGCGGTGCGCGTGTGCATCGGTGCGGAGACGACGGATGCTGCATGCAATGCCGCGCTCGCGACGATCGCGGGCGTGTTCGAGCAGTATCCGCACGTGCACGATTTTCACTGAAGCGAAGCGGGCGTCGTGCCAGCGACGCACAATGTATCAGGACATTCGAAAGCGCAATTTGGAACATTAGACTGGATCGCACTACATCAATGATGAGGCGTGCGATCCATGTCCCTTCTGTCGCTGTCCGACGTCTACCGCGCGCGCCGACGCATCGCCGGGCATGCGTGCGTCACGCCGCTCGTCGCGTCCGCCGCGTTGTCCGCGCGGGTCGGCGCTTCCGTCCACCTCAAACTCGAAACGCTGCAGCCGACCGGCAGCTTCAAGCTGCGTGGCGCGACCAACGCGCTCGCCGAACTCGCGGCACGGCGCGTGACGCGCGTCGTCACCGCGTCGACCGGCAATCACGGCCGTGCGGTCGCGCATGCGGCGCGCACATTCGGCATCGAGGCCGCCGTCTGCATGTCGTCGCTCGTGCCGGCGAACAAGGTCGACGCGGTCGCCGCGCTCGGCGCGCGGGTCGTGATCGCCGGCGACAGCCAGGACGATGCGCAGGCCGCGGCGCGGCGCCTCGTGCGCGACGAAGGCTACGCGTACGTGCCGCCGTTCGACGATCCGCACATCATCGCCGGACAGGCGACGATCGGCGTCGAGATTCTCGAAGCGCTGCCCGATACGTGCACGCTCGTCGTGCCGCTGTCCGGCGGCGGATTGTTCAGCGGCGTCGCGTTTGCTGCGAAGGCGATCCGACCCGCGATCGAGGTGATCGGTGTGTCGATGGCGCGCGGCGCCGCGATGCACGCGAGCCTCGCGGCCGGACGACCAGTCGACATCGATGAACAGCCGACGCTTGCCGATTCGCTCGGCGGCGGCATCGGCCTGGACAACCGCTGCACGTTCGACATGACGCGCGCGCTGGCCGACGACGTCGTGCTGCTCGACGAGCCGGCGATCGCGCGGGGCGTCGCACATGCGTACCGCGAAGAGCGCCTGGTCGTGGAAGGCGCGGGTGCGGTCGGCATTGCCGCATTGCTGGACGAACGGATCGCGCACAGAGATCGCGGCGGTCCGATCGTCGTGATCGTCAGCGGCGCGAACATCGACATGGCCGTGCATCGCCGGCTCGTTTCGGAGAACTGACATGGCCCATCCCGTCACGCTGCTCGGACAGGCGCAACTGCGCGCACTGGTCCCGCTCGATCTCGCCGCGATCGACCAGGTCGAGGCCGCGTTCGCGTCGCTCGCGACCGATGCGGTCGCGATGCCGCCGATCCTCAATCTCGCGCTGCCGGCGCGGCACGGTGAGGTCGACGTGAAGACCGCGTATCTGCCGCGCTTCGACAGCTTCGCGATCAAGGTCAGTCCCGGCTTCTTTGACAACCCGTCGCTCGGGCTGCCGAGCCTGAACGGGCTGATGCTCGTGCTGTCCGCGCGCACCGGCCTGACCGAGGCCGTGCTGCTCGACAACGGCTACCTGACCGCCGTGCGCACCGCGGCGGCCGGCGCGGTAGCCGCGCGCCGGCTCGCGCGCGCCGATGCACGCCGCGCGGCGATCATCGGCTCGGGTGAACAGGCGCGGCTGCAACTTGACGCGCTGATGCTCGTGCGCGATATCGCGCACGTGACGGTCTGGGCGCGCGACGCCGAGCGTGCCACGCGCTTCGCGGCCGACGTGCGAGCCGCGCACGGGATCGAGGCGGTTGTCGCGCGCTCGGTGCATGCGGCGCTCGCCGACGCGGACGTCGCGGTGACGACCACCCCCAGCCGCGAGCCGCTCGTGCACGCCGAGGATCTGCATCCGGGGTTGCACGTGACGGCGATGGGCTCGGACGCCGACTACAAGACCGAACTCGCGCCGTCGGTGTTCGGCGCGGCGCGCTACTTCTGCGACCGGTTGCAGCAGACCCGCGTGGCAGGTGAACTCGCGCACGCGATCGCCGCCGGTGCTGTCGCGCCCGACGCGGTGTTTCCCGAACTCGGCGAAGTGATCGCCGGGCAGCGCGAGGGCCGCAACCATCGCGACGACATCACGATCTGCGACCTGACCGGCACCGGCGCGCAGGACACCGCCATTGCCGTGCTCGCGCTGCAGCGCGCCCGCGCGGCCGAGGTGGGTACGATTTTTCACAACGACCTCACGACTTGAGAGGAGACAGATGTCCGCAGTCATCGAAACCCACGAAGCCGCGCCGCGCCTCGCGTTCGAGCGCGGCGAGTATGCCGCGCGCATCGCGAAGACGCGCGCGGCGATGCAGCGGGCCGGCATCGACCTGCTGATCGTCACCGACCCGACCAACATGGCCTGGCTCACCGGCTATGACGGCTGGTCGTTCTACGTGCACCAGTGCGTGCTGCTGCCGATGGACGGCGAGCCCGTCTGGTACGGCCGCGGCCAGGACGCGAACGGCGCGAAGCGCACCGTGTTCATGGCGCACGACAACATCGTCGGCTATCCGGATCATTACGTGCAGTCGACGGCCCGTCACCCGATGGACTTCCTGTCGACCGAGGTGATCGCCGCGCGCGGCTGGAGCATGCTGCGCATCGGCGTCGAACTCGACAACTACTACTTCAGCGCGGCGGCGTACGCGTCGCTGCAGAAGCATCTGCCGGCCGCGCGCTGGGTCGATGCGACGGCGCTCGTGAACTGGCAGCGCGCGGTGAAGTCGCCGCGCGAGATCGAGTACATGCGTGTCGCCGCGCGGATCGTCGAGCGCATGCATGCGCATATCGTCGACACGATCGAGCCCGGCATGAAGAAGAGCGATCTCGTCGCGCAGATCTATGCGACCGGGATCGGCGGCGCGGACGGCTTCGGCGGCGACTATCCCGCGATCGTGCCGCTGCTGCCGACCGGCGCCGACGCCGCCGCGCCGCATCTCACTTGGGACGACACGACATTCGCGCGCGGCGCGGGCACGTTCTTCGAGATCGCGGGCTGCTACCGCCGCTATCACTGCCCGCTGTCGCGCACTGTCTATCTCGGCAAGCCGCCCGCGCACTTCGTCGAAGGCGAGCGCGCGGTGGTGGAGGGGATCGAGGCGGGGCTTGCCGCCGCGAAGCCCGGCAACGTATGCGAAGACATCGCGAACGCGTTCTTCGCGGTCCTGCGCCGTGCCGGCATCGAGAAGGACAGCCGCTGCGGCTACCCGATCGGCGCGAGCTATCCGCCGGACTGGGGCGAGCGCACGATGAGCCTGCGCCCGGGCGATCGCACGGTGCTCGAACCCGGCATGACGTTCCATTTCATGCCGGGACTGTGGCTCGACGACTGGGGGCTGGAGATCACCGAAAGCATCCTGATCACCGAGACCGGCGTGGAGACGTTCTGCAACGTGCCGCGCAAGCTGTTCGTGAAGGAGTAGAGCGATGCGTGCTTCTCCGATCACGCCGACCGTCGATTTCGACGCGGACGGCGAACAGCATGGCTTTCTGAAGCTGCCTTACTCGCGCGACGATTCTGCGTGGGGCGCAATCATGATTCCGGTGACCGTCGTGAAGCGCGGCGACGGGCCGACGGTGTTGCTGACCGGCGGCAATCACGGCGACGAATACGAAGGGCCGGTCGCGCTGTCGAAGCTTGCCGGCTCGCTGAAGGCGGCCGACGTGACCGGCCGCGTGATCGTCGTGCCGTTCATGAACTACCCGGCGTTTCGCGCCGGCTGCCGCACGTCGCCGATCGATGCGGGCAACCTCAACCGCAGTTTTCCGGGGCGTCCGGACGGCACCGTCACCGAGAAGATCGCCGACTACTTCCAGCGGCATCTGCTGCCGCTCGCGACGCACGTGCTCGATATCCATGCAGGCGGCCGCACGCTCGATTTCGTGCCGTTCGCGGCGATCCACGTGCTGGATGACCGCGACCAGGAAGCACGCTGCGAACGCGCGATGCGCGCGTTCGGCGCGCCGTACTCGATGCGCATGCTGGAGCTCGACAGCGTCGGGCTTTTCGACACCGCGGCCGAGGCGGCCGGCAAGGTGTTCGTGTCGACCGAGCTCGGCGGCGGCGGATCGTCGACGGCCGCGAGCGTCGCGATCGCCGAGCGCGGCGTGCGCGGTTTTCTCGCGCATGCGGGCGTGCTCTCGAGCGGCGACGGCGAGCGCGGCCGCACGCGCGCCGCGCCACGCACGACCACGCTGCTCGACATGCCGGACGGCTCGTGCTTCACGACCAGCGAGCATCGCGGGCTGCTCGAGATGTGCCGCGATCTCGGCAGCGAGGTCGACGCGGGCGACGTGCTCGCGCGCGTGCACGACATCGACCGCACGGGCGTCGCGCCGGTCGAATACGTCGCGCGGCGGCGCGGGTTGCTCGCGGCCCGGCACTTCCCGGGCATCGTGCAGGCCGGCGACACGATCGCGGTGGTCGCCGACATCGTCGAGCGCAACATTCCGGTGGCCGCATGAGGATGCGCACGACGTGATCAAGCTCGACCGATACGACCTGGCGATCCTGCGCATCCTCGAGCGCGACGGGCGCATCACGAAGTCGAAGCTCGCGGAGGCCGTGAACCTGTCGATCTCGCCTGCGTGGGAGCGCGTGCGCAAGCTCGAGGAAAGCGGCGTGATCCGCGGCTATCGCGCGGACGTCGACTGGATCGGAACGTTCTCGGGCAGCCGTATCGTCGTCGAGGTGACGCTGTCGCGTCATACCGCGCCTGACATGCGGCGCTTCGAGGACCGGGTGAACGCGGCGCCCGAAGTCGCGCAGTGCTATGCGACGGGCGGCGGCGTCGACTACGTGCTGCACGTGGTCGCGCGCGACATCGACCACTACCAGCGCTTCATCGATGGTCTGCTGATGGACGACCTCGGCATCGAGCGCTACTTCACGTACGTCGTGACGAAGGTCGTGAAGTGCGAATCGGGCGGTGCGCCGGACTGGCACTGAAACTTCGTGCGAACGCGGGCCAATACGGAAAAAACCGCAAGGCGTGGGCGCCGAAACCGAAATTTCCGCACCCGGCGGCACGACAGAATGAAGCTCGTGCCCACCCAAACGAGGAGACGCAGCATGCTGCCCGGACACCCCGTTCTGTTCAAGTCGACGTGCTATGTCGACGGTCGCTGGATCCACAGCGACAGTGCCGCGACGGTCGCCGTCGTGAACCCTGCCGATCAGACCGTGATCGGCCATGTGCCGATGCTGGAGCGCGCACAGATCGTCGCGGCCGTCGACGCCGCGCAGCGTGCGTTCGACACGTGGCGCTGGACGCCGCAAGCCGTGCGCAGCGCGGCGCTGCTGCGCTGGCATGCGCTGATCCTGCGGCATCTCGACGATCTCGCCGCATTGCTGTCGCTCGAACAGGGCAAGCCGCTCGCCGAGTCGCGCGGCGAGATCCGTTATGCGGCGAGCTTCGTCGAGTGGTTCGCGAACGAGGCGAAGCGTGTTGCGGGCCGCACGATCCCGACGCACATCGACGGCGCGCATCTCGGCACGCTGATGGAGCCCGTCGGCGTCGCGGCACTGATCACGCCGTGGAATTTCCCAGCCGCGATGATCACGCGCAAGGCCGCCGCCGCGATCGCGGCCGGCTGTGCGGTGGTGGTGAAGCCCGCGCACGAGACGCCATTTTCGGCGCTCGCGCTCGCGCAGCTCGCCGACGAAGGCGGCTTCCCGGCCGGTGTGTTCAACGTCGTGCTCGGCGAGCCGCAGATGGCGATGGAAACTCTCGTCGGCGATGCGCGCGTGCGCGCGGTGAGCTTCACCGGATCGACGCGCGTCGGGCGGCTCGTCACCGAGACCGCCGCCAAGGCCGGCATTCGCAAGGTCGCGCTCGAACTGGGCGGCAACGCGCCGTTCATCGTGACCGAGGACGCGGACCTCGAGCAGGCGGTGCGGATCGCCGTCGGCGCGAAGTTCCAGACCTCCGGCCAGGACTGTTGCGCGGCGAACCGGATCTTCGTCGCGCGCCCGCTCTATGAAGCATTCGTCAACCGCTACGCGAACGCGGTGCGCGAACTGAAAACCGGCCCGGCGTTCGAGCCGGACGTCGACGTCGGTCCGCTGATGCACCAGGCCGCGTTCGACGCGACGGCGGCACGCGTCGACGACGCACGTGCACGCGGCGCGCGCATCGTCACGGGCGGGCGGCAGCACGCGCTCGGCGGCTGGTTCTACGAACCGACCGTGATCGCGGATGCCGCACCCGGCATGCGCGTGTACGACGAGGAGAACTTCGCGCCGATCTCGGCGGTGTGTGCGTTCGACACGCTCGACGAAGTGGTCGACAAGGCCAACGACACCGAATATGGCCTCGCCGCCTACGTGTGCGCGACGCGCATCGACACGATCTTCCAGCTCGTGCGGCGGCTCGATTTCGCGATGGTGTCGGTCAACGGCGTGAAATTCACCGGCGCGCCGATCCCGTTCGGCGGGATGAAGGCGTCGGGCCTCGGGCGCGAAGGCGGTGCCGAAGGGTTCGAACCGTTCACCGAAACCAAGTATTTCTGCCTCGGCAATCTCGGCCTGCCCGTCGCGGCGACGGCCTGACCCATTCAAAGGAGCCCATCATGAAACAATCGATCGACGCATTGCTGCGCGAGGACCGTGCCCACTTCATGCACCCGTCGACGCACGCATACGACCATGAGACCGGCGCGCTGCCCGGCAAGATCGTGCGCGGTGCGCACGGCATTCACATCGAGGATCACCAGAGCAAGCGCTATATCGACGCGTTCGCCGGCCTCTACTGCGTGAACATCGGCTACGGCCGCACCGAAGTCGCCGACGCAATGTACGCGCAGGCGAAGCAGCTCGCGTACTACCACACGTATGTCGGCCACTCGTCGGATGCGATCATCGAGCTGTCGTCGCGCATCATCGACTGGGCGCCGGCCGGGATGAAGAAGGTTTACTACGGGATGTCGGGTTCCGACGCGAACGAGACGCAGGTCAAGATCGTCTGGTACTACAACAACGTGCTCGGCCGCCCGAACAAGAAGAAGATCATCTCGCGCGAGCGCGGCTATCACGGCTCCGGCATCGTGACCGGCAGCCTCACGGGCCTGCCGAGCTTCCACCAGCATTTCGACCTGCCGATCGATCGCGTAAAGCATACGGTGTGTCCGCACTGGTATCGCAAGGCGCCGGCCGGCATGAGCGAAGCGCAGTTCGTCGCATACTGCGTCGACGAGCTCGAGAAACTGATCGCGCGCGAAGGCGCCGACACGATCGCCGCGTTCATCGCGGAGCCGGTGATGGGCACGGGCGGCATCATCGAGCCGCCGCCCGGCTACTGGCCCGCGATCCAGGCCGTGCTGCGCAAGCACGACATCCTGCTGATCTCGGACGAAGTCGTCTGCGGGTTCGGGCGTCTCGGCTCGAAGATGGGCGCGCAGCACTTCGGGATCTCGCCCGATCTGATCACGGTCGCGAAGGGGCTGACGAGTGCGTATGCGCCGCTGTCGGGCGTGATCGTCGGCGAGAAGGTGTGGGACGTGATCGCGCGCGGCTCGCAGGCGCACGGGCCGATGGGGCACGGCTGGACGTATTCGGGCCACCCCGTGTGCGCGGCCGCCGCACTCGCGAACCTCGCGATCCTCGAACGCGAGAACCTGGTCGGCAACGCTGCCGAAGTGGGTGCGTATTTCGCCGCGAAGCTGCGTGACGCGTTCGGCGCGCATCCGCTCGTCGGCGAGGTCCGCAGCGTCGGGATGCTGGCGGCGCTCGAATTCATGGCCGACAAGGATGCACGCACGCCGTTCGATCCGGCGCTGAAGATCGGCGCGCAGGTATCGGCCGCGGCGTTGCAGCGTGGCGTGATTGCGCGCGCGATGCCGCACGGCGACATTCTCGGCTTCGCACCGCCGCTCGTGATGACGCGCGCCGAAGCCGACGAGATCGTCGCGATCGTGAAGGAAGCGGTGGACGAGGTCGCGGAGCGCAATGTTTCGAGCGTAGCCTGAGTCTCTTGCGGGTCCGATGCGCGCGCAAGCGCGCGAAGTGACGCCGTCGCACCGAAGTGCGGCGGCGTTTTTGCTTCACGGGGGATCAGTCGCGAAAGCGGTGCTTCTTGCCATGACGCATCACCATCGCTGCAAGAATGGCGGCGATCGATCGAACATCGTCAATATGGTCCGCACGGCGCCCGCTGCGTGCCGCGCATCACTCAGTAGTCCCACACGACAGGGACGAAGCGGAAGCCGTCGCCGTCTCTTGCAATGTGGCCGATCGACGGAAACGCGACATGCGCCGCGGCCAGCATCGCGCCGGTTTCGGCGGCGTCGTTGAACAGTGCGATCCGGACGTCGGTAGCCGCTTGCGGATCGTGCTCGAAGCCGTTTTGCCAGTCAGGATGGTCGAAGTTCACTTCGAAGATCGCATCGCCCGCGAACGTCAGTCGTTCGCCGTTCGATGCGATATCGACCACGCAGTGTCCCGGCGTATGGCCGCCGGTCACGCGCGCCGATACGCCGGCCGCAACTTCCACGGCGTGGTCGAACGGTACGATGTGCTCGCGATACAGCTCCACGAATCGCGCCGCGGCCTTGCGTAGCGCGGGCGGGACGGTTTCCGGCATCACCGTCTTGCTGAAGTCCGGATTCTTCCAGAACGCCAATTCCGCGGCCGACACGTGAATGCGCACGTCGGGGCTCAGCCGGGCCTTGACGCCGTCGACGTTCAGGCCGCCGACGTGATCCATATGCATGTGGGTGATCACGATGTCGGTGATCGCGGCGAGATCGATGCCCGCGGACTCGGGACGCATCACCGACCGTCCCGCGCGCGTGAAGTATTCGAAGCCGTCGCCCACGCCCGAGTCGATCAGGATCAGGCGATCGGCGCTGCGCACCAGCGCGATATTCAGCGCCCAGTCGAACATGTCGCGTTGCAGGAACCGTCCGTCGAACCATTCGTTGCGGTCCGCCTAGCTCACATTGGTGGACATCGTGGAAGTCGGCAGCGGCAGAACGCCGTCGCTGATCAGCACGACGTCGACGTCGCCGATGCGCACCGCGTAGCGGGATGGAACGAGCTCACCAGCCGCTTCCTTGCCAAGAGGGGTCGTTACCGGCCGCACGTTGTGGATTGATCCGTTCATGTTCAATCGTCCTCTTCATCGAGTGGGGTCTTCCGCGCTGCGCAGCGCGGTTCGCGCGCAGTCGTGCATGACGCGCTTTTCGTGTCGCGCGCATGCCGATCGAGCATGTCGGCGATTGTAGGGAGGCCCGACGAACGCCTGAAGCACCGCGCCTGCGAACATCGTGTTGTCCTCGCGACAACAATCCGCCGGCGGGTTCATGGCGCTGAAATGCACATCGCCCGCCGTCCGTCGTCGGACCGCGGGCGATGCAAGGGATGCCGTTTATGGGAGCGGCGTGCGCGCCGCATCCGGTATCAACCCGGCTGTCGCCCCGGCACCGTCTCGCCACGCAGCGAGCATCCGCGCGTCTCGATCACCCCCGACAGCGCCACCAGCCCGATCGCACAGGCCGCCATCATGTAATACGCGGGAATCAGCGCATTGCCGGTCTTGCCGATCAGCCAGTCGTTGACGATCGGCGCGGTGCCGCCGAACAGCGACGTCGACACGTTGTACGCGATCGCCATGCCCGCATACCGCACGTGGGTCGGGAACATCGCCGGGAACATCGCGGAGATGGTCGCGAGCTGCGGCACGTACAGCAGACCCAGCACCGCGAAGCCGACGAATGCACCGAGCACGCCGTGCGTCATCAAGGTGAACATCGGCACGGCCGCAACGAACAGTCCGACCAGCGAGATCCACCACATCGCCTTGCGGCCGACGCGATCCGACAGCCAGCCGGCGAACGGCAGCAGCACCATCATCGCGAGCATGCCGATCAGCGGAATCAGCAACGACATGTTCTCGCTGACGCCGAGCTCCTTGTGCATGTAGGTCGGCATGTACGCGAGCAGCACGTAGTTGACGACGTTCAGCGCGACGACGAGCCCGCCGAGCAGCAGCAGTGGCCGCGCAAAACGGACCAGCAGCTGACCGATCGGCAGCGCGGTCGCGGCGGTGCTCTGCTCGCGCCGATGCGCCTGCTCCTCGAGTTCGCGGAACACCGGCGTTTCCTCGAGACGCGAACGCAGATAGAAGCCGATCAGCCCGAGCGGCGCCGCGACGAGGAATGGCAGGCGCCAGCCCCACGCGTGCATCGCGGTGTCGCCGAGCAGCAGCGCGAAGCCGAGCATCAGCAGCGCGCCGAGCGAGAACCCGGCGAGCGTCGCGAATTCGAGGAAGCTGCCGCACAGGCCGCGTCGCGAATCCGGCGCGTATTCGGCGATGAAGGTCGCCGCGCCGCCGTATTCGCCGCCGGTTGAAAAGCCCTGCACCATGCGCAGCACGATCAGCGCGGCCGGCGCGAGCCAGCCGGCGCTCGCGTAGGTCGGCAGCACGCCGACGAGCAGGGTCGCGCCCGACATCGTGAGAACGGTCAGCGCGAGCACGCGCTTGCGGCCGAGGCGGTCGCCGAGCGGGCCCCAGAACAGGCCGCCGAGCGGGCGGATCAGGAACGAGATCGCGAAGGTGCCGAGTGCGAACAGCGTCGCGCTGGCCGTGTTGCCGGGAAACAGCGCGGCGGAGATGTAGGCGAGTCCGTACGCGTAAATGCCGTAATCGAACCATTCGGTCGCATTGCCGAGGGCGGCGGCCGCGATCGCGATCCGCGGCAGGCAGTGCGGCTCGTCGCCGCGGGAAGCCGTCTCGTCCGGAACGGACGTGGCGGCGGAAACGGAAGTCCACGATGGCACGTATCGCATGAGGGGTCCTCGCTATCAGCGTGCGCCCGGGCGGGCGCCGACGAGGATCAAAGTAATCCCGCCAATTAGCGATGCCCGATGTCATAGGACGATGTGGGGATCGGGGTTTTCCCGTGCCGTGGTCGCTGCTTACCGCACGTGCGGCAGCAACGCGCGCAGCCAGCACGCGACCGCCACCGCGCCGCCATCCGGCGTGCCGATCGCGCGTTCGCCGAGATAGCTCGCACGCCCCGCGCGCGGCGTCATGCCGGCCGTTCGCTGCGCGCCGTGTTCCGCCGCGTCGACGGCTTGCGCCCATGCGCCAGCGGGGTCGCGCTCATGATCGAGCGCGCGATCGAACGCATCGGCGGCCGGCACCAGCGCATCGAGCATCGTCCGGTCGCCGGCACGTGCGCCGCCCAGTTCGGAGATCGCATCCACCGCGCTGCGCAATGCCGCAGCCCAGTCGCGCGCCGAGGGTGCGGCGGTATCCGAGGCATCGGCGAGGCGCCGCGACGCGCGCAGCAGCGCGGTCGCATAAAACGGTCCCGAACTGCCCGCGATCGCTCGACGCAACGTGGTGCCCAGCGCCGCGAGCGCGCCGGCCGGCGTGCCGTACGCGGCTTCCGGCAACGCGAGGATCGCCTGCGCGGCGCGATACATGCTCGCGCCGAGATCGCCGTCGCCGGCGGCCGTGTCGAGTTCCGTCAGCGTCGCTTCGTTGTCGATCAACGCTTGCGCGACCGCGTGCAGCGCCGGCTGCAGCCGTGCTGCCCACGCGCGGCCGGCCGAATCGAGCGGCGGCAGCGGCTGGTCGGGCGCGGCTGCCGAGGCCACCCGGATCTGCGCGTTGACCGCGCCGCCGCCGGGCCAGGCGCGCGCCTGCGTCGGCGCGTCGAGCAGGGCGGCGCGTTCGTCGTTCAGCCGCAGCAGCGAGATCGAGCAACCGGGCATGTTCAGCGCCGACAGGAACGTGCCGGCCCATGCCCGCGCGACGGCGATGCCGCGCCGGCTCAGGTTGTCGTACGCGGCGCGCAGCACGATCGCCAGTTCCATGTCCGGCGTCGCGCCGAGACCGTTGACGAACAGCGCGACGCGCTCGCCGCGATCGAGCACGAGATCGGCGACGATGCTCGACAGCAGTGTCTCGACCAGCGCGTCGGCCGGCAGCGGCGCGGTGCGTTCGACGCCTTTCTCGCCGTGGATGCCGAGGCCGAGCTCGATCTCGTGATCGGCGAGGCTGAACCCCGACTTGTCGGCGCCGGGGATCGTGCAGCCGTCGAGCGCGACGCCCATCGTGCCGAGTTCGGCGGCCGCGTCGCGCGCGATTGCCGCGACGCGGGCGAGCGGCAACCCGCGCGCGGCGGCCGCGCCGGCCAGCTTGTGGATCAGCACGGTGCCCGCGATCCCGCGTCGTTGCCCGCGTTCGACGCGGCCGCGCAGCGACACGTCGTCGGCGACGATCACGGTCTCCACGGGAATGCCCTCGGCGCGCGCAAGTTCGGCGGCCAGCCCGAAATTGAGGCGGTCGCCGGTGTAGTTCTTCACGATGAGCAGCGCGCCGTTCGGGCCGGCGCACGCGCGGATCGCGGCGAGCACGGCGTCGGTGGGCGGCGACGTGAACACCTCGCCGCAGACGGCCGCGCTCAGCATCCCTTCGCCGACATAGCCGCCGTGCGCGGGCTCGTGGCCGCTGCCTCCGCCGGACAGGATCGCGACGGGGCGCTGCGACGGCTCGGGCAACGGCTGGCGCACGAGCACCTGCTCGTCACCGAGGATCGCGACATGCGGCGACTGCCGCGCGATGCCTTCAAGCATTTCGCGCACGACATCGGACGGGTGGTTCACGAGCTTTTTCATGGCAACGGGTTCCTGACGGTGGGACGAAGCCCGGCGGCACGCATGCCGTGCCGCCGGGCTTCGAACTTTGGATGGTAGACGGCGCGCTCAGAAAGCGGCGCGCCGCGCGGCCGGCGTTACGTAACATCGAAGCATTCGTAGCACGAATGTAACGAAAACAGAGCCGCTCATGGGGACCGAAACGTATCGAGCATGATTGCGGGCAGCACTCGCACGGGCGCGCTGAGGCTGGCGTTGCGGCGGGCAGGCCCGTTCGCCTGGCGCCAATGGCATGGAAAATGCTGTTTCTCTCCCGGTCCTCAACCGAACATTTCCATCGCCCGGACCGCGAGGAGACCACCATGTATCGAACCCGCATTGTCACGTCCGCGGCGTTGCTCGCCGCCGCCGGCATGCTGGCCGCCTGTGGCGGCAACGACGTCGCCGCACCGTCGAGCGCGAACGCGAGCACCAGCGGCGCAACCGTCGGCGGCAATACGCCGGGCAGCAACACCTCGGACGGGGGCTGGGGCACCAGCGGCGCCCCCGGCACCCGTGGCGTCGTGAGCACCGCCGGCGCGCTCGCGATCGGCGTCGGCTCGACCGTCAGCGCGATATCGTTGCCGGTACTCGGGAATACCGTGACGCGCAGCGCAGGCGACACGATCTCGAGCGTCAGCACGATTTCGCGCGCCGCGACCGATGCGCTCAGCAACGGGCTCGGCAAGATCGGTTCGACGTCGAACCCGGTCGGCACGACGGTCGCCGGCCTTGGCGACGTCGTCGGCGCGACGGCGAATCCGGTCGCGGGCCTCGCGCAGACCGTCCGCGCGCTCGGCTCGGGGCCGCTGGCGCCGCTCGCGCCGGTGACGACACCCGTCGGCGCGGTGCTCGACACCGTGGCCGGCGGACTCGGCACGGCAGGCAATACGGTCGGCGCGACGCTGGCGTCGGGCGCCGTGCAACAGGTCACGCAGCCGCTCAGCTCGGCCGTCACGCCGCTCGTCATCACGGCTGGCCAGGCGACGCAGCAGATTGGCGCGACCACGGGCCTCGGGCAGCCGGTGGCCGGTCTGCTCGGACAAGTCGGCAGCGCGCTGGCGACGACGGGCTCGCGAATGGGGTCCGTTTCGTCGCAGCCGGCCGTCGGCGCGGTGGGGGCGCTCGTCGGCGCGCTCGGCAATACCGTCACGAACGCGGGTGGTCTCGTGAACTACAACGGCCCGAATGGCGTCGCGCCGATTCCCGGCCTGATCGTGAGTCTCGCGGGCGCTTCCATTACCACCGTGCAGAACGGTCCGTCGAACGGTTCGAGCGCGTCCGGCCCGCTCGGCGGCGTGCTGTCGGGGCTCGGCTCGACGCCGCTCGGGTCGCTGACCGGTGCGCTCGGCGGCACGACCGGTGCCGGTGCGGCAAGCCCGCTGGCGCCGGTGACGAATCTCGTGTCGACGGTCACCGGCACGCTCGGTGGCGCGGCGGGCGGAGCCGGTTCCTCGGCGAATCCGCTCGCGCCCGTTACGTCGTTGCTCGGCGGCGTGACGGGCGGCGTCGGGAAATAGTGGCGTACCGCACGGCGAGCAGCGCATCGGCTTGGCCGGCCCATGCCGTCGATGAATTGCCAAAAGCCGAAGCGTCGGGCGCCCGCGTCGCCGACGCGCGGCGCCGCGTGCTGCCGCGCGATCGCGCTCACTTGACCGCCGCGATCGCCTTCGCGCGAATCAGCCGCGCACGCAGCACATTGCGGCTGATGCCGAGCAGTCGAGCAGCCTGCACCTGATTGCGGTGACTGAAGTCGAACGCGACCCGCATCACGGTATCCTCGATGCGTTCGAACAGGTTTTCGTGGGGCTCGTCGAACAGCGCGCACAGTGCCAGTTCGAGCGCTTCCTGACCGGGCACGCGGCCCGCCGCTTCCCGCGCGCCGGCAACCACGACCCGCACGCATGACGTCGACAGGTTCAGGTCGGTGTCCTGCAGCGCATCGTGGCGGCTCACCAGCAGCGCGTGATGGATCACGTTCTCCAGTTCGCGGATATTGCCGGGCCACGAATGCGCTTCGAGGCGGCGCGCCGCGCGCGGGTCGATGCTGCGCGGCCCGTGGCCGACGCGGCTGCGGTATTCGTCGAGGAAGTGGCGTGCGAGCGGCAGGATGTCGCCCGGCCGTTCGCGCAACGTCGGCACGTCGAGCCGCACGACGTTGAGCCGGTAGAACAGGTCGGCGCGAAACCGTCCGTCCGCCACCGCTTGCTGCAGGTCGACGTTGGTTGCGGCCACCACGCGCACGTCGATCGGAACGCCCGTGCGCGAGCCGAGCCGCACGACCTCGCGCTCCTGCAGCACGCGCAGCAGCTTGACCTGCATCGACAGCGGCAGGTCGCCGATCTCGTCGAGAAACAGCGTGCCGCCGTTCGCGGCTTCGAACCAGCCGTGCTTCGCGCCGACCGCGCCCGTGAATGCGCCTTTCTCGTGACCGAACAGTTCGCTGTCGACGAGCGTGTCGGAGAGCGCGCCGCAGTTCACGGCGACGAACGGGCCGCCGCCGCGATGGCTGACGTCGTGCACCTGACGCGCGATCAACTCCTTGCCGGTGCCGGTCTCGCCGACGATCAGCACGTTCGCGTCGCTCGGCGCGACGAGCCGTACGCGTTCGAGCAGCGCGAGCGAACGCAGATCGACGAACACGGGCGCGCGGGTGCGGGCTCGCGCATGGTGCGTGGAGCGCTCGAGAACGGGCGCGCCGCGCGATTCGTCCGGCTGCGCGGTGACGACACGAAGGTTGACCGGACGCGGCGTGGCAAACAGGGAGGTCATGGCGATGAAGGCGTGAGTCGATCGAACGGTTCGAACCAGCGTCGACTGGCGCCGCGGTCCGGTTGCTGCCTGGTCAGCAGAGTGTTCAGTGTTTTTCGCCGCACGGGAAACATCGATTTCTGATAACGAAAGCCGGATTGCTGCGCAGGATGCAACGGCGCGGAAGCGCGCCGTCGCGACAGCGGATTCGACGTCATCGCGTTCAATGCAATGGCGTCCGGTCGCGGCGATCCGCCGAATGGCGGGCGCGAAACTGCTGATCGAGCAGCAGCGCATCAGCAACGCTGTTTCCGTCGGTTCATCGCGCTGCGGAATATCGATGCGATGCGGCTGGCGAAACGCTTTCCATGGCTGGTTATTTGGCCGCGAAAGCTTTGACAGATGGGCGATCGAATGAAACTTCGTGATGCGGATGATCTGCGCGATCGTGCATCCGTCGACAATGGCACGCTCCTTGCGAACCCGACCTGAATCCGCGCGCGCTTGTCGCCGCCGCGTAGCCCGTCTTTCGTTTTTTCCTTCGATCAGGACCTCTCATGAGCATTCACGAACCAGCAGCCGACGGCGTCAAATTCGCGTACTGGGTGCCGAACGTCAGCGGCGGCCTCGTCGTCAGCACGATCGAGCAGCGTACCGACTGGAGCCTCGAGTACAACCAGAAGCTCGCGCGCACGGCCGAGGCGGCCGGCTTCGACTACGCGCTGAGCCAGATCCGCTTCACGGCCGGCTATGGCGCCGAATACCAGCACGAGTCGGTCTCGTTCAGCCAGGCGCTGCTGCATGCGACGACGAAACTGAAGGTGCTCGCCGCGATCCTGCCGGGGCCGTGGCATCCGGCCGTAGTCGCGAAGCAACTCGCGACGATCGACCACATTTCCAACGGACGCATCGCGATCAACGTCGTCAGCGGCTGGTTCAAGGGCGAATTCACATCGATCGGCGAGCCGTGGCTCGAGCACGACGAACGCTATCGGCGCTCGAAGGAATTCATCCAGGCGCTGAAGGGCATCTGGACGCAGGACAATTTCACGTTCAAGGGCGACTTCTACCGCTTCAACGATTACACGCTGAGCCCGAAGCCTGTTCAGAAACCGCACCCGGAGATATTCCAGGGCGGCAGTTCGCGCGCGGCGCGCGACAACGCGGCGAGCGTGTCGGACTGGTACTTCACGAACGGCAATACGCCGGAGAACCTGAAGGCGCAGATCGACGACATCCGCGCGAAGGCCGCCGCGAATGACCATCGCGTGCGGATCGGCGTCAACGCGTTCGTGATCGCGCGCGACACCGAGGAAGAGGCGCGGGCCGTGCTCGACGACATCGTCCGGCACGCACACGTCGAGGCCGTGCATGCGTTCGGCGATGCGGTGAAGGAGGCCGGCAAGGCATCACCGGAAGGCGAGGGCAACTGGGCGAAATCCACGTTCGAGGATCTCGTGCAGTACAACGACGGTTTCCGCACGAACCTGATCGGCACGCCGCAACAGATCGCCGAGCGGATCGTCGCGCTGAAGGCGATCGGCGTCGATCTCGTGCTCGCCGGGTTCCTGCATTTCATCGAGGAAGTCGAGTATTTCGGCAAGCGCGTGTTGCCGCTCGTGCGCGAGCTCGAAGCGCAGCGGCACGCGGTTGCCGCGTGATGCGCGAGGGTGTGCAGGACGTGGCGATCGTGTGAACGTCACGGCCGGCGCCGCGTGCCGCCGGCCAACAACGATCGCTGCGTCACGACGAGCGGCGCGGGCCGGGCGTGAATTCATCCGATCCGCGTCCTGCCGCCCGCGTCACGCTGCACCCGCCATTTTCGATGCCTCGACGAGCATCTGCACGCTGAGGCCACCGAGCACCGCACCCATCGCCCAGCGCTGCGCGAGCAGCAGCGCCGGACGCCCATGCAGGAACTTTGCGATGCCGCTCGAGCAGATCGCGACCAGTCCGTTCGCCGACGCGAACGCCGCGATCAGCAACGAACCGAGAAAGAGCGACTGGCCGAACACGCTGCCTTGCCGGTAATCGATGAACTGCGGCAGCAGCGACACGAACAGCATCACGAGCTTCGGATTCAGCACGCTGGTCGTCGCGCCCATCGCGAGCAGCCGCAGCGGCTGCTCGTTCGGCAGTGTCTTCACCTCGAACGGCGACCGGCCGCCCGGCCGGACCGCCTGCCACGCGAGGTAGAGCAGATACGCAGCGCCCACCACGCCGAGCACGGTGCCCGCGTACGGCACGCTCAGGAACAGCGTCGTGATCCCGAACGCGGCGCCGAACATGTAGAACAGATAGCCCACCATCACGCCCGCCAGCGATATCAGCCCGGCGGTGCGCCCCTGCGCGATCGAGCGCGACATCACGTAGACCATGTTCGGCCCCGGCGTGATCGCGAGCATGCCGCCGATGACCAGGAATCCGTAGAGCGAGCCGGAGGTGTGCATGGTTGCTGCTTCCCGCGATGAATGTCGATGGCATTCATTGTCCGGCGATGGAGGCGGTCAGTAAAACGGGATAAACTGAATCGATTGATCAGATTTTCTGAATACCATGAAAAAGCTCGATCTCGATGTGCTGGCAATGGTGGTGGCGGTGACGGAATCCGGTTCGTTCGCGCAGGGCGCGCAAGCGGTGCACCGGTCGCCGTCGGCGGTGAGCATGCAGATCAAGGCGCTGGAGGATGCGCTCGGCAAGCCGCTGTTCATTCGCGACACGCGCAACGTCACGGCCACCGACGACGGCCGCATGCTCGCCGAATACGGCCGCCGGATGCTGGCGATGCGCGACGAGGCGTGGGCGTCGGTCGTGCGCCCGGAGATCCGTGGGCGCGTGACGATCGGCGTGCCGGACGATTACATCTCGTCGCTGCTGCCGCAGGTGCTCGGCAAGTTCGCCGCGATGCATCCGCGCGTCGAAGTGCGCGTGATCGGCCAGCCGAGCAGCGCGCTCGTGCCGATGCTGAAGGACAACACCGTCGACCTTGCCTGTCTCACGCGCATCAAGGGCGTGACCGGCGAACTGGTGCGGCGCGAGCCGATCGTGTGGACGGGCTCGGCAAAACGGAACGTGTGGGAAGAGCGGCCGCTGCCGGTCGCGTTCTTCACGCACGGCGGCAGCATGGCGCGCGATCACGCGATCAAGGCGCTGAACCGGCAGAAGATTCCGTTCCGGATGTCGTACGAGAGCCCGAGCTTCCTCGGCTTGCTCAGCATGGTCGAGGCCGGCCTCGCGGTCGCGCCCCTCGCGCGCTGCAGCATTCCCGCGCATCTGGTTCAACTGTCGCCGAACGAAGGGTTGCCGCCGCTCGACGCGCTCGACGTCGTGTTGGCGCGCAGCGCGCAGTCGGCGCGCCCGCCGTGCGATTACCTCGCCGAACAGATTCTCAATGAATGGCGCGCGTGATCGCGCGGTCCGTCCGCCCGCGCGTCAGCACGATTTCAGCAGCCATTCCCGAAACGCCACCAGCGACGGCAGCGTGTCGTTTTCCGGCGGATACACGAGGTAGTAGCTGCGCTGGCTGGTGATCGCGTCGCCGATCGACACCAGTTCGTTGCGGCTCAGCTCGTCCTCCACCAGCACCTTCGGCACGAGGCCGATCCCCATCCCGGCCCGCACGGCCTGGATCAGGTGCGACGTCAGCTCGAAACTGGGGCCGATCCGCATCTCGCGATGATCTAGCCCGAAATGCGAGAACCATTCGGCCCACGCGTGCTGATTGCTCGTCACACCCAGCAGCGTCTGCCCCACCGCCCACGCCGGCGCACGCGGGCCGGCCTTGCGGCGCCCGGCCGCCGCATCGGGGCTCGCGATCGCGATCAGGAACTCGTTGTACAGCCGGTGCGCGTGCAAGCCGGGCCAGTCGCCCGCGCCGACGGTGATGGCCGCGTCGAGGTCGTCGGTGTGGAAGTCGATGCCACCGATCCGCGAATGCAGGTGTACGGTCACGCCCGGATGCGCGGCGTAGAAATCGTGCAGATGCGGCAGCAGCCATTTGGAGCCGAAGGTCGGCAAGGTCGCGAGCCGCAGCGTGCCGGCTCCGGCCTGATGCGACATCGCCTGCAGCGTCGCACCGCGGATGCGCCCGAGCGCGCCGCTCAGCTCGACGAAGTAGCGCCGTCCGACTTCCGTCAGCTTCACCGAGCGGCCCTCACGCCGGAACAGCGGCACGCCGAGCTGATCCTCGAGCGTCTGGACCTGCCGGCTGATCGCGCTCTGGCTCAGCGACAGCTCGTCGGCCGCGCGCGTATAGCTTTCGTGGCGCGCGGCGGCTTCGAACACCAGCAGCAACGACATGGACGGAGTCAGGCGACGATAATTCATGAGTTTTATGCAAGTTTTGCCGGGGGAGAATTCGTTTGTTTCTCGCGATGATTCGCAAGATACTGGATTTCCGCGTTGCGGGGAATCTTGCTCAAAACTCATGTTTCCGAGCGAAGCCACGCGCCGCTCCATCCACATTGCGCTTTCATCCCATGTCGATCGCTTCGTTGCCCCGTCCCGTCAGCCCGCCCGAGGGCCGTTATCGCGACTTTCTCGCCGCCCTCCAGGCGGCCGGATTCGCCGGTGAAATCCGCGCGGACCATGCGAACCGGACCGTGCAGGCGACCGACAACTCGATCTACCAGCGCCTGCCTCAGGCGGTGATCTGTCCCGCGCATGCGGAGGACGTGCGACTGCTCGCGCGCCTGCTCGCCGAGCCTGCGCACCGCGACGTCGCCGTGGCGGCGCGCGGCGGCGGCACGGGCACCAATGGACAGTCGCTGACCGACGGCGTGGTCGTGGATCTGTCGCGCAACATGAACCGGATCCTGGAAATCAACGCCGGCGAGCGCTGGGTGCGCGTGCAGGCGGGCGTCGTCAAGGACCAGCTCAACGCCGCGCTGAAGCCGCATGGCCTCTTTTTCGCGCCCGAGCTGTCGACGTCGAACCGCGCGACGGTCGGCGGAATGATCAACACCGATGCGAGCGGGCAGGGCAGCTGCACGTACGGCAAGACGCGCGACCACGTGCTGGCGCTCGACTTCGTGCTGATGGGCGGCGAGCAGCTGCACAGCGACGCGCTCGCCGATGACGAACTGGAACGCCGCTGCGCGCGGCAGGACCGCGTCGGCAAGGTTTATCGCACCGCACGCCGTATCAGCGACGAAAAGGCCGCGCTGATCGACGCGAAGTTTCCGAAGCTCAATCGCTGCCTGACCGGCTACGATCTCGCGCACCTGCGCGAACCGGACGGCCACTTCAACCTGAACAGCGTGTTGTGCGGCGCCGAAGGCTCGCTCGGTTTCGTCGTCGAGGCGAAGCTGAACGTGTTGCCGATCCCGAAGTATTCGGTGCTCGTCAACGTGCGCTACGCCGGTTTCATGGACGCGTTGCGCGATGCGCGTGCGCTGCTCGAACTCAAGCCGCTGTCGATCGAGACGGTCGACTCGAAGGTGCTGATGCTCGCGATGAAGGATTTCGTGTGGAGCAGCGTGGCCGAGTATTTTCCGCAGGACGATGCGCGTCCGACGCTCGGCATCAACCTGATCGAATTCAGCGGCGACGATGCCGACGACGTCGATGCGCGCGTGCGCGCGTTCGTCGAGCATTTGCGCACCGACACGAGCGTCGAGCGGCTGGGTCACACGCTCGCGACCGGCGACGATGCGGTGAAGCGCGTGTACGCGATGCGCAAGCGCGCAGTCGGCCTGCTCGGCAACGTGCAGGGCGAGGCGCGCCCGCAACCGTTCGTCGAGGACACTGCGGTGCCGCCCGAGAATCTCGCCGCGTACATCGCCGAATTCCGCGCGCTGCTCGATGGCCACGGGCTGCAATACGGGATGTTCGGCCACGTCGACGCGGGCGTGCTGCACGTGCGCCCGGCGCTCGACATGAAGGACCCGAAGCAAGCAGCGCTGGTGCGACCGGTGTCAGACGCGGTTGCTGAACTCACGCAGCGGCATGGTGGCCTCTTATGGGGCGAACACGGCAAGGGCGTGCGCTCCGAATATGCACCGGCGTTCTTCGGCGAGCTGTATCCGTCGCTGCAGCAGCTGAAGGCCGCGTTCGATCCGCACAACCAGTTCAACCCCGGCAAGATCGCGACGCCGCCGGACAACGCGCTGCGGCTGCTGAAGATCGACGAAGTGCCCACGCGCGGCGACCACGACCGACAGATCGACGAGCGCGTGTGGCAGAGCTACGGCACGGCGATGCACTGCAACGGCAACGGCGCGTGCTACAACTTTGATCCGGACGACGCGATGTGCCCGTCGTGGAAGGCGACGCGCGAACGCGTGCAGTCGCCGAAGGGGCGCGCGTCGCTGATGCGCGAATGGTTGCGTCTGCAAGGACAGGCCGGCATCGACGTCGTCGCGGCGGCGCGCGCGCGACAGCCGTTCTTGCGCGGCCTCGTTGCGCGCTGGCGCAACAGCCGCGCCGCGCGCGACGGCGAAGCCGACTTCTCGCACGAGGTGTACGACGCGATGGCCGGCTGCCTCGCGTGCAAGTCGTGTGCGGGGCAGTGCCCGGTCAAGGTCAACGTGCCCGAGCTCCGCTCGCGTTTTCTCGAGCTGTATCACCAGCGTTACCAGCGGCCGCTGCGCGACTATTTGATCGGCTCGCTCGAATTCACGATGCCGTGGATGGCGCGCGTGCCCGCGCTGTACAACGGCCTGATGCGTGCCGGCTGGGTGCGCACGCTGCTCGAGCGGCACGTCGGCATGGTCGACAGCCCGCTCCTGAGCCGCTTCGACCTCGCGGCCGTGATCCGGCAGTGGAACGTGCGGCCGGCCGATCCGCGGGCGCTCGCCGCGCTGGACGAGGCGCAGCGCGCGCGCAGCGTCGTGATCGTTCAGGATACCTTCACGCGCTATTTCGACACCGAGCAACTGGCGACGCTGATCGAGCTGGCCGCGCGCGTCGGCTTCCAGGTGTGGCTCGCACCGCTCGCGCCGAACGGCAAGGCGCTGCACGTCCAGGGCTTCCTCCGCGCGTTCGAGCAGGCGGCGATTCGCAACGCGACGCAACTGGCCGCGCTCGCGCGATCGGGTGTCGCGCTCGTCGGCCTCGATCCGGCGATGACGCTCACATATCGGCAGGAATACCTGAAGGTGACGGGGCTCGCCGACGTGCCGAAGGTCGCGCTGCCGCAGGAGTGGCTGCTGCACGCGCTGCCGGAAGCCGCGGCGGGCGCGGGTTCGGGCGACGTATCGGCGGCGTATCGGCTGCTGCCGCATTGCACCGAGAAGACCAACGCGCCGGACAGCGGCAAGCAGTGGGCGCAGGTATTCGCGCGTCGCGGGCTGCGCCTGGCGGTTCAGGCGGCCGGCTGCTGCGGGATGTCGGGGACGTACGGGCACGAGGCGCGCAACCTGCAGACGTCGCAGGCGATCTATGCGCAATCGTGGGCCGCGCATGTCGATGCGCCGGACGAGGCGGGCGAAGCGCTGGCGACCGGGTATTCGTGCCGCAGCCAGGTGAAGCGCATGTCCGCCCGGCAGCTGCGTCATCCGTTGCAGGCGCTGCTCGATCACGTGCGTGCGGCGGGGTGACGGGCGGTGGTGAGTGTGATGCGGCAGCGCACGCGTCGGATCGAGCGGCACGTGCAACGTCGCGACTGACACCCGCCCTGGCTCAGGCGCCGGCTTTCGCAGTCTTCCGGGCGCGCGGCTTGCGCGCTGCCGGAAACGCGCCGACGCCGCGCGGCCGTTTCGGCTCGATGCCCGTTTTACCGATGACGTGCCGGAAATCGATCTCGTGCGCGGCGAGCGCGCCGATCAGGGTCGCGATGACCGCGAGGTGGGAAGGGACGGTGCCCTTGCTCGAATAGTTCGTGATGGAACTTTCGTTCATACGGATCAGGCGGGCGAATTCCCGAGCCGTCAACTGCGCTTTCTTCAACTCCTGTTGAAATTCCGCATACGCCATTGCACACATGTCGCTTCATCTCCGCAAAACTTGAATCGGCTCCGCGCGGCGCCGGCGCCGACGGATGGCGTTCCCGTCGTGCCGGCGTCGCGGGGCGTTACATCTTCACCTGGTCGAGGAAGGTCTTCTTGCCGCTCTTGTAGCCGTAGATCGAGATGATCCCGTGCGTCAGGTCGCCCTTCGCGTCGAACGTCGTCGTGCCGATCACGCCTTCATATTTCGTCGATGGCATCGCCGCGAGGATCTTCGCCGGGTCGGTCGAGTTCGCGCGCTTCATCGCGTCGACCGCGATATAGACCGCGTCGTACGCGAACGGCGCGTCGAACTTGATGCCCTGGTTGAAGCGCTTCTGGTACTTGGCGAGGAACGCCGCGCCGCCCGGCATCTTCTCGAGCGCCGCGCCGGCCTGCGAGCACAGCACGTTGTCGGCTGCCGGGCCGGCCAGCTCGGCCAGCGAGTCGGTGCACACGCCGTCGCCGGACAGGATCTTCGCGCGAAGGCCGAGCTGCTTCGCCTGCTTCGCGAGCGGGCCGCCGGTGGCGTCCATGCCGCCGTACATGATCGCGTCGGGGTTCTCGCCCTTGACCTTCGTCAGAATCGCGCGGAAGTCGACGGCCTTGTCGTTGGTCGCATCGTGCGACAGCACCTTCAGGCCGAGCGCCTTCGCCTTCTTTTCGAATTCGTTCGCGAGACCCTGGCCGTACGCGGTCGAATCGTCGATCACCGCCACGCTCTTCACGCCTTTCGACTGCGCGTAGCTCGCGAGTGCCGGACCTTGCTGCGCGTCGGTCGCGACCACGCGATAGGTCGTCTTGAAGCCCTGCTGCGTGTAGGTGGGGTTCGTGGCCGACGGTGAGATCTGCACGATGCCGGCGTCGCTGTAGATCTTCGACGCGGGAATCGACGTGCCCGAGTTCAGGTGGCCGATGACGGCGACGACCTTGTCGTCGACGAGCTTCTGCGCGACCTGCGTGGCCTGGCGCGGGTCGGCCGCATCATCCTGTGCGTCGAGCTGCAGCGTGATCTTCTTGCCGCCGATCGTCAGGCCCTTCGCATTGATTTCCTCGACCGCGAGGCGTGCACCGTTCTCGTTGTCCTTGCCGAGGTGCGAAATGCCGCCCGTCGTCGGTTCGACGCTGCCGATCTTCACGACCTGGTCGGCCATCGCGCCCGATGCGGCCGCGAATGCGGCGGCGGCCAGTGCGACGGTCATCAGGGGTTTGCAGCGCATGCCGACAATGCTTCGTTCCATCTGCCATCTCCGTTGATTGATATTTCTATTGCCGCCCGGTCGACCGCGCGCCCTCGTGAGGCGATCGGCGAGCCGGACAAGTCTCCGTGACCCATGACGGGTTCGGCTTGCATGTCGCCGGGCCGTCGAGGCCGGCGATTTCGTGTGACCACATGCAATTGGTATGAATATATCCGAACCCGTTTGTGCCCGCTTGCGCGAATTGCCCAGCCTTGCGCAAATGTGATGCGCTTGCGCCGCTTTTCGCGCAGATGTGGCTGTTTTGTACCGTCGAATGCTCCGATTATTCGACCGGACCGCCACCAATGACCATGGACAGTGCAACGCAATCAATCGAGAACTGTTCGGTCGGTTTGTCTGCACACTTTCATCGTCACGAACGCCGCAGCAAAGCGGCCATCCGATTGATGCAACTAACGGTCAAGTCCGCCCGCGTCGATGAATTGGCGCGCGGTATCGAACTGCATGTGTGTCCAGTTTTGCAGCCGACGGGGCCCGGCTTGGCGGAACCGCGCCCCCGTCATTCTTCGAGCAAGTCTTGCCGTCCGACGAAACCGCTCGCCTATGTCCGTCCGCGCAAGGCCACGAGTATCACGCCGGCAATTGCGAGCAGGCCACCGCACACCGTCTCGATGCCGGGGCGCTCGCCCGTCAGCGCCATCGACAATGCCGTCGCGACCGCCGGCGTCAGATAGAGGAAATTGGCGGCGCGCGCCGCGCCGAAGTGGCCGAGCGCGAAGGTCCACGTCGCGTAGCCCAGCGCGGCGGGAAAGACGCCCAGCACCAGGACGGCAAGCACCGTGTCGCGCGAAGCCCCGCCGCCGAGCGACATGAGCGCGCCGGGCAACCATGGCGTGAGCAGCACCGCACCCGCCAGCAGCGTATAGGCGGCGCAGGGCAGCGCGCCGTATACGGGAATCAGCCGCCGCTGCAACACGAAATAGCTGGCCGAACACAGTGCCGCGCCGAGAATCAGCGTGCTCCCGGAGCCGAGGACGAGACCGCCCGGCTGTCCGTGCGCGATCACGGCGATGCCGGCCAGGCTGACCAGCGAGCCGAGCCATCCCCAGCGATTGAAGCGTTCGCGCAGAAACACCGCGGCCAGCACCGCCGTGAAGATCGGCAGCGTGTTCACGATGAAGCTCGCGGCGCCGGCCGACACGGTCTGCTCGCCGGTATTGAGCAGCGCGTTGTAGAGCGCGATGCCGAGCAAGCCGCAGACGAGAAAGCGCAACGCGTCGCCTTTGGCCGGCATTTGAGGCCGCCGCCACGCGAGCCATGCGATCACGAGCACGGCCGCGGTCGCGAAGCGTGCGGCCGCGAGTTGCAGTGGGGCCAGCCCGTGCAGGCCGATCCGGATGAACGGGAAGGCGGAGGCCCACGAGACGATCGTGAACGCCACCGCGCCGGCCGCGACGAGCGGCAGTCGCGCGCCGCGCGACGAGGGGGAAGAAAGCGTGTTCATGCGGCAATGGTGCGGCGTGGTCAGATGTTAAGCTAGCGCACAGATCAACATGCGGGTATGAATATGGCTCACAGCTCGGTGCGCATGCGGCAGCGTGTGGCGGACGCGCTGCCGGCCCTCGCGTCGGCACCCGGCCCGCGTCCGCCGCTGGCCAGTCTGGAGACCGTCTGCACGGTGGCGCGCCAGGGTTCGTTTCTGGCGGCCGCCGATGCCTCCGGCGTCACGCATGGCGCGATCAGCCGGCGCGTGGCGGCCGTCGAGAACTGGCTGGGCATGGCATTGTTCGAACGTCATGCGCGCGGCGTGCGGCTGACGCCGGATGGTCAGCGCTTCGTCGGCCGGATCGAACAGGCGTTCGCGATCATCGACGGTGCGGCCGATCAGTGGCGCTCGCCGCGCACGCCGCGACTGGTCAGGATGAGCGTGGTGCCTGCGTTCGCGCAGCTCTGGTTGCTCGAGCGCCAGCATGCGCTCGAGAGCGAAGCGCCCGCGTTGCGCATCGAGCTCGGCATCGAGGTTCGCAACGTGGATATCGCCGCCGGCGAAGCGGATCTGTCGATCCGTTACGGGCGCGGCAACTGGCGTCGGCTCGAGACGCGCGAGTTCATGCCGGAGACGCTTTATCCGGTCGCGCATCCGCGGCTCGCCGCGCAACTGGCCGCGCTGCGCCGTCGAAACGGCGACGCCGCGCTGCTCGAGATGCCGCTGTTGCACGACTCCGACGTGACGGGCTGGCGTACCTGGTTCGATGCGCTCGGCATTCCGTTCAAGCCGCGCGCGCAGGATCGCCGCTTCGAGGACTACAACCTTGTGCTCGCGGCGGCCGAAGCCGGGCTCGGCGTGGCCCTGGCGCGGATGCCGCTCGCCGATGCGTATCTCAAGCGCAGCGCGCTCGTGCGCGTGAGCCGGCATGAGGTCGAGTCGCTGCTGAGGTATCACTTCGTGCATGCGAAGGGCGAGAATCGTCCGGAAGTGCTCGCGCTGATGGAGCGGATGCGGGCGGCGCTGCGGTAGGCGACGGCAGCGTCGGGACCGGCGACGCGACGTGCGTCGACGCCGCTGGTGCTCGACCGCGGCCATGGGATCGTCGACAATGCGACCGCGGAAAACCGCGAGATCCGAAGATGAACGAGAATCGATAGTTTTTGCAGACGTGCGGATGCAGAGGGAGAGAGTGAGTAATGAATAGACCAGACAAGTCGTCGAAAGCGCGTGCGGCGCTCGACCAGCTGTTTTCGGGCATGGCGCCCGCGGATGCGCAGCAGCGCGCGTCGCGTCCGGGCAATCCGTTCGAAGCGGCAGGCGACCCCGCCGGCGCCGACGGCCGCGTCGAAGTCACGTTGTCGACGAGAATCCAGTTGCGCGGCTATCCGGGCGCGGATGCGTTCATGAAGCGCATGGCCGAAGCCTGGGGCCTCGCGTGGGGCCCGTACGACGCCGTGCGGGCGACGGCGACGCTGCCGGCCGGCTGGCGCTCGCGCCGACTTCCGGAAGTCACGCAGATCGTCGATGAACGCGACGTGCTGCGCGCGGAAAGCAGCCTGCAGGGCGGCGAGATGTCGTATCTGAAAGTGCATCCGCGCTATTACATCGATGCGCGCAAGGGGTTCGGCTGGCGCAAGTCGTCGAAGGCGTCCGACGATCCGGATCTCGACGGTCCCGACTGGAACTGCTACGTGATGGATCGGGAAAAGTCCGTCGAAGTGCACGAGATGACGACGTCGTCGTCGAAGGCCGATCTGGACAACGCGCGTGCGACGTTGCTGAAATGGCTCGACGAGCACTACCCGAAGCATCGCGATCCGTTCGCGTACTGGACGGATTGCGAACGCCCGTTGTAAGGCGCGCACGGCGCGCCGTCGCCGCGGAGGGCAATTGAAACAGACCGGTGCGGTCCCGATTCTCTGGGCAGCGTTCGGCGCGGCGTTCGGCTCGACCGTCGTCGAGTTGCTGCTCTGGCCGATCGCCGGAGAAGACGCCTTTCACAACCTGCTTCGCGACGCGCGCCTGACGGCCGCCCTCGTGATGGGGCGATCCGTGCTCGGTGCGTCAGCGGGCTTCGATCCGACGATCATGGGCGTGGCGACGCTGGTGCATGCCGCGCTGTCGCTTGCCTATGCGGCCGTGCTGGCGAGAATGGTCCGCAGCCTGTCGCCGGGCGGCGCGCTGCTTGCGGGCGGCGCATTCGGATGCGTTCTCTACGGCATCAACCTGCATGTGTTCACCGCGGTGTTCCCGTGGTTCGCCGCAGTGCGCGGCGCGATCACGCTGGTCGCCCATGTGGCGTTCGGTGTCGTTGCGGCGGGCGTCTACTGCATCGTCCGGCGCTCGCCGCGCGCATGATCGCCGACGGTCCCTGCGTCGTGCATTCGCATCCCGACCCCTGGAATAATCCGGCACGCTACATCGTCTAATGATCGGGTGACTCGATACGAAGCCGTACGTCGTTCGTGATGCCAAGGATCGAGTGGTCGGGGCAATCATGCAGGAGCCGATCATGTGCAACTTGTTTCGGGTCGGGATGGGCGTCGTCTGTCTCGGCTGTTCCATGTGCGTGCTTGCGCAAACGTACGACGACACACTGGATGAAGGCGCCCGTTGCCGTGCGGTCGTCGTGCAAGCGGAAATCGACGGCACGGAGCAGCAGATCGTCGGGCGCGCGTGTCGGCAAAGCGACGGCACCTGGCAGATGATGCAAAGCCAGGACGGCACCATCGTTTGGTATCCGGACACCGCTTATCCGTACGCCGACCCGTGGTACTGGGGGCCGGCGGTGTTCGTCGGCACGGGCGTCAGCTTCGTCTTCATCGACCGTTTCCATCATCGCCATCACTTTGACCACTTCGGTCACGTCGGTCACTTCGATGGGGGCATGCGTGGCCGCATCGGCGTTCCGATGGGCACCGGCTTTCATCGTGGCCCGGCTTTCGTCGGCGGGGAGCACGGGTTCGGTGGGATGCGCCGGCATTGAGATCGCACCGCTCGCGACCGTCGAGCCGCCATTGGCGAAGAAATAGCCGGCGCCGAACGACGGCGTGCCGTTCGCGTAGCTCAGCCCGAAGCTGTAGGTGCGGCCGCTGCCGGTCGCGCCCGCGACGCCGCCGAAGCCGTACTGCGCGGCGAGCTGGAAGCCGGAGATCAGCGGGCTCGAGTATTTCACCGAATGGCTGACGCGCAGACTGTTGTCGTCGTTATCGAGGTCCCCCGGCGTCGAAGTAGTTGTTCTCGGTGAGGTTTGCTAAACACATCTACGCGCCTTGCGAAGTGACCACATCTTCATGTGAATCGCACCGAGTGTTACAGGCACCCTCGCGTCCAAACCAGCGTGCCTGCTGCGTAGTGCTGCTGGCTTCCATCATTCAGCATCGAAGTGCCTCGCTCGAACCGGCAGAGCGCTTACGTTCATCAGCCGAACGCCGGCGGCTCGCCGTGCAATCTAGCTTGCATCGTTATTTCGAAGAAACCCGACGTTGAGGCTTCCATGGTCACCGAGGTCGCGCTGGAGCGATGCATTACGCCTACAAGATATGGTCGAGAACCGATTCAAAACAGCTCGGATGTCCGAACATATGAACGCGACCCTGCTGCGTAATCGCATGATTCTCGACAGCGTCAGGACCACATCCTTTGAACGAAGGCTGGCACCGATCTCGATCGCCAAGGCATTCGCGGGTGATGTCTCAAGTGCATGCGTCGCGACATGCGCGGAATGCGAGCTGTCAGTCGGTACGGGGCGAGGCATGCCGTTAGCTGTCGTTCGAGCCCCTCTTTCTCTGCCGGATGTCAGTTGACGGAGCGCTTATGAATCTCAATACTGAGATAAGAGCGTTGTTCGCCGCGCTGTTGGGCAGTTTGGAATGGATGCGGGTGAACGAGAATGAATTCAGCCTATCCTCAAATCGGGGTGAAAGATGAGATTCGGCCGATGTGTTGCAGTAGTTGGCCTGTGTTCGGCGCTGACGACGATCGCCCATGCGGGTCCGGAGACATCGCACACGGTCGTCAAGCAGGTCAAACTGGTAGCCCATATCGGTGACAGCCTGTTCGTAACGAAACTTGACCGCACTGCGTATGGCGTGGTGGAGTTGACCGCGATTGGCAGTTCGGGTCCGGCGTTGACGGCGACCGTGCCGATCCATATCCGCACGACGGATCCCGACGTGCGCGTCACGCTGCAGCAGCCACTGCGGTTATCGAATGGCCGCGGCGATCTGGCCAATGCGAAAGTCGAGTTGATGGGCAAGTCGGGCGACGTTGAAATTGTTGCCAATGCCGGTCGCGTGCTAACGCTGGAAAAACCCGCATGCGACGGTTTCGGTGGTTTCGACGAAGTCCGTCAAGTGAAGATCACCGCGAAAGTACTTGCCATCAGCGAGGCGTCGCCAGCCAATGCCAGTTATCGTGGAGACATGGTATTGATATTCGAGCCGACTGCTTCCGCGGGGCGTGAGTTGGTGCCGGGAACAATCGTGACGGCTGGGGAGTGAGACATTCCCCGATGGGTATCGTCGACCGCGGGTGTCAATGAAGCGCTTTGTATACGCGTCCGCCCGCATTTGTCCTCGGATGCCTTTCGGAATCTGCCGGCGGTCTGAACGGCTTAGCGACGGTGCCGCATTGCACGATAACCCCCGCTGGGAAATGGTGTCCGCGATAGAGTGACGTCACTCGTCATTCCGTTGTCCTACGCGATCGCCCCTAACAACGTGACAGTGCATGTCCTTCATTCCGCACGTCATGCCGGCAAGCAGCGTGAATAGAGCACCGCCATGCCCGCAAGGGCTATAAACGGGCCGAATGCAATCGGCGTGTCGGCGCGATTGCGCCCGGTGGCGATCAGTATGATGCCGGCGACTGCGCCGGCAACCGACGATATGACGACGATCCATGGGAGTGACGCCCATCCTAGCCACGCACCGAGCGCGGCCAGCAGCTTGAAATCGCCATATCCCATTCCTTCGACACCACGCAGCAGCCTGAACAGCCAGTAGAGCGTCCACAACACCAGATACCCGCAGACTGCGCCGATCACTGCGCTAGAAACCGTCGTGAACACGCCCGCGAGATTCACTATCAAGCCAGCCCACAACAGCGGCAAGGTGATCATGTCGGGCAGCAGCCGATACCGTATGTCGATGATGCTTGCCACAACGAGCGACACGCTGAATCCGCACGCGGCCACCGCCGCGAACGTCGGACCAAAAGCGAAGCACGCGAGAACCGCCGAAAACGTACACGCGGCGGTGACCCACGGTAGCAGTGTCGCGAGACGTTCGCCGCAGCGAAAACAACTGGGTGCGAGACGCAGCAGTCGGATCGATATGACGCGCTCCAGCGGTGTCAGCATACGGTCGCAGTGGTCGCAACTTGTGCCGTGCGCGGGTCTAGTGGGCACTGGTACACCGTCGCGTTCGAGGGCGCCTGGCAGATATGCAACCGCGAACGTCGCCAGCAGGCCCGACACACCGCCAAGCAAAATGAAAAGCAGCCACGTCATGGGGGGCTCATTTGGACGGGCGCCAATGCCTGGGATGTGTCTTGCCCGAGGATGGCGCAGGGATATTGCCGCGATCGCGAATTGACAGCGGTTCGAAAAAAGAATCTTCAGCCGAATGGCTGCGGATCGTCTTGAACAAGACAAACCGGTGGAGAAACCGGCGAATGAAAAATTCAGAAATTGATGGATTCCATGGCGACGAAAACAGGACTGTCGATTGGATGAATAAAATTATAACTCCTAGGCTGATGCGGTCTTGCGAGCGGTAATAAATTTTTATCGAGACAAAAAATCTGACTAATCAACTGTCATTCAAGGGATCGCGGCGATAGCATTCTGCTGTTCGTGGCAGATGCGTCGGCGAGGTATGCCGGGTGGCCGCGGTGGGGCCGAGTCCGAACTGCGCTGGTCGATCAATGCCGTCGGCGTGGATTGATGTTGCTCATCACGCGAGTCGGGGGAGTGTGGCGCCAGTTACTAGTCGAATTCCGGGCGCTGGAATCGCAGTATCGGTGCTTTCGTGATTTCGCGTGTGGCGAGTTTTTTCTATGTCGGTGGCCGTCGTTTATTTTTTGATTGGAAAATACTGTTATGCCTTTGATGAAACAATTTAATGCGGAAAATCGTCGTCGAATTCGTAAACAGCTGGGTCAGGGGATGACCGAGTACATCATTATCGTTGCGCTGATCGCCGTGTCGGCAATTGCCGTGTATGCATTCTTCGGCAAGACGGTGCGCGATCAGACCGCGGGTCTCGCAACCGAGCTGTCCGGCAAGAGCGGCCAGTCCAACATCAGCTCGGCGCAGGCTGACGCGGGAACGGCGACGACCGAGGCGGGCAAGACGAAGGGCCTCGGCAGCTACACCAACGACTCGATCAACAGTTCGGGTGGCAAGTAACACACGCCGTCTCTCATAAGCAATGGTGTTCCGTACCTGTTCAGGCGGAGTGGTGCCTGCCCGCGAGAGCGGGCAGGCACTCGTTCCCGCATTGCTGTTTCTGGTCGTGGGCGGCGTTGCGCTCAACCTTGCGTTCAATTCGCTCCAACTGACCAGTGCCAAGATCAAGTTGCAGAACACGGCGGATGCGGGGGCGTATGCGGTCGCGTTGATGCAGGCGCGCGACTACAACTTTTCCGCGTACACCAATCGCGCCATGGTTGCCAATCAAGCTGCAGTCGCGCAGATGGTCAGTCTGAAATCGTTCGTCGACATGCTGGACGAACATGTTGCTCCCGGCTCGCGTTCCGATCGTTTGGCGGATCAATACAGTGGTGGCGCGGATGACTGGTTCGTGAAAAAGAGCCGGGCGAGGGAAATGATTCATCCGGTGCGTCAGCGCCTGGATTCCGATCTTCCGGGTATGGCGCGCAGTCTCGACACGATCATCGCGGCGTTGAGCAGCGCGCAGCGTGCGTATCACGAAGCAACGCTTGCTGGCGCACCGAACCTCGCCGATGAGATCGCACGTGCTAACGAACCCAATACGCGTGTCATGGACGGATCGTTCGACGATCGGCTATCGCGAACGGAATTCGCCGCGTGGCGGACGCATTCGACAACGTTCGACCCGAGTGCGGGCTACGACGATCGATTCGCCGACGTAGTGGCTGACGCGCGCACGCTTGGCGACTTTGTGCGCAGTCGGCCGGTGGAAGAGTTTGGAAGCGGGTTCGTGCCGGGATGCTGGGGGAGCGTCGGTCGTCGTTCGAGGATGGATGGCGGCACCCAATTGCGGCCCGATCGCCGTGGGTGGCAGGCCATCGATGGCGCAATGACGCGCGTCTGGACGGCGCATGACTGCATCGAGATTTACACGAAATGGGTATGGGTGGAGGACAAGCCTCCCGAGAACGAGGTGGGCGAAGAGGGCGAACAAGGCGATGGCGAACCACCCGTCCCCACGGGGCACTGGGAACGTCGCGAAGTGACGATTGTCAGGGCAGGCATTGATGACACGAGTACGGAAGGCCGGGCGGGCGCGGGGAACGGCAATGCGATGAGCTATCAAAGCTGGTATGGCTATGGCGGGTACCTGAATTTCGGCTATCCAAGCGGTTCGCCAGGATGGGTGTCGTCGGCAATGCGATCGCAGTACGCAGCGGGGCCGGGCATGACGATGAGCATGAATGGCGGTTTGCAACCCTATCGGGATCTGGCTGGACAAGGCGTGGCGAGCGCTGCGCCACGCATCACGATCCGCGTGGCACGCGCGCAGGGCTCGACGATCAGCGATTCGCGCCTGCTCGGCGGCGGGCGACTCGCGCTCTCGCACGATCCGCGCCCGCTGATGGCCGTCGCCTCCGGGGAGGCGTATTTCGTGAGGCCGGACGAGAAGGGGCTGCGGTCTGTCTACGGATTGCTGCGTTACCCCTCCAACTGGTCGCGCACTGACCGGCGAACCGAGTACCCGAGCTTGTTCAGTCCGTACTGGGAAGCGCGACTGGCTGCGGTTCCGGAGGATGCGCGGGCGAGTGGAGGGGTGCGATGAACCGTCGGTACAGGTGGCCTTCCGTGCGCCGTCAACGCGGGCAGGCGATGGTCGAAATGGTCGCCGGGCTCGGGTTGGTGTTCGTCGCCGGGTTCCTCGCGATGGCGATGCTCGGCAAGCTTAACGACGTGCGTAACAAGGTGCTGGTTGGCTCGCGCTACGTTGCATGGGAGCGCACGGTATGGACGAATCCGGACGACGCGGGTACGGGCTCCGACAGCTGGTGGTATCAGAAATTCGGCGCGGGTGCGCAAACCGTGACCAAAACGGACGACGTGCTGTTGAACGAGTTCCTTGCGCGTGTCGTTGCGCCGCGTCGCACGTCCTTGTCAAGCAGCGACGGCAGTGTTGCGCTGTCTGCGGCGTTGCCGGCCGCGTGGCGCGACCCGGGTGGCGCGGCGTTCGTCGAATCGGCGCGCGACATCGCGGTATCCACGCGCGCGACCGATCGACTGACTGCGGGAACGACGAAGCTCGCAAACAAGACGATCGGCGTCTATCAGTCGCCGCGCGTGCGCCAGGAGGTGGCATTGCAGATGGCGTCGCGCACGGCTCAGGACGGGCGAGTATCGGTGCATGTCGGATTGCGCGGCGAGAGCGCAAAGCGGCTGTGGCCGTCGCTCGCGCAGCTGACGTTCCAGGACACGACCACGCTCGTGACCAATACCTGGACACCGGATGGCAGGCTCGGCCTGGTGTCGGCGATCGGGCCCGAGGTGGCGGCGCCGGCGGCAAAGCTCGACGCGATGCTGCAGACGCGTGATCGGCAGACGCTCGTCAAGGCCATGGACGGTGTAGGCACCGTGCTGGGGCCAGCGTACCTCAAGCCGGGCCGAATCGAGGCAGACGTGGTGCCTGCGGGGGTGCTGAAGTGAGTGCGGCGTCATGGTGGCGGTGCTGGGTGCTGGTGGGCACCGTCTGGGCGGGAACGCACGCGAGCGCGCAGACCTGCGACCGAATGCCGGTGCCTGCGGCTCGCGCGCAGTCGATCGGCGGCGACATGCTGTTGAACGGCATGCCGGCCGCGGTCTGGGCGCTGACGTTCGACATGACGGTCGAGCAGGTCGAGCGCGCGTTCCGCGCCTATTGGGAGCGCGCGGAATTGCCCGCGATCGGGATGTCGGGCCCGCGCGGCCGGACGATGAGCGGGCTCGACGGCGTTTGCCAATACGTGCTCGAACTGCCGGCCGGCCAGCACGGCGACACGACCCGCGGCGTCCTGAGCGTGATGCGGCTCGACTCTGCCGGGGCGCGGAATGCAATTCCGGTGTCGGTTGCTGCACTGCCGGCCGGCCGTGTTCTGTCCGACCTCGAAAGCCGCGATCCCGGGCGAGCGGGACGCACATGGGTGATCGCGTTGCCGGGTCGCGCCGACGAGCATGCCACGCGCTATCGCGACGCGCTGGTGCGTGCCGGATGGCGGACGATGTCGAGTACGACGGTTGCGCAGTCGAACGTGCGGCGTGCGCCCGATGTCGGGCTCGCGATGCAAAAGGGTAGGTACAAGCTGGACGCCGTGTTTTCCGGACAGGCTGGACAAGCCACGGCGGTGATCAATGTGATGGAGAGTGGTTGATATGCAACGTTTGACTGGCCGCATGCGGCGTCAACGCGGCCAAGCCTACGTGGAGTACTTCGTGGTCGCTGGATTGATTATTGCAGGACTCGTCGTGGGCGGCGATACGTCGGTCATGAATACGCTTCTGGTCGCGATGAAGTCGTTCTTCGGCGCATACAGCTATGCGTTGTCATTGCCCTAAGCGCGTCAGGATAGTCCAGTGATATTCAGTCGAATCAACTATCGTTCGCTGTTCGCGAACACTTGGCTGCTGGTCAGCATTGCCATGATCACAGCGGGCGGCATCACCTGGATGACGTACCGCTACATCACGGCCAGCGAGGCCCGCATAAAGGCCGAGGCCGAGACACGTCATCAGGGGCGCGGCGTCTCCGTGGTCGTGCCGCGTGCCGACGTACCGGCCGGTACGCCGCTGACGAGCGACGTGTTCGTTGCTCGCGACATTCCGGCGGATCTCGTCTATGACGATATGCTGCGCGCGGCCGATTTCAACCAGTTCCGGCTCGCGACGCTCGTCAAGCCAGTCAGGCGCGGGCGGGCGTTGCGCGCGCAGGATATTGATGCGCTGCGGGCGCGCGACTTCTCGGACATCCTGCCGTCCGGCACGCGCGCGCTCACCTTGCAGATCGACACGGTCAATTCGACCGATGCGATGCTGCGTCCCGGCAACCACGTGGATCTCTACTGGATTGGCCAGAACCCGGATTCGACGATGAGCGGCGGCAACGACGCGGCTGGCGGCGCCCAGTCCATCCTGCTATTGATGCCGGATGTGCTCGTGCTCGCGACCGGCAACGATGTGCGACCGCGCGACACAGGCGAGGCAGCGCGAGACATGGCCGACGGCGCGCAGCGCGAAAGCTACGCGACGGTCACGTTACAGGTGCCGGTCGCGGAGGCCGCACGCATCGTGCTCGCGCAGAAGGTCGGCATGTTGCGCCTGATCCTCCGTAACAGCGAGGATCGTGCCGCGCCGCCGCCGAAGCGGCTTGATGAACCGGGGTTGTTCGCGGCCGCGCCGGACGGTGCCGTCGCCGAAAGCGACGTCGTCGAAATCATCACCGGGGGCAGAGGTAGCGCGACGTTGTCGCGAATCGCTGCGTCGCCGGCCGATGCCGGTATCCCCGGCAGCGCGCCAGTGCCGGCTCCGGTGTCGAAACCGGCCGCACGGCCCCTGGCAGCGAGCGGAGCCTATCAGCAGGCAAACGCGCTTGCAGACCGCCTGCAAGCCGAAATGGGTGCGTCCAGCGCGCCGCGGTAACGTTCGAGAACGCAATACGGGTTGTTCATGAAAGTCATAGATTGTGCGGCGGAGCGCCGCAGCAGGGTGTTGTCGTGCGCATTGGCCGGCGTGCTTGCTGCCCAGGGCATGCCACAAGCGTTCGCCGCGCCACGTATCAACCACGAGGAGCACGTCGCGCCGGCGCGTGCCGCGGTACTCGATTTGTATCGCGGCGAGATCCGGATGATCGACGTACCGGGCCAGATCAAGCGCATCGCGATCGGTGACGGCACTCTGGTGACGGCGAATGTCGTCGATGGCCGGTTGATGTTGCTGGCGGAGAAGCCCGGCATCACGTCGCTCGTCGTCTGGACGACGAACGGCGTCGCAGTGAATACGACGGTGCGCATCGCGAAGGGCAACGTGCACGAAACCGCCGCGCAGCTGCGCCGGGTCCTGGTCGGTGTCCCCGGCGTGCAGGTCGTGGAATCCGGCCCGAACATCGTGCTGACCGGCACGGTGCACCGCGACATGCTCGGCCGCATCAAGGCAGCGACCGTCGACGTGCCGAATCTGCTCGATGCGACGATCGTCGATGAAGGCGATGCGCTGAAGAAGACGATCCACTTCAAGGTGCAGATCATGGAACTCACGCGGAATGCGCAGGAGAATCTCGGCATTCAGTGGGACCAGAAAATTGCCGGGCCGCAGGCGGGTGCGCAAGGGTTCATCGGAAGCCAGGCCGCCACGGCGGCGGGCATGGTTTTCGCGGGAATATCGACGCAGATCACGTCGATGATCAATCTGATGGTCAACAACGGCGATGCCTACGTGCTGGCGTCCCCCGAGCTCAATACGAAGAGCGGCGGCACGGCGAGCTTCCTCGCGGGCGGGCAGGTGCCGATTCCGCGCGCCGGCGCGCTGGGTACGACCGACGTCGAGTACAAGGACTACGGGATCAAACTGAATATCAAACCGGTCGTCGACGCGAACAACGTGATCTCCGCGCAGATCGACACCGAGATCAGCCAGATCGATCCATCCGTGTCCTACGGCGGCTACCCGGGCTTTCTGACGCGTAGCGCGCGATCCGATATCTCGTTGCGAGCGGGGGAAACCATGGCGATTTCCGGCCTGATCAATGCGGACGCGATTGGTAATGCGAGCCGCGTGCCCTTTCTCGGGCGGCTACCGATCATCGGGCGCCTGTTCAGGTCCGACGAGTTTCGTTCGAAGCGCAGTGATCTCGTGATCCTGGTCACGCCGCTCATCTCGGATCCGACGCTCGCACCGAATACGGACATGCTCGCGCGCGCCAACCTTATCAACCGCGGATTCCACGACAAGCACGGCGATCCGAGTCCGCTTGCCGACGATTCGCGCGGCTCGAACGGCACGCTGAATCCGATCGGGCCGACCCGGCCGCAGCAGTTCGGCCCCGTTCGAGTGCAGCCGGCACCGTTACATGCTGCGCCGGGCGGCGACGAGGCGGGCGCATCGGGGCCAGCCGGGCGCGGCGACGGTAGCGCCGACGCCAGGCCGGCTTCGGCCGATACGGCGGACGAACGAGCGACGACGGGCGAGCCGAACTTAAAGAACGCGCGGGGCGACTTCGACACGAAGGACGAGGCCGCGCGTCCTGCGCGGCCGTTGCACACAATTCTCGCAACGCCGGTGACGTGGCGTCCGGCAGTGCCGGCTTCCGCTGTCGATGCAGAGGCGCCCGGCCGCGCGGCGGCTGCCGGTGCGCCGTGACGACCGCTCGAAAGGAGAGAACGTTATGCTGAGTTTGCAAGTACAGGCCCGTCACGGCGTGCAGCGGATCGTGCAGGTCGAGGATGTCTGCACGATCGGCAAGTCACCGGATTGCGACATCGTGGTCAAGGGGATGCTGATCGGCCGAATCCAGGCCCGCATCGCGCTACACGGCAACGCGTGGTATCTCGAGGATCAGGGCGGGATCGTCACCACGCTCGTCAACGGCTCACCAGTCGAGAATTTCGGTCCACTGACGGATTCCGACGAAATCGAGGTAGGAACGACGAGGATTCGCGTGGTGACGGAGACGCAGCACCGTGCGGCTGGCGGTGCGCCGGACGCTGCGGCGCGGCCCACGGCGGCGGCGAGCGAGGAAGCCGCGCCACCGGCCACGCCATCCGCGCAAGCGAAACCGGCGGCCCATGCCGCCCCCGTGTTCGACGCTGAGTCGCCGTCGTCCACACGTGCCGAGCGGCGGGACCGGCGCCCGGCGCGTCGCGCGTCAGTCGCGCCGGATCAACGGACGTCGTCGATCAACAGTCGTGCCGGCATCGAACTGCGAAAGCAGGTGCATATGCGCCTGATCGCCGAGTTCGATTTGCGCCGTCTCAACGTCGCGAGAATGGACGAGGATGAATTGCGGCGCACGGTGGGCAGCGCGCTCGACGAGATCCTGAACGGAGATCCGAGCTTCCGGTCGCCCGACGTGTCGCTCGATGCGTTGCGAAAGAGCGTATTCGACGAAGTGATCGGGCTGGGGCCGCTCGAGGAGTTGATCGCCGATCCGGACGTTAGTGAAATCATGGTGAATTGCCACGACGAGATCTTCATTGAGCGGCGTGGCAAGTTGACGCGGTCGCCAGTGATCTTCACCGACGATCGTGCGGTGCTCGGTGCGATCGAACGCATCGTCGCGCCGATCGGACGCCGCATCGACGAAAGCTCGCCGATGGTCGACGCGCGTCTGTCGGACGGATCCCGTGTCAACGCCGTGATTCCGCCGCTCGCGCTGAAAGGGCCGAGCATGACGATCCGAAAATTCTCGCAGCGCAAGTTGACGGGCGAGGACCTGATCGATTTCGGCTCCATGTCGGCGGATATGCTCGAGTTCCTGCAAACGGCCGTCGAGCAGCGTGCGAACATCATCATCTCGGGCGGGACAGGGTCGGGCAAGACCACGCTGCTCAACGTGCTGTCGAGTTACATTCCGGATGATGAGCGGATCGTGACGGTCGAAGACGCAGCAGAGCTTCAGTTGTCCCAACCGAACCTCGTGTCGCTGGAGGCGCGTCCGCCGAACATGGAAGGCAAGGGCGCGGTCCATATCAGGGATCTCGTGAAAAACTGCCTGCGGATGCGTCCGGACCGGATCGTGGTGGGCGAATGCCGTGGCGGCGAAGCGCTCGACATGCTGCAAGCGATGAATACCGGCCACGACGGTTCGCTCACGACCGCGCACGCGAACTCACCGCGCGACTGCATCGCGCGACTTGAAGTGATGACGCTGATGGCCGGTCTGGACTTGCCGGTACAGGCTATTCGCGAGCAGATTTGCTCGGCCGTCGACATCATCGTCCAGCAGACGCGCTTCTCGTGCGGCTCGCGGCGCGTCACGTACGTAACGGAGGTGAGCGGAATGGAGTCAGGCGTGATCCAGCTGCAGGACGTGTTCGTATTCAAGCAGGACGGGTTCGGCGAGGACGGCAAGGTGCAGGGCACGTTCCGCCCGACGGCTTACGTCCCCGACTTCTACCAGGAGCTGATCCGCCGGCGCATTCCGGTCGATACGACGATATTCACCGGCGGCGCGGAGCTCACGCACCCATGAACATCGTCGTGCTGCTCGCGGCCCTGTTCGCCGGGCTTGCGATTTTCCTGGTCGTGGCGATCAAGCTCGGACGCCGTGCCGTCACCACGCGCTCGAAGCGTGTGGTCAACGAGCTCGAGGCATCGCTTGCGGAAGCATTCGTGTTCGCGAACCGCCAGCGCGTCGCCTTTCTGTCGCTGCTGGCCATCGTCCTGCTGCCGTTACTTGCCTATCAGCTGTTCGACAGCGTGTTCTTCGCGGGCCTCGGGCTCGTCGTGGCGCTGATGGCGCCGGGCCGCGTGTTCGCGGTCATGCGCAAGCGGCGCACCGCACAACTCGAACGCCAACTGCCGGACGTATTGCTGATGATGGCCGGCGCATTGCGCGCGGGAGCAAGCTTCGCGGTCGCGCTCGAAAGTGTCGTGTCCGAATCGCCGGCGCCGATTTCCCAGGAGCTTGAACTGCTCGTACGAGAGCTGCGTCTCGGCATCGATCTCGACATCGCCATGCAAAACATCGAGAAACGCATTCCGGTGCCCGATTTCCTGATGGTCACGGCGGCCGTCACCATTTCGCGTGAAGTGGGAGGGAACCTCGCGGAGGCCCTCGAATCGGTCGCACGGACGCTGGGTGCGAAGTTGCAGATGGAAGGCAAGATCCGTGCGCTGACGTCGCAGGGCCGGATGCAGGGCGTGGTGATGACGTTGCTGCCGGTCGGGCTTATGTTCGTGCTCGACTTCATGGAGCCGGAGGCGATGGCTCCTCTGTTCCACGAACGGATCGGTTGGATGACGCTCGGCGTGATCGGGGTGATGGAGTTCCTCGGTTACAAGGCGATTGCCAAGATTACCAATATCGACGTATGAGCCGGGCGTGCCGCGTCGTCATCCGGGAGTGAAGTGATGATTCTGTTCATGTCGGCGCTTGTCGGCTTCGGTGCGATGTTCGTGCTGTTCCTGCTGACGCGATTTGCCTTGCAAGTGCAACAGGCAGTGCCGAAAGAGGACCGTGCGTATCTCGACCCGTTGCCCAAGGGGCTGAGGGTCATCTGGCCGCTCGTCAATGTTGTCGAGCACTGGATGGGTGACCGTCTCGGTACCGCCTATGTCGAGCGGGTCGATCTGCAATTGCGGCTCACGCACCTGATTTTTCTGATGTCGGCGCGCCAGTTCGTGGCGCTGAGCGTCGTGTCGGCCACCGTGGCGACGTCGTTCGCGCTGTCTGCGATGGCGGTGCTCGGGGTGTTCTCCTTCCTTGCGCCGCCCATTGTCGCGCTCCTGGGTTACTACTATCCGCGCATCTGGATGCGCGACGTCCGACGCGCACGGATCGCCGCGATCCAGAAGCAGCTGCCGGTTTACCTGGACTTCCTGACGCTCGCGGTCGAAGCGGGCCTCAACATCAACGGCGCGATTCAGAAGGCGGTGGAAAAGGGGCCGGACGGACCGCTGCGGCGCGAGTTCGAACATGTGCTGCGCGACCTCAAGTCGGGTTTGAATCGCGCCGATGCGCTGCGGCGCTTTGACGAACGGCAGGGGATCAAGGAGATCACCAATCTGGTCGGTGCCGTGATTCAGGCCGAGCGGATGGGCGCGGGTCTCGCGAGCACGCTGCGTTTCCAGTCGGAGCAACGGCGCGCGGAGCGCTTCCAGCGTGCCGAGAAGCAGGCGATGGAAGCGCCTGTCAAGCTCGTGTTTCCGTTGATGGTGTTCATTTTTCCCGTGACGTTCGTCGTGCTCGGGTTCCCGATCGCGATGAAGTTCATGCAAGGAGGATTTCTGTGAGGCAACGCGTACTAGTCGTGGGGGGGCGCGTAACCGGCGTGCGCGTGGCCGTTACGGAATCGGCGCGCGAGCGTATGAAGGGCCTGCTGGGGCGCGATGCGCTCGGCCCCGACGAAGCATTGCTGCTTGCGCGATGCGGGGCCGTGCACACCTTCGGGATGCGCTTTGCGATCGACGTGCTGTTCGTGAGCCGGACGAACCGGGTCGTCGCCGTCCATCGCGGGGTGCGCGCGGGCCGCATCCTGATGCACTGGCGCGGTGCGAAGACGCTCGAGATGGCGTCCGGTGCCGCCGCGCGTCATGGGATCGGCGTCGGCATGGACCTTGCGTGGGATGCGTGACGCGATGGCGATTCGTCTCAAACGTGCGCGTCAGCGCGGTCAGTCGCTCGTCGAGTTCGTGATCGTTGCACCCGTATTGTTGTTCTTCTGCTTCGGCCTGCTGCAATACGCATTGATGTATCAAGCCAAGGCGACGCTCGATTCGGCGGCGTTGGAAGCAGCGCGCGACGGCGCGGTCAATCATGCCGAACTCGCGCCGATGCAGCGCGCGCTCGCGCGCGGCCTTGCGCCCCTTTACGCACACGAAGCGAGCGCTAAAGGTGCTGAAAATGCGCTCGCGCGCGCCAGGCAGGATGTGCTGGCGCATGCGCGGATCGCGATCGTCAATCCGACGCGTGCGCAACTAGACGATTTCGGACAGGCCCGCTACGACCCGCAGACGCGCACGACGGTCGTTGAAATTCCGAACGATCTGCTGCGCTATCGCCGGACGCAAATCGGCCGCGCGTCGGGCACGGACATCCAGGACGCCAACCTGTTGAAGATTCGCGTGCACTACTGCTATGACATGGTCGTGCCGTTTGTGAATCGCGCCGTGTATTACGCGGTCAACGCAATCGGAGCGGTGTCGCGCGATGGCCTGTCACCGACCGAGCCCGTCGATTCGAACCAGGATCCGTACGGTGCGCCCGCCACGCCGGACTTCATGTGCAGGCGCAAGCTGGAGGACGGGCGCACGACGGGGCGCTGGCCGATCGCGTTGGAGTCGGAAGTCGTCGTGCGGATGCAGTCGGCCTATCGCGGTGCGGTCGGACAGGTCATGGACCGATGAGCGCGCCACATGCATGGCGGCTGCGCCCGCATAGGCAGGGTGCGCGGCCGGTCGGTGCGCTGCGTCGGGGCTGCGTGGCGGTTGCGATGATCGCCGTGGCTCCGCCAGCGGCTGCCGCCGGTGACGTGATGGCGCACGGCGTAGCGATGATCGTCGGCGGTGCGCAAACGGCGGCGGCGCCTGATACCGCCGCGCGACGCGGCGTGGTGCTCACGTTCGCGGTCGCCGGCGCGCAGCCGCGGACGATGGTGACTGCTTACGCACACCGGCGCATGCAGGCGCTGGCGCCGCTCGTGGCGGAGATCGCGCACGCGTTTCGGCTGGACGCGGCATTGTTGATGGCGGTCATCCATGCCGAATCGGCGGGCGATCGCCGCGCGATTTCACCCAAAGGCGCGACCGGCCTGATGCAGTTGATGCCGGCCACGGGCGCAGAATACGGCGCGACCGATCTGTTCGATGCACGACAGAACATTGTGGCCGGCGCCCGCTTTCTGGGCGAACTGCTGCAACGTTACGGCTCGCGCGATCTCGCGCTGGCCGCCTTCAATGCGGGCGCGGGGGCGGTCGATCGCTACGGCGGCCGCATCCCGCCCTACGACGAAACGAGACGCTACGTCGTCAGGGTCAATGGCCTGTATGCACGCTATGCGCACGCAGACGAGGCATTGACGCAGGCGATGCAGTGAAAATCTGACTAATCAAATTGGTTCGTGCGTTGTGAACGGAGATACTGCCGCAAGCAGGCATTTCCAGCCGCGTATGCGTCGTAACGGAAACCATGACCAGTCATTCGATTCGTGCAATGAGCAGAAGACCCCCTATTACTTATGGACGCGGCCCGCGTGCTGCAAACGTCCCCGGCGCGGCCGAAAAGCGCATGCATGCGCTGGCCAACGAATTTCGTGTGGCGATGGCCGCATGCCATTACGGCGCGGCGCGCCGTCTCGCCGAGCGCGCGCTCGCGATTGCGCCGGGCAACCCGACCGTGCTGGGCGATTACGCACTTTGCCTGATGCGCGAAGGGCGCCATGATGCGGCCTACCGTGTCTATCGAGGCATCGACGCGCTGCCGCCGGCGCGACAGAACCTCGTCTCTCCGACCTGGATAGACGGATTGGCCGAGGTATGCGGCTGGCTGCACAAGCCCGATGAGCTGCGTCATTACGGATATCGGTCGCTCGCGGCCGCGGATGCCCGTTTTTCTGGCAATCGTCGCTGGACGGTGCCCGTTGCGCCGCCGCCGTCCTTCGATGCGAGCGAACCTGCTCGCAACGTGATTGCCTACAGTTTGTACGGGGCCGATCCGCGCTACGGCGAGACGGCCGTGATGAACGTACGAACGGCGGCCGAGTTGTTCCCGGGCTGGATCTGTCGCGTGTACCTCGATGACACGGTGCCTGATCACGTACGAACGCGTCTACGCGATGGAGGGGCGCAGGTGGTGACCGTCGACGCCGTGACCCGCCGTGCAATACCGGGCACGATGTGGCGCTTTCTCGTGCTCGACGATCCGTCCGTGACTCGCTTCATGGTGCGCGATGCCGACGCGCTGCTGTCCGAGCGTGAGACATCGGCGATTGCCGCATGGATCGGCAGCGACCGCTGGTTTCATCACATGCGCGACTACTTCACACACACGGAGCTGTTGCTCGCCGGCATGTGGGCAGGCTGCGGTGGCGTGTTCCCGCCCGTGGCGCAGCTGATGGCCGATTATGTACGGCAACATCCGGATGAGCGCCGCTTTACCGACCAGCACTTTCTGCGTGAAGTCCTTTGGCCGACGATTCGCGACAGCGTGCTGAACCACGACGAACTGTTTGGTTTTCACGACGCCCGGCCGTTTCCTCCGCATCCTCCCGTGCGTTGGCGCACGGCCGAATTTCATGTGGGCAGCAATGCAAGCTACCGGCGAATCGGTGGCCCGAGCGCGCGTGGCGACGGTGAAACGCAGCCCGTCATCATGACCTGCGGGGCAGACGGGCCGCTTTGCTACGACGCGATCGTACGCGACGGGCATTGGTCGCTCGATTTGCCGTTCTTCCTGATCGATGCATTCGAGAAGGGCGAGTTGCGCATCGACGTGATGCACGCGGGCGCGTCCGAACCCGTGTAGGAAACTCAGGTCAGGCCGTTGGGACGGCCGTGATTCGACAGCCGGCCGTCATTGCATGACGAGTCGGTTTTTTCATGCCCTTATTTCGAGATATTCGCGGGAGGATCGGAATTGGGGAGGCGCTTTCCGGACGGTAACAGGGAGATTTAATTTGCCGTGCTTCGTCTTTGTTGAGTTGAATAATTAAGAGTTTTCTTAGGATTTTGCGGAATAAATTGTGAATAACATTTAAATTGATTGAGATTCAAAGCGACCTATAAAAAATATGTGATTTTCTGACGAGTCAACTTGATGGTAGTCGGGTTCATGGCAAGAATTGGCTGTTGTTTTAGACGTGGATGGTTGTGTCTTTGCTGGGGAAGCGGAGCGAATGCCGTGTGCGTCTTTTTTTCAAGTCATTGGCAAACAATAAACCAAGGAAGCGCTTGTGAGTACTCGTGTCATCAAACTCGCTGTCGTCAGCGGCAAGGCGATCAATAAAACCGTCGAACTGAATCCTGGTGTGGCGGGGGCGCCAAAGGTCCTCGAGGCGGTTCCCAACGGAAAATACGTACTGATCGACGAATCGACCGGGCTGGCACCCCGGCATGTCACGGTCAAACGCGTCGGTAAGGATCTGCATATTGGCCTGGATGGTGCGAGTGCGGACGAGCCGCAGGTCATCATCGAGGATTACTATGGATCGAGCAGCCAACTGGTCGGCGAAGCAGAGGGCGGCCAGTACTACGACTACGTCGTTTCCTCGAGCGCGGACGGGGAAGCGGAACTGGGCGCGCTCGCCGCGAACGTGGATGCGCCGGTCGGACTGAGCCAGTCCGGTCTGGTGCCGGGTTTCGCCGAAACGATGGCGGCTACGCAGGGGGCGGGATCGCTTGGTCTCGGCACGCTGGGCGCGTTGGGCACCGCGTTTGCCGTCCCCGTGGCGGCCCTTGCGGGCGGAATCGCGGCCAGCGCGGGCGGGCGCTCGAGCGGAGATCAGCCTGAATTGAAGCAGGAGGAACAGCCTGCTCCGCCTGCTGCACCGTCGCTTACCGGCGTCTACGACGACAATGGCGCCGCGTTGAAGTCGATTCCGGACGGGGGTTACACGGATGACGAGACCCCGGTATTCAAAGGCACTGGGCAGACGGCCGGCGATACGATCGAAATCCGGCTCGGTAACGAAATCGTTGGCCGGACCACCGTCGGTGCGGACGGCACATGGTCGCTTTCGCTCAGCGAACCGCTCTCCAACGGAAACTATACGTTCTCGATCGTCGAGATCGATGCATCCGGTCGTGCCAGCGATTCGACCGATTATTCGCTGACGGTCGACACGTCGCCGCCAAGCCGTCCGCTGATCGACCGCGTGATCGACGACGCCGATCCGCACGTCGGCATCGTCAATCGCCAGGACGTGACGAACGACGATCGACCGACGATCGAAGGGCGCGGCAAGATCGGATCGATTATCTATATTTACGACAACGGCGGGGCGACGCCGATCGGCAGCGTTGCAATCGGTGACAGCGGGACCTGGTCGTTCCAGGTGCCCGAATCGCTCGCGGACGGCAATCACAGTCTCACTGCGAAGGCGGTGGACCGCTTGGGCCGCGAGAGTGCGCCTTCGCGTGCATACCAGATTGTCGTCGATACGACGCCACCCGAGCAGCCGACAATCGGCGAGGTCGTCGATCATGTCGGATCGATTCAGGGGCCGTTGGACAATCACAGCTCGACCGACGATCAGAAGCCCGCGCTGTCGGGCAATGCCGAAGCGGGTTCGATCGTGACGATCTACGACGGCGGCAAGGCGATCGGCTCGACCGTCGCCGATCAGGAGGGGCATTGGTCATTCACGCCGAGCCAGCCGCTCGCGGACGGTGAGCACGTACTGACGGTGCGCGCAGAGGACAAGGCGGGCAACACGAGCCAAGCGAGCGACCCGTTTACGATCGACGTCGACACCACGCCGCCGGCCAAGCCGGCTATCACGGATGTGATCGACAACGCCGGTGACGTGACCGGGCCGTTGAAGCCGCACGATACGACCGACGACGCGCGGCCGGAAATCAAGGGGAGCGCTGAAGCACACAGTGTCGTGCTGATCTACGACACGGTCTTCGGCAAACAGGTGTTGCTCGGTAGTGTGCGCGCAGATGCGGACGGCCATTGGTCGTTCCGGCCGCCGTCGCCGCTGCCGGAGGGCGACCACGAACTGAGCGCGATCGCGCGCGACGCTGCGGGTAATGAGAGCGAGCTCGGCGACGGCTTCGACTTTACGCTGCAGATCGGGGGCGTACCGGTTACGCCGTCGATCACGGGCGTGTTCGACGCGGTCGAACCACACATCGGCAACGTCGAGAAGTACGGCGTGACGAACGACGCGCAACCGACCGTAACGGGTACCGCGCCTGCTGGCAGCATCGTGCGCATCTTCGTCGACGGCAAGATCGTCGCGAGCGTGACAGCTGATGGATTCGGCCGCTGGAACTACCGGCCTGAGACGCCGCTTACGGAGGGCTCGCACAGCTTCTCGGCCTCCGCGCAAACGGCGGATGGCAAGGTGAGCCCGTCGACGGGCGACTATTCGATCGTGGTGGACACGATTGCGCCGGAGGCGTCGAAGGACGAGACGCTGCTGGATGACGTTGGTAACGTGACGGGCCCGATCGCGAACGGGACGACGACGGACGACGCGACGCCGGTATACAGCGGCAAGGCGGAGGCCGGCGCGGTGGTGACGATTTACGATGGCGACAAGGCGATCGGCTCGACGGTGGTGAACATGGACGGCACGTGGTCGTTCCGTCCGACTGGGCCGCTCGCCGACGGCGCGCACAGTCTGTCGACGACGGTAACGGACCGGGCCGGCAACGTGAGCGGCCATAGCAAGCCGCTCGAGTTTACGGTCGATACGAGCCATGTCGTGGTCACGATCGATCAGGTGATCGACCACGTTGGCACGGTGCAAGGTCCGTTGCAGCCTGGACAGACGACGGACGACCGCCAGCCGGAAGTGACGGGCAAGGCGAAGCCTGGCTCGCTGGTGAAGGTATACGTGGACGGAGAGGTGGCCGGCTCGGTGCAGGCGGGCAGTGACGGGCAGTGGTCGCTGAAGCTGCCGGCCCCGTTGTCGGAGGGGGCGCACGAGATCGCGGCGTCGTCGACGACGAACGGGGTGGAGAGCGCGCTGACGGAGCCGTTCGAGCTGACGGTGGACGTGACGGCGCCGGATCGGCCGACGATCGAGTCGGCGTATGACGACGTGGGTGCAGTGCAGGGCACGATCGTGAACCACGGGACGACGGACGATACGACGCCGACGCTGAAGGGCTCGGCGGAGCCGGGCGCGGTGGTGACGATCTACGACGGCGGCAAGGCGATCGGCTCGACCGTTGCGAACGCGGCGGGCGGCTGGTCGTTCACGCCGGGTACTCCGCTCGCGGACGGCGAGCATGATTTCAAGGTGACGGCGCGGGACGCGGCGGGCAATGAAAGCGGCGCAAGCGAGGTCTACGCGATAAAGGTCGATACCTCAGGGCCTGGCACGGTCGTCATTACGGACGCCTTCGACGACCAGTTGCCGCAAACCGGCTCGGTGTCGAACGGTGGGTTCACGAACGACACGCGTCCGACGCTGCATGGCACGGCGAAGCCGGGTTCGATCGTGACGATCCGCGATGGCGACACGACGCTGGGTTCGGCCACGACAGACGCGTCGGGCAAGTGGAGCTTCACGCCGGACTCGGCCCATGCGCTGACGGAGGGCAAGCATGCGCTGATTGCGCAGTCGAAGGACATATCCGGCGCGCAAAGCGCGCCGTCGCAGCCGTACGAGTTGAACATCGACTTGACGCCGCCGGGCAAGCCGTCGCTCGAGGAAGTCATCGACAACGCCGGCAACGAGACCGGGCCGCTGCATCCGCACGATACGACCGACGATGCGCAGCCGACGCTGCGAGGCGCGGCCGAGCAGAACAGCATTGTCATGATCTATGACGTCGCGAACGGCACGAAGGTACTGCTGGGCAGCACGCGGGCGGATGCGGACGGCCACTGGTCGTTCCGGCCCGCTTCGTCGTTGCCGGAAGGGACGCACACGCTGTCGGTGATCGCGAAGGATGCCGCTGGCAATGAAAGCGCGTCGAGCGATGGCTTTGATTTCACGTTGCAGGTGGGCGGGGTGCCGAGCGCACCGTCGATCACGGGCGTGTTCGACGCGGTCGAGCCGCAGGTGGGCAATGTCGCGCCGAACGGCGAGACGAACGACACGCGGCCGACGGTGAGCGGCACGGCGCAGCCGGGCCACACCGTGCACGTGTTCGTGGACGGCAAGGAGGTGGGGATCGTCATCGCTGGGGACAACGGCCGCTGGTCGTATCGCCCGGAGACGCCGCTGGCGGAGGGCGAGCACGCATTCAGTGCGAAGGCCGAGTCGCCGGACGGCAAGATGAGCCCGTCGACGGGCGACTATTCGATCGTGGTGGACACGATTGCGCCGGAGGCGTCGAAGGACGAGACGCTGCTGGATGACGTTGGTAACGTGACGGGCCCGATCGCGAACGGGACGACGACGGACGACGCAACGCCGGTATACAGCGGCAAGGCGGAGGCCGGCGCGGTGGTGACGATTTACGACGGCGACAAGGCGATCGGCTCGACGGTGGCGGGTCAGGACGGACGGTGGACGTTCCGGCCGTCGGAGCCGCTGTCGGACGGTGCGCATCGACTGTCGACGACGGTGACGGACAAGGCGGGGAACACGAGCGAGCGAGGGGATTCGCACGAGTTCACGGTGGACACGAGCAAGATGTCGATCGCGCTGGACCAGGTGATCGACCACGTTGGCACGGTGCAGGGCCCGCTGCAGCCTGGACAGACGACGGACGATCGCCAGCCGGAAGTGACGGGCAAGGCGAAGCCTGGCTCGCTGGTGAAGGTGTACGTGGACGGAGAGGTGGTTGGCTCGGTGCAGGCGGGCGGCGACGGGCAGTGGTCGCTGAAGCTGCCGGCCCCGTTGTCGGAGGGGGCGCACGAGATCGCGGCGTCGTCGACGACGAACGGGGTGGAGAGCGCGCTGACGGAGCCGTTCGAGCTGACGGTGGACGTGACGGCGCCGGATCGGCCGACGATCGAGTCGGCGCATGACGACGTGGGTGCAGTGCAGGGCCCGATTGTGAACCACGGGGTGACGGACGATACGACGCCGACGCTGAAGGGCTCGGCGGAGCCGGGCGCGGTGGTGACGATCTACGACGGCGGCAAGGCGATCGGCTCGACCGTTGCGAACGCGGCGGGCGGCTGGTCGTTCACGCCGGGTGCTCCGCTCGCGGACGGCGAGCATGATTTCAAGGTGACGGCGCGGGACGCGGCGGGCAACGAGAGCGGCGCAAGCGAGTCGTTCAACATCACCGTCGATACGTCGGATCCGGGTACGACCGTCATCACCAACGTCGTCGATGATGTCGAGCCGCAAACCGGCTCGGTGTCGAACGGAGGGTTCACGAACGACACGCGTCCGACGCTGCATGGCACGGCGAAGCCGGGTTCGATCGTGACGATCCGCGATGGCGACACGACGCTGGGTTCGGCCACGACGGACGCGTCGGGCAAGTGGAGCTTCACGCCGGACTCGGCCCATGCGCTGACGGAGGGCAAGCATGCGCTGACTGCGCAGTCGAAGGACGCGGCTGGCGCGCAAAGCGCGCCGTCGCAGCCGTACGAGTTGAACATCGACTTGACGCCGCCGGGCAAGCCGTCGCTCGAGGAAGTCATCGACAACGCCGGCAACGAGACCGGGCCGCTGCATCCGCACGATACGACCGACGATGCGCAGCCGACGCTGCGAGGCACGGCCGAGCCGGGCAGCATCGTACTGATTTACGACACGACGTCCGGCGCACAGGTACTGCTGGGCAGCACGCGGGCGGATGCGGACGGCCACTGGTCGTTCCAGTCCGAACCCCTTGAGAATGGCCATCACTCGCTGTCGGTGGTCGCACGTGACGCGGCGGGCAACGCAAGCGAGCCCAGCGACGGCTTCGACTTCTCGGTGCTGACGGGCGTGCCGAGCGCGCCATCGATCACGGGCGTGTTCGACGCGGTCGAGCCGCAGGTGGGCAATGTCGCGCCGAACGGCGAGACGAACGACACGCGGCCGACGGTGAGCGGCACGGCGCAGCCGGGCCACACCGTGCACGTGTTCGTGGACGGCAAGGAGGTGGGGATCGTCATCGCTGGGGACAACGGCCGCTGGTCGTATCGCCCGGAGACGCCGCTGGCGGAGGGCGAGCACGCATTCAGTGCGAAGGCCGAGTCGCCGGACGGCAAGATGAGCCCGTCGACGGGCGACTATTCGATCGTGGTGGACACGATTGCGCCGGAGGCGTCGAAGGACGAGACGCTGCTGGATGACGTTGGTAACGTGACGGGCCCGATCGCGAACGGGACGACGACGGACGACGCGACGCCGGTATACAGCGGCAAGGCTGAGGCCGGCGCGGTGGTGACGATTTACGACGGCGACAAGGCGATCGGCTCGACGGTGGCGGGACAGGACGGACGATGGACGTTCCGGCCGTCGGAGCCGCTGTCGGACGGTGCGCATCGACTGTCGACGACGGTGACGGACAAGGCGGGGAATACGAGCGAGCGAGGGGATGCGCACGAGTTCACGGTGGACACGAGCAAGATGTCGATCGCGCTGGACCAGGTGATCGACCACGTTGGCACGGTGCAGGGCCCGTTGCAGCCTGGACAGACGACGGACGATCGCCAGCCGGAAGTGACGGGCAAGGCGAAGCCTGGCTCGCTGGTGAAGGTGTACGTGGACGGAGAGGTGGCCGGCTCGGTGCAGGCGGGCAGTGACGGGCAGTGGTCGCTGAAGCTGCCGGCCCCGTTGTCGGAGGGGGCGCACGAGATCGCGGCGTCGTCGACGACGAACGGGGTGGAGAGCGCGCTGACGGAGCCGTTCGAGCTGACGGTGGACGTGACGGCGCCGGATCGGCCGACGATCGAGTCGGCGCATGACGACGTGGGTGCAGTGCAGGGCCCGATCGTGAACCACGGGGTGACGGACGATACGACGCCGACGCTGAAGGGCTCGGCGGAGCCGGGCGCGCTGGTGACGATCTACGACGGCGGCAAGGCGATCGGCTCGACCGTCGCGAACGCGGCGGGCGGCTGGTCGTTCACGCCGGGTACTCCGCTCGCGGACGGCGAGCATGATTTCAAGGTGACGGCGCGGGACGCGGCGGGCAACGAGAGCGGCGCAAGCGAGTCGTTCAACGTCACCGTCGATACGTCGGCGCCGGCTAGACCGTCGATTGCGGAAGTGATTGATAACGTCGGTAACGTGACCGGGCCGCTGAAGCCGCACGATACGACCGACGATACGCAACCGATGCTCAAGGGCACGGCCGAAAAGAACAGCGTAGTGCTGATCTACGACACGGCGTTTGGCGCGAAGGTGCTGCTGGGCAGCACGCAGGCGGATGCGGACGGCCACTGGTCGTTCCGGCCCGGTTCGCCGCTGACCGAAGGGCAGCACGAACTGACGGCTGTTGCACGCGATATTTCGGGTAACGAAAGTGAGCCGAGCGACGGCTTTGATTTCACGCTGCAGGTGGGCGGGGTGCCGAGCGCACCGTCGATCACGGGCGTGTTCGACGCGATCGAGCCGCAGGTGGGCAATGTCGCGCCGAACGGCGAGACGAACGACACGCGGCCGACGGTGAGCGGCACGGCGCAGCCGGGCCACACCGTGCACGTGTTCGTGGACGGCAAGGAGGTGGGGATCGTCATCGCTGGGGACAACGGCCGCTGGTCGTATCGCCCGGAGACGCCGCTGGCGGAGGGCGAGCACGCATTCAGTGCGAAGGCCGAGTCGCCGGACGGCAAGATGAGCCCGTCGACGGGCGACTATTCGATCGTGGTGGACACGATTGCGCCGGAGGCGTCGAAGGACGAGACGCTGCTGGATGACGTTGGTAACGTGACGGGCCCGATCGCGAACGGGACGACGACGGACGACGCAACGCCGGTATACAGCGGCAAGGCGGAGGCCGGCGCGGTGGTGACGATTTACGACGGCGACAAGGCGATCGGCTCGACGGTGGCGGGTCAGGACGGACGGTGGACGTTCCGGCCGTCGGAGCCGCTGTCGGACGGTGCGCATCGACTGTCGACGACGGTGACGGACAAGGCGGGGAACACGAGCGAGCGAGGGGATTCGCACGAGTTCACGGTGGACACGAGCAAGATGTCGATCGCGCTGGACCAGGTGATTGACCACGTTGGCACGGTGCAGGGCCCGCTGCAGCCTGGACAGACGACGGACGATCGCCAGCCGGAAGTGACGGGCAAGGCGAAGCCTGGCTCGCTGGTGAAGGTGTACGTGGACGGAGAGGTGGCCGGCTCGGTGCAGGCGGGCGGCGACGGGCAGTGGTCGCTGAAGCTGCCGGCCCCGTTGTCGGAGGGGGCGCACGAGATCGCGGCGTCGTCGACGACGAACGGGGTGGAGAGCGCGCTGACGGAGCCGTTCGAGCTGACGGTGGACGTGACGGCGCCGGATCGGCCGACGATCGAGTCGGCGTATGACGACGTGGGTGCAGTGCAGGGCCCGATCGTGAACCACGGGGTGACGGACGATACGACGCCGACGCTGAAGGGCTCGGCGGAGCCGGGCGCGCTGGTGACGATCTACGACGGCGGCAAGGCGATCGGCTCGACCGTCGCGAACGCGGCGGGCGGCTGGTCGTTCACGCCGGGTACTCCGCTCGCGGACGGCGAGCATGATTTCACGGTGACGGCGCGGGACGCGGCGGGCAATGAAAGCGGCGCAAGCGAGCCGTTCAACGTCGCCGTCGATACGTCGGGACCGGGTGCGACCGTCATCACCAATGTCGTCGATGATGTCGAGCCGCAAACCGGCTCGGTGTCGAACGGTGGGTTCACGAACGACACGCGTCCGACGCTGCATGGCACGGCGAAGCCGGGTTCGATCGTGACGATCCGCGATGGCGACACGACGCTGGGTTCGGCCACGACGGACGCGTCGGGCAAGTGGAGCTTCACGCCGGACTCGGCCCATGCGCTGACGGAAGGCAAGCATGCGCTGACCGCGCAGTCGAAGGATTTGACGGGAACGATGAGCGACGTGTCGCCATCGTTCGTCGTCAACGTCGACACGACGCCGCCGGATGCGCCGGTGATTGTCGACGTGATCGACGATTTCGGCGACGTGACCGGTTCGGTGCATCCGGGCGAAACCACCGACGACCGGCGTCCGACGCTGCACGGTACTGCCGAGCCCGGCAGCGAAGTGCTGATCCTCGACCGGGTCAACGGTAGGGACGTCTACATCGGACTCGTGCAAGTCGGCCTGGACGGCCACTGGTCGATCCGTGTCGGCATGCCGCTCGAGAACGGCCCGCACTCATTCCATGCGGTGGTGACCGACGCGGCCGGCAACAGGAGCGCGTTCAGCGACACCTATGACATCACGGTCTTGCAGGGCGTGCCGAGCGCGCCGTCGATCACGGGCGTCACCGACGCGGTCGAACCGCAAGTGGGCAACATCGAGCCGAACGGTGCGACGAACGACGCGCAACCGACGGTGAAAGGCACCGCGCTTCCCGGACAGATCGTGCACGTGTTCATCGATGGCAAGGAAGTCGGCACGACGATCACGACGGCCACCGGCCAGTGGTCCTACCGTCCGACGACGCCCTTGCGTGATGGCGAGCATACCTTCAGCGCGACGGCGGAAGGCACCGATGGTCAGTTGAGCAAACCGACGGGCGACTATCCGATCGTGGTGGATACGATTGCACCGTCCGCGTCGACCGGCGAGATGTTGATCGACGATGTTGGCCCCACGACGGGTCCGATCGCGAATGGCGCGACGACGGACGATGCAACGCCGACGTACCGCGGCAAGGCGGAGGCCGGCGCGGTGGTGACGATTTACGACGGCGAGAAGGCGATCGGCTCGACCGTGGTGAACTTGGACGGCACGTGGTCGTTCCGTCCGACTGGGCCGCTCGCCGACGGCGCGCACAGTCTGTCGACGACGGTAACGGACCGGGCCGGCAACGTGAGCGGCCATAGCAAGCCGCTCGAGTTTACGGTCGATACGAGCCATGTCGTGGTCACGATCGATCAGGTGATCGACCACGTTGGCACGGTGCAAGGTCCGTTGCAGCCTGGACAGACGACGGACGACCGCCAGCCGGAAGTGACGGGCAAGGCGAAGCCTGGCTCGCTGGTGAAGGTGTACGTGGACGGAGAGGTGGCCGGCTCGGTGCAGGCGGGCAGTGACGGGCAGTGGTCGCTGAAGTTGCCGGCCCCGTTGTCGGAGGGGGCGCACGAGATCGCGGCGTCGTCGACGACGAACGGGGTGGAGAGCGCGCTGACGGAGCCGTTCGAGCTGACGGTGGACGTGACGGCGCCGGATCGGCCGACGATCGAGTCGGCGTATGACGACGTGGGTGCAGTGCAGGGCACGATCGTGAACCACGGGACGACGGACGATACGACGCCGACGCTGAGGGGCTCGGCGGAGCCGGGCGCGGTGGTGACGATCTACGACGGCGGCAAGGCGATCGGCTCGACCGTTGCGAACGCGGCGGGCGGCTGGACGTTCACGCCGAGTTCCCCCCTGTCGGACGGTACGCACGTGTTCACGGTGACCGCGCGCGATGCGGCAGGCAATACGAGTCAGACGAGCGACGGCTTCACGCTTCATCTCGATACGTCCGCACCGAACCCGCCGGTGATCATGGAAGTGATCGACGCCGTGGGTGACGTGACTGGACCGCTGAGCCAGCACGATACGACCGACGACGCGCAACCGCTGGTGAACGGCACGGCCGAGAAGAACAGCCTGGTGCTGATCTACGACACAGTATTTGGCAAGCAGGTGCTGATCGGCAGCGCGCGGGCCGACGCCAGCGGCAACTGGTCGTTCCGTCCGGTTGCGCCGGTTGCGCCGCTGACCGACGGTGATCATCACCTGACGGCGGTGGCGACCGACGCAGCGGGTAACGAAAGCGCGCAGAGCGCGGGGTTCGACTTCACGGTCCTGGTGGGCGGTGTGCCGACCGCGCCGTCGATCTCGGGCGTGTTCGATGCGATCGAGCCGCACGTCGGTAACATCGGCCAGTCGGGCGTGACGAACGACCCGAAGGCGACGGTGACGGGCACGGCGCAGGCCGGGCAGATCGTGCACGTGTTCATCGACGGCAACGAGGTGGGGTCCGTCAAGGCGGACGCGACCGGTCGCTGGTGGTTCCGCCCCGATGCGCCGCTGGCTGATGGCGAACACAAGTTCACGGCCAGCGCCGAAACCGAGGGCGGCGAGAAGAGCGCCGAGACGGGGGCATACACGATCGTCGTGGACACGACGGCGCCTGCCGCCTCGACGGATCAATCGCTGATCGACGACGTGGGCGCGCTGACGGGAGCGATCACGAACGGCACGGTGACCGACGATGCAACGCCGACCTACGGCGGCAAGGCGGAGCCGGGCGCTATCGTGACGATCTACGATGGCGACAAGGCGATCGGCTCGACGGTGGTGGATGCCGACGGCACGTGGCGCTATCGCCCGACGGAAGCGCTGGCGGACGGCAAGCACAGCCTGTCGACGACGGTGACCGATGCGGCCGGCAATACGAGCGCGCACAGCGCGTCGACCGAATTTACGGTCGATACGTCGGGCGCGGGCGTGATCGTGCTCGAGACCGTCACCGATCACGTCGGGACGCTTCAAGGGGTGTTGCAGCCAGGCCAGACGACGGACGATACCCAGCCGGAATTTGCCGGACGGGCGACGGCGAACTCGCTGGTGAAGATTTACGCCAACGGCACGCTGGTCGCGTCGGTGACGGCGGGAACCGACGGCAAGTGGTCGGTCAAGGTCGGCGCGGCGTTGACGGACGGTACCTATGACATCACGGCGACGACGACGACGCCGGCGTCGGGCGAAAGCAAGCCGACCGAGCCGTTCACGCTGACGGTGGATACGACCGCGCCGGATGTATCGACGAACGAGACGGTGACCGATCACGTGGGTGCGGTGACGGGTCAGGTCGAAGCGGGCGGCGTGACGGACGATGCGGCGCCGGTGTTCAGCGGCAAGGCGGAGCCGGGCGCTATCGTGACGATCTTCGACGGCGACAAGGCGATCGGCTCGACGGTGGTGGATGCTGACGGCACGTGGCGCTACCGCCCGACGGAGTCGCTGGCGGACGGTAAGCACAGCCTGTCGACGACGGTGACCGATGCGGCCGGCAATACGAGCGCGCACAGCGCGTCGACCGAATTTACGGTCGATACGTCGGGCGCGGGCGTGATCGTGCTCGAGACCGTCACCGATCACGTCGGGACGCTTCAAGGGGTGTTGCAGCCAGGCCAGACGACGGACGATACCCAGCCGGAATTTGCCGGACGGGCGACGGCGAACTCGCTGGTGAAGATTTACGCCAACGGCACGCTGGTCGCGTCGGTGACGGCGGGAACCGACGGCAAGTGGTCGGTCAAGGTCGGCGCGGCGTTGACGGACGGTACCTATGACATCACGGCGACGACGACGACGCCGGCGTCGGGCGAAAGCAAGCCGACCGAGCCGTTCAAGCTGACGGTGGATACGACCGCGCCGGATGTATCGACGAACGAGACGGTGACCGATCACGTGGGTGCGGTGACGGGTCAGGTCGAAGCGGGCGGCGTGACGGACGATGCGGCGCCGGTGTTCAGCGGCAAGGCGGAGCCGGGCGCTATCGTGACGATCTTCGACGGCGACAAGGCGATCGGCTCGACGGTGGTGGATGCCGACGGCACGTGGCGCTACCGCCCGACGGAGTCGCTGGCGGACGGTAAGCACAGCCTGTCGACGACGGTGACCGATGTGGCCGGCAATACGAGCGAACGGAGTCCGTCGATCGGCTTCACCGTGGACACAAGCCACGTCGAGATCGCGATCGACGAGGTGGTCGACCATGTTGGGACGGTCACGGGCGCACTGCAGCCGGGCCAGACGACGGACGACGTGCATCCGGAGGTGACGGGTAAGGCGACGCCGAATTCGCTGGTGAAGGTGTACGTGGACGGCAAGGTCGCGGGATCGGTGATCGCGGGCGCGGATGGTGCGTGGTCGCTCCGCCCGAATGTCGCATTGACAGAGGGCGTACACCGGATCACCGCCACGGTAACGACACCGACGACGGGCGAAAGCGCGCACACCGCGCCGTTCGAGCTCGAAATCGACACGACACCGCCGGGGGTATCGACGAACGAGACGGTGACCGATCACGTGGGTGCGGTGACGGGTCAGGTCGAAGCGGGCGGCGTGACGGACGATGCGGCGCCGGTGTTCAGCGGCAAGGCGGAGCCGGGCGCTATCGTGACGATCTTCGACGGCGACAAGGCGATCGGCTCGACGGTGGTGGATGCCGACGGCACGTGGCGCTACCGCCCGACGGAGTCGCTGGCGGACGGCAAGCACAGCCTGTCGACGACGGTGACCGATGCGGCGGGCAATACGAGCGCGCACAGCGCGTCGACCGAATTCACGGTCGACACCAAGGGTGCGGGCGTATCGATCGCGATCGACGAGGTGGTCGACCATGTTGGGACGGTCACGGGCGCACTGCAGCCGGGCCAGACGACGGACGACGTGCATCCGGAGGTGACGGGTAAGGCGACGCCGGATTCGCTGGTGAAGGTGTACGTGGACGGCAAGGTCGCGGGATCGGTGATCGCGGGCGCGGATGGTGCGTGGTCGCTCCGCCCGAATGTCGCATTGACAGAGGGCGTACACCGGATCACCGCCACGGTAACGACACCGACGACGGGCGAAAGCGCGCACACCGCGCCGTTCGAGCTCGAAATCGACACGACACCGCCGGGGGTATCGACGAACGAGACGGTGACCGATCACGTGGGTGCGGTGACGGGTCAGGTCGAAGCGGGCGGCGTGACGGACGATGCGGCGCCGGTGTTCAGCGGCAAGGCGGAGCCGGGCGCTATCGTGACGATCTTCGACGGCGACAAGGCGATCGGCTCGACGGTGGTGGATGCCGACGGCACGTGGCGCTACCGCCCGACGGAGTCGCTGGCGGACGGCAAGCACAGCCTGTCGACGACGGTGACCGATGCGGCGGGCAATACGAGCGCGCACAGCGCGTCGACCGAATTCACGGTCGACACCAAGGGTGCGGGCGTATCGATCGCGATCGACGAGGTGGTCGACCATGTTGGGACGGTCACGGGCGCACTGCAGCCGGGCCAGACGACGGACGACGTGCATCCGGAGGTGACGGGTAAGGCGACGCCGGATTCGCTGGTGAAGGTGTACGTGGATGGCAAGGTCGCGGGATCGGTGATCGCGGGCGCGGATGGTGCGTGGTCGTTGAAGCTCGAGACGGCGCTCACGGAGGGCGACCATGCGATCACGGCAACTATGACGACGGATGCGTCCGGCGAAAGTGCGCAAACGGCGCCGTTCATATTCACGGTCGATCTCACGCCGCCGGCACAACCGACGATCGATGCGGTGACCGACGACGTAGGTGCGCAGCAAGGCACGATCGCCGACGGCGCCTATACGGATGACAAGACCCCGACGTTGTCCGGCAAGGCGGAGGCGAACTCGATCGTCACCGTCTACGATGGCGAGGCCGTGCTCGGATCGACCATTGTGGCGGCCGACGGTACGTGGACGTATACGCCGATCGAACGTCTGACCGACGGAGAGCACGTGTTTACCGTGGTCGCGCGGGATGCGGCCGGTAACGCGAGCGAAACGAGCGGCACGTACACAGTGCACGTCGATACGGTTGCGCCGGACGGCCCGAAGCTCGAGCATCTGATGGACGACGTGGGCCCGACCACCGGCGACATGTTCAAGGTCGGCCTCACCGATGACTCGATGCCGATGTTCAGCGGCAAGGCCGAGCCGGGCTCGATCGTGCGGCTCTATTCGGATTACGAGGGCGAGAAGCACCTGCTGGGCTCCGCGCGTGTCACGGCAACAGGCGACTGGTCGATCGTGCCTGCAACGGACCTGGACGACGGCGTGCATCGCATCACGATGACGGCGACCGACAAGGCCGGCAACGTTGGCGCACCATCGGATCCGTACCTGCTCGAGGTCGATACGACTGCACCTGTACAACCAACGATCACGGACGTGATCGTGAATGTCGACGGCGTGACCGGGTCGCTCGGCGCAAGCGGCGGGACGACGACGGACCACCGGCCGCAGATCGCCGGCCTTGCCGAGGCGGGGGCGACGATCACGGTGATGACGGAACACGGCGGCGTACTCGGCACCACGCATGCGGATGCGACGGGCCACTGGACGTTCATGCCGGATACCGCGCTGGCCGATGGGTCGTATGTGATTTCCGTCACGGCAACCGATGCGGCGGGCAACCCGAGCGCCCGATCGACGAAGGTAACGATCGAAATCGAGCCGTCGCCGGCCGGGTCGGCGTATTCGAACGACGTGGAGGCGTCGACCGATTCGCTGTTTGGCGGCGAGCACGATGTGGCGTCGCATGCGGGCGGTAGCCCGGCGCTGCATGAAGGGCACGATGCGGCGAATGCCGGCGAGGTGCGCGAAGCCTCGCTCGACGAAACGTCCCAGGCACTGCGGACGGTGTCAGCCGACGGCGTGCCCGCGCACGTCGAGCCGCGCGGCGAGCACAGCGTGCTCGCGGTGGACGGTGGTGGCCAGACGCTTGACCTCTCGACGCTGTTGAGCCCCTCCCTGCCCGGTGCAATCGATGCGATCGACCTGTCAGGTTCGGGTGCGAACACGTTGAGGTTGTCGCTTGGTGACGTGCTTCAGCATGGCGGCAAGGACTTGTTCGTCGACGACGGCCGCACGCAACTGATGGTGAAGGGCGACGCGCACGATGTGGTCGATCTGTCCGGCTCGCTCGACGGTCACGGCAGTGAATGGGTCGCGCACGGCGAGACGATGGTGGATGGTGTCGCGTACGCGGTCTACGAGAACAGCGCGCAGAACGCTGAACTGCTCGTACAGCACGGCGTGACCACGCACCTGATGTAAGCGGAGGAGCAGCGCCCCGGATCCCCTGGCCGGCATACCGGCCCAGGGATCCGGGGCGCTCTTTGCATGATTTTCTTCGGTATTCCGAGTATCAAGACATTCACATGAGCGTGATCAAGATAATTGTTGCCGGTGGCCACGCTGCCATGCGCGTGGTCGATCCCGGTCGCACGGATCCCGTTGCGACGACCAGGATCGAGGCGACGCCGAACGCGCGCTACATCCTTGCCGATGCGGAAACGGGCAAGCCCCTGCAGGGCATCATGGTGCAGCGGCACGGCGACGATCTGTTGCTGAGTACGGACGGCAATGCATCGCCGCAGATCGTGATCGAGCATTACTACGGTTCGAACGGGCAGTTGCTCGCGGCAGGCGAGAGCGAACAGTACTACGCGTACGACAACCCGGAGGGCGGCGTGGCCACGCTGGCGGACGGCGAGGCGGCCACGCTTGCCGTGCCTGGCCTAGCGGCCGCCGAACCGGGCGTACCGCATGTCAACTGGACCACGTTCGGCCTCGGCGCGTTCGGCGTGGCCGCGGCCACGGCAGGCGCGGTGGCCGCGGCGTCGGGTGGCGGTGGCGATGGCGGTGGCGATGGGGCGGAATCGCCCCGCGCCGTGTCCTCAAGCGACGACGCGACGCGGCCACCGGCGCCGGCCATCCGCTATCTGGTTGACGATGTCGAACCCGTGATCGGCCGGGTCGGCAATGGCGGGATGACGAACGATCCGTGCCCGACGGTCGAGGGAACGGGAAAGGTGGCTGGTGACACGATTCTCGTGTACGTGGACGACACGCTGGTTGGTTCGACGACCGTGTCCGCAGACGGCACCTGGTCGTTCCGGCTGGAGGCGAGCAGGCCATTGCCGGATGGAACGCACGGGCTGCACGCGGTTGAGGTGGGCGCCAACGGGCAGTCAAGCGCGGCATCCGAGCGCTTCGAGGTCACGGCGGGGCCGGCCGTGCCGAGTCGTCCGCTGCTCGACTGGGTGCTCGATGACGCGGAGCCGCACGTCGGCATCGTGAACCGGGGCGGCGTCACCAACGATGCGACGCCGACGCTCCAGGGGCGCGGCGAAATCGGTACGACGGTCTATCTCTACGACAACGGCGGAAGCGACCCGATCGGCAGCACGACGATCGACGAGCGCGGGACGTGGTCGTTGACGCTCGCCCATCCCATGGAAGATGGAGAACACAGCTTCACGGCTGTTTCGATCAATCGCTTCGGCCATGAGAGTGCTGTATCGCGTGCGTACGCGGTGACCGTCGATACGACGCCGCCCGCGCAACCAACGATCGATTCCGTATATGACGACATCGGGCCGGTGCAGGGTCCGGTCGACAACCCCGGATATACAGACGACGCGGCGCCGGTACTGTCGGGCAAGGCGGAGAAGCACACAGTCGTGCGGATTTACGATGGCGACGACGTGCTGGGATCGACCACCGCGGACGATCACGGCAATTGGGTCTTCATGCCCGGTTTGCCGCTGGCGGACGGCCGGCACGAGCTCACGGCAGTCGCAATGGACGCGGCGGGCAACAGCAGTGTGGCCAGCGAGATCCATACCGTGACCGTCGATACGACGGGACCGGGAACCGTTACGATCGTCGCCGTGATCGACGATGTCGAGCCGCAGACGGGGACGGTCGCGAATGGCGGCTTCACGAACGATGTGCGCCCGACCCTGCAGGGCGTCGCGAAGCCGAACGCCGCGGTGACGATTCGGGATGGCGACACGGTGATCGGCACCGCAACGGCGGACGAGCTGGGAAACTGGCGATTCACGCCGGATTCGGCTCATGCGCTGGCGGAGGGCCCGCACACGCTGACGGCGCAGGCTGTCGATCTGACCGGACAGCAGAGCGAACCGTCCGGCCAGTATGAGATTGTCGTCGATACGACGCCGCCTGATCAACCGACGGTCGACACTGTGATCGATGATGTCGGCCCGGTGCAAGGCACGATCCAGAATAACGGCTATACGGACGACACGAAACCGGCCTTGTCAGGGCATGCCGAAGCCCGCGCCCACGTGACGATTCTCGACGGCACCCACGTACTGGGTACCGTGATGGCGGACCTGGACGGCCACTGGACGTTTACGCCGCCGCAAGCGCTGAGCGAAGGCAAACATGCCTTTACCGTGGTGGCGCGCGACGCGGCCGGCAACGCGAGCGTCGCGAGCGACGCGTTCGTCGTGAATGTCGACACCGCAGCGCCGCGGCCGCCCGTGATTACCAAGATCATGGACGATGTCGGCTCGCTCGTCGGGAATGTCATCGAGTTCGGCATCACGGACGATTCGAAGCCGATGTTCGGCGGCACATCCGAACCGTTCACGCGAGTGACGCTGTACGCGGAGTGCGGCGGCAGGACGGAGGTGCTCGGTTCCGTGCAGGCGGACGAGCGCGGTAATTGGGTGCTGGTGCCGGATGACGACTTGAATGACGGCATCTACCATGTGAGCGCATCGGCGACCGACCGGGCCGGCAACGTCAGCGACTTGTCGCCGGCCTGCACGATCCAGATCGACACGACGTTGCCGCGCCCGCCGTGGATCACCGATGTGATCGATGGGGTCGGGGCGGTGACGGGGCCGCTCAATCACGACGGCACGAGCGTAACGGACGATTCCCGTCCGACGATCAAGGGCACGGCGGATGCGTATGCGCTGGTCTATATCTATGACAAGACTGGCCGCGAACCGACCCTGATCGGCAGCACGAAGGCAGATGCCGGCGGCAAGTGGCTGTTCGAACCGGGCGGCGAACTGGTCGATGGCAAGCACGAGATCACGGCGCGGGTGCAAGGGGCGACCGGCGTATTGAGCGATCCCAGCGACGGGTTCGGATTCAAGGTCGAAGCGGCCGTGTCGCCCACGCCGAGCGCGCCGGAAATCACGGCGATCTACGACGATGCCATCCACATCATCGATCCGAACGGCACGACGGACGCGGTGCGTCCATACATCGTCGGAAAGGCTACACCGGGTTTCACGATCTACATTTACGAGGATGCTCAAGACCTGATGGGGTCGACGGTGGCCGACCAGCAGGGGCACTGGTCGTTCCGGCCGAATGACGGCCTGGATGGCGGGGTTCACTCCTTTTCCGCGATCTCGGAGGGGCCAGACGGCGAAACCTACGGCCCAAGCAACAGCTACGCGATCGAGATCGAGGACGCGTGGTACCGGCTGGATTCGCTGTTTGTCGCATCGTCCGCAGACGACGTCGCGCAGGCGGCGCAGCATTCGGCGCCCCATGACGTCACGAACCCGGCGGCGCCCCGGCATGCCGCGCAGGTGACGGATCCCGAACACGATGGGTCCGATCGCGCGACGAGCGACGCGAAGGTGCAGCGCGACACCGGCGAGTCGGCCCATCGTCACGGCGACGCCGCCTCGGCGGTCGACGCGTCGGTCGACAAAGCTGGCGGCGATACGAACGCCCTCCCGGCGGCTGACCGGCCCGCTCCTGCCGCAGCGCTTTCGCAGGAGGGCATGGATGCGCGCGCGCCGTCGGGCATGGCGCGCCACGACGCGGCAGGCGAGCCGTCCGCGCAATGCGCCGCGCACGAGACCGATGCGGACATGCTGACCATCGGTGACGCCGGCGTGTTGAAGCTGTCGCTGTTCGACGTGTTGCAGGACGGTGCGCCCGACCTGTTCGGCGACGACGGCCACGCGCAACTGCGGGTCAACGGCCAAGTGGGCGACGTGCTCGATCTGTCGGACCTCGACATTGGCGGGCATGACTGGGCCGCACACGGCGATGCGGTGATCGACGGAGTCGCATACACGGTCTACGAGAACGGGGCGCAGCACGCGGAGCTGCTGGTTCAGCATGGCATCGATACGCACTTCACATGATGTCGATCCACACGCGCGGACGCGTGCGGTCGGCGCGGCGCGCGCATGCTGCGCCGCCGGACGCTGGCGCGCCAATTTGGGGCGCGTCGCCGAGTGTCGGCGTGCCGTCATCCATGCCCGTCGCCGCCGGCGACGGCATATTCGGCTGAATAGCTATGTCACCTGTTAGATTCCCCGCGCGTGCCGTCGGGCGGCCCGGCAAACACGCCGCTCTTTTCATGGATGCCGTGCGCCATCTGGAGGCCGGCGACGCGGCCGGCGCGGCGCGGCTGTTTCGTGCGGTGCTGGCGCGTGAGCCGCGTCATGCGGACGCGCTGCATATGCTGGGTGTCTCGTGCCACCTGTCCGGACACCACGACGATGCCGTTGATCACATACGCGCGGCGCTGCATATCCGTCGCTCGGCCGCCTTCCTCGCCGATCTCGCGCTTGCGCTTGGTGCGCTCGGTCGTGATCCGGAAGCCGCGACGGCCTACCGCGATGCCATCGGCATGGGCTTGCGGCAGGCGCGCCTGCACAACAACCTCGGCAATCTGCTGAACCGGATGCGCGATCGCCAGGGGGCCATCGAGCAATACCGGCTGGCGATCGACGTCGATGCGCGCTATGCGCTGGCACACAAGAATCTCGCGATCGTGTACGCGGAGGCGGGAGCGCATGCTGATGCGCTTGCCGCGTTCGAGCATGCATTGCAACTCGACGGCGACCTGACCGATGCGTGGCTGGGCTATGGCAGCCTGCTCGAGCGGTTGCACCGGCTTCCCGAAGCCGAGCGGGCCTATCGCCGTGCACGACGCTGGGAGTCCGTGCGCCACGTGCGTCGCCAGCTCGCGCGCTGGGATGATCTGGCGGCGCTCGATTCGGCCGTGGCGGCGGCGCTGGCAGAGCCGCGTGCGCCGGCGATGACACCGTGGGTGCTGCTGAACCTCCCCGGCGTCTCGGCAACCGGCCAGCGGGATGCCGCGCGCCGGTTTGCCGCGAGTCGCTGGGCGAGGGAACTGACGGCCGCGCCGCTCGTGTCGCGTGGCAGCGCCCGTGCCGGCGGGGGCCGGTTGCGCATCGGCTACCTGTCCGCGGACTTCAAGGAGCACGCGACGATGCACTTGCTCGCCGGGGTGCTCGAGCGGCACGATCCTGCCCGCGTCGACGTGCATCTGTACTCGTACGGGCCGGCAGGTGACGATGCGTACCGCGCGCGCATCGCGCGGATGCCGGCCGAATTTCACGAGGTCCGGTCGCTGTCGGACGCCGATGCGGCCGATCGCATTGCGCGCGACGCGATCCAGATCCTTGTCGACCTGAAGGGGTACACGACGGGGGCGCGGCCGGGCATCCCGGCACGGCGCCCCGCTCCCGTCATCGTCAGTTGGCTCGGCTATCCGGGGTCCCTCGGCGAGCCGCGGCTGGCCGACTATCTGATCGGCGACGCGGTCGTGACGCCGATCGACGCCGGTGCAGCGTACAGCGAGACGCTTGCGTTGATGCCGGACTGCTACCAGCCGAACGATGTCCTGGAGCGCGATACGGCAACGCCGTCGCGGGCCGATGCGGGCTTGCCCGAGCACGGCTTCGTGTTCTGCAGCTTCAATCAGACATTCAAGTTCGACCCGGACATGTTTGCCGTCTGGTGCGAACTCCTGAACACCGTGCCTGGCAGTGTGCTGTGGCTTGCCCGGCCAGATGACGCCGAGGCGCAGACGCGTCTGCGCGATGCCGCGCAGGCACATGGCGTCGATCCGTCGCGCGTGATCTTCGCGGCGCGCCTGGCGCGCGATGCACATCTCGCCCGGTTGCGTCTCGCCGATCTTGCGCTCGATACGTATCCGGTCGGCTCGCATACGACGGCGAGCGACGCATTGCGTGCCGGCGTGCCGATGGTGACGCGTATCGGCGAGACGTTCGCGAGCCGCGTCGGCGCGAGTCTGCTCCGAAGTGTCGGGCTCGGGGAACTGGTGACGGACAATCTGCACGCGTATCGCGACGTCGCGCGCGCGCTCGCCACCAATCCGGCCCGGTTTGCAAGCGTCCGTGCGACGCTCGACGAGCGGCGGCACCATGGGCCGCTATTCGATCCCGCACGATTCGCTCACCAGCTCGAACGCTTGTATCGCGCAATCTGGGCGCGCGAGACGTGTGGCACGGAGGCGGACGGACGCCCCATCGTGCTCGATGCATCGATGATATGAAACGAGCAGTCAAAGGCGCACGTGCGACAGGTGCGCTACCGAGCCGGGCGACGTATCGCGCCGGAGCGTTGTCGCGCGTGCGCGCGGCTCATCTTGACCGGCACGGTCGGCCCTGAGCGGGCCGCGCTCGGCCCATCCACTTATCTGACTCGTCATCTTTCAACTGCCGCACCGTCTCTTTAGAATTTTCTGAGTCGATATTCGGCATTCGAGAATATATGAGGCCGGCAATGGCGGAAACGTGCAAGACACATTCCCCGCCGAGCCCGGATTCGATGCGTGTCGCGTGTTCCACGCGTGCCGCTCCAATGCGTGCCACAGCAGCAGGAAAACGAAGGATGAGTGCAAGTACCACGCCTGACCAGGCAGACCGGAATGAGGATGTCCGGAAGAGCAGTGAAACGACTTACCAGGACAGCTTGATGGACTGCGTCGCGTGGATGTGCGAGCGCTACGGTTTCGGCAAAAGTCGCGACGCGATCACGGCCGGGTTGCCCAAGTTCGGCTTTCTGTCACCGTCGATGGCGCTCGATGCATTCGCGAACGCCGGGATGCAGGCGGGGCTAGTCGAACGCGAGCTGCGGATGTTGCCCGGCCATCTGATGCCGATGTTGCTGGTGCGCAAGGACAAGGGCGGTTGCATCTTGCTCGGCGTGCGGCGCGATCCGGACGCCGAGCGGCGCGGGGCGCTCCTGTGTCAGGTCTGGATGCCCGAGATCGCGGGGGGGGCCGTCGAATACAGCGACGAACAGCTGATCGAGATCTACGGCGGTTTCGCGATTCTCGTGAAGCCGGCGGCAAAGGTCGACACGCGTGCGGGCGAAGTAACCCCCGAGCCGATCGGTCACTGGCTGTTCAAGACCGTATGGCGCTATCGCCGTTTCTACTACAGTGCGGCGGTCGGCGCGGTGCTGATCAACGTGCTGGGTCTAGCGTCCATTTTCTTCACGATGAATGTCTACGATCGCGTCGTGCCGAACCAGGCATTCGTCACGCTCTGGTCGCTGGCGATCGGCGTGGCGGTCGCGATGGCATTCGAGGGAATATCACGCTATACGCGCTCGCACTTGCTCGATGCGGCAGGCAAGAAAGCCGATCTGGTGATGGGCACGATCCTGTTCCGCAAGGCATTGTCGATCCAGATGGAGCATAAGCCTCAGTCATCCGGATCGTTCGCGAACCAGTTGCGCGAATTCGAATCGGTGCGCGACTTCGCGACGTCGGCGACGCTGTCTGCGGTAACCGACCTGCCATTCGTGCTGTTGTTCGCGGGCGTGATTTTTGCGGTGGGCGGCCCTCTTGGCTGGATTCCCGCGCTGATGATCCCGATCATCGTCGGCATCAGTGTGACGATCCAGTGGCCGCTGGCACGTGCGATGAAGGAAAGTCTGCGTGAAGCATCGCTCAAGCAGGGAGTCCTGATCGAGTCGATCGAAGGCCTTGAGACGCTCAAGGCTGTCGGCGGAGAAGGTTACATGCAGAAGCGCTGGGAAACGTTCAGCGCGATGCAGTCGGCAACGTCCCAGCGTACGAAGACGCTGTCGTCGCGCGCGATGACGATCGTGCAATTCCTTCAGCAGGTGCAAACGGTTGTGCTCGTCGTCACGGGCGTTTATTTGATTACCGAGGGGCGCTTGACACAGGGGTCGTTGATCGCATCGGTGATGCTTGCCAGCCGCGCAACGGCGCCACTCAACGCGGTGATGGGTCTCGCATTGAGATTTCAGCAGGCGAAGGCCGCGTTCGAGTCGCTGAACCGACTGATGGAGATGCCGTCGGAGCGCGATCCGAGCCGGGAATACCTCACGAATCCGCCGCTCGTGGGGCGCGTCGAACTGAAGGATGTGCGCTTTTCGTATCCGGCGCCGCCGATGCAGCCGAACCCGGAAATCCTGAAAGGCATCCACCTCGCGATCGAGCCGGGCGAGCGCGTGGCCGTGCTCGGCCGGATTGGAAGCGGAAAGTCGACGTTATTGCGCGTGATGGGGCGGATGTACATGCCGACGCAAGGTGCGATGTTTCTCGGCGGGCTTGCCGTCGAGCAGATCGATCCGGCCGACTGGCGCCGAGCGGTCGGCTATGTCGGGCAGGACGGACGGTTGTTCTACGGTTCGCTGCGTCAAAACGTCATGATTGCGCGGCCTGACGCGACGACGGAAGAATTGCTGCGGGTGTTGAAGCTGACCGGACTGGATCATGTCGCCGCTCGGCATCCCATGGGCGTCAACCTGCCGATCGGTGAGGGCGGGGCGGGATTGTCCGGTGGACAGCGGCAGCTCGTTGCACTCGCACGCACGCTGTTGACGCATCCGCAACTGTTGCTGCTCGACGAACCGACGAGCGCGATGGATACGCAGACCGAAGCGGCCTTCATCGAACACCTCGCGCGAGCAACGGCAGGACAGACGCTGATCGTCGTCACGCATCGGCCGTCGCTGCTTTCGCTCGTCGATCGCATTGTCGTTGTGGAAGATGGGCGGATCGTCGCGGACGGCCCGAAGGAGGAGATTCTTGCACGGCTCGCCAGCCAGGGCGAGGCGGGCGCGCAGGATGCCGTCCGCGCCCGGCCCGCGCGCACGATACGGATGCGGCCCGCGCACCCGGGCGACGTGCCGGGTGCCGCGCCAGCGAGCGCAGCCGACCGGATGGAGCACAGCACATGATCGCGAAATGGAGGGCGCGGCGGCCGGGCCGCAAGCTGACGATGAGCAAGGCCGAGCGCGAGTACATGAGCGACATGCGCGAGGCGTTGCTCACGCAATCGTCGCCGGGCTCGAAGGTAATTCTGTACGTCATCGCGGCGCTGCTGGCCGTGTTTGTGATCTGGGCCAAGATCGCCCGTGTCGAGGAAATCACGCAGGGCGAAGCGACGGTCATATCGCGCTCTCGCGAGCAGGTCATCCAGAGTCTGGAGGGTGGGATTCTCGAAGAGATGAACGTGCGCGAAGGCGACATCGTCAAGAAGGGGCAGGTGTTGCTCAAGATCGATCCGACACGCGCACAGACGAGTTACCGTGAAGCGTATTCGAAGGCGATCGGCCTGAGGGCAACGCTCGCACGGCTTCGCGCCGAGGCATTCTCGCAGCCACTGGTATTTCCGCCAGAGGTGCGTGGCGAGACGGATGTCGTGCAGATGGAGACGAAGGCGTACAACGCGCGCAGGCATGCACTCGAAGAGTCGATCGCGGCACTCGAGCGCAGCTATGCGCTGCAGCAGAAGGAAATTGCGCTCGCCGCACCGCTCGCGGAGAAAGGCCTGATGTCCGACGTCGAACTGCTGCGGATGAGGCGGGCGGCAAACGAGCTGAAGTCCCAGATGGTCGAACGCCGTAACCGTTACCAGGCCGATGCGAACTCGGAGTTGACCAAGCTTGAGTTGGAACTTGCGCAGACGAACGAGTCGTTGATCGGTCGGCGCGACGTGCTGTCCCGGACGACGATCGTCGCACCTGTGTACGGTACGGTGAAGAATGTGCGTGTGAATACGATCGGCGGGGTGATTCAGCCAGGCGAGCACATTCTCGAGATCGTGCCGTTGGAGGATCAGTTGCTGGTCGAAGGCAAGATCAAGCCGTCGGACGTAGCGTTTCTGCGGCCTGGACAGGCTGCGATGGTCAAGATCACCGCTTACGATTTCGGCATTTACGGCGGACTCAAGGGCAAGGTGGAGTACATCAGTCCGGACACGCTGAAGGACGACGCAAAGGCTGCGACCGGCAAGGACGCGACCTTTTATCGAGTACAGGTGCTGACGGACAGGGCCTATCTCGATGCCGGCGGCAAGCATTTGCCGATCCTGCCGGGGATGATCGCGCACGTCGAGATCCGCACCGGCGAAAAGACCATTCTAGATTTCCTGCTCAAGCCGATTTTCAAAGCGCGCGAAGCATTCCGGGAGCGATAAGCCATGCCATCTACTCACCAGTGCGCCGATGCAGCCGTGCGCAGCGGAGTTTTCTCCGATTTGCCGTTTCGACGCACGACGCTGTCGCTGCTGCTCGCAACCGGCATGATGGCCGTCTCGCACTCGAGCTCGGCCGCCCTGGTCGAATCGGCAGGCGGTGCCGATCCGGTTGCAGGCGACGAATCGAAGCACGCCGAGCCGTCGGAGAAAGTCGTCACCATTTCGTTATCCGATGACCGTGAAAGCGCCGAAAACCTGACACGTTCAACCCGCGCGGAGCGCACGCAGCGGCTCGAGGCACGCAAGGCAATGCGTACCGCGCGCGCATTGCGCATTGCGTCCATGCTGCAAGCCGAGCGGGCGGCCAGGGCGAACGGCCAAGTCGCGTCGATCGGCGCGGGCAGTCGCGCCGCACCGCCGCCGCGATCGGCCAGAGGTTCGGCGGGCGGACGGGCGTGGACTGATGTCAGCCAGCGGGGCGTGCATGAGGATGTATCGACAGGGTTTGTCATGTCGGGCGTCTCGACACGCTCGGATGCACCGTCGGCGGCCGGTACGGCAACAGGCGCGCTGCGGGAAATACCGCGGCCGGCACCGACGGACGAAGGTGCGGCCGGTCGGTCGGCGGCGATCCGGCCGGATATCGGTGCATTACCGCCGGATCTGGCAGGTGCGTCGGCTTCGTCCGTCCAGCCGGGCTGGGATGCGGTGACCAGGCAGGCGGCGGTCCGGATGCGCGCCCGCACGCTCACGGCGCACCCCAGCAAGCCCGAATCGCTGTTGCGGAATGGTGGCGCGTCGCTGGCATCGGCTGCGAATGGTCGGGTCACACTCGCGGAGATGATCAATGCCGAGCGGCGCGAGCGGGTTTATCCCGCTGCGTTTGATCCGCGTCTTAACCTTGTAGGCTCGGCCGCGATGCCAGGTACGCGTTCGCAGGCGGAACTCGCACGCGACTGGATGGCGGCGCCTGTCGATGGAGACGTTCGCGATCGCTTGCCGCCGCAGAGTGATCTGCGTCCGATTTTTCTCGCGGCGGTCGAGGCGGCGTTCGATCGCAGTCCGCAGATTCAGCTTGCAAATGCGTCATATCGGGCACAAATGGCCGACGTGGACGAAGTCAAGGGCCGGCGCTGGCCGCAACTGCAATTCTCGTCGCGTTCGAGGTCTGTCGAATTCGGTGGCTCGACGCGTAATTCAGCCGGGCACGGCACGGCGATCACAGCAAATGTGACAACGTCGATCTTCGACTGGGGCTATCTGTCGAAGTCGATCAAGAGCCGTCAGAAGACGGCTGACGCGGGCAAGGAATACTACGATGGGCAACTCGAGAATTCGGCGTACACGGTCACGACGGCGATGGCCGAACTGGCCAAGCAGCGGCTGTTGATCACGGTTAGCCAGCAGTTCGTGGACCGAATGCAGCAACTCGTCACGATGCTCGCCCAGATCGTCGCGGTCGATCGCGGGCGGGCGAGCGAGTTGACGCAGGCGAAGGCGCGGTTATTGCAGGCTCAGGCTTCGCGTGATGCGGTAGCCGCGAAGGCGCGCGACACCGAGCTGACGCTGCGCAAGCTGGTGGGCGAGCGGCCGCTGAATTTGCCGCTGGCGTCGGCATGGAATATTGTGCCGGCTCCACTGGAGCTGTTGCTGTCGGATATGGACAAGCATCCGCAGATCCGCCAGGCACGGGCCGAGGCACAGGCGGCCCAGTTGCAGGCAGAAGCGGTGCGCGTGTCGTCTCGGCCTTCGATCAACTGGATTGTGAGCAAGACGATCGGTCGCGATGAGATCGACCGCACCCAGCCGTTCCAGACGATGCTGACGCTCAACTGGAATGCGTTCCAGGGCGGATCGGCGAAGGCCGCGGAAATTGCCGCGCTGGAGCGCGCGCGCGCGAGTGAGCAGAAGATCGAACAGGCGCGGCTCGACCTGGGGTATGCGATTCGCGCGGCCGACGAGGACGCACGCACGTTGCTCAACCGGGCCGGTCTTTACGGCAACCTCGTCGGTGAGACCGATAGCGTGCGCAAGGCGTTCTTCGATCAGTGGTATCACCTCGGCAAGCGCACGCTGCTTGATGTGTTGCAAGCCGAAAGCGATCACTACGGCAATCGCGTAAACGAAATCACGACGCGTTTCGACGGCTATCAGGCCGTGTTTCGCGAGTTGAGCAGCGCGGGCGAGTTGATCCGCTGGCTAAAGGGAACGGTATGAGCACGCCGCCGCACAACACACACCTGCGCATCGCATTGCTTGACTCACATGAGCTCGTGCGCTACGCCTTGCGCACACGGATTGAACAAGAGCCGGCGTGGACGGTGGCGGCCGTCTTCCGACAGGCGGCCCAGTTGCTCGACGCGCTCGCGGACGGCGCATGTTTCGATCTCGTTCTCATGAACCATGTGCTCGATACGAACGATGGGCTCGATCTCGTATGCACCTTGCGCGCGAACTTCCCGACGACACGCATTCTGGTCTGTTCCGAGTACGAGCGCGCGGATACGATCGCGCGGCTATTCGAGCTGGGCGTCAACGGTTTCATCGGCCGCACGCAATCGCTCGACGATCACGCCGAGGCCGTGCGCAAGGTCGCGGCCGGCAACACATACTTCAGCGCGCGAATCATGAGACCGAAGCCGACGACCGATACATTCGCGCACCCGCCGCCTGGTCCAGACGGGGCACCTGCACTCATCTCACGCCCCGATCTCACCGCGCGCGAACGGACCGTGCTCGAATATTACCTGCGCGGTTTGTCCATCACGCAGATAGCCGATCGCGTCGGGCGCAGCTACAAGACCATCAGTTCGCAGAAGCAGTCCGCGTACCGCAAGCTCGGTGTGAGCAATGATGCGGAACTGATCGCGATGCTGTCGCACAACGGCCGTGCATCGCGCGATCGCTATTGAACGCGCCCGCGATGCGATTTCCGAACACGACCTGTGATCTTGCCTCGATTCCATGTACAGCAAGAAGTTCGATCACTTTGTGGCTGTTTTGGGGAGGCAAATGGCAGAAATGCGGTACGGAGACGGCAGTACACGAACGAATTCAAGCCAGCAGTTATTCCTGCTGACGCAAGCGGCCTACAACCTCACGCGCATGAGAACGCTCGCCGCGAAAGCGGCATAGAGGCGAAAGTCGGCGAGGAAATGACATCGAATCGGCCTGAGCCAAGAATCCTACCGCAGCGTCACAAGGGAGCCTGATAGTTCAATCATCATCGATTGATAGAACGCCCGTCGACTATATTCCGGCCCCCGAAGCTGAAGCAAACTACTATCGGCAACTTGAAACAGCTGCCGCTGAACCTGCATTAACTTAAACCAACCAGCCTCGACGATTTCCAGGGCGGTTCAGTGGCGCCGAATACTGCGGCCCCGAGCATGTCAGATCGAGTTCCGGCTAATCCGCGCTAAGTCAGCTCTCGGGGCGTGGCAGGAGCAACGGCTGTTGATCGATGTTTCGCCGCGAATCGCGCAAGCTGTCAATATCATCGATACAGGGTGGGTGAGTCAGAAAGCGTGTCGGAGACGTGTTTGAATTCGTGCGTGCTCCGTCGCGGTCCGCGATACTGATCGCGCTGCTCAAGTGCTGAAGAAATCGTCGAATCCCCGTCGTGACTCAAAGACTATTTGGTAAAGGTCCGCATCCCGTTCAACGCCAATCTTCTGCATCGCCTTCATCTTCTGCGCGCTGATGGTCTGGCGCGTACGTCGCAGCTGTGCCGCGATCTCGCTGACCGACATCCCGGAGACATAGAGCCGCAGCACTTCGAACTCGCTTTTCGTGAGGTTCAGGTGCCGGGATTCAATGCGCTGCTTACGCCGAGCCGCCGATACCTGTGGCGACAGATATTCAGCATTTGCCAGTACAGCATAGACCGCCGAAATCAGATGTGCGACATCGTCGACTTTACTCACTATCGCCTTGACCCCGAGCTTGAGCAGTTTGTTTGCCAACCCGGCACCATCTAGGGCCGTGATCAGGATGATCTGCACGTCGGGAAAATGGGTACGCAGATACGACAGCATCGCAAGCCCGTCGTTGTATCTGCCGTTCGGCATCGCGAAATCAGTAATCAGCAAATCGCACGGCTGACTTGACAATAAGTCAACAATTTCAGTCGAGTTGCCGGCTGTTCCGGTCACGTGAACCGGGCAGAGACTGCGCAAGGTGGCTTCGATTCCGATTAGCACTGCTGGATGGTCGTCGGCAATCACGACATTAAGAGTGTTTGTCGCCAGCATTTAGATGTGCCCCGCTTTAGAGATGTGCCCCCTTCAAATATAGCGATATACCTGAATTCAGGATTTAATACTCGTCCTATTTTCAATGCTTTTTTATGAGACAAGTCATGTGTCTGCCCGGACGGTCAGTTGAAACTCCCCCACATGTGGTCGCGTAAATTCCCCCACCCGGGAAGCAGGATGAAGTGGGTTTTTAGCTCGCTTTCGTTTTGCGCGCAAGCGTTTCGGCGGCTTCCTTGAGGCGATAGCTGCGGCCGTCGAACTCGAGCAGATGGCAGTGATGCATGAGCCTGTCGAGGATCGTGGTGCTCATCGTGTTATCGCCGAGGTAGGCCCCCCAGTCCTGCACGACGCGGTTGGAGGTGACGACGACGCTGCGATGCAGCTTGTAGCGCTGGTGAATCAGCGTTTGCAGTAAGGCGCCGGCGTCATCGGGAATCGTGCGCGACAGGAACAGGTCATCCAGCACGAGCAGATCGCAATCGAGGATGGCTCGCAGCCGGGTTTCACGCTGGGCGGCCGGGCTCAGGGCGTAACGGTTAAAGAAGTCATCGGTCTCGAGATACTGCACCTTGTGGCCTTGCAGCACGGCCTGGTAGGCAACGGCCTTCGCAATGTGCGATTTGCCAGTGCCCGGTTTGCCGATGATCAGCGCGTTCTCGCCGGCGGCGATGAACTTCAGCGCGTGCAGCTGGAAGCAGGCCTGGCGAGGCAGTTTCGGGTTGAAGGACCAGTCGAATTCGGCGAGCGTAAGCTTCTCTTCGAGGCCGGATTGCTGGTAGCGGCGCTCGATGAGCCGGGACTGGCGGCGATCCAGTTCGTCCTGCAGGATCAGCGCGAAGGTCTCGAGGAACGGCTGGTTGGTGCCCTGGGCCTGCAGGATGCGGGTCTCGAGCGTGTCGCGCACGCCGGATAGGCGCAGTTGACTGAGGGCGCGTTCGATTTCGGGTACGGTCATGGTCATGCCTGGGTTTCTCCGGTTGGAGGTTGGGAATCGACGCCGTGCTGCGCGCCGAGGCTAAAGAGTTCGCCGTACTCGGCGGGCGGACGGATCAGGGGGTGATCCTGTGTGAGGGGCAGTGCGAGCTGTGGCGCCTGGTCGAGGCGCTCGAGGGCCTGCTCGAACAGCCGCTCGACGATCGCGCGCACCTGTTTGTAGCGGTAGACATGGTTACGCAACGCGTGATCGCAGGCCTGTTCGACGAGCCGGGCGGGATACTTCTTCGCCAGTCCGACGATGCCCCACATGGCGCGCTGGCCAACACGACCTTCGGCGTCGAACATGTGCTGGCATAGCGCCTTCGTCTGTGGCCCGATGTCGCCGGCACTCGCGAGCAGCAAGGCGGTCTGGCGGGACGGATTGAACGGGCGCTCGTCCTGTGGCAACTCGAGGGAACCGGCTTGCAGGGCACGAGGATGGGTGCGCAGCAGTGCCTGTGTGCGGCGGTCCCGGATCTCGATGGTGGAATCGTAGAGGCGCACCGAGACGAGACTGCCAATCGGCGCGGGCCGCGCCGCATAATTGCTGCGATCGACGCTGACGGTGGTGTCGTCCCAGACGGTACGCACGACCTCGGTGAAGTAGCGGAAGCCAGTGAGCGGCAACGGTCTCAGGCTTGGCTTCTCTTCCTGGAACATCGCCGCGACCTGCCGCCGCGTGCTGCCGTGGATGCGTTTGGCCGCCCAGTTCTCCTCCCAGTGCATCAGGAATTCGTTCTGGGCCTCGAGCGACTCGAAACGCCGGCCGGCGAGCGCGGTACCCTGCGTATGCTGGATCGCGTTCTCTACGGTCCCCTTGCGATTCGGGTCCCGCACGCGAGCCGGATCGGCGACGACGCCGTAATGCTCGAGCATCGCGCCATAGAGCCGGTTGATCTCGGGTTCGTACAGATCAGGCGTGATGACGCCTTCCCGGAGGTTGTCCAGGACGACGTAGCTGACGGCGCCACCGAAGTAGCGGAAGGCTTCTTCATGAAGCTGCGCCCAGACCTGCTTGCTGGACTTCCAGACCACGCGCCGGAAGCTGCGTCGCGAATATCGCAAGGTCATCACGAACAGCCGCGGGCGCCGGTATCGGCCAGTCTTCGGATCGCGGGTCAGTGCGCCTTCGCCGTAATCGACCTGGGCTTCCTCGCCGGGGGCGAACTCGAGACGGTCGAACTGTTCGGGATCGATGTGGCGCAGGGCACGCACGAAACGCTTGACGCTCTCGTAGCGGGCGGTGAAGCCATACTGGTCGACCAGGTCCTGATAGATCGCCTGGGCGTTGCGCTTCAGGCGCACCTGCTGTTCGATCCAGTCGCGATACGGTTCGCACGCCGAGCGCGCGAAATTGAAGGTGGCGGCCGGCGCGGCGGCGTCGACAGCCGGTGGTCGCGGCGGTGGGGGAATTTGCGCGATCGCCGGTTCAAAGCCGGTGGTCACCCCGGGGGAATTTGCGTTCGCGGACTGACGGGCCTCGAAGATCGCCTGGTAGCGGCGGATCGTCTTGCGGTCGATTCCCGTCAGCCGCTCGATCTCTCGCTGGCTCTTGTTGCGCTCGAGTAACGTGAATACGGTGCTTTGCAGGTGCGGCTTCAAGACGTTCAACTCCCCATCCCCTTCTTCTTGTTCGAAGGAGACAAAAATAAACGTCCTGCTACGCCGATCGCGGCCGGCTGACTGCCGGCTCAGGCCGCTAGCCGGCGATCGTTAGGTGGGGGAATTTGAAGTGACCATACCCGGAGGAATTTGACCGACCGCCGGGGTGTGTCTGTGGCGGGTTCGCCAGCCGCGCCACCTTCGCCGCCGCTTCCAACGGCGTCACCGCCGGCATCGTATGTGGCGTGACGCTCGGCGAAAAATACGTCGCGCCGTCGCGCCGACACGACCAGGTGGCCCTTATCGTCGAGCCTGCTGAGGACGCCATGGGCGTCGCTGTGGAAGATCCCCTGGGTTGTCGATCGCCGTCAGGACAATCACCTTCATGCCGGGCCATGTGCGCAGCACACGGATTGAAGCAGCGATAGTCTGTCCACGAAGGGGCCGCCCGCCATGACATAATCGGTGATCAGCACGTCGCAGGGTGTACGCGACAGCAGCGCGATCAGTTCGTCGGTGCGCGCGGTGGCACCGTCGCTCAACGAGCGACACCCCCGACCTGCATGGGAATATTCGTGGCGCCGAAGAGGCGTTAGATCAATCTATCAATTTTAAGGGCACTGCTAGAAGCCAGATGACGCTGCCGAAAGGGACGGTCAGGTCAATGGCGCACACACATGCAGTCATCGCGTGACCCGAAGCGTCGTGACACAAGACGGATTGTGTTCTCGCAGTCAGTCACGAATCTTCGGATGGCGATGGTGTTGATGATCGCGGCGACTCAATTCTGGAAGATAGCGGCAGTATCGAGCCCTGATTCGTAAACCATTTGGTACAGATCCGCGTCCCGCTCGACACCGAGTTTTTGCATTGCCTTAAGCTTTTGCGCGCTGATCGTTTGCTTCGTGCGGTGCAGCCGTGCAGCGATCTCTGTGACCGACATACCCGACACGTATAGGCGTAGCACTTCCAACTCGTTTTTTGTGAGATCGGTTGTCCGGCGGCTGCCACGCGCACTTTTGAGTCCGCGGCTCACGCTGGGCGACAAATATTCGTTGCCCGAGCGCACCGAGTAGATCGAGGATATCAAATGTCCGAGGTCGTCGATCTTGCTGACGATTCCCTTCACACCTAGTTTCAGCAGGCTCCCGGTCAGTATGGTGCTGTCAAGCGCGGTAAACACGATAATCCGCAGATCCGGATAATGCGACCGGATATACGTGAGCATCGTGATTCCGTCGTTGAACTTACCGTCGGGCATCACGAAATCCGTGATCAGCAAGTCGCATCGTCGTTTCTCCAGAAACTCGACGATCTCAGTGGAGTTGCACGCCGAACCGACGATTCGCAACTGCCGCAAGCTGCGCAACGTTGCGTCAATACCAGCCAGGATAAGCGGATGATCATCCGCAATCAGTACGTTGAATGTATTGTTTGCAAGCATGATTTGGCCTCTCCGCATTGATTGATGCATATCAAGTATCAAAATATAGCGGTAGGCCCTGACGCCGTCTGGATGACTTGTCTTATTTTTATTTGAAATAAATAAGACAAGTCTTATTTGCGGTCGAAGTAGTGCGGAGCGCTGGACGCGTCAGCGGGTGATCGGTATGCTGCGTCAGCCGTCAGCCGTCAGCCGTCAGCCGTCAGCCGTCAGCCGTCAGCCGTCAGCCGTCAGCCGTCAGCCGCATCCTTGGTACCTGACGCGACGAGCCCAGTTTCGTATGCGTACTGAAACAGGTCGGCGTCGCGTTCGATGGAGAGCTTTTTCATCGCTTTGATTTTCTGCGCGCTGACGGTTTGCTTTGTACGATTCAACTGCGCGGCGATCTCGCTGATCGATAGACCAGAGGTATAGAGGCGGATGACTTCCGCCTCGCGTGGTGACAACGCTGGCGCGGTGTGGGACGCGATCGCGGTTGCTGCGGTCTTGGCTCGCACGCTGGGGGAATAGTAGGTCGCTCCAGCGTACACGGCATGTGTTGCCGCGATCAGGTGATCGATATCATCGAGCTTGCTGAGCACGCCATCCGCGCCGCTTTTCGACATTTCCTGCAGCATGGCCAGGTTATCGATCGTTGTCAGTACGATTACCTTCATGTCGGGCCATGTGCGCCGCAGGTATTGCAGCAACGGCAGACCGTCCACGAAGCCGCCGCCGGGCATCGCGTAATCAGTGATGAGCACGTCGCATTTGTTACGCGACAACAGTGCGACCAGATCGTCTGTACTCGCTGCCGTGCCGACGATCTCGATCGTCGGCACCCGTCCGAGTTCATAACGGACGCCGGACAGCACGGTGGGATGATCGTCGGCCAAGATGATGCGGATGTTCATGACGGGTCGGGGGATGCGGGGTGGCGCTGCGTATTTAGAGATAAGGCGCGGTTAGTGTAACCGAAGCGTTTCCTGTAGTGAGCCGTATGCTACGGCTTTCAACGAGAATACACTTCGTACCTCGTTGCACCGCGAGATCGGACCCTAATATGCCTCTTCTGCACCAGACACTCGGTGAGCTGCGCCGCTATCACCGCCTTCTGATGACAGGCGGACGCTGTGCCGCTGTACTGGTAATGATCGTTGCGCTTCTCGCCGACGTGACGTTGCTGGTACGTACTTACATCGACGACGAGCGCGAGATGTTCACAATTGCGCACCGACTTGTACGCGGACGTGTCGCTGCGAACGAGCATTCGTTCTTGAACGGGCTGGTTCGTGCGGAACTTTCATGGAGCGACGAGCATGAGGTGCCGGCCAGTCTTATTGCGCGTTTCCGCGCCCGCGGCAACTTACTATCCTGGAAGCCGTTTCCCGCCGAACGGCTGGAATTGCTGATCGCGGCAGCACCGGGTGCGCAGCCGACCGACGACGAGATTGCGCACTACATTCAATTCGCGACCCAGATTGGCCGTGCCAACATTGCGATGTCGAAAGTGCTGGAGCGGCAGTCGACTCAGATTTTCTTCAGCCCCAGTCGCCAGATCGTGGGCATCCTGCCTACATCGTCGATTGATAGTCCGGCCCGGCTGACCAGTGTAGCGGGTCGTACGGCATTCGTGCAGGAGCTTACCGACGGTGCCGAAGCATTGCTCGATGCGGTGCCTCCGCGAGGTCACAACGTGCGACCGATAGTGAACTGGTCGCCGCATCGCTACCGGCTGCCCGATGGCCAGGAGATGCTGCGACTTGCGGCACCTGTCGTTCACCACGGCAGGATCGAAGCGGTGCTCGTGGACGAAGTAGATCCCGCTGATCTGGTGTGGCCGATCCTCGATGGGGCGTACAAAGGCGTGTATGCGATTGTCAATGATAACGGTGACGTCATCGCCACGGCGGCGAAAGAAAAGCCGAACCTGAAATTGCTCGATTACGTGTCGCAGTGGCAGCGGGCGCACGGGCCGGTAGCCGGCAGAGTAGTCGAGCATCGCGACGGTGGCCGCTATCTGCTTGCGCGACGCATCGGTACCACGGGGTATTCGCTCGTCTACAGTTACTCGTGGTTTGATATTGCCGACGCCATCTGGAGCAAAGTGCTCGCTGCGGCCGCCATTTCGTTGGCTGTGCTCGTGGCCATCTGGTTCATGTTGTACCAGCTCAACCGTCGTGTATTCCGTCCCATGTACGCGCGCTCCGAACAAGTGTTCGACAGTGAACGACTAAGCCGTACGGTCATTGAAACGGTACCGGTCGGCATCGGACTCGTGTCCGCGGGAAACGGCGCCCTGCTATACGGTGGATCGTCGCTCCATGCACTGAGTCGCCTGATCGAAGGCGGTATGGACAGGTTGTTGGGCGAGTTGACGAAGCGATATGTGCGGCTGAAAGCGGCACGAGTTGGTGAATCCGACGAAGTGTTCCAGGAAGACGTGATGTTGCCCACGATCGACCGCGGCGAAATCGCGCTGCAGGCGCGCTTCGCACTGGGGCGGTACCTGGGCGAAGACGTAATCGTCGCCGCATTTGTCGATATGACCGCGAACCGCGAACTGCAACAGCAGCTGCGCGACGCGAAGGTCGCCGCCGACCAGGCGAGTGCAGCCAAATCTGCCTTCCTTGCCACGATGAGTCACGAGATTCGCACACCGCTCAACGCGATCATGGGCAATCTAGAGCTGCTCGCTCACTCATCGTTGAATCCACTTCAGCGCGACCGGTTGCGAACGATCCGCACATCGTCCAATGGTCTGCTCGCGATCATCCAGGACGTGCTCGACTTTTCGAAGATCGAGGCGGGCGAAATGCAATTCGAGCGTATCCAGTTCAAGGTGGCCGACGTCATCGAGCGGGCGCTTACGATGTTCGCTCCGGTTGCGCATGCGAAGGGTGTTGAGCTGTACGGCATGTTCGGCGCGTCGATCGATCAGCCGATGCACGGCGATCCGGTTCGCCTTGCACAGGTCGTGCACAACCTGCTGTCGAACGCCATCAAATTTACCGACGAAGGCAAGGTTACGCTCGGCATCGCGTATGAACCCACCGTCGGTGACATAGCCAGTAGCGGCACGCTCGTTGTGACGGTGACCGATACTGGCATCGGTATCGATGCCGAGCAGCGCGCACAGTTGTTCAAGGCGTTTGCGCAGGCTGACTCATCGATTTCCCGACGCTTTGGCGGCACGGGGCTTGGTCTTGCGCTATGCCAGCGTCTGACGGTCGGCATGGGCGGAACGATCGAGTTCGACGGCGATGTCGGCAGGGGTAGCCGCTTTACAGTACGTGTGCCGCTTGATCAGATCAAGTCCTCAGACACGTCGATCATGGCAGACGCACGCATCCTTGCCGGGAAGCGTGTGATGTTGCTGGCTGAGGCGAATGAGTGGCATACGTATGCCGCGACATTGATTGAAGCATGGGGCGCTGAGATCGATGCTTTCCGTCATCCGGATGATCTGCCGGAGGTCAGCGGTCGAGTGCTTGTCATCTGCGGGGATCGCAACGGGTGGTCAGCGGACAGCGAAAACCGCATCGTCGAGGACTGCCAGGCTGTGATCAATTGTGGCGTTAGCTGCCCGTTGCAGCCCGTGCGTGTCGGTCGCGTGGTGACGGTATCGTGTTATGCGCCGGCTGGGCTGCGCGCTGCGCTTGACCATCTGCTGAATAACAAACCGCTCGTACCGCTCGACGAGGCATGCACCGCCGGCGCGTCGGCAGATAGCCATGTCCAGGCGCCGCAGCTCGGCCTGCATGTCCTGGTTGCGGAAGACAATGAGGTTAACCAGCGGTTGTTCGACGAGCAACTGACACTCCTCGGCTGTACGGCTCAAATTGTCGCGGACGGCGTCGATGCATTACGGGTGCTTTCCGATGAAACTTTCGACGTCGTACTCACCGATCTCAACATGCCGCGGATGGACGGCTACGTCCTTGCGCAGATCATGCGTGCGCGCTGGCCACAGACACCAATCGTCGCAGTGACCGCTGACGCAACGGTCGACGAGCGCCGGCGATGTGCCGAACTCGGCGTTCGAACAGTTATCTCCAAACCGCTGTCGCTTGACGGGCTTGCGCGCGTGCTGACGCAGGCCACGGGTGGCGCAGCGCATGGCGTTGGTGACGGCACGAGCGGCGCGTTGCTGGGCGAGCACGCGATGCCGGCCTCGCTCGTCGCGGTGTTTCACAAGTCGTGCACGAAGTCGCTCGAAGTACTGAAGGCGGCGCATGCTCGCGGTGATGTGGCGGCAATGCTGTCGGAGCTGCATTCGCTGAAAGGCGCGTTGGGCATTGTGCAGCAGCATGAGCTTGCGCAGCAATGCAGTGTACTGGAGCGGCAACTCAGGATGGCGGAGCCGGGACAGGCGCACGAGAGCTGGCAACTGCTTTCCCGGTCATTAGAGGCAGTGATTAGCGATCGATCGTTTGGGTAGGTTTTGAATGATGTTGACGTCTCGGCGCCAAGCTGCAAGCGCGAGTGGCTCGATCCAGAAGTTGAATGCTGCCGCAGGCATCGCATGCTCCTCGAGGCCGTCCCTGCTTCGGTTCGTCGCCGGGCAGGTCATTTCGAGGCTGCGCTGCGCGCGATTAGCGCTCGAACGGACACCGCTAGCAGAATCTACGACCTTCAACAGGAGTCGATGGGGCTTGTCACGTTGCCGATTCGACGCTGCGTGGCGGCCACGCGTGCCAATCCGTCAGAAAACAATAGTCGAATTTTGGGCATGACCGGTACGCAGGCGCCAGGCGTCGAAGCGGCCCGCGAGGCGCGCAGCAAATGTCGCTTGAGCGCGAAATGCTGACGGATCGGATCGAAGCAAGACAGAAAAGTCTGCGTGCGATCGGGCAAACGGAAGCCGCGCCCGCGGCGCTTGCGTTCGCGTGAGCTGATGACTATTCTCCGTCAGGTTGTTCACGCGCGCCGCAGCCTTGGCTAAGGCATGTTCGCCAACTCTTCGACGTCTGCCTTTGCCACGGGGTAGCTGCGCAGCTGATCGGTAACGATCTTCTTGGGCGTCGGGGCATTTGCCGACAGCACGCGCTTGAAGGGGCGTTTTGCCGCGGATCTGTCTCGACGCCTTTGCCACAGCCGCTTCGTCTGGCGTTACGAGCCGTGGTAAACCGTATCGTTCAGGCGTTGCAGCGTACCGTCCTGCTCGGCCTTGATCAACTCGTCGATCACTTCGCGGCGCGTCAGCGCATGCTGGGCTTCAGGCGTCGCATTCTGCTGAATAACAGGTGGAGCAGAGTGGTCGGCCGGCGAAGTCGTTCCCGGAGAAGGAGTAGCAAACGCGGCCGTGGTGGAGGCAGCCAGCGTGAGTGCCGAGAGGACGTAAGAAATGTGACGGATGCTTTTGTTCATGATGTTGCCCTTTCCTTGTTTCGATTCATGCAGTCAGTAGTGCGATTCACTGTCTGCATGGACTGAAGTCTAGGGGTGGCGATCCATCATGAAAAATACATGTTCAAAACACCAGCCATAACTTCGAGGCATGGCGCGGGTATCACGGAATCGTCGCGCGGTTTCGATCAGGTTGCCGGCGCGCAGTGGTCGATCAGCATATCGCGGAATCGCCGTGCGCTCGGGCTCAACGTGCTGTCTTTTCGCCAGATGATCGTCAAGTCGCGTTCGATGACCAGCCCCTCGACTGGCAGGCGCACGAGTAAACCCGTCGTCAGTTCCGATTCGATCGTCATGCGCGAGACCCATGCAATCGCGGTGCCGCGCACCAGCAGCCGGTTCATCGCTTCGGCGCTACCGACCGACAGGCGTGGCGAAAAGGCCAGCCCGCATGCGGCGAACGCCGCTTCGACGGCATTTCGTGTGCCGGAGCCGGGCTCGCGCGACAGCACGTCGTGGCGCGCGATGTCGTCGATTCGGATCTTGCGCTTGCGCGCGAGCGGATGGGACGGCGCGGCGACGGGGATGAGCGGGTCCTGGCCGAACCGTGCCGAGTCGAACGAAGTCGTGTCATACGGGCCTTCGACGAAACCGAGCTGGCGATCGTAGGCCAGTACCGCGGCCTCGACCTGCTCCGTATTCATCTCCGCCACGTCGATCGATACATTCCGGTATTGCTCGCCGAACGCATGCAGCACGGACGGCAGCAGATAGCTGCCGATCGTGCGGCTGGCCGCTAGCTTCAGGCTACCGCGCACGAGGCCCGAGAATTCATCGAGCATCGCCTCGGCTTCGTCCGACAGCGAAAAGATTCGCACTGCATAGTCGGCCAGCAGTTGCCCCGCCTCGGTCGGGCTCATGCCGCGCGGGCGCCGGTCGAACAGCGTGACGCCCAGGCGTTCCTCGAGCTCGCGGATTTCGCGGGTCAGCGCTGGCTGACTGACGTGCAAGCGCGCGGATGCGCCGGTTACGCTACCCGCCTCGACCACGGCGAGGAAGGCCGCCAGATGGGTAAAGTTCATTCTGATGTATATAAAAAAGGTATGGATATTATCATCTATATGTATTTTTAATATGTCAAGCGCATCGCTATCGTAGTGGCCATGGGTCGTCGATGGAGATCGCAATGTTCAATTCAAATGCAAACACGGGCACCGCATCTGCCGGTTTTCTCGCGTACAAGATTCGGCAATTCACGCCGAACTGGTTCGCGGTGACCATGGGCAACGGCATCGTCGCATTGGTGCTCGCTACGCTGCCGTTTCGCTTTCCGGGCCAGCAGGGCATCGCGACCGCGCTATGGTGCGCGGATGTCGTGCTGTATGCCGTATTCGGCGCAATGCTGCTGACGCGTGCGATCCGGTATCCCGACACAATCCGGCCGATGCTGCGGCACCCGCTGCAGTCGATGTTCCTCGGCGCCATTCCGATGGGCCTCGTACCGATCATCAACGGCTTCGTGCTGTTCGCGGCGCCGGCGATCGGGCCGGTGGCCCATTCGGTCGCGCAGGTGCTCTGGTGGATCGATGCGCTGCTCGCCGTCGTGGTGGCCATTGCGGTGCCGTATCTGATGTTCACCGAGCAGAATCATGCATTCGAGCGCGTCAGCGCCGTGTTGTTGCTGCCGCTCGTCGGCCCGGAAGTGACCGCATCGAGCGGCGCGGTGATCGCGCCGCACTTGTCGATCGACGGCGCACGAGCGGTGATCGGCGTCAGCTACGCACTCTGGGCCGTCTCGCTAGCCATGGCGTTCGCGGTGCTCACGCTTGTGTTCTTCCGACTGGTCATCCACAAGCTGCCGCATCGCGACCTCGCACCGTCGAGCTGGCTCACGTTGGGGCCGATCGGAACAGGAGCGCTCGGCATTCTCGGTCTCGGCCGGGTGGCGCCGGCGGCGTTCGACGGCAGTTCGTTCGCGCCGCTCGCCGCGCTCGCAAACGAACTCGGCATGGCATGCGCGCTGCTGCTCTGGAGCGCAGGCATCTGGTGGTTCGTAATTGCCGTGCTGTTCACGCTGCGCTATCGCAAGGAAGGGATGCAGTTCAATCTCGGCTGGTGGGGTTTCACGTTCCCGCTTGGTGTGTACACCGCAGCCACGATCGGTTTGTCTCGCGCCACCGACATGATGGTGTTCGCCGTGCTGGGTACTGCCTTCGCGCTGATGCTGTTTTGTTTCTGGAGCGTGGTCGCGACTCGCACCCTGCGCGGTGTGATGCAAGGCCGGCTGTTCCATGCACCTTGCCTCGCGTCGAATAGCTGAATTTTGAGCTGACAACTTGATAGGGACACTGATCACGCGGTCTCCATCTCTAATCCAGAAAATATATTGAGGATATCAAAATGGATGCAGTAAAGCCGGATGTAAAGCGTATTGCCGTGACGGGCGCCGCTGGACAGATCGCCTATTCGCTGCTGTTCCGGATCGCGCGAGGCGACCTGTTCGGCAACGACCAGCCGGTCATCCTGCAACTGCTCGACCTGCCGCAGGCCTATGGCGCGATGCAGGGCGTCGTGATGGAACTGCAGGATTGTGCGTTTCCTCTACTGCGCCGGGTGGAAGTGGCGACCGACCCGACCGTCGCGTTTCGCGACGCCGATTGCGCGTTCCTGATCGGTTCGAAGCCGCGCGGGCGAGGCATGGAGCGCCGCGATCTGCTGGCAGAGAACGCGGCGATCTTTCGCACGCAAGGCAAGGCGCTCAATGCATCAGCTAGCCGCAACGTCAAGGTGCTGGTCGTCGGCAACCCGGCGAACACCAATGCGGCCATCGCGCGCCGCTTTGCGCCCGATCTGCCCGAGGATGCGATCACGGCAATGATCCGGCTCGATCACAACCGCGCGGTATCGATGCTGGCCCAGCGCTGCGCGATCGCGGTCAATGTGATCGGCAACATGATCGTGTGGGGCAACCATTCGCCGACGATGTTTCCCGATTATCGGTATGCGCGAGTCGGCCGCTACCTGATCAAGGACTTGGTCAACGATGAGAACTGGTACCGCGAGACCTTCATCCCGGAAGTGGCGGCGCGCGGAACGACCTTGATCCAAGCGCGCGGCGCATCGTCTGCGGCGTCGGCCGCGAATGCGGCGATCGACCAGATGCGCGACTGGATCCGCGGCAGCGATGGCCGCTGGGTGTCGATGAGCGTGCCGTCCGATGGTAGCTACGGCATTCCGCGGGGGCTGATATTCGGCGTGCCTGTGATTTGTCACGACGGCCGCTACGAGCGAGTCGAGGGCATTCATATCGATGCATTCGCGCGGCAATGCATCGACCGCTCGGTGCACGAACTGCAGGACGAGGCGGCCACCGTCGATGCGTTGTTCGCCGAGTGCTGACGGCAGGTGTCAGGACGTCGACGGATTGGCCCTGATATGCCGGTCCGTGTCCAAGCGCCCTCAAGGGCATTTCTGAAGCCGGTCAGCGAAATTTCGCGAACTTTCTGACTTTTCAAATTTATCTCTTAGTGCCGATAGGCGAACATCGCCCGTCTTTCCAATGGAGCAGTCATGTCGAATCAGATTCAGGCTAACGAAGCAATGAACCGGACCCTAGCGCGAGACGGATTCCGGCGCCGAATTGTGGCAGGCGCACTGTCGGCGACCGTCGCTGTCACTTGCGCGTTGGCGGCGAACGCGCATGCGGCGAATGCCCCGTTTTTCATGACGTTCGCGAAGGCGTCGAACGATCTCCCGATCGTCATGCCGATCTGTTGCCAGGGGCGTGCGAGCTGAACCCGCTTTCGTTTCGACGAGTCGTGCGGCCTGCGTAGTCGGCGCGTCGATCTAGCTTCAACGCAACAAGGGAGAACTCATGAATTTCACACTGGGCGTGCTGCTCAGCCTGTCGTTCATCATCACGGTGCTCGGACTGTTCGTCTTCATCTGGGCGCAATCGAGCGGTTTGCTGAAAATGGGGCAGTCGGCCGCCACGGTGATCTTCGCCGAAGGCGAGATCGGCCATGCGGAGCCGTTCGCGGGCGTTTCGCCGGAAGGCGGCGCCGCCGCTGGTTCGCAGCCCGACCCCGCTGAACTGCGCGATCGCGTGCTGGCTGACCGGTCGAGCAGTGCGGCGGCGCTGGCCTTCATCGCATCGTCGGTGGGCTGGCTGCTGCTTGGTTCGCTGTTCGGCCTGCTTGCATCGCTGAACTTCCAGGTGCCCGACTGGCTGTCGGGCTCGCCATTGGTGACGTTCGGCCGCACGCGCATCGTGCACTTGAACATCGTGACTTACGGATGGGCATCGATGGCGGGCATCGGCGTTGCGTTGTGGCTGCTGCCTCGCTTGTTGAAGACGCAACTGGTCGGTGCGCGTTTCGCGATTGTCGGCGCGGTTCTGTGGAACCTCGGCGTCGCGATGGGCTGTGCTGCGATCCTGTTCGGCTGGAGCGATGGACTCGAATGGCTCGAGATTCCCTGGCAGATCGGCATCTTGCTCGCGATCGCGGGTGCGCTGGCGGCCGTGCCGCTGCTGCTGACCCTGCGGCATCGCAAGGTTGACCACCTGTACGTGTCGGTATGGTATCTCGCCGCCGCGCTGCTATGGTTCCCGATTCTGTATGTGGTCGCGAAAGTGCCGCATGTGCACTTCGGCGTCGAATCGGCGATCGTCAACTGGTGGTTCGCGCACAACGTGCTCGGCCTGTGGCTCACGCCGCTCGGCCTTGGTACCGCCTACTACCTGATCGCGAAGATCGTCGGCCGCCCGATCTACTCGTACAACCTGTCGCTGATCGGCTTTTGGGCGCTGGCCATGTTCTACAGCCAGGCCGGCGTGCACCACCTGATCGGCGGCCCGGTGCCTGAATGGGTCGTAACGGTGTCGATCGTGCAGAGCGTGATGATGATCGTGCCGGTGATTGCGGTGGCGATCAATCACATGATGACGCTCAAGGGGCATGGCGAGATCCTGAAGCAATCGTATTCATTGCGCTTCGTCGCACTCGGCTCCGTGCTTTACACACTGGTGTCGATGCAGGGTTCGCTCGAAGCGGTGCGATCGTTCAACCGCGTGGTTCATTTCACGCAGTACACGATCGGCCATGCGCATCTGGGCGTGTACGGCTTCTATTCGCTGATCATGTTCGGCGCCATCTACTTCCTGATGCCACGCGTGGCCGGGCGCGAATGGCCGTTTCCGAAGCTGATCGCGTGGCACTTCTGGCTGGTCGTCGCGGGCATCGGCATCTACTTCGTGTCACTGACCATCGGTGGCGTGCTGCAGGGCTTGGCGATGCTCGACCCGAAACAGCCGTTCATGGCGTCCGTGACCGTCACTCTGCCGTATCTTGCGGCGCGCACGGTTGGCGGCACGCTGATGACCCTCGGGCACTGCGTGTTCGCGTATCACTTCTGCAAACTTCTGACGATGCGTACGGACCGTCAGGCAGTTGCGGCCGTCACGGCCGAGGCCTAATCATCGACGAGACATCACATGAAACGAATCATGACCGTCATCATCGGGTCGCTGATCCTTATCGCGCTCTCGATGGTGGTGCTGATCGCGATGCCGTATCGCGAACTCGAACGCGAGAAAGCACCTGAAAAGCTGAGCCCCTATACGCTCGCACAACTGCGCGGGCGCGCGACTTACGTGTCGCTGGGCTGCGCGACCTGCCACTCCCAGCAGCCGCGACCGGTGGCGATGGGCCCGGATGCACTGCGTGGTTGGGGCCGCGCGGCGGTGCCGAGCGACTACGTGTACGACTATCCGCACCAGCTCGGCACGTCGCGTACGGGGCCGGACCTGTTCAACATCGGGGCGCGTCAGCCGAGCGTCGACTGGCATCTCGCCCACCTGTACCAACCGCGCGCGGTGACGCCGGGCAGTGTGATGCCGGCCTTTCCGTATCTGTTCAAGATCGTCGATACGCCGGCCGCGGGCGACACGGTGGTGAAGCTGCCTCCGTCGTTTTCGCCCGTGCATGGGCAGGTGGTAGCGACGCAGGAAGCGCTCGACCTCGTCGACTACCTGGTCGGGCTGAACCACACCTACCCGGTAGAAAAAGCCGCACAGGAGGGCAGCGCAAAATGAGCATCGAACGCGACAACGAAGCGGCCCGGCGCGAGAAGGCCGAGCCGACCGAGGGCGTGCGGCCGGTGCCCTGGCTGTTCGTCGGCATTATTGCTTGCCTCACGGCCTGGGGCAGCTTCACGCTTTATCACGGCTCGGGGCGGGAGCCCGATCAGTCGCTGGCGTCCGGCAACCTGCCGCAGGTGATCGACGGCGGCGTGCTGTATACCGCGCATTGCGCGGCCTGCCACCAGGCCGACGGCAAAGGCGTAGCCGGCGCGTTTCCGCCGCTGGCCGGGTCCGAGTGGGTCAACGGCAAACCGGACATGGTCGCACGCATCCTGTTGCTGGGAATCGACGGCCCGATCGGCGTGAAAGGTAGTCAATACAACGGCTCGATGCCGGCATTCGGGGCCACGCTGTCGGACGCCGAGTTGGTGGCCGTCGCCAATCACATCCGCACGGAGTTCGGGAACGACGCGAAGCCGCCGCTCGACGCGCCCATGCTCAAGGCCGAGCGCGTGCAGTTGAAGGGGCGGACGAAGCCGTGGAGCGGCGGCGCGGAACTGGGGAGCCGGGAATGACATCCGCCAGCGCGCCGCAACGCGACGTCGCAGCGTACACCGCCGGCAGCGCGGTGGTCGATGTGCGCGGCATGTGGTGTCCGAGCTGCGCGAACGCCGTCGAGCGGGTGCTGGCCCGGCAGCCCGGTGTGCTCGAGGCGCGCGTGAGTTTCGCGGCCGAGGCCGCGCACGTGCAGTGGGATGCGACGCAAACCACATTCGAGGCGCTGCTCGACGCCGTCACACGTCTCGGCTACACGGCGACACTCGAAGGCACGACGCGCGACCGGCGCGCGCATCTCGCCCGTGAGGCCGCCCGCGTACGGCTGCGGCTCATCGTGGCCGTCGTGTTCGGGATGTGGGCGATGCCGGCGCAGTGGACGCTCTATTTCGACACGCATCACACCATTCCCGAATCGATCCGGCTGGGGCTCGCGTGGTTCGCTGGCGTGACCACGCTGCCGATCCTGGCGTTCAGCGGCTGGCCGTTCCTGCGCGCGGCGTGGCGCACGTTGCGCGCGGGCGCGCCGGGAATGGACGTGCTGGTTGCCAGTGGGGCGACCATCGCATTCGGGCTGTCGGTCTGGCGATTGCTGTCCGGCAGCGCGGACGTGTTCTTCGATTCGTCGGCCATGATCGTCACGCTGTTGCTGGCTGGGCGGCTGATCGAGCACACGATTCGCGCGCGGGCGTCCGACGCGATGCAGGCGTTGCTGGCGCTGCCGGCCGAAACCGTATTGATGATCGATGCGGACGGCAGCCGGCACGAGCGGCTCGCGAAGCGCGCGGTGGTTGGGCAGCGGTTCGTGCTGCGTCCCGGTGAGCGAGCGGCGCTCGACGGCCAGATCGAGAGCGGCACGTCGACGCTCGATCGCGCGCTGCTGACGGGCGAGTCGTCGCCGGTGGCCGTGAGTGCCGGCGACGGAGTCGAGGCGGGTGTGCTGAACGGTACCGGCAGTCTGACGGTGCGGGTCACATCGGCCGTTGGCGAACGCCGCGCCGATGCGATCGCACGCACGCTACGGCGCATGCTCGCGCGCAAGACCGCGACGGACGCGCTCGCGGAGCGGTTTACGCGGCGTTTCGTGCCGTTCATTTTCATGGTGGCGGCTGCCACCTGCGCTTACGGCGTGGGGTCGGGTGCCGGGTGGGGCGCGGCGCTCGAACATGCGATTGCCGTGTTGGTCATCACCTGCCCGTGCGCGCTCGGCCTCGCAACGCCATTAGCGCTGATGGTCGGTGCGGGGCGAGCCGCGCGCGCCGGAATCCTGTTTCAGGATGTCGAAGCGATCGAGCGCGCGGGCCGGATCGATGCCGTGTTCTTCGATAAGACCGGTACGCTGACCCTCGGCGAGCCGCGCATCGTGCGCGTGCATGCCGAACCCGATTCGTGCGAGACGGCGGTGCTGATCGCGGCCGCGACGGCCGAGCAGGGAAGCGAGCATCCGCTTGCCCGTGCGCTGCGCCAATACTGCGTGCACGACATCAACGCCTGCGCGGGCGAAAGTGAAGCCGTTCCCGGCCTGGGTGTGGTGTGGCGTGGACCCGACGGCACGCGCATTGTCGTCGGATCCGGCGCGCTGCTTGCTCGCGAGGGGATCGCGGCGTCGGACCAGCCGGGCGACGAGGGCACGGTAGCGTTCGTCGCGCGCAATGGCCGCTTGCTCGGACATGTGCTGATGGCCGACACACCGCGTGCCGATGCGTCGGCGGCGATCGCCGAACTGCGCGCGCGCGGCATCGAGCTTGGCATGCTGACTGGCGATCGTGCCGGGCCGGCGATCACGGTGGCCGACGCCGTCGGGCTCCCGCGCTCCTGCGTGAGGGCGGATGTCAGCCCCGAGGGCAAGGCGGAGATCGTCGCGAGCGCGCAGCGCGCGCATCGGGTTGTCGCGTTCGTCGGAGACGGGCTCAACGACGGACCCGCGCTCGCGGCAGCTGATTACGGAATCGCCGTCCAGAGCGCGTGCGCGTCGTCGTCGGCCGCCGCAGCCGTCGTGCTGTCGCGTGGCGATGTCGGGCAGGTGGCCGATGCGATCGCGATCGGCCGTCGCATCGCGCGCGTGATGCGTCAGAACCTCGGCTGGGCCGCAACGTACAACCTGATCGCATTGCCTGTCGCGATCTGCGGCTATACATCTCCCGCGCTTGCCGCAGCGGCGATGGTTTTCAGCTCGGTGTCCGTCACGCTTAACGCGTGCCGGTTGAACACCCTACCGGCGCGCCGACTGGAACGCAAGGCCAGGCCATCAGGCACTTCACTGGAATTTCATTCGAAACAGGATTGCACTCAATGAACAAGAAGACGTCGCAATTTTCCGCTACGGGCCGCCGCAAGTTCCTCGAGCGGACGTTCGGGCTCGGCCTGGCTGGGCTGGCGGGTGCCGATGCGTGGGGCGCGGTCGAGAAGGCTATCGAGCTGCCGTTCGGCAATGGCCGTCGCGAGATCACGAACAGTTTTCCGCAAAAGCATGACGTGATCCTGCAGCGCACGCGGCCGCCGCTGCTCGAAACACCGTTCGACGTGTTCGACCGCCATCTGTTCACGCCGAACGACAAGTTCTACGTGCGCTGGCATATGGCGAACATTCCGTCGAGCATCGATGTCGCGAAGTTTCGCCTGAACGTGCGTGGCCATGTGAGGCAACCCGTGGCTCTTACGCTGGACGACTTGATTCACGATTTCGAACCGGTCGAGGTGGCGGCCGTGAACCAGTGTTCGGGTAATTCGCGGGGCTTTTACACGCCGCGCGTGCCGGGTGCGCAATGGGGCCACGGCGCGATGGGGAACGCGCGCTGGACCGGCGTGAGGCTCAAGGATGTGCTCGACCGCGTGGGCGTGCGGGCCGGCGCGGTGCAAGTGCGCATGCACGGGCTGGAATCGCCGGCCGCGCCGCAGACGCCGTACTTCAAGAAATCATTGGCGATCGATCACGCGCTCGACGGCGAGGTGATCATCGCGTATCTGATGAACGGCGAACCGCTGCCGCTGCTGAACGGCTTCCCGATCCGCATGATCGTGCCGGGGTGGTATGCGACGTACTGGATCAAGATGCTCTGCGATCTCGAAGTACTCGACGAACCCGACGACAACTACTGGAGCAAGAGTGCGTACCTGATTCCCGATACACCGGGGGCGAACGTGAAGCCGGGCCAGACCGGCATGAAGATGATTCCGATCAACAAGATGGTGCCGCGCTCGTTCATCACGAATGTGAAGGACGGCGATGTACTGAGGCGCAACGAGCATGTCGAGGTGCGCGGGTTCGCGTTCGGCGGTGACTGCGGTGTCGCGAAAGTGCGGATCTCCGCGGACGGCGGGCACACATGGATCGATGCCCGGCTTGACCGCGACTACGGGCAATACAGCTTCCGGCGCTGGTCCTTCGGCTTCACGCCGCCCGCGGCCGGGCCGCTGGTGCTGATGGTGCGTGCCACCAATGTGGCGGGGCTCGCCCAGCCGATGCAGTCGAACTGGAACGGTTCGGGTTTCATGCGCAACGGCGTCGAATCCGTTGCGCTGCAAGTCGTTTGATCGCGGGAGATCAGAGCATGAATCGTCAAGCGTTTCGTCTGGCTTTGATGTGGGGCATTCCGGTCGTCATTGGTGTGACGATGGCGGCGGCATGGATGCCAGAAGGGGGCTTCGACTGGCGGCGGCATCCAGAGCGGGTCGTGAAGATTCCGTCGGTAGATGCGGTGTTGCCGGTCAGCGCCGAGCGGTTTCCGCCGGGGCAGGGATCGGAGATCGCGAACGCGCAATGTCTGATTTGTCACTCGACGGGCATGGTGACGCGCCAGCCGCCTTTGACCGAAAAGGAGTGGGCCACGATCAGCAACAAGATGCGGCTGTCGTACGGCGCGCCGCTGCCAGCCGAGCAGGTCGATGCGCTCGCGAAGTACTTGTACAGCATCAACGGGCGCAAGGAAGCGGGGAAGGGGCCGTCGGTTGTGGATATGCAGGGGAGTTGAGTACACCGACGAAGAAGTGCCGCGCGTTGCCGCGGCGCCCCGTAAATAGAAATCCGGCATCGGTGCGGCGGGAGTTTCCAACACGTTTCGCGCCGGTTGCCGGCACAAGGGAAACACGATGAAGAAAGAGTGGGTGCGGGCCGCGTTGATCACGGCGCTAGTCGTTGTACTTCAGGGCGGTCTCGATGTGCAGGCGGCACAGGCGGGTGTTCGGACGCTCGATACGCCGGTACCGGTCAGCGTGCCGGCCGGCAAGGTCGAAGTCGTCGAATTCTTTCATTTCGGCTGCCAGTACTGCCGGTTGCTCGAACCGACGCTCGCGACGTGGCGGGAAAAGCAGGGCGACAGGATCGTGTTCCGACGTGTGCCGGTCGCGCCAGTTCCGCAATTGCTCCCGTATGCGAAGCTCTATCACGCGCTGGTTGCGTTGCACCAGGAGGCGTTGATTCCGGCCGCGTTCGATGCGATTCACGGGGGTAGCAACCGGTTGCTGACCACGGAACAACAAATGGCGTTCGTTTCCGCACACGGCGTCGATCCGCAGCGCTTCGCCGTAATGGTCGATTCGCCGGCGACGCAACGTGCGCTTCAGGCGGACCGGCAAATGTGGGAAGCGTACCGCGTGCGCGCGGTGCCGATGTTGGTTGTACAGGGGAAGTACAGCCCCACGATGGGCACCGGGCCGGCCGAGACAGTCGATGCGCTTGATCGCATCGTTGCCGATCAAGTGAACGAGCATCAACGTGACAGATAATGGTTCGTACACGAACTGCACGATACAGCACATTCCGTGCGTTTGTGGTGCTGGGCAGGTCCTCTCGGAGTAGTAAGAGATGCAGGCGAGGGACCAAACCATGGCCGCTGCTGCGCCATCTCGCGCAGCCGTTGCCGCAGTTCGTGGTCGACGACAGACGGCGCCGGCCGTCGGAACGTCCGGCGATTGAGCTCAATGAGCGCGCGCACATCCGGCGCTCCGAATAGTCGCGCTGTTCAATCACCTGCTGCACGGCTTCCCGACGCGGTGTGGGCGAACTCACTTTTTTCCGAGAACACCCTGCAGGCCCCCGATGGCAAGGTTTCGCGCAAAGCCTGCGCGATCTGGCTTTGGCTTCCCTGCCGGTACCAAGCTACACGGCGCTGTGCCTTCGCGCGCAAACACTCGAGATCCAACTGCCGATCGTTCACGACAGCGACCCGATCCATCTGGCGGGCGACAGTTCGGGCATGAAGGTCGACGGCGAATGGAACGTGCTCCAGCCTGGCCATAGGCGATCTCGCGCATACACGACCGAAGCTTCGGACGAGGTTCCTTGACGCTTCTGTAGTACTGAACGCTGCGCAGTCGCATTACAAGCCGACAGGGCCGCCTCATCGTCAATCCGTAATGGCTCGTCGCATCATCCTCACGTCTCGTTTTGTCTCGTCTCTGCGCATGTAACGCTCGCGGGAAGCCCCCCGTCCGACTCCGGGGAATTTTTTTTGGGGCTCGATGAATTGTTAAATTAATCTATCAATCACCGCGAAAATTTCCGGAAGCACGCCTTTTTCGCTCTTACTTGTCATATCTATTCCAATAATATTTTCTGACTTGTCTTATTTAAGAGGAGTTAGGAATCCGGAAAATTGCTTTCCTGTGGGGTGTGCATTCCACGCATTGCGTGTCGACCTTAATTTAAAATCGGCATTTATTTTTTAAACGGCTTTATAGAGATTAGCTGATGAAACTCAAGCAACTCGTTCTGGTACTGGGCGTGACCTCGGCACTGTTTGGCATCGTAAACACGGCTCATGCCGATACGGTGTCGAAGAAAATCACGCTGACCGCGCGAATCGACGACGGCATCTTCGTGTCGAAGCCCGACGGCTCGACCTGGTACAGCACGGAAGAACTGCAAGCAGACGACTACACGCAGACGAAGTTCTCGAAGACGCTGCCGGTTCGCGTATGGTCGAAGAACGCGGACTTCAACATTTCGCTGGCCCAGCCGCTGAAACTGTCAAACGGCAAGTACGAAATGAAGAATGCCGCGGTCACGATGTCGAGCAACAGCGGCGACGCAGCTGTCACGTTCGGCACGGCGCAGAAGATCACTCAGACGGTCGCGGGCAACGGCGGCTTTGACGAAATTCACGACATCAAGATCAACGTCGAGGCGCCGACGAAAGTCGGCACCGTGAGCACGAGCGGCAGCTACAGCGGCGATCTGGTCATGGTTTTCGAACCTCTGGCTACTGCACCGAAGCCCTAACGGGAAGCCCTCATTGAGCACGAACGGCAGCTGCCGCCGCGCTCAGGCCATGGTTTTCGAACCTCTGGTAATTGCAGAAATGATGAAGTAAGCGCTAACCGGAAGCCCTCATTGCAGGGCTTCCTGATTCGCTCCAGCCGAAAAAAATCGCTTATGTCCGTTCCTCCTCTTCCCCCATAGATTAAGCGTGTACGCCGATCAAGTCCCTTTTCGTCTCAACAAGCTGTGGCTAGGTGCGTTTCTCTTCATCTCGTCGCAGGCATTTGCAGATCTGAAGATTTCGTATGGAATCCCTGAGGGGTTCAGTGCGGCCGAAATGGATGATGCGGCGAATTACGTTGCGACGTTCAACGGGCGGACACTGCCGGGCTTTATTGGTTTTTCGCAAGCGGATGGCGTGCTGACGTTCGACGCCGCGAAATTCCAAGAAAACGGAATATCGGCGGAAGATGTCTCGACGCTCAAGCGAGTCGTCTCGCAACTGGATTACAAGCGTTGCAGCAAGGGCTGCGACCTGGAGATCGACGGTTATCACGTGACGGTCGACAAGATGAGACGATCGATCTCGATCCGCGACGCGCGCGAGGATTACATAGCGCCACCGACGAATCTGGGTATCGTCAACAATCAGTCGATCGATCTCCGCGCCGCGTCCGACGGCTATCGCGCGGCGAATATCAACGGCAACACCTGGGTCGGGCTCCCATCGCAAAGCTTTGGCTATGCGAACTGGTATGCGAACCAGACGACGACGCGCGGCAACAGCAACAGCGACCGCGGCGTGTCGTCGTATTACCTGCAGAAGAACTTCGCTAGCACGTATGTTCGAGCGGGCAAGCAGAACAGTATCGACTATACGTCGGGCTCCGTCAGCACGCTGCTGTCGCCGAGCTTCGACCACTTCGTGACGATCGGCAGTCAGGCGCACCTGAAGGTGAACACAAACGCCGGTTCGCTGATCCTTTATGCGACAGCCGAAGGTAATTACGAGTTTTACCGCAACGATCGCCTGATTTTGAAGCGGCCAGCATCGATCGGGCGTAATGAAATCAGCTTTGTCGACTTGCCGGGCGGCTACTACCCGGTCGAGGTCCGGCTCGTCGACCGCAACGGCAACGTGGTTAGCCGCGAGCGTCGTGAAGTCAACAACCTCAATTTCGGCGCCTCCGGCAGCAATGCCTGGCATTTCACCGCGGGCAAGGAGATGGGCAGCGGCGGGTATTTGCTCGAAGCTGCCGTGAGTCGCAACCTGAAGCAGTTCTATTTGAATGCTTCGATGCTGGCCGGCCACGGCGGCAAATGGGCGGCAGAAATCAATATCACGCGCCCGACGCAGATCGCCGGTATCGATGTTACCCCGACGCTCGGCGTGCTGAGTGGCGAGCGCGGAGTCGGCGGGTACGTGAACATCTCGATGGCAAGCGAGGCACTGGGCAGTCTGACAGTGAGCCGCTACCAACGCACGAATGTGTCGCGCTTTTACAGTGGGCAGCCGAGTACGAGCGCATCCTACAGTCGCAACATCGGAAAGGCGATCGTCGGATACAACTACCAGCAGTCGGGGTTCGGCGGTGCTTCACATCAGGCGGAGGTCCGCTGGAACTACCGGCCGAACGGCTTATGGGCCATGTTCGCACTCGGCGTGCAGAAGGGGGGCTACCAGAACGGGAACGGCGGCTACGGCGTGTACTTCAACACGACGATGACGTTGGACAAGGTTCAGGCAAGCTTCAACGCAGCGCATGCGGGTGGGCAGACCCAGTTGAGCGGCGATGTCCGCAAGGATTTCGTCGACGGCTTCGGCACATCGACCGTTGGCGTCACGGCCAATCGGGTCGGCAGCAACTACGGCGTCAACCTCTACGGCACGCGGTCCGGTACGCGTGGCGATGTTTCGCTTAACCTCGGCACGAGCAATGGCGGCAGCAATGCCGACTTCAACTATCGCGGCATGGTGGCAGCGAGCAAGGACGGCGTGGCTGTCGGACGTTACAGCCCGAGCGGCAGTGCGTTGCTGCTCAGAACACCGAATCTGGACGGCATGAAGTACGGCTTCAATGTCGAAGGCAGCCCGGTAGCGGGGGGCGGAACATACGCTGTGCCGCTCAACGCGTACAGCGACGTGTCGTTTGCACGTGTGTTCAGCGACAACGCGAAGCTGGACATGAACATCGAGGTGCCGGCAAACGTCGTTCGAGCCCATCCGGGGCAGGTTTATTCGGCGAAGGCGCGCGTCGACATCAGCATGATCTACAGCGGCTTCCTGACGGACGAGAGAGGCAAGCCCGTCAGCGGCAGGATCGCCGAGACGGGCGACACGGCGTACCGGAACGGGCTGTTCTCGATCGTCAGCAAGAAGATGCTGCGGCTCGTTACCGTTGAGCAAGAAGGGCGACGCCTGACATGCGATCTGACGGAGGAAAACGGGAACTATTTCCGTTGCAAATGACGACCCGGTCAATTTCAGAGAGGAAATGCAATGAAACGTAATACCCCGCTTTCGCTGTTGTTCGGCTTGGTGATGGCAGCTAGCCAGTTTGCCCATGCTGAAGGCGAGTTGATGGTCATGCCGGTGTCGACACAGGTCTTCAACGCGCACGAACAGACGGTGACCGTGAAGAACATGGGCGATGCGCCGCTCTATCTGAACATCAACGTGCAGAAAGTCACGAATCCCGGTGTGACGCCGGAAAAGAAGGTGAATCTGGGCGAGGTCGCACGCCCGGGCATGCTGGCGACCCCCGACAAATTGACGCTCGGCCCGGGCCAGACACGGTCGATCGTGTTGAAGTCGCTGGCCGAGCCGGAGCTGGAAGAGCTTTACCGGCTGTACATCCTGCCGGTCCGATCGCTGAAGGTCGACAACGCGCCGGACGACAAGATCACCGCCCCCATGTCGGTGGCGATCGGCTACGGCGTGCTGGTGCGGCACATGCCGGCACCGGGCAAGCAGAAATCTGCGTGGACGCATCGCTGCGAAAACGGCGGATTGACGCTGGAAAACACGGGGAATATCCGCCAGATCTTTACCGACGTCGTGTATGACAAGGCGAAGCCTGCGCAGACCCTGGCTGTCTTCCCCGGGACGCCGCAGCATTTCCCCAGCAAGCATATGACGTTGCGCGTCGAAGAGAAGCCGGTCACGCTGGATTGTCAGGAATGAGAAGCACGCGGAGCTGGGTGCTGGGCATGTTGGCCGCCGTGTGTTGCACGAGCAGTCTGGCCGCTGGCGTGCTGAAACTGTCCCGAACCGAGGTGTCGTTGGAAGAGGGGAAGCCCGCCAATGAACTTTGGGCAGAAAACGTCGGAGACAGCGCGTTGTACCTCGACGTGACGCAGCAGTGGGTGTCTAACCCTGGACAACTCCCGGAACGCCTCGTGCCTGTCGAGGAAGTGAGCCGTCCGACCTTGTTGGCGCTACCTGGGCGTCTCACGTTGGCGCCCGGGCAGAAATACCGGATGACGTTGAAGGTGCTTGATACACCGCAGCAGTCACAGGTTTGGCGTCTGACCTTTCGTCCGAGGGAGCGCATCGCCGTCGATGACGGTGACATGCGAGGCGCCGTTGCACCGCTGTTCATCAGCGTTGGATATGGCGTCGTGATCTATCAGTTGGCCAAGAACAGCCACTAGGTTCGCTTTCGGAGGCGCTTTATGGTTACGCCGACCTCGAACTGTGTATCGCCCGGAATGCCGTTGGTAAGCGCTATTCCGAACGTATCGCGGTGGTCGATCTTGTCGGTGGTCGACATATTTCGATAGTTGGAGAGGAAGATGGGAAAAAGAAAATGGTCGTTCAAGTGGCTGGGAAAATCGTTCCTGATGGTCATCCTTTACGTTTTAGCAAGCAACGGGGCGGCTGCATATTCTCTTGAACTCGCTCCTCTCAGTAACGGATACAGCAATTGCTCGTGGCGAGACAACGGAGACGGAACGAGTACGGTGGGCGTGATGATTTCCTATAAGGAGGCTTCAGGGAATACCGGTAGTTCTTCCTTTACTTCTCGGGGAGTATTGATATATACATATGACAAAAATGGCGGGGTCGGACCGAGTGCGGCTGCAGCAAAGTTTGTCATGCTCAATGAAGAACAAAATAGCAATGCTTACGTCGGGAGCGGATATGTAATGTACCATGGGGCTACGACCAATGGCGATTGGAAAAAAGAGACCCCATTAACAGCTAATTTAAAGATAGTATTCGATAATGCTTACCTGAGAGAATGGCCAGCCATCACCGTGCGTGCCGGCAATTTCACCAGAGGAAACGATGTAGGGGAGGTTAGGGGAGGGGCCTATGTAGGGCCCGGAACTAGCCAATCTTGCTCCGTCGTGGATCCGAAGATGCCACCACCGCCGCCGATCTCGATCGAAATGACGGCGCCGGATTGGAATCTCGGAGACTTGCCGGAAGGGGATGGCGAGAAGACTTTCTCCAACACCACCGATCAGCTTTGCTTTACTTATGTGGGTGCCGCTGTCAGTGGAAGGCAGTTCATCGTCACTGCCAGCAATTCCAACGGAATTGCACAGAACCGATATCGTCTCAAGCATGTGAACGACGCTTCGCAACTCGTTCCATACACAATTTCGCTGGACGCAGGAACATCGATCTTGAATCTGCCGAATACGGGCAACGTCGCGTTGTCATTGGATAGTTCAGGCAGAACCTGTTTTGTGCCGACATTCAAAACCAGTGTGGACCGCTTGCTGAAAGAGGGCGATTACAGTGACGTTCTCACGTTTACTGTCGTTACGAAATCATGAGAAAGCATATGAGCAATTTGGTTCTTCCATTTCTATTTGCCGGATTGACGTGTCTGTCGGCGACCGCATCCGCGATCGACCCTGTGTCGCTCTCCGGCAAAACCCAGAGCAAGGTGACGGCACACTTCGTCGGGCCGAACAAGCTGATCGTGACGGACGACAAGGGCGGCTGGTTCGAGCGAGGCCTGGAGATGCAGCAACTCGGCGGTTGGGATACGACATATGAGGTGCAGGCACGGCTAAAGGTCGTGTCCACCAGCGGGACGTTCCGGGTGCGTCTGGATTCGCCGTTGGCGATTACGCATCAGTCGAATCCCGCGTTGGCGTTTCGGACACCAACGGTCAAGCTGGGCGCGGACGGTGGTGAATTGAAACCACTTGCAGTCGAACAGGGTACGGAGTTCAAGAACCCGGCTGCGCCGGAGATAGGATCTGACTCCGTCGGCTATTACAACCTAGATGTGCAGGCATATCCGCCTGCCGGCGATTTCAAGAGCACCGTGGGCACCTATAGCGGCGTCTTGTCGATGACGTTCGAACCAGTAGTCAAGGCGCCTTGACCGCCGGTGGTCCCGACTGCCGTCGCAGGGCAGATCGGCGGCAACCTTAATGAGAAAACCGGAGTGTCAATTGGAGGATCCTTCGACGTGAAGCTTCGTTCATCCATCTTGTCGTGCATCGCCTTTGCTGCGGTTTCATCCGTTCCGGTGTCGGCAACCGCGGCAATCGACCTGAACCCGAAGGAAGTAACGGTGGAGAAAGACTCCACATCCGTGCAGCTGATCAACAACGGGGATCGCGTCGAGTATGTGAGCGTTTCGTTGTCGCGTCTATTGAATCCCGGCATGCCGCTGGACAGCGAGCGCCTTGAACCGGTCGGTGAGGTGACGCAGCCGTCGCTCTACGCGTTTCCCTTTCGAGTGACGCTTGCTCCCGGACAAACGAAAACCATCACGCTCAAGCCGCTGCGGCCGGTCGAGACGGAGACCGTCTATCGGCTCAATGTGAAGCCGGTGATCAAACTACTGGGCGCCGAGGATCGGAAAACCACAGCGAATGTCGTTGTGAACCTCGCGTTCAGTGCCCTTGTCCGGCAACTGCCTTCGCAGGTTCGTGAAGGGCTGGCCGCTACGTGTGATGCATCCGGAGCGCGGTTTTCGGTCACTGGAAACGTTCGCTATCGAGTAGAGGGTGTGAAGGTGAATGATGCGATTGTCGATAGCTTCAACGTCTATCCGGGTGTGCCGATTCACGTTCCCGGTGAGAGGGTCGATATTCCAGGGCATCCTGCCTGTCGTCGATAAGGAGGTGTCTGCACGGAAGCTGTCTTTGGAAGCGCGCGCGATCTGCTATCGGTATGGGCAGTTTGAGCGCTGCAGCCTCGAGCGCCGGTCGGCGCGCGATTACGTGCAGAAGGTCACGAATCCGGGTGGACGCCGGAAAAGAAGGTGAATCTGGGCAAGGGCGCACGCCCGGGCATTCTAGCCGCCGTGTGTTGCACGAGCAGTCCGGCCGCTGGCGTGCTGAAACTGCCCCGAACCGAGGTTACGTTGGAAGAGGGGAAACCCGCCAGTGCACCGATCGGGCCGATCCGGCCCGCCCTGAAGAGCCGGAATTTTCCACTTAAGACCGGGACGGAATTTGGGCCACCCGCATCAAACCGGCTCAACGACGCGCGCCATCGTGCATCCGCGCGCGTGGCGAATGCCCGATGCGTTGTCGTGCGTTACTGCGCCGCCCCCTCCGCATCCGCCGTCTCGCCGAGAAACCCTCCGCTCTGGTGCGCCCACAGCGCCGCATAGATGCCGCCCGCCTGAAGCAACTGCAGATGCGTGCCTTCCTCGACGATGCGCCCTTCGTCGAGCACGATCAGTCGGTCCATCGCCGCGATCGTCGACAGCCGGTGGGCGATCGCGATCACCGTCTTGCCGCGCATCAGGCCGTCGAGGCTGCGCTGGATCGCGACCTCGACTTCGGAGTCGAGTGCGCTGGTCGCTTCGTCGAGCACGAGGATCGGCGCATCCTTGAGCATCACGCGTGCGATCGCGACACGCTGCCGCTGACCACCCGACAGCTTCACGCCGCGCTCGCCGACCTCGACGTCGTAGCCGCTGCGCCCGTGCCGGTCGCGCAGCCGGTCGATGAAGTCGGACGCTTCCGCGCGCACGGCCGCGTCGTGCATCTCTTGCTCGGTCGCGTCGGGGCGGCCGTACAGGATGTTCTCGCGCATCGTCCGGTGCAGCAGCGACGTATCCTGCGTGACCATCCCGATCGCCGCGCGCAGGCTGTCCTGCGTCACGTGCGCGATGTCCTGTCCGTCGATCCGGATCGCGCCGTCGTCCACGTCGTAGAAGCGCAGCAGTAGGTTCACGAGCGTCGACTTGCCGGCGCCCGAGCGGCCGATCAGGCCGATCCGCTCACCCGGCCGGATCGTCAGGTTCAGCCCGTCGAACACCGCGCGCTCGTTGTCCTCGTGCGCGAAGCTCACGTTGTCGAACACGATGCCGCCGCGTTGCACGGCGAGCGCCTTCGCGTCGGGTGCGTCGACCACGCTGCGCACCTTCGTCAGCGTGTTGATGCCGTCCTGGACCGTGCCGACGTTCTCGAACAGTTCGGTCATCTCCCACATGATCCAGTGCGAATAGCTCGACAGGCGCAGCGCCATCGCGATCACGGCCGCGACCACGCCCGCGCTCGCCTCGCCGTGCAGCCACAGATAGAGCGCGAGGCCGGTCGAGCCGACCAGCAGCAGCGTCGACAGCAGGTGGTTGACGACCTCGAACGCGCTGACGAGCCGCATCTGCGCATCGCCGGTCACCTTGAACGCCTCCATCGCACGCCGCGCGTGGTCGGCTTCCCGGCGCGTGTGCGAGAACAGCTTCACGGTCGTGATGTTCGAATAGGCGTCGGTGATGCGGCCCGTCATCAGCGCGCGCGCGTCGGCCTGCCGGCTGCCGACCGCACTCAGACGCGGCACGAAATACGCGCACGCCACGCCGTAGCCGAGCGCCCACAGCGCGAGCGGAATCATCAGCCGCCAGTCGAAGCTCGCCGCGAGCGCGAGGATGCCGATCAGGTACGCGCCGACGCCGATCACGACGTCGACCGACATGAACAGCGCGTCGCGCACGGCGAGCGCGGTTTGCATGATCTTGGTCGTCACGCGGCCCGCGAACTCGTTCGCGTAGAACGAGAGGCTCTGGTCGAGCATCAGCCGGTGAAACAGCCAGCGCAGCCGCATCGGGAAGTTGATCGCGAGCACCTGGTGCTTGATCATCGTATGCAGCGCGATCAGCAATGCGCTGCCGGCAAGGATCGCCGCGAAGCCGGCGAGCGTGCCGAGATGTCGGCCGCCGAATTCGGCCGGCGTCACCGACGACAGCCAGTCGACCACGCGCCCCATCATCGCGAACAGCACGGCTTCGTACGCGGCGGTCGCGGCCGACGTCAGCGCAATCAGCAGGATCCAGCCGCGCGCGCCTTTCGTGCACGCCCAGACGAACGAGAAGAACCCCTTCGGCGGCGTGACGGGATCCTCGAGCGGGAACGTCGGCAGGCGCCGTTCAAACCACGAAAACATTGAACCTTCTCCTTGATGCGGCGCGGGCAGGTGGCGCGGCCGCTCATGCGTGTTTCATGTGCGCCGAGCGTAGGCGACGCATCCGCGTGCGCGCGGATTGCATCGTTTTCGCATCGTCCGGCGGCAAGTGTCGCATCGATTCGATCCGGCTGCAGGGCGGTTGCCCGCAGTCGCGCGCCGCGCCGACAGCCCGCCCGGCAGCCTTTGTTGATACGATCGCGCGTATCGTCCACGCCGGCGTCGCACACACCGGCCCATCGGCCGCGCGGCTGCATGATCGCGCGGCCACGTTCGGGAGAAGCGCTTCATGCTGCAGGCGTTCGCGGTCTTGTTGACCTTCCAGTGTCTCGGGGAAGGGGTGTCCCATCTGTTCGGCCTGCCGGTGCCGGGCCCCGTGATCGGCATGCTGCTGCTGTTCGGCTTCGTGATGCTGCGCCCGCAGGTGGCCGACGCGATCGAGCCGACTGCGCTCGAACTGCTGCGCCACCTGTCGCTGCTGTTCGTGCCGGCCGGCGTCGGCATCATGGTGTCGGCCGACCGCGTGCGCGGCGATGCGCTCGCGGTCGTCGTCGCGCTGGCGGTGAGCACGTCGCTCGCGATTGCCGTGACCGCGCTCGTCACGCGTGCGTTGCTGCGCCGCCAGCGGCGCGCGGACGGCACGGCGGAGGGCACGCAATGACGGCCTTCCCGAAACTCGGCGCGATCTGGGTCTACCCCGCCGCGACCCCGCTGCTCGGCCTGACGATCACGTTGATCGCGTACCTGATTGCACAGGCCGTCTATGCCCGCGCGCGTTTCAACCCGCTCGCGAACCCGGTGCTGATCGCGGTCGCGCTGATCGTCGTGCTGCTGACGATCACGCACACGCCGTATCCGACGTATTTCGAGGGCGCGCAGTTCGTCCACTTCCTGCTTGGCCCGGCGACTGTCGCGCTGGCGCTGCCGCTGTACCGCCAGTGGTCGAAGCTGCGGCGCGCCGCGGTGCCGCTGCTCGTCGGGCTGCTGGCCGGTTCGCTGACCGCGATCGTGTCCGCGGTCGGCATTGCCGCGCTGTTCGGCGCGTCGCACCAGACGATCGCGTCGCTCGCGCCGAAATCCGCGACCACGCCGATCGCGATGGCCGTCGCGCAGGAAATCGGCGGGATTCCGTCGCTGACCGCCGTGCTGGTGATCTCGACCGGGATTTTCGGCGCCGTGTGCGCCCGCGCGATCCTGAACGCGTTGCGCATCGAGGAGCCGGCCGTGCGCGGTTTCGCGCTCGGCGTCGCGTCGCACGGGATCGGCACAGCGCGTGCGTTCCAGGTCAGCGAGGAGGCCGGCGCGTTCGCCGGCCTCGGGATGGGGCTGAACGGCGTGCTGACCGCATTCGTCGTGCCGATCCTGCTGCCGGTGCTGTCGCGCTGGATCTGAGCGGCGCCGGGTGCCGGCGGCGCGCGATGCTATCGGTTTCCCTGATGGCACGTGCGCCACGCCGTCTGGCCGGGCGCCTGCCGCGCATGTATCGTTGCCGTTATCAGGAGAATTCAGGAACCGGCACGGACATTTGCGCAGCGATCGGCTAACGTTGCATCGGCGCCGTGGTCGCACGCCGACGTCCGTCGCGTGCGTGCCGGCGTTCGACCCACAACCAACAATCGACAAGGAGATCCGGCCATGACGAAGTCTCGCGTGGTTTCGGTGGCAGTGGCAGTAACGGCGTCGTTCGGTCTGCTGTTGACCGCCGCGCCGGCGGCATATGCGCAGGATCCGGCGTCCGCGCCGACGCAGAAGCAACTCGACAAGGCGCAGAAGAAGGCCGCCCGCAAGGCGGCCCGCGCGCGCCACGCGAAGGACCTGAAGGCGATCGGCACGGGCTCCGGCTACCGGCTGACCAACGATCAGAGCAATTATCCGCAGAACGCGGTCGAGAAGGCGCCCGCGACGAAGGCGGCGCCCGCCGCGCCCGCAGCACCGGCGTCGGGTCAGTAACGGCCGGCGTTCGCACCACGGAAAACGGCGCCGGGTCGACCGGCGCCGTGCTTTCTCGTGCGTGCCGCGCAGGCGGCACGCGCCGCGGTCCCGGGCTTTCCGGGACGGACGGCGCCCGCGTTACGACGCGAGCTTCGCGGCGAGTTCCGCGACGTGCTTGCCCTGGTAGCGCGCGATGTCGAGTTCGTTCGCGCTCGGCTGACGGCTGCCGTCCGCGCCCGCGAGCGTGGTCGCGCCGTACGGCGTGCCGCCCGTGATTTCGTTCATGTTGACGAGCCCGCTGCACGCATAGGGCACGCCCACGATCACCATCCCGTGGTGCAGCAGCGTCGTATGGAACGACGTGATGGTCGTTTCCTGGCCGCCGTGCTGCGTGCCGGTCGACGCGAACACGCTGCCGATCTTGCCGACGAGCGCACCCTTCATCCACAGGCCGCCGGTCTGGTCGAGGAACGTGCGCATCTGGCCGGCCATGTTGCCGAAGCGAGTCGGCGTGCCGAAGATGATCGCGTCGTAGCCCGCGAGTTCGTCCACGGTGGCGACGGGTGCGGCCTGGTCGACCTTGACGCCGATCGCCTTCGCCTGGTCGACGGGAATGGTTTCAGGCACGCGCTTGAGCGTGACCTCGACGCCGGGCACCGATTTCGCGCCTTCCGCGACGTGCTGCGCCATCGTTTCGATGTGCCCGTAGGACGAGTAGTAGAGAACGAGTACCTTGGCCATGTTGCGAATCTCCGATTAAGAAGGCCCCGCGTTCAGCGGGGCCCGATGTTCCGAACGGGCGTCATGCCCACTCGGCCGTCACTTCGACCGGACGCAAATCGAATACCAGCACTTCGGCGTCCTTGCCATCCGTGAACGTCAATACCTGCTCGTCGCGGATACGTGCGCCGTCGCCTTCGCCGAGCGCCACGCCGTTGACCGTCACGCTGCCGCGTGCGACATGCGCGTAGGCGAAGCGATCCGGTGCGAGTTCGAGCGTGGCGCGCTCGTCGCCGTCGAACAGGCCCGCGTAGATCCGCGTGTCCTGGCGGATCTTCAGCGAACCGCCGCTACCGTCGGGCGACACGATCGGCGTGAGCTTGCCGCGCTTGTCGTCCGCCGCGATGTTCGTCTGCTGATAGCGCGGCTCGGCACCCTTCTCGGACGGCCCGACCCAGATCTGCAGGAAGTGGACGGGCGTCTCGTGCGAGTGGTTGAACTCGCTGTGACGCACGCCGGTACCCGCGCTCATCAACTGGACGTCGCCCGGCACGATCACCGACCCGGTGCCCATCGAATCCTTGTGCTCCAGCGCACCGTCGAGCACGTACGACAGGATTTCCATGTCGCGGTGCGGGTGCGTGCCGAAGCCGCGGCCCGGGGCGACGCGGTCGTCGTTGATGACCAGCAGGTCGGAGAAGCCGACTTGCTTCGGATCGTAGTAATTCGCGAAAGAAAACGTGTGACGGGAGCTGAGCCAGCCATGCTCGGCACGGCCACGTTGGTTTGCTGCACGAGTCTCGATCATGATTTTTTCCTGGATTTGGCCTGCCCTCGGAAGTGGGGCCGGCCGTTCGTTGAGATGAATCTTAGGTCAATCGATTTGACAAATAAATGGCTGTAGAGATAATGACTGTCACTCTGAGGTAGACAATATGGAACTCAACGACCTGAGGATCTTCGTCGCGACCGTCGATGCGGGCAGCTTCACGGCGGCGGCCGACCAACTGATGCTGTCCAAGCAGTTCGTGAGCCGGCGCACGATGGCGCTCGAGGCAGCGCTCGGCGTGCGTTTGCTGCATCGCAATACGCGCAATCTCGCGGTCACGGAATCGGGGCACGAGTTCTATGCGCGTGCGCAGCGGATCCTGGCCGAGGTCGCCGACGCCGAGCAGGCGATGTCGGTGCGCAGCACCGAGCTGCACGGCTCGCTGAAGATCAGCGCGCCGCTGTCGTTCGGGATCACGCATGTGTCGCCGCTGATCGCCGAATTCCTGTCCGCGCATCCGGCCGTGCGGCTCAACGTCGACCTGACCGACCGGCGTGTCGACCTGATCGGCGAGGGCTTCGATCTCGTGCTGCGGATCGGCACGCTCGAGGATTCGACGCTGATCGCGCGGCAGCTCGGCGCGTGGGAGATGATCGCGTGCGCGAGCCCCGCTTACCTGAAGCGCCACGGCACGCCCGCGACGCCGGCCGACCTCGCCGGCCACACGTGCCTGATGTATGGGCGCGAGCGGCGCGTCGGCTGGGAGTTCCGGGTCGACGGCGCGGCGCGCACGTTCGACGTGCAGGGGCCGCTCGTCGCGAACAACGGCGAAGTCGTGCGCGACGCGGCGATCGCGGGGCTCGGCATTGCGCTGCTGCCGCATTTCATCGTCGGCGCGGCGCTCGACAGCGGCGCGCTCGTGCCGGTGCTCGACGCGTATGCGCCGTCGCCGATCACGCTGAATGCGGTGTTTCCGCAGCACCGGGAAGGGTTCGTCACGCTGCGCACGTTCATCGGGTTTCTGGCGGAGCGGTTGGGCGTGCGGGGGTAGCGCGCCGATTGATCGGCGGCGCGCATTCGCGTTAGGCTTCGCCGGGGGTGCGGGCCGACAGCGCATGCCGGGCCGGGTATTTTTACCTCGAACGAATCGGGCACATACATCGGGCACGTAGCTTCTACTCACCGCCATCCACGACGAGTCCAGTCCAATGACAATGAAGAATCGATCGAATGCTCGCGCGGGCGAGCGAGGGCAGGCTGCACTTCACGGCCGGCATGCGTGGAGCACGAACCTGCGATCCGTCATGATGTTGGCAATGCTTACGATCTCGCCGATTGCCGCGCACGCGGCCGGCTTCGATTGCGCGAAAGCCGTTTCGCCGACCGAAAAGGCGATCTGCGCGGACGCCGGGCTGTCGTCGCTCGACGGCGAACTGGCGGCGGCATGGAAGAAGGCGCTCGCGAAAGGCGGCGATACGGCCGCGCTGAAGGCCGCGCAGTTGAAATGGCTCAAGCAGCGCGATCGCTGCGGCAGCGAAGCGTCGTGCCTCGGCGACCGCTATCGCGAGCGGCTCGCGATCCTGAACGGCACGTCGCTTGCGGCCGACCGCTGGCAGCAGACGTGGTATCGCGACAGCGCGAATCCGTCGGTCGGCGGCGTGCTGACGTTCACCGGCACGGCACCGCGTCTTCACTTCGAATTGAGCGGCAACAACGGCGCGAATACCGGCGGACTCAGCGGCGATATCGAATTGCACGGCGACAGCGCCACGTTTCGCCAGGACCGATGCCGGCTCGATTTCAGCCGCAAGGGCGGGCGCGTGCGGGTCGCGCAGCAGGGCGGCGATGCCGATTGCGGCGCCGGTGCGGGCGTCGTGTATTCGGGCGACTACGTGACGGCGTCGAAGGCGCAGGCGGGTCAGGCGGCGGATCTCGTGACCCTGAAGGTGCTGGCGGATGCGCGGCAGAATGCGATCGCGCACAAGCTGCTGGGCGCCGATTATCAAACGCTCGTCGACACGGTCAATTCCAGCGCGGACGAACAGGATCTCGACGGCCTGAATGCCGGCGTGAAGTCGTACTGGGTACGCGGCATCGCGACGACGAACGCCGCGATCGTGATGCGCCGGGGCGCCGATTTGTGGATCGGTCTGCTGGTGTTCGATGGGCAAGGCAAGGTGCGGATGCGCTATTACACGAGCGCGCCGGCGTGGAAAAAGACCGTGCCGAAGACCATTCGCGCATGGCACGACAATCTCGACAAGACGCTGCCGGTCGATTTGATGTGATCCGGCGGGCAGGCGCGCCGGCCGATGTACCCGGACGCGTATGACGCGTTTGTTACGTGACAATTGTCCACTCAATCGAGACAGCCAATCTTGTTTTGGCGGATTGAAGATTTTCGGTGAGACAGTAGACTGCACCCGTGCTTCGCCAGAACCGCTCCGCAGCGCGCCACGACGGCGCGACGGGACGGATTCCTCGGCAGCGGGCCGGCCGGCCCGCCGTTCGATCGTGCGAGGAGGGTTCGTTGCCGATCCGTGGGTTCGCCGTTGCGGCGGCCATCGGCACCGAATGCGTCAAACCGTCAATTCAAGGTGATTGCTATGCGTTACGTTTCGCTGGAGTCGAAGAAGGACGAGCTGCTGCTGGCGGCTCGCGTGCTGATGATGATCCTGTTCGTGCTGTTCGGCTGGCAGAAGCTGAACGGCTTCTCGGGCACAGTCGCGTACATGGCGTCGACGGGCGCACCGTCGCCCGAGCTGTCGGCGGTGATCGCGGTGGCGGTCGAACTGGTCGGCGGCGCGCTGATCGCGGTCGGGTTCTACACGCGTCCGCTTGCGCTGGTGTTCGCGGTCTACACGCTCGCGACCGCGTTGATCGGGCATCGCTACTGGGCGCTGCAAGGCATGGACCAGTACCTCGCGATGATCAACTTCTACAAGAACATCAGCATCATCGGCGGGCTGCTGTTGCTCGCGGTGAGCGGGCCGGGGCGCTATTCGTTCGACCGGAAGTAAGCGGGCGCGAGGCTTCGTGCCGCACGACAGGCCCGGTGCGCGCAATCGCGCATCGGGCCTTGTTTTCATCACGCGCACGTCGTCGACGTGCGATCGAAATCGACATCGGTTGCGTGTTCTCGTATAGATTGGGGGCCCTTATTCCCTTTCATCGTTGGCCACCGTGTCGCATCCGACCATCCTTCTCATCGGCGCGTCCGGCCTGCTCGGCCGTGCGGTTGCCGCATCGCTGTCCCGCGAATCGTCGCTGACGCCGATCGGAACGATCCGTAACCCGGACACCGCGGGCGCCCGGCGCCTCGCGTTGCCGCCGGAAAACGTCGCCCGACTCGACGCGCTCGATCAGCCGGCGCTCGAACACCTCTTCGCAACTCGCCGACCGGCCGCCGTGATCATCTGCGCCGCCGAACGCCGCCCGGACGTCTGCGAACGTGACCCCGCCGCCGCACGTGCGATCAACGTCGACGCACCGGCCCGCATCGGCGCGCTCGCGGCGCGCTACGGCGCGTGGACGCTCGGTATTTCCACCGACTACGTGTTCGACGGCAAGGCCGCGCCGTACCGCGAAGACGCCGCGCCGAACCCGCTGAACATCTACGGCCGCACCAAGCTGGAAGGCGAGGCCGCGTTGCTCGCCGCATCGCCGCTTGCTTGCGTGCTGCGGCTGCCGTTGCTCTACGGGCCGATCGTCGACTGGCACGAGTCGGCCGTCACGAGCCTCGTGCCGGCGATCGTCGCGTCCGCGCGTCCGGGTGCGGATGCGGTCGGGATGGACGCATGGGCGATCCGCTATCCGACCTACACGCCCGACGTCGCGGCGGTCATTCGCGACCTGACGCTGCGCCATCTCGCGGGCTCGACCGTCACGGGCATCCGTCACTGGTCGGGCGAGGAGCCGATGACGAAGTACGACATCGCGCAACGGATCGCGGTCGCGCTCGGCGTCGATGCGGCGCTTGCACGGATCGACACGCCGGCTGACGCGACGCCGCGTCCGTACGATTGCCACCTGGATGCGTCGCGCGTGCGCGCACTCGGGATCGATCATGCGACGCCGTTCGCGACCGGGCTGCAAGCCGTGCTGCGCGACGCACCGCCGCTGCCGTAAGCGCGTCGAACCGTGATGCCGCGACGCGTGGCAGCGGTCATCGCAGGTGCACGGCAAGACGCCACGCGGCGCAACCTTCCCGCTCGGCGGGGAACGTCGAGGCTGCGGGGCGGTGCGTCTCGTTCCCCGATGCCCTGACGCATTCGAACAATCACGAGAGCAGAGAGCGCCCATCGCGCTGCGTCTTCGTACCGGATTCAATCGCGTGCACGACTTCGTGCGTGCCCGTTCACGGCCAGGATGCCGATTGGCCGCGTTGCCGGGAGACGTGAAACGTTACGTCATCCATATCGATGCTGGAACGTTGCACGCGCCACGCACCGGCATGCGCGTCGCGCGCGGTCAGCGCGGTCGTCAGATCGGGGCCGCGCGCGGCACGAAGCTGCATGCGCTGTTCGCGCGAGTTGCGTGGGCCGGGTGCCGCTTCGGCACGTAAACCGCCGCGCCGGCGCCGACGCGCGCGGGCTGGCGAAGGCAAGTGTGCGCCGAACCGCAAAAGTCCTCGAACATGACGGATGCGCACTGCTATCATTCGCGCCATGCCGCGCCTGTGCATGGGTGCGGCGCCATGTGTTGCGTGCCGATGCCGTGCGGTTTTCGACGATGGCGGGGCGTTCGGTACACTTCGAAAGCGTTACAGGTCCAGGCAAACGATTCACATATCGCAACACCGATTGGCGGAACTTCGTGATAGGTTCGGCCATCGGAGGTTTTTTTGAATAAAAACATGCCCAAAGAGGATGAATACATGACCCAGGCCCTGCAGGATCTCGAAGCACAACTTCGGGACCTGAATATCAAGCTGTCGGAAGCCAAGCAGAAGGAGAAGCAAGCCGCACTCGCGGCATTCAAGGAGCAGGTCGAGTTATTGGGCATCTCGCAGCAGGAAGTGCTGAGCGCCCTCGGCTACATCGTCCAGCGCAAACGCAAGGCGCCTGCCAAGTATTACGATCCGACGACCGGCCGCTCGTGGTCGGGCCGTGGCCCGCGTCCCAAGTGGCTCGAAGGCAAGGATCTCGATACGCTGCTCGTCGACCGCGAAGCCAAAACCTGGTGGCCCGGCGACGATCGGGGCTGAGGCTGCCCCGCGCCGGTACCGCTCCGGTGTCGTTCGACCCGCGCCGGCGGCGACGCCGGCCTCGCAACACCCGCTTCATCGCGTTCTTTCGGTGTCCCGCCTGACTGCGGATCGCCGGCTTCAATGTCTTTCAAATTCATTACCGACGCTGCCTGCTTCCGTTCCCGGAAGCGGGCGGCGCGGCGCTTTCCGCGTGCGGGCGTCCGGCGCCCGTCATGCGCGGGAACAGGCTTTAGAATGTCGCCCGGACATTTCCGGCAGGACACCATGGCAGCAAACATGAAATCTTCGGCGCTCGGCGATCCGGCGGCGCCGCGCGGCGAGCAGGTCGGCGCGTACGCGTGGAAGGCGCTGGCCGGCTCGGCGATCGGCTACGCGATGGACGGCTTCGACCTCCGGATCCTCGGCTTCATGCTGCCGGCGATCACGGCGGCGTTGCAGCTGACGCCCGGGCAGGGCGGCGCGCTCGTCACGTGGACGCTAATCGGCGCCGTCGCGGGCGGCATTCTGTTCGGTGCCCTGAGCGATCGTTACGGCCGCGTGCGCGTCCTGACCTGGACGATCATGCTGTTCGCGGTCTTCACCGGCCTGTGCGCGTTCGCCCAGGGTTTCCGCGATCTGCTCGTGTATCGGACCATCGCGGGCATCGGCCTCGGCGGCGAGTTCGGAATCGGCATGGCGCTCGCGGCGGAAGCGTGGCCGGCGAGCAAGCGGGCACGCGTGTCGTGCTACGTCGCGCTCGGCTGGCAGGCCGGCGTACTGCTGGCCGCGCTGCTGACGCCGCTGTTGCTGCTCCATATCGGCTGGCGCGGGATGTTCGTGGTCGGCGTGCTGCCCGCGCTGCTCGCGTGGCTGCTGCGCAACCGGCTGCACGAGCCGGAAGTCTTCGTGCAACGCGCGGCGCGGCCGCGGGCCAACGCGTTCCGGATGCTCGTCGCCGACGCCCGCACCGCGCGCACGAGTCTCGGCATCGTGATCCTGTGCTCGGTCCAGAACTTCGGCTATTACGGGATCATGATCTGGCTGCCGACCTTCCTGTCGAAGCAGATGGGTTTCTCGCTGACGAAGTCGGGGCTGTGGACGGCGGCGACTGTCGTCGGGATGATGATCGGCGTCTGGACGTTCGGGCAGCTCGCCGATCGCATCGGCCGCAAGCCGACGTTCCTGCTGTACGAGCTTGGTTCGGTCGTGACCGTCCTCGCATATGCGCGCCTGACGGACCCGACGGCGATGCTGTGGGCCGGCGCGCTGATGGGGATGTTCGTCAACGGGATGGTCGGCGGCTACGGCACGCTGATGTCCGAAGGCTATCCGACCGTCGCGCGCGCGACCGCGCAGAACGTGCTGTGGAACATCGGCCGCGCGGTCGGCGGCTTCGGGCCGGTGGCGGTCGGCGCGCTTGCCGCACACTATTCGTTCCAGACGGCGATCGCGCTGCTCGCCGGCCTCTACGTGCTCGACATGGTCGCGACGCTGTTCCTGATTCCCGAGCTCAAGGGCGTCGAACTCGAATGACGACGCGCGGCGTGCGCCGGGATTCGCGACCCGGCGCACGCCGCGGTTCAATTCAACTTCATCACGGGAATTCACGATGCAACGCAACAACCGAACGATCGGCGTGATGGGCTCGGGCAAGGAACCGTGGCTCGCGTTTTCCGAGCCGCTCGGCGCGTGGCTCGCGCAGGCCGGCTTCAACCTGCTGACGGGCGGCGGCCAGGGCGTGATGCTGGCGGTCGCGCGTGCGTTCGCCGGCGTGCCGGGACGGGCCGGCCGGTCGATCGGCATCGTGCCGACGCAGGCCGATCCGCACGCGGGCTTCGTGCCGCTCGAAGGCTATCCGCATCCGTTCGTCGAGATCCCGATCCTCACGCCGCTGCCGCGCCGCGAACCGGGCGCCGAACCGCATACCATCAACCGGAACTACGTGAACGTGCTGAGCAGCGACCTGATCGTCGCGCTGCCCGGCGGGCACGGGACGGCCGAGGAGATCGCGCTCGCGCGGCGCTGGCGCAAGCCGCTCATCTGCCTCGGGCCGGACGGCGCGTTCCGGGAGCTTGCCGCGGGCGCGACGTGCACGTCGTCGCTCGACGATGTGATCCGGTTCATCGACGCCACGTTCGCGGCCGCGTTGCCGCATGCGGAGCGGGTGCAGCGATAGGGCGGCCGTCGCCGTCGCTGCCCGTCGCGAGCAGCCCCGTCAGCGCCCGGTCTTCAGTTGCGCCCACAACCGGTTCTGGAGCCGGCGAATTTCGGGCGGCATCGGTTTGAGCAACGTCATCTTGCTCAGTACCTCGTCGGCCGGATAGACCGACGGATCGCGCGCGATCGCGGGCTTCACGAACTGGCGCGCGGCCTTGTTCGCGGTCGGGTAGAACACCGCGTTGGTGATCCCCGCGTTGACCTTCGGGTCCTGCAGGTAGTTGATCCACTTCAGCGCGGCGTCGCGGTTCGGCGCGTCCTTCGGGATCACCATCATGTCGAACCACAGCAGCCCGCCTTCCTTCGGATTCGCGAAGCGGATCTCGTACGGACGCTTCGCTTCCGCTGCCCGGCGATGCGCGATGCCGACGTCGCCGGAATAGCCGAACGACACGCACAGGTCGTTGTTCGCGAGATCGTTGATGTAACCCGACGAGTTGAACTGCGTGATGTACGGGCGCACTTTCTTGAGCACGTCGTACGCGGCGCGGTAATCGGCCGGATTCGTGCTGTTCGGATCCTTGCCCATGTATTGCAGCGTCGCGGCGAACACGTCGACGGCCTGATCGAGGAACGATACGCCGCAGCTTTTCAGCTTCGCCATGTTGGCCGGGTCGAACACCAGCGCCCAGCTGTCGACCGGTGCCTTGTCGCCTAGCGCTTTCTTCACCGCCTGCACGTTGTAGCCGATGCCGTCGGTGCCATACGCCCACGGCACGCCGTACTGGTTGCCCGGATCGGCGTCGGCGACCATTTTCATCAGCAGCGGATCGAGGTGAGACAGGTTCGGCAGCTTCGTCTTGTCCAGCGGCTGGTAGACGTTCGCCTGGATCTGCTTGGCCATGTAGTTCGATGTCGGCACGACGATGTCGTAGCCGGAGTTCCCCGACAGCAGCTTCGCCTGCAGCGTGTCGTCGCTGTCGTAGTTGTCGTAGCGCACGTGCAGGCCGGTCTGCTTCTGGAAATTCGGGATCGTGTCCGGCGCGATGTAGTCGGACCAGTTGTAGATATTCAGCTCGCCGGCCGCCTGGGCGTTCGTGTTGCCGAAGGCGGCGATGTCCGCGACGGACATCATGGCGGCGGTTGCGATGGCGCGGCGAAGGGGGCGGAGTTGCATGGCATGTCTTCCGTATTGGAGCGCGCGGTGCTCGGCGGTTGGCGAGTCGCCGCGCCACGGTTCAAGGGTGGACGTGTGTAACCGGCCGGCATTCGAAACGAGCGCCGGCGGTGCATGATGATCGGGTATCCATTCGGTCTACGAAGCGAATCGCACGGACACGATGCGCAGGTCGAACGGAAGGGAGGGGGCGCTAAGGCAGGAGCGATGCCACGTCGTCGGTGTGGATCGCAACGAACGCGCGTGCGGCGACGGCGTTGTGACGGCGGACGGAACGGCGGGACAGGATGGTATAGATCGACAGATGCAGGCGAGGACTCTGCCGGCGGTCACTGTCGTCGGCGGACGAGATCGCGACGCGCACGTTGCGCGCATCGCCTCGTCTCCACCGCACCAGCGGGCCACGGATTCTCACGTTACTCTCGACCGGGTTGTTGAAAGTATTGAACACCTGGCGACTCGCGGACGCTTGCCGTTTCATGCTTCGATCGTCGCGCTTGCCGCGCGGCGATATCGAAGCGTTGAAGCAAAACGAAAGCATGTTGCAAAGTGGAATCGCCGAAACATGACGTTCCTGTGAATCATCAGGTAAATCGCTGTAAGGATGTCTCCGGATTTTCCCTAGTGATTTGAATGCCGTTTGGTTCAGTGGGCGAATGTGAGCGCGCGGGACATGCGTGGTGCGCGCCGCTTGGAATGCTGCCGAAGTGACGAAAATATTCGACAGATCGCCGGCGGCATTTGCACCATGCGCGGTTCGCGCGCGAAGTCGCGGATATCGGCCGCGATGCGAAGCAATGCGCGTGCAGTCGTCAGGCGACCCGGATCCCCAGATTCTCGATCAGCATCGCGGCCTGGTCATACGAGATGGTCGCGCCGCGCAGCACGCCCGACGCGAGCAGCTTCGGCGTGCCGCCGAGTTCCACGTCGCGCAGGTCGGCTCCATCGAACCGGACGTCGTTCAGATGCGCGTTGCGCAGGCTGCCGCCTTCAAACACGGCGTCGCGAAAGTCAGTGCCGGCGAGATCGGCATCCGAGAAGTCGAGCGCCACGAGCCGCGTCTTTCGGAACGAGAAACGGCGCAGACTCGCGCCGACCAGCAGCGTGTTCGAGAACTCGATGCCGAGCGACTTGCATTCCTCGAAGTCCGCGCCGGTGAGCCTGCATTCGTCGAAGCGTGCGGAGCTCAGCTTGCTGCGGCGCCAGCTCGTGTTGTTGAGATCGCAGGACTGAAACTGCGCGTCCTCCAGGTCGGCCGACGCGAAGCTCGTCTGGCGTGCGCGGCAGCGAATCCATGCGGTCTGCGCGAGGGTCGCGCCGACGAACGATGCTTCCGCGAGCGCGCAGCGCTCGAATCGCACGCCGCGCAAATCGAGCCGCGACAGGTCCGCGCCTTCGAGGTCGCAGTCTTCGAGACGAATCGGCGCGGGCGAGCCTTCGACGAGAAGCAGCAGGTCGGCGCGATCGAGCGTTCGGCCGGAGACGGAAACTCCGCAGGTCGTCATGAGGGAATCCAGTGTGAGTTGAAAGGTTCGTGGCCGGTATCGGATGGCATCGGCCGGGTTGCGCGACATCGCGCGCGTTGCCGTTCAGCGCGCCGCCTTCATCCTGGCGGCGACCGGTTTGGCGGCCGGCTCGGGCCGGAACGTCCACAGGATGCGCATCTGCGCGCGCATCGCCTGCTCGTCCGCCGGAATCAGGCAGTACGCGAGCCCGATGCGGCTGATCAGCGCGATGATGTCGTCAAGTGCGGGCACCTGCGCGCCATGCAGGGCGACGTATTCGCGGTACGGCCGTTCCAGCACGCGTTGCCACATCGGCGCGACGTTCTCGACGATGTAGCCGAACACCTCCGTGGAGACGCTCGTCGCGAGATAGTTGTGGTGAAAACCGCCGTGATGACGATCGCGGTAGCGCACCGCGAAGCACATGCTTTCCTCGCAATAGGCTTCGAAGTCGTGCTCGAAGCCGGTGAGCGCACGCTGCATCTCGTCGAAGAACGCGGCATTCTCGACACCGATCACGCCCTGGATCAGTTCCTTCTTCGTGCCGAAATAGCGGTACAGCGTGCGTCGAGAAATATTCGCGCGACGCGCGACGTCGTCGATCGACAGACGGTCGATCCCGTGCTCGATCATCGTATCGAGCGTCGCGCGCAGGATGGCATTTCGCCCGTCGTTGACGCTGTCCCTCCTGCTGGCGTCGCCCCAGCGCAGTTGCCGATCCATGCTTTTCCTCGATGCCGTGAGTGTCGTGAGTCGCGCGGCGTGTGCCGGTGTGCCGACCGAATGCGCCGGTTCGGAATTCTCGCACACGTTGTCACAAATTGATTGATCTGTGACATAGCGCGGGACGCATCAACCCGCCCTGCATGTTCTCGAGCCGCGGGCACGAGACGCCGGATTCGCGGGCTTTCATGCATCATGCGGTTGCATCGACCCGTCGAGCAGCGGGGTCGTGCGAGTCATTGCGTCCGCAACCAATCCGGAGAACCGCCCGCCATGCATTCGAATCCCTTTCGCCTTCGTCGCGCCCGTCTGCTCGCCGCGCTGACGCTCGTCACCACTGCCGTCGCCGCGCATGCGGCCGACTGGATCGTGTCCGGCAACGACGGCAAGTACCAGCGCGTCGAAGGGCGCGATACTTATCTCGCGTCGCCGCCCGCCGACACGCTGACGCTGCTCGACGCGAGCGTGGTTCCGCCGAAGGTCGTGCTGCAGGTCGATGTCGAGAACGGCATCCAGGGGCCGCCGCAGGCCGTTGCGATCGCGCCCGGCGCGAAGCTCGCGCTGGTCGGCGCGCCGACGCGCTATGACCAGAACGCGAAGCAGCTCGTGTACGACACATTCCTGCAGGTCGTGAACCTCGATGCGTCGCCGCCGGCGATCACGCGTATCGAACTCGGCACGCACCCGCAGGGGATCGCGATCGACCGGTCGGGCCGGCTTGCGCTGGTGGCGAACGTCGACGGCAGCGTGTCGATCCTGCGGATCGACGGGACGCAGGTGACACTCGACGGCAACCTGAGGATCGGCAGGAAGCGGCTCGCGGGAATCAGCTTCACGCACGACGGCAAGCATGCGCTCGTGTCGCTGCGCGACGAGCAGGGCGTCGCGGTGCTGAACGTCGACGACGGCAAGGTGACCGACAGCGGCACGCGGCTGAGCACGGGCGCCGCGCCTTATACGATCGACGTGTCGAGCGACAATCGCTGGGCCGTCGTCAGCAACGTCGGGCTCGCGGGGCTGCCGGGTTACACGGGCACGCTCGCGGGCGATGCCGATTCGGTCGCGCTGATCGACGTGTCGCGCACGCCGTTCCGCACGGTCCAGTACCTGACGGTGCCGTCGCTGCCGGAGGGCGTCGCGATCTCGCCGAACGGGAAGTGGATCGCCGTGCAGGCGATGGACGGCTCGAACCTGACCGCCGACAACCCGGGTCGCCACAAGCTCGGCAGGGTGGTGCTGTTCGAGATACGCGACGGCCGTGCGGTGCAGACGAGCGACGTGCCGGGCGGCGAAGCCGCGCAGGGCATCGTGTTTACCGCCGATAGCCGGCACGTGATCGTGCAGTTCAACGTCGAGCGCCAGCTCGCGCTGTATGCGGTCGAAGGCGGCAAGCTGCGCGATACGGGCAAGCGCATTGCGCTGTCGGGCGGGCCGTCGTCGTTGAGGACGTTGCCGCGGTGAAGTGTTGAAGCGTTGACGGGCTGGTCGTGTTCGCGCCGCGCCGACCGGCGTTACGGACGCAGCAGGTCGAATCCGCCGAACACGACCACGCCGCTGAGCGCAATCATCGCGACCGAATGCTGGCCGAAGTAGAGAATCGCGGCCGCGAGCCACGTGGTCAGGCAGAAGGCGCCGATGCGGGCCATCGTAAGTTCCTCGAAATGCGTGATGAAGGGTGTGCGTGCCGGAGTCGGCGCGTCGTCATATCGATGCGGGCGCGGGGCTCGCGCATCGACGGCGCCGGACGGCATCGCGTATCGGGCCCGATCGGGCGGGCGCCGACGCGGGTAGCCCGCGCGGCCTTGCCGGAAGCAGCCGGTGTGCTGCGGCAGCGGGCCAGCGGGCGATTTTACCAGCGTCGACGATCGCCTAATCTGGCCCCTTCGCGACAATCGACGGTGCGCGTACGGCAGCCACGGCGCAGGTGCCGTTTCAACGCACTTCGGAGGGCGGGGCTAAAGTTTTGTCCGACGAATGCCGTAAACGAGTTGCAAGGTATCCCTTGTTCAACCGACCCGAGTCGCACACTCATTACGGACCGACACGATGCAGATCGATCTTTCTTCCGCCGCGCAGACTTCGCTCACCACCGGTCAGACGGCCACCGGCGCCGCGTCGACGGCGACGTCCACCGCGTCGTCGCCGACGGACAGTGCGGCGCCGGCCGACAGCGCGGGGCAGACGCCGGGCGCGTCGGGATCCTCGTTCGAGGATCCCGCGGTCAAGCAGCTGAAGCAGCTCATCGAGCGCTTGCAGAAACAGCTCGCGCAAGTGCAGCAGCAAATGGCGGCCGCCGCGCAGCGCGCGAAGAACGATCCGGCCGCGGCGATCGAGCAGCAGACGCTGAGCGCGGAAGCGAGCACGATCTCCGCCGCGCTGTCGACGGCGATCGCGCAGCTTGCGCAGGCGATCCAGAAGTCTGGCGGCTCGACCTCAGGCGGGCTGGTGTCGACGCAGGCCTGACGGCACGGCGCCGCACCGTTGGGCAGTGCGCGGACGCATCGCGGCACGCCAGCCCGCGCATTACAATCGCAAGCTCGTCTCCCTCGAAAGGACGGCAGAACGATGAATGCGGAATTCACCGACGACGATCTCATCCGCTTCGACGCGCAAGGCGGCACGCCGCTGCCGGCGGCCGACACCGAAGGATGGCTGGACCACGACGGCGCGCGCATCTGGCACGCGTCGTTCGGTGATGGGCCGCCGGTCGTGCTGCTGCACGGCGGTCTCGGCCACGCCGGCAACTGGGGCGGCCAGGTGCCGGCGCTGCTCGCTGCCGGCTACCGCGCGATCGTGATCGACAGCCGCGGCCACGGCCGCAGCACGCGCGACGATCGCCCTTATTCCTACGAACGCATGGCCTCCGACGTGCTCGCGGTGCTCGATGCGCTGCACATCGGGCGCGCGCGCTTCGTCGGCTGGAGCGACGGCGCGTGCGTGTCGCTCGTGCTGGCCGCCCGCGCGCCGGAGCGTGTGGTGGGTGTGTTCTTCTTCGCGTGCAACATGGATCCGGGCGGCACGAAGGAGATGGTGCCGAGCCTGCTGATCGACCGCTGCTTCGCGCGGCACCGCAAGGACTACGCGCGGTTGTCCGCGACGCCGGGCGAGTTCGATGCGTTCGTCGCGGCCGTCAGCGAAATGATGCGCACGCAACCGGATTACAGCGCGGCCGACCTCGCGGCGATCGCCGTGCCGGTCGCGATTGCGCAGGGGGAACACGACGAATTCATCCGCCTCGACCATGCAGCGTATCTCGCACACACGATTCCGGGCGCGACGCTGACGATCCTGCCGGGTGTGAGCCACTTCGCGCCGCTGCAACGGCCGGCGCGCTTCAACGCCGCGATGCTGGCGTTTCTCGACCGGTTGCCGGACTGACGTCCGTATGGCCGGTTCGCGGGCCGCATAAGTTTTTCTTTAGGCTCGCGCAAAATTTCATCGATTGTTGGCAAGCGGCCGGCGGTGGATAGTCCTGCTCGACAGGCCGGCTGCCGCAGTCCTCGCGCGGCGCGGCCGGACCTGTTGTTCACGCAACCATCACAAAAATCGAAGGAACCGCAATCATGCGATTCAACGCGATCCGCATCGCCGCGACCCTGTTCGTCGCCGCGTGCGCCGCCGCCATGGCCGGCCGCTCGGCCGCCGCCACGCAGGACGAAATTCACGAAACCGTGACGCGCCACGTCGCGCCGCTGATGAAGCAGTTCGCCATTCCCGGCATGGCGATCGGCGTCGTCGCCGACGGCAAGCCTTATGTGTTCGACTACGGCGTGATGTCGACGCAAACCGGCAAGCCGGTGACCGGCGATACGCTGTTCGAGATCGGCTCCCTCAGCAAGACGCTGACCGCGACGCTCGCGGCCGACGCACAGGAAGGCGGCGAACTGTCGCTCACGGACCCGGCCGGCAAGTACCTTCCCGCGCTGCAGGGCAAGCCGTTCGGTGTCGTCACGCTGCTCAATCTCGGCACGCATACGCCCGGCGGAATGCCGCTGCAGGTGCCGGACAGCATCCGCGACGATGCGGACCTGATGCGCTATCTCGACGCATGGCGGCCTGCGTACGCGCCGGGCACGCGTCGCACGTATTCGAACGTCGCGATCGGGATGCTCGGTTTTCTCACCGCGAAGGCGATGCACGAAGACTTCGCGGTGCTGATGGAACAGCGGCTGTTCCCCGCGCTCGGGATGACGCATACCTACATCGACGTGCCCGCCGCGCGCCAGGCGGACTATGCGCAGGGTTATACGCAGGACGGCAAGCCGATCCGGATGACGGGCGGCATGCTGTGGCAGCCGGCGTACGGCGTCAGGACGACGGCGGCCGACCTGCTGCGCTTCGTGCAGGCGAACATGGGGCTCGTCGAAACGTCGCCGCGGCTGCAGCGCGCGCTCGAACGCACGCATACCGGCTATTTCCGTGCGGGCCCGTTCACGCAGGATCTGATCTGGGAACAGTATCCGTATCCGGTCGCGTTGCCGACGCTGCTCGCGGGGAATGCGCCGCCGATGCTCTACAACGCGACACCCGCGACCAAAATCGAGCCGCCGCTCAAGCCGCGCCCGGACACGTGGATCAACAAGACGGGGTCGACCAACGGCTTCAGCACGTATGTCGCGTTCGTTCCCGCGAAGCGGATCGCGATCGTGATGCTCGCGAACCGCAGCGTCCCGATCGAGGATCGTGTGAAGACCGCGTACCGGATCGTCGAGTCGCTGCAGGGCAAGCCATAACCTGCGTCGCACCGGCCCGCGTGGAATTGCCGACGATCGGCGTGCGGTGTCCGAGAGCGATCCGCGCGACGAGCGAGCGGGAAGGGCGGCGGATCGAAGCGTGATCGCGCCGGACGCCGTGACGCGCACCGGCGCATTGCCGCCCGAGCCTGGGCTCGGGCATGACGCACATGCTCAGGCGAGCGCGGTGTCGGTGGTGTGCGAGGTCGCCACGCCGGACCCGCTGGAAGAAGACGCACCGGCCAGACGCCGATAGCGCGCGAGCGCCCACAGCGGGAAGTACGCGGTGTAACCGTGATACTTCAGGTAAAAGATGCGTGGAAAGCCCGGCGCATTGTGCGATCGGTGCCACCAGAAGCCGTCGTCCTGCTGCACCGATTGCAGATACGCGATGCCGCGTTTCACCGAGTCGGACTCGCAATCGCCGAACGCCATCTGCGCGAGCAGCGCCCACGCGGTGAAGTTCGACGCGCTTTCGCTTGCGTTGGTGCCGGCGAGCGCCGGGTCGATGTAGCTGTCGTTCGTTTCACCCCAGCCGCCGTCAGCGTGCTGACGCGCACGCAGCCACGCGAGCGCACGGGCGATGTACAGTTGCGACGGGTCCTCGCCGGCGAGCGCCAGCCCGGCCAGCACGCTCCACGTGCCGTAGATGTAGTTCGTGCCCCAGCGGCCCCACCAGCTGCCGTCGGGTTGCTGCGTGCGCTTCACGTAGTCGATCGCGCGCGCGAGCGACGCGCGGTCATCCGCGCGCTTCGTGACGCCGAAGCACAGCAGCACGCGGCCCGACACGTCCTCGGTCGGTGGATCGAGCAGCGCGCCGTGATCGGCGAACGGGATCGCATTCAGGTACATGCGGTCGCAATCGGCGTCGAAGGCCGCGAAGCCGCCGTTGCGCGATTGCAGGCCACGCATCCAGTCGAGCGCGCGTGCGACGCGCGCCGCATACGGGTGCGAGCCGTCCGCGTTGCGATGCGTGCGGCCGCGACGGTCGAGCATCGCGGTGACGACCGCGGTGTCGTCGATGTCAGGGTAGTACGGGTTCGCGTACTGGAACGCCCAGCCGCCCGGTTGCGTGTCGGCGGGCGCGTTCTCGACCCAGTCGCCGCGCAGGTCGTTCACCTGACGCTCGGCGAGCCAGTCGTACGCGCGCGAGATGCGCGCGTCGAGTTCATCCAGTGCACTCGCGGGTGCGCCGGCTTCCGGCGCGGCCACGCCGCGTGCCTGTTCGAGCGCCATCGTGCTCCACGCGGTGTCCCATACCGGCGACAGGCACGGCTGGCAGTAGACGCTGCCGTCGGGCCGCGTGACCAGCAGCTTCTCGAGTGCGTTCTCGCAGTCACGGCGCAACGGATGATCGTCAGGATAGCCAAGTACGTCCATCATCTGGTAGCTGTACACGATCGGCGGAAAGATTCCGCCGAGGCCGTCCTCGCCGTTCATGCGCTCCGCGCACCATGCTTCCGCATGCCGGATCGCGCGCTGCCGCAGGCGTTTCGGCAGCAGCGGCTCGACGTGGCGCACCACGCGGTCGAGCGCGAGGAACGCGCGGCGCATCCCGCGCGCGGGCGGGAAGTACTGGCGTTCCTGGTCGGGCGGCGTGACGAACAGCTCGGGAATCGCGATGTTGCGCGGGTTGCGCGCACGCGCCTTCAGCGAGCACAGCACGAGCAACGGCACCATCGTCGTGCGCGCCCAGTATGCGACCTTGTACATCGAGATCGGCACCCACTTCGGGAACAGCACGAATTCGATCGGCATGAATGGCGCCGCGCGCCACGGCACCTGGCCGAACGTCGCGAGCAGGATGCGCGTGAACACGTTCGCGCGTGCGGCGCCGCCGAGCTTCAGGATCGCGTCGCGCGCGCGGACCATGTGCGGCGCATGCTCGCTGTCGCCGGCGGCCTTCAGCGCGAAGTACGCCTTCACGCTGCACGACACATCCGGATCGCCGTCGACGTACAGGTCCCACCCGCCGTGCGTGTCGAGGCGCTGGATCGCGCGCAGGTAGCGCGCCATCTGCGCCTGGCGCACGTCGTCGATCTTGTCCATGAAATGCATCATCAGGATGTATTCCGCGGTGATCGTCGCGTCGGACTCGAGTTCGAAACACCAGCTGCCGTCAGGCTGCTGAAGACGCATCAGCGCGTCGCGTCCGCGGGCGATCGCGGCGTCGAGCGCGGACCAGTGGGAGGGGGCAGGTTTGTTCATGCGGCGGATCATACCATCCAGCCGGAATGTTTATATCGAGACCGTGGGTGCTAACATCGCCCCCATGAAAAAACGCCAAGAATCCGCTTCGCGCGACATCTCCACGCCTGTCGATACGGCCGGGCAGGCAGGCGCACCGGAAGCACACGAAGCCGCGCCCACCGCTGGCGTGCGGCGAAAAAAAGCGCCGGAACAGGTGCGCGCGCAACTGCTGGAAGCCGCATCCGAGATCGCGACACATCAGGGCGTGGCCGCGTTGACGCTCGACGCGGTCGCCGAACGCGCGGGCGTGACGAAAGGCGCGCTGCAGTATCACTTCGCGAACAAGCAGGGCTTGCTTGATGCACTGTTCGGGCAGGCGACAGAGCGCTTCGTATCGCAGATGGCCGCGCACCGGGCGGCCGATGCGCATGGTAAAGGCGCGGCGGCGCGCGCGTATCTGCATGCGGTGCTCGACACCGCGCAGCCGGCCGCGAGCACCGACGTCCTGCGCGTGCTGGTCGCGTCGATGATCACCGAGCAGGAGACACGTGCACGCTGGTCGGTGCCGATGCGCGAATGGACGCGCCCGGACCCGGTGCCGCTCGAGCAGGCGGCGACGCTGATGATCTGCCGGCTCGCGGCTGACGGGCTGTGGATTTCCGAGCTGCTCGACAGCGTGGAGATTTCGGCCGAGTTGCGCGCGGAGATCGTTCGGCAACTGGACCGGATGAGTGCGGGCGAACCGCCTGCGGGCAAGAGCAAAGGCTTGCGCGGCCGGCGCGGCTGAGCGGGTTCGGTCGCCTTACAGCGCGCCGGGACCGGCGCGCCTTCTCACAACCGTTCTTGCGACGGCGCCTTGATCTTGCTGCGCATGGTGCCGATCCGCACGCCGTGCATGCGGCTGTCGATGTCGGTCGTGACGGCCATTTCCGCACGCGTGAGCGTGCCTCGTACATCCCCATTTCCTGATTGCCGCACGCGCCGCATTGCACGGATGCGGTGCGATCGATTCCAGCAGGCATCCTCAATATTGGGGATGCCGCCGCGAGGCGGAGCATCTACGATCGTCAACGAAGGATCAGGGTGCGGGTGCATCCGACGCGGCACGGCGGCGACGTTTCGAAGGCTGCGCGGCAATGATCCGATGATATGAACCAAATCATTGCGCCGATCGGCGGTGTTCTGACACAGAGCGTGCGTACCGTGACGAGAAGCGAGTACGACGTGTCCCGCGAAAACGACCATGCGGCGACGCGGCGATGACGACAGGCCAGGGCTGTGTTGCGGGGGAATATCGATCAAATGCTGACGAGAGACTATGTGGAGCGCGAGCTGTCTCATATCGAGAGAATGGTCGCGTTGCTGGAAAGCGATGCCGAAAGCGGCGATGCGGCGATGCCGTGCGCGATGCGCGTGAGTCGTCCGAGTTACTGGCGCGGGCGGATCGAAGCGCTGCTGGCGATTCCCGGCATGCCGCGCCGCGTGACGGAACTCGGCAATGGCCTGCTCGCGAAGATCGACGGGATGGAGTCTCGGCTGACGACGGTAAAACCCTGACCGGGTAGGCGCATACCACGCATGGCGTGAAGCGTACTCGGCCTTTATCCGTTATCGAGATAGTTCATATTCCGGATATCGCGTTGCGGGATAGCACGTGCCGCCGCCAAACTTGCGCAAAATCAATCCTACCCGGAGACATTCATGCGTACGCAAGTCGGCATCATCGGCGCGGGGCCCGCGGGCCTGCTCCTTTCCCATCTTCTTCATCTGCGCGGTATCGAGTCGGTCGTCCTGGAGTCGCGCAGTCGCGAACAGATCGAGTCGACCATTCGCGCCGGCGTGCTCGAACAGGGCACGATGGACGTGCTGACTGAAGCCGGTGTCGGCGACCGAATGAAAGCGGAAGGTGCGCTGCATCACGGCTTCGAACTCGCGTTCGAAGGCAAGCGCCGCCGCATCGATCTCACCGAACTGACCGGCAAGGCGATTACCGTCTATGCGCAGCACGAGGTGCTCAAGGATCTCGTGGCCGCGCGTGTCGCGGCCGGCGGTGCGCTGTATTTCAACGTATCCGGGACGACGATTTCCGGCATCGAGACCGACGCGCCGTCGGTCCGCTTCGTGCACGACGGTGTCGAACAGACGCTCGACTGCGATTTCGTGATCGGCTGCGACGGCTCGCAGGGCGTGTCGCGCACGATGATTCCAGCCGCATTGCGGCAGGACTACGAACGGGTCTTTCCGTTCGGCTGGTTCGGCATTCTCGTCGAAGCGCCGCCGTCGTCGGACGAACTGATCTATGCGCGCCACGAACGCGGCTTCGCGCTCGTCAGCACGCGTTCGCCGAACGTGCAGCGCATGTATTTCCAGTGCGACCCGAAGGATTCGGTCGACAACTGGTCCGACGATCGTATCTGGGCGGAGATGCATGCGCGCGTCGATTCCGCCGACGGCCAGCGGGTCGTGGAAGGCCGGATCTTCCAGAAGAACATCGTCGGCATGCGCAGCTTCGTGTCGACGACGATGCAGCATGGGCGACTGTTCCTCGCCGGCGATGCCGCGCATATCGTGCCGCCGACCGGCGCGAAGGGCCTCAACCTCGCGGTGTCGGACGTGCGCATCCTGACGGCCGCGTTGCAGGCGTTCTATGACGAAGACCGCACCGACTTGCTCGATGCATACAGCGAAACCGCGCTGCGCCGGATCTGGCGCGCCGAACACTTCTCGTACTGGATGACGCGCATGATGCATCGTCTCGACGACGCATCGCCGTTCGAGCAGCGTTTGCAGGTCGCGGAGCTCGAGCACGTGACGACGTCGCGCTCGGCGGCGATGGCGATGGCGGAAAACTACGTCGGCGCCGTCGCGGTCTGACGGGCCGCCAGATCTGGCGGGTCGGCTTTTCCGGTCGCGACATCCAGCGTCGCGACCGGCTCCGCCGTCCGGATCGGGCCGGTTCAAGACTGGCCGGGCATCAGGTCGCGATGGGCCGATTCCCTGAATTCGCCCGGCGTCTGACCTGTCTGCTTGCGGAAATAGCGGCTGAAGTACGCGCTGTCCGCAAAGCCCATCTCGTGCGCGATCTGCTTCACGCTCAGATTCGAATAAACCAGATCGCGCTGCGCTTCGCGGATCAGATGCGCGTTGACGACCGCCGTCGTCGAAATCCCCAGTTCCTCGCGGCAGACGCGCGCAAGCTGCGCGGCCGTCACGCCGAGCCGCTCCGCATAGAATTCCACCGGCCGATGCTCGCGGAAGTGTGTGTCGATCAGCTCGCGAAAACGACGCAGCAACGTCCCACGCCGGTCGACGCCCGCATGCGACGGCGCTGCCGCGAGATCGCTCAAGCGCGCGACATGCACGACCAGCGCGACCAGCAGCGCCATCCCGGCCGCGCCGCGGCCGCGTGACGTGCTGCGGAATTCCTGTTCGAGCAACGCGAACAAAGGCATCAGCATCGACACGCTCGCGTCCGGCCCCTTGACCGGAATCACGGCCGCACGTTGCAGAATCGACAGCGCGCCCGGCGCGACCGTCTTGACCAGTTTTTCCAGCGCGTGCTGCACGACCGTGATCACGAGGCCGTCGATTTGCGGCGAGAACTCGAACGCATGGACCGTTTGCGCGGGCAGCAGCACGAGGCACGGCGGCGCGAACGTGTGCTTCCCGCTCTCGATCACGACATGCCCGTGCCCGCCGCGGATGTACAAAATCTGCAATAGCGCATCGTGGCGGTGCGCGGCGATACGCCAGTCGTTCGGCTGGCTGCGCTCCGGTATCCATTCGAAGTTGAACGCGTCGTACCAAGGCGGACGCGCCGATTCGCCATACAGATCGTAGTTAGGGATTCTCCTCATGCCGCGCGGCCTCCTGTGTACAAATTGTCCTGTTGCTTGCGGCGTTTGTCCAATTTTCGCGCGATGCGCGCTTCTATACTTTTTTCATCGACGTAGCGCTTGCAACTGACGCATCGCGCGACGTTCGGGCAGCGTATGCCGGTTCGATCCGGACATTTCAAGCCTATTTAAAGAGGAAACCTAATGATATCGCAAGCAGACAACCGGAAGGCGGACTGGCTGCATCTCGACCGAAAAGTGTGTGTCGTGACGGGGGCGGCGGGCGGCATCGGCACGTCGATTGTCGAAGTGCTCGTGGCGGCCGGTGCGCGAGTCGCACTGCTCGATCGCGACGCGGACAGGACCATTGCCGTCGCGGAGCGGCTGCGCACGGCAGGCGGCGATGTCGTTGCGATCGGATGCGACATCGGTGACGCGGCGAGCGTGACCCAGGCCGCGGAACGCGTCGAGCGCGATCTCGGCCCCGCCGACGTACTCGTGAACAATGCCGGCCTGTTGCGTGCCGGCGGCATCGAGACCATCAGCCTGGACGCATGGAACGCGATGCTGCAGGTCAATCTCACCGGCTACATGCTTTGCTCGCAGGCGTTCGGCCGCGCGATGCTGGCGCGCGGCTCGGGCTCGATGGTGCATGTCGCGTCGATCGCGGCGCGCTACCCGCAGACGCATAGCGGTGCGTACAGCGCAAGCAAGGCAGCGGTCGCGATGCTCGCGCGACAGCTGGCGGCGGAGTGGGGGCCGCGCGGCATTCGAAGCAATACCGTGTGCCCCGGGATGATCCGCACGCCGCTGTCCGAATCGTTCTATCAGAGCGGCGACATTGAGGCGCGTCGCAGCGCGATGACCGCGAGCCGGCGCATCGGCCGCCCCGACGACATCGCTAACGTCGTCGCGTTTCTCGCGAGTCCGCGCGCCGCGTATGTGAACGGGGCGGAACTGGTGGTCGACGGCGGCCTCGACGCGATGCTGATGGACCTCGTTCCGCGGCCGGGCTATGAAGCCGCTGCCGCTGCAAGGTAGTTCAACGACATTGCCGCGCGTGATGCAGACATACCGTGTTAAACGGGGCGGTGGCGCGGCTGTTCCATCCATGGAGGAAGACATGATGAACGATCGGCATCGTTCGAAGCACGTCACGTGCGATCTGCTCGTGATCGGATCGGGAGCGGGCGGCCTATCCGCCGCGATTACCGCGCGCAAGGCCGGCCTCGACGTGATCGTCGTCGAGAAGGAAGCGTGTTTCGGCGGCACGACCGCGTTTTCCGGCGGCGTGCTGTGGATTCCCGGCAATCGCCACGCGAGTGCAAACGGCGTGCACGATACACGCGAGGCGGCGCGCACGTATTTGCGCGGCGAAACGGGCGCGTTCCGTGACGACGCGGCAATCGAGGCCTTTCTCGAGCACGGCCCGCGCATGCTCGAATTCTTCGAGCGCGAAACGGACGTGAAATTCGTCCCGACACTGTATCCCGACTATCATCCGAACCTGCCCGGCGGCGTCGACATCGGCCGCTCGGTCGTCGCCGCGCCGTACGATGCGCGGCAGCTTGGGCGCGATCTCGAGCGCCTGCGTCCGCCGTTGAAGACGATCACGTTCATCGGGATGATGTTCAATTCGTCGAACGCGGACCTGAAGCATTTCTTCAACGCAACGCGCTCGCTCAAGTCCGCGTGGTACGTGACGAAGCGGCTCGCCGCGCATCTGAAGGATCTCGCGCTGTACCGGCGCGGCGTGCAGATCACGAGCGGCAACGCGCTTGCCGCACGACTCGCGAAGTCGGCGCTGGACCTCGGGATCCCGATCCTGACGAACACGCCCGCACGTGAACTCGTGACCGACGGAGGCCGCATCGCCGGCGCCATGGTCGGGGCGGACGGCGAGACGTATCACATTTCCGCGCGCCGTGCGGTCGTGCTGGCGAGCGGCGGCTTCTCGCACGACGTCGCGCGAATCCCGCGTGCGTATCCACACGTCGCGCGCGGCGGCGTGCATGTGTCGCCCGTGCCGGTCGGCAACACCGGCGACGGCGCGAAGCTGGCCGAGCAGGCTGGCGGCCGCGTGGAGATTCGCTATCCGCAACCGGCCGCATGGATGCCCGTTTCGCGCGTGCCGCTCGGTGATGGCCGCTTCGGGGTGTTTCCGCATCTGCTCGATCGCTACAAGCCGGGTGTCATCGGCGTGACCCGCCGCGGCATGCGTTTCACGAACGAATCGAATTCCTACCATGACGTCGGCGCCGCGATGATCGCCGCATGTCGCGACGAGACCGAAACGGCGATGTGGCTCGTGTGCGATCGCGCGACGATCCGCAAATACGGGCTCGGCTTTGCGAAACCCGCACCGGTGCCGCTCGGGCCGCTGCTGCGCAACGGCTATCTCGTGCAAGGCCGCACGCTGGTGGAACTCGCGCAGCGGGCCGGTATCGATGCGGCGAATTTGGAGGCAACCGTGCAGCGCTACAACCGCGACGCCGCGCGTGGTGAGGATTCCGAATTCGGCCGCGGCACGACGTCGTTCAACCGCTATCTCGGCGACGCCGATCATCGTCCGAATCCGTGCGTGGCGCCGCTCGGCAACGGGCCGTATTACGCGCTCAAGGTCGTGATGGGCGATCTCGGCACTTTCGACGGAATCCGTACCAACGCGGTCGGGCAGGTGCTGGCCGCCGACGACCGGCCGATCGCCGGCCTGTACGCGGTCGGCAACGATCGCGCCAGCATCATGGGTGGAAACTATCCGGGTGCGGGGATCACGCTCGGTCCGATCATGACGTTCGGCTATCTGAGCGCGCGCCATATCGTGGGGCTCATCGACCTGATCGGCCCCACCGAACCGACACCATGCGCTGCCGTGGCGCATCCCGCCGACACGCGCGCGACCGCGTGAACCCGGAGCACACCATGACTACCGCGAAAGCATTCATCGATCATCGCATCTATACGATCCGGCCGCGCGGCATGGCTGAGTTCATCGAGATCTTCGACCGGCTCGCGATGCCGATCCAGGTGAAGTATCTCGGCGCGCCCGTCGGCTTCTACATGAGCGACATCGGCGCATTGAATCAGATCGTCCACTTGTGGGGCTACGACAGCATCGCCGATTACGACGCGCGGCGCACCGCGCGCGATGCCGATCCGGACTGGCCCGCGTATCTGCAGGCGTCCGGCCATCTGATCGTCGCGCAGGAAAGCCGCATCATCCGCCGCGTCGAGTTCCCGAGCCTCGCGTACCTGACGCGCTGAGTCCATGACGACGACACCCCGTTTCGACATGGACGCCATTCGCGTGGAGAGGGTGGCGGTCGTGACGGGCGCCGCCGATGCGCCGCCTGGCTGACCTGTGCACGTCGCCTGGACGCCAGACATACAACGAAACATGAACATGGAGATATCCGCGTGCGTGCGGCGCATCAGCGCCGTCTTGCGCCCGGACTGAAGGAGACACACGATGAAAACCCAACCGCGTACGCTCGACGTGCAGTCGTTCATCGACGCCGAGCGCTTTTCCCCCTGCCAGTGGCTGATCCTGATCCTGTGCTTCCTGGTCGTGGCCGCCGACGGCTACGACACGGCCGCGATCGGCTTCATCGCGCCCGCGCTGACGCACGACTGGGGCATCGCGCGCAGCGCGCTCGGCCCGGTGATGAGCGCGGCGCTGGCCGGACTCGGCATCGGCGCACTTGCCGCCGGCCCCTGCGCGGACCGACTCGGCCGCAAGACCGTGCTCGTGCTGTCGGTCGTGTGCTTCGGCGCGTGGAGCATGGTGTCGGCGCATGCGCAGTCGATCGAGGCGCTGACCGCCTTTCGCTTCCTGACCGGGCTCGGCCTCGGCGCGGCGATGCCGAACGCCGTTACGCTGATGGCGGAATATGCGCCGGCCCGGATTCGTGGCGTGGCCGTCAACGCGATGTTCTGCGGCTTCTCGTGCGGGCTCGCGGTGGGTGGCATCACGTCGGCATGGCTGATTCCGCACTTCGGCTGGCAAAGCGTGCTGACCGCGGGCGGCATCGGACCGATCGCGCTGGCGGTCGCGCTCGTGATGCTGCTGCCCGAGTCGGCGCAGTATCTCGCGGCACGACCGGGCACGCATGCGCGCATCGCGCGCATCCTCGCACGGATCGCGCCGAACGAGCGCTTCGACGACTGTACCTTCGTGGCCGCCGGCGCGCGCCCGCAGGCCGGCGGGGCGTCCGCGCTCGCACAGGTGCTGTCCGCGCAGTTTCGTTCGCGCACGCTGATGCTGTGGGCGGCCTACTTCATGGGGCTGCTGATCTATTACCTGCTGACCAACTGGATGCCGACGCTGCTTCGCGATGCGGGCTTCAGCGCCGAAGGCGGCGCGCTGATGACGTCGCTGTTCCCGCTGGGCGGCGTGCTCGGCAACCTCGGTGTCGGATGGCTGATGGATCGCTTCAATCCGAACCGGACGATCGTGTTCGCGTATGTCGTGGCTGCGCTGCTGGTGCTCGTGGCGAGCCGCACGATCGGGCATGCCGCGTGGCTCGGCACGTTGATCTTCCTGTGCGGCACCGTGGTAACCAGCGCGGTGACGTCGATGTCGGCCTATGCGGCGAGCCTGTATCCGACGGGTTGCCGCGCGACGGGCGTGGCCTGGATGCTCGGCATCGGACGGATTGGCGGCGTGGCCGGCGCGTTCGCCGGCGCGATGCTGATGGGGCTCGGCTGGCGCTTCGGCGATGTGTTCAGCCTGCTCGCGGTGCCGGCGCTCGTCGCGGCCGGTGCGTTGCATGCGATCGGCCGTTGCCGCACGGAAATCACGGAACAGGAGCGCGCGAGTGGCGCGGCCGTGCAGCAACACTGATGCGGCGGGGGCCCGCCGAGCACGTGCGGGCGCGTTGCTTGGGGGCGCGGCATGAACAAGAAAAGCCACGGAGGGCTCCGTGGCTTTTCTTCTCGATCACGCAGCCGTGTCACGGCCGCGTATCGCACTGCATCGTGCGAGCGCGCTTACGCGATGCTCTTCGACCAGTTCGCATACCAGTTGCGGAACAGCGTGTACTGCGCTTCCGCGTAGTTGCGTTGCGCGTCGCTCAGTGCGTCGGTTTCGTTGAAGTGCAGCGTGTATTCCTTGTCGCCATTCAGCACCATCAGGTGCTTGTAGAACAGGACCAGGTCGCAGCCTTCGTCGAACGACGACAGCACGGCCAGCGCCGCTTCCAGTTCCTTCGCACGTACGCGTGCCACCGCATCGCCTTGCGCGGCCTTTTTGCACAGGTCGACGAGTTGCAGCACTTCGCGCGGCAGCGCGTTGCCGATGCCCGTGATCGCGCCCGCGGCGCCGCAGTTCACGAAGCCGTGGAAGACTTGCGTGTCGACGCCGGCCATCAGCGTCACGCTGTCGTCCTGCGACGTGATGTTCTCGGCTGCGTAACGCATGTCGGCGGCGCCGCCGAATTCCTTGAAGCCGATCAGGTTCGGGTGCTGGCGACGCAGTTCGAAGAACAGGTCGGCACGGGTCGCGAAGCCGTAGTACGGGCTGTTGTAGATCACGGCCGGCAGGTTCGGCGCGGCGTTCAGGATTGCGGCGAAGTGTGCCTTCTGCGCGGCCGGCGATGCGCCGCGCGACAGCACGCGCGGGATCACCATCAGGCCGTGCGCGCCGACCTTCGCGGCATGCGCCGCGTGCGACACGGCTTCCTTCGAGTTCACCGCGCCGGTGCCGACGATCGTCGGGACGCCGGCTTCGACCAGGCGCGCGACGCCTTCCTGGCGCTGCGCTTCAGTCAGCAGCGGCCAGTCGCCCATCGAGCCGCAGTACACCACCGCGCGCATGCCGAGTGCCACCAGTTCCTTGCCCTTCTTCACCAGCGCGTCGAAATCCGGCTGACGGTCAGCGGTGCACGGCGTCATCAGGGCCGGAATGGTGCCGGTAAAAATGTTGTCGCTCATCTCGTTTCCTCACATTCAGATAGGGTCAACTGCCATTGCTGGCAACGTGGGCGGTACGCGCGCTCGCCGTCTCGTCGGTGCTTCACGTGATCCGGACGGCGGCTGGCCACCTCTTGTTTGCCTCGGTGCCGAAACGTTGCCTCCGGTTTCGCCCGAGAGTCAGCCATCGACGAGTGCATTCTAGCCAGTTCGCATATTTTATACAATATAAAATAAAAAGGGCATGACGAAGGCCGTCGTTCCGGGCAGCGGGGCGGGCGGTGAACCCTGCCACGACGGCCTCCGGCGAGGATGGTGGGCGATTCCTGCGAAGTCGGCGCGATGCGGGTCCTGGCGCTGCACGATGGTCCACAAAGCCGGACCGGCGTTGCGCAAACCGTTCCCATCGCGCTTTCATCAGACCGAAATCCGATCGTTGGCTGACTCTCTGAACGACCGCCGACGTGTCGCATTTCCGCCGAAGGCATTTTTGAGATTGCTTGGATTGTGTATTGGATATTGTATAAAATCTTTCGGCGCGCTTACCCGCGAACCGGCCCGTCAAGGGAAATGGAAGATAACGAGAGGAGATACGGAGATGACAAGTCAGGTCGGCGAGGCAGTCTCGCCTGGTGGTGTGGCGACCGTGCAGGACACGGCATCGAAACGGGAATTGAAGCGGGTCGTCGCGGCGTCGATGGTCGGGTCGGTGGCGGAGTGGTACGAGTTCTTCCTGTATGGAACGGCGTCGGCGCTGGTGTTCGGCACGCATTTCTTCAAGAAGACGGGCAACCCGATCGACGGCCTGCTCGCGGCGTTCGCGCTGTATGCGGTGGGATTCGCCGCGCGCCCGATCGGCGGGCTGGTGTTCGGCTATTACGGCGACAAGTTCGGCCGCAAATACCTGCTGCAGGTCAGCCTGATCGTGGTCGGCATCACGACGTTCCTGATGGGCTGCCTGCCGACCTTCGATGCGATCGGCTACTGGGCGCCGGTGCTGCTGGTGTCGCTGCGCCTGATTCAGGGCTTCGCGTTCGGCGGCGAGTGGGGCGGTGCGATCCTGCTGGTCAGCGAGCACAGCCCGGACAACCGCCGCGGCTACTGGGCCAGCTGGCCGCAAGCCGGCGTGCCGGCCGGCAACCTGGTCGCGACGATCATCCTGCTGGTGCTGTCGAGCTCGCTGTCCGAGGCCGACTTCCTGGCGTGGGGCTGGCGCGCGGCGTTCTGGTTCTCGGCGGTGGTCGTGCTGATCGGTTTCTGGATTCGCCGTAAGGTCGACGATGCGCCGATCTTCAAGGAAGCGCAGGCGCGCCGCGCGCAGAAGCAGGAAAAGCAGCTCGGCGTGGGGCACGTGCTGAAGTACCACTGGCGGCAGGTGCTGATCGGTATCGGCGCGCGTTTCGCCGAAAACATCCTGTACTACATGGTCGTCACGTTTTCGCTGACGTACCTGAAGCTGGTCGTCGGCTTCGATACCACACGGATCCTGAAGCTGATGTTCGCCGCCAACGCGATCCACTTCTTCTTCATTCCGTTGATGGGGCTGATGTCGGACCTCGTCGGCCGCAAGCCCGTGTACCTGACCGGCGCGGTGCTGACCGCGGGCTGGGGCTTCGTCGCGTTCCCGATGATGGACACCGGCAACGACTGGATCATCATGGCCGCAATCGTGCTCGGCCTGTTCATCGAATCGATGACCTACTCGCCGTACTCGGCGCTGATGACCGAGATGTTCCCGACCAACGTGCGCTATACCGCGCTGTCGCTGTGCTATCAGGTCGCGCCGCTGATGGCGGGCTCGCTCGCGCCGTTGATCGGGCTGTCGTTGCTCGAGCGTTATCATTCGTCGACGCCGATCGCGTTGTATCTGGTCGCGGCGGCGGCGATCTCGATCGTATGCGTGGGCCTCGCGAAGGAAACGCGCGGCAAGTCGCTGCGCGACGTCGACGCCGAGGCAAGCCGACGGACCCACGCGTGACGTATGCGGCCGAAGCCTGCTTGAACGCACCGAAGCCACCCGCGAGGGTGGCTTTTTTTCGGTTCATCGCGGATTCCCGGGGGAGGGCGGGGAAGACGGTCAGTGGCCTTCTACGAATTGCCTGGAGCCCTTGACGATCGCCGCCGCTTTCAGGAATTGCTCCGGTTTCCTATGGATCGCGAGCGCGCAGCCGCGACCCGCGCCGGCGCGGCGACGGTCCTGCTCGACATGTCGCGTCAGGGCAAAACCTTGCCGCCGCGGGGCGATGATTTTCGACAGCCGACGGGGTTCAGGCTGCTGCCGCCTGATGAATCGCGTCGTCTCGATCGCCGCCCAGGATATCGACAAGATCGGTCAACATCCGCCCCAATTCACCCGTCATCAGCGTGACGTCGGAGTCGAAGCGTTCGTCGTCGTTTTGCGCGGTGGGATCCGTCGCTTCCTTGATCACGTCGAGCGGCGTGACACGCTTGATCGTCAGCGACGGTGTCAGCACGAAGGAGATCCGGTCATCCCAGGTCATCGCGAGGCGCATGCATTGTTTGCCGGCCTCGATGTGCCGGCGCATGTCGTTCGCTTCCAGCGCGTGGCCGACGTATCGCACCGTGGCGCCGCCTTCGCCGCTCGAGCGCAACTCGGCGTCCTGGTCCACGGTGAATCCGCCCGGCGCGTCGCCGGACAGCAGCCAATCCGTCATCGCGGCGACCGGCGAAAGCGCCACCTGAACGCCGGCGAGCGGCAATTGATCGATCGATTTGACGAGCAGGCCGCGGACGTCGTCGGCAAGCGCCTGTGCAGCCGCATCGATGACGAGCCAGCCGTTCACCGTATCGATCCATACGCGGGTATCGCGGCGAATGGTGAACGCGCGCGGCAGCAGTTCGTCGGTGACTTGCTCCTTGAGTTCGCGCAACTGTTTTCGTCCGACCTTGAAGCCCTGCTGCTCCTCGACTTCAAGCGCGCGGGCCTTGGTCACCTGATTGACGACCGAGGCCGGAAGCAGCTTCTTTTCGGCACGAAACGTCAGCAGCATCTGCCGGTTGATCGAATAGACGAGCGCGCCGTCGTCACGCGGCGACGCCCATCCGACGCGCTGCATCTCGACGCTGGTGCCCGGCTGAAACGCGTGAGGCGCCAACCATGCTTCCATCTGGTCGGGGGTAACGGCCCACGGTGCCGGAAGACGATGAAGCTGAAGATTCTTGAACCACATAGGCGTGCGGGCAAAGCGCATCATTCTATATGACGGTGACGTTTGCCGGCCAGGAAGCGCCGTCAGCCTGCATGCTCATTCGGATACTCGAGCGACCGCTCCGGTTGGCAAACGGGCGTTCCGATGTGAATGATTCGGATCTCGTCATCTGCCAAAGCGCTTCTGACCCGCACTCAGGGTGTTCAGCATCTGGTGAATTCTCAACCCGACAAATTGGCGTTGCGGCGACATGCTACGATCAACGCGATCCGACTTTCATCCCGACGCACGATGACGACAATGTATGAATTGCTCGGTGTGTGCGAGAACGCCACCGACGAGGAAATCAAGCGCGGCTACCGAAAGGCGGCGATGAAAGCGCATCCCGACCGCAACGTCGGGTGCGAAGCGGACGCGCATGCGCGATTTCAGGAGATCAAGGAGGCATACGCGATTCTCTCGAATCCGGAGCTGCGCCGCGTCTACGACACCGTTTACGCAGAGGAAATGCTCCGTCACGCACGGCTTCGCGAAGAAGAGGAGCGCCTGAAGGCGGAGCGCGAAGCGGAATATGCGCGATTCGTGGCATGGGCGATGCGCTTCGCCGAGCAAGGGCACAACCGCGACGTCGTGTTCGGTGTTCTGCTCGGCCGCGATTGCGATGTTCAACTCGCCGAGCGCATTGCCGACAGCGTGGTCGAGCTGCATGCGTCGCGCCAGCCGGGCGCATCGCGGGACGGACCGCATGATGGGCAGATGCCGCAATGCGACGAGAGGGTGACGCAGGCGGCATCGGCGCAAGCGTCAGAGAGCGACGCGCGAAGGAGTGACGAACACGCGCATACGGACTTTTTCCGCGCTCTGTGGCACGGCATGTTCGGGCTGCGCCAGTGAGTCCTGGTGGGCGACCGGTTTTGCGAACGCGGAACTCGACCGCGATCGGTGCCATCGTCGGGGGAGGTTCTTCGATCGACTGCTTCATGAATCGATGGCTAATTGGATTGAATCTGCACCACTAAACGGTCAGTCCCGTCGACGACGATGCGACGAGTTGACACACTTGCGGGGCAGAGGCCCGAGACGGCAATACGGCCGTTGAACAGGTGCGAAGGCGCACGGGCCAAACGTCGGCGTCAGGCGGCGCGTTGCATCGTCCGAATTCGCGGCGCCTGTCCGGGTGCGACCCATGCGATGATGTGCCGTGACCAACATGAGAGATGGAATGACGACTACGTTCGACCAGGCGACAACGGCGGCGATCGCCGCATTTGCCCAATTGGATTTCTACACGGCGGTGCAAGCGATGCGCGCCGAGGCCGATTACGACCGCGAGCGAGACCAGTGGATCACGCGCTATATCGATGAGCACGGCGGCGGGGCGGACGATGCAGCATACGATGCGCTGCACGCGCAGGCCCAGGCGACCCCGGAATACGCGGAGTTCGTCGATGCGGTTCGCCGGGAAATCCTAGAATACTTCGGCGTGACCGACGATCAACTGGACTGCATGGTCCTGCTGCGCGATGACGATAGCGATGAGCTGTGGGCGGAAGTCAATCGGCAGCGGAGCGCGCTGGGAACCGGTGAAGTGCGCGGCGATCTCTGATCGTTGCTTGTCGCTGGGGTGTTGAGTCGTGCTGGGTGCAGTGGGGCGGCATACGACATCCGCAGGCGGGCGAACGAAGGGCGCGACAGCGTGAAGCCCCATGCGGGGGCGGTTCGACGACACGGGCGCTCTGCTAATATTGTAGAAAATATGCAATATCCGCCGCCGCGCCGGCATCCTGCCTGACCGCCTTCCCCAGCCCGAACATGAACGAGAAACGCCCTGCTCTTGTCTACGCCACGCGCGCCGAAGCCGCAGCGAACGAATTGCGCCGCCGTATCCTGACAGGGGAGTATGTCGACGGCTATCAGCTTCGCCAGGATGCGCTGGCGACCGAGCTCGGCATCAGCCGGATCCCGCTGCGCGAAGCGCTCGTGCAGCTCGAGAGCGAGGGGCTCGTCAAGATCCTGCCCCACAAGGGGGCGATCGTTTCGGAACTGTCCCCGGAAGACATCACCGAACTGTTCGAACTGCGCGCGCTGCTGGAACCCGTGCTGCTGAAGAAGTCGATTCCGAAGCTGACCCCCGACGATTTCGCGCGGCTCGATGCGATCCTCGAGGAATACAGCGAGGTGCTGCATGCGAGCCAGTCCGGACGCTGGGGCGAACTGAACACCGAACTGCATCATCTGCTGCTGTCGCGCGCCGACCAGCCGAAGACGGCGGCGATCGTCGCGTCGCTGCTGCAGCAGACCGACCGCTACACGCGCGTGCAGTTGTCGCTGTCCGAGGCCGCGCGCGACGTGGCCGAATCCGAACACGCCGAACTGGTCGCGTTGTGCCGCAAGGGCGATGCGCGCGCGGCGGCATCGCTTCTCAAGCGGCATATCGAGCATGCGGGCGGCGAGCTGAACGCGTTTCTGCGCGATCGACGCCTCGGTCGTTGAGCGCGCGTCCGGCCAGGACGTTGCGAACACCGCGTTGCAGCGGATTCCGGCATCGAGGCGCGATCGCGTGCGAGGCGCGGCCCGTCCGGGCATCGCGGCAACGGGCCTGCATGCGTGACGTTCGCCTACCCGCCGCCGATACCCTGTAGCACCTTGCCCGTTCCTCCGCACACCGTGCACGGCTGTCCTTCGACCATGCCCGTGCCGCGGCATACGCCGCACAGGTCCTCGCCCACGCCCGGCGCATCGGGCGGCCCTTCGTCGCCCGGATTCAGCGGTGTGTCCTGATTCGGCCCTGCCGACATTCTGGTCGTCTGCATCGCATACCTCCTTTCGCATTTTCGATGTCGCCGTGAGCACGCATCGCGCGTGCCCACGGCGACTGCATGCGGGTGGGCGCCGGTCCGTATGCCGGAAGTCGTCATCGCATCGTCATTACAACGACGGCGCCCACATCGAGCCACGTTGCGAAGCGTGAGGTTCGCATCCGGTTGATCGTCGAGGCCTGATATCGCGTGGCAGCGATTGTCGTGTGGTCGGTCATCCTACAACTTGCGAAATAGAAGCGAATACCGGAGTTCGGTCTCGGGAAAGCGATGCAACGTCGTGCCGAGCCAGATGCGGACCCATTTCCGGAAAACGTTTCGCCAAAAGTCACCCGAACAGAGAAGACTTCGTCCCATACCCCGCCGCGAGCCTGCGCCAGTGCCCGTTATAGGGTATGCACCAAGTGAGTAAAACGATTAACCGCCGTACATTCGCTCCGACACATCATACAACGTATGACTGCGATTCCTCGAAGGGCCGTACGTCGATGCATGCGGATGCCGCCCGGATCGCTGCCAAATAACGAGCAACCAGCAAGGAGACTGACGATGAAGCACCGATTCACCCGCTCCCGTAACGCACTGGCCGTCGCGCTGATGGCCGGCTTCGCGGTGTCCGCGCAGGCCCGCGTGTTCCGCTCGGCGGACGTGCACGGCGACAGCTTCCCGACCAACATGGCGGTCAAGTACATGGGCGACGAGCTGTCGAAGCTGACGGGCGGCAAGGACTCGATCAAGGTGTTCGGCAACAGCGCGCTCGGCTCCGAGAAGGACACGGTCGACCAGGTGCGGATCGGCGCGATCGACATGGCGCGCGTGAACGGCGCGTCGTTCAACGAGATCGTGCCGGAATCGCTGATTCCGTCGTTCCCGTTCCTGTTCCGCGACGTCGACCATTTCCGCAAGGCGATGTACGGCCCGGCCGGCCAGAAGATTCTCGACGCGTTCGCGGCGAAGGGGATGATCGCGCTGACGTTCTACGAGAGCGGCGCGCGCTCGATCTACGCGAAGCGCCCGGTGCGCACGCCCGCCGACATGAAGGGGCTGAAGGTGCGTGTGCAACCATCCGACCTGATGGTCGACGAGATCCGGGCGATGGGCGGCACGCCGACGCCGATGCCGTTCGCCGAGGTCTACACGGGCCTGAAGACGGGCCTCGTCGACGCGGCGGAAAACAACCTGCCGTCGTACGAGGAAACCAAGCACTTCGAAGTAGCGCCCGATTACTCGGAGACGCAGCACGCGATGACGCCGGAAGTGCTGGTGTTCTCGAAGAAGATCTGGGACACGCTGTCGCCGCAGGAGCAGGCCGCGATCAGGAAGGCCGCGGCCGATTCGGTGCCGTATTACCAGAAGCTGTGGACCGCGCGCGAGGCATCGGCGCAGCAGACGGTGACGAAGGGCGGCGCGAAGATCCTGCCGGCCGCGCAGGTCGATCGCGCGGCGTTCGTGAAGGCGATGCAGCCGCTGTGGGCGAAGTACGAGAAGACGCCGCAGATGAAGCAGATCGTCGACGAGATCGAGGCAACCAAGTGACCCGTCGCACTTCCCTGAACGGCGCGGCGGCCGTGGGCGCGCCGGACGCGGCCGCCACGGACGGTGCGACATCGTGCCGGCCGCGCGCGGCCGCGCCGCGCCTGCGTTGCGTGAACGACCTGCTGTTTCGCGCACTGGCCGTGGTCGCGTCGCTGTGTCTCGCGGCGCTCACGGTGCTGGTGTTCTACGCGGTCGTGATGCGTTACGTATTCGAGAACGCGCCCGATTTCGTCGAGCCGATCGCGCTGCTGCTGGTGATCGTGATCGCGATGTTCGGCGCCGCGATGAAGGTGCGCGACGGCGGCCACATCGGCCTCGACTCGCTCGTGCGGCGCCTGTCGCCGCGCGCGCGCTCCGTGGTGATCGCGATCCAGCACCTGAGCCTGATCGCGTTCGCGATCGCGATCATGGTCGGCTGCGGCAGCATGGCCGCCGAGACGATGGGCGACCGCATTCCGATCATCGGGCTGCCCGAGGGCGTGCGCTACCTGATCACGATTCCCGCGGCGATCGCCATCATCCTCTTCTCGCTCGAGCACCTGCTCGCGCTTCGTCGTTCTTCGTCGGGCCAATAACGTCATGGAACTCGCGATCCTGTCCGTCAGTTTTCTGATTTTCCTCGTGCTCGGCGTGCCCGTTTCGTTCGCGCTCGGAATTGCCTGCGTGCTGACCTATATGGTCGAAGGGCTGCCGATCGCGACCGCGATGCAGTCGATGATCTCGGGAATGAATGCGTTCTCGTTCCTCGCGGTGCCGTTCTTCATCTTCTCCGGCGAGCTGATGCTGCACGGCGGCATCGCGGACCGGATCCTGCGTTTCGCGCAGGCGACCGTCGGCCACTTCCGCGGCGGCCTCGGGATGGCCAACGTCGTCGCGTGCACGCTGTTCGGCGGCGTGTCCGGCTCGCCGACCGCCGATACGTCGGCGATGGGCGGCGTGGTGATTCCGCTGATGAAGCGCGAAGGCTACAGCGCGGCCTACGCGGTCAACGTGACGACCCACGCGTCGCTCGCCGGTGCGCTGATGCCGACGTCGACCAACATGATCATCTACGCGTTCGCCGCGCAGGGGATCACGGGGATGCTGCATGGCCAGCAGGTGAGCGGCGTGTCGATCGGCGACCTGCTGTTCTCCGGCCTTCTACCCGTGCTGTGGGTGATGGGCTTCGTGCTCGCCGCCGCGTACTGGCAAGCCGTGCGTCACGGCTATCCGCGCCGTGAAGACGGTTCGTCCGCGCTGCCGGCGTTCCCGGGCTGGTATGCGGTGCTGCGCAGCTTCGTCGGCGCGGTGCCGGGCCTGATGGTGATCGCGATCATCCTCGTGTGCGTCGCGAAGGGGATCGCCACCGCGACGGAAGCCGCCGCGATCGCCGTCGTGTATTCGCTCGTGCTGACCGCGATCGTGTACCGCACGCTGACCGTCGAGAAACTGCGCCGCGCGCTGTCGCATGCGGCGCGCACGACGGGCGTCGTGCTGCTGCTGATCGCCGTGTCGAACATGCTGCGCTTCCAGATGTCGTACCTGGAGATTCCGGATGCGATCGAGGGGCTGCTGAAGCAGTCGACCGCAGCGCCCTGGCTGATGCTGCTGTACATCAACATCATCCAGGTGTTCCTCGGCACGTTCGTCGACATGGCCGCGCACATCCTGATCACGACGCCGCTGTTCCTGCCGATCGCGATGGCATGCGGCGTCGGGCCGGTGCAGTTCGGGATCATGCTGCTGCTGAACTGCTCGCTCGGCCTCGTTCATCCGCCGATCGGTTCGGTGCAGTTCGTCGGCTGCGCGATCGGCAACGTGTCGATCGGCGAGACGACGAAGATGGCGTGGCCGTATTACCTCGCGATCTTCAGTGCGATCAACATCGTCACGTACATGCCGTTCTTCTCCACCTGGCTGCCGAGCCTCATCAGCGGGCACGCGGTGTTCTGATCGCGCGTTTCGCCCGTCGCGGCGCCGGACGACCGAGGTTGTCCGGCGCCGCGGTCACGTCTACGGTGTGCTTCACGCACGGCAAATTCACATCGACATGAAAAGAGCATGGCGCGCCGTCGCGGCCGCCGCATTCGCGTTGGCCGCATCGCTCGCGCGCGCAGCGTCGTAAGCGTACGTCTCGAACGGAGACAGCCGCGGCATTCCGGTGTTCGGCGTCGTCCCGGTCGCACGGCGAAAGTGCGCGACGGCAGTCATACGCCGTGCGGCAACCTGTGCGATGATTCGGCGCTTCGCGTTCGTGGCGCCCGTTTCCGGGCCGCCGCCGATCGCATTGACATCCGGAGACGACATGCCCGCACACATTGTTCATGGCAGCACCCTGCATTACCAGGATCACGGCGCCGGCTTTCCGGTGCTGCTTGGACACAGCTACCTGTGGGATTCGGCGATGTGGGCGCCGCAGATCGACGCGCTATCGAGCCGCTATCGTGTGATCGTGCCGGACCTGTGGGGGCATGGCGCGTCCGGCCCGCTGCCCGGTGGCACCGAGACGCTCGACGACCTCGCCGCGCACGCGAGCGCATTGCTCGATGCGCTGGAGATCGAGCAGTGTGCGGTCGTGGGGCTGAGCGTCGGCGGGATGTGGGGCGCGCGGCTCGCGTTGCGCGAACCACAGCGCGTGCGCTCCCTCGTGCTGATGGATGCGTCGCTGGAGGCCGAACCCGACGCGACGCGGCTGCGTTACTTCGGGATGCTCGATGCGATCGCCGCTGCCGGCTGCATCGCGCCGCCGCTGCTCGATGCGATCGTGCCGCTGTTCTTCCGGCCGGACGTGAACCTTGCCGACTCGGTGCCGACCGCGTTTCGCGCCGCGCTCGCGAACCTGCCGGCCGATCGGCTGCGGCAGTCGATCGTCCCGCTCGGTCGACTGATCTTCGGGCGACCGGATACGCTGGCCGCACTCGCCGAACTGGATGCCGAGCGCACGCTGCTGATGTGCGGCGCGGGCGACATGGCGCGTCCGCCGTCGGAGACGGTGAAGATGGCGAGCGTGATCGGTTGTCGCCATGCGCTGGTGCCGGACGCAGGTCACATCTCGAACCTGGAGAATCCCGCGTTCGTCACGCGGACGCTGCTCGACTGGTTCGACGAACAGCAACTCGCGGCGGGCTGAGCGTCACATGCGCGACGCCCGCGGGGAGGGCGCCGTGCGGCGCCGCATGACGACGCAACGGCTTGCATCACTTCATCACTGCATTACGCGCGTTCGCCGACCGGCGTGAACTTGCGGTCGCGCACGCGCCCCTCGTCAACGCCGCGGCGAATCAGGTCCTGCGCTTCCGCGCGGCTTGCGACACACGGCGCGGAGCCGGGCAGCGGCCGCCGTGCGGTTTCGCGCAGCGCGAGCACCGACACGATGCCGATGAACGATGCGCCCATCAGGTAGTAGGCCGGCATCATCAGGTCGCCGGTGCGATCGACGAGCCATGCGGTGACGAGCGGCGTCGTGCCGCCGAACAGCGACACCGACACATTGAAGCCGATCGCGAGCGCGCCGTAGCGGATCCGCGTCGGGAACAGCGCGGGCAGCGCCGACGGCATCACGCCGGTGAAGGTCGACAGCAGCGTGCCGTAGATCAGCATCCCGCCGAACACCGACAGCATCCCGCCGGAGCGGATCAGCAGCAGCGCGGGCACCGACAGCACGAGCAGGCCGACGCAGCCGAACATCATCACCGGCTTGCGGCCGAGCCGGTCCGACAGATGCCCGGCGTAAAGCGTCATCGGCATCATCAGCACCATCACGAGCAGCACCATGAACAGGCCGTGCGTTTCGTTGAAGTGCAGCGTCGCCGACAGGTAGTTGGGCAGGTACGACAGTGCCATGTAGTCGGTCACGTTGAAGATCAGCACGAGGCCGACACACTGGAGCAGCGGCCTCCACTGTTCGATGAGCAGCGTGCCGAACGACTGCTTCGGGCGCGATCGTTCGTCCGCTTCGCGCGCCTCGGCTTCCTTCTTGAACGCGGGCGTCTCCTCGAGCTTGATCCGGATGTACAGGCCGACGAGGCCCAACGGACCGGCGATGAAGAACGGCACGCGCCAGCCCCATGACAGCAGCGCTTCTTGCGACAGCGTCGCCGTCAGTATCGCGACGGTCGCCGCGCCGAGCGTGTAGCCGATCAGCGTGCCGAATTCGAGGAAGCTGCCCATGAAGCCGCGGCGCTTGTCGGTCGAGAACTCGGCGATGAAGGTGGCGGCGCCGCCGTATTCGCCGCCGGTCGAGAAGCCCTGCACGAGGCGGGCGACGAGCAGCAGCACGGGCGCCATGATGCCGATCGACGCATAGCTTGGGATCAGGCCGATCGCGAAGGTGCCGACGGCCATCATGATCATGGTGGCGGCGAGCACGCGCTGGCGGCCGATGCGGTCGCCGAGCGGGCCGAACACCATGCCGCCGAGCGGTCGCACGAGGAACGCGGCGGCGAAGGTGCCGAAGGTCGCGAGCAGTTGCGCGGACGGGCTGCTGGACGGGAAGAACACCTTGCCGAGCGTGACGGCGATATAGCTGTAGACGCCGAAGTCGAACCATTCCATCGCATTGCCGAACGCCATGGCTCCGACCGCACGCTTCAGGACGGCAGGGTCGACGATCGTGATGTCGTCCAGCTTGAGGGACTTGCGCGAAGACCGGGCTTTCGCGGGGTGCGCTTGCGATGAACTCAATGAACGCTCCTGGAGGGGCCTTCGGCCGGCCGAGCGGATGCGGAACCGTCGGGGACGAAGGCGGTTGTCTCGGGATCGCCGTGATGTCGGTGATGCGGCGCGCGTCATGCGACATCCGGCAGGTGTGTGCTGGTGTGAAGCAGTGTAGAGAAACGGGAAACGCGGACTATCGGTCATGCGCCCGGAAACCGGTGGAAAACGACACGGATGGCGCAGCCGGGCAACTCCGGATAACAGCAGGTTCGGTAGATGGCGGTCCGGGCCGCGTCGATGGCGGTCTATACCGGGCGTTGATCTTGCCGGTGGCGGATCGTGCGGGCATGGGATCGGCGATGCATCGCGTACGGATGCGCGCGCGATGAAAGTTGCACCGAATCCGGGCGCATATTCGCGTGTCGAAGTCGGTGCAAGATAATTCGGACTGCGAATACGCGGAGGCGGCGATTCGGCACTTGAACCGCCGCCAGCGCATCAGAACATGTGGCGGATCCCGACGTTCGCGCCGACGGTCGTGCCGGTGACCGCGTAAAGCGCGTTGTTGATCCCGAGCCCGGTGTTCATCGCACCGTGGTTGTTGACCATCGCGACCTGCGCGTACAGCGCGGTTGCCTTCGACAGGCTGTAGGTCGTGCCGACGGCTGCGAGCAGCGAGTGATTGGCGGTGTCGTTGCGATCGCTGGTGAACCAGACGCCGCCGTTCAGGTCGACGGCGGGCGTGGCCTGGTAATCGAGGCCGCCGCCATACACGTTGTTGCTGAACGATCCGCCGACCTTGTAGCTCGTGAACGATGCCTTCGCGGTGACCGGGCCGAAGCGGTACGCGGCGCCGATCGTGCGCCCGACGAACGCGACGGTGCTCGGCGTCGGCGTCGGGTTGGTGCCGTCGTTGCCGTCGTAGAACGCGGCGTCGATCATGAAGCCCTCATGTTCATACTTGAGGCTCGCCGAATACTGGCGGCCGGCCTGGAAGTCGCCTGCCTTGCCGCCGAACGCGAACATCGCGCTGCCGGTGAGGCCGGCGATCGTCGGGCTGGTGTACGACACGGCGTTCGGGTTGAACAGGCCCGTCACCAGCACGTTGTCGACGTAGTTGATCAGCCCGCTACCGAAGTGCGAGAAGCTGCGCGGATCCGAATCGAAGATCGCGAGCAGGAACGGCGAGTACTGCACGCCGGTCTTGACCGTGCCGAAGCCGCCATCGAGCCCGACCCACGCCTGGCGGCCGAAGAAGTTGCCGTTCGAATGGGCGAACGCGCCATTGGTGACGGCAAAGCCGCTTTCGAGCTGGAATTTCGCCTTGAGGCCGCCGCCGAGATCCTCGGTGCCGGTCATCCCGAACGTCGTGGGCGTCATGCCGGTGTCGGTCATCGCGAACTGATGGCCGGCGTTCGCGCCGGTGGCGGCGTCGAGCGTCTTGCTCGTATACAGCAACGCGGCGTCGAGGTTGCCGTACAGCGTCACGCTGCTCTGCGCGAAGGCGCTGCTGCTCACCATCGCGCCCGCCAGTGCGGCGCAACCGATCACGATTCTGCTTTTCATTGGGTGTCTCCAGTGTTGTTGTACGTCGATGCATCGAACGGGGAATGCGACGGACATCCGCGAAGTGGTGTACGTCGCGCGGGCCGCATACGCAGGATGGGGCGCGGCGGAACGCACGTGCGCGGCCGGGTGTCGGCCGCATGCGACGCGTTCATGGCGGGGATGGGCGCCCGAACGCGCGTGCGTCGAAGAGGTCGGGTAGGGCCGGCCGATGCCGGCCCCGTCGTTCAGAGTGGCCGGCCGAGCTGCTCGAGGATCGCCGGATTCTCGAGCGTGGACGTGTCCTGCGTGATCGCCTCGCCCTTGGCGAGCGAGCGCAACAGGCGCCGCATGATCTTGCCCGAGCGCGTCTTCGGCAGGTTGTCGCCGAAGCGGATGTCCTTCGGCTTCGCGATCGGCCCGATCTGCTTGCCGACCCAGTCGCGCAGCGTCTTCGCGAGCGCCGCCGCTTCCTCGCCCTCCGGACGCGAACGCTTCAGCACCACGAACGCGACCACCGCCTCGCCCGTCGTGTCGTCCGGGCGGCCGACCACCGCCGCTTCCGCAACCAGCTCGTGCGAAACCAGCGCCGACTCGATCTCCATCGTGCCGAGCCGGTGACCCGACACGTTCAGCACGTCGTCGATGCGGCCCATGATCGTGAAGTACCCGGTGTCCTTGTCGCGCACCGTGCCGTCGCCGGCGAGGTAGAGCGTGCCGCCAAGTTCTTCCGGGTAGTAACTCTTCTTGAAACGCTCCGGGTCGCCCCAGATCGTGCGGATCATCGCCAGCCACGGACGCTTGACGACGAGAATGCCGCCTTGCCCGTTCGGCACGTCCTGCCCCGTCTCGTCGACCACCGCGGCCATGATGCCCGGCAGCGGCAGCGTGCACGAACCCGGCACCGTCGGCGTCGCGCCCGGCAGCGGCGTGATCATGTGGCCGCCGGTTTCGGTCTGCCACCACGTGTCGACGATCGGGCAGCGTTCCTGGCCGACGTGCTTGTGGTACCACATCCACGCTTCCGGATTGATCGGTTCGCCGACCGTGCCGATGATGCGCAGGCTCGACAGGTCGTAACTCTTCGGATGGACCTTGTCGTCGGCCTCGGCGGCCTTGATCAGCGAGCGGATCGCGGTCGGCGCGGTGTAGAACACCGTGACCTTGTGATCGTTGATCATCTTCCAGAAGCGGCCTGCGTCCGGGTAAGTCGGCACGCCTTCGAACACCACCTGCGTGCCGCCGCACGCGAGCGGGCCGTAGGTGATGTACGTGTGGCCCGTGACCCAGCCGATGTCGGCCGTGCACCAGAACACGTCGGTGGGCTTCCAGTCGAAGGTCCACTTCATCGTCTGCGCGGCCCACAGCAGATAGCCTCCGGTGCTGTGCTGCACGCCCTTCGGCTTGCCGGTCGAGCCCGACGTATACAGGATGAACAGCGGATGCTCGGCGCCGACCCATTCGGGTGCGCACGTGTCGGATTCGCTGTCGGCGATCTCGTGCATCCACAGGTCGCGCCCGGCGTGCCAGTCGATCGTGCCGCCGGTGCGGCGATAGACGATCACGCTCTTGACGGCTTCGCAGCCGCCCATGGCGAGCGCCTCGTCGGCGATGCTCTTGAGCGGCAGCGTCTTGCCGCCGCGCGCCTGCTCGTCGGCGGTGATGAGCGCGACCGCGCCGACGTCGACGAGCCGCTCGTTCAGCGATTTCGCGGAGAAGCCGCCGAACACGACCGAGTGCGTGGCGCCGATGCGCGCGCAGGCCTGCATCGCGACGATGCCTTCGATCGACATCGGAATGTAGATGACGACGCGATCGCCCTTGCCGATTCCGCGTTTCTTCAGCGCATTCGCGAAGCGCGAAACGCGAGCGAGCAGGTCGGCATAGGTGACGCGCGTGACGGTGCCGTCGTCGGCTTCGAAGATCACCGCGACGCGTTCGCCGTTGCCGGCTTCGACGTGACGGTCGAGGCAGTTGTACGACGCGTTGAGTTCGCCGTCGTCGAACCACTTGTAGAACGGCGCGTTGCTCTCGTCGAGCACCTTGGTGAACGGCTTGTGCCAGGTCAGGCCTTCGCGCGCGAGACGCGCCCAGAAGCCTTCGTAATCCTGCTCGGCTTCGGCGGCCAGCGCGCGGTAGGCCGGCATGCCGGAAATGGTCGCGCGCTCGCGCGTGTCGGCCGTCGGTTCGAAGATTCGGCGCTCCTGCAGGATCGATACGAGGGCAGTCAAGATGGTCTCCATGGAAAGCGTTGGGTGTCGCATGACCGTTGAAACGCAACTTGCATGCCAATTGCGTGGGTCTTCGGCCGGTAAGGCGTGTGTGTACGGTGGCGCGCGGTTCCCGATAATTGCTCTGCATTGCATAGCAATGAAAGACGGAACGAGCGGCGCTCTTGTCAGCGTGAAAGTTGCGTCGAAATGCAGCAACGGGTGTTGCAGGCGTCAACACGACGCACGACGCACGACGCGCGGCGTGCGCGCCGTGGGACTGAGGCCGTGCTATGCGATGAACGACCGCAGCACGCCGAGCGCGTCGGACGCACGAAGGCGCGTGAGCGCGGACACCTCGATCTGCCGCACGCGTTCGGCGGACAGGTTCATCTGGCGGCCGATGTCGCGCAGCGAGCAGCCTTCGTCCGCATGCAACCCGTAGCGCAGCCGGAGCACCATCGCCTCGCGCGGCGGCAGCCGGTCGATCGCGGCGGCGATCGTGTTGCGCAACTGGGTGGCGCCGGCGGCGTCCTCCGGCGACGGCGACGACAGATCCGGCGCGACGTCGGCGAACGTCATGTCGCCTTCCGGCGAAACCGGCAGGTCCGCCGACACCGGTTCCTTCACGATCGCCATCAGATCGCGCACCTTGTCGACCGGCTCGCCCATGTGGACGGCCAGTTCGGCAGGCGTCGCGGCCGTGCCCGCGCGTTGCCGATGCTCACGTGCGAGCCGCGTCAGCTTGTTCAACGCATCGACCGTATGCGTCGGCACGCGGATCGTGCGGCCGAGGTCGGCGAGCGCATGCGTGATCGCCTGCCGGATCCACCAGGTCGCGTAGGTCGAGAACCGGAAGCCGCGCCGGTAGTCGTAGCGCTCGATGGCCTTCAACAGGCCGATGTTGCCTTCCTGGATCAGGTCCGCGAACGGCAGCCCGCGATCGGGATAGCGCTTCGCGATCGACACGACGAGCCGCAGGTTCGCGTCGAACAAGCCCGCTTTCGCCGGCTGCATCGCGCGTTCGATCGCGCCGAGCCGGGCATCGAGCGACGCGGTCGCACCGGGCGGCAGTTCCGACGCCGGGGCATCGCGCACGATCGCGACGCGTGCGTCGACGAATTCCGCCGCGCGTCGCGTCAGTGTCGGCGCGCAGGCCGGATGCGCGGCAATGCACGACGCGAGCCAGCCGGCGTGATCGTCGTGGTCCGTCTGCGCGAATGAGGGTGGGACGCCCACGTCGGCCAACAATCGCGCCAACCGGCCGCGCAGCGCGCGGTGCCGGCGCGCGCGGCTGCGTAACGGTTCGCTCATTCGTTCGAGTGCGCGGGCGGACAGACACAGCGTGCCGAGCAGCGCGGCGGCGTCGCGTACGTGCGTGCGATACGCGGCAGACGCGGTGCCGCCCGAGGCCAGCGCGGCACGAATGCCGTCCGCGATTGCGTCGATGCGGGCGAGCCGTGCCAGTACCGCGTCGCGCCAGGCCGAATCCTCCGATGGCGCCTCGTCGTCGCGCCCGGGCTCGCCGGCGGCGGCAGGCGAGGCGCCTGCATCGGCGTCAATGGATCGTCGAGCGTCGCGCGTGGCGTCGGCGAGGAAGATCACGTAGGTCGATGCGGCGGCTCGGCATTCGGCGATCTCGGTACGAATCGACACGAGCGCGTCGAGCGCATCGGGATCGCCGCACAGCACCGCGACCGACGCCGCGCGGCCGCGCTCGATGCGCTGCGCGTATGCGAATTCCTCATCGCGGGTGAGGAGCGGCGTCGTGCCCATCTCGCGCAGGTACAGCCGGACCGGATCGGTCGTGCGCGGCGCGATCAGGTCGGCTGCGGCGAGCGTGCCGGCGCCGTCGACCCATGCGCGCGCGGGTGGCGCCGGGCGGAAGTAGCGGTCGAGCGTCCAGCCGCTCGCGGCATCGACGCTGTCTGACACCGCGATGCCGAGTTCGGCGAGCACGGCGGCGGCCGCATCGATGCTGCTCTCGCTCGCATCGTCGTCGGGCAGCGCGTCGATGATGTCGCCGCGCGTGACGAAGCCGCGCGACAGGCCGGTCGCGATCAGCGCGTGCAGATGCGCGACCGCGTGCGGCGGTGCGCCGTCGTCGCTACCGGCCGCGGGCGCCGGTGCGTGTCGCGCCGGCAGCCCGTCGCGCGACGCGTCACGCGCGCTTCGCATACACGTTGCACCAGCCGTCCGCCGCGACCAGCTTGCCGGCGAACATCGGACACGTGCCGGCGGTGTCCGCCGCTTCGCCCTTGTAGAAGCGGCAATTTGCACAGCGCTGGCCGGCCTGGTATTTCGGGAACTGCGCGGCGTCCACGCTGGACGCGTGCGCGCGATAACCAAGCGTCTTCGCGGCCGGATCGTTCTCGTCGACGAGCGGCGGCGCCGCGCATGCCGTGCGTGCGGCGGCGAGCGTCGCGCACAGGCCGATGGCGTTGATGATGAAGGTTCTGCGGGAGGTCGGGTACGTCACGGTCGTTTCCTGTTGAAGATGAAATCGTGGGGAAGGGCGCGGCCCGCATCGCTTGGCGAAGCCGCTTGCCCGGTGTTACTGGCTTGCGTCCTTATGCGCGGCGGGCCCGGCGACGAGCGGCGCGGTCGACGCGTGAGCGGTATCGGCCGTCAGCTTGTTCTTGCTGGCGGCATAGCCGTTCGACGCGAGCAGGAAGGCCATCAGGTCCGCGTATTCGTCGTCCTTCAACTTGCCGGGTTGGTCCGCCGGCATGTTGGTCGCCATGTAGCCGAACACGCCGCCGATCGTCAGGTGCGAATGCGACAGCGGCGCGAACGATGGGCCGCTCAACGCGGGCGCGGTGTTGCCTTCGAGATCGGCGCCGTGGCACTTTGCGCACGCATTGCCGTAGATTTCCTTGCCGTGGGCGACCTGGGCCGCGTCGAAGGACGGCGCGGCGTCACCGGTGCTCGCGCCGACGCGGATGAAGCCGCCGTCGGCCGGCACGTTGCGCGCGCGCAGCAGGCTACCGGGCACGCGGCCTGCGCTCGCCGTCGCGCCGTCGAGGAAACGCGACGGCATGCGCGACTCGTGCGCCTCGAGTGCGCTGCCGGGCAGCGTCCACTTGCGGGTCAGCGCGGCGAGCCGGCCGTTGTTCTTCATTTGCGTGAGTGCCGCGTCGATACGTTGCTGCAATTCGGCCGAGCGCGGCGCGAACGCAAACGTGAGCTGCCATTCCGCATACGGCGACGACGTCGCGCCGATGCGGAACGCCTGTTTCGGATGCGCCGCCTGATACGCGACGACTGCCGGATACCAGACGATCGCGCGATGCGCGCGGCCGCGCGCGACCGCGTCGACCGTTTGCTCGGACGTGTTCTCGAGATCGAAGCGCGCGTTCTTCTGCTGAACTGCGATCAATTGCGCGGGGCTCGCGTAGGTCGCCGCGACGATTTCGCGGCCGGTGGCCGGCGCGCCGGCATCGCGGCGCGTGACGCTTACGTACCCCGAGCGCAGATAGCCCTGCGAGAACAGCAGTTTCGTATCGGATGCGTCGGCGATGGCCGAGCGCGGAAAACCGGCGAGCACGTCGCAGTCGTGTTCGAGGATGCCGGCGAGCTCATGCGCGGACACGCCGTCGTCGTCGTTGCCGCCCGCGTCGTGCCCGGAGAAGTTCGCGGCGATGCCGGCCGTGCGGAACACGTCGCGAGCGACGGCCTTGTCGAGCGCGGCCGTCGGCGTGCCCGGCAGCGAGCAGACGCGCACCGTCGTCGCGGCCGTGGAGAGCGCCGGTGCCAGCGCCGTGCCTGCCGCGAGCGCACAGGCCACGGCGAGGCGGGAAAGTCGGATGTTCATGATCGTACGCTCGGTTGAACAGGAGAAAGGGAGGAGCGCCCACGCCGGCGGCGCGGGCGCAATACGATTGGCGGGATGCCGATCAGCCGCGGTCGAGGGCGAACACGTACAGCGTGCCGCCGCGCGGCACGTCGTCAGCTGCCTTGGCCATCGGGCCGCCCCAGATCGGATTCGCGCCGCCGTAGCCGGCGAGTACCGCTACGTACTCCTTGCCGTCGACTTCAAAGACGGACGGCTGCGCGATGATCCCGCTCGCGAGCTTCGGGCTCTCCCACAGCACCTTGCCGGTGGCGACGTCGAACGCGTACAGATGGCCGTCGAGCGAGCCGCTGAACGCGAGGCCGCTCGCGGTCGTCGCGACGCCGCCGTTCCACGGCAGCTTGCTCCAGTGGCTCCATACCTTCTTGCCGGTGTTCACGTCGATCGCCTGAAGTTCGCCGTAGCCTTCGCTGCCCGGCTCGGGCTTGATCTCGAAACCTTCGCCGAGATACGGCAGCCCTTCCATGTAGTTGACCGACTTGCCCGACAAGCTCATGCACGCATGCAGCGCCGGCACGATCGCGAGATGGCGCACGGGGTCGTACGACACCGACCACCAGTTCTTGCCGCCGAGGAAGCTCGGGCACGTGTCGATCGTCGTGCCGACCTTCGGATACTTCGCGGGATCCTGGATCGGCGCGCCGTCTTCCGTGTAGCCGGTCACCGACGTCGCCTTCACGAACGGCTCCGCATAGATCAGCTTGCCGGTGTCGCGATCGATCGCATGGAAGTAGCCGTTGCGGTCCGCGTGGATGATCGCGTCGTGCTCCTTGCCTTTGTACTTGATCGTCGCGAGCACGGGTGTGTTGACGCCGTCATAGTCCCAGGTGTCGTGCTTCGTGTACTGGTAGTGCCACTTGAGGTCGCCGTTCTTCGGATCCAGCGCGAGCAGCGAATCGGAGTACAGGTTGTCGCCCGGGCGCAGGTCGGCGAGCCACGGCCCCGGGTTGCCGACGCCCCAGTACAGCGTGCGCGTCGCCGCGTCGTAGGTGCCGGTCAGCCAGGCCGGTGCGCCGCCGTGCGCCTGCATGCCGTCGGGCCAGGTGTCAGCGTGCTTCTCGCCCTGGCCAGGAATGGTGAAGCGTTTCCACAGCAGCGTACCGTCGTTCGGGCTGAGCGCCGCGATGAAGCCGCGTGCGCCGTATTCGCCGCCCGAGCTGCCGACCACGATCGCGCCGTCGAGCGCGAGCGGCGCGAGCGAGAACGCATAACCGAGCCCCGGCTCGAACATCTGCTTCTTCCACACGAGTGCGCCGGTCTGTGCATCCAGCGCGGCCACCTCGCCGCTCAGCATCGCGACGTAGACGTTCTTGCCGTACAGCGCGACGCCGCGGTTCACGACGTCACAGCAGGCCGTCTTGAATGATTCGGCGCCGAGTTTCGGTTCGTATTTCCACAATTGCGCGCCGGTGGCCGCGTCGAACGCGTACACGTTGTCCTTCGGCGTGGTCACGAACAGGTAGCGGCCGTTGACGATCGGCGTGGCTTCGAAACCCTGCTTCAGCTCGGCCGGAAACTTGTAGCTCCACGCTTGCGTGAGCTGCTTCACGTTCGACGCGTCGATCTGCTTGAGCGGCGAATGCGCCTGGCCGTTGTACGTGCGGTAGTAGGTGAGCCAGCCCGGATCGCGTTGCGCATCCGTGAGCCGCTGGTACGTGACCGCCGGATAATCCGCGGCAGCGTCCACCAGGCCGGGATTCAGGGCGATCGCGGCCGCCGCCGCGATTCCGATCGTTGCCAGTCGGCTCGTCGAAGCCGAGAGTTTTTTCATGGTTGTCTCCAGAGTCATTGTGGTCGCACCGCGGCCAACACATGGCCGGGCCGGCAGGGTGGGGATCCGGGTCCAGTGCGCAGCCAGTCACGCAAATCGCATGCCATTGAGGCGCGCGCCCTGTCGCGCAAGGCCGGGCGGCCGATCGTGCGCGCTGCTACGACGTGCGCGGCGTGGCGCGGATGATCCGCGTGTGTTGCGTTCGGGGACAACCGCGGGTCGAGTGTTGCGAAACATGACAGTGCGGTGCGCGGCCGAAGGCGTCGGCTCGTTGATCCAAATTGACACAGGCGCAACAGGGGTGGCACGAACTGCAACAGATGCGCGGTTGCGTATCGATGCGTGGCGGCTTCGATCGGCGGCCGGCCGGGTGTTGCGCGGATCGGCATGCTTCTTGCCGTTCGACACGGGAATGATTCCGCGCAACGAGAGACCGCCATGCATGTCCCGATTTCGTCCAATGCTGCTCGCAGGTGCGAGCGCCGCCGCGTGGTCGCGCTCGCATACTGCGTCGCGCCCGCCGGCCCGTACGCGCCGACGATCGAGATGCCGCAGGCCGCACGCGAACCGTTGCGAGCCGTCGCGATAACGGTATTCGCCGTTCATGCGGCCATCGTGGTCGCCCTGTGGCACGCATGGGTATCCGGTGGACGCCAGACGCTGCCGCGCGCACTCGCCGTCGAGGTGGACGCGAGCGAATTCGCGCGGGTGGCAGAGCCTGGTGTGCATCGTCGGGTGGATGCCGCGACGCAGGTTCCTCACGAGGCTATGCCGTCGCATTCGAGCCGAGAAACAGCCGTGCATCGAGAGGCTCGGCCGAGTGTGGCCGCAACGCATCAGGCCGATCATGCAGGTCCTTCGCGCAAGCCAGCCGCCGTCACCGCGGCGTCGCAGCCGGACAGTGAGCGTGGGCGAACCGTGCCGGGGCAGGAGTCAGCTCAGCCTGCCGCTGAAAATGCAGCGGCGGATACCGCGACGGTTGCCGCGCAGGCAATGCCGGGCGCGCAATCTTCTACCGAACCCAAACCCAAACCCAAACCCAAACCCAAACCCAAACCCAAACCCGTTACCGCACCGCGCTTCGCGGCGGCGTACCTGCGCAATCCCGCACCCGATTATCCGGACGTCGCGCAGCGGCGCGGCTGGGAAGGCACCACGTTCCTGAATGTGCATGTGCTCGCGACCGGCCGGCCCGACCAGGTGCTGCTGTCGGCGAGCAGCGGACACGACGCGCTCGACGATGCGGCCGTCGCGGCGGTCTCGGACTGGCGCTTCGTACCGGCGAAGCGCGGTACGGAATCGATCGACGGCTGGGTCAGGGTGCCGGTCGTGTTCAAACTCGGAAACTAAGGAATCCGTCATGTCAGATTACATCCACTACGCGGTCGTCGGCGCATTTGCACTCCTCGCGGTGCTGTCGGCGCTCACCTGGACGCTGATCGTCGTCAAGACGCTGCTGTATGCGCGCGTCGCGCTCGGCAACCGCCGTTTTTCCGCGCGCCGCGGCGATCGCCCGGTGCTGTCGATGCCGACGGACGACGATGCGGCCGCCAGCCTGAACGCGCGTCTGCAAGGTGCCGTGTGCATCGCATTGCGCGATCTCGACGCGCCCGAGCCGCACGCACCTGCCGCACTGGTCGCGTGGGATCGCCGCGATCTGCTCGAACGCACGCTCGCACGCGAGATCCGGCGCGCGCAGCGGTCGCTCGAGCGCGGGCTTACCGTGCTCGCGTCGATCGCGAGCGTCGCGCCGTTCGTCGGGCTGTTCGGCACCGTGTTCGGCATCGTCCACACGCTGCAGTCGATGACGGCGTCGGCCACGAACGGCATCGATGCGATCGCGGGGCCGATCGGCCAGGCGCTGGTCGCGACCGGCATCGGCATCGGCGTCGCGATTCCGGCCGTGCTGGCGTACAACCTGTTCCTGCGGCGACTCAAGACCGTGACGGCCGGGCTCGATGAGTTCGGGCAGGACCTGATCGCGCTGGCCGAGCAGCGGCGGTTCAGGATCGACGCGCCGGTGCATGCCGCGCTCCCGGCCGCGAGTGACGCGGCCGCCGTGCGTCGGGCGGCCGTATGAGGACGGATAACCGCGAAGCCGACGCGGGCGAACCGCTCGGCGAGATCAACGTGACGCCGCTCGTCGATGTCGTCCTCGTGTTGCTGGTGATCTTCATGGTCGCCGCGCCGCTGATGACGCATGCGGTCCGCATCGACCTGCCGAAGGCGGCCGCCCCGGCGCGCGACATGCATGCATCGACCGTCACCGTGACCGTCGACGCGCACGGCGCGGTCCGTATCGACGGCGCACAGGTCACGCCAGCCGAGGTCGAAGCCGTGCTGGCACGCCGCGTCGCGCGCGACCCGCGGACGAGCGTCAGCCTGCACGCGGACCGCAACGAGGCATTCGGCACCGTGGCCGGTGTCATCGCGTCGATCGGGCGCGCGCGTGTCGCGCATGTGGCGATCGCGACGGCGGACGGCGATGCCGGTACGGCGCGGTGAGGCGACAGACGTCAGCTGAGACGTCGCCGACATATCGGTACGGACAACGATATAACGACGATAAGACAAGAAAATAGGAGACGTGGAGATGAAGGAATCGGATGGGGCGAAACGCCGCTTCGTCGTCCGGCGCGCGGGCGTCACGCTGTGCCTCGGCGGCATGCTCGGCGGCTGGCTGACGCCGGCGTCGGCGCAGCTCGAACCGGCCGGCAACGTCGATGCGCCGACGCTCGCGCCGATCGTCGTCGTCGGCACGACGCCGCTGCTCGGGATCGGCACGCCGCTGTCGCGCGTGCCGGCCAACGTCCAGACGATTCGCGGCGAGGACATCACGCGTCAGCACGGCGGCGTACTGACCGACTACTTCGAGAAGAACGTGTCGAGCGTCGATATCAACGAGGCGCAGGGCAATCCGTACCAGACGGACGTGAACTATCGCGGCTTCACGGCATCGCCGGTCGTCGGCACGCCGCAAGGGCTGTCGGTGTTCGTAGACGGCGTGCGCGTGAACGAGCCGTTCGGCGACGTCGTGAACTGGGATCTCATCCCGCAGGTGGCGATCGACACGATGCAGTTGATCCCCGGTTCGAATCCGACCTATGGGCTCAACACGCTCGGCGGCGCGCTCGCGATCACGACGAAGAACGGCAAGACGAGCCCGGGCGGTGCCGCACAGGTATCGGTCGGCTCGTGGGGACGCAAGACCGCGCAGATCGAGCAGGGCGGGCGCATCGGCGGCAACCTCGACTACTACGTGACGGGCAACGTTGCGAACGACAATGGCTGGGCCGATCACAATGCGAGCCGCGTGCGGCAGGGATTCGGCAAGCTGCGCTACACCGACGCCGATACGACGCTGTCGATCTCTGCCGGCGGCGCGGACAATGCGCTGCAAGGCTCGCAGACGATTCCGCGCTCGTTTCTCGACAATCGCGCGCAGGCCTATACCTATCCAGACCTGAATCGCAACAGCGCCGCGTACGTCACCGTGTCGGGCGACCATTCATTCGGCGATCACGTGCAGCTCAGCGGCAACGTCTATTACCGGCATTACCGCAACACCAACACCAGCAGCAACGTAAACGACGATTTCGGCAGCGTCGACGGCAGCGGCGCCACCGACGCCGTGCAGGCGACCAACGACCGCTCGGTGATCACGACCGACAGCTACGGCGCGAACCTGCAGCTGACGCTGCTCGGCAAGCTCGCGGGCCTGGACAACCAGTTCGTCGTGGGCGCGTCCGCCGATCTCGCTAACTCGGGTTTCGAGCAGTCGTCGCAGGATGCGATGTTCACGGATGCGCGTGCGACGGTCGGCATCGGCGACTTCACCCGGAAGACGCGCGCGAAGACGCGCAACGCCAGCTACGGCGTCTACTTCGACGACACGCTGGCGCTGACGCGGCAATGGTCGCTTACGTTGGCCGGGCGCTACAACTGGTCGCGCGCGGCGATCGAGGACGCGAGCGGCCTGCAGCCGTTGCTGACCGCGCGTCATACGTTCTCGCGGTTCAATCCGGCCGTTGGCGTGACGTGGAATCCCGTGCCCGGCTTCACCGCATATGCGACGTACAACGAAGGAATGCGCTCGCCGACAGCGATCGAGCTCGCATGCGCCGATCCGGCCGCGCCGTGCTCCTTGCCGAACGACTTTCTCGCCGACCCGGCGCTGAAGCCGGTGATCGCGAAGACGATCGAGTTGGGCGCGCGCGGCCGAAGCGGTGAGGCGACGACGTGGAGCGCGGCCGTCTACAGCACGACGCTCGACGACGACATCCAGTTCATCAGCAGCAATGGCGGTGCGAGCACGCTCGGCTATTTCCAGAACGTCGGCAAGACGCGCCGGCAAGGCTTCGAGCTGGCGGGCCATACGCAGCTGGGGCCGGTCGGCATCGGTGTCAGCTACAGCTATGTCGACGCCACCTACCGTTCGACGTGGACCGAAAGCAGCGCGAGCAATTCGAGCGCCAATGCGCAAGGCAACATCGTCGTTCGCTCCGGCGACCGCATTCCCGGGATTCCGTCGAGCACCGTGAAGCTGAGGCTCGACTATGCGGCGACGCCGAAGTGGAACGTCGGCACCAACATCACGTATCGCAGCGGGGTGTTCGCGCGCGGCGACGAGAACAACCAGGACGCGAACGGGAAGGTGCCCGGCTATGTCCTGATCGACCTCGATACGACGTGGCAGGTGACGAAGCGCCTGCAACTGTTCGCGTCGATCACCAACCTGCTCGACAAGCATTACGCGAGCTTCGGGATGCTCGGCCGGAATTTCTTCAACGGTCCGAATCATTCGTTCGACGGACTCAACCCCGTCAACGAGCAGTTCGTCGGGCCGGGCGCGCCGCGCGGCGCGTGGGTGGGCGCCCGCTATGCGTGGGACTGAACGGACGGCTCGGCGTGTTGCGGTGCGTCCGCTGCCGTGACGTCGAGCATCTTACGGACCGCGCGAGCGACGCCACGCGCGAGGGCGTCGTCGCTCATGAGATGCCCGGCCGGCACGCGCTCGACGACGGCCGCCGGCACCGCGCGCGCGAGCCGATCGACGTTGTCGACCGGGCACACGCGGTCTCGCGTGCCGTGCACGGCATGCAACGGCACGCCGGCTTGCGCGGCCTGTCGCGCCAGCGCCAGCAAGCGGCGCTCCCCGAGCCAGCAGTTGCGCTGGAGGTAGTGCGCCTGGATCCGGTACTTGTCGATCAGCCGGTCGATGGCCGGTTGCGTCGGTCGCGCGCCGCGCGCCGGCCGCCCGGTCAGGACCGCATCTTCATACGCGTTCCATGCGAGCGCGACCGCACGCTGCCGCGCCGCACCGGCGCCTGGCTGGAGACGCCGCGCGCAGCAGGCGATCAGGCGATCGGCGCGCGCGGTGCCGGCGGCGGCAGTCAGGTGCTGCCAGGCCCGCGGCGCTCGCACGCGCGTGCCGACGAACAGGCCGCGCACTTCGCGCGACGACGTCAGAAACAACCCGCGCAGCACGACGCCGGTCACGTGCGACGGATGCCGTCCCGCGTAGGCGAGCGCGAGCGCCGCGCCCCACGAACCGCCGACGACGCACCAGCGCGCGATGCCGAGCCGTGCACGCAGCGCGTCGAGATCGCCGACCAGGCGCATCGTGTTGTTGTGACGCAGGCCGCCGCGCGGCGTCGATGCGCCGGCGCCGCGCTGGTCGACCAGCACGACGCGCATGCGTGTCAGGTCGAATAGGCTGAGCACCGCCGGTCGGCTCCCGCTGCCGGGTCCGCCGTGCAGCACGACGACCGGATCGCCGTGCGGGTTTCCGAATTCGGTCCACGCGATCCGGCATGCGTCGCGGCACAGGGCAGGTCGGGGCGCGGAAGCGGAGCGGAGCAGTCGCTGCGTCATGTGGTGTCGGAAAGAGGGTGACGGGTCAACGCCGTAACGGGTGGATCCGGGAGAACCCGACAACAGGCCGGGGCTTGACTCACGTCAAAGCCAGAATCGCGCCAGCGACCACGATCGGGATCGATCGGGCAGCGGCGGCGGGCGGAATCGCGATATTGCGTCCCGGCGCGTCGCCTGCATCGTATGCAATCGGCGTTGCTTTCATTTTGATTTCGGTTTGCGGCAAGTGACGATGCGCGGCGTCCGACGCAAGCGCTGCCGACAGCGTGGCCCGAAGTTTGCTTGATCCAGCACAAAGTCCGGCACCGACCGGAAGGATCCCCGGAGGAGACAATGCGCGATGACGTTCATCCGACGGCCAACGCACGGGCCACGCATGCGCCCGGCTGGCCGACGCCGACGATCCAGAAGTCCCATGAGCGGTCCGAGACGTTCGGCCTGCAGGCGTCTGCACGTCCCGACTACGACCTGCTGTCCGGCGCCGCGCTGGCGCTCAAGCGCGAGCAGAACCGCGTGCTGTGCGTGCATGCGATGCCTGTGATGGAGACGCTGCACGAGCAGATCGTCAATACGCAGAGCATGATCGTGCTGACCGATGCGGAAGGGTTGATCCTGCATTCGATCGGCGACGACGACTTTTTGCGGCGCGCCGAACGGGTCGCGCTGCGCCCCGGCGCGAACTGGGCGGAGAGCCGGCAGGGCACCAACGCGATCGGCACCGCGCTCGCGGAGCTGTGCCCGATGGTCGTGCACGGCGACCAGCACTTCCTGGCCGCGAACCATTTCCTGACCTGCTCGAGCGTGCCGATCCTCGACCCGTACGGCGACGCGATCGGCGTGCTCGACGTGACGGGCGATCATCGCAGCTATCACCAGCACACGATGGCGCTCGCGAAGATGTCGGTGCAGATGATCGAGAATCACCTGTTCACGACGACGTTCCAGGAGACGTTGCAGGTGTCGTTTCACGGCCGCCCCGAATTCCTCGGAACGTTGATGGAAGGGATCGTCGCGTTCACCGCGGACGGCCGCTTCCTGTCGGCGAATCGCAGCGCGCAGTTCCAGCTCGGGATGCCGCTCGCCGCGCTGCGCGCGCATACGCTCGCGTCGCTGTTCGACGTGACGAGCGCGCAACTGATCGACCGGATGCGCGCGAGCACCGAGCAGCACGTGTCGTTGAACCTCGGCAACGGCGCGGTGGTCTGCGCGCGCGTGCAGTTCCGGCGCGCGTTGCGGGCCGAGGGCAGCCGGCCGGCCGAGGTGCACGACGGCGCCGCGTCGGCCGCGCGCCCGCCTGCCGCGCAGGGAGCGGCGAGCCTGTCGCGGCTCAGCTATCTCGACACCGGCGATCCGCAGGTGGCGGCGGTGATCGCGAAGGTCCGCAAGGTCATCGGCAAGGATATTCCGGTGCTGATCACCGGCGAGACGGGCACCGGCAAGGAGCTGCTCGCGCAGGCGATCTACAACGACTCGCCCCGCCGCGACGGGCCGTTCGTCGCGGTCAACTGCGCGTCGATTCCGGAGACGCTGATCGAATCCGAGTTGTTCGGCTACGAGGAGGGCGCGTTTACCGGTGCACGCCGCAAGGGTGCGACCGGCAAGCTGCTGCAGGCCAACGGCGGCACGCTGTTTCTCGACGAAATCGGCGACATGCCGTATCCGCTGCAGGTGCGGCTGCTGCGCGTGCTGCAGGAGCGCGTCGTCAACCCCCTCGGCTCGACGAAGGCGATCGGCGTCGACATCGCGATCATCTGCGCGACGCACCGCGACCTGCGCGACATGATCGCGCAGAACCGCTTTCGCGAAGATCTGTACTACCGGCTCAATGGCCTCGTCGTGCGCCTGCCGCCGCTGCGCGACCGCACGGACCTCGCGGTGGTCGTCCAGAAGATGCTGCAACGGGAGACGTTGTCGGGGCCCGGGCGCCGGCCGTTGAGCGTCGCGCCCGACGTGATGGCGCTGTTCGAGCGCTGCGCGTGGCCGGGCAACTTCCGGCAGCTCGCGAACCTGCTGCGCACGGCGGCCGCGATGGTCGACGACGACTGCGAGATCCGCTGCGAGCATTTGCCGGACGATTTCTTCGACGACGTGCGGCGCGACGGCGGCACGGCGGCGCAGGAGACCTGTGCGCCTGCGCCGCTCGCATCGGAAGCGCCGGCGTTCGCGACCGCGGCCTGCGATGCGCGGCTGCAGGACGTGGCCGCCTCCGCGATCGCGGCCGCGCTCGCGCGTCACGGCGGCAACGTGTCGGCCGCCGCACGCGCGCTCGGCGTATCGCGCAATACGATCTACCGCAAGATGCCAGCCGCCGGCCCGGATGCACTGGAGCGGGACGAACCGTGACGCAAGCCGCGACTGTCACACCGGTGTGTCAGGTTGCAACACCCGGTGTTCAAGGATTCAACACTTGCTCAACCGGCCGAGCGTCACATGAATCGTCGCCAGACGGTTTCTGAAATATTTTCGTTGGCTAATCGTAAGAATGACGGTGCCGTGACCATCCGGCGGCTGCCGCATGCCTTCACACACAGTCGCGCGCCGCAAGTCACGCCTCGGCACGCTCCTTGCTGAATGGGTATCGGCCGCTCGATCGATGCGGTTTTTTCGACTCACCCACTCAACAAGGAGACACATCATGCAATGGACCACCCCGGCCTATACCGACCTGCGTTTCGGTTTCGAAATCACGATGTACATCGCCAACCGCTGATCGACGCGCGCTGTGCCGCCCGCATCGACGGACACGATGCGGGCGGCACCGGGAGCACACGCAGATGAAGATCAAGATACTTGGCTCGGGCGCTGGCGGCGGACTGCCGCAATGGAACTGCAACTGCGGCAACTGCCGTCGCGCGCGGGCCGGCACCGACGGCATCGTGCCGCGCACGCAATCGTCGATCGCCGTCAGCGGCGACGGCGTCGACTGGGTGCTGGTGAACGCGTCGCCGGACATCCTCGCGCAGCTGCGCGCGGCCCCCGACCTGCAGCCGGCTCGCGCGATCCGTGACAGCGCGATCGTCGCCGTCGTGCTGTGCGACGCGCAGATCGATCATGTGACGGGCCTGCTGATGCTGCGCGAACGCACGTTGCCGCTGCCGCTGTATGCGAGCGCGCCGGTGCTCGACGACCTGTCGACCGGGCTGCCGCTCGTGCCGCTGCTCGGCCACTACTGCGGCGTCGACGTTCACACGATCGCACCGGGCGAACCGTTCGCAATACCGGGCGCCGGCGGCATCCGCTTCACCGCCGTGCCGGTCGACAGCAAGCCGCCGCCTTATTCGCCGCGCCGGGAGGCGAGCGTGCCGGGCGACAACATCGCACTCCTGATCGAGGACACGACGAGCGGCCGACAGGCGTTCTATGCGCCGGGGCTCGCCGACGTCGACGACGGCGTGCGCGCCGCGATGCGCGACGCCGACCTCGTGCTGGTGGACGGCACGTTCTGGACCGGCACGGAGATGATCGACCTCGGCCTGTCGTCGAAGCACGCGGCCGACATGGGGCATCTCGAGCAGTGCGGCGACGCGGCGAGGCCGGGCATGATCGACCGCCTTCGGCTGTTGCCGACGCACACGCGCAAGGTCCTCACGCACATCAACAACACGAATCCGATTCTCGACCCCGGTTCCGCGCAGCGCGCGCAATTGCGCGAGCACGGCATCGAGGTCGCCCACGACGGCATGCAATTCGAGGTCTGACCATGAACGCACCGATTCCCGCCGCGGCGCTGCACGCGACGCCCTGGAGTGCGCAGGAGTTCGAGGCGCGCCTGCGCGCGCTCGAATCGCGCTATCACATCCACCATCCATTCAACCGCCGCCTGAATAGCGGCGCGTGTTCACCGGCGCAGATTCGTGGCTGGGTCGCGAACCGCTTCTACTATCAGATCAGCATTCCGCTGAAGGACGCGGCGATCCTGTCCAATTGCCCGGATCGCGACACGCGCCGGCTGTGGGTCGAGCGGATTCTCGACCACGACGGTCACGGCGGCCAGGAAGGCGGGATCGAGGCATGGGCGCGGCTCGGCGAGGCGGTCGGCATCGAGCGCGCGGAGTTGTGGTCGCTCGAGCATGTGCTGCCCGGCGTGCGGTTCGCGGTCGACGCCTACGTCAATTTCGCGCGGCGCGCGCCGTGGCAGGAGGCCGTGTGCTCGTCGCTGACCGAGATGTTCGCGCCGCAGATCCACCTCGACCGGCTCGCGGGCTGGCCGTCCCACTATCCGTGGATCGAGGCGGCCGGGCTGCAGTATTTCCGCAGCCGCGTGCCGCTCGCGCAGCGCGACGTCGAACACGGGCTCGCGGTGACGCTGAACCATTTCACGACACCGGACGCGCAACGGCGCGCGCTCGACATCCTGTCGTTCAAGCTGGATGTGCTGTGGTCGATTCTCGATGCGATTGAAAAGGCGTATCCCGCATGAACTCCAACGACGCCGTCAGCGGCGTGCCGCTGCGCCCCTCGCTGAGGGGCATGTACCGCCTGCAATGGGAGGCGGCCCAGGATGCGTACGTGCTCCTGTACCCGGAGGGCATGGTCCGGCTCAACCCGAGCGCGGGCGAGATCCTCGCGCGCTGCGACGGCACGCGCGAGCTCGACGACATCATCGACGAACTCGAGCGGCTGTTCAGCACGTCGGACCTTGCGTCGGACGTCTATCGCTTCCTCGATCATGCGCGACTGCGCGGCTGGCTCGACTGACATGGACATGACCCCTCCTCCGAACCAGCCGTCCGCGCCGCTCTGGCTGCTTGCCGAGCTCACGTACCGCTGTCCGCTGCACTGCGCGTTCTGCTACAACCCGGTCGATTTCGCGACGCACGGCGCGGAGCTCGATACCGACGCATGGCGCACGGTGATCAGCGACGCGCGCGCGCTCGGCGCCGCGCAGATCGGCTTTTCCGGCGGCGAACCGCTGCAGCGCGGCGACCTGGAGGTGCTGGTCGAGCATGCGCGGTCGCTGGGTTTCTATACCAACCTGATCACGTCCGGCGTGGGCCTGAATGCCACGCGCATCGACCGGCTCAAGGCGGTCGGGCTCGATCATATCCAGCTGTCGCTGCAGGATTCGACGCGCGAGCTGAACGACTTCCTGACCAGCACGCGCACCTTCGACCTCAAGCGCGGCGTCGGGCGGCTGATCAAGTCGCACGGCTATCCGATGGTGCTGAACTGCGTGCTGCATCGGTACAATCTGCCGCACGTCGGCCAGATCATCGAGATGGCGCTCGACCTCGGCGCGGATTTTCTCGAACTCGCGAATACGCAGTACTACGGCTGGGCGATGCTGAATCGCGACCAGCTGATGCCGACCGCCGAACAACTGCGCGAAGCGGAGGAAACGGTCAACCGCTACCGCAAGCTCGTCGGCGAACGGTGCAAGATCCTGTTCGTCGTGCCCGACTACTTCGAGCAGCGGCCGAAGGCCTGCATGAACGGCTGGGGCTCGGTGTTCCTCGGCGTCGCACCGGACGGCACCGCGCTGCCGTGCCATGCCGCGCGCGGGTTGCCCGGCCTCGTGCTGCCGAACGTGCGCGACCGGTCGCTGAAGGACATCTGGTACGAAAGCGACGCGTTCAACGCGTTTCGCGGCGACGGCTGGATGCGCGACCCGTGCCGCACCTGTGACGAGCGCCATGCGGATCATGGCGGGTGCCGCTGCCAGGCGTACATGCTGGCCGGCGATCCGGCGCAGGCCGATCCGGTCTGCGCGAAGTCTCCGCATCACGGCCGGGTCGAGCAGGCCGTGCAGTTCGCGCGGCGGGCAGGGCGACAGGACGAGCGTCCGTTGATCTTTCGCAGTGCTGCGAATTCTGTCGGGCGTTGAGCGGTGCGTGCCGCTGTATCGGGCATGTCATTTTCTTGACTTCTTCGACGATCAACGCACCGCCTGTTCGAGCAACGCCGCGAACGCGGCCTCGTCCACGCGCAGCCCTCGCGGCGAGCGGCGTACCTCCAGCGCCGCGAGCATCCCGGCTTCGAACGCATCGAGCACCGCCGGGTGGATGTAGCAGCGCCGGCATACGGCCGGCGTGTTGCGCAATATGTCGGCGACGGCCCGCACCGTTTCGACGATCTGCTTGCGCGCCTGCGTGACGTCCTCATGCGGGATGCGCCGCAGCAACGCCAGCGCCTGAACGCTGCCCGCCCAGGTCCGGTAATCCTTCGCGGTGAACTCCGCGCCCGCCGCCTCGCGCAGATAATCGTTCACGTCGGACGAGCCGATCGAATGACGTGCGCCGTCGTTGTCCACATACTGGAACAGCTCGTGGCCGGGCAACTCCGCGCAGCGCCGCACGATCCGGCCGACGCGCGGATCTTCCACGGTCACGTCATGCTCGATGCCGCTCTTGCCCGTGAAGCGCAGGCGAACCTGTCCCGGCCGGATCGTCACGTGGCGCTTGCGCAGTGTGGTGAGCCCGTACGACGCGTTCTCGCGTGCGTATTCGGCGTTGCCGATCCGCGCGAGCGTCGTGTCGAGCAGCCGGACGATCGTGGCGACGATCTTGTCGCGCGGCATCCCGGGCAGCGCCAGATCACGCGCGACGCGCGTGCGGATGCGCGGCAGCGCGCGGGCGAAGGCCGCCATCCGCGCGTACTTGTTCGCGTCGCGCGTCTCGCGCCACTGCGGGTGATAGCGATACTGCTTGCGCCCGCGCGCATCGCGCCCCGTCGCCTGCAAGTGGCCGCGCGGGTCCATGCAGATCCAGACGTCGGTATACGCCGGTGGAATCGCGAGCGCATCGATGCGGGCGATTTCGTCGGCGTCGCGGATCCGGACGCCGTCCTGCGTGTAGTACGCGAAGCCGTGGCGCAACCGCCGGCGCGTGTAGCCGGGATGCCGGTCGTCGACATGGCGCAGCGGCGCGGCCGAACGATCGCCGGTTTCGGTGCCGGAGCCGCGCCGGGACGCGCGCTTCTTCATGGCGCGAGGCGCCAGCGGACGAGCGTTTCCATGTGCGGCGATCGGGGGTTCACGCACGGCGGGCATCGTTGTTCTCCTTGTTGTCGGAGCGGCCGTCGCGGGACGCGAACGGCGCTTGCAAGGGCGACAGCAAGATCCGTGCGCCGCCGCCGGATGCGCCGCCCCATCGACGTCGAAGCGGTTGGAACAGACGAAGACAGGCGCTAGGTGTTTATACGTATGCCGATACCGATATCGCTTCAATCCAATATTTCATTGGAAGGTTATCGGACTTGTTTCTAGACTGATCCGGGGCGTACATACCGGGCCGGCCGCATGCGCCGGCCGGCACCGCCCCGAACCGCGTCCGCGCCACGCAGAACCACAACAGCACGGCACCGCGCCAGGCCGGGCCGCGACATACAACGACATCATCGGAGACGGACCATGACATTCATCAGGAAGCTGACGGCCGGTGCGCTCGTCGCCGCGGCGACGGTATTCGCGTCGGGCGCGCACGCGCAACAAAAGCCGATCACGCTCGGGTTCTCGCAGGTCGGTGCGGAAAGCGCGTGGCGCACCGCGAACACCGTGTCGGTGAAGAGCGCGGCGAAGGATGCCGGCATCAACCTGAAATTCTCGGACGCGCAGCAGAAGCAGGAGAACCAGATCCGCGCGATCCGTTCGTTCATCGCGCAGAAGGTCGACGTGATCGCGTTCTCGCCGGTCGTCGAGTCGGGCTGGGAGCCGGTGCTGACCGAAGCGAAGGCGGCCCATATTCCGGTGATCCTGACCGATCGCGGCGTCGACGTGAAGGATCCGTCGCTGTACGTGACGATGATCGGTTCCGACTTCCTCGAGGAAGGGCGGCGCGCCGGCCACTGGATGGAAGAGCGCTTCAAGAACGATGCAGGCCCGATCAACATCGTCGAGCTTCAGGGCACGGTCGGCTCGGCACCGGCCAACGACCGCCGCGCGGGCCTGCTCGAAGTGATCAAGAACAATCCGAAGTTCAAGGTGATCGCGTCGCAAAGCGGCGACTTCACGCTCGCCGGCGGCAAGCAGGTGATGGAAGCGTTCGCGAAGACGTACGGCAAGCAGATCAACGTCGTCTACGCGCACAACGACGACATGGCGCTCGGCGCGATCCAGGCGATGGAAGAGGCCGGAATCAAGCCCGGCAAGGACGTGAGCGTGGTGTCGTTCGATGCGACCAAGGGCGGCTTCCAGGCGATGGTCGCCGGCAAGATCAACGTCGACGTCGAATGCAGCCCGCTGCTCGGCCCGCAACTGATGACCGCGGTGAAGGACGTGGTCGCCGGCAAGCAGCTGCCGAAGCGCATCGTCACGAACGAGACGGTGTTCCCGATGAGCGTGGCGGCGCAGGTGCTGCCGACCCGCAAGTACTGAGTCCCGGCGGACGCGGGCGGCGGCGCGGCTGCCGCCGTTCGTCGTCCGTCTCGAATCGAGGGCGATCCATGACGAATCCGCCGGTGGTCGAGATGATCGGCATCGACAAGGCGTTCCCGGGCGTGAACGCGCTGCAGCGCGTGAACTTCCGGTTGTTTCCGGGCGAAATTCATGCACTGATGGGCCAGAACGGCGCGGGCAAGTCGACGCTGATCAACGTGCTGACAGGCGTGCATGCGCACGACGCGGGCGAGATTCGCGTCGGCGACGCGCCGGTGCGGTTCGCCGCGCCACGCGAGGCCGAGGCGGCCGGGATCCAGACGCTGTACCAGGAAGTGAACCTGTGCGCGAACCTGTCGGTCGCCGAGAACATCTTCGCGGGTCGGCAGCCGATGCGGCGCGGCGCGATCGACTGGAAGACGATCCATGCGCGCGCGCGCGATGCACTCGCCGAGCTCGACCTGTCGCTCGACGTCACGCGTTCGCTCGACGCGTATCCGATCGCGGTGCAGCAGATGGTCGCGATCGCACGGGCCGTGTCGGTCGATGCACGCGTGCTGATTCTCGACGAACCGACGTCGAGCCTCGACGACGGCGAGGTCGCGCGGCTCTTCGACGTGCTGCGCCGACTGAAGGCGTCGGGGATGGCGATCCTGTTCGTCACGCACTTTCTCGAACAGACCTATGCGGTGTCCGACCGGATCACCGTGATGCGCAATGGCGAGCGCGAGGGCGAGTATCTCGCGCGCGACCTGCCGGTCGACATGCTCGTCGCGAAAATGACCGGCCGCGAACCGATGTCCGGCACGCTGCAGGCAGGCGCGGCGGCGGTGCAGCGCGATGCCGATGCGGCCGCGCCGTTCCTGTCGATGCAGCAGGCCGGCCGGCGCGGGATGATGAGCCCGCTCGATCTCGACGTGCGGCCCGGCGAAATCGTCGGGCTGGCCGGGCTGCTCGGCTCGGGGCGCACGGAAACCGCGCGGCTCGCGTTCGCGGCCGAGCGCACCGACACCGGTGCGATCGAGATCGACGGCACGCGCAAGCGGCTCGCGTCGCCGCACGATGCCGTTCGCAACGGGATCGCGTATTGCCCGGAGAATCGCAAGAAGGAGGGGATCGTCGCGGCGTTGTCGATCCGCGAGAACATCGTCCTCGCATTGCAGGCGCGGCGCGGCTGGTGGCGGCTGATCAGCCGCGCGCGCCAGCGCGAACTCGCGGAGACGTACATCGCGCGGCTCGGCATCAAGGCGCGCGACGCGGAACAGCCGATCGGGCTGCTGTCCGGCGGCAACCAGCAGAAGGTGCTGCTCGCGCGCTGGCTTGCGACGGAGCCGAAGCTGCTGATCCTCGACGAGCCGACGCGCGGCATCGACGTCGCCGCGAAATTCGACATCATGGAGCGCGTGCTTGCGCTGTGCGCGCAGGGGCTCGCGATCCTGTTCATCTCGTCGGAGATCAGCGAAGTGGTGCGCGTGAGCCACCGGATCGCGGTGCTGCGCGATCGCCGCAAGGTCGCCGAACTGACCGGTGCCGAGGCGTCGGAGGAACACGTGTATCAACTGATCGCGGGAGGCCGGTCATGATCCGGTTACGCACGTTGCTTCGCCATCCGCTCGTGTGGCCGGTGCTGACGCTCGCGCTGCTGTTCGCGCTCGACGTCGCGTATCGGCCGGGCTTCCTGTCGATCGCGGTGCTCGACGGCCACTTGTTCGGCGCGTCGATCGACATCCTGAATCGCGCGGCGCCGCTCGTGATCGTGTCGCTCGGCATGACGCTCGTGATCGCGACGCGCGGGATCGACATCTCGGTCGGCGCGATCGTCGCGATCGCCGGCGCGGCCGCGGCGATCGTGCTCGACGGCGATCCGACGCGGGTCGGCACGGCGCTGGCCGCCGCGCTCGGCGTCGGGTTGCTCGCGGGCGCATGGAACGGCGTGCTCGTCGCGTTCGTCGGGATGCAGCCGATCATCGCGACGCTGATCCTGATGGTCGCCGGACGCGGCATCGCGCAGTTGCTGACCGGCGGACAGATCATCCCGATCGGCGCGCCGGGCTACCTCGAGCTCGGCGGCGGGTATCTCGCGGCCGTGCCGTGCTCGGTCTGGATCGCGATCGCGACGATCGCGGCGACCGCGCTGCTGGTGAACCGCACGGCGCTCGGCCTGTTCATCCGCGCGATCGGCGTGAATCCGGTCGCGACGCGGCTCGTCGGGCTGCGCGCGGGGGCCGTTGTGTTCGGCGTCTATCTGTTCTCGGGCGTGATGTCGGCGCTCGCCGGCATCCTCGCCAGTTCGAACGTGCGCAGCGCCGACGGCAACAACGCGGGGCTGCTGCTCGAACTCGACGCGATCCTCGCGGTGACGCTCGGCGGCACGTCGCTGCTCGGCGGCCGCTTCAGCCTCGCGGGCTCCGTGCTTGGCGCGCTGATCATCCAGACGCTCACCTACACGACTTATTCGATCGGCGTGCCACCGGAGGCGACGCTCGTCGTGAAGGCGCTCGTCGTGATCGTCGTGACGCTGATCCAGTCGGACGCGGCGCGCGCGCTGGTGATCCAGCATGCGTCGCGACTGATGTCTTCCATCCGTTCGCGCACCACCACCGGAGCCACGCCGCGATGAACCGATTCCTCGCACGGTTTACCGACCCGCGCACGCTGCCGATCGTCGTGACGATCGTGCTGTTCGCCGCATTGTTCAGCTTCGGATCCGTGATGTACACGGGCTTTTTCTCGATGCAAGTGCTGACCGGGCTGCTCGTCGACAACGCATTCCTGCTGATCGTCGCGATCGGGATGACGTTCGTGATCGTGTCGGGCGGCATCGACCTGTCGGTCGGCTCTGTCGTTGCATTGACAACTATCTTCTGCGCGGTCGGCGCCGAACGATTGCACTGGCCCGTCTGGGTGATTGTCCCGCTCGTGCTCGTGTTCGGCGCGCTGTACGGCGCGGCGATGGGCGCGTTGATTCATTACTTCCGGTTGCAGCCGTTCATCGTCACGCTCGCCGGGATGTTTCTCGCGCGCGGCGCATGCTTCCTGATCACGACGCAGTCGATCACGATCAACGAGCCGACCTTCCATGCGCTCGCGGGCATCAGCGTGCCGGTCGGCGGCGGGACGCTGAGCGCGGGCGCGCTGATCGCGCTCGCGACGCTGGCCGCCGCGATCTACGTCGCGCATTTCACGCGCTTCGGCCGCAACGTGTATGCGGTCGGCGGCAACGAGCGATCGGCGCTGCTGATGGGGCTGCCGGTCGCGCGCACGAAGGTCGGCGTGTATGCGCTGAGCGGCTTCTGTTCGGCGCTCGGCGGTGTGGTGTTCACGCTGTACGTGCTGTCCGGCTACGGGCTGCAGGCGCAGGGGATGGAACTCGACGCGATCGCCGCGACCGTGATCGGCGGCACGCTGCTCACGGGCGGGGTGGGGTACGTGATCGGGTCGGTGTTCGGCGTCGGTATTCTCGGCACGATCCAGGTGCTGATCACGTTCGACGGCACGCTGAGTTCGTGGTGGACGCGGATCGTGATCGGCGCGCTGCTGTGCGTGTTCTGTCTGCTGCAGCGGGTCATCGAGCGGCACGCGGCGCGGCGGCGTAGCGGTGGGACCGGGCTCGATCCGAAACGGCGGAAGCGCGATGCCGCGCAGGTGACGCCCGCCGCGCCGAGTGACGATGCGGCGCTCGGTTCGACGATGCGCAGGTTGTTGCGTCTGCAACGTTCGGCGTGATGCCGGCGCGCGTTTGGCGGGCTTCTTCGTTGGCCGGCATCGCTTGCGGCGTCGCCGTTGGTGGCTGTCAACGGCGCTTCGGCGCGGCCGCCAGTCGCGTTTGATCGATTCGCGAATGCGCGTCGCGCGACAGCGGCGCGTGCGTTGCAATCACGCCGGCCCGGCCATGTCCGGTTCCACGTCGAACGACGTATCCACGATGCCCGTCTGCTTCAGCGACTCGGCGAGTCGTTCGATCGCCGGCAGATCCAGCGCGTCCAGGCGCTCGCGCATTGCCTGCACGAACGCGGCATGCCGTGGTGCATGCGCGTGCTGTCCGAGCCATTCCTCGATATCGGTGAGGCGGCCTTCGCTCGCGAGCACGGCCAGCTCGTCGAGCGCGTTGGCAGGCGGACAGCGCATCGCGTGTGCGTCCGCCACGGGCCCGGTTGGATCGGCGGGTTCGGCGGCGCGCACGAGCGCCGACGCCGGGACCATCGCGCGGCCGATCGCGGGCGCCACGATCTGGAACGTGAACGACGTGCCGACGCCCGGCTGGCTCGACACGGCCAGCTCGCCGTGCATCGCGCCGACGATCCGCTGCGCGATGAACAGGCCGAGTCCGGTGCCGCCGTTCACCGCCTGCACCTGCTGGTATGCACGGAAGATGTCGGTGGTCTTGTCGATGTCGATGCCGATTCCGGTGTCGGCGACTTCGAACACGATCCGCCATGCATCGCCTTCCGGATACGCGCCGACCGACAGCTTGACCGTGCCGTCGCGCGTGAACTTCGACGCGTTCGACAGCAGGTTGAGCAGCACCTGCTGCAGTCGAATGCCGTCGATCGACAGCTTGCGCGGCAACGGCGTCAGCGGCCGGTGGACGAACCGGTTGTCCTGCTGGGAACACAGCGCGACCGCATAGTCGCCGATGTCGTTCAGCAGGCCGGGCAGGTCGGTCGCGTGCGGCGAAATGCCGAGCGGCTGCAACTCCGCCTTCGTGTATTGCAGCAATTCGTCGATCAGCGTGAGCTGGTAGCGGATGCTGCGGTCGATCGAGCGGATCAGCCGCGCCTGGCTGCGCGTCGCGCCTTGCAGCAGCAGCTTCGCGTAGCCGTTGATCGTCGACAGCGGCGCGCGCAGGTCGTGGCTCACGTAGCCGAGCGTCTCGATCTTCTGCTGCATGTGCATGCGAACCTGTTGCAGCGCGTCGTTGAGCGCGACCGTGCGCTTCGCGACTTCGTCGCGCAGGCGATCCTGTTCGGTGAGCTGCCACTGCTCGAGACGCTTGCGTGCTTCGGTGCGCTGACGGCCCACGTGGTTGATCCACGCGGCCAGCACGAGCAGGTGCGTGGCGAGACCGATGATCGCGATAACGGGGTTTGGGTAGATGTCGGACTTGATCCAGAACAGCCAGGCCGGGATTGCGTCCTTGCCATCGAGAATGCGGATCACCATGTTGAAGCTCGCGAACGCGATCGCGATCAGCATCACGCGGCCCGTCGGCGTCCGGCGAATCGCGAGCGTCAGTGCGAGGGTGAGGTTCACGATCGCCAGCACGGCGTTCAGCCGCAGGCAGAACCACGTAAACGTGAGGAGGTCGCCGCATGCGGCCCCGACGATGCCCGCGCACTCGAGCGTGATGAACCCCGCGTAGATCGCGCGGAACGGGATGCGTGCCTTCTCGCGATGGGCGACCGTCAGGATGAACGCGATGAAGCACACGATCGACAGGTAGACGAAGATCACCTCGCCGCGCGCTGACCATTCGCGCGCGGCGGGCCACAGATACAGCGCGGTGTAGCCGCGGTAGGTTGCCTCGAACAGCGTCGTGTTCAACGCGAGCATCGCCAGCACGACGAACATGCCGCTGCGCGAGAAGAAGCCGATCAGCAGCGCACACCACATGAGCGCGAGCAGCCCGCCGAGAAAGCCGAAGTTCCACATGGTCGCGTGCAGCTCGTGGGCCTGCCATGCGTCGCGCGTGAAGGCGCTCGGCGCGAGCCGCAGTTCCTTGCGCGACGTGATGCGGATCAGGACGGGCAACCGTTCGCCCGGGCGCAGCGTCGCATCGAGCACCGGATACCGGGACGCCGGCCGGCTCATGCCATTTTCGTCGGCCGGGAAGCGGCCGGCGAGCGTCCACGTGCCGCCGTGCCCGACGTAGAAATCGGCGCGGTCGACGCGTGCGTCGCGGATCGCCAGCACCAGCGGCTGTTCGACGCGGTCGCGGTTGACCAGCGTCGCGGCGACCCACCAAGCGGAGCGTGAGAATTCGATGTTGAACGACGGTCGCGCCGCCGCGGCAGCACGACGTTGAGGCTCGGCGAGTCGTGCGGCGGCCTGGTCGACGGACAACTGCGCGCCCGGATCCTCGAGCAACGAGACGGCGTCCAGCTGTGCGGGGTTTTCCGTCGCGGCGGCCCGGTGTGTCGCGCAGGCGAGCACCAGTGCCGTCAGCAGCAGCACGATCGCGTGCCAGCCCGAGGTGCGACGCCTATGCATCGCGCGGGCAGTCATGCGACGGCGGCGGAGCGTCGACCGTCGGCCGCTGGCGCCGCCAGTCCGACGGCGTGATGCCGAACCGTTCGCGAAACGCCGTCGCGAAATTGCCCGGCGTCGAGAAGCCGATCTCCTCGGCGATGTCGCCGATGCCCATCGACGTCTCGGCGAGAAAGTGTTTCGCGGCGCGCAGCCGCGTGTCGCGCAGGTATTCGAATACGGTCTGGCCGAGATGATCGCGGAACACGCGCGACAGCCGTTTTTCGTGCGTGCCGACCTGCCTCGCGAGTTCGTCGAGCCCGGGCGGGTTGCGCAGCTCGCGCAGCAGGATGTCGCTTGCCGCGCGCACCAGCGCGGCGTCGGGGTGGTCGCGCAGCTTGGGCAGGTGCGCGAACGGCTGGCTGCGTCGCGCCCGTTTCAGATGATTGCGGATCCGTGCAATGACCTCGACCGGCTCGAACGGCTTCACGATGTAGTCGAGCGCACCGGTTTCCAGCCCCGCGATGCGATCCTCGAGATCGCTCGCGGCAGTCAGGATGATGACGGGAATGTTCTGCGTCGACGGCGTCGAGGCCAGCAGCCGGCACGCGGCGAAGCCGTCCATGCGCGGCATCCGCACATCCATCAGGATCAAGTCGGGCGCGATCGCCTGCGCACGGTGATAGGCCTGCAGACCATCGAACGCGACGCTGATCCGGCAGCGCGCGGAACGCAGGATCTCCGTCAGGAGCCGCAGGTCGTTCGGCCGGTCATCTACGACGAGAATGTGTGCGCCAACGAGATCCGGCGTGACGCGGAGCGACGCCGGACTGGACGAGCGGGATGACATGGTTGCGAACGCGAAGGGAGGGTAGGCCGGGGTCGGAATCAATGCATCTATGTGCACGATTGTTGCGAAAAATTATATGCCGACAACAAAGTCGTCGGTGAGGATTCCGTGCGGTCCGTGGGGGCATGTCTGAGACGGCTGAGCGGGCGCATGGCCGCTCCGAACGGTTCGACGAAAAAGGGAGCGGAAAAACTTTCCTGATTGCCGATCGAATATCGGTTTTTATTGCCGCGTGATTCTTTATCAAAATGCCGTGGCCCGAATAATGATTTTGAACGAATTATGTCGTTTCCATACCCGAATTCGGTTCTGGTCGATTTCATCGATTCATTGCCTCGTAATGGAAATCGTATCGGTGGCGCGTTCAAGTTACTTTCATATTTAAATTTCAGCCCGGCGGGCTTGTATGAATGTAAATATCGTCCGCTCTGGAAAAGCATTTTTCCGCCCGGGAAAAGGTTTGGTCTGACGAACCCCGGCACACTAGGCTGGAGGCGGATGGAATCGGTTCTGGACGACCAGCGAATTCACCGCAAACGTTTTGCCGTCGCCGCCTTTTTCGGGGCGCAATATTCAATGTGACATTGCATGCTGGCAATCTCATATTCCGGGATTGCAGCGGTGTGACGGAGACCGGCACGAGGGTAATAAAAACTTCATCATTCTTCGAATGTACCGTTGTAACAAGGTGCATCGGTGAATGCAGAAGTCGATGCGAGTTTGACACATCAAGCAGCAAGAAATCGTCAAAGAAAGTCAGTCGATAAATGGAATGAAGGGGTCATCCGGTCAGTCGACGGTTTTTCCGGAAATCCGGAATGTCCGGCGGTGGCATGGATGTAAAAAGGGGTGAGCGGGTACGCGTCGATCGCCGGGCAGTTCGATCCTTCGAACGGCGGTCGCGCGATACCGCTGTCGATCAGACAGGCACGAGAAGACATGAACATCAAAGGCATGGCAGATCAACGCACCGGTTCGCTCGAACCGGTGTCGGCTGTCAGCGTTCGCGATCCTGCGGCGCATGCGTCAACCCCCGGGGCCGCACGGCGGCATCCGCCTCCCGAATGAACCAGGGCGGCCGGTCTGCAGGTCAGGCCGGCTGCTTCCATCCGGCGTCTGAACGACGCCTCCTCATGAGATTCGACGTCGCCGCGGGTCCGGCGCGACGGTGTCCGCACGCGTTCGTTTCGCGGGCGCGGGGCGCGTCGCGCCGTCGCCTGGCCCAGCGATGTCGGCGTCCATGAGTCGATAACCCGCGATCGTCGTCGCGCCGCGTGTCCGATTGGCACGAGCGGTGTGCGGTCGTGCGATCGCGACAGCGGTCGCGAGTGTCGTGCGGGGCCGTTCGCAATCAAGTTAGCGGTACGAAGTGAAGTAACGGAGCGAGGCGAGGTAACGAGCGCGCGTGCGTGGATGCGCGCTTCGTTTGCCGTCGCATTCGCTGTCGCGTGATTCAGCACACGAAACCCGAGGGAAAACGAGATGAACAAGTCGTTCAAGTCGATCTGGAACGAAGCATTGGGGGCGTGGGTCGCGGCGTCCGAGCTCGATCGCGCGCGCGGCAAGCGCGTGGTGTCGTCGAGAAGTGCGGATGCGCATGCGGCACCGGACGCTGGCGCTGGCACGACAGTGCTGGCGGGGCTGTCGCCGCGGCGAATCGCGATGATGGTCGCGGCCGCGTATCTCGGCTTGTTCCAGGCGGGCGCCCACGCGCAGTATTCGGCGGGGGGCGGCTCCGCGACCGGCGGCGCGAGTTCGATGGCCGTCGGTAACGGTTCGGTCGCCACGCAGGTGAATTCCACCGCGTTCGGCAACCTGTCCACGGCGACGGGCGTTTCTGCCACGGCGATCGGCCCCGGCGCGCACGCCATTGCCGACGGTTCGACATCCGTCGGCATCAATTCTCAGGCAACCGGCGTCAACAGCGTGGCGATGGGCGTGCAGGCGATCGGATCCGGCAACTATTCGGTCGCTCTCGGCAATCTGTCGAGCTCGACCCAAAGCGGCTCGGTGGCGATCGGCAGCGGTGCGGCGGCGATCGGCGTATCCGCGATCGGGCTCGGGAACAATGCGACGGCCTCCGGTCAATACGCGGCCGCGCTCGGTCTCGGATCGGTCGCGTCGGGGGCGCAAGCCGTCGCGCTCGGTTTTTCGTCGAATGCCACGAATACGGGCTCCGTCTCGCTCGGGAATCAGTCGACGAGTTCGGGCGCGGCCGGGGTAGCCGTGGGCAGCGGGTCGCTCGCTTCCGGCAATTCGGCCGTGGCAATGGGCGTGAACAGCGGCGCGAAGGGCACGTCGTCGATCGCCATCGGCTGGGGCGGCACCGCAGGCGTGCCGGGATCGGGCACGCAGTCGCTCGGCACCAGTTCGATCGCGATGGGCTCGAATACCTCGGCGGGCGCCGACAATGCGCTGGCGTTCGGCCTGAACGCGAATGCGTCGGGCCTCAGCTCGATCGCGATGGGCGTGCAGTCGACCGCGACGCAGCAGTTCGGCGTCGCGCTCGGCAATCTCGCGCTCGCGACGGGCATATCGGGCACCGCACTGGGCGCCGGCGCGACGGCGTCTGCCGTGAATGCGACGGCGATCGGCATCAATAGCGTGGCGGCGGCGGGTGCCACGGTCGCAATCGGCGCCAGCAACTCCGTCGCGGCAGCGGCGGGCGCGGGCTCGATCGCCGGCGGGAACAACTCGCAGGTCCTGAGCGGCACCGGCGCCGTCGCGCTCGGCGAAGGCCAGACGGTGAGCGGCAACGGCGCGGTCGCGATCGGCGATCCGAGCACCGCGATCGGCACCGGCGCGGTGACGATGGGCTCGAACAACACCGCGAACGGCAACGGCGCGGTGGCGATCGGCAATTCGAACAACGCGCAGGGCGTCGGCTCCCTCACGCTCGGCAATACGTCGACGGCGGCAGCGGCGGGCGCGGTGGCGTTTGGCGCGTCGGCCGTGGCGAACAACGTCAACGATGTCGCGCTCGGTTCCGGCTCGGTGACGGCCGCGCCGAATCCGACGGCGACCGCGACGATCGGCGGCGTCACGTACAGCTTCAACGGCATCAATCCGACCAGCGTCGTCAGCGTCGGCGCGGCGGGCAGCGAGCGTCAGATCACCAACGTCGCGGCCGGGCGGATCAGTTCGTCGAGCACGGACGCGATCAACGGGTCGCAGCTCGATGCGACGAACCAGGCGGTGACGTCGCTGTTGGCGTCGACGCTGTCGAGCATCACGTCCTTGTCCACCTCCACGTCGACGGGCTTGTCGTCGGCGAACAGTGCGATCACGTCGTTGTCCACGTCGACCTCGACCGGTATCAGTTCGCTTTCCACGGGCCTGAGTTCGACGAACAGTTCTGTCGCGTCCCTGTCGACCTCCACGTCGACGGGCATCAGCTCGCTGTCGACCGGCCTGAGTTCGACCAACAGTTCGATCACGTCGCTGTCGACGTCGACCTCGACCATCGTCGGTTCTCTGTCCACCGGCTTGAGTTCGACGAACAGCAATCTGAGCTCGCTGTCGACCGCCACCTCGACGAGCATCGGATCACTGTCGACGGGCCTGAGCTCGACGAACAGCGCGATCACGTCGCTGTCGACCTCGACGTCGACCACCATCGGCTCGCTGTCGACCGGCCTGTCGAGCACGAACAGCAACCTGACGTCGCTGTCGACTGCCACTTCGACGAGCATCGGATCACTGTCGACGGGCTTGAGCTCCATCGTGAACAACAACACCAACCTCGGCAACAGCACGGCCGGCGCGATCGGCGGCGGGGCCACCTACGATCTGACGACCGGCACGATCTCGGCGCCGTCGTACGTGACGTACAACAGCGACGGCTCGACGACGATCAACAACAACGTCGGTTCCGCGGTCGACAACATCAACGCCCACGGCATCAAGTACTTCCACGCGAACTCGACCGCGCCGGACAGCCAGGCGCTCGGCGTCGACAGCGTGGCGATCGGGCCGAATGCCATTTCGCGGGTCGACGGCAGCATCGCGCTCGGCTCGGGTTCGGTGGCCGACCGCGCGACGGTACCGGCGTCCGGGACCATCCGCAACGGCACCGCGTCGATCCCGTTCAACACGACGGACCAGACGCTGCTCGGCGCGGTGTCGGTCGGCGACGCGACCAGCAGGACGTATCGCCAGATCACCAACGTCGCGGACGGCACGGGCCAGCAAGACGCGGTCACGGTGCGGCAGCTTGCCGGCGCATTGCAGTCGTTCGCGGTCACGGGCCAGAAATACTTCCACGCGAATTCGACGGCGGCGGATTCGCTCGCCGTCGGCGCGGAATCGGTCGCGGTGGGGCCGACGACGGTCGTCAACGGCGACAACGGCGTCGGCATCGGCAACGGCGCGATCGTCGATGCGACCGCGCCGGGCGGGATCGCGATCGGGCAGGCGGCGAGTTCCGCGCAGGCCGACGCGATCGCACTCGGCAGCGGCGCGACGGCGACCGGCGCGCAGTCCGTCGCGCAGGGCGCGAATGCGGCGGCGGTCAGCGTGGGCAGCGTCGCGCTCGGTTCCGGTGCGCACAGCAACGCGACCGACGCCCTCGCGCTCGGCGCAGGCGCGTCGGCGACGTTCGCCAACAGCGTCGCGCTGGGCGCCGGTTCGCTGACCACGGTCGGCGCGCTGACGAACTACGTCGCGTACGGCCTGAGCAGCCCGCAGTCGTCGGCCGGCGAAGTGAACGTCGGCAACCGGCAGATCACGGGGCTCGCTGCCGGCAAGAACGGCACGGACGCGGTGAACGTGTCACAGCTCGACTCGGTCGCGAACCAACTGACGACACTCATCGACAAGCGCACGACCAACCTCGGCGGTTCCTACACGTCGAACCCGTCCGGCGGCAACGTGCCGCCGGGGCCGTCAGGCTCGAACTCGTCGGCCGGCGGCTCGGGCGCGGTGGCTTCCGGGTCGAACAGCACGGCCGTCGGCAACGGGTCGACGGCGTCCGGCAGCGGCTCGACCGCGATCGGCGTCGGGGCGACTTCGTCGGGCAGCAATTCGGCGGCGGTCGGCACGGGCAGCAACGACGGCGGCCGCTCGAACGTCGTCGCGGTCGGCTCGGCGGATTCGGCGCGGCAAGTCGTCAACGTCGCGGCGGGCACGCAGGGCACCGACGCGGTGAACGTGAACCAGCTGAATGCGGTATCGAACCAGTTCACGCAGTCGCTGAACACGGTCAACAACCAGCTCACGCAGATGCAGCAGCAGATCCAGCAGACCGATTCGATGGCGCGCGAGGGGATCGCCGCGACCGCCGCGATGGCGTCGATCCCGCACATGGACCGCGATTCGAACTTCGCGATGGGTGTCGGCACGGCGTCGTTCCAGGGCCAGAAGGCCATGGCGGTCGGCATGCAGGCGCGCATCACGGAGAACCTGAAGGCGACGCTGAACGGCGGTTTCGCCGGCAGCCAGCGCGTCGTCGGCGCGGGCATGCTGTATCAGTGGAAGTGATCGCGCGCGGCGGTTCGTTCCGGCACGCGTTGCCGGAGCGGATCGCGCCGAACGCAAACGCATGCGCATGCGGCCGCGCCATCGCGCCGCACGCGCCGTGCCCAACGCATTTTCGGAGTCCTCAAGTGAAAAACATCCATCTTGCCTTGCTGGCGTCCGTCGTGTCCCTCGCAGCCTGTTCGAGCGCGTCGGGGCCGACGTACAACGCATACGAATTGCAGTCGCGAAACGGTATCCGGACGTTCCAGGTCGACTGCCACGGCATCCTGTCGACCGCGAAGACCTGCATGAAGGTCGCGACGCGCATGTGCGGCAACGAGCCCGTGCGCCTGGTCGATTCCACGACGCCGTTCCGCGACGGCGCCGATCCGCACTCGATCGCGTTCCAGTGCGGCGCGGCACCCGCGCCGGCTGCCGCGGCCGTTGCACCGGCACCTGCCCCGGTCGAGAAAGTGAGCCTCACCGGCGATGCGTACTTCGCGACCGACTCCGCGGTGCTCTCGCCGGCCGCGCGTGCGGAGCTCGACACCTTGCTGAACCGGCAAGGCGACAGGCATTTCTCGCGTGTCGAAGTGGACGGCTATACCGATGCGACCGGCCCGGATGCGCACAACCAGGCGCTGTCGAAGCACCGCGCCAATGCGGTCGCCGCGTATTTGCGAGAGCGCGGACTGAAGGCGGATTCGTTTGAAGCGACCGGGCACGGCGAAGCCGATCCGGCCGCCTCGAACGATACGGCCGAGGGACGGGCGCGCAATCGCCGGGTGGAAATCTCGTTGCAGAGGTAAGGCGCGCGGGTTGCCGCGGGCGTGGCCGTCGAAACCGGATGGCTCGCTTGCGGCAGCAGCGCTCGTCGCGGAAATGGGCCGAGGAGGCAGGAACCGCCGCCGAATCGAGCACATACAATGGAGGCGTCCGTCGGCACGCGCTTCGCCATCACGTAGGTGGCGAGCAAACCGCTCCACCCGCGACTCTCCAAGGCCACCATGGAAATCAAATGGATCGAGGATTTCCTCGCGCTCGCGCAATACCAAAGCTTTTCCCGCGCGGCTGAATTCCGCAACGTCACGCAATCGGGTTTCAGCCGCCGCATCCAGTCGCTCGAGCAATGGATCGGCGCCGAACTGATCGACCGCAGCAGCTTTCCGCCGGTGCTGACGCCGGCGGGGCGCCTGTTTCGCGAAACGGCCGAGGACGTGGTCAACCGCCTTTACGACACGCGCGCCATCATCCGCACCGAGCAACGGATCGGCGGCAAGAGCCTGCAGATTGCCGCGGGCCACACGATCGCGCTGAGTTTCCTGCCGGCCTGGCTCAAGGCGCTCGCCCCGCATTTCGGCGAAGTGCGGGCGCGCGTCATTCCGACCAATGTCCACGACTCGATCCTGATGCTCGTCAACGGCAACTGCGAGTTGATGTTCGCGTACCACCATCCCGAGCTTCCGCTCCATCTCGATCCGGCGAAGTACGAGCACCTGACCGTCGGCATCGACACGTTGATGCCGGCGTGCCGGCCGAACCGGCGATCGGCGCCGGCGTTCCGGCTTCCCGGCACGAAGCAGAATCCGCTGCCGCTGATTTCCTATACGGAAACCAGCTATTTCGGCCGGTGTCTCGCACTGCTGCTCGGCCGTGCGCCGGACGCGCCGGCCTTGCAGCTGCATTACGAATCCGACATGGCCGAGGTACTGAAGAAGCTCGTGATGGAAGGCGAGGGCGTCGCGTGGCTGCCCCGCAGCGCGATCGCCGCCGAACTGGCGGCCGGCGACCTCGTCCCGGCAGGCCCGGCGGTGTGGAACCTGGAAATCGAACTGCGCGTATATCGCGACGTGTCCAATCGCAGCGAATTCCTCGACACGCTCTGGCAGCACCTGCGCGCGGCGCCTTCCCGCCTCGGCTGAGCAGGGTTTTCCCGCCTTATGCGGGACTCGCATACCGCCATGTTGCACCGGCATCACGGTTTTTCCGGCCGTCCCTACCATTCGTTCCAACGGCACATGTGACGCGTGATCCGCGTCGCACGGCCTTCTTCGCAGCGCTCGCCGCATTCCCACGGCCGGGTGCCATCCAAGGACGAATGGACATGAAAAATCGCCTTACCTTCAGCATCGCAGTCGGCATGATCCTCGGTGTCGTCGCCGGCTATGCGTGTCACGCCAATATCGCGGACCCGGCAACGCTCAAGACGATCGCCGGCTATTTCTCGATCGTCACCGACATCTTCCTGCGCCTGATCAAGATGATCATCGCGCCGCTGGTGTTCGTGACGCTCGTGTCCGGCCTCGCCGGCATGGATAGCGGCGAAGACGTCGGCCGCATCGGCCTGCGCTCGATCGGGTGGTTCGTCTGCGCGTCGCTGATTTCGTTGAGCCTCGGCCTCGTCATGGCCAATGCGCTGCAGCCTGGCGCCGGCCTGAACCTCACGGCGGGCGCGGGCGAGGTCGGCACCGGACTGAACACCGCCGCACTGAACGCCCGGGACGTGATCACGCATGCGTTCCCGACCAGCCTGCTCGACGCGATGGCGCGCAACGACATCCTGCAGATCCTGGTGTTCTCGGTCTTCCTCGGCATCGCGCTGAGTGCGCTGAAGCACGACAAGCGGGTCGGCGTCGTGATCCGGTCGATCGACGGGATGGTGCCGGTGATGCTGCGCCTGACGAACTACGTGATGCGCGCGGCGCCGCTCGGCGTGTTCGGCGCGATCGCGTCGTCGGTCACGCTGCGCGGGCTCGATGTGATCTACACGTATGGGAAGCTGATCGGCGCGTTCTATCTCGGCCTGCTCGTCCTGTGGGCGATCCTGATTGGCGTCGGCTACGCGTTTCTCGGACGGCGCGTCGGGTGCCTGCTGAAGGGCGTGCGCGAACCCGCGCTGATCGCGTTCTCGACCGCCAGCAGCGAGGCCGCCTATCCGCGCCTGACCGAGCAGCTCGAACGGTTCGGCGTCGACAAGAAGGTGGTGGGCTTCACGCTGCCGCTCGGTTACGCGTTCAACCTCGACGGTTCGATGATGTATCAGGCGTTTGCCGCCATCTTCATCGCGCAGGCGTTCGGCGTGCACATGCCGCTGTCGGAGCAGGTGTTCATGTTGCTGGTGCTGATGTTGAGCAGCAAGGGGATGGCGAGCGTGCCGCGCGGCTCGGTGGTCGTGGTCGCGGCGGTCGCGCCGATGTTCCATCTGCCGGTGGCCGGCGTCGCGATGGTTCTCGCGATCGACCAGATCCTCGACATGGGCCGCACGATGACGAACGTGATCGGCAACAGCGTCGCGACGGCGGTGATCGCGAAGTGGGAGAGCCGGCGGTCCGCGAAATCGCAAGACGCCGTATTCGAGCAGCCGGAGCTGAACGCATGATGCACGCGGATATCGTGAATGCGAGGCGGAAATTCGGCATCGTCGGCGGTCTCGGGCCGCTGGGAAGCGCCGACGTGTTCTTCAAGATGGTGAAGGCGACGCCTGCGTCGTCCGACGAGGAGCACGCCGAAATGATTTTCGAGCAGTATCCGTTCAAGGGCTCGGGATCGGGCAGCGCGGCGACCATCGAACGCAAGCTGTACGTGTTCGACATGATCCGCGCGTTCGAGAAGCGCGGCGTGACGACGGTCGTGCTGCCGTGCTTTCTGAGCCATACGTTCATCGACGAGCTGAAGGCGAATACGCGCCTGCCGATCGTGGATATCGTCGAGGCCGTGCGCAGCCACGTGCGGCGCAAGTATCCCGACGCGACGCGCATCGGCGTGCTGGCGTCCGACTACGTGCGGGACAAGCGACTCTTCGACGCGTATTTCCCGTCGCCTCGGTTCGAAATCGTCCATCCGCGGATGCACGACGGGATCGACCTCGTGACCGAAGCCATCTACGGCGCCGATGGCATCAAGCGCGGCAATCTTCGCGGCCGGCCGGTCGAGCTGCTGCGCCGCGCGTGCGCGGATCTTGCCGATCAGGGCGTGCAGGTCATCGTCCCCGGCCTGACCGAGATCGCGCTGGTCGCGGATGAAATCGGCCCGCAGCGCGTGCCGCTCGTGGATTCGAACCTGGCGTATGCGCAGTACGCGGTGACCGGGCAGTCGGGGGCGCGCGCGGCGACGTTCAAGATCGGCGTGGTCGGCGGCGTCGGGCCGGCCGCGACGGTCGATTTCCTGGACAAGATCGTGCGCAACACGCCGGCGGCGCGCGATCAGGAGCACGTCAAGCTGCTGGTCGAACAGAATCCGCAGATTCCCGATCGCACCGAGAACCTGGTGGGCACCGGCGCGGACCCGACGATCTCGTTGTACGCGACCTGCAAGAAGCTCGAGGACGGCGATGCCGACGTCATCGCGATTCCGTGCAACACCGCGCATGCATTCGTCGAGCGGATTCAGCCGTACCTCGGCATTCCGATCGTCAACATGCTGACGGTCACGGTTGCTCACCTGCGCGACACGTATCCGGCGCTGAGGGAGGTCGGCGTGCTCGCGACGACCGGCACGATCGAAAGCGGTGTCTACGAGAAGGCGCTGGCGTCGCAAGGACTCCGGCAAGTCGCGCCGAAGCCCGCGTTGCAGGCGCGCGTGATGGAAGCGATTTACGGGAGGCAGGGCGTCAAGGCCGGCTTCACGACCGGGCAGTGCCAGGACGATATCGGTGCCGCCATCGAGGCGCTGATGGCCGAGGGCGTGCGCGTGATCGTGCTCGGCTGCACGGAATTGCCGATCCTGCTTCCGGGTGGTGAATATGTCGCGCGGAACGGGCATCGGGCGACGCTCGTCGACCCGACCGACGTGCTCGCCCGCACGTGCGTCGCCCATGCGACGGCGGGTGGCGGCTGAAGCGCATCGAGCCCGTGGCCGACACCGACGGATCGTGTTGCCCCGCCTGCTCGTGGAAAACTGTATGAATATACAGTATAGTATCCGGCGAACTCGAGCGGCGCGGGCATGACCCGTGCGGCACGTGCGCCGCGCCTGCGGGCATCCGCCGCAGCGTTCCGGCACCGTGAATTCCGGCTAACTCACTCAGACGGGCAGGCAAATTGTCATCCAGCAATCTGATCCGCATTCGCGGAGCACGTCAGCACAACCTCAAGAACCTCGATCTCGACCTGCGCACCGGCGAAATGACGGTCGTCACCGGGCCATCGGGCTCCGGCAAGTCGAGCCTCGTGTTCGACACGCTGTACGCGGAAGGCCAGCGGCGCTACGTCGAGACGTTCAGCGCGTATGCGCGGCAGTTCCTCGACCGGATGGACCGCCCGCAGGTCGAGCGCGTCGACGGCGTGCCGCCCGCGATCGCGATCGACCAGACCAACCCGGTCCGCAGTTCGCGCTCGACCGTCGGCACGATGACCGAGCTCAACGATCACCTGAAGCTGCTGTACGCGCGCGCGGCCGAGCTGTTCGACCGCCAGACCGCGCGGCAGGTGCGGCACGACACGCCGGAGACGATCTACGCGGAACTCGTCGAGCGCACGCGCGCCGACGATCCGCGCGTCGTCGTCACGTTCCCGGTCGAGCTGCCGGAAAGCGCGTCCGAGGATGAAGTCGCGCAGTGGCTGTCCGCGAGCGGCTACACGCGCGTGCAGGCGCAGCGCGAAGTCGCGTCGCCCACGGGCCCGCGCAAGCTGCTCGACGTGGTGGCCGACCGCTTCCGCGTGCAGCAGGCCGACAAGGTGCGCGTGGTCGAGGCGATCGAGGCGTCGCTCAAGCGCGGCGGCGGCCGCGTGAACGTCTACGTGCTCGCGCCGGAAGCGGAAAACGCGCTTGCTGCGCCCGTTGAGCCGCAGGTGTGGCGTTTCTCCACCGGGCTGCACGACCCCGACAGCGACCTGCGCTACGCGGAGCCGCAAGCGGCGCTGTTCTCGTTCAACTCGGCATACGGCGCATGCGAGACCTGCCGCGGCTTCGGCCGCGTGATCGGCGTCGATCTCGGCCTGGTGATTCCCGACGCGCGCAAGACGCTGCGCGGCGGCGCGATCAAGCCGATGCAGACGCCCGCATGGAAGGAGTGCCAGGACGACCTGATGCGCTACGCGGCGAAGGCGGACATCCGCCGCGATACGCCGTGGTCCGACCTGACCGACGCCGAGCGCGACTGGGTGATCAACGGCTCGCCGGACTGGAATGGCAAGTGGCAGAGCCAGTGGTACGGCGTGAAACGCTTCTTCGGCTATCTCGAATCGAAAGCGTACAAGATGCATATCCGCGTGCTGCTGTCGAAGTACCGCAGCTACACGCCGTGCGAGGTCTGCGGCGGCGCGCGCCTGAAGACCGAATCGCTGCAGTGGCGGCTCGGCTCGAAGGCGAACGCCGATACCGTGCTCGCGCCCGCGAATCGCTTCATGCCGCGCGGCGTCGACTGGACGCGCGCACAGCTCGAGGCGCTGCCGGGCCTGACGGTGCACGACCTGATGCTGCTGCCGATCGAGCGCATTCGCCGCTTCTTCGACGAGATCACGCTGCCGAGCGCGCTGCTCGACGATGCCTTGAAGCTGCTGCTCGCCGAGGTGCGCACGCGCCTCAAATACCTGTGCGACGTGGGGCTCGGCTACCTGACGCTCGACCGGCAAAGCCGCACGCTGTCGGGCGGCGAGGTGCAGCGGATCAACCTGACCACGGCGCTCGGCACGTCGCTGACCAAAACGCTGTTCGTGCTCGACGAGCCGAGCATCGGCCTGCATCCGCGCGACCTCACGCGGATCGTCGAGGCGATGCAGCGGCTGCGCGACGCGGGCAATACGCTGGTGGTCGTCGAGCACGATCCGTCGGTGATGCTCGCAGCCGACCGGCTGATCGACATGGGTCCGGGCCCCGGCGAGCGCGGCGGCACGATCGTCTACGACGGCACGCCGGGCGACATCCGCTCCGCGCACACGCTGACTGGCGAGTATCTCGGCGGCCGCAAGCACGTCGCGCATGCGTCGAACTGGGCGCGCCGCCCGGTGGACGCGAACACGCCGCGCATCGTGCTCGAAGGCGCGACCGAGCACAACCTGCGCGACGTGACGGTCGAGATTCCGCTGCAGCGGCTCGTGTGCGTGACGGGCGTGTCGGGTTCCGGCAAGTCGACGCTGCTGCAGGACGTGCTCTATCCGGCGATGGCGCGCCACCACGGCAAGGCGACCGAGTCGCCGGGCGCGTTCCGCAATCTCACGGGTGCCGATCAGGTCGGCGACGTCGTGTTCGTCGATCAGTCGCCGATCGGCAAGACCACGCGTTCGAACCCGGCCAGCTACGTCGGCGCGTTCGACGAGATCCGCAAGCTGTTCGCGAAGGCGCCGCTCGCGCTGCAACGCGGCTACGGCGCCGGCACGTTCAGCTTCAACTCGGGCGACGGCCGTTGCCCGACCTGCGGCGGCTCGGGCTTCGAGCACATCGAGATGCAGTTCCTGAGCGACGTCTATCTGCGCTGCCCGGATTGCGACGGCAGCCGCTACCGCGCCGAGATTCTCGAAGTGCGCATCGAGCGCGACGGCCGCGCGCTGAACATCGCCGACGTGCTCGACCTGACCGTCAGCGAAGCGGCGGCGTTCTTCGCGACCGATGCCGAGGTGCTGCGCGTGCTGCAACCGATCGTCGACGTCGGCCTCGAATACGTGAAGCTCGGCCAGCCGGTGCCGACGCTGTCCGGCGGCGAAGCGCAGCGGCTGAAGCTGGCCGGCTTCCTCGCCGAATCGGCGGCCGCCGCGGGCGGGCGCCGGGTCGCGAGCGAGGAGGCGCGCATCGCGCGTGCGAAGCTGTTCATGTTTGACGAACCGACGACCGGGCTGCACTTCGACGACATCGCGAAGCTGATGCAGGCGTTCGGCAAGCTGCTCGCGGCCGGTCATTCGCTGATCGTGATCGAGCACAACCTCGACGTGATCCGCGCGGCCGACTGGCTGATCGATCTCGGTCCGGAGGGCGGCGACGGCGGCGGCCTCGTGCTGTGCGCGGGCACGCCCGACGACGTGAAGGCATGCGCGCAATCGCATACCGGCGTCGCGCTGCTGCAGTACGACCGCGCGATGGACGGCGAAGCCGCGCTCGCCGACGAAGGCGTGCCGCTGCAGGCCGTGCTGAACGCCGCCCGCGAGCGGCGCGCGATCGAGGGCGAGGACGTCGTGCGGATCGTCAATGCGCGCGAGCACAATCTGAAGGCGCTCGACGTCGACATCCCGCACGGCAAGTTCAACGTGATCACCGGCGTGTCGGGTTCCGGCAAGTCGACGCTCGCGTTCGACATCCTGTTCCATGAAGGCCAGCGCCGCTACCTCGAATCGCTGAACGCGTATGCGCGCTCGATCGTGCAGCCGGCCGGGCGGCCGGAGGTCGACGCCGTGTACGGCATTCCGCCGACGGTGGCGATCGAGCAGCGGCTGTCGCGCGGCGGCCGCAAGAGCACGGTCGCGACCACGTCCGAAGTCTGGCACTTCCTGCGGCTGCTGTACGTGAAGCTCGGCCTGCAGCATTGCATCCACGACGGCACGCCCGTCACGTCGCAAACCGTCGAATCGATCGCCGCGCAGTTGCTGCGCGACCATCGCGGCGAGCACGTCGGGATGCTCGCGCCGCTCGTCATCAACCGCAAGGGTGTGTATACCGATCTCGCGAAGTGGGCGAAGGCGCGCGGCAGCACGCATCTGCGTGTCGACGGCGAGTTCGTGACGGTCGATCCGTGGCCGAAGCTCGATCGCTTCCGCGAGCACACGATCGAATTGCCGGTGGCCGACATCGTCGTGTCGCCGGACAACGAGGCCGAGTTGCGGCGCGTGCTCGACGAGACGCTCGAGCTCGGCAAGGGCGTGATGCACCTGCTCGCGCCGCTCGACGGGCTGCACCACGCGATGCAGAACGATCGCTCAACCGCGCGCGTCGGCGAGATCAAGGTGCTGTCGGTCAAGCGCGCGTGCCCGGTGTGCGGCACGAGCTACCCGGAACTCGATCCGCGGATGTTCTCGTACAACAGCAAGCACGGCTGGTGCACGACCTGCGTCGGCACGGGCGTCACGCTCACGCGCGAACAGCGCGCCGCGTATGACGACACGGTGCTCGCCGGGGACGATCGCGGCCGCGAGCAGACTCTGCCGTCGGACGAGCAGGAACCGGAAGGCGTCGGCAACGAGCCGTGCCCGGATTGCAGCGGCACGCGCCTGAACCCGTCCGCGCGTGCGGTCACGTTCGATGCGCATCCGATCGTCGAGGTCGCGCAGTGGACGGTGTCCGATACGCGCCGCTGGATCGACGCGCTGGAGCTGACGGGGCGCGACGCGCAGATCGCGCGCGACATCGTCAGCGAGATCGGCAGCCGCCTCGCGTTTCTCGAGGAAGTCGGGCTCGGCTACCTGAGCCTCGATCGCGCTGCGCCGAGCCTGTCGGGCGGCGAAGCGCAGCGCATCCGGCTTGCGGCGCAGCTCGGCAGCAACCTGCAAGGCGTGTGCTACGTGCTCGACGAGCCGACGATCGGCCTGCATCCGCGCGACAACCAGATCCTGCTGGATGCACTGCGCAAGCTCGGCGACAAGGGCAACACGCTCGTCGTCGTCGAGCACGACGAGGACACGATTCGCCGCGCCGATCACATCATCGACGTGGGCCCGGGCGCCGGCAAGCGCGGCGGCACGCTGGTCGCCGAGGGCGCGGTCGCCGATCTGGCCGCGCGGCCGGACTCGGTGACGGGGCGCCTGCTCGCGCATCCGATGACGCACCCGCTACAACCGCGCCGCGCGGTGAGCCTGCCGGGCAAGCAGGGTGCGCCGGCAGTGCCGGAGGGCTGGCTGACCGTGCACGGCGCGACGCTGCACAACCTGCGCGACGTCACCGTCGGCATTCCGCTCGCGCGGCTCGTCGCGGTGACGGGCGTCAGCGGTTCGGGCAAGTCGACGCTCGCGCGCGACGTGCTGATGACGAACCTGCTCGATGCGGTGGGCCGCTCGGTGCTGTCGTCGCCGGCCACGCGGCGCGCACGCAAGGCCGCGCAGCAGGATGCGCCGGCCACGAACCGCCGCTCGAGCGTGCTCGCGCGCAGCGCGCCGCGGCCGTCGCTGAACGTCACGCATGCGTGGCAGGGCTGCGAGTCGCTGAGCGGCTGGGAACGGATCGACCGCGTGCTCGAAGTCGACCAGACGCCGATTGGCAAGACGCCGCGCTCGTGCCCGGCCACCTATATCGGCGTGTGGGACACGATCCGCAAGCTGTTCGCCGATACGCTGGAAGCGCGTGCGCGCGGCTACACGGCGTCGCGTTTCTCGTTCAACACCGGCGACGGGCGGTGCCCGGCCTGCGAAGGGCAAGGCGTGCGCACGATCGGAATGAGCTTCCTGCCCGACGTGAAGGTGCCGTGCGACGTGTGCCACGGGCAGCGCTTCAATCCGGAGACGCTCGCGGTCACGTGGCGCGGCCGGAACATCGGCGACGTGCTGACGATGGAAATCGACGAAGCGGTGGAGTTCTTCGCGCCGATTTCCAACATCGCGCATCCGCTGCAGCTGATGAAGGACGTCGGCCTCGGCTACCTGACGCTCGGCCAGCCGTCGCCGACGCTGTCCGGCGGCGAGGCGCAGCGCATCAAGCTCGTCACCGAGCTCACGAAGGTGCGCGACGACATCACGCGGCGCGGCCAGAAGGCGCCGCATACGCTCTACGTGCTCGACGAGCCGACGGTCGGTCTGCACATGGCCGACGTCGCGAAGCTGATCCGCGTGCTGCACCGGCTGGTCGACGGCGGGCACAGCGTGGTCGTGATCGAGCACGACCTCGACGTGATCGCGGAAGCCGACTGGATCATCGATCTCGGCCCGGAAGGCGGCGTGGGCGGCGGCACGATCGTCGCGGCGGCGCCGCCCGAAGGGCTCGCGCAGGTGAGGGCGAGCCATACCGGGCACGCTCTGAAGCCCGTGCTGGCGCGAACGGCGACGGAAGGCGATGACGCGGCGCGGCAGGGAGAAGCGCGGGTCGGTTGAACGCGGTGCTTCATGTGAACGGCCCCGGTGTCCGCTCAGACACCGGGGCCGCTTTTACACGCGTCCGTGCGGTCAGCCGCGCAATCTCATTCGCCCTTGACGCCGATCGTCTCGATGATGGTTTCCAGTTGCGGGCTCATCGGCAGATTGAGACTCATGCCCGACGGAAGCGGGCGCAGGAACCAGCGCTTGTACTGTCGCGTGATCTCGCCGTCGACGGCCAGCTCCTCGAACGTGCTTTTCACGACCTGCGCGAGCTGCGGATCGTCCTTGCGGAACATGATTCCGTACGGGTCGTATGACAGGAAATCGCCAACCACGTCGTACTTGCCGCCCTTGCCCGCATTCTCGGCAATCAGGCCGTACAGCAGCACGTCGTCCGTCGCGAACGCGTCGGCTTGACCGTTCGCGACGAGCGCGAAGCCCTGCGCATGGTCCGGCACCACCTGCAGCTGGATCCCGAGCCTGAACCGCGCGTCCAGGTCGCGCAGCGCCTTCTCGTTGGTCGTGCCGGCCGTCACCGCGACCTTCTTGCCCGCGAGATCGCGGAACGAGCGGATCGGCGAGCCTCGCTTCACCATCACCTTCGTGCCGGCCACGAAGATGATCGGCGAGAACGCCACGCGCTTCTGGCGCTCCAGGTTGCTCGTCGTGGAGCCGCATTCCAGATCGACCGTGCCGTTGACCACCGCGTCGATGCGGTTGTCGGACGTGACCGGCACCCAGCGGATCGTCAGGCTCTTGTTGACCGCATCCTCGATCGACGACACGAGCGCCTTGCAGAGCTCGATCGAATAACCGATCGGCTGGTTGCGCGCATTCAGGTACGAGAACGGGATCGACGCGTCGCGATAGCCGATCGCGATCGTGCCGCTGCTGCGCACCTTCGCGAGCGTGCCGGTCAGTTGGGCCGGCGCGAACGGCTCGACGCGCGGCATCGTGGACGGCGCATCTTCCGCGCGCGCGGTGGCGCCCGCGGCAAGCAGGCCTGCGAGCGCGAGCGCACGCCAGAATCGCTGCATCTTCATCGCCGGGCCTCCGTCAGACATCCGCTGGATGCGCGATCGTCCCTTCCTGCTCCGCGTCGATGCGCGCCAGGTTGGCCTCGGCTTCCGCCTCCGACATGAGCTGGCCTTCCCACTTCGCGACCACGGCGCTGGCGATCGAATTGCCGACCGCGTTGGTGGCCGAGCGGCCCATGTCGAGGAACGTATCGACGCCGAGGATCAGCAGCAGCCCGGCTTCCGGAAGCCCGAACTGGTGCAGCGTGGCGGCGATCACGACGAGCGACGCGCGCGGCACGCCGGCCATCCCCTTCGACGTCAGCATCAGGACCAGCAGCATCGTGATCTGCGTGCCGAGCGACAGGTGGATGTTGTACGCCTGCGCGATGAACAGCGCCGCGAAGGTGCAGTACATCATCGAGCCGTCGAGATTGAACGAATAGCCCATCGGCATCACGAAGCTCGAAATTCTGCGCCGGACGCCGAACCGGTCGAGCGCGTCGAGGATCTTCGGATACGCGGCTTCCGAGCTGGCCGTCGCGAACGACAGCATGAACGCTTCCCTGATCAGCACCAGCAGCTTGAATACGCGGCGGCCGAGGAACAGCAGCCCCGCACAGACGAGCAAGGTCCAGAGCAGGAACAGGCTCACGTAGAAATCGCCCATGAACACCGCGAACTTCAGCAGCACCGACAGCCCGTTGACCGCGACGGTCGCGGCCATCGCCGCCAGCACCGCGAGCGGCGCGAGCTTCATCACGTAGCCGGTGATCTTGAGCATCACGTGCGACAGCTGGTCGATCGCGGCCACGAGGATCTTGCCGCGCTCGCCGAGCGCGGCGAGCGCCACGCCGAAGAACATCGAGAACACGACGATCTGCAGGATCTCGTTGTTGCTCATCGCCTCGGCGAACGACCTCGGCACCATGTGGCCGACGAAATCCTTGAGCGTGAACTTGGACGTCGCGAGATTCGCCGATGCGCCGATGTCCGGCAGCGGCAGGCCGAGGTTGTCGCCGGGCCGCAGCAGGTTCGCCATGAACAGCCCGAGCAGCAGCGAGATCAGCGACGCGGTGATGAACCAGCCGATGGATTTCGCGAACACGCGCCCGACCGATGCCGCGTCGCCCATGTGCGCGATGCCGACGACCAGCGTGGAGAAGACGAGCGGCCCGATCACCATCTTGATCAGGCGCAGGAACACGTCGGAGATGAGCGAGATGTATCCGGCGATCTCGGTGGTGGCCTTTTTGTCAGGAAAGCTCGTGAAGATCATGTAGCCGATCAGGATGCCCGCCACCATCGCGATCAGGATCCAGACGGCTGCAGCGTTCTTTTTCTGCATCGTGAGCCTCCCATGCACCGGTTCCGCAACCGGGGATGGAAGGACAATACAGGACCCGAACGGCGATGAACAGTGCAACCGGGGGCGGGTTTGCGCTAGCGCGGTGTCGCGACCGATTGCCCGGCGACGATTGCGCCGGTGGCGCCGCGGTGCACGGGGCCGGCGCAACCGGGTATCCGATTTGTGCGGAGCAGCACACGGCTCGTCTGATGGCCGGTGAATCTTGACGGCGGTTTCGCGGGGGAGCGGCGCGCTTTGCGCCGGCTTCCGGCTTCGGAGAAAGGCCGCGCGGTCCTCGAATCGCTGCGCGGGTGAATGCCGCCACTCATGCAGCGCACAACATTCGGAAGCAGGCAGGCGCAATGAAGGGGAGGCGTGGCCGTGGGGGACTTCTTACCGGCGCTCAAAAATGTGCGGCGCAATAGGTTCGGGCTATGACCGGCAGTGTCGATCGATAGTTGTCGCGTGGCGGGTTTCCGCGTGTAATGGCCTCCGAAACCGGATGATGCCAACGACTCGACGGAGGAGCCGCCCGTGAAGATGGCAGCAGCAGTGAAACGAGCGGTCGATGACGACGTGAAGGTCCGCGTAAGGTCGGACAACACGGGCGTCGACATCGCGGCGAAAGAGGCGATGCGCGTGAATGCCCGGTCATACCTGTTCGTGCCGGGAAACAAGCCTGAACGGTTCGACAAGGCGCTCGCGAGCGGCGCCGATGCAGTCATCATCGATCTCGAGGATGCGGTCGAGCCGGACGCCAAAGTGGCCGCGCGCGAGGCGATAGCACAGTGGGTTTCACCCGGGCATCCGGTGCTCGTTCGAATCAACGCACGAAACACGCCGTGGTTCGAGGCAGATGCCGCGCTCGGCGCGTTGAACGGGGTGGCCGGTATCGTGCTGCCGAAGGCCGAGCGTGCGGATGATGTGTGCGCTGCCGTTGCGCTTGCGCGCCGGCGTGTGCCGGTCTATCCGCTGATCGAAAGCGCGCGTGGCATGTGGAATGCGCTTGAGGTCGCAAAGGCACCGCATGTCGAACGATTGTTGTTCGGCACGCTCGATTTCATCGTGGACATGGGTATGTCGGATGATGGCGTTTCGCTCAATCACTTTCGCTCGCAGCTGACGTTGATTTCGCGCGTCGCCGGGATCGAATCGCCGGTCGACGGGGTGACGCCGGATATTCACGACGGTGAACGGATCGCGCGCGACGCGTTCAACGGAAAGCAACTGGGATTCGGCGGAAAGCTGTGCATTCATCCGAAGCAGATCGGATTCGTGCACACGTGCTTTCGACCGAGTGCGGATGAGGTGCGCTGGGCGCGCCGCGTGCTCGACGCGACGCGCGATGCGAACGGCGGCGTGGTGACGGTCGACGGGAAGATGGTCGATCGGCCCGTGTTGTTGCGTGCGACCCGCATTGCGGAACTGGCCGCGTCCGTCAGCTCGGCAGCGGAGGGGGCGGGCCGTGCATGACAAAGCGCGACCTTGCCGGCATCGGGACGAGATGCGACTCGTTCCTGGCGACATCGCACACGTTCATCGCCTGTCCACCGAAGCAGGTTCGTTCATCAGCTCGACAACCCAGTCGATGAACGATCCTGTTGTGGAAATTCGGAGACGTTGCTCATGAGCGACGTCGGCCCTCGCATGTGCAAGCACGGCGTTCAAAACCACGCGGCAATCGCGTTCACCTGCTCGATTCGATTCGGTGACCGCTCGCCTGCAGAAATGGAAAGCCTGCAAAGCAAAGTTGGCTTGCGAGGCCGATCGCGCCAGGCACAGACCAAAAGCCGGCAAAGTACTCGAGCACGGTCCTTCTGAACAGGAGCCAGCTCGTGCACCACTCCGCAAACGTCAATATGGCCAGCGCGATCGCGCCCATCAGCAACGCCTCGTTGGTGTCTGTCAGCATGTCGTATTTTTGCGCGCTCCAGCGCGACAGGTACCAACTCGCGGCAAGCATGAATGGCGCTTCGAGCGATACCGCTGCCGTCTCTCCCAGGAGCCGCACCAGCAGCAGGACACGAATCGCGCCGAAGGCGAAGCCGATCACAAAAACGGTCAATGCATAAACGCAGCCCGCTTTGGCGCAGGTTGCCCACCTGGGGCTACGATGCGAGCGCCGCGTCACGGAGTTTCACGTGTTTGATAGGGAGGGGCACTAGCAAGTGAAAAGATCGGTGTGTCCGAAGCCCTGCGAGTAATCGAGCACCGAAATGACTGTCGGAATCACGCGAAATATCCGGACTTCGTCAGGAGACGGCATCGGCATCGGCGGCGCCTGCATATCCGGATACTTCAGTGGAAGCATGCGCAAGACCTTCTCTGCTTCGGCACGATCGGTCACGGGTTGTGCGTGCGCCGCCATCGACAAGCCGGTAATCGCCATCAGATCTGACGTGTCGTGATCGATCGTGAGCGATACGCGGTCGTCGCGGGCCAGATTGGCCGCCTTCTGGCTTTCCAGACCACAAAGGAAGTAAAGCGTCAGTCCCTGGCTCACGTAGCCTACGGTGGTCGCCTGCGGCCAGCCGTCCGGCCTCAGCGTGGCGATCGTCATGATCCGATGCTGGTCCAGCAATGACAGGATCTTTTGCTTGATCTGCTCGTCCATGGATCACCTTCCCGTTCGTGAAATCCTATCCTGTACCACCGTGTCATACGACGCTTGATGCAAATCAAATGCCGAAGATGAGCAACTTCGAGACGCACGGCGCGCAAGAGCGACCGGCCCGCCTGCACGGCCCGCTTCGCAGGACTCGACTCAAGCCGACCGCAATTGACTGAAATCAACAGCGCCGGCATTTGCCTGACATAGGTTGAGGCACGGGGGATTTGGACTCGCGGTCCAAAGGGGGCATTGCGAATTTTCCGTTGCCCGCTGCAACGTACGGGAATCTGGCATGAACAGGCGAACTTTTTTCGTCGGCGCCGGCGGCGCCTTGTTGCTGGCAGGCGGCACGACGGCGTGGATGTCGTCCGTGGGATCGATGGCCGACTATCAGGCCTATGCAAAGCGCCTGCGTGCCGATCTGACAATGCCGCCGAACCTTGGCGGCCTCATCCGCCATGCGACACTTGCCGCCAACAGCCACAATACGCAGCCTTGGCGGTTTCATGTCGGCGACGGGTTCATCGACATTCTGCCGGATATCTCGCGCCGCACACCCGCTGTCGACCCGGACGACCATCATCTGTTCGTGAGCCTTGGATGCGCGGCGGAAAACCTCGCCATCTCGGCGGCGGCAACGGGCTGGCCGGGCGAGGTGCAGATGGTGCCCGGCGGAGACGGCGCGCGTTATGCATTCGTACACGGATCGACGAGGGCGAGTTCGCTCCATGCTGCAATTGCCAAACGACAGTCGACGCGCGCGGAATATGACAGGCATCCCGTTCCTGTCGTCGATCTCACATTCCTCGAGCAGGCTGCCGCCACGCCCGGCGTTCACTTGACCCTCATCACTGACCGAATGAGGATCGACAAGGTCAGAGATCTGGTTGTCGCGGCCAACGACGTTCAAATGGCGGATTCAGCTTTCATGAACGAACTGGAGCAATGGATCCGATTCAACCCACGCAGCGCCATGTCGTCGGGCGACGGCCTGTTCTCCGCTGCGAGCGGGAATCCCGTGCTGCCGAGCGCACTCGGCCGCTTCGCGTTCGAACGGTTCTTCAACGCCCGAACGGAGCGCGACAAATATGCACGCCAAATCGATTCGTCAGCGGGCATCGCCGTGTTTGTCGGCGATCGGGAAGACAACGAGCATTGGGTCAGGGTCGGTCGGGCCTGTCAGCGCTTCGCGCTGACGGCGACAAACCTTGGAATCAAGGTTGCCTTCGTCAATCAGCCCGTCGAGGTCGCGCGCTTTCGTCCGCTTCTGGCAGGCATCGTCGGCGATACTGGCCGGCGCCGGCCGGATATCGTCATGCGCTTCGGCTATGGGCCGACCTTGCCGTTCTCGCCCCGCCGTCGCGTGGAGGCGGTGCTGGTTTGATGCCGCCGGTATTGCCGCGCTGTTGGCGTCGTGGAGCACGATGTGAGGAAGTGACTGTTTGACCTGGAAAGTTGCCGTTTGCGTGGAACTCCGATCGCGATCGGGCATCGCCCGACGTTCGACAATGTTCACGAAATCTCTCGCTCGGTATCAGAATTAGTAATCGTAGTGTCCGACAAATTTGGCGCGCTCCGCTGCTCACTAAACTGCCCCTCATCGGACGCCAGGCACCCCAACGTCGTCGTTGTTCCGCATCCCGTCGGGACGGCCATCGAATAGTCCGATCAGAGCAACCGCGTCATCGCCCGATGCGGCCCCAGCTTTTACACTTTTCATTCGGAGTCCGTTGTGAGAGACGCGTGTGAGCAAATGAGCAAGTACAGAAAGGTGGTTCGCCGATTTTTTGCAATCGGTTGGATCGTTAGCGGGTCAGCGATGGCTCAGACCCCGCCTCAACCTCCAACGCAAATATCGCTTCCGCATGTCGCGGTGCTTGCGACAGGTGGCACCATCGCCGGGACCGCCGCCAGCGAAACGCAAAGCACGGGTTACAAGTCCGGCGTGCTCACGGCCGATGCGCTGCTGAAGTCGGTTCCGTCGCTCGGGAAGGTGGCGCAGGTATCGGGAGAACAGATATCGAACGTTGGAAGCGAAAACATCACCAATGAAATTCTTCTCAAACTTGCCAAGCGTGTGAACCAGCTCCTGGCTCAGCCCGACATTGCGGGTGTCGTCATCACGCACGGAACGGATACGCTCGAGGAAACCGCCTATTTTCTCAACCTCGTGGTGAAAAGCGAGAAGCCCGTGGTGCTGACGGGCTCCATGCGCCCGTCGACCGCAATCAGCGCGGACGGTCCGAGCAACATCCTCCAGGCAGTCACGATTGCGGCATCTCCAGCAGCACGCGGACGAGGCGTAATGGTTGTCCTCAACGACCGCATTGGCTCGGCCCGGTATATCACCAAAACCAACGCCAACACCCTCGATACGTTCAAGAGCCCGGACGACGGCTATCTCGGTACCTTGATCGACAATGTGCCGCACTTCGAAACCACCGTGGCCAAGCTGCAGACCACCCGGACGCCGTTTGACGTGTCGAAACTGGACTCGCTTCCCGAAGTCGACATCGTTTACGGTTACCAGAATGACGGCGGGTATATGTATGACGCTGCAGTGGCGCACGGCGCGCGCGGCATTGTGGTCGCCGGCGTCGGTGCGGGCAGTGAATCCCTGCTCACACTTCCGTCGATCAGGAAGGCCGTTGACAAGGGCGTTATCGTTGTCCGTTCATCGAGAACCGGAAGTGGCTACATCCCTGAAGACCCTGCGTATATTGGTCTGCTCGGCGATAACCTGAACTCACAAAAAGCCCGAATCCTCTTGATGCTCGCGCTCACGGTGACGAACAAGCCGGAGCGTGTACAGGAGATGCTTCACCAGTTTTGAGCGTTCGTGGGCGCGGTGAGGCTGTCGCATCGTCGCGCCCGTTTTCATCCCTGATGACAGAGAGTATTAGTATTACTGATACTGTGCAGACACATGCTGTTTTCTTGAAATCGCCGCTCTACACTGGTCTCCAAGGTGCATCGATATGGACACCACATTAGACAGGAGACGATTGTGAGCAAACAGGTACTACTCGAAGACTTGCCTCTGCACCCATTTCACGTCGGGGTTGCATTCAGTGGAACGGGCGGCCAATTCAGCGACGGCTTCGTGCTCGGCATTGTCGGCATCGCGGTCAGCATGGCAGTCGCGCCGCTGCATCTCGATGCGCTATGGATGGGGCTGCTCGGCGCGGCATCGCTTGCAGGCCTGTTTTTCGGCAGCATGCTGGCTGGCCCCATCGCGGACAAGTATGGCCGTCGGACGATTTTCGCGTATGACATGCTGCTCTTCGCAGTCGTCTCGGCGGCGCAGTATTTCGTGACGTCGCCCTCGCAGTTGCTCGTTTTGCGCCTGTTGCTCGGCCTCATCCTCGGCGCCGACTACGTGGTCAGCAAGTCCCTGGTGACCGAATACTCTCCACGCCGCTATCGTGGCCGTCTGCTCAGCGTGCTTGCGGCAGCGTGGGCGGCGGGCTATGTCGGTGCATATCTGGCTGGCTTCGCCATGCGCGATATCGGGCCCGATGCCTGGCGCTTCATGCTCGCTGCCAGCGGCATTCCGGCGCTGCTGATTCTTCCGTTCCGCCTGATCGTTCCCGAATCACCGATGTGGCTGATGAAGCGCGGCCGCGGTGACGAAGCGCTTGCCATCATTCATCGCAGATTCGGTCCTGAAGTCGCGCTCGCGACGACGTCGGCCGGACCGCAGCGACAAATGGGTGCGTGGTCGCAGTTGTACTCGACCCGCTGGCGCAAGAACACGTTGGTTGGCTGCGTCTTCTATACCTGCCAGGTCATTCCGTACTTTGCGTTGGGCACCTTCGCGCCCAAAGTCCTTGAAGCGCTGCATGTCAAAGACAAGTTCGTGGGCGGCCTCGTCTACAACGTCCTGCTCTTCGCCGGTGCCGTGATCGGCCTGCTGTTGATCGATCGCATATCCCGTCGCACGTTCCTCATCGGAACCTTCTACCTGGCCGCGCTCGCCCTGGCCGTGCTGACATACGGCAGTTTCGGGCCCATCGGCACGATGCTCGTCTTCGGTCTCTTCGCGTGCGTTCTCTCGGCAGCAGCGAACCTTGAATTCGTCTATCCGCCCGAACTTTTCCCGACACACCTGCGCGCGTCGGGCGTTGGCCTTGCGGTCGCTTCGAGCCGCTTTGGTTCGGCAATCAGTACGTTCCTGTTGCCAATCGCCGTTCAGCAGGTCGGCATTCGCACAGCGCTAGGTGTTTGTGTCGCGGTACTGCTCTTCGGCGGTGTGTTCTGCCACTTCATGGCACCCGAAACGGGCAAGGAGAATCTCTCCGACGTGAAGTCCGACAGTGTCGCCGAGGACCAGGTAAACACCGCCGGGCACCATGATGCATCTTTCGTCACATCGGCGTCGGGCGGCAGGGAGACGCGCCTTTGATGACTTCGGAAGTCGATGGCGACGAGATGCGAGAACATATGCCGAGACGCTCACATTAGGACACGCCATGCCGTCGAACAAACCCATTGACATGCATGCTGTACAAGTCTTCGTCGCTGTCGCGGAAGAGGGCAGCATGTCCGCCGCCGCAGCCAGGATGGGCATATCCCAGTCGGGCGTTTCGCAAATCATCCGGCAGCTCGAAGACGAACTGGGCGTCGTGCTGGTCAACCGGACGACGCGACCGATGGCGCTGACGCCCTTTGGCATTGCACTCAGAAATCGGGGAGCCGTGCTGAGCGAAGAGATCGCCAATCTCAAGGCGCAAGTGGTCGAAGCAGGTAGCGGCATCAAACCTGATTTGCGCATCGGACTGGTCGATTCGTTTGCGTCCACGTGCGGCTCGGTTTTTACGAAAACGCTGCTGGGAAAGGTGTCGCAGTTGTCGATTCGCACGGGCCTGAGTCCTCAGCAGGGAGAAGCCCTCCTGCGCAGGGACCTCGACCTGATTGTCACGAGCGACCCGCTGATGGATGCCAATGACGTTGTCCGATATCGACTGTTCTCGGAGCGGTACCTCGTGATAACGCCGAAAAATCTCGGCACGCCCGTGAAGACCATCGACGACTTGCGCACGCTGGTTAACAGCTTGCCCATCGTCAGGTTCAACCGAACGTCTCAGGTGGGCATGCAGATCGAACGGTACCTCCGGCGCATCGAGATACGCGTGCCGAACAGGCTCGAACTGGACAACGCCGATGCCTTGACATCGATGGTGGCGGAAGGAATCGGCTGGGCCATTACGTCGCCGATGTGTCTGCTTCAGGGCGTGACGCATGCGGGCAACGTAGCCACGCACGTCGTGGACAACCTGGGTCTCGAGCGCTCGCTGTACCTCGTCGCGCGCCGGGGCGAATACAACGCTTTCTTCGACGACGCTTGCGATACGGCGCGCGACGTGATCGAAACATCGTTCTTGCCGAGGCTGGCAGCGCTCGGCCGGGGCATTGAAAAACTCATCACTGTTGGTGGAAGGAAACCACATGAACAAGATTGCTCAGGGCGGACATCGAATTGAACGTGACTATGTCGGCGAGGTCTCCATTCCAGGAGACAAACTGTATGGCGTGAATACGGTTCGCGGGGTCGACAACCTCACCGTTTCGCCCTTGACCATCGCCCACTATCCGGCGTTTCGGGATGCTTTTGCGCAGGTCAAGTGGGCCGCGGCATTGGCCAATCGCGACAACGAGGTCATCACCAACGCGCAGTGCGATGCCATCGTTGCGGCGTGCAAGGAAGTCATCGAGGGGAAATTCGACTCCTCATTCGTGGTCGATCTGATGGAAGGATCGGGCGGCACCTCGACCAACATGAACTTCAACGAGGTCATCGCGAATCGCGCCCAGCAAATCCTGGGGCACGCTGCAGGGTCTTACGAAGTCATTCATCCGAATGACCACGTCAATCGCTCCCAATCGACGAACGATGCGTATCCTGCTGCCTTGAAGATCGCCACGTTCGCGATGCTCGGGCCGCTCATCAACGAAGTCACGCAACTTTCGGCCCTTTTCAGCGGAAAGGCCTCGATGTTCGCCGACATTCTGCACCTCGGCCGGACATGCCTGCAGGATGCTCAGCCGATGCGTCTTGGTCAGCTTTTTGGCGGCTACGCGTCTCTCACTGAGCGTCTGGCGGGGGAACTTGTCGCGGTGCGCGACAAGCTTCGTACGCTTCCGCTCGGCGGCACCGCAATCGGGACGGGCTTCGGCGCTCCAGCGGGCTACCGCGCGGCCGTGTACTCGCATCTCCGGGCCGTCACCGGCGTCAATTATCAGGCGCCGGAAAATCCGTTCGACGCCATGCAGAACATGGACGTGTTCTCGCGCGTTTCTGCCGAACTTCGAACCTGCGCCGTGTCGCTTGCAAAGATCGCTTCCGATCTGACTGTCTTGTCGTCAGGTCCGGTCGGCGGGCTCGCGGAACTGATGCTGCCGGAGGCACAGGCGGGTTCTTCCATCATGCCGGGCAAGATCAATCCGGTCTTGCCGATGGCGATGGTCCAGCTGAGTTTTGCGGTCGTCGGAAACGACGTCGCCGTCGCTCAAGCGGTTCAGTACGGCGAACTGGAAATCAATCACTTCGAGCCGGTGGTTGCTTCGCGCGTGTTCGACAGTATCGCCCTGCTCAGCAATGGTATTCGGCGTTTTGGCGACAAGTGCGTGAAGGACATCGCGGCAGACGTAGCGCGCAACGAGCAGCATCTGATGGAGTCGATGGCGGTTGCAACAGCACTCGTCCCGAAGCTTGGCTATGCCCGTGTGAGCAAGCTCGCGCGCCAATCCGTGGCCGAAGGTCGCTCTTTGGTCGAAATTCTGGAGGAGTCCGGATTGCTGTCAGCGGAGGAAACGATCGCGGCGATTCGCAAGGCGTCGCACCCCGTGTTCGACGCGTGACACGTAATGGGTGAGAGGGCCGGCCCTGGAGCGCGTCCGGGGCGGGTCGCCACCTTGAGATCAGGACGAACGACAGATGCTGGGAAAAGATGGAGTCTTGAAGCTCCTGGAAGAAACGGGGATTCCGTTCTCGTGCGAGGAGCACAGCTCGGTGTCCAACATGACGGAGTCCGGAATGTTGGCGCTTTCCGTAACGGGGACTCGCTGCAAGAACCTGCTTCTGCAGGACAAGAAAGGCCGCTGCTTCCTCGTCGTCACGACTGCCACGAAGTCGCTCGATCTGGCTGGTGTCGCCGAAACCATCGGTAGCAAACGTCTTTCGTTCGCGTCTGGTGACAAGCTCTTCGAGTTGCTCGGGATCCGTACGGGCTCCTTGAGCCCACTCGCGCTCGTCAATGACGAGGCCACACGCGTACGACTTGTCATCGACGCTGAACTGGACGGCGAAGAAATCTTTCTGTTTCATCCACTCGAGAACAATGCGAGCGTATCGCTCTCAAGAAGCGCTTTGGATACCTTTCTTCGCAGCATCGAACGCTCGGCGGACTGGCTACCTCTCGCTGCCAGAAAATCAGATTGAGGGAAAAAGGGATCGTATTCCGCCGGCGTGAGTCCAGAGGCTCGCCGCCGCAAGCGGCCGCGACAGCATCACTGGCCGGGTTCGGCCGCTCTGTGACGCTGGGGCATGCAACGGTCGCGAGCTGCGGTTGTCCATGCTCGGCCTTCCCGTGAAACGTAGTCTGATCGGCGAGCCTCTTTCCGTTTGAGTCGGTGGGTTCGGGAAAGTCAGCGGATCCGCTATCCGAAAACCCGAGCCCATACCGCCCGAAGGCGTCGCGCGCGATCTTCGAGCAGATATGAGGCCGCGAGCGTCAAGAGACCTGAAATTGCACCCGTCAGGATGTGCTCGACAAAGGGGATGCGGTAGTGACTCGTGTGTGAGTAGGCATCACCCAACGTTGTCAGGACACCAACGATCAGCGCATTGCCGTATCGATGCGTGTAGAGCTTCGCCGCGGGCGTGAAAGTCAAAAGTACAGCCAGGAGTCCGGTGAACAAACCTGTATGAAATGCAATGGACCAGTGGGCAAGGCTCGTGATATTTCCCCAGCTTCCCGGCATGCAGGTCATGCACGCACTGGTCGGCTGCCAGAAGCGCTGGATAAACAGTCTGACGCGGTGCTTCCACTCGGTTGACATGACGTATTCCCGTCGACGCCATCGTCACGGCCGACGCCACCACACGCATTGTTCAAGCGGTTTCCAAACCCTCCAACGAGCTTGCCGCCCTCGTCACGGATGGGTTGGCAGTGCGTCGCAGAGGCCGAGCAATAACTTGGACATTGGGGGAATACTACTCCACAATTAGACGGCTGCTGTTTCCGCCGAGACCGGAATTCAACTCTCGCGTCTATCGGTGCGGGCCAGTCCATGACGCGCATCGAATGATGTGCTTCCTCGCGACGTCGACGTCCGGCATCGACCCCGAACGGCCCTTCAGATTCATCCAAAGCGGCCAATCGTTGTGACCTGCGGCGGGATTTTGTAGCCACGCTCGATGAGTACTTGGCCTCGGCGCGACTGCGGAATCATTCCCGATTAAATCGCTTCTCGCGCAGCGTGCCGTTGGAACTTTCAACGGAGTCGTTCTGCCAAGGGCGGCAAGAACGGACACAGCGTGTACGATCTGGTCTTCAAGAAAACCATCCAGGGAGAGTGGAATGAATCCGGAACAGGCCCGAGCCGAAGAAACCCAGGCGATGGAGCGCATGGTGGCCGCCACGCTGCGTGTGCAGAGTACGTTCGCCTCGATGCAGAAGCAATTTCCGCCGCAAGGCAGCGGCGAGCCTTCGCCGTTCGCGCTGCAAACCTTCGATGCCGCCCTGCAGGAACTTGAAGACGCACAGGCTGCGTTCGATGCGCTGCTGAACGATCTGATCGACGGTAACCGCTAAAGGCTACGCCCTTATCTGCACCGATTGTCGACGATCAAAAATGCTGTGTCGAACGGCCGTTTGTGGCCGCCGACGGACTGGTCTGATCGATTGAAGTTGGTCTCGCCGATCACCTTGGCAAAGGCGAGCCAGCTCCAGGTCACCCCCTTTTGCTGATTTGCGCGTTGGGCAGATTCGGTTTTGATATTCAGCACTGTTCTAAAGTGACGGCTCCTTGCCAACCGAATGGTCTCCGCCGCTGAAACAGCAAACATCCGGCGTCCCTCGGGGACAGGGCCGTGGCGCAGAGACATTACTATCACGCCGTCGTCCCGTAGCAAGGAACTGATAGTCGACATCGCCTCACAACGTTCGCGTTCGTCCAGATGCATCCAAACGGCAGAAAGCATGATCAAGCCGAATGTTCTCTGCCGGGAACGGACATGCGTGAGATGCGGCAAACTGTCGTCCACCCATTCTATCCGTGAAGACGAGGCAACCCCATTCCTGCACGGCGCAACGCGTCCACAGGTTCTACTGCCACAACTGTATGTCCCATCGCTGCCAACGCAGCTGCGTCGGTTCCGATGCCAGCACCCACGTCGAGCACGTCGGTCGGGCGGAGGGGTAGGAGATGTATAACCGATTTATGTTTTATTTCGAATGAGACGTCCTGCCATCGCTCGATGAGCGACTGAGCATCTTCGTCGTAGCCTTCCGTTCCGCTTACGTTGATGGACACCACCGCCTCCACATGGAGCGATCCGACGCGAATTGCTGGATTGTCGCCAATCTAGCCACAGACGTCCAACGTTCGGTTATGGCCGACTGCCGACTGCCGCCTGATGCCGTTGGCCGAACCCGACGCCGAATAGCGCCGGACGTGGTCGCCGCCATCCGCTACCGCCCTTCGAATCCGAATGGATTGACTTCCGGCGTTGATAGACTTGTGCCCAACGCTTTCGTCCCTGAACACCTCGTATCAGTTCCCCAACAGTCCAGCCAGGTTGACGTGCGTGATCCGAGGAATCAGTGGCAAAGCGTCGTGGCGGCTGCCAAAATGGCGCCTCCCTCCAGCGGCCGCGAGGGAAGTCTCGACCAAGTGGCGCCCCAAGCCCTGAGTCCACCATCAGACGCGTATCCAGCAGGTAATCGCTTTGAAGTTGTCGTTTGAAGTTCTCGAAGTGCTCGATGCCATAGACCGGGCAGGCACGTTCGCGGAAGCGGCCGTGCTGCTTCATCGCGTACCGTCTGCATTGACTTACCTGGTGCAGAAGACGGAGGCTGATCTTGGCGTCGCCCTCTTTGATCGCAGCGGCCGGCGTGCGCAACTGACCGACGCGGGACGACTGCTCGTCGAGGACGGTCGTCGTTTGCTGAGAGCCGGGCAGGAGCTGGAGAGCAAGGTTCGAAGCGTCCATGCGGGTTGGGAGGCTGAGCTCAGGCTGTGCGTCGACGAGATTCTTCCGTTGTCTTCGTTGTGGCCGCACGTGCGTGATTTCTACGAACTGAAGATGACGACACGGCTTCGCTTGTCGACCGAAGTGCTCGGTGGCGTATGGGACGCGCTTGTGACGGGGCGTGCGGATATCGCGATCGGCGCCGCGGGAGAGCCGCCACACGCGCCGAACATTGCAGCAAGGCCGATCGGCCTGTTGCGTCACGTTTTTGTCGCGGCGCCTCATCATCCGCTTACCGCGAACGAAACGCCGCTCGACAGCGGCACAATTTCAAGTCATCGCGGCGTCGTCATCAGCGATACGTCGCGTGACCTCGAGCCGAGATCGGCGGCCATTCATGACGGACAACCGGTCATCGTCGTACCGAACCTGACCGCCAAGATCGACCTCCTTTGCGAAGGGATTGCCGTCGGCATGCTGCCCGCGCCCGTCGCCGAGGAATTGATACGACAGGGCAGGCTCGTCGAGCGCCAGGTAACGGGCGTGCGGGCGCACACGAACTGCTACCTCGGGTGGCGCGAGGACAAGACAGGACGCGCGTCGAGATGGTGGATTGAACAACTCGATCAGATCGATCTGATATCCAGGCTTTTCAGCACGCGCAGCATCGCTTCCTGAAGCACATGCGCGTCTCGCACCTCGGCGCCGGCTCGCTCGATCGGGAGGATGCCCGGTTCCGATTGCCGGATTCCTCCCGCCGATACACTCGCCGAGCACATTGCGACATCGCAGCTGCTCGAACGATCGACTGCAGTCAATTCAGACCAAGCGTTGACGATGCGCTTCGATAAACTGTTCCGGCGTTGTCAGCGGCTGACCGACTATCTGCTCCGCGGTCTTGTCGACGCCGGCAAGCAGTTGCTCCTGCTGATCGATCCTGGCCGCCGTGAAGTGGGCGGCAAACGAAGGGTCGCTATCGAGGCCGATGGCCTTTACGAATTCATCCGGCGACACCTGTTCGAAGCGAATCTCCTTTTCGAGCGTCCTCGCGAGGATGCCCGTGAGTTCGATGTGACTGACCTCGACCGGGCCTGTGACCGGAATGATCACGCTACCGAACGCTTCGTGATTCTCGAGAATCTTCACGACCACTCGCGCGATATCGATTGCCGCGACCGGCACGAAGCGACTCTCCGGATCGAACGGTGTCAGGTAGCGGCCGGCGCGGATCTCGGCCGCTATGTACAGCATCCATTCGGCAAAGAAATTGACTCTGAGGTGCGCTGTCGGGATACCCGACCTGTCGAGTATCCGCTCGGATAGCCAGTGGCTCATAGTCGCCGGGCTGCGTGCGTGCGGGCGCGATTGACGTTGCGACATGTACACGATCTGCTTCACACCGTGCTCGCTTGCCGCCTGCGCGAGTATCGCCGTCGCTTCCACCGCACCCTGCGTCAACGGATAGCAGAAGTACACGCCGTCGATACCCTGCATCGCACGACGAACGTCTTCGATCTTCAACATGTCGCCGATAACGATTTGCGTGCCCATTCGCTTCAGCGCGTCGGAACGTTCGTCTTCACGACGGACGAACGCCGCGACCGCGTGACCGTGGTCCAGCAGCAGACGGACGGTGGGAGCGCCTGTCGCGCCAGTGGAACCCGTCACGAGAAACTTCTTCATATCAACCTCCTGAGACTGAGGAAACCCGGGCCCGGCTTGCGCGCCGGTCCGAACGCTCAAGCAGTACGATCATCATGTTATGAGCCGCGCGTATGACCCCCGATCGCGTGGAACGCCGGCCTCAAACATGATGATCATCATGCTTTCGTTCGCGAAGCATGATGGCTATACTGCTTCCCGTCAATCATTTTCTTCGCAGTTTTCGGAGGACGTATGCGTTACCCGCCAGAAGAGACGGCAGAAAAACATGCCCGGATCCTGGAACAGGCATCCATTCTGTTTCGCGAACACGGGTTTTCCGGCGTCAGCCTGAGCGAAATCATGAAGGCAACCGGCCTCACCCACGGCGCCTTCTACCATCACTTCGAGTCAAAAGAGGACCTGATCGCGAAGTGCATCGAAGACACGTCGGGCAAAGCGCTCGAGTCGATGAGACAAGGCACGGCTCGCGGTGAGTCGAGAGCTCAATACCTTGACGGGTACCTCACCGAACAACATCGCGACGAGAGGGGCAACGGATGCATGATGGCAGGATTGGCAGGCGAGATTGCGCGTCAACCGGCAGCGCAACCGCCCTTCACGCGGCACGTCGAGGGTATGCTCGAACGCTTCGTCGAGTCTGATTCGAAGGCACGGAAAAAGCATGCGCGTCGCGATGCGATTCATGTACTTTCGAGCATCGTCGGCGCCCTCGTTCTGGCTCGCGCGGTCGACGACCCTGAACTGTCGCAAGAGATTCTTAGTGAAACACGAGCGGCGCTGGACTGACCTGCGTCTCTCGATTGAGGTGCCTGAGCCACGCCGTTAACGTAGTCGCGTAGGCTCCGCAGAAGTGCATCCGGGCTTTAAGCGTGCACACCGGTCGATGTCTGCAAGTCAGTGCAAATCCGGTGGTCGTATGACGGTGAAACGCAACGGTCGGTGACCGCTGATGGCCTGCTAGCACCCGACGACCGAGCGTGGCGATCGCCGCGGGCGCGACCTTTCATGCAGAGGGCATAAAGCGACCCTGAACTGCCCCTCGACGCGGCGTGTCGGCAGTCGGGTGTTGGCTGGAACTCGGCCATTTGTTTGGAAGCGATACCTGTGAATCTCCCAACATGCAAACTAGCTGCCCCTCCGACGTGGCTATGGGGACGCACCGAACATCACAATAAAATCTCGATGCGTCTCTGTCTCACCCTCCGCTATCCGACAAGCCGACTCGCGATCGCAATGTCCTCAGTCACTGCCAGGAACTTCGCAACGTCACTCGGCGCATGGCAATGCAAAGGAGAGATGCGCACCGCACCGTCGAGGCTGAACGATTTCAACATCCGCCCCGAGTAAAGGCTCGTCGCAATCCGCTCATAGACGATCACGCCCCGCTCTTCATAGGCGCGTACGGCGGCGGTCGGGTCCAGGTTATCGAAGTCGATGCCGGCGATCAGATCGCGGCGCGTCAGATCGTCGTGATCCCAGAACACGCGTACGCCTTCGATCGCTCGCAGCCCGCGCTGTCCGTCAACGCCGTCGAGTAACAACGAAAGCAGCGCGCGCTCGTGCTCTTCGATGCGCTGCATGCCTTGTACGAACCGTTCGCGCCGGTCTTCGGCGTCGCTAAACTGGGTGCCGATCCACGCGACATAATCGACAATCGCGCTCACCACGGCGAATTGCGCGGGCGCGGGGCTGCCGAGTTCCCAAACACCTTTGTCCTTGGCCGCGAGCCGATGGTGCGGAAGTTCGGCAAGCCGTTCGGACAGCCATGACACGCCAGAACCACGGCACCCGAAGAACTTGTACGGCGCGAAATTGATGCCGTCCACAGGGGTCTTTTGCAGATCGATAACCGCATGTGGCGCATGCTGAACCGCATCGACGATGATAAAAAGATCCGGCTTGCGCGCCCGCGCACGTTCGACGATGGTCGCAATATCGAGCTTCGCGCCCGAGATATTCGATGCGTACATCACGCTTAAAAGCGCTGTATCGTCGTCGATAAGCGCGACGATGGCATCGGTATCGACGCCGCCGGTTTCGGCATTGCTCGGTGCGATGCGAAGCTCCTTGCTCGTACGCTCGCAGTACATCGTCATCGCATCGAAAGACGACGGATGCTCGAGAATCGTGGTGACGGCGTTCGTGCCCGGCACGTTCTCCATCACCGCGCGGACCATGTCGAACATCGCCGCCGAAGCGGTCAGCGAGAGGTACACACTTCCGCCACGCGCGTTGAGGATGCGGCGCACGTCGTCTTCGCCGCGCGCCTGAATATCCTGCAGAAACAGCGCGCGTTCGTGGATACGCTCGGGGCAGTCCGGCAGCGCATCGATTCGCGCGAATGTTTCCACTGCCGATTTCAGTCTGAACGACCCGCCTGCGTTGTCGAAGAAAAGACGCTCACGGTTGTCGATATCGCGATCGACGTAATGAAAGCGCTGCTTGATGGCTTCCATCATCGATGCTGAAAACAACTGCCCGCGATTGCTGCTCATCGGATCTGCTCCTCGTTCCATGTTAGTCATTACTGAATTCAACGAATCTCATGCGTCCAGCGACGCGATATACGCCTTGCCTTTCTCCGCATCGTACTGGCCTTCCCAGCGGGCGATGACGAGCGGCGCGAGCGCGTTGCCCACTACGTTCAGCGCGGTGCGTCCCATGTCCATGATGCGGTCAACGCCTGCGATGAACGCGAGCCCTTCGAGCGGCAGTCCCGCACTGGCGAGCGTCGTGAGCAGGATCACGAACATGAAGCCGGGCACGCCTGCCGCGCCTTTGGAGGTCACGACCATCGTGAGCACGAGCACGATTTGTTCTTGCACGCCCAGATGCACGTCATAGAGCTGTGCGACGAACAGGGTGCCGATGCCGAGATAGATCGACGCGCCATCCAGATTGAATGTGTAGCCCGTGGGAACCACGAACGTCGTGATGCTCTTCGGCACGCCGAAGTCTTCCATCTTCTTCATCAGTTGCGGCAAAACCGTCGCCGAACTGCACGTCGAGAAGGCGATGATTAATTCGTCCTTGATGACGCGCACCAGCGTGAAAATGTTGAAGCCAAAGAGGCGTGCCGTAATGCCGAGCACGAACACCGCGAACAGCACGATCGCGAGATACGTCACCGCAACCAGCTTGATGAGCGGCAGCAGCGAACCGAAGCCGAAACTCGCGACTGTCACCGCGATTAGCGCACACACACCGAACGGCGCATAACGCATCACCATGCCGGTGACCTTGAACATCGCGTCGCTGATGCCCTTGAAGGTTGCGAGCACTGGCTGGCGATATTCGGCAGGCACGGATTGCAGGCCCAATCCGAACAGCACAGAGAAAAAGATCACTGGCAGCAGATCGCCGCGCCCCATCGCCATGACGATGTTGTCGGGAATGATGCTCAACAAAAGCGCCATGAAGCCGTGATGCGCCTGCGTTTGCTGCGTGGTCTGCTGATAGCGCGAAATATCGGTGTGGCCGAGCTGCGACAGATCCGTGCCCAGCCCCGGATGCAGCACGTTGCCGAGCACGAGTCCCAGCACGATGGCGATCGTCGTAATGACCTCGAAGTACACGAGCGTCTTCAGGCCGATGCGCCCGAGCGAGCGCCCGTCGCCGACGCCCGCGATACCCATCACCATGCTCGTGAACACGATGGGTACGACCACCATCTTGATCAGACGAATAAAGATATCGCCGGCAGGTTGCAGGAAGCCGTTGATGGCTGACTCGCGAAACTCCGGGAAACGGTTGAGCACCAGTCCGACCGCAATGCCGGCGATTAGGCCGATCAAAATTTGCCACGCGAGCCCGATGCGAGGCTTGCGCGCCGCGCGTTCGGGGTGAGGTGTTTCCATGACGGACTCCATGCGCTCTCCAGACACGTATCAGTTGATATAGACGAGTCGAGCCTCTGCAGGGACTCGTTAGAGGAAAAAGTACCCAGTCAAAATGAACTAAAAAAGCGATTTTTTCTATGAGAAACTATCGCTTTTAGTGATGCGAGTCCGGAGCCATGCTGACGTTCAAGCAAATGGAAGCCTTGTACTGGATCGTCCAGCTCGGTTCGTTCGAAGCGGCCGCGACGCGCCTGAATACCACGCAATCGGCGATCTCCAAGCGCGTGCAGGAACTGGAGCGGGCTTTCGACATGGCGGTGTTCGACCGCGCGAATCGCAGCGCGCGCCTCACGGAGAAGGGCACAGAATTCTTCGAGCACGCGAGGGAATTGCTCGAGCGGCGCGACCAGATCGTCGAGCGCATGAGCTCGAAAGAGGCGCTGGTTCGGCAAATTCGCATTGGCGTAACGGAACTCACGGCCCTGACGTGGCTGCCGCGCCTCATTGCCGCGATTCAGGCCGAATACCCTAAGGTCAAGGTCGAAGCGGAGGTCGATCTGAACGCAACATTGCGCGAGCGCCTGGCGGCGGCCACGGTGGACGTGATCATCGTGCCGCAGATGCACGAAGTCGAGCCGTATGCATCGACGCTCGTCGGTCAGGTTCGGAATGCATGGATGTGCGCGGCCAGTCTCGCGCCCGGAAAGCGTGCGATTCCCCTTGCCGATATCGCGAAGTTTTCGCTGATTTTGCAGGAGGGCCTGTCGGGTACGGGCTACGTGTATAGCCGGTTTCTGGAGGAGCAAGGGGTCGCGTTGCAGAAAGTGCTGGCGAGCAACAGCCTGATTGCGCAGATTGGGCTCACACTGTCGGGGCTTGGCGTTAGTTACCTACCCGAAGCCTGTCTTGCGCGTATGGTCGAGCGACGTGCGCTCGTTGTGGTGCCGACACAGCCCGCGCTCCCGCTAGTGCGGTACGTCGCCATGCATCGGGCGGAACAGTCGCATTCGCTCAGTGCCGCCGTGGCGCGACTTGCGGCGCAATCGTGCGACTTCTCCTCTAATCTGCTTGATCCGGGAATCTAGGCATCAGCAAAAGCGGTCGAAGTCGTTGACTCGTAGAATCGAGTGTACGCGGCGCTCGAAAGCACGCGATCTAGAGCTGGCAACTATTGCTCTTCAGTCTGGCGGAGCGAGCCGCTTTCGTGTGTCTTCAATCGGGACTGGACCGGCCACTTGGTCCGTGCATCAGAAAGTCCCCTTGTGGCCGAATCCGGAAGCTCGAAGTTGGTGGCCAGTCACCCGCGCTGGCACCGGCCGCCGAACTCCCACTGCCGACCCTCAAGAGACGTAGAACCCGGCGCTATCTGTGCGACCGTGTTGAGCGGTACAACGGTCATCCCTCTATCTGCAGCGGCCACCACATCCCTAGCCGGGTGAGTAACTGCCAGAGCGGCGCCATCCACGGGGGCACTCGCTTAGTCGCATGCGATCGTTCGGTAAATCCCAAAATGCCTGCGTGAGTGGCTCGGAGCCAGCAGAGCCGCCCCATTCTTGCTTCAGTTGATGGCCGCCCGCCAAAGGCGCGCAAGATCATGAGCGGGGTCGCGGGACTGTCCGGTGGCGGCCTTAACTCGGGCTCGTCATCGCGCGACGACGAGCCCTGGATTCCGCGATGGCTACTCTCCGAGCAAACACGCATTCAATCGCTCGAGTATCGACCAGCAAGGAATTGGCATCTTGACGACCTGGGTTGCATCGCCGCCCCGTTTCACCCACGAACTGGTGACAACCCGCGACGCCTTGCGATCGATCCTGTAGTCGGCCGTGTAGATATCGCCCAGCATGGCAACAAGCAGCGTCCCGTCCGCACACGGGTATAAATTGGCGACCTCGGGGCGATTGAATTGCGTGTCGAAATCGTGACAGATCCACGACGGACTCACGATCTTGCCTCTTCGGCATTTGAGCATCGAGGCATGCGTCGCGCACGCGATGCCTCCCTTTCCGAATAGCCACACATAGTGAGCATCGACCTCGATCGCGTTGTAGCTCTTCCAGCCTTCTGGACCTTCAACGGTGGACGCCTCACTCTTTTCCGTCACATACAACTGATTTTTGTTGCGAATCCCGCCATATGTGAGCACCGAGTTCGGTTTGGGCTGGTTGTCGCCGGTCAAGGCATCGCCGTCCGGGTCATCCGATAAAGCACTCGCGGGAGCATACACGGAGCGAATTTCCGCCAGGTTGGCCAGACCATGCCACCCGGTCACCCGGGTGGCCTTCCCGTCTTTCCCGATCGTGTAGTAATTCACATAGCGCGCATCGTTCATCTCCCTGTTCTCGATCGCAAGCGAAACGAGCGTCTTGGGGCGCGTGCTGCCTTCAACACCGAATGTGCCATCGTTGAACGCAAGTCCGCTGACGTCGAGGTACGTCTCCGGGTTCCTCCCATCCCGGAGATCGTCGCCGATCACGGGGCCGGTGTCGGACAGGTTGCCACTAACAGAATCGAGAAGAAAGTGCGAAACACGGGACGGACCTTTTTCTGTCGCCAGAAGTTCATATTGGGGGGTGAACGAGTCAATCTGGGCCTTGGGAGTATGGATGGAGAGGCTACCAAGCCAACCGGTGTTACTCTTAGAGACGGTTTCATAAAGGCTGTTCGGCGCGCCGGAGGGTATTCCAGCAGATCAGGCAGCAACCGAGTTTGAGGAACGCGCCGTGAATGTCAGCACGGCGCTCGAAACGAATACGGAGACGACGGAAGTGATGCAGCCAGGCATGCGTGCGTTCCACGACCCAGCGATATTTGCCAAGGCCGCTGCCGTGTTCGGTACGGCGCTTGGCGATCACCGGCTCGATACCGCGATTGCGCAACGCACGTCGATGTCGCTCGGAATCGTATCCGCGATCGGCGTAGACCACACGCGGTCTGTGCAGCGGGTGGCCGCGCAAACCGCGAATCGGCGGAATCGCGTCGATCAGCGGCAGCAATTGCGTGACGTCGTTGACGTTCGCGCCGGTCAGGATCGCGGCGAGCGGCGTGCCGTTGGCGTCGGTGACGATGTGGTGCTTGGAACCGGGTCGCGCGCGATCGGTAGGGTTTGGCCCAGTTTTTGGCCTGCCCCAACGGCGCGAATCGATGATGAATCGACAGCGGCTCGAGAGAAGTCGATCTGGTCTGCTGCTCGCAGCTTCGCGAGCAGCAGCTCGTGCAAGCGGTCCCACACGCCGGCAACCTGCCAGTCGCGTAGCCGTCGCCAACATGTCACGCCCGAGCCGCAACCCATCTCGGCAGGCAGATCGCGCCAGCGCAGTCCGGTCTTGAGAACGAACAAGATGCCGGTCAGCGCGGCGCGGTTCGAAACCGGCAGGCGGCCCGGGTTCTTCTTGCGCCGTGGCTTGGATGGCGGCAGTAACGGCTCGATCAGTGTCCACAACTCGTCGTCGATGATCGGCTTGGCCATCTCCTCAGTCTCGGTTGTTTCGATGCCTGAGGTTAACAGCTCGCCGCGAAAGTTAACAGCCCCAAGGGGCCATTTTGAAACCGTCTCTTATAGTCCCACGCGAAGGGGGCGGCTTTGCCATTACCGCGGGCGACATACAGCCCAAGACCGGTCCCGCGACGTCCGACGCGCAGGTAGAGTCCACGCTCACGCGCAACAGGCCGTACGGCTGTCAGGATATTGAGCATTTCCTTTTTATCCCCGTCCCACGAAATGGGAAGTGCTTTCACGAGTGCCCCAAGATAAAGCACGGCTTTATGGCACCGACGCCGGACACCCTTGGAAAGAGGGCTTGTCGTGTTCTCCTCTTGGGTAGCGGCCAACACCGCCTCCAGTTTTTCTCGACTGATTATGCAACTGAGCATCGTGTTTGCTGTCAGCAATTCGATATAAGTCTGGCACCATACGCCGAGGACTTCAGGCCATCCTTCCTTGCTCTGATTCGACGGCTTCAGGAGATATGCCGCCACTTTCCAGTTCAAGAAAACCGGGGAGTCGAGTTTCGCCTGATCCCTCCCAAGTCCCCAACCGAGCGCGATCAACTCCGTCATGAAAGCGTCCGCTTCGGTCTCGTTCGTGAGGGGCATGCCCAGAATTTCGTCGATGCTTCTTTTCACGATCTTCCGACGCCGGTACTGGCATGTGCCGGCTGACAGCGACTTTTCGTCATATTTCGTTGCCAGCGTCAAACTCGTATCGCTGTCGATCTTCTCGATCTGGTAGGGTTTTGTCGGCGCGTCGGAATCGAATGTGAGCCACTGACCGACCTCGGCAGTCGTGCTGAACTTCGTACCGGTTCCGACGACATTTGCTGAACCTTTTGTCAGGGAAACCGTACCGGGGAGCGCGACTGCCGCCATCCACGTCTTCTCACCCGAGCATTTCCAACGCAACGACGATGCGTAGCTGCTGATACTGTGGCCGAAACCCTTGATCGACTCGATCTCCTCGTCGGTCTTGAGTTGATCCAGCATCTTTTGGATCTTGCTTTCAAGCGAGGGCTGCTGCGGCGCGAAGAAACTGAGAATCTGCGCCACAACCGAGAACAGTGCGCCGATAAATACACCGACAGGCCCGCTCATTGCCGTCGCTGCGGTCAAAATCGGGAGTACGCTCGCGCAGATGCTCATCATCGACGCGGAGGCCGAAATATAGTCGCCCTTCTTGAACGCCTTGTCGGCTGCGTAAATGCCATTCACGAGAGCTGGGAGGTTCTTTGCGATGGAGTCACTGAGATCTTTGTACTGAGCGGAGGTTTTTCCCTTTTCCACCGCCAACTCATATTGCTTTTGGATTCCATCTATACTGCTTTTCAAGTTCGATTCGTCGACAGGGTCCATGCCATCCAGTTTTAATTGCAAGAGCAAATCGATTTGCGCTTTAATTTGTTTCTCTGCAGGCGTAGGCATGATTGGGTCCCCCGGCTTGAGTGTTGGATGCAACAGTGGTGTTTCTGCTCATGGATCTCGGTCAGGCAGCGGCATTATTCACCGCATATGCATGATAGCCGGGAATCTTTTCGGAAAATAGTGAGAAATCCCTGTAAGCGAGTCGCCGTTCTGCCGCGACTGGCAACGCTGGCTTCCGAGCCAGGCGTATCAGTCGCACGCTTGACGATGGAACACGGCCTGAACGCGAAATTGCTATTCAAATTCGGGTTCACCCGATGTTCTGAGCCATCGCAGCCGTGCTCTGACGTGGACCGCAAAATGGCTGACGAGTGGCCGCTCCCAAATGACATCTTGCCTTTCGAATGGCTCACTACCAGCCACGGTCGATGTCCGGAAGTGGCCGGTAGCAGGCTCACGTGGAGGCCTGCTTCCGACCCGAAGCGGTCCTTCAATCTTCCTCAAAGGAGGCGTTGAAAATCACCACATGGTCGAGGCGCAAGTAGTCTCAGACCGTTGCGAGAATCAGACGCGCGGGCGTCACACCGATGAGCAGTCCGTCATCGCGGTTCGCAAGATAGCGCTGGTTCAATTCCTCGGGCGTCCACGCATTGGTATGGTTGAATCCCAATGCACTCAGCGTCTCGGTAATGACAGCCGGTTCAAAGAAGGTCTTCCACGGCTCACCGCGCTCGGCGAATCGCGCCGTCAACTGCTCCATCGCAATACGCATGATCGGCGGCAAGCTCGAAAGCGGCGTCACATACTCGAACAGGACCGCGCTGCCTTTGGCGCAACCGGCGATGAAGCGCAACGTCTCGATGACGGCGACCTCATCGAGATACATCGTCACGCCGAGCCAACTGAAAACGGCCGGTGCATCAGCATCGAAACCCGCACGCGCCAATCCTTCTGCCAGTCCGACGCGCTCGAAGTCAACCGGCACGAAATGCAGCGACGGCGGCACCGTCAGGCCGGCTTCGCGCAGGCGCGCCTGCTTCCACGCCTGCGTCGCCGGCAAATCAACCTCGAAGATTCGAGCCGGTGTATCGGGATGCCGGAACGCGCTGGTATCGAGCCCCGCCCCGAGAACCACATACTGGCGAATGCCGCGTTCGACAGCCTCGCCCCACACGTCCTCGGCAAGCCGGCTGCGCACGATCACGGAGCTGCGCATTCCCACCGAAGTCGGATCGCGGAACCGGTCGATGTTGTCATGCAGTACCTGTGCTTCGGCGGCGCCGAGGATAGTCAGCGCAACGGGATCATCCAGCACCAACGGCCGATCGAGCAGTTGATGCGCGGCCCGTTGCGTCGCCACCATCAACGCGCTCGGCTTGGGCCCGGCGTCGATTGGCGACGTGTCCCGGCCGACGATATGCGCTTTGTGCAGATAGGCCAACAGCGAATCGTCGAGGCCGATGCCCAGTTGCAGATCCGGCTCGCGCATCAAGGCATCGCGCACACGCGCCTCCAGCACAGCGTCGTCTCCGCAAAAGCTGTCTCGGAACAGTTGCTGCCAGCGTTTGACGATCGCCTGCACGGGCGCGGCACCGGCGTCGACCCCGGCTTCCATATTTGCCCTCAGTTCGACCACCAGCGCCGGCCATGCATGATTTTTCGCGGTGGCGAATTGGCGACGCCGCACCTCGTCGGCCTGTGCCGGGCTGAGGTACTTGGCGAACAGCGCGCAGCGTGCGTGCGTGAAAGCCTCGTCGATCCATTCCAGCATCTCTGCCGTAATGCCGACGATTTGCCTGGCCCGCGGCTCGCGGAGCTGCATCATCATCAGCTTGGTTGCGAGGTCCGGGTCATTGCGGGTCATTCGGATCACGAGCCGGATCCAGCGCCAAGCCAATGCCTGAGCCGCATCGCTTTCGGTCGGCAACGCCTCCTGCACGGCAACGCGGACCTCGTCTATCAGACCGGCCCATGCCGGATCCGACGGCGGCACCGTTTCCGGCCCGGATGCCAACAGCGCATCGAGTTCCTCGTCATCAAGATGCTTTTGGTACATGTTCATCAGCTCCAGAGCATTCATCCAATCGGTCGCCGCGATCTCGCTGCCCGCGGACACCATGTCAACGATGTATTGCAAGTGACGGCCGAGACGCTGCGCGCGCAGTGCCTGCGCATTCAGTTCCGTGATCTGGCGTTGCAGAAGCTGCAGGGGGATGAGGGCCGGTTGACCGTCGAGGCTGGCCTTGATGTCCGGCAGCGAGTACCCGAACCGTTTCAGGGCTTCAATGCGATGCAGACGGATCAGGTCGTCCTGCCCATACAGGCGTGCGCCTCCGTCGGTACGCTGCGACGGTGACAGCAGCCCGATTGCGTCGTAGTGGTGCAGGGCGCGGACACTCAATCCCGTCTTCTTTGCCAGTTCGCCGATCTTTAGTCGCATTGCTTTCCCAGTCGTCGGTGTCAACCATAAAAGCTAACGTGGCGTCAGGTGCAAGCGAAATCGACGCGCTTGCGCGCCGGGGGGTAGCGTGCATGCACCGAAACTTGCAGTGGGCGTCGATCGGGTAGTTTTGGCCGGCAAGCGACCGCTCGCCGGTCGCGATGCCATCAAACCTCCGCTTGCTCTGCCATCTCAAGGGCGCCGTCGGCTTGGATGCCGAGATAGCGGGCCGGGCTTCAGTCCACAATGAAGAGCTTCGCTCCCGTTCTGGTATAGGACTGATGTGGCTCCGCGTCGTCGCCAACCTGGTAGCTCATACCTGCTGTCAAAACGAACTTTCGCCCATCCTCGAGCGTCGTTTCCAGTTCGCCTTCCATGCAGAACAAAATGTGTCCCTTTTTGCACCAATGATCTGCAAGGTAGCCAGGGGTATATTCGACCATCCGCACGCGAATTTGATTCGGGGGATCACCGAAAAACCGTGTGCGCCAATAAGCCATGCCGGTTTCGCCTTGGTGTTCCGTCTTTTCGACTGCCGCCCAGTTGGTCGTGCCGAACGCAAATGCATCCATTTTCATTCTGTAGATTCCTATGCAGGTCCACTTTATACGCGCAGGTCAATTCGCCACGGTGCTCCGAACGCTTTTTCCGAACTCGAGCGGCTTGAGGCAATAACAACGACGTTATTGATTATCTGATTTTCAACGATCGACGACGCCTGTGTGCCACGCTTGGAGTGGCGCCCGGCGATGCCTTAGTATCCGTTCACGATCTCTACGATCGCTTCGATTTCCACAGACATCCCGTTTGGCAGAGAACCCATCCCGACCGCCGATCTGGCGTGTCGGCCGCGATCACCTAGAACCTCGACCAACAGGTCTGAGCAGCCATTGATGACCTTCGGGTGATCATGGAAATCCGGCTCGGCGTTTACCATTCCGAAGATCTTCAAAACTCCCTCCACGTGGTCGAGCGACCCCACCGCCTGCTGAATTGTCGATAAAAGCTGTAGACCCACTTGACGGGCGTCGGCGTAGCCACGATCGACACTATAATTTCGACCCAATTTTCCCTTGATCACGGAGCCGGAAGCATCACGTGGCCCCTGACCAGATAAATAAAGAATCTGACCGGATCGACGCCAGCTCACGAAGTTGGCGATCGGGGTGGGAACTGGAGGCAGCACTAAACCTAAACTTTGAATGCGATCGGCGGTAGTCATGGCGGTCATGGTTTTAGTACCCGATTTGAACGCGAAAGGTAGATCAGCTTCGCTTGTCATTTTGGCATATCTGCGTGTGTTATATCCACGACGGCCTCAGCGTGAGTGAGGTGCTTCTATTAATGAAGCGTCCATTTTCGGGAACGTGGAGTCGATCGTGAACAAATCATGTGATGCCATCGAACGGTTGAATCCGCCGCGTTTTGAGCCATTCGACGCGACCGGCTGGTTCATGGGCGACTGGCCGTCGAACGAGCGCCAGGAATCCGGCACGGGCCCACGTCGGCCGCCCAGCCGCAATTCCCAAGATGGCGATCTGATAGCTGATCTAGGGGCGTACGCCGGCACCGCGAACCGCTTGGCCCGTTTCCCGTGCCGCGCGTTGACGTCCAATTTGCAAGAGCGCGATGCTCGCCAGAATCAGGACGATGGCCGCCGCTTTCTGCATTGGGCTGATCAACGCCGCGGCCCACTTCATGTAGATGAAGTTTGATCCCCAGATGAAGCCAAGAAGGACGAAAGAAACCTTGGTCAGTCTCATGGCGCGCCCCTGCCGGTCGACGATGAACACGGTCGTCAGTAAATCAAGGCACAACATCCGCTGATAGAACAAGCGCGGCATCGCCGTAGGACATATTGGTCGTGACGGGTGGGCGCATTCATCTACATACCGCCCTCAATCGAAATAAGGCTGCAACACCCCCTCGATCCAGTCCATGAACGCCCGAACGCGCGGCGACAGATTGCGCCGATGCGCGACGACGAGCGATGCCGCGAGAGGCTCGGGACGCAGATCGGGCAGCACCTCGACCAGCGCGCCGCTTTCGATGTGATTCGCGAGCGCCGAATACCCGGCCTGGATCAACCCGATGCCCGCAAGCCCGGCTGCGTGATAGGTCTGCACGTTGTTGACCTGCATCGCGCTCGGCAATGCGAGCGTCGCATAGCCGTCGCCGCTCGGATATTCCCACCCGGGGTGCCGCGCGCCGAGTGTCAGCGCGTAGTGGACCATCCGGTGTCCCTGACCGACGAGATCGTCGAGCGTTTGCGGCACGCCATACCGCGCCAGATAGCCGGGACTCGCCGCATTGATCATGCGCAGGCGGCCCAACGGCCGGGCAATCAGCGTCTCGTCCACGATCGGCCCCAGACGGATCACGCAATCGAATCCTTCCTGGACGAGATCGACGCGCCGATCAGTGCTCGAAAGTTCCAGTTCCAGCTCCGGATGTATCGCCATCAGTTGCGGCAGCGCGGGAACCACGACGCTGCGCGCGAGCTCGGTGGGCATGTCGACGCGCAATCGTCCGCGCAGCCGCGTGCCATTGCCGGAAAACATCGACTGCAGTTCCTGTACGTCGGCCAGCAGGTCCCGCGCGCGCGCATAAAAGGCGCGTCCGTCCTCGGTCAGCTGCACGCTGCGCGTCGTCCGATGCAGGAGCGCGACGCCCACGTCGCGCTCGAGCGCGCGAATCACCATCGACACCCGTCCTTTCTGGATGCCCAGGCTTTCGGCCGCGCGCGTGAAGCTCGTCATTTCGGCGACACGGGCGAAGATCAACAGCGCGTCGAGGTTTTGCATTGTTCTCCCCGGGAGTAACAGAACGTTCAATCGGCCGTCATTTATAACTCAATTTCAACTCAGTAAAGTGCTTTCCGATGTCGTCCCCCGACGACCACCTGAACGAAAGGGCACAACCATGACACAGCACATCTCTCCGGTTAAAACGATCGTCGTCTATCACTCCGGCTACGGGCATACCGAACGCATGGCGACGGCTGTCGCGAAGGGGCCGGCGGCGTTCTCGTCGCAATCGACGCCGATGGCAACATCGCACCGGACGCGTGGGACGCGCTTGCCGGCGCGGATGTCATCCTGTTCGGCTCGCCGACTTACATGGGCGGTCCCAGCTGGCAGTTCAAGAAGTTCGCCGATGCATCGTCGAAGGCCTGGTTCGAAGGCGCATGGCGCAACAAGATCTTCGGCGGCTTTACCAACAGCGCAAGCATCAACGGCGACAAGCTCAATACGCTCGAATACTTCGTTCTGCTTGCCGGGCAGCACGGCGGCATCTGGGTGAGCATGGACATCAAGCCGGCGAACCTGAAGGCGTCGATGCGTGACGACCTGAATCGCATGGGCTCCTATATCGCGCCGATGGCGCAGACGCCGGCCGATGCGTCGCCCGATGAAATGTCGCCGGGGGACCTCGAGACGGCACGCCGCTATGGCGCACGGGTCGCAACGATCGCCGGACAATTCCGGGCGGGACACGCTCGCATCAGCTGAAACCTGGCGTGCGGGGCGCCCCGGAACGGACGCCGCCGCAGTTTTTCCCGCCGACCTCGAAGGAAACGACCATGAAATACAAGCAACTGGGCCGCACCGGCCTGTACGTCTCCGAGCTGTGTCTCGGCACGATGACGCTGGGCGGCAATGCCGATGCCGGCATGTGGGCCGCGATCGGCGCGGTCGGCCAGGACGACGCGACCCGACTGATTTCCCGCGCACTGGACGAGGGAATCAACTTCATCGATACCGCCGACATCTACTCCTTCGGTCAGTCCGAACGCCTCGTCGGACAGGCGCTTCGGGACCTCGGCGTCGCACGCAGCGAGATCGTGCTGGCGACGAAGACAGCGGGCGTGATGGGCACGAAACCCAACGATCAGGGCGCGTCGCGCGGCCACATCATGGATTCCGTGCAGCGAAGCCTGGAACGGCTGCAGGTCGATCATATCGACCTTTACCAGATCCACGCGAACGATCCCGTGACACCGATCGAAGAGACGCTGCGGGCGCTCGACGATCTGACGCGTCAGGGGCTGGTTCGCCATGTCGGTGTCTCGAACTGGCGCGCCGGGAAGATCGGCAAGGCGCTCGGGCTCAGCGAAGCGCTCCATGCGACGCGCTTCGAGACCCTTCAGGCCTACTATTCGATCGCCGGACGCGACGTGGAGCGCGAACTGGTGCCGCTCGCGATCGACGAGCAGATGGCGCTCCTCGTCTGGTCGCCGCTCGCCGGCGGGCTGCTGTCGGGAAAGTTCGGCCCTGGCGCGCCGACCGAAGCGGGTTCGCGGCGCAGCCATTTCGATTTTCCGCCGGTCGATCTCGAGCGCGCCTGGCCGTGCGTTGCAGCGATGCGCGCGATCGCGGACGCGCGAGGCGTGTCGGTCGCCCGGATCGCGCTCGCGTGGCTGCTCGCCAAGCCGCACGTCACGAGCGTCATCGTCGGTGCCAAACGCGTCGAACAGCTCGAAGACAATCTCGGTGCTGCCGATATCGTGTTGACCGGGGACGAGCTTGCGCAGCTCGATGCCGTGAGCGCGTTGCCGCCCGACTATCCCGGTTGGATGATCGATCGTCAGGCGGCGGGCAGGGTGCCGCCGCCTTTCACGCGTGCGGTATCGAAATAGGGCGGCCGACGGCGATCCTTGTCGTGCTCGACGGGATCGCCCGATGCTGAACGCCGCCCCGCACCGGGTATCCGCACGGCGATCATCGCCGCAACCGCTAGAATTGCGGTTTTAGCCCGGAACACGTCCATGTCTTTTGCCTCGCTAGGCCTGATCGATCCCTTGCTGCGTAATCTGCAGGGCCTCAATTACCAGACACCCACGCCGGTGCAGGCCAAGGCGATTCCCGCGGTGCTCGGTGGCAAGGACGTCATGGCCGCGGCGCAGACCGGCACCGGCAAGACGGCGGGTTTCGCGCTGCCGCTGCTGCAGCGGCTGGTGCAGCATGGGCCGGCGGTGTCGAGCAACCGCGCGCGCGTTCTGGTGCTGGTGCCCACGCGCGAACTGGCCGAACAGGTGCTGCAGAGTTTCGTCGAGTACGGCAAGGGCCTCGACTTGCGGTTTCTGGCCGCCTATGGCGGCGTGAGCATCAACCCGCAGATGATGAAGTTGCGCAAGGGCGTGGATGTGCTCGTCGCCACGCCGGGTCGTCTGCTGGACCTCAATCGCCAGAACGCCGTGCAGTTCGATCAAGTCCAGACGCTGGTGCTGGATGAAGCCGACCGCATGCTGGATCTGGGCTTCGCGCGCGAACTCAACGCCGTCTTTGCCGCGTTGCCGGTGCAGCGCCAGACGCTGCTGTTTTCCGCGACGTTTACCGACGACATCCGTGCGATGGCGGCGAGCATTCTGCGCAATCCGGTCAATATCAGCGTCAGCCCGCCCAACGTCACCGCCAGCAAGATCAAGCAGTGGGTGGTGCCGGTGGACAAGCGGAACAAGCCTGACCTCTTCATGCACCTGGTGGCCGAGAACAACTGGGACCACGCGCTGGTGTTCGTCAAGACGCGCAATGGCGTGGATTACCTGGCGGCCATGCTGAACGATGCGGGTTATGCGGTCGACACGATCCACGGTGACAAGCCGCAACCCGCGCGCCTGCGTGCGCTCGAGCGCTTCAAGACGGGCGAAGTGCAGATGCTGGTCGCAACCGACGTGGCCGCGCGCGGGCTGGATATCGACGACCTGCCGCTGGTCATCAACGTCGATCTGCCGATCGTCGCGCAAGACTACGTGCACCGTATCGGCCGTACCGGCCGCGCGGGCGCCAGCGGTGTGGCGGTGTCGCTCGTGTGTGCCGACGAAGCACCGCAACTGGCCGCGATCGAGGCGCTGATCCGGCAAACGCTGCGCCGTGAGGAAGAGCCGGGTTTCGAAGCTGAACACCGCGTGCCGGAAACCAGCGCGACCGGGCAGATCATCAAGAAACCCAAAAAGCCGAAGAAGCCCAAGGTGCCGCAAGCGGGGGCGGGCGCCATGCCGGCGGCCGGCAAAAAGCCGCGACCGCAAGGCGGGGAAGGCAAGCGCAAGCCCACGGGGCAGCGCGCAGCGCCCACGGGCAAGGGGGCAAGCCTGTCGAGCGGTAGCCCGTTCAGCGTGCAAAAGCCGCGCGGCAAACCGGCCGGCAAGACGTCGGCGGGTTCGCGCAAGCCGGCTGGCAAGCCCGCGGGCGGGCGCGGGACGCGCTGATGCCGATCGGTGCGGCGCGGACTGTCGCCGTGTAGTCGAACATCGGTCGATCGCGCGCGCCCGAACCTGAATATCAGAACATGGCGGGCTTGCGTCCGGGATGCGCTTTCAGCCCGCCGCCGGCGTGGTGCCGGCCGAACTTCCGTCCTCGCGATCCCACGGCGGCACCCCGCCGAATGCATCGGCCAGGAAATCGATCATGACGCGCACCCGGGCGCTCAAATGTCGGCGGCTCGGGTAGACGGCGAGAACGTCGATGTCGGGCAGACGATACCCAGGCAACACCTGAACGAGTGTGCCGGCGCGGAGATCGTTGCCGATCAGGAACGTGGGTTGCCAGATCACCCCTTGCCCGGCGAGGGCGGCGGCGCGCGCCGTGTCGCCGTTATTGGTATGCATGTGAAAGTTGGACCTCACGCCATGGGTCCTGCCGCCACCGTCGATCAGTTCCCACTCATCGCCGGTGGCCGCATAGGTATACCCGATGCAGCGATGACGGATCAGGTCCTCCGGCACGGTCGGATGTCCGAAGCGCGCCAGATAGTCCGGCGACGCACACAGGATGTTTTGCGATGTCGCGAGTTTTCGGGCCGCGTGGCTGATCGAGCCCGCGCGTGAAATGCGAATGGCGAGATCGTAGCCTTCGTCGACGATATCCACGACGCGGTCAATGAGCCCGATATCGAGTTCGATTTGCGGATATTTCTGCATGAAACCGGGCCACAGCGGCGCCAGATACAGAATGCCAAAGCTCACGGGCGCATTGATGCGCAGTCGCCCACGGGGTTCCACCGACGCGGATGACACGAGCCCTTCCGTCTCCGCGACATCGTCGAGGATGGTCTTGCAGCGCGCATAAAGGGTCTCGCCGCCCTCGGTGAGAGACAGTGTGCGTGACGTGCGATTCAGCAGGCGCGTGCCGAGGTGCGCCTCCAGTTCGTGCACGTAGCGGGTGACGTTGGCAGGCGAGGTGCCGAGCGCATCCGCCGCGCGCGCAAAACCACCCCGGCTTACGACCGTCACGAAGACCTCAAACGCGCGCAGGCGGTCCATGCCCCCTCCGATCATTCATAAAAACTTAATGATACAACCACGTTTTATGCCTTTCTTCAATCAAAGTTGAATCCTATAGTGCTCTCACGGCCGAGGCATGGGGCACTGGCCAACGCAGTACATCAGGAGATGGAAAATGCAACGTTTGACAGGAAAGGTTGCCATCGTGACGGGTGCCAGCGCGGGAATTGGCCGGGCAACGGCGAAGTTGTTCGCGAAGGAAGGCGCCAAGGTCGTGATCGCGGCGCGCCGCGCGGGAGAACTTGAAACACTCGCGGCAGAGATCGCGAGCGAAGGTGGCGAAGCCGCGTATCTGGCGGGCGACGTGCAATCGGAGGACTTCGCGAAGGCGCTGGTCGCGCTCGCCGTGAGCCGCTTCGGTCGTCTGGACATCGCCTACAACAATGCCGGTACGCTGGGCGAGATGGGTCCGAGCACCGGTATTTCCGAAACAGGCTGGAACGCCGCGCTGGCGACCAATCTGACCAGTGCCTTCCTGGGCGCGAAGCATCAGATTCCCGAAATCGTGAAGCAAGGCGGTGGCTCGATCATCTTCACGTCGACGTTCGTCGGTTACTCGTTCGCGTTTCCCGGCACCGCAGCCTATGCGGCGAGCAAGGCCGGCCTGATCGGCTTGACGCAGGCACTGGCCGCCGAGTATGGCGCGCAGGGTGTGCGCGTCAACGCGGTGCTGCCGGGCGCGGTGGACACGGAGATGTATCGAGGCATGAACGACACCGACGAGTCGCAGCAGTTCGTGACCGGGCTGCATGCCCTCAAGCGCGTCGCGAAGCCGGAAGAGCTCGCGCGCTCGGTGCTCTATCTTGCGTCGGACGATTCGTCTTTCGTGACCGGCACCGCATCGCTGGTCGATGGCGGCGCGTCGATCACCCGTACCTGAGCACGCTTGCAATATCCGATCGATCAAGACTCGATATCGTCATTTCCACTTCGTTCAAGGAAAAGGAAAAGGAAATCACTCATGGACCTCAATCTGAAAGGCAAACTCGCGCTCGTCAGCGGCAGTACCGCCGGCATCGGTCTGGCCATTGCCCGCACACTGGCACAGGAAGGCGCTCGCGTGATAGTCAATGGCCGCGCCCAATCATCGGTGGATGAAGTGGTCGAGCAACTGAAGGCGGACACCGGCGGCGATGTGGTTGGATTTGCGGGCGACCTGAGTACGGCCCAAGCAGCCGACGAACTGGCGCAACGCTATCCGGGCGTGGAAATTCTGATCAATAACCTCGGCATCTTCGAGCCCAAGCCGTTTGAAGAAATCCCCGACGCGGACTGGACGCGTTTCTTCGACGTCAACGTCCTGAGCGGCGTACGCCTTGCCCGCCTGTTCCTGCCGGCGATGAAGCAGGCCGACTGGGGGCGCATCATTTTCATTTCGAGCGAAAGCGGCGTGCAGATTCCGGCCGAGATGATCCACTACGGGGTGACGAAAACCGCGCAGATCGCGGTCGCGCGCGGGTTGGCCGAGGCCGTGGCCGGCACGGGCATTACGGTCAACAGCATCCTGGCGGGGCCGACGAAATCGCGCGGCGTGGGCGAATTCGTCGAGACGCTCGCGAAGGCCGACGGCAAATCGTTCGAGGCGTTCGAGAAGGAGTTCTTCGAGAAGGTCCGGCCCACTTCACTCATCAAGCGATTCGGCTCGCCGCAGGAAATTGCGTCTCTCGTGGCCTATATCGCCAGCCCGCTTGCGTCGGCCACGACCGGCGCCGCATTGCGAGCCGACGGGGGCGTGATAAAGAGCGCCTTCTAGCTCCCGGGCCGGACTGGCTTCGGCCAGTCCGGATTGTGCTCGTTCAGTGTTCCGATGCGATCGGTCGATTGCCGGGCAAAGCCAGCCGTTCGCACGCCGGCGCGCCGGATCATACGTGATCCGAAGCATCCTTCATCCGACGAACGAACGCGAAAAGCGATCAGTGAAAGAAGAGTTCCCGCATCCCGAAGGTGTGATGCGCTTCGGCGGCCATCAGCACCATGAGCACCAGCAGGCACAGCGGCGGTATCAGGATCGCGTACACCAGCGCCAGCCGCTCCCACATCATGTGCATGAAGATCGATACGATCAGCCCGGCCTTGGCGATCATCAGCACGACGATCAGCACCCAGCGCATCAGGCCCTGCACATGGAAATAATCCACCAGATACGACAACGTGCTCAGGACGAACAGCAGGCCCCAGATCTTCAGGTAGATGCCGATCGGATGCTGCTGGCCGTGCGCGGCGTCGGGGTGATCGGCGGGATCGGAGTGGTCCATGGACGGCCTCACCACAAATAGAACAGCGCGAAGATGAACACCCACACCAGGTCGACGAAGTGCCAGTACAGGCCGGCGATCTCGACGATCTGGAAGTTGCCGTGCTCGGTGAACCCCGGCTGCAGGATCTTGCGCGCGATCAGCAGCAGGTAGATCACGCCACAGGTCACGTGAAAGCCGTGGAACCCGGTGATCATGAAGAAGCACGCACCGAATTGCGTGGCGCCGAGCGGGTTGCCCCACGGGCGAATGCCTTCGTGGACGATCAGCTTGGTCCATTCGAAGGCCTGCATCGACACGAAGGTCACGCCGAGCAGCGCGGTCGCCAGCAACAGTGCGGCGGCGCGCCGAGCATTGCGCCGGTAGCCGAAATTGACGGCCATCGCCATGGTGCCGCTGCTGGTGATCAGCGTGAATGTCATGATGGCGATCAGCAGCAACGGCACGTCGACGCCCGCCACGGTGAGGCCGAACACCTTCGACGTGTCGGGCCACGGCGCCGTGGTCGACATGCGCACCGTCATGTAGCCGATCAGGAAGCTGCTGAAGACGAAGGTGTCCGACAGCAGGAAGATCCACATCATCGCCTTGCCCCACGGCACCTTGAAGGCTTCGCGGTCGGCCGACCAGTCCGTGACGATGCCGCGCCAGCCGTCAGGCCCGGCGTCGGCGGGCGGGGTGGCAGCGGATTCCGGCGGGAGCGTGGGCGAGGTCATGGCGCGGCTCCATACAGCGGCCCGCAGATGGCGGCGACAACCGCGGGGGTGAGCCACCACATCGCCGCCAGCAGCACGAGCCAGACCGCCAGCAGGAAATGCCAATAGAGGGCGCACAGCGAAATGGCGCGTTGAGCCCGGAACGGGTCCACATGCCGGCGTTGCGCGATCGTCACGGCCCAGGCCGCCAGCCCGCCGAGCACGTGCAATCCGTGCAGGCCGGTGAGCAGGTAGAGGAAGCTGTTGGAAGGATTCGCGATGACGGTCTGCCCGGCCGCCGACAGCATGCGCCACGCGCTCAGTTGCCCGATCACGAACACGGCGGCCAGCCCGCCGCCGCACACCAGCCACGCCACGCGGTGCACGGTCAGTTGCCGGGCCCGCTGCATGGCGACGCTGGCCAGCGCGAGCGCGCCGGTATTCCACCACAGCAGCGCGGGATGCGGGATCGGCTGCCAGTCGGGTTCGCGCATGCGCATGCCGTACGCGAGCAGAAGCAGTGAAAACAAGGCCGTTGCCACGGCCATGAACACGATCAGGCCGACGCGGCTCGCATTCGGCAAGACGGGCGGTGGCGTGTCGGGAACGAAGGTGCGCGGCAGCGTGGTCATTTGCGTGCCTCGCCGGGTTGAATCGTCGAGCGGGCCGGTTCCGGTTGCGGTGCCGTCGCGGGCGGCTGGTTTTGCGGGACGAAGTCTTCCGCTTGTCCCGGCGGGCTGTATTCGTACGCCCAACGGTAGACGACGGGCAGTGCGGCCCCCCAGTTGCCGTGCGCCGGCGGCGTTTGCGGCGTCTGCCATTCCAGCGTGGTGGCCCGCCACGGATTGCCGTCGGCACGCTTGCCGCGCACGAGGCTCCACGCCAGGTTGTACAGGAACAGCAACTGCGCCACCGCCACGATCAGCGCGACGACGGTGATGAACGTGTTGAGCGTCTGCGCCGAGTGCGGAATGAAGCTGTAGCCCTCGTACGCGTAATACCGCCGCGGCATGCCGAGGATGCCGAGATAGTGCATCGGGAAGTAGATCGCGTAGGTGCCGACGAAGGTGGCCCAGAAGTGCGCGCGCCCGAGCGTGTCGTCGAGCATGCGGCCCGTCACCTTCGGATACCAGTGGTAGATGCCGCCGAACACCACCAGAATCGGCGACACGGCCATCACCATATGGAAGTGCGCCACCACGAAGTATGTGTTCGACAGCGGAATGTCCACGCTCACGTTGCCGAGATAGAGCCCGGTCAGCCCGCCCAGCACGAAGGTGCTGATGAAGCCGATGGCGAACAGCATTGGCACGGTCAGGTGGATATCGCCACGCCACAGCGTCAGCACCCAGTTGTAGACCTTGAGGGCGGTCGGGATGGCGATGATGAGCGTGGTGGTCGCGAAGAAGAAGCCGAAGTACGGATCCATGCCGGCGATGAACATGTGGTGCGCCCAGACCACGAAGCTCAGTGCGCCGATGATGACGATCGCCCACACCATCATCCGGTAGCCGAAGATGCTCTTGCGCGCGTGCGTGCTGATGAGGTCCGACGCGATGCCGAAGGCCGGCAGCGCGACGATGTAGACCTCCGGATGCCCGAAGAACCAGAACAGGTGCTGGAACAGCAGTGGGCTGCCGCCCGCATGCTTGAGCGATTGCCCCATCGACACCACGGCCGGTATGAAGAAACTGGTGCCGAGTGTCCGGTCGAGCAGCATCATCACCGCCGACACGAACAGCGCGGGAAACGCGAGCAGCGCCATGATCGTCGCGGTGAAGATGCCCCACACCGTGAGCGGCATGCGCATGAGCGTCATGCCGCGGGTGCGCGCCTGCAGCGTGGTGGTCACGTAATTCAGGCCGCCCATGGTTGCCGCGACGATGAAGATCGCGAGCGACACGAGCATCAGCAGGATGCCCCATTCGACGCCCGGCGTGCCGGGCAGGATGGCCTGAGGCGGATACAGCGTCCAGCCAGCGCCGGTCGGGCCGCCCGGCACGAAGAAGCTCGCCACCAGCACCAGCACGGCCAGCAGGTAGACCCAGTAGCTCAGCATGTTGAGAAAGGGGAAGACCATGTCGCGCGCGCCCAGCATCAGCGGGATCAGGTAGTTGCCGAAGCCGCCCAGGAACAGCGCGGTCAGCAGGTAGATCACCATGATCATCCCGTGCATGGTGACGAACTGGTAATAGTGGTTGGCGTCGATGAAGCTGAACTTGCCGGGAAAGCCGAGCTGCAACCGCATCAGGTCCGACAGGACGAGGCCGACCAGGCCGATGGCGATGGCCGTCAGCGAATACTGGACGGCGATGACCTTGTGGTCCTGGCTCCAGACATAGCGGGTCCAGAAGCTTTTCGGGACGTGATCGGTGTGCGCGTAGGGCATTGCGTCTGCTCCGCTAGGGCTGGCGGTTGGCCGCGGTGCTGGCAGCCGGGCCGCCTTGCGATTCGATGTAGGTCACGAGCGCGGTCAGCTCCTGCTCGCTCAGGTCGAAATGCGGCATGATCGGTGCGTACCCCTTTACGACGCGGGCCGTCGGGTTGCGGATGAACGCGCGCAGATAGGCTTCGTCCACCTTCGCGGTGCTGCCGTCGACCATCGTTTCGGTCTTGCCGTACAGGCCCTTCCAGGTCGGGCCCACGCGCGGACTGCCGTCAACGGTATGGCATGCGAAACAACCTTTGGCCGCCGCAAGCGCCTTGCCCTGGTCGGCGAGCGCCTGGGCGCTGCCGCCCGCCGTGGCGGCAGCGGCCTGCACGCCGGCCTGCTGCCGCTGCGCGAAGGTGGTCTGCTGCGCCAGCCAGCGCGAGAACGATGCCTCGTCTTCCACCACCACCACGCCGCGCATGCTGGCGTGCCCGAGACCGCAAAGCTGCGCGCACAGGATGTCGTAACGTCCCGCCTTGGTCGGCGTGAACCAGAAGGTCGTCACCATGCCGGGCACCATGTTCATGCGCGCACGGAACGGCGGCACGTAAAAGTCGTGCAGCACGTCGAGCGACCGTGTCAGGACCTGGACCGGCCGGTTCAGCGGCAGGTGGACCTCGGGCGTCTCGATCAGGTAGTTGTCGCGGCCGTTGGGGTCGCCGGGATTCAGGCCGAACGGGTTGTCGTTGCTGACGTAGCGCACGTCCGTCGTGCCCAGCTTGCCGCCGGGGCCGGCGAAGCGGAAGCGCCATTGCCATTGACGGCCGAGCACCTCCATCTGCAGCACGTTGCTCGGCGGCCGGATGTAGTCCGCGTAGACGAACAGACCGGGTGCCAGCAACGCCGCGACGCCGACGGCGGTCAGGCCGATCAGCCACCATTCCAGCCGCCGGTTGTGCGGCTCGTAGGCCGCGCGATGCCCGCCGCGGTGGCGGTAGCGCATCAGTGCGATCGCGATGAACAGGTTGATCGCGATGAAGAATGCGCCGGTGATGACGAGCGTGATCGTCAGCATGTCGTCCATGCGCACCCAGTTCGACGCGATCGGCGTGATCCACCAGGGACTGGCAAAGTGAAACCCCACCGCCAATGCGATGATCACGATCAGGGCAATCGCAAGCGCCATGGGCCGCCTCGCCGCGCGTCACACGCCGGAGCCGCCAACCCGCGCTCCTGGCATCGTCGTGCCGCCTTGCCGGATTTCGTATTACATGTTGCCGGCAGTCCACCAAGACCGATTCGCCAAGCGTCGTCGGCGGCTCTAAAGAAAAGGTAGTCTGCTCCTTTGCATCGTGCAAGGCAGCGGAATGGAGGAAGCACGCTCCCATACCCGCATGCATCGCACAACTGATGGTTCAATCTCCCGGCGACGACCAGCAAAACGGCCGCCGCCGGCGTGGATCGTCGAGGCAGCCGTCCTGCGCGGCGCGAAGCAACGGCGTGTCAGGGCGTCGCGTTCTGCTTGCGCCGTTCGAGCATGCCGTAGACGACGGCGGTGACCACCCCGAACAGCAGGTTGGCCAACAACGGTCCGGAGCCGCGCTCCGAGATGAACCAGGGGAATACGGCGGTCATCACGTAGAAGTTCCAGACATACGCGACGATCCCGAACGCCAGGCCGATGACGGCCTCCATGCCGACGCTCGAATCGAAGCGGAACGGGGCCATGATCGCGGCGAGGATCATCCCCATGATGGCGCCGAGCACGTAGTGCAACAGCAGCGCCACTCCCACGATGCTGAAGCTGAACACCGACATCTGTTCGAGCGCGCCACGGCCCATCACCATCGCCGCGATCTTGTGGGTCGGTTGCCACGGGCTTTCATCGAGCACCATGGTCGACCAGAAGAATTCGAGCACGATCACCAGGGCGCCACCCGCGAGACCGGCCACGGCAGCGGCGAGCCAGTCCGGCATGCGCCGTTGCCAATGGTGTGACTGAATGTGCAGTTCCATAGGACCTCCTTGCTGAAGGATCGACCTCAGCACTCAGGCAGGCCGGTTTCCGCGTGTCAGGGGAAAACCGGTGACGTAGGCTCGCCGCCTTCCAGATCCGCTTGCGGAAAATGTCGGGCGATCATCTGCTCGATTTCCTGCTCTCGCAGTGCCGGCACGTCGGCCATGATCAGAATCTGGCCTTCCTTGATCGCGTCACGAAATCGCTCGAGTCGCGCATTCGGCTCGGCGATGCCGATCATCCCGGCCGTCCACGCGCCGAAGCCCGCGCCCACCACCGTCAATGCAACGACGGCGCCGCCCGCGATCACGAGCTCGGCAGGGGGAAACACGAGCGCGACGAGACCGATGAGCGCCCCCGTCGCGCCGCCGAGTGCGACACCACGCTCGAGCGCGTGCACGACATCGCTGCTTTGCAGCAGAGACGCTTCGGGCAATTCTTCAAGGGTGACGCTGTGATCGGCGAGGACGTGGATATGGCGCCAGATGATGCGCGCGCGGAGCAGGTCATCCACGATCGCCTTGGCCATCTGCGTGTCGGGTACGAGGAAATAGAGGCGCCTCATGTCGGCCCCCTTTTTCAGTCTGGAGTACGTTCTATTTTATGTCACCATCGGCAGCGTGGTGCCTGCTCGCGCGTACGGGGTTACACGCGATCACGCTTCAGTGCGCGGCGGAAATTCGCACGGAACCCTTTTTATCGAACCCTTCGCGCGCTTCGCTCAACGCGGAAAGGCCCGGTCAGACCGCGCCGGATGCGTGCAACGTATGAATCTGTTCATCGGCATAGCCGAGTTCGCGCAGCACGCCATCGGTATGCTGGCCAAGCGCCGGCACCGGGTCCATGCGCGGCTCGTCGCTCGGTGCGACGCCGGGCGGCAGCAGGGCAGGGATCTCGCCAGCCGGCGTATCGACGCGGGTCCAGCGATGTCGCGCGGCGAGCTGTTCGTGCGCCCAGACGCCGTGCATGTCGTTCATCCGCGCGTTCGCGATGCCGGCTTGCTCGAGCCGGTCGATCACGTCGGCGGCCGTCAGCGTCGAGAACGCGCGGACGATGACGGACGCGAGTTCGTCACGATTCGCGACGCGGCGGCTGTTCGACCCGAAGCGTTCGTCGGTCGCCAACCCGGGCATGCGGATCACGGTCTCGCAGAAGCGTTTCCATTCGCGCTCGTTCTGCAGCCCGAGCATCACGATCTTCCCGTCGCCGGCCTTGAACGGACCGTACGGAAAGATCGTCGCGTGCGATGCGCCGGCTTGCGGCGGCGGCGATTGTCCGTCGATCGCGTAGTAGAGCGGATAGCTCATCCACTCGGCCATGCTTTCGAGCATCGACACGTCGATGTGCCGGCCGTGTCCGGTGCGGCCGCGCTCGATCAGCGCGGCGAGGATGTTCGTATACGCATACATGCCTGCCGCGATGTCGGCGATCGAGCAGCCGGCCTTGGCCGGCTCGCCGTCGGATCCGGTAATGCTGAGGAATCCGGATTCACTCTGGATCAGCAGGTCGTACGCCTTCTTGTCGCGGAACGGTCCGTCGAGCCCGTAGCCGGAAATGTCGCAGACGATCAGCCGCGGATAGCGCTCTCGCAGCGTGTCGTCGTCGAGCCCCAGGCGCTGCGTCGCGCCGGGTGCGAGGTTCTGCACGAACACGTCGGCATCGGCGAGCAGCCTGTGCACGATGTCGAGCGCCGCGGGCTGCTTGACGTTGAGTGTGATGCTTTCCTTCGAGCGGTTGGTCCACACGAAGTGGGACGCGAGCCCCGGTACGCGTTCGTCGTAGCCCCGCGCGAAATCGCCGACGCCCGGCCGTTCGACCTTGATCACGCGCGCGCCGAGATCCGCGAGCTGGCGCGTGCAGAACGGCGCGGCGATCGCATGCTCGAACGTGACGACCTTGATGCCTTCCAGTGGGCGCATGCTCATCGCTCCGTCAGAACGAACGCGGCAGGCCGAGGATATGCTCGGCGACGTACGACAGGATCAGGTTCGTCGAGATCGGCGCGACCTGATACAGGCGCGTCTCGCGGAACTTGCGCTCGACGTCGTATTCGCACGCGAAGCCGAAGCCGCCATGGAACTGCAGGCACGCATTCGCGGCTTCCCACGACGCATCGGCGGCGAGCAGCTTCGCCATGTTCGCCTGCGCGCCGCACGGCTCGTGTGCGTCGAACCGGCGCGCGGCCTCGAAGCGCATCAGGCTCGCAGCCTCGACGTTGACGAACGCGCGGGCGATCGGAAACTGCACGCCCTGGTTCTGGCCGATCGGGCGGCCGAACACGACGCGATCCTTCACGTACCGCGACACCTTGTCGACGAACCAGTAGCCGTCGCCGATGCATTCGGCCGCGATCAGCGTGCGCTCCGCATTCAATCCGTCGAGGATGTACCGGAAGCCCTGGCCGTCCTCGCCGATCAGGTTCTCCGCGGGGATCTCGAGGTTGTCGAAGAACAGCTCGTTCGTCTCGTGGTTCACCATGTTCGGGATCGGGCGCACCGTCATCCCGTTGCCGATCGCGTGGTGCAGGTCGACGATGAAAATCGACATTCCTTCGGATTTCTTCTTAACGTCCGACAGCGGCGTCGTGCGCGCGAGCAGGATCATCAGGTCGGAGTGCTGCACGCGCGAGATCCACACCTTCTGCCCGTTGATCACGTAGCGGTCGCCCTTGCGTACCGCGGTTGTCCTGATCTTCGTCGTGTCGGTGCCGGTGGTCGGTTCGGTCACGCCCATCGACTGCAGACGCAGCGCGCCGCTCGCGATCTTCGGCAGATAGCGCTGTTTCTGCTCGGCCGAACCATGGCGCAGCAGCGTGGCCATGTTGTACATCTGGCCGTGACACGCGCCGGAATTGCCGCCCGCGCGGTTGATTTCCTCCATGATCACCGACGCCTCGGTCAGGCCGAGGCCCGAGCCGCCGTATTCCTGCGGAATCAGTGCGGCGAGCCAGCCGGCTTTCGTCAGCGCGTCGACGAACGCGTCGGGATAGCCGCGTTCCGCGTCGATCTTGCGGAAATACTCGGCGGGGAATTCGCCGCACAGGTCGCGAACGGCTTCGCGAATGGCTTGGTGCGCGTCGGCAGGATTCATGTTTCGTATCGGGGAACGTCAGGCGAGGATCGCGCTCGCGGACATGGTCAGCCAGCCGTCGTGATCCCTGGCCCAGAGATCGACGGTCTTGCCGTCGTCGGCGAGGCGGCCGCACACGCTGAAGGTGTTGCCGAGGAAAGTCGGCCGTACCGCGCGATACGCGTATTCGCCGATCGTCGCACCGGGCAGCGAGCGCGTGACGAGGTCGAGCAGCAGCGTCGAGATCAGCGGGCCGTGCACGACGAGGTCCGGATAGCCTTCGACCTCGCGCACGTAGGTGCGGTCGTAGTGAATGCGATGGCCGTTGAAGGTCAGCGCGGAATAGCGGAACAGCATGACTTCATCCGGCGTGATGTCGCGCTGCCATTGCGCATCGTCGGGTGCGGCCTTCGGTGGGGGCGCGGCGGCGCCGGGCGCGGCCGGGCCGCGATAGACGATGTCGTGTTCCTCGCGGATCGCGACTTCGCCCCCGGATTCGATCACGTGCTCGACGGTGACGAAGCCGAGCGTGCCGCTGCGGCCTTCCTTGCGTTCGACCGACAGCACGCGCGACGTGCGCGTCGCGATCGCGCCGATCGTCAGCGCGCGTTCGAACGTCAGGCGGCCGCCGGCCCACATGCGCCGCGGCAGCCCCAGGTCCGGCAGGAAGCCGCCCTTGCGCGGATGACCGTCCGGGCCGAGTTCGGCCTGCTGCGCGATCGACCAGAAATACAGCCAGTGCCAGGCGGGCAGCAACGCATCGCCGGTCGCGGGAACGGTCGGATGGTCGAGCGTCGCCGCGAGGGCGATTGCCCGTTCGGCGCTGATCAGGTCGGTCGCGACCTGTTGGACATCGTCGCTGGCATGCGACCGGGGAGCGTTCACTGTCACCTCCATCGCCGGGCCGGCCGGCGGTTTCGACTTGGCATGAAGTGACTCTAGGTGAAGCTCGCGCGCGGCGGGAAATACCGTTTGAATGTGCCGGTCATAGGGGTACCCTATGACTTTCTCGCATCGACCGACCCGCCATGGACATCCGCCAGCTCCGTTACTTCGTCAGCATCGTTGAATACGGGAGCCTCGGGAAAGCGGCCGAAAAACTGTTCGTCGCGCAACCGTCGCTGAGCCAGCAGATCGCGAAGCTGGAGGGCGACATCGGCGTCACGCTGCTGGTGCGCAGCCCGCAGGGCGTGAAGCCGACCGCGGCTGGACAGGCCCTGTATCGCCATGCGCGGCTCGTGCTCCGGCAGATGGAGCAACTGCGCCAGGAAGTGCGGGAAGGCGCGGGCAGCGAGTCGGGCACGGTCGCGGTGGGTTTTCCCACCACGATGACGTCGAGTCTCGCCGTGCCGCTGTTCGAACGGGTGAGGGCGCGCTATCCGGGTATCCGGCTGCAGTACCTCGAAAGCATGAGCGGCTTCATCAACGAATTGCTGGCGAACGGGCGGCTCGACCTCGCGATCCTGTTCCGCGAATCCAACACCACCGGCATCACCGCGATGCCGCTGTTCGACGAGGTGCTGCATCTGCTCGGCGAGCCGGGCGGCGCGGTGTCGTCGCGCGCGCGCACGTGCACACTCGCATCGCTCGCCGGCGTGCCGCTCGTCGCGCCGGGCGTGCAGAACGGGCTGCGCCTGCTGCTCGAACGCACATTCGCGCGCGAGGAAGTGCCGCTCAACGTCATCGCGGATATCGATTCGCTGCCGACGATGATCTCGCTCGCGCAGTCGGGGCTCGCGTGCACGATCCTGCCGGCGTCCGCGCTGGCGTCGCGCGAGCCGTCCAGCCGGCCGAGGATGCGCCGGATCGTCGAGCCGGAAATTCGCCGGCCTGCCAGCCTGTGCTGGTCGAACACGTCTCCGGTCAATTCCGCCGCGCTCGCCGTGCGGCAAACGATCGTCGAGCTGATCGGCGAACTGGCCGCGAGCGGCGCGTGGACGGGCATCACGTTGCGCGAGGGCGAATCCGCGCCGTCGTGACGGGCAGGGTGAGCGGAATGCGCGGACCGCCGCCGCGGATGCGGTGTGCGAAGTCTCCGCGCGCGCCGCGTGAACGATACGCATTCTCCAATGCCGCGATCGGCTTTTCGTTCGGCATGCTGATTGCAGACGGATCGATGAACATGCGTGACACGACACATACATCACACATTCGCCATCGCGCCGAGCATGCCCGAGTCGATCGGATCGCCCGCGCACCGACGGCCGGCCGTTCGCGCGCAAACATCGGCCGTCGGCAGGTTGTACGAAGCGCGATATTGAAACTACACTGGTTATCGGCCGGCGCCGAGACACGCGGCTCATCCATTCAACACGCATCACAGTACTAATTAAACGCGTGCCGACAATCGCCATAGAGGATGCTTGCCTTGTTCCTCAACATCCACCGGGGGAAGTGGCGATGAAAATCGGGGCTGCGCGTCATCCGTCAGCGGTTTGTTAGCCGAACGGCGCGCGCATGAACACGACCGCAGGCATTCACGCGACGTCACTCGGGCTGCACGGCTCGAGCCCGGCGATGGCCGACCTGCGCCGCTATCTGGCGAAGGTCGCGCAGACCGATACGACGGTGCTCGTGACCGGTGAAACCGGCACCGGCAAGGAGCGCGTCGCCACCGCCGTCCACCGCCTCAGCCCGCGAACCGACAAACCGTTCATCGCTGTGAATTGCGCCGCGGTGCCCGACAGCCTGTTCGAGTCCGAGATGTTCGGTCACGAGCGCGGCGCCTTCACGAGCGCCCAGAACGCGTTTCCCGGCCGCTTCGTCGAGGCCGACGGCGGCACGCTGTTCCTCGACGAAGTCAGCGAGATGCCGCCCGCCGTTCAGGCCAAGCTGCTGCGCCTGCTCGAGGACCGCACGGTGATGCCGGTCGGCTCGCTGCGCCGGCGCCCGGTCGATGTCCGGATCGTGGCCGCCAGCAACGAAAGTCTGGAGGACCTGGTCGCGGAACGCCGTTTCCGCGCCGACCTGTTCTATCGCCTGAACGTCGCGCGCATCGAGATCCCGCCGCTGCGGGAGCGGCCGGAGGACATCGCGTCGATCGTCGATCACTTCGTCGCCGAGCACAACCAGCGGCGCGCGATGCGCGTGGGACGGCCCGATCCGGCGTTGCTCGAGTGCATGCGGCACTACCGGTGGCCGGGCAACGTGCGTGAGCTGCGCAACCTGGTCGAGGCGTTGTTCGTCGATGCGCCGGAAGGGCGTCCGTTCGGGCTGGGCGATCTGCCGCCGGCATTCCGCCGCCTGTTCCTGCAGGATTTCTCGGCCGGTGAGCACGAGCGCGAGCGGCTGGTCTCGGTACTGCGCCAGACCAACTGGAACAAGATGGAGGCGGCGCGCCAGATGAACTGGTCGCGCATGACGCTGTACCGCAAGCTGGCCAAGTACAACCTGGACGCCGGCAACACTGCCTCGGTGTGACAGCCGGGCTGTCACATGGTACAGCTCCGCCGCTTTCTCGAATCCCGCTCCGGTCGGGAAATTCCACGCCAAATCAAGCGCTTGTGTCGGCGCATATGCATTGGCCCGCTCCTTGCGAAGCAGAACGGACAGACCGCCCGTCGCCATGCAAGGAGGCCGTCGTGCACGTCATCGAGCCACTCCAGGACGCCCCGCCGGAACCGGCGCAGCCGGCCGGCCAGCCACGGCCGCTGCTCGCCAGCTATGCAAACTATTTCGAGGTCGGGCACAACGCGTTCGAGTTCCTGATCGATGCCGGGCAGGTCGAGCCGCAGTCCGGCAACGTCCAGTTGATGAGCCGCGTCGCGGTCAGCCCGGTGCACGCCAAGCTGCTCGCGCAATTGCTGGCGAGCGCGATCGCCCAGTTCGAGGCGACCCACCACGCCATCCCCGACATCGGCGAACCGGAAACGGATCTAGCGATTCTTCCCCCGCAGGAATTCGAGCGGCGCGCGATCGATGCGCGCAGCAAGCCGATGCTCGGCGGCCGTCGCGACGAGCCCGATCAAAACCAGAGCTGAGGACACGACATGGCAGCGCAACTCCATCCCAACCGCATGGTCCTGACCGACCGTTTCCCGATGCTGGGCTTCACGATTCGCGTCGGCCACGCGCCGTGCGTCGCGGAACTGGTGATCGCCACCGATCCCGCGCTGTTCACGCGCAAGGACGGGCGCACGTCGTCGACGTTCTACACCAGCCGCGAGGACGGCCTGCTGGCGATCCCGCGCGGCGAAGCGGTGTACATGGTGCCGCCGGCGGTGCTGGCGCGCTTCGTGGGCGCGGGCCGCCTGTGGTTCGGTCTCGCCACGGCCGCTTCGCCCGATGTCGATGCATGGACGATCGACGTGCTGCCGAATGCCGACAGCCCCTACGTGTCGCTGTCGGGGCTCAGCGATCGCGGGTTGCGCAGGGTCCGCGTGTTCCCGACGCGCGGTGGCGCCGCCGCCAGGAGTCCGCTGTTGAACTGGGCGGGCGACGGCACCCGGCCGGGCGCGACCGCCGTACCGGCGCCTGCCGCGCCGGGCGCTGCTTCCGCCGCGCCGCGGCCGGCCGTCGAACCCGTTGCGCCGCACCATGATGTTCACTACGACGACGGGTTCGGTCCGCTTCCGCCGCTGAATGTCGCAACGCCCGTCGAGGCGAAGCCGCAGGCACCGGTACCGGTGCCGGCGCCGGCCACGCACACGGCGCCCGCCGCCGCGCCGGCGCCCGTCTCGCAGGGGATGAGCGACGATGCCGAGTTCCGCATCGCCGGCGACCGACGCAGTTTTACCTGGCCGCGGCCCCGCAAGCTGTCGACCGTCGAGCGGGCCGCGCTGCGCGCGATCCTGAGCGCGAATCCGGCCACCGCGTCGCTGATGCTGCTGCTGCCGGTCGCGATGCGCAACGGCCTGTCGGTCTCGATCGGCGCGGGCGCGGGCGCCGGGATGGAGTCCGGGGCCTCGGGCGCGGTCGGCGTCATCTTCGACGCCAATGGCGACGACATCGGCGTGTTCGTGTCGGGCGAGCTCGACTTCGGCTACATCGTGTCGGCGAGCCTCACCGGCCAGATCAGCCTGCTGCGCGGCCATATCGACGACTTCTCGGGCACCGGCACGACCGCCGGCGTGATGGTCGGCGAAAGCGCGGCCGGGGGCATCTCGGCGCTGTTCAACGCCCGCGGCGAATTCGTCGGCGTTACATTGTCGGCCGGCGTCAGCGTCGGCAACCCGGTGAGCATCTTCGTCGGCGTCTCGCGCGCCGCGGCGGGCACGATTGCCACGTCGTCGTCGCTCGCGTGGTCGCGCGCCCTGAGCGACGACCCGGAGGCCTACGGCATCGATACGCCGCCGTACAGCGACGACGATGCGGGCGCCGAGCCGCCCGCGACGGCCAGCGCGCTGGCGCTGGGCGCGCGCGAGAACAGCCTCGTCACGCGCACCGCGGCCAGCCCGAATTTCGACGAGGGGCGCGGCAGCAAGACGATCGACCGCATCATCATCCACATCGCCGACGTACCCACCGTCCAGCGCGTGGTGAATACCTTCACCAATGCCACCTCCAAGGTGAGTTCGCATTACCTGGTCGGGCAGGAGGGCGAAGTCGTCCAGTTCGTCTCCGAGGCCGACACGGCGTGGCACTGCAAGGGCTCGAACCAGCGCAGCATCGGCATCGAACACATCGCGGTGAAGCGCGGCGGCGCCGACTACCCGCGTCGCAACGGCACCGTCCAGCATTTCGACGCGCTGGCGCCGACCCAGCTTCAGTACGAAACCTCGGCCGCGCTGGTCGCGTCGCTGTGCGACAAGTATCAACTGCCGATCAATCGCACGACGATCATGGGCCATCGCGAGGCCGACACCTCGACCGGCCATACCGCGTGCCCTGACGGCAACTGGGACTGGGACTATTTCATGCGGCTGGTCACCAGCCGCACCTGCCAGCCGCAAGCGGCCGGCCAGGCGCTGGGGCTCGCCGCCCGAGGCCTCGGCGACGACATTCCGCTCGACCCCGGCGTCGGCGGGCTGTCGATCGGCACCGACGCACTGGAGATCGGCGACATCATTCTCAGCACCACCGGCAATCCGGGCTCCGGTGTCATTCGCGCCGGCTCCGGCGCCGAGGTCAGCCACGCGATGCTCTATGTCGGCCAAGGCGGGCAGGTGATCGAGGCGATTCCCGGCGGTGTTCAGCTGCGTCCGCTCGCGGATGCGCTGGCCGATGCGCGCCTCGCGGTCGCGTTCCGGGTGCCGGGCCTGACCGATACGCAGCAGCGGCAGGTCGCCGATGCCGCCGCGCGCTATCTCGATCGCGGTTTCAACTACGTCGGGCTGGTCCGCTGCGGCAGCTATTTGATCGACCGTCGCGCGTGCGACCTGCTGTCGGGCGATGCGGCGGAGCGCTGCCGCCGCTTCGTCGGCCGCATCGAACTCGGAGACGGCGCCGACACCGACAACTTCTTCTGCTCGCAACTGGTCGCCCAGTCATTCCAGGACGCAGGCAGGCCGATCGTCACCGTGCCGCCTCACTGGGTGCCGCCGGGCGATCTCGCCAGTCTGTCGACCGGCACGATGGCCCCTGGAACGCTTGCATACGTCGGCCATCTGAAGGCGCCGATCCCGAGCCGCGGCTTCTTCGGCATGAGCCAGGCGCTGGCGGTCGCGCCGGGCGCCGCGCGCGCGCTGGGGGCCGACGACTGGACGGTGAACTGGGACGACGTGCAGATGACTCCGCAGCCCACCGACATGGGGTGCTGGGCGACGGCCGCGTCGATGGTGCTCGGCTGGCGCGACAACCAGAGTGTCGATCCGACGCTGCTGGCGCGCTGCATCAGCCTCGAGCGCCAGATGCGGGACGGCCTGGCGCCGGCCGAAGTGGCGGGGTTCGCCGCTGCGTCGACCCTCACCGTCGAGCCCAACGCGTGCTTCGCGCCCGAAGGCTTTCGGCGGCTGCTGGAGGCGAACGGGCCGATCTGGGTCGCCGAAGTCGTGCGTGCGCCGGTCAACTTCTTCCATGCGGTGGTGGTGACGGGCATGTATCGCAGCGGCGACGCGTATTTCGTGCGGATCACCGATCCGCTCGACCGCGTGGTCGGCACGCCGGGCCATCCCGGCGCGCGGACGCTGCCGCCGACCCACGCGACCGGCAGCCGCTACATCATGACCTACGAGGATTTCGTGTCGGAATTCGAGGCGGCGGCCGGCATCGGCGTGATCCAGCTCATGCATTCGGGCGGCACGTTCGGCCACATGATCAATCGCGGCAGCGCGGCGGGCGCGGGTTACGCGCTCGGCATCGAGCCGCCGTCCGCAGGCGGCGAATTCGGCCTCGGCGTGACCCTGACCCGGCGCACCGAGAGCCGCGACGGGCGCAGCTACGATCTCGCGCAGCTGGCGGGGCTGGTCCAGCCCGCCAACGCGCTGGCGGGCGGCGCGGGGCAGCCGCGCATGCCGGGTCAGCGCATCACGCTCGACGACTGGCCATACATCGACGGGCCGAGCGGCCGCACGTCGGCGCCGGTGTCGATCGACTGGGCGTGGCAGGGCGGCGCGGTCGGCGACGTGACGATTGGCGCGGCCCAAGGGCAGATGCTCGACGGCTGGACCGCATTCGTGCGCGCCGATATCGGCCGCGGTTCGGGAACCCCCGAGCGGGCGAGTGTCACGCTGCGCATCACCACCACGTTCCGGCATGCCGGCGAGGAGGAGCAGGTCGGGGTGACGGAGGTGGTGCTGAACGGCGACGGCCGCTTCCAGACCGTGCACGGCGCCGACGGCGCGCCGCCGCTTCCGGCAAGCGGCACGCAGCCCGCGCCGCGCGAACCGCAACCTGCCTGACCCTCGAGGGACACGCGCGATGGCCCGCCTCATCCCCCCTCCGCCACCACGCGGCGCGGTAACGCCCGCGGTGGCACTTGCTCGCGACGCATTCGGCCGCGAGATCGTCGACGGCTCCGGATCGAGCGACCCGGGCAGGCAGGACGGCGTGCTGCCGCAAGCGGCGCCGGCCGGCGCCGCGGTGTCCGGCGCGCCGGGCGCGTCGGCGCCGCCCAAGGAGAAGGCGACGGACGCCATCGGCCGGCGTGCGGCGGCGCTGGCCGATGCGATCGACTTTCCGACCTTCGTCGCGAGCCTGGTGCATGGCACGTACGACGCGATCGTCGACAGCTCGATCAAGCAAGTGGAGAGTTTCGCCGACCTGGTCGGCGCGGTGGCCAAGCCGCTGGACCAGTTCACGCAGGAGAACGTGACCGACGGACAGGCGCGCGCATGGCTGGTCGAGCAGTATCCGCACGACGTGACGCTGGTGCAGGACGGTGGCGAATACCGCCTCGCGCCGGTCGCCCGGCCCGGCGACGACGACACGACGCCCGCGCCCGCGTGGCTCGCCGATTTCGGTGCGGCCGACGGCGCGTTCGACACCCAGACGCTCGAATCGGTGGTGCTGCCCCACGCCCGCGAGCGCGTCGCGCAACATCGGCTGTCGACGCTGTCGACGATGGTGCTGCTCGGCATGCAGCGGGTCGTGGTCAAGGACGGCACGATCGCGGCCAGCCTCAATTTCCAGGCCAAGGCGCGCGACCGGGCCGCCGTGCAGTACGCGACGTCGAACGACCCGTCGTCGGGACAGACGACCTGGGGCGGACGCGGCACGTCGGGCGATGTCGTCACCACGGTCTCGACCGTCGCGGTCAATGCGCAGACCGACACCGATCTCAAGGCGACGCTGACCGGAAAGGTGAGCATCAATTTCGCCTCGGAGACGCTGCCGCTCGACCGTTTCGTCGATGAGGCGTCGCGCAATCTGCTGGAGCGCCACAGCCGGCCTGCGGCGCGGATCGCGCCGCAGGCGGCGACGGGCACCCCGCCCGCGGCACCGGCGGCGGCGCCCGTACTCGCGCCTGCGGTGACACCGGCGCCGGCCGCCGCGCCGGCATTGCCGGCCGCGTCCGCGACGCCCGCCGTGCTTGGCGCACCGGCCGCTCCCGCCACGCGGCCCGCATCCGCCCGGGGAGAACCGACATGATTTCGCCGCGGCCGCTGGGCGAGACGCTGGGCGCGTTCGCCGACGTTGCCGAACAGCTGACCGCGGGCGCGGCGCAGGGGTTGCGGGTGCGCTCGGTGGCCATGGAGCTGCCGCTCGACCTGCGCGTCGCGCACAGCGCCGACGGCATCGAGCTGGTCGGCGACCTGCCGCAGTTCCTGACCCGCACGGCCTTCGATCCGGAGCCGGCGCGGCTCGCGATCGTCCTCGAAGCCGTGCCGATCGACGGAGCGGGGCAATGAACAGCAACGCCAGCCTGCGCCTCGAGGATTTCATCCAGGCCGTGCAGAGCCAGCTCGACAACGCGCAGGCGGCGATGGCGATCAAGGCGCGCAACCTCAACCTGCCGCTGACCTTCGCGATCAAGGACGTCAACCTCGACTTGCGCGCCCATGTCGAATTCGTCGAAAGCGAAGTCTGGATTCGCCCCGCCGGCCCGGGCGACACCGACAGCAGCACGTTCCATCTCGTCTTCACGACCATCACGCGGCCGGCGATCGAGGAAAACGCGATCGCGTTGTCCGAGGACAGCAAGGACCAGCCGCTCGACGCGCTGGGCGACGAGCTTTCGGCCGAGGACCGCAAACGGCTGGAATGGGCCGGCGTGCGCACGGTCCGGCAATTCCGGCAGGCCGAACAGCGCGACATGGTGCATGCGATCGGCCGCGTCACCAACCTGTCCGTGGACCGGCTGCGCCGGGCGCTCGACCGGGCGTCCGCGCCGAGCGTCGAGCGGGTCGAGGCCGTGGCGCCCGCCACCGATGCGCAGCCCGACGCGTCGCCGCTGCTGCGCGTGATCGGGCGCAACCTCGTCAACGGCACGCACGCGCCGCTGGTGCGGATCGGCAATCGCCCGGTCGCGGTGTTGCAATCGACGGACGACGAGCTGCTGCTCGCGCCCGGTCGCGACCAGTGGGCGGGCGAACTCGCCGTCTCGCCGACGAGCCGGCATGCTGCCGCGCTGGCGTTCGACCTGAGCGCATTCGCGCCGACGTCCGCGCCCGCGGCCAGGCCCATGACGCTGGCGGCCGTTCCCGGTCAGGAGGAGGCGCGGCCATGACGATCCATGCACTCGGCACGCCCTGGGCATCGCCCGGCGAGCGTCAGTTCAGCCTGCCGACCAGTCTGCTCGTCAAGCTGGCGCTCGGCGAAGCGCCCGAGCACGTGCCGTCGATCCGCGACGTGACGCGCGGCGCGCTGGCCGCCGCGCAATGCATCGACGGCGGCCCGGTCGACCGCATCGTGGCCGCGTTCGCCGGCCGCTTTCTCGCGGTGCGCCCGTTCAGCGCGGCAGCCGGGCGCTGGGTGCCCGGGCACGCGCACCTCGGATACGACGCGATCGAACAGATGACCGGCATGGCCCGCACGCTGCTGTTGCGCGTGCCGGCCGGCACGCCGATCGGCGAACTGTGCGACGCGCTCGCCCAGCTCGCGACCGTGGAAAGCGTGACGCCCAACTACGTGGCGACGGTCCCGATGGACGCGCCCGGCCGCCTGGCGCCCGTGCCGCCGGCCGCGCGGGTGGCGCAGGATGCGCGCGCGCTGGTGCGCATGGCCGACGCGCACGCGATCGAGCCAGGCGACAGCGGCGTCACGGTCGGTCTCATCGACAGCGGCATCGCCCGCCAGCATCCCGAATTCGCCCACGCATTCCGCGCCGGCGCCGATACCGTGCGGCTGGAGCCTGGCGATCTGTCGCCGGGCGTGCAACTGCTGAGCGGTCACGGCCATCGCGGCGATTTTCCCGAAGACCGCTTCGTCGGTCACGGCATGGGCTGCGCGGGCATCATCGCGGCGGAGGGCGTGGCGATGCCGCGCGGGCTCGGCGGCGACTGCCGCATCCTGCCGATGCGCGCCCTGGCCGCTGCCCGTTTGCCGGGCAAGGCGCACGCGATCGGGCTCGGCGCGATCGCCGATCTCGATCGCGCGCTCAAGCTCGCGGTCGACCTCGGCGCGAAGATCATCAACATGAGCTTCGGCACCGACGATGCGACGATCGCCGCCAACCGCCCGAAACCGCACGCCGACACGATCGCGTATGCCGCCGCGCGCGGCTGCATCCTCATTGCCGCGAGCGGCAACAACGGCAGCGTGAGCCGCTACTGGCCCGCCGCCTACCCGCAGGTGATCGCGGTCGGCGCCGTGGGCGACGACGGCCGGCCGGCCCCGTTCTCGACGCGCGGGCCGCACGTCGCGCTGTGCGCACCCGGCGAACAGGTGCTGACGACCGCGATCGAGGCTTATCAGCTTGCGACCGGCACCAGTTTCGCCGCGCCGTTCGTCGCGGGCGCCGCGGCGCTGCTCGTCGCATACGCGCAGCGTCGCGCCTATCCGCTCGACGGCGCGACGGTGCGCGATCTGCTCGTTGCCGCCGCGCGCCCGTTCGCGCGCGGCGCGGCCGACGGCTGCGGCGCCGGCATTCTCGACGCGGCCGCGGCGCTGCAGGGGCTGTCCGGCCGCATCGACGCCTATGACGCGGCGGGCGACGACGGTTGCACGGGCAAGGAAGGCCGTGCCGACGACGGCTGACTTGCGCACCGGATCCCGTTCACTCCCCCGAACCGACCGGATTTCAAGGAGAAGTTAAATGTTTCATGTCAACAATCAAGTCCGCTTCCTCGACCTCGTCGACCTCGAGACCCGGGCACGCGACGGGCTGGTCGATATCGTCAACCGGCTCGAGTCGCTGAAGCGGCCGCCGGTCGCCGCCGAGCGGGAGCAGCTCGCGCTGTGCAAGGCCATCCTCGCGGTCGTCTACGACACGAAGCCGTCCGACGGCGTTCCGGAAGTGTGCGATCCGCTGTTCGTCGCCACCCGCGAACTGCTGGCCAGCAAGTCGCTGGTCAACCCGCCGCTGCTCTCCGAGGTCAACGGCCAGCTGGTGTTCGACGCGGGCGACGTGAGCGGCGCCAATGGCGCGAACGGCGCGAACGGCTCGGACCCGGAGGCTGTGTCGATCACGCTCGTCGCGCTGGTGCTGGGCATCCTCTCGGTGGACGGAGCCACGCCGCCGCCCGTGAAGGTCGACGGCGGCAAGACCGTGCCGGACGACGACAACGTGCTGATGAACACCTTTACCCGCCAGTTTTTCGCGGCGGTGGGCGAGGCCAATTCGTACGGCGCGCTGGCGCAGCGGGTGCTGGCGCTGCTGTGCATCGAGGGCGATCCCGACGGCCGCGGCGGCGAGCAGCCGGGGGTGGTCACCACCGAATTCGCGCGCGTGATGCGCGGCCTGCAGGCGCGCAAGATCCAGGCCGACGAACCGCAATTGCGTCGCCGCATCAACGAGGAGCTGAACACCGTCCAGAACATCGGCGGCGAGGACGCGATCGCCGATCTCGGCATCGACCTGCCGAACCTCGAGGATCTGGAGGACGCGAACATCGTCGCCGACAACGTGCGCGTGATGGGCCCGATGATCGTCGCCGCGATGTTCGACGAGCTCAAGGTGTTCCAGGTGGTCGACCGCATCGTCGAGCAGTTCCAGCACGGCACGCTGCCGATCGGCCCGGGCAACGCCGGCAAGCTGCTCTATCGCTACTGGCGCGAAACGCCGAACCGCATCTCCGAGCAGGAGCGCAAAAACTTCGCGGCGATCACGCTCGGCGTGCCGGGCGGCGATCCGAATACGGCCGGCAACCGCGAATTCAACGACTTGTGGATCCGCTTCGTGTCGTCGGTTTCATCGTTTGTGCGCCAGACCGAAGTCGACTCGCTGCTGCGCGCGAGCGTGCCGAACCCGATCAACCACCAGCAGGTGCGCAAGGCCGCCCGCGATCTCGCCGGCAACCTGTCGCTGCACGGCTACGGCATGGCGCATTACGCCGCGCGCGAGATCCAGTCGCAGGTCAAGTTCATGATCGACCTGCTGCAGGACCCCGAGATCCGCGGCTGCTACGGCGCCAAGGACATGTGGCAGGTGATCGACCAGGTCGCGACCTACGATCTGGGCGGCGCGCGCACCAGCTCGCGCTATCGCACGCTGGCGACCTGCGGCACGATCATCACCGCGTGGCTGGCCAACAACGTCGATCGCGTCAACAAGGCGACCGGCCCGCTGCTCAGCATCGACCAGATCGCCAACCCCGACGTCTCGTCGAACCACAAGTCGACCGTCGACCCGACCGATTACGACCTGGTCAACGCGTGCGAGCTGTGGCTGGCCGATACCGCGACCACCGATACGCAGATCGAGCAGTTCTCGCAGCCGCGCGAGGCGCCGCAGATGACGTCGAAGCCCGTGCCGATCCCGGCGATGGCGCGCGAGATGCTGGACGGCGTCGGCGATATCGGCGCCGGCATCGGCCTGGGGGCGGGCGTGCCGGTGAAGGCGGGCTACGGCGTCGGCACGCACAACGGGGCGAGCTATTACGCGAACCGTCCGCACTGAACCGGCGTTGCGTGCGCTGCGCCATTCCCGAACCCTGCCGGAGCCGAGCCATGCCCATGACCACATCCCGCGAACCGGTCGTCGCCCGGGTCGAGCGACGCCTGAAAAGCGCCGCGCGAAGCCTTGGCACCGCCGATCCATTCGCGCCGTCGCGCGACCTGTTCCTGCGCACGTTCGGCGACGGCGCCGACGATCTGCGGTTTCGCGACAACGCGCTGATGCCGATGGCGGTACCGTTCGAGCCCAGCTTCTCGGAAAGCCAGCCGGGCAACCTGCGCTTCACGATCGAGCCGCTGCCGCCGGAGGCGTCCGCGATCGACCGGCGCGACGAATCGACCCGCGAAATGCGCAAGCTGATCCGGGACTTCATCGGCCGCGAAGCGCTGCACTGGTTCGACCAGGCGAGCGAGCCGTTCCGCGGCTTCGCGCGGCCGGGCGGCAATCTCGATTACGGCGCGTTCTTCGGCTCCAGCTACGACCGCGACGGGCTCTATGCGTCCAAGGTGTACTACGAGCTGCCCGGCGACGCCGGCACGATCGAGAACCTGCCCCGCGACCTGGCCGGCGTCGTCCAGGCCGCGCTGCGGATGGTGCCCGGGCTCAAGCCGCTCTTTACCACGATGGCGGCCCAGCGCGATCTCGGCGGCCAGCGGCTCACGTTCGCGTGCACCCGGGCGCTGCGGCTCGCCGATCTGCAGCCGGTCATGGACGCGCTCGGCATCGGCCATCGGCTTCCCGGCATCATGCAGCTTCTGGGGCTGGTGCTCGGCGGGCGGTTCGACCTGCCGCCGCATGGCGCGCTGCTCGCGTTCGGGCTCGGTCCGGACGGGCCGGATTTCGAGCTCTACGTGCTGCTCTCGGCGATCCCCGACGTGCCGCCGGCGTTCCTCAGCCTGCTGACGATGGGGCTCGCCGAGCGTCCGCGCGGGCTGCAGGCGCTCGAGCGATGGATGGGCGCGTTCACGCCTGAGGACGCGCACTGGCCGGGCCGCTTCTCGATCATCAGCTTGCGCACGGACGCGGCCTGCCCGGCACGGGTGAGTCTCTACCTGCGCCCCATCGAGTTCGAACTGCCTGTGGACGCGCCTGCCCAGGCCAACTGAATCGCTTCGTCACGCGTTTCCCGCGAGGTCGCCATGTTCCCGCAAGCCGCCCGTTCCACGCCGATCGCGCCACCGCCCAGCGCCGCCGCGGCCACCCCGCGCCATATGCCGCCGGCGCCGGTGCCGGCCGACGAAGTGCGCCACGGCGTCGCGCAGATGCTGACCCGGTCGCAGGCATTCAACGCGATGCCCGACGCCGATCGCCGCGACATCGCGCGCAACACCGCATTGATCGCCGACTATCTGGCCCGGCCCGAGGGGTTCGCCGGCAATGAAATCCCGGGCGGGCTGGGCACCGCCACGGCGCGCACGCTCGACGACAACACGGATCATTCGGCGCACGAGCAGGATTTCAACGTCCACAACAAGGCAGTCGAGGACATCGGCAAGTCCAAGTTCACCGCGTCGGCCGCGCGCGAGGGCGCGGCGGTCGCGGGCGAGCTGCTGAACCAGGTCAAGTTTCCGACCTTCGTCGCCAGCCTGATCAGCGGCGTGTTCCAGTCGATCACGCACAGCTCGATCGAGCAGATGAAGGCGTATCAGGAAATGATCGCGCAGGTGGCGAAATCGCTCGGCCAGTTCGCCGACGAACATGTGACCGAGAACCAGGCGCGCGATCATATGGTCGGCCAGTTTCCCGACCTGTTCGAGATCGGCATGGACGACAGCGGCGATACGCCGAGCCCGCGCGTGCAGGTGCGCGACGGGGTCGACCCCGACGAGGCGTCGAAGACCGTGCGCGCCCGCCTGCAGATGGGCGACGGCGACACCTTCGACCTGTCGGACGAGGCCTCCGAGCTGGCCATCGTCAACCGCTTCAAGATGCAGCTCGCCAAGCAGCGTCAGCAGATGCTGGCCTCGATCGTGCTGATGGGCATCAACCGCATCGTCGTCACCGACGGCAAGATCTCGGCGAAGATCATCTACGACGTGCGCGCGCAGGACACGCTCACCAAGCAGCGCAGCGCCAGCGCGGTCGACCTCGCCCGCGACAAGGACGGCAACGTCCAGTCGACCTACGCGGGCAAGGGCACTTACGATCGCGGCGGCAAGTACGACTCCAGCAACGACAAGGACAACGGCCGCCAGTACAGCGCCGACTACTACGCGAAGGGCGACTACGAATACGAGAACAAGCCGATCGTCACCGCGTCGACTGCCGCGTCCGAAACCAGCAACGCGGCGATGCAGACCAAGATCCAGATGTCCGGCGCGGTCGACGTCAACTTCAAGAGCGACTACCTGCCGCTCGACAAGATGGCGACGCCGCAGATGATCGCCACCATCACCGGCAACGCGACGCCGGCCGATCCCAACGTGCTGCCCAGTCCGAAAACGCCGCCGGCCGCGGCCGCACCCGCCGCGGCTCCTGCCCCGGCAGCGGCGGCGGCTCAGGCGCCGGCCAAGGGAAACTGAGCCATGCGCCCGCCCGCTTCACCCGACGCGCTTCACCCGGTGCGGCCGCCCACGAGCGCCGCCGCGTTCGACGCGACGCGGCCCGAGGTACGCCGGCTGCTGACCGCGATTCCGTCGTTCCTCGACCTGCCCGACGACGAGCGCCGCCGCATCGCCGCGGATACGGTGCGCGTGCTCGCTTACCTGGCGGATCCGAACGGCGTGCATGCCGAGATCGCCGAGCGCGAGGCGAACGGTGAACTGCCGCCCACCGGCCTCGCGCACCCGATCGCGCAGCCGCAGCCTCGGCCGGCGCCGGCCGCCGCGACGCTGGCTGACGACCCCGTCACCGCGACCAAGCGCCAGCTCGCGCAGGATCCCGGCTTCGCCGGCAAGGACTTCCAGGCCGGTGCGGTGAAGCAGGGCGTCGAGCAGTTCGGCCAGATGGTGAAGAAGGTCGATTTTCCGAAATTCGTAGGAGGACTGATCAAGAACGTGTTCCAGGCGATCGTCGAAAGCTCGATCGAGCAGATGCGCGCATATGGCGAGTTGATCGCCAACGTCGCCAAGACCACCGCGCAGTTCATGAGCGACAACATCAGCGAGGGCGCCGGCCGTGACTATCTCGCCGATTCGTTCCCGGACGTGCTGTCGGTGCAGGCGCAGGAAGGCGCCGATGCGTTCGACGCGGACAGCACCGGCGCGGCCGCGGCGGCGGCCCCGACGCGGCTGGTGGCGCAGGGCGACAACGCGCAGCAGCGGCTTGCCGAGATCAGCCGGAACTACAACCTCGATCCGCCGGTGACCGACCTGTCCGACGACAAATCCGAGCTGCGCCTCGTCACTGCGGCGCGCCTCCAGATGGCGAAGCAGCGGCAGCAATTGCTGTCGTCGATGGTCATGCTCGGCATCAATCGCATCGTCGTCACCGACGGGTCGATCAACGCCAAGGTGGTATTCGATATGCGCGCGAGCGACACCGCGAAACGCACCTACACCGCGTCGATGCACGACCGCGAAAGCCAGAAATACAAGGAATCGCTCAACGCCCATTACGGCAGCTGGTACACGCCGTATTCGGCCGACGCCGCGTTCGAGGGGCAGCAGGAACACGTGGCGACCGTCGGGTCGGCGCTCGACGACACGAGCGAATCGAAGGCCGAGGTGAAAGCGAAGCTCTCGGGCGAGGTGCGCGTCAACTTCAAGAGCGACTACCTGCCGCTCGAGAAGATGGCGACGCCCGAGATGATGTCGGTGATCCAGGGCAACTCGACGCCGTACAACCCCAACAAACCGGCCCCCGCCGCCGGTTTGCCCGCCGGGCAGCACTGAATCATGGCGCGCATGCTCATCGCCCCGCCGGCGGATGCCGGACTCGCGGCGGCCATCCGGTCGGGGGAGCGGCTCGTCGAGCGTGCGACCGCGCACGGCCTCGCGTTCGCGCTCGACGAACTCGGCGACATCGCGATCCCCGATCCCGTCGCCGCACGCGTCGACAAGGCGCAGCTGCGGGCGCTCGCGTCGCTCTATCTGGCGGCCGACCTCGAGTCCGCGGGAGTGATCCCCGCAGTCGAGGCGCTCGCCGGTTTGTCCGCAAGCGGTGCCGTCGGCGTCGACCTTGGCGGCGCGGCGCCGCTGGTCGTCAACTGGTGGCGCCACCGCGCCGAGAAGCTGGCGGCCGGCGAACGTGCGGCGTTCTATTCGCGATTGTTTGGCACTGCGTACGGCCCTGCCGCCGCGGATGCCGAGCGCAACGTTCCGTTCGAGGAGTGCATGCTCGAGCTTTGCGAGGCGCTCTACAAGCTCGACGAGACGCCAGGCGCCGACCCGCGCGGGGATCTCGGGCAGCAGGCGCGGGTCCGCAATGCCGCGCGCGCCCTCGCGCAGAACCTCGGTGCCGCCTGCACCGGCGTGACCGCATTCATGGCCGGCGAGATCGTCGGCATGCTCAGGGACGCGTTCGCGATCCTCGGCCATGCCGATCTGCGTCAAGGCTTCGCCGCGCGCGACATCTGGGGCGTGGTCGCCGGCATCGACAGGCTCTCGCGCCAGCCGTCGCGCTCGCCCGCCGCCTATGTGCGGCGCGGTAAAGCGGGGATGACCGTGATCGCGTGGCTGGCGGACGTCGCGGACGGGCTGGGCGCCGCGTCGCCGCTGCTGAGCACGGACAATCCGGTGATCGCCTCCGCCGCCGACTGGATCGAGGCGACGCTCAGTCTCGGCGAGAAGCCCGACGGCCCGGCGCGTTCCGCTCCGGACGACGGCCGCGCCGTGCCGCAGACTGCGCGCCCGGCGGCGCCGGCAAACTCGTGGGCGGCACTCGGAACCTGACATGAAACCGCGCTGCTCAGGCCGTCGCGACACGGGCGGCGCAATCCGGGAACCGACGGCGGCAGGCGTGCCGTCGCCATCGCGGCCGCACGCCATGCGGCGGAGCGGTTGAAATGGCGGCAAGCGCACCTCTTGCGCGTTCGCCGGTGCCGCGGCCCGACGTTCGACACCATGTCCGCGAACTGCTGTCCGCTCAGCAGGGTTTCGGCGCGCTCGATCCGGCCATGCGCCGCGATCTCGCGTCAGGACTCGCACGGATCGGCTCGATCGCGCTCGACCACCACGAACTCGCGGCGCGCCCCGGCACGGCACTGGCCGTTGCGCAGAACGCGGGTTCGGAGTATTCGGGCACCGCCATCGACCGGATGGCCGGCACCACCCGGGCGGTGCTCAACGCGGTGTCGTTCCCGCGCTTCGTGACCGAGCTGATCACGGGCGTCTTCAAGGCGATGAACGATTCGAACCAGCAACAGCTGACCGCGTTCGTCGACCTGATCCGCAATGTCGCGCAGACCACCGAAGGCTTCGCGGACAGCAACGTGGGCATCGCCGGCGCGCGGCAATGGCTGGCCGAGCATTTCCCCACTGCCTACGAGGTCACCGGCGACGACGAGGCTGCGGACGACGCCGACGAACTGGCGGGCCTGCCGCCGGACGAGCGCCGCCAGCGCCAGCAGGAACTGCAGGCCGAGCGCGATGCCGCGACCCGTTTGGCGTTGCGCCCGGGCGCGACTCCGCCGGCCGAAGCCGCGCTGCGCAGCGCGCTGGGATTGGGGCCGGGCGATGCGGTTCCGGCCTCCGATCCCGAGCGTCTGGTGCCGCTGGCCCAGCAGGTGCTGGCCCGCAACCGCCAGCAGTTGCTCGCGACGATGGTGCAGATGGGTTTGCAGCGCATTGTCATCGAGAGCGGGCGTCTCAACGCCGCGATGAATTTTCATATCGACGCGAGCAGCGCTGCCGCCAACGACCGCGGCTCGCAATTCGACACGCGCAACACGGTGGGGGTGAGCGGGGGCGCACGCTTCGGGCCCTGGGGCGCGGAGGCCAACGTGCAGAGCACGATCGGCTACGTGTCGACCGACCGAACCCAGACGACCGAGAGTTCGCACGCCGACGTCAACCTGAGCAGCGGCGTCGAACTGGTGTTTCGCACCGACTACGTGCCGTTGAACCGGCTGGCGGGCGTGGGCGACATCGAACGCATCCGTGTCAACACGATCAATCCGGATGCCGAAGCGGCGCGCCTGTCCGCCGATCGCACCGCGCAGCGCAGCGCCGAACAGGCCGACATGGCCGCTCGCCGGACTTCGCTGGACGGCGGACTGCGCGCGCCGCCGCCTTTGGGTCCCGCAGCGTCGGGTTCGGCAGGGGGCGCGCGTCCGAGCCAGCCGGGCTCGTCGGCCCCTTCGGGCTCTTCCTCCTCTTCGGCCTCGTCGCCGAATTCGGCGTCTGCTTCCGCGCCTGCGCCGCAGCCGCTGGCCAGGCCGGGCGCCGCAGCGTCCCCGTCGCCCGCGCACCCCGCGACGGCCGTGCCTCGATCGCCGGCCGGCGCAACGGCGGCGGGACATCGCGCAGCGTGACGAACGTGCACGCCGGCAGCCGTTGGCGACATCCCGTGCCGTGCCGAAGCGCGTCGATGACGACGTTCAGCCGCGCGAGCGACGTGTCGGGTACGAGGTGGCGCGAGGGCGTCGACGGGCAGCGCCGATCTGGCGCGACGACATCGTGAGGAGGACTTGACGTATGCGTCGATCAGGCACGCGGTGCGACCGACGCACCGACGATGCCATGCCGCCGCAGCGAATCCGCGACGAAGCCCGACACCTTCATCTCCTCGACGAACGCGCCGAGCAACGCGGCGGCCGCTTCGCCGCGGCTCTTCGGCACGCCCATCGCCTGGCGGATCACCATGAAGCGCTCGTCGAGCAGCCGCAGGCCCGTCGTCTTCGCCGCGTCGGCCTCGAGTTGCTGCTTTACGCCCGCCGCGACTTCGAGCTGCTGCTCGACGAAGGTCGGCACGACGGCCTGCGACGACGGCGCGCGCACGATCTGCGCGGCTTTCAATTCGCGCGTGAGGAACAGGTCGTACGCGCTGCCCTTGCCGACGGTCACGCGGTTGTGCGGCTGGTCGACGTCGACATTGCCGCGGATCGGCGAATCGTCGCGCACCAGATAGAAGCCTTCGATCAGCACGTACGGCTCGGTGAACGCGACCGTCTCGCCGCGCAGCGGATCGACCGCGAAGAAGCCGAAATCGGCGCGTTCTTCGGTCAGCGCCTGCACCGACTTGCCGGCGGTGTCGAACACGACGAGTTCGAGCTCGGCCGACAACCGCTCGGCAAACGCGCGCGCGAGGTCGACCGATACGCCGAACGGCTCGCCCGTGGCCGGGTCGCGGTTCGCAAGGATCGGATTGCCGAGATTGATCGACGCGCGCAGCTTGCCGGTCGGGATGAATGCGGAGCGGACGGAGGGATCGACGGTCATGAAAGGCTCGTAAGGAATCGGATGGGCCGGAACGGTGAACGGCCTGGGCGCCGAGGCATCGTCATCCGCGACGGATCGGGTGGCGCGTCGCGGCGGTGGCTTCGCCGCGATTACTTCACTGCGACTTCCGTATGCACGACTTGCGGCGGGCTCTTGAAGAACGGCCCGGCCAGTTGCCGCCACGCCTGGAAGTCGTCCGATTGCCGGAAATGGACCATGTGATCGTCGACGGTCTCCCATTTGACGACGAGCAGATAGCCGCCGCTGCGCTCGATCACGCGGTGCAGTTCGGCGCCGCCGCAGCCGCGCGCGCGGTCAAACAGCGGAAGTGCCTGGCGGACCGCCGCTTCGAATTGCTCGGCCTGCGACGGATCGATCTCGAGCGATGCCATTTCCAGAATCATGAATGCTCCATGCGGGGTGAATGATGCGACGGGGCGCGCCATGATCGACGCGTCCCGCAACGATACCGGAAGTCGGCATCACGCGTTCCGGATGACCGGCTCGTGCGCGGCCGACCGCGCGAGGGATGCCGCCGAACGGCTCATACGAATCAGCGTTTTCCCCAATATGGAATATGCGGCACGCGCCGATGTCACAGAGGTGGTGAAGATAAACAATCCGAGGACAGCCATGACCACATCCGCGATAAACGGAACGAATGATGCACCACCCGAAACGATCGCCGAAGCCGTATCCGACAACCCCGTCGCTGCTCCGTCGATCCTGCTGGTCGACGACGAGCCGAGCGTGCTGTCCGCGCTCAAGCGGGTGTTGCGGCCCGCGCGCTACGACATCCTGACCGCCGAAAGCGGGGAAGCCGCGCTCGACATTCTGGCTGCGACCGAAGTCGACCTGATCGTGTCGGACATGCGCATGCCGAACCTGAGCGGCGCGGCGTTTCTCGCCCGCGCCCGGTCGCTGTACCCGGACACGATGCGCATCCTGCTGACCGGCTATTCCGACATCGCGTCGATCGTGGAGGCCGTCAACGAAGGCGGCGTGTATCGCTACCTGAACAAGCCGTGGGACGATCACGACCTGCTGATGACCATCGAGCAGGCGCTCGAACAGCGGCGCCTGCGGGGCGAGGCCGCGCGGCTGGCCGCGTTGACCGAAGCGCAAAACGAAACGCTGCGCCGCTTCAATACGGAACTCGAAACGCAGGTTCGCGCGCGCACCGAGGAACTCGGGCAAACCGTGATGTTTCTCGAAGCGGCGCAGCATGACCTGAAAAGCAGTTTCACCGCGATGGTGCAGGTCTGCGCGAGCATGATCGAGATGCGCTGCGGGTCGGCGAGCGGGCATGCGATGCGCGTCGGCGAGATTGCGCGCCGTCTCGCGCTGTCGGCGGGGATGAGCAGCCTGCACGCGCAGGACGTGTATTTCGCGGGACTGCTGCACGGCATCGGCAAGCTGTCGCTGCCCGACGAGCTGTTGCACAAGCCGATCGTGAAGATGACCACGGACGAACACAGCCTGTTCCAGCAACACCCGCTGCGCGCGCAGATGGTGCTCACGCCGGTCGCGCAATTGCACAAGGTCGCGTCGATCGTGCTGCACCAGTACGAGCGATTCAATGGACGCGGCACGCCGGACGGGCTCGCGGGCGATGCAATTCCGCTCGGCTCGCGGATCGTCGCGATCGCGCGCGATTTCGAAGGGTTGCGCAACGGCGAGATCGGTTCGCCGCATTCGGTCGAGCAGGCGATCGACGTACTGCACTCGCAGGCCGGTGTGCGTTACGACCCGCTGCTCGTCGCGCGCTTCATCGACCTGATGCGGGATCCGGCGAGCCTGCGCATCGCGGCGTCCGTCACGGAGATCCGGTCCGAGCAGTTGCGCGAGGGAATGCAGCTCGCCGACGATCTGCGCACGCATCGCGGCGTGCTGTTGATGACGAAGGGCAGCGTGATGTCGGGGCACCAGATCGAGCTCGTGCGCCGTTTCGAGGCACGCGAAGGCACGACGTTCGACATTCTCGTGACGACCGGCACCACCGCGTCGACGCAGTCGCCGGCCGTCACGCCGCCTGACTGACGTTGCGCGGGACGGCTCGACCGTGGCGCGCGATCGGCCGCGCGTCGCGGCATCGCGTTCAATTCGACCGGGGCGCTCGATCATGCATGGCACCTACGACCTGCTGCTTGTCCTGCTGTCGCTCGTCATCGCGACGCTGGCTTCCTATACGGCGCTCGATCTGGCCGCATTCATTTCGCTGCTCGACAACCCGACGCTCAAGCGCGCGTGGCTGGCCGGCGGCGCGGCCGCGATGGGCACCGGAATCTGGTCGATGCATTTCGTCGGCATGCTGGCGCTGTCGCTGCCGATTCCGCTCGGCTATGCGCTGCCGGATACCGGCGCGTCGCTGGCGATCGCGGTGCTCGTTTCGTATTTCGCGCTGAACGTCGTCACGCGCGCGCGGTTGGGCCGGCGGCGCTTGCTGGCGGGCGGCATGCTGATGGGCGCCGGGATCGTCGGGATGCATTACACCGGCATGGCCGCGATGCACATGGCGCCGGGCATTCGCTACGATCCCGCGCTGTTCGCGGCGTCGATCGGCGTCGCGGTGATCGCGTCGACCGTCGCGCTCTGGATGGCGCAGACGTTGCGTGCGCAACAGGCTCGCCATGCGACCGCGCAACGCATCGGCGCCGCGCTGATCATGGGCATCGCGATCACGGGCATGCACTACACGGCGATGGCGGCCGCGCATTTCGCGCCGGATGCGCGCTGCGGCGCCGCGAACGGCATCGACGCACCGTGGCTCGCGACGACCATCGCGCTGTTCACGATGGCGACGCTGATCGTCACGCTGCTCGTCTGCCGCTTCGATGCGCGCACGACCTTTCTGCGCGGCATGACGGACACGCTCGAACGGCTGGTGCGATTGCGGACCGCGGAACTCGAAGCGGCGTTGCAGCGTTATGAGCAGACGACGGCGATGCTGCAACGCACGCGCGAGAACATGGCGACCGAGATCGACGAGCGCCGGGCGGCGCAGAGTCGGCTCGAACAGGAAAAGGACGAACAGCGGCGCCTGCTGCGGGCGCTCGAGGAAACCCACGTTCAGTTGCTGCAATCGGAAAAACTCGCGTCGATCGGCCAGCTCGCGGCCGGCGTTGCGCACGAGATCAACAATCCGATCGGCTTCATCAGCGCGAACCTCAATACGCTGAGGACGTGGGTGCGAAGCCTGCTCGACGTTGTCGCCGCGCATGATGCCGCGCTGACGCAGTTGGAACCGGCGACGCGCGACGTGCTGACGTCGATGCGCGTCGCGGCCGATCTGGACTACGTGCGCGACGAGATCGTGACGCTGATCGACGAATCGATCGATGGCGCGGTGCGGGTGCGGCGCATCGTGCAGGACCTGCGCGATTTCTCGCGGCCGGGCAGCGGCGAGTGGAGCGTGGTGGATATTCACGCGGGCCTCGAGAGCACGCTCAACGTCGTCCACAACGAACTCAAGTACAAGGCCGACATCGTCCGCGAGTACGGCGACGTGCCGCAAGTCGAGTGCCTTCCGTCGCAGTTGAACCAGGTATTCATGAACCTGCTCGTCAACGCCGCACATGCGATTCCGACGCGCGGCGTGATCACGATCCGCACGTCGAGCGACGGCGAACAGGTGTCGATCGCGATCAGCGATACCGGAACCGGCATGACGCCCGACGTCGTTCGGCGGATCTTCGATCCGTTCTTCACGACGAAGCCGGTCGGGCAGGGCACGGGGCTCGGGTTGTCGGTGTCGCATGGGATCGTCGAGCGCCATCGCGGCGCGATCGACGTGACGAGCGAGCCGGGGCGTGGCACGACGTTCTGCGTTCGACTGCCGATCCGGCGCGCGGATGTCAGCGCGGATGCGGCGGCAGCCGTCGAGCAACGGGCGTGAGCGACAGGTGACGCGTCGTCACCGCGCCCGCTTGCGCCGCCGCCTGCGAAAGAAATTCCAGAGCATCGCGGTCGCGTCCGGCCCCGTCGCGGAATGGAACGCTTCGCGCGGATCGCCGCCGCTCCACGCGTGCGCCAGACGGCGCACGATGCAGACGCGGACGATCAGCCGGCCGCCGCGCAGATAGTCGGTGTAATCCGCGTCGTCGTGCGCGTACGTATGTTGCTCGCCGACACGCAGTTCACCGTGCTCGTCGACGAGCCGATTGATCCGCGCGAACGCGACGCCGAGCTGCCGCGCGTTTTGCTCGGCGACGACCGTATCGAGTCCGCCATGCACGACGAGCGCGGGCATGCCCGGATAAGCGCGTACGTCGACGCAGGCGTCGACGACGCCTATCGGATCGTCGTGCAGGCCGCGGCGCATCAGGCTCATCGCGGCCATCGTCGACAACGGCGGCGCGATGGCCGGACCGGAGTGCAGGCCGACGGCCGCGAACAGGTCGGGAGATTCGATCGCCAGCCGTGCCGCGAGCCCTGCGCCGGCCGACATGCCGGCCAGGTAGATTCGGTCGCGGTCGAACCCGCGCGCCTGCACGATCGCATCGATCAGCGACGCGATCGCCGGGGCCTCCGACTGCGACGCATCGCCATGCCAGTTCCAGCAGCGATGCGAATGGGCGGTCTTCGCCTGTTCGGGAAACAGCACGGCAAACCCGGCGCGCTCGGCGATGCGGCAGATGCGCGTGCCGGCGGCGAACGATTCGGCCGTCTGCTTGCAGCCGTGCAGCATCACGACGACGGGCATGCCGGCGCTCGGCGCCGAAGCGGCGGGCAGGTACAGCGCGTACGCGAGATGGTTGACGAGGCGGCCGGCGGCCGGGCGCGCGGAATGAAACGAGCGCAGCCACGTGCCGGGTGCCTGGTGCGGCGATGTCCGCGCGGCGGTCGTCGAACCCGGGCGACGCGGGGGCCGTATGTTGGCGGCGCGCTTGGCCGCTGCCGCTGGTTTGGTCGTCTTCCTTTTGGGTCGCGTGCTCATCGCGGCGGAAAACAGATCGAACGGGCGTAGCCAGAGGCTGGATTTTTTCTTGGGCATGGACGGATCTCGTGCCGGCGGGGGCGTGCGACAGCATGCGGCGAAGCCGGCCGCTGGATGGCGGGCGAATGCGGGGGCAGCGCACAATGCGTGCCGCGGGACGTATCCGCGTCGAGGTGCTCCGGCATGGCCGACATGGGGAGCGACGATCGACGGAACACCACGCCCCGCGACATCCACCCGGCAGCGCCCCGATTCGGGCCGGCCACGCATCATGCTAGCAGGCGTCGCTCGCCTCGGGTGCGATGGTTCCGTGACCAATCGGTGAATGCTTCGACCCCACTGCCTGCGGTTATCGATATGTCCACAACCGGTGCGTCACGAACATCGTCGGCGGGATCAGCAGCGCGATCGCGACGATTGCCCAGCCGCGCGGCACATCGAACAGCTCGGCGGTGCGCGCGAGCAGCATCGTTTCGGCGAAGCCGGCCAGCGCGACGGTCAGATAGCGCAGCAAGCTGCGCGAATGCACGGTCGACGAGAAGCTCCACAGCGTATTCGCGAGATAGGAGAACGCCGTCGCGCAGACGAACGCGACGGCGTTGGCGATCACCTGAGTGGCATCGAACAGCGCATACATCGCGGATGCGACCAGCACGTGCAGCGCGGTCGAGCCGAGTCCGGACAGGCCGAAGCGCGCCAGCCGTACGCGCTCGGCATAAAGCAGGTCGAACATCGCTGCCTCCGCTACTCAGCGCTCGCCCACCCGCACGCGGGCCGGCTGCGCGCGGCGGCGTGCGCTCGGGCGCCGCGTATCGCGCGCGACCGGCAGTTCGATCACCTTGGCGTGCGTCTGGTAGCGGCGGCGAATCAGATAGACCGGGCGTTGCTTCGACTCGTCGTAGATGCGTCCGATGTACTCGCCGACCACGCCGATGCCGACGAGCTCGATCCCGCCGATGAATAGCGTCACCGACAGCAGCGACGCATAGCCGAGCACCGGGTTGCCGAACAGCAGCGTGCGGCCCACGATGAACGCGCCGTACAGGAATGCGAGTGCGGCGATGCTGAGGCCGATGTAGGTCCAGCTGCGTAGCGGCACGGTGCTGAAGCTCGTGATTCCCTCGAGCGCGAAGTTCCACAGCTTCCAGCCGGAGAATTTCGAGTGCCCGGCGCTGCGCGCTTCACGCTGATATTCGATGATCACGGTCTGGTAGCCGACCCACGCGAACAGCCCCTTCATGAAGCGATGACGCTCGGGCAGGCTGCGCAGCGCGTTCACGACCTTGCGGTCCATCAGCCGGAAGTCGCCGACGTTCTCGGGCAGCTTCACGTCCGACAGCATGTTGTGCACGCGGTAGTAGATCGCGGCGGCGGTGCGCTTCGCGAACGAATCGCATGCGCGGCTGCTGCGCTTCGCGGCGACGACTTCCGCGCCGTCGCGCCAGTGTTCGAGCATCACGGGAATCAGGCTCGGCGGATCCTGCAGGTCGGCGTCGAGCGGAATCACCGCGTCGCCGGCCGCTTCGTCGAGGCCGGCCGTCAGCGCCGCTTCCTTGCCGAAGTTGCGGGTGAGATCGATGACGCGCACGCGGCGGTCGGTCATGCTGACCCGGATCAGGCGTTCGAGCGTGTCGTCGCGGCTGCCGTCGTTTACGCAGACGATCTCGAAGCGGATCGAATCGAGTTCGGCCATCAGCGGAATCACGACGTCGAAGAAGCGTTCGACGGCCTCGCCTTCGTTGTAGAACGGTACGACCAGCGAGACAAGCGGTGTGTAGAGTGGTTCGCGCATGATGGGTTCCCCTGTAATGACGTGCGTGTCAGCGGCCGGCGCCGAATGTCGGGCGGCCGGTGCGGCGCAGTCCGTGCGCCGGGCGGTGGTGTGAGCGGACCGGATGCGGGAAGCCGGTCTCGGTCGAGTTGTCGCGTGCGTCGGGCATCGACGGCACGTCGTGCCTTTCTTGTGCAATCCGGCTGACGAGCAGCGCCAGCGATGCCAGCGTGATGAGCGGCATGAACTGGAACGGCAGATGCGTGACGATCGCGAGACCGGCGAGCGGCGTCGCCCACATCAGCATCAGCCATTCGCGATCGAAGCGGCGCCAGCCGTGCGTCCACGCGTAGCGCGCATACCACGCGATCACGAGCCCGTACCAGGTCAGGTCGTAGTCGTACAGGTACGGGCTGACGATCAGGCATGCGCAGGCGAGCGTGGCGGCGCGCAGCGCGTACGAACACGCGCCGCGCCACGCGTACACGACGGCGATCGCGGCGGCTGCGGCCGAGAGCAGCTGCAGGCCGCGCGCGATGTAGGCGGGCCAGCCGGCGAGGGTGGCGAGCGCGAACACGGTCGGCATGCGCGCGAGCTTGACGTGGCCCGCGTTGACCGTCTGATACGCGTCGTTGATGCCGTGCGCGAACGCGATCCACGACCCGATCCCGAACGCGAGCGTCGTCAGTACGACGCCAGCCGCTATCGTTGCGGCCCATGCGGCCAGTGCGCGCCATTGTCCGGCGCAAAGCAGCGCGAGCGGAAACAGGACCGCCATCTGCGGCTTCATCGTCAGCAGACCAAAGCAGATGCCGGCGATGACGGGGCGGCGATTCAGCGTCAGCAGTCCGAGGCCGGCGAGCGTGGCGGTCAGCAGGCTCGTCTGCCCGACGATCACCGTGAGGAACGCGCCGGGGAACGCGAGCGCGCAGAGCAGCGCGGCATCGCGCTGCACGGTGGCGCGGATCGTCACCGCGAACAGCATGTAGGTCCCGCCGAGCCACAGCACCAGCGCGAGCAGGTACGGCATCCAGCCGAGCGGCAGCACCAACAGCAGCATGGTCGGCGGATAGAGCCACGGCAGCGAGCCGTCCGCGGCGTTCAGCGTCGGGATCGCGAGTTTCTCGATCGCGAAGAGCGAGGAGAACTGCCATGCGTCCACCGCGCGCCCGAGCGCCGCGAGCCGCGCGGCGCTCCAGATCGGTGCGAAATCCTGCGCGAGCGGTTCGGGCACGGCGGTATGCGACCCATGCACGCGTGCGAGATAGATGCAGATGAACAGCAACTCGGTGAACAGTACCGCCGCCGCATAGAGGCGCACCCGATTGCGATTGAGCCAATGCGGGAAACGGCGCGGGCCGGCGATCGGCAGTTCCGGACGGGCGTCGAGGGCCGAATCGACGTGCAGAAGGGAGAGTGGCGTTTTCATTGCGCATTCCGCGACGCGAGGGTCGAGCGACGCACGACGACGAACAGGACGGCGAGCAGCACGACCGGGCCGATCTGCGGCAGCCGCGTGATCCGGTTGAACACCTCGAATACCGGCAACAGCCACGCGAGCACGATCACGATCTGATCTCCCGGCAACCAGCCTTCATCGAGCCCGTGGGCGATCAGGCAGAAGACCGCGATGCCGAGCCAGGCCAGTTCGTAATGCCACAGATAGGGCGTCGACAACAGCGTGGCGACCACCAGCGCCGCGCCGCGCAGCCGCATGTCGTCCGTGCGACGCCAGACCTGAACGGCGGCGGTGATGGCGAGCAATCCCACGGCGGCCTGCGCGGCGAGCGAGGCCGGAATCGATGCACCCGCGAGGCGGAGCGCCGCGAACGTCGTCGGCGAAACGAACCAGTAGGCGGGAAGGGTGAAGTGCATGCCGCGTACGATCGACATCGCATGGGCCAGGCCGCTCAGGGAGCCCGTGCCGGTCAGTGCAATGCCGGCCACGGTGAACAGCACGGTCGTGATCGCCGCCGACATGAAGGTTCGCCACGAGCGCGTCGCGATCAGCACGAACGGAAACACCATCGCCATCTGCGGCTTGATGGCGAGCAACCCGATCAGCATGCCGGCGACGATCGGGCGTCGGCCGAGGAAATGCAGCGCGAGCGCGGCGATGCCGGCGGTCAGGATGCTGTTCTGCCCGTACAGGATGGACGCGAACACGCCCGAATAGGCGAGCACCACGAGCGCCGCGGCGCGCGGAACGGGCAGGTGCGCACGCAGGCCCGACAGTCTCAGGGCGGCATACGCGTAGCATAAAAGACTGCCCGCAAAAAAGAGGAAATACGCGGGCAGGAAAGGCACGAGGGCAACCGGCGCGATGAACAGCAGCATCGTCGGCGGATAGAGCCAGGGCAGCGATTGGTGACCGATATAGGCACCGAATCGCGCGACCTCGGCATGAGAGAAGAAGACCGGATCGTAGATCGCTGCGGCGTGGCCTTGCAGCACGAGTTGCGACGCGGTCCAGAAGACGGAGAAGTCGACACCCGGTCGGGCAGTCGACTGTGACGTGAAGGCGTCCGTTACGACGCCCCAGACGATCAGAAAGGTCACGCACAGCAGCAGCATGACGCAGCTGTACGGAACGATCCGGTCAGCCGTCAACCATTGAGCACAGCGTTTGGCGCGATAGCGCACTCCACGATTGGCTGTGTACATGATGCCCCGTTTGCAGTGAAGGCTGCCTGATCTTCCGCAGCCTTTTTGTGTTGTCGTGTATCCGGATCGAATCGCGCTCGATGGCGCTGTCCGGTGAATGCATTGTTGGAGAAAAAATCGTGTGACGCAAACCGCGGGCTGAATCGTGAAATCGCGATTCGACGGCGACATGGCTGAAAAGCGGGTTTTCACGTCTGAGAAAACCGTACCGGCGCAAATGATGTTTCTCGCTTGAAACATTCCGTGTTTTTCACCGGTCCGGCGGTATGCGGAATGCACGTCGGGCGACGGGTGATCCGGATTCGGGAAAATCCCGAGAAAATTTTTTGGCGCCCTTGCACAGCACGGCGGCGCGCTGCCGGCACGCGGCGCCGGCCGGCATGCGTATATCAAATCTGAAACATTTTGTGCAGTGCGCCGAAACCCGGTCGACGGGTGAATCGCCGGAACCCTTGATGCGCCTCGTTTTCCCTCCGGCTGGCCTGCTCTTTGCGTCAAGGTCCGCACGACAGTCGACGACGTGATGAACGACCGGTTGAAGCAACAGGCTGACAAGACCGGATTCAATCACCTGCGGAAAGCAACGGATCCAGGGCGCGTCGGGGAATACGCCGCCCAGGCCTTGAAAACCGCCGGAAACGTCGACTGGGCGAATAGGCGACGGCATCGTCCGCGCAAAAAGAATCACATGACAGCATTGGGGAATAAAAATGAAAGACCAGAGCACGCCGCGGCTCGCATGCCGCGCAGAAGATCCGCAGTCGCATCGACGCATCAGCGTCATCCGCTCAATCCGTATTCATGCACGGAACGGTCGTTTCGCCGTTCTGCTCGATCGCGTCATTCGCCAGATCGCAGCGCGCATGGATATCGCACGCATCAGCTCACCGACCATCGTTCGCCAGGCCAGGCTCGTACCCTGCCGTGTGCGTCGCTGAGCGCAGCATCCGAATCCTTGTGTTGTTCCGGTAGTACCCCGCTCCCCGCGTCGATCCCCGACAACGGGATTTTCATAGTAGTGCGTAAGGAGAATAGCCATGTCCACGTTCATCCAGAAAATCCGCGGTTTCGTTCAAGACGAACAAGGCGTGACGGCCATCGAATACGGCCTGATTGCCGCACTGATCGCAGTCGGCCTCGTCGCAGCACTGACGCTGGTCGGCAACGACCTCAAGACCGTCTTCAACACGATTGCAGACGATCTCAACGCGGCGATCTGAATGGCGGGGCGGCGAACGGCGGGTCCGGCCCGTTCGTCGCCATCCCCCCGCGCGAGCAGGGCCGGACACTTCACCAACAGATGTCGAATGGATCGAACGGCGGACGACTCGGCCGGTGCACTGCGCGAGTCTCCCCGCTCTCTTGTTCAACCGAATCGGAGGCTGTCATGCGGACCAGCGGACGTGCGGTAGCGGTATCGCGATGGATCGGCGACGAGCAGGGGGTGACGTCGATCGAGTACGCGCTGATCGCGGCAGTGTTCGCCACCATCGTGCTGGGAAGCGTGGTCACACTGAAAGGTTCGGTTGAAGACGCGTACAACATGATCGCGTCGATCGTGACCGCGGCGGTCAATACCGCGCTGGGTCAATGATTCCGACTATTACAGCCAATCGAGGTTCGCCATGTTGCCTGCCGCGCTGCCTTATCCGGTCCCGTTGTGCGTGACGGTGCTCGTCGTCGTCGCGGCCAGCATGGACATCACGAGCCGACGCATCCCGAACCGGCTCGTCGCGATCGGGCTGGCCGGTGCGCTGATCGCCCAGTGCGCGCTGCACGGGGTCCAGGCCGGAGCACTCGCGTGGCTCGGCGGCGCGGCGACCGGCTTCGGCATGCTGCTGCCGTTCTATCTGCTGCGCGGGATGGCTGCAGGCGACGTGAAGCTGATGCTGGCGATCGGCGCATGGGTCGGCGCGCAGATGACGTTCTACATCGTGCTGGCCACCTTTCTGGCCGGCGGGATCGGCGCGATCGGCCTTGTGCTGGTGCGCGGGCGGATGCGCCAGATGTGGGCGAACGTCCGGGCGCTGATCGCGCATCGCTCGATCCGCGCGTATGCAGGGGCAACCGACGGCCCCGTGGAAGTCGCGTCGGTCGGCGCGTTGCCGTATGGCGTCGCGATTGCCGCCGGCACGCTGGGCATGCTGTTCGTTTCGCGCGTCTAGCGCGACGAACCTGCAATGAGGATGAAACGCACATGAACACGATCCCCACCGAACCGAAGCGCGACGCGCAGGTTACGCACCTGCCGCATCCGTCGCCGTTGCGGGAGGCGTATGCGAAACCGGGCACGCAGTTGCCTGCCGCGCCGCGCTCGCTCGAGGAAACCGGACTGAGCCAGTCGTTCGTCGCGGGGCTCGTGCTGAAGTCGACGCTGGTGCTTGGCCGCCCGTCCTACGGCGATCTGATCGAGCGCCACTGCCTGCCGCTCGCGGTGCTCGACGACGTCTTCGCGTTCCTGGTGCGCGAGCATCTGGTCGAACTGACCCATCGCGGCAAGACGGATCTCGACGTGACGTTCCGCCTGACCGACGCGGGCCGCGTGGCCGCGCTCGAAGAATGCGCGCGCAGCACGTACAGCGGCCCGGCGCCGGTGACGCTCGACGCGTATCTCGACTGCGTGTCCACCCATTCGGTACGCAAGCTGCGCGTGGCCCAGAACGACGTATGGGCCGTATTCGAAGGCGTCGTGATGGACACGTCGGTACTCGACTCGGCGGCCGCCGCGCTGAACTCCGGCCGTCCGCTGCTGATCTACGGCCCCGCCGGCAGCGGCAAGACCTTCCTCGCCGAGCGGCTCGGCGCGTTGATGGGCGGCCATGTACCGGTGCCGTATGCGATCTGTGCGGCCGGGGAAGTGATCCAGATCTACGATCCGCTCGTGCATGTCGACGCGCCGTCGCAAACGGAGGGCCAGTCGATCGATCGCCGCTGGCGCCTGTGCGAGCGGCCGGTCGTGATGTCCGGCGGCGAGCTGACGCTCGACGAGCTCGACCTGCGCCGCGATGAAGCGGCGGGCTTCTACCAGGCGCCGCCGCACATGAAGGCGAACATGGGCATGTACATCGTCGACGATCTCGGCCGCCAGCGTGTCGAGCCGCGCGACCTGCTCAACCGCTGGCTGCGTCCGCTCGATCGCGGCGTCGATTTCCTGACGCTCGAGTCCGGCAATCGATTCGTGCTGCCGTTCGACGTCTGGCCGGTGTTCTCGAGCAACCTGGCGCCGGAGCAGTTCGCCGACGACGCATTCCTGCGCCGGCTCGGTTCCAAGCTTCACGTCGGCGCGCTGTCGATCGAGCACTACCGCGCTGTGTTCGACGCCGCATGCGAGTCGCTCGGACTGGTGTCGTCGCAGGACGCCTTCGACTATCTGCTGCACCGGCTGCACCTGCCGACCGGCAAGGCATATCTCGCATGCTTCCCGATGGATCTGCTGCGCCTCGTCGCCGCCGGCGCGCGGTATCGCGGCGATCCGCCCGAAGTGACGCACGACGCGCTGCACGACGCATGGGCCAGTTATTTCGGCACGGCGCCCGAGCGCGACGGCGGATATCTGCCGCCTGCCGAGCACGGCGGTCACACAGTCATAACCGGTTGAGCCGTTTCTTTCACGATTCGTTGAGGAGCATTGCCATGAAAAACAGTCGAGCGCTCATGATGCTGATCGTCGCGATGGTCGCGGGGCTTGCCGCGGTCGTGTTCGCGTCCCGCTGGTTGATGAATACATCCAGCAGCTCGGTCACGTCGGTCGCGGTGGCGACCACCGACCTGAACCTGGGCGAGCCGCTCGGGCCGAACCAGATCCGCATGGTGAGCTGGCCGTCGGGCAGCGTGCCGACCGGCGCGTTCACCGACACGAAGGAACTCGAAGGGCGCGTCGTGCGCACGAGCCTCGCGCGCGGCGAGCCGGTGATCGAGTCGAAGCTCGCGCCGGTCGGCACGAAAGGCGGGCTTTCCGCCGTGATCGCCGACGGCAGCCGCGCGATCACCGTGCGCGTGAACGACGTGGTCGGCGTCGCGGGCTTCGCGCTGCCGGGCAACTACGTCGACGTGATCGTCAACACGCAGGAACAGCAGGGCAAGACCGACGGGCAGAGCATCTCCAAGATCGTGCTCGAGCACATCCTGGTGCTGGCCGTCGCGCAGCAGGTCAGCCGCGACGACACCGCACCGAAGGTGGTCAACGCGGTGACGCTCGAAGTCACGCCCGACCAGGCCGAACGCCTCGACCTCGCGCGCAGCGTCGGCACGCTGTCGCTCGTGCTGCGCAACCAGGTCGACCAGAAGACGCTGACGACCGACGGCGCGACCAAGCTGACGCTGCTCGGCAAGGCCCCGGTGCCGGATGCACCGCCCGCACCGGTACACGAACGCGTACGGACCGTGCGCGTGCACGTCGCGTCGCACGCGGCACCGGAGGCGCGCCACGATTGTGTCGGCGTGCTGACCGGAGTACGTGGCAGCGTCGAATGCTTCTGAAGCCGTAGAACACACATCCAGATAAACACATCAACCAGATCGGCCGCCGTCAGGGCACGGCGGCCTTGGAAGTCGACAACCGGCGGCTCGCCGGTCACTCGGGGGATCAGACGAAATGAAGATCAATCCGCAATATTCAGGTACCGGCCCAGTGCGCACACGCATCGCACGGGGCACGATGATGGCCGCGATCCTGTGTACGGGGTGGCTGACGGTATACAGCGCGCTGGCCCAGGAAGGCGCGGAATCGGCTGCGCTGATGAAGGGCGGCGCGAGCGCGCCGGCTGCCGTCGCCAAGGGGCCGATGCAGATGACGATCAGCATGGCGCCGGCGGTTGCCGCCGCGCCTGCCGCGTCGGCAGGCCCGCTGCGCGGACCGAATTGCGTGGGCGCGGTGCGCGAGTCGACCAGCGTCAGCGTGCCGCTCGGCAAGTCGCTGCTGGTGCCGATGCCGGAGCCGGTCCGCAACCGGACCATCGGCAACCCGGCCGTCGCGCAGGCGACGATGGTGTCGCCGCAGACGCTGTACATCCTCGGGCTGACGGTCGGCACGACCAACATGATCGTGCAGGGCCGCAGCGGTGCATGCCGCGTAATCGACGTGGCGGTCGGCGCGGACGCCGGCGGCCTGCAGGCGTCGCTGATGCAGCTGATGCCGAACGAGCGCGACATTCACGTCTCGACCGCCGCCGGCACGATCGTGCTGGCGGGCAACGTGTCGAACTCGCAGGCCGCGCAGCAGGCGGTGCAGATCGCCCGCGCGTACAGCGAAAGCGCCGGTGACGGCAGCGGCAAGGGCGCCGGCGTGCTGAACATGCTGGCCGTCACGTCGCCGCAGCAGGTGATGCTCGAGGTGAAGGTCGCCGAAGTGTCGAAGACGCTGATCAACCAGATGGGCAGCGCATTCAACATCCAGGGCGGATTTGGATCCTGGAGCGGCGCGCTCGTCAGCCAGCTGCTCGCGGGTGTCGCAAGCGCCGCGGTCTTCAACAAGGCGAACAACAAGCCGTTCAGCATCGCGGCCGATGCGCAGAACACCGACAACCTCGTCAAGATCCTCGCGGAGCCGAACCTCGTGACGATCAGCGGCCAGGAGGCGACGTTCCTCGCCGGCGGCAAGATCTTCATCCCGGTACCGCAGAGCAGCGGGACGGGCACGTCGACGATCACGCTGCAGGAAGAGGAGTTCGGCGTCGCGCTGAAGTTCACGCCGACGGTGCTCGGCAACGGCCGGATCAGCCTGAAGGTCGCGCCGGAAGTGTCGGAACTGTCGCAGACGGGCGTCACGCTGAGCGCGACCAACATCGGCGGCACGTCGATCCTGCCGCTGATCACGACCCGGCGCGCGTCGACGACGGTCCAGATGGGCGACGGCGAATCGTTCGCGATCGGCGGGCTGATCAAGGACAACGCGAGCGGCGCGCTGAAGGCGATTCCCGGCGTCGGCGAGGTGCCGGTGCTCGGTGCGCTGTTCCGCAGCACGTCGTTCCAGCAGGACCGCACCGAGCTGATCTTCGTGATCACGCCGCACCTGGTGAGGCCGCTGCAGACCGCCGACCTGCCGCTGCCGACCGACAGCTTCTCGAAGCCCAACGAAGCAGACGTGTATGCGACCGGCAACATGGAAGGCCGCAAGGGTGTCCGCAAGGCGGGCGCGCAACCGGCGAGCGGCGCGATGAATGCACCGCAGACGCCGGCACCGGCTCCCGCGCCGCAATCGGCTGCACCGGCCGCACCGGCCGCCGCACTGCCCGCACCGCGTGCGCCGCAACCTGCCGAAGCACCGGCACCGGTGCCGGCGCAGCCCGAGAAGCCGGCGGCTGCAGCGGCCGCCACGGCGGGGGCGGTGAACGTCGAACCGGTGCCTGCCGTGCCGTTGCGGCCGCAACCGCAGGCCGACGCGGCCAGCGCGGCACGGATCGCGCGCATCGAAGCCGCTGCCGCGCGTCTCGCGGCGGCCGGCTCCGACACGCCGGCAAAACCGGCGCCGCGTTCGAAGCAGAGTCTGCCGGCCGCCGCCCACGCGCAGATCGCGCGGGCGAATGCGGAACCCGCGTCCAACGATCGTTGAAGCCATCCAAGGGGAAGCTCATGAAATCCGCCTACCTCGTATTCGTGCGCCGTGCGGCGCTCGCCGTCCCGCTCGCGTTCGCGCTTGCCGGCTGCATGTCATCCACGCCGGTGTGGGACAGCCGCTTCGGCGACTCGGTCCGCGCCGTCACGCAAGCCCAGATCATCGATCCGCATGCCGCCGAACACGCGGCCTCGCGGCAGGGGGTCGACGGCAGCGCCGCCGCGTCCGCGCTCGACAACTACGACAAGTCGTTCAAGCAGCCCGAGCCGAAAGCCAATGCATTCGTGATCGGGATCGGCAAGTCGTCGGGGCAATAACACAGGCACGCTCAGGGAGAACGCCATGTCCAGCGCAGCTCGTCATCCGAAACTCACGCGTCGCGGTATGCGTCGTCAGCAAGGCGCCGTCGCGATCATCGTCGGCCTCGCACTGGCGGTGATGATCGGGTTCGTCGGTCTCGCGCTGGACGTTGGCAAGCTGTACGTCACGCGCAGCGAACTTCAGAACAGCGCCGACTCATGCGCGCTGTCCGCTGCGCGCGACCTCACGTCGGCCATCAGTCTTCAGGTCGCAGAGGCGGACGGCATCGCCGCCGGCCACTCGAATTTCGCGTTCTTTCAGCAGAACGCGGTGCAGATGCAAACGGATTCGAACGTCACGTTCAGCGATTCGCTGACCAATTCGTTCCTGACGAAGTCGGCCGTCGCCACGCCGGCGAACATCAAGTACGTGAAGTGCACCGCGCAGTTGACCAACATCGCGCACTGGTTCATCGAAGTGCTCAACACGATTCCCGGCGTGCAGGTCGCGAACGCGGCGCAGGTTTCGGCGAGCGCGATCGCGACGGTGGGCGCCGGGCAGACCACCTGTGCGATCCCGGTGTTCGTGTGCCGGGCGTCGTCCACCGCGCCGTACAAGGTGGGCGACTGGATCGCGTCGCCGTCCGGCTCGTCGTCGACGTACGGGCCCGGCAACTTCGGCTGGGCCGCGCTCGACGGTTCGACGAACGAGCCGACGATCGCAAGCGAATTGTCCGGCAATACCTGCAACATCACGTCGCCGCCCAAGCTCGGTTCGACGGGCCTGAAGTCCGCGTCGCTGCGCGCCTGGAATACCCGCTTCGGCATCTACACGAACGGCGCCAACGGCTCGAGCGGCCAGCCGGACTTCACCGGCTACGCATACGTCGGCCCCAAGTACGGGCCGCCGGGAACCGCGGGCATCGTCGGCGACGCGTACACGCAGTTCGTGCTCGATCGCGCAAGCTTCAAGTCCTACCAGGGCGACGGCGCGCCGCCGGCCGGCAGCGGCATTGCGACCAATGGGACCGCCACGGCAAGCAACTATCAGACGTTCGGCGGCGACCGCCGCGTCGCGCTTGCCCCCGAGGGCGACTGCTCGACGCTGAATGGGGCGAGCAACCAGTTGACCGTCACGCAGTGGGACTGCGTGCTGATGCTCGATCCGCTGCCGTTCAGCCCGGGCGCCGGCGGGGTCGTCGCGCATCTCGAATACCTCGGCTCGGCGTCATCCGGCAGCACGCCTTGCGCGACGCACGGTTTGCCGGGCAGCGGCAGCTCCGTCGGCCTCAAGGTGCCGATGCTCGTTCAATAGGGGAGACGCGATCATGAAAAGGTTCCCGATTCGCCGGTCGCGCATGCGCGGTGTCGCCGCGGTCGAGTTCGCGCTCGTGCTGATGCCGATGATCGTGCTCGCGACCGGTGTGGCCGAGTTCGGCCGTGCGATCTATCAGTACGAGACCCTCACCAAGGCGACGCGCGACGCGGCGCGCTACCTGTCGGTCTATCTGCCGGCCGACAGCGCGTATCCACTCGCGGCGGCGCAGTGTCTGGTCGTCTACGGCAACACGACGTGCGGGTCTGCCGGCACCGAGCTGGTGCCGGGGCTCACGACATCGATGGTGATCGTGTGCGACGCCGCGCATTCGACCGATTGCGCCGATGCGTCCGACCCGCCGCAGTTCGCGAACCTGCCGACGTACGACTCGACCAACAACGCGGCGAGCGGCACGGCGACCGGCAGCATCAACGTCGTCGAGGTGAAGGTGAAGGGCTACCAATACCAGCCGATTCCGGCCTACCCGGGGTTGTCGTCGATCACCTTCGGCAACATCGTCACCGTGATGAGGCAAGTGTCATGAACGCGCGCCCCTTCCCGCTGTCGCGGTGTCGCGGCCAACGCGGCGCGACGATCGTCGAGTTCGCGCTGATCGCATCGATCCTGATCATGCTGCTGATCGGCATCTTCGAATTCGGGCGCGTGCTGTTTTACTGGAACACCGCGACCGAGGCCATCCGGCTCGGCGCACGCACGGCGATCGTCTGCGACGTGAACGCCGCCGGCGTCGTGAAGCGCGTGAAGTCGCTGATGCCGATGCTGTCGAACGCGAACGTGTCGGTGAGCTACACGCCGTCAGGTTGCGACGTGAGCTCCTGCTCGTTCGTGACCGTCAGCATCACCAACGTCACGGTCAGGACGATGATTCCGATCGCGAACGTCGCGATCACGATGCCGCCGTTCACCACGACGATGTCGCGGGAAAGCCTGAACTCCTCGACGGGCGGTAGCGCCTGTCAATAATCGAAACCGACGAGGCACAGTCATGATCAATATCCTCGTAGCTGCCGACGATACCGCCCGGCTCACGCAGACCGCGCGCCTGGTCACCGACAGCGGACACTATCGCGTGACCCGCGCGCATGGACGGCCGTCCCAGATCGAGCATCGAACGGACGGGCTCGATTCATTCGACATCCTGCTGATCGACGGCGCGACGACCGATGCGTCCGAGCTGTCGGCGCTCGAACGGATCTGCCGGCTGCACCCGGGCCTGACCTGCATCCTGGTGACGGCCGATGCGGCGCCGAACGTGCTGCTCGACGCGATGCGCGCCGGCGCGCGCGACGTGCTGCAGTGGCCGCTCGACCCCGCGGCGCTCGCCCGCGCGCTCGAGCGTGCCGCCGCGCAAAGCACGCGGCGCGACGGCGACGATACGCGCTTCGTGTCGTTCATGTCGTGCAAGGGCGGCGCGGGCACGAGCTTCGCCGCGAGCAACGTGGCGTACGAGATCGCCGAAACCCACAAGCGCCGCGTGCTGCTGGTCGATCTGAACCAGCAGTTCGCGGATGCCGCGTTCCTCGTCAGCGACGAGACGCCGCCGTCGACGCTGCCGCAGCTGTGCGCGCAGATCGAGCGACTGGACGGCGCGTTTCTCGACGCGAGCGTCGCGCACGTGACGCAGAACTTCCACGTGCTCGCGGGTGCGGGTGATCCGGTCAAGGCCGCGGAGATGCGCGAGGATGCGCTCGAATGGATCCTCGGTGTCGCGGCACCGCGCTATGACTTCGTGATCTTCGACATCGGCGTGAGCATCAATCCGCTGTCGATGATCGCACTGGATCGCTGCGACCAGATCCAGCTCGTGCTGCAGCCGGCGATGCCGCACGTGCGCGCGGGCCGCCGGCTGCTGGAGATTCTCGTGTCGCTCGGCTACCCGACCGACCAGATGCGGCTGGTGGTGAACCGGATGACGCGTGCGAGCGAACGGTCCCGCACCGCGCTCGAGGAAGTGCTGGGTCTGCACGCGAGCAGCACGATACCCGACGACGCCGACACCGTGCGCGAGGCGCTCGACCAGGGGCATCCGGTCTCGCGCGTCGCACGCAGCGCTGCGGTGACGCGTGCGTTGCAGGCCTGTGCGAAGCAGATCGTCGAAGGGGACGTGCGCACCCGGCACGACACGTCCAGCAGCGAACCGTTGATGTCACGGCTGTTCGGCCGCAAGGCCACGCCGAAGCTCAAGTCCATGTGAATCTTTCGGGGAAACCATCATGTCATTGCGCGAACAGATGTCCTTGTACCGGACGCAGCCGCAGGCGGCGGGCACCGAACCGGCAGGTGCGACGCATTCGTCGGTACGCGACGCGTACCAGAAGCTGCGCCGTGAAATTCATCTGGCGGTTCTTGAACGGGTCGAGCTGGAGCGCCTGTCACGCCTGCCGCAGGAACAGGTCCGGCAGGAAATCGCGGCGCTGATCTCGCGCATCCTCGACGAGGAGCGCCTGCTCGCGAACGACATCGAGCGGCGCCAGCTCGTGATCGACGTGTACGACGAAATGTTCGGTTTCGGACCGCTGGAGGCGCTGCTGCGCGACCCCGGCATCTCCGACATCCTCGTGAACACGTACCGCCAGGTGTACGTCGAGCGCGCCGGCCAGCTCGAACTGACCGACGTGACGTTCTACGACGACGCGCACCTGATGAAGGTGATCGAGAAGATCGTGTCGCGGGTCGGGCGCCGCATCGACGAATCGACCCCGATGGTCGATGCGCGTTTGCCGGACGGCTCGCGCGTGAACGCGATCATTCCGCCGTCGGCGATCGACGGGCCGCTGATGTCGATCCGGCGTTTCGCGGTCAACCCGCTGAAGATGGACGACCTCGTGAGTTACCAGAGCCTCACGCCGCCGATGGCGGAACTGCTCGATGCGCTGGCCAGGGCGAAAGTGAACGTGCTCGTATCGGGGGGGACGGGCAGCGGCAAGACGACGCTGCTCAACATCCTGTCGGGCTTCATCCCGCGATCGGAGCGGATCGTGACGATCGAGGATGCGGCGGAGCTGCAGCTTCAGCAGCCCCACGTGCTGCGGCTCGAAACGCGGCCGCCGAACATCGAGGGCAAGGGCGAGATCACGCAGCGCACGCTCGTGCGCAACGCGCTGCGGATGCGGCCGGACCGGATCATTCTCGGCGAAGTGCGCGGCGCGGAAGCGCTCGACATGCTCAATGCGATGAACACCGGCCACGAAGGCTCGCTCGCGACGATTCACGCCAACACGCCGCGCGACGCGCTCACGCGGCTCGAGAACATGATCAGCGTCGGCGGCCTGACGCTGCCGCCGAAGACGATGCGTCAGCAGATCGCGTCGGCGATCTCGGTGGTGGTCCAGGCGACGCGGCTCACCGACGGCAAGCGCAAGATCGTCAGCATCCAGGAGCTGACCGGGATGGAAGGCGACATCATCAACATGCAGGAGATCTTCACGTTCAAGCGCACCGGCATGGATCGCGACGGAACGGTGCGCGGGCACTTCTGCGCGACCGGCGTGCGGCCGAAGTTCGCCGAGCGGCTGCAGGCGTTCGGCATCAACCTGCCGGATTCCCTCTACGACCCGGCGCAGCGTTACGAGACGAAGTGACGACGCGCGTTCGTCTGATTCCGGGGAGGTCTCATGGACTCGATATTCTACGGTTTTGTGATTCTCACCTTCGTCGCGGTTGTGCTCGCGATCGAAGGTGTCTATCAATGGTGGAACTCACGCCACGGTGCCGCGGCACGCCGGATCGAGTCGCGCCTGCGCGCGATGTCGGCCGGCGGCAGCGTGCAACAGGAGCGACTGTCGATTCTCAAGAAGCGGATGCTCGACGAGTCGAAGCCGTTCGACCGGCTGCTGCTGCGCGTGCCGCGTGTGCAGTCGGTGGATCTGCTGCTGCAGCAATCGGGGCTCGACTGGACGGTGGCGAAGCTCGTCGTGTACAGCGCGGTATTGCCGGTGACGGCGATGCTCGTCCTGTTGTTCACCCCATTGCCGTTGATCGCCGTGGTGCCGATTGCGTTGCTGACCGCATGCTTTCCGGCCTTGTACGTGATGCGGCATCGCAACCAGCGGATGCTCAAGCTCGAGCGCCAGCTGCCGGATGTCTGCGACATGATCGCGCGCGCGCTGCGCTCCGGCCACTCCTTTACGAGCGCGCTCGGGATGGTCGGCGAGGAGTTTCCGGATCCGATGGGCGGTGAATTCCGGATCACGTTCGACGAGATCAATTACGGCGTATCGCTGCACGATGCGCTGGTGAACCTCGCGACGCGCGTGCCGGCCCATGACCTGCGCTACTTCGTGATCGCGGTGCTGATCCAGCGCGAGACCGGCGGCAATCTGGCCGAGCTGCTCGACAGCATCGCATCGCTGGTTCGCGAGCGCTTCAAGCTGTTCGACAAGGTCCGCGTGCTGTCGGCGGAAGGCCGGCTGTCGGCCTGGATCCTCGGGCTGCTGCCATTCGGCACGGCGGGCATGATGGCGGTGTTGAACCGGGAGTTTCTGTCGGTGCTCTGGCAGGATCCGGCCGGCATCAAGATGGTTGGCGTGATGCTGGGGTCGATGGCATTCGGCATGCTGTGGATTCGCCGCATCATCCGGATTCGCGTCTGACGCGTGTCTCAGGCTTCACGAACCGATTCGAGGTTGTCATGCAAAACCTGAGCGTAGTACATACCGTGATGCTGGCCGGCTTGTTCATCTTCGTCGCCGGCGGCGTGCTGGTCGCGATGCTGCTGTTTGCGCCGCGCAACATGGAGCGCCGGATCCAGCAGGCGAGCGGAGCAAGTGTCGGCATCGGCGCCGGCGCGGGCGACGGCGGCGGGCAGGCATCGCGCTGGGTCGCGAAGCTCGTCGAGCTGTCGCAACCGATTTCCCGGCTGTCGGTGCCGCAGGAGGGTTGGGAGAATTCACCGCTGCGGATCCGGCTGATGAACGCCGGCTGGCGCGATCCGAACGCGGGCGCGCTTTACTTCGCGGCGAAGACGGTACTCGCGCTGGCGCTGCCGGGCGCGGCGCTGCTGGCACTCGCCACGACCCGGCTCGCGGGTCAACGCATGCTGCTGTCGTTCATCCTCGTCGCGCTCGCAGGGATCGGCTACTACGTGCCGAACGTGATCCTCAAGCGGCGGATCGCGACGCGTCAGCGGGTGATCTTCGAGGACTTTCCGGATGCGCTCGACCTGCTGACCGTATGCGTCGAAGCAGGGCTCGGGCTCGATGCGGCGTTGATGAGGGTGAGCGAGGAACTGCGCTTTCGCAGCGAAGTGGTCGCGAGCGAGCTCGACTTGCTGCTGCTCGAGATGCGTTCCGGATTCACCAAGGAAACCGCGCTGCGCAATCTGGCACTGCGGACCGGCGTCGAGGACATCGAATCGTTCTGCGCGATGCTGATCCAGGCCGACCGCTTCGGCACGAGCATCGCCGAATCGCTGCGCGTGCTCTCCGACATGCTGCGCACGCGGCGGCGGATGCGCGCCGAGGAGCGCGCCGCGAAGATCGCGCTGAAGCTGCTGTTCCCGCTGATCTTCTGCATCTTCCCGGCGCTGATGTGCGTGTTGCTCGGGCCGGCGATGATTCACGTGTATCGCGTGCTGCTGCCGACCTTCACGAGTATCGGGCAGTAAGCAGCGGCGCGGGACTGCCGCGCGAACCGGATGTACGTGCCGCCTGGCATCGCCTGCCGGCACGGCCACCGTCTTCATGGGAGGCTCCTCCTCCCCCCGGGCGGCGCCGCGAGACAGGTCGATCATAGCGGCGTCAACGCAACCCGGACCCATGGTCGACCATGGAGACAGCCGTAGTCCACTGCCCGCGCGGGTGGCCCCCTACGGCTAACCCCGGACGCAGCCGCGGCGGCGTGCCGACCGGACGGAAAACCGCTCGGAACGGACCAGCCGTCACGGCTGAATCCATTCGTGTCGATAACGCGAGCGATTGTTTACCGGATTGCCGGTCGACGCAGGCAACCGCCGCGCGGCCGTGGCACCCTCGGTCCGCCAAGGCAGGGATGCGCCAGGCGACGACGTGGCACGTATCGACAGATGCCGCCGCCGATGCGCGCGTCATCGTGCCCGAAAATCTCCTTGAAATCGTCGATTCGAATTCCTACGATTGTTCAAAATCAGGCTTGAATGACGCCGCGAACTGGACGATCGCCCCGCGTCGCGGAAAGAACCAACACAACGCCTGAAAACCGAGCGACTGCCCGACGATACGGGCAACAGGCCAGTCAAGCACGATCGGGGCCGGGGGAATCATGAACGAATACGCAGCGCGATGCACGCCGCCTGACGCTTCATCGAACAGGCGCCCACCCGCGCGGACCGAACCCGCGATGCCGCCGGGCTTCGGCGTGCGTCGTCTCCCTCCCGATTCCTGACGGCCGGCGCGCGCAATCGCGCCCGGAACACCGCTTTCTCACCGACATCCTGTGCACCGACGCACACGCGTATCGGGCCGCTCGCGGCCGGCGTGGCGACACACGTCGCGCACTCGACGGACCGACATAACAATTCGAACGAGGGACGCAGCATGGCCATCCATGTGCCTGTGACACGCCGGACGTTTCTGAAGCTCGCCGGCAGCGGCGCCGTCGTCGCCGTTTCGGTTACGCATTTGCCGGCACTCGTACTCGCCGCAGGCGAGACGCAGGCCGATCCGGACGGCCCGAACTGGGCGCCGGTGCCCGGAAAGGCGCGCTGGCGCATCGACGGCATGCCGAAGGTAATGGGCCAGAAGATCTACGCGCGCGACTTCAAGTCCCGCGACTTCGTCGGCTGGCCGCAGCAGGAAAACTGGCTTTATGCACTGCGCTGCGACCGGGTCGACGCCGTGTACCAGGGCTACGATCTCGGCGTGCTGCCGCACGAACTGCGGCCGATCGCCATCGTCGATAACGCATTGCTGAGCGCGCGCAGGATCAAGCTTGCACCGGGACCCGATCCGATCGCGAACCAGGACATCTACTGGCTCGCGCGAGTGGGTTTCCCGGCGGACTGCTACGGGCAACCGGCCGCGCTGTTGATCTTCGAGAACTTCGACATCTATCGTCGCGCGAGGAAGCTGCTCGATTTCAATCGCAGCGTGATCCGGTACGGCGCGCCGGTCGGCACCGGTCAGGCTGCACCGGTCGTACCGTATTCGCCCGTGACCGTCTACGTGCGCGACGACGCGCGGCGGTTCAGCTACGTCGACAACTACCAGACCGACGGCAACGGCAAGCCGACGGCGAAGTACCTGGAGGAACGTGAGGCGGCGGTCGCCAACATCGATGCGACGATCGCCAGCCACGCGGCCGCCGGCACGTGGATCGGCATCCGGGCGACGGGCGACGACGGATTCGAGACGCCGGCGATGGACCCGATGTTCATGGAGCCCGAAGCGGGACTCGCATGGTACGACGCGTCCGCGTCGAAGATCAGCCTCGTGCTCGGCACGCAGTCGGCGAACGACGATGCGAATGGTGCGTGTGCGCTGTTCGACGGCAGCGCCGTCGCGGTCAAGGAGGCCCAGGTCATCGCGTGCTACCCGGGCGGTGGCTTCGGCGGACGCGACAAATCCTACTTCCCGCTGTATCTCGCCCTTGCGGCACCGTTTGCGAAGGGCGCGCTGCGTTGGCAGCAGTCGCGCTACGAGCAATTCCAGGTTGGCCTGAAACGCTGCGAAACGCAGTTCTCCGAATCACTGTGGTTCGACCGCCGCGGCAAGCTCGAAGCGATCACCTGCGATTTCCTGATGAACGGCGGCGGGAAGAAGAACCTGTCGCCGTACGTCGCGCAGCTTGCCGCGTTGAGCGCGATGAGCTGCTACGAGATTCCGCGGGCACGCGCGCAGGCCGCGTCGACCTACACGCGGGAAGTCTTCGGCGGTTCGCAGCGCGGCTTCGGCGGGCCGCAGGCGTTCATGGCGATCGAGACGTTGATGGACGAGGCTGCACGTCGGCTGGGGATGTCGCCGTTCGAGATCCGGCGCGCCAATCTGCTCGGCAAGGCGCCCGAGCTCGGCAAGGGCCGCGCGATCACGGGCGCGCCGATCCTGTTCGACCTGCAGCTGGACGCGCTGCTCGACCGGCTCGAACGTCATCCGTTATGGCTCGAGCGTGAGCAGATTCGTGCCGAGCGCAGCGCGCGCGGCCTCCGCTACGGTGTCGGCCTCGCGATGGCGAACGAAGCATACGGCACCTCCGGCGACGGGATGTTCGGGATGGTGCAGATCCTGCCCGACGGCAACCTGCGCGTGGTCACGCCGTACACCGACATGGGCAACGGCGCGGCCACGACGCTCGGTCTCGCGCCGGCCGAGTTTCTCGGGCAAAACGCGCAAACGATTGCGATGAGCGAGATCGGGCCGTTCAACGCGCTCGGGTTGAAGCGTTCGAGCAGTCCGCCCGACGACAGCAAGTACGTCTGCTACACCTACGGTTCGTCGAGCGCCTGTCTCGGCGCATTCCATCAGTACCACGCGGTCAAGGGCGCCGCGCAGGTGCTGTTTCTGCAGAGCGTGCTGCCCGCTGCGCGCGCGTGGTGGGGCATACCCGTGCGTGCGGAGGATGTGCGCTGGACCGATCGCGCACTCGCCGCGAACGGCCTCGCACCGATTCCGTGGGCGGCGCTGCTCGGCACGATTAGGAAGCTAGGATTACAGACGATCGCGGCCGTGCATGCGAGTTATGCCGGGTATTTCTGGAAGGGAACCTATCCGTTCGCGTCCGGCAATGCACAGGTCGACTACGACTACGTGGCGGTCGGCCTCGATCCGTATCACCTGACGCCGTTGAAGCGCGTGCTGCAGCCGCCGCCGGTCAATACGACGCTTTACGGGCGCACGACCTACGCGCCGTCGGCGACGCTCGTCGCGGTGTCCGTCGATTCGGCGACCGGACGCGTGAAGGTCGAACGCGTGGTGACGGCGGTGAGCGTCGGCCGACAGTTGTCGCCGGAGCTCGTGGAAGGGCAGTCGCAGGGCGCGGTCGCGATGGGTATCGGCAACGTGCTGACCGAAACCTGTCCGCTGGGGCCGGACGGGCCGGGCGGCGGCCGATGGAATCTGGATCGCTACGAGGTCACGCGGCTGCCGGACGTCCCCGTGCAGGAGCTGATCGCGTTACCGCCGCCCGGCGGCGATCCCGCGAATGCACGCGGCATCGCGGAAGCGGTGATGTGTCCGATCGCGCCGGCGCTGCTCAATGCGCTCGCGATGGCGACGGGGCGGCGGTTCCGGGTGACGCCCGTGACGCCGGAGAAGATTCGGGAGGCACTGCAATGAGCAATCCGGTCCGAATGATCGTCAACGGCAAGCCCGTCGAAGCAGACGCGGCCGACGCGGACATGAACCTCATCGACTTCCTGCACGAGCGGCAGGACCTGACGGGCACCAAGCTGTGCTGCGGCATCGGCGTGTGCCGCGCGTGCACGGTCGGCGTGCGCAATGCGCCCGATGCGCCGATGGAAAAGACGCTGTCGTGCTCGACGCCGGTCAGCGCGATGGCGGACATGCACGTGTACACGATCGAGGGGCTCGCGCAGGGCGGCGCGCTGTCGCCGCTGCAGCAGAGCTTTCTCGAGTCGTTCGCGTTCCAGTGCGGTTACTGCGTGTCGGGTTTCCTGATGGCCGCGACCGCGATGCTCGATCATCTGCGCGCGCAGCCGGTGCACGAGCGCGATCTGGACGCGATGATCGAAACTTGGGTAGGCGGCAACATCTGTCGTTGCACCGGTTACGTGAAGTACATCGAGGCCATTCGCAAGGTGGCGATACGCTACACGAAGGGGGCGGCATGACGATGAGAACCTGCGTCGTCGCGCTGGCGACGATGCTGGCCGCACAGGTCGCGCCGCTCGCGCTCGCGGCGGCAAGCGGCGATACGTCGCTGCACGAATATGCGCAGCAGTGCACCGACGAAATCGGCGAGATTCCCGCGTTCGACTGCAATGACGGCACCGATGTGCCGATCACCGTCAACGGCCGCGTGCCCGCGCGCTACGCGGCGCACATGACGTGCGATCGTCCGGCGCTGCTGCCCTACGACGCGCCGACGTCCGGACAGTGCACGCCGTATTCGAAGATCCTCGACCTGTCGCGCGGCGACACGCAGATCTCGGCGTTTTGCCGCCGCAAGCAGATCCGCGCGAACCGGAGCCCGTATTACGACGAAGTCGACATCGTGCTGCATCATGCGGGCAACGGCAAGACCTGCTGGTTTCATGCGGAGAAGGGCGGCACCGAGGGCATGAACGCAGCGCGCGTGCCGCCGCCGAACGAGACGACGCCGCCGCCCGGCCACCCGTCCGCGGCGGAGTTCTGGTGGAAGCCGTCCGCGACCGCGACGAAGCGCTGCGTGTCGTGTCACGACGCGAGCCCGGTCATGTACAGCCCGTGGATCGGCCAGGTCTGGAACAAGGTGCCGACCGACCCTTGGGGCAAGTACGTGAATCTCGGCGCCGACTTCGCGTCGTGGACGTCGCACGCGATCAGCACGCCGGGCAATACCTGCATCGGCTGTCACCGGATCGGCGATCAGAACAGCTGCAAGATCTACGTGCCGCTGGCCGCCGGTTTACTGCCGCCGCCGAAGGGAAGCAACGCGCGTGCGAGCCGGTATCCGATGACGCACTGGATGCCGATCGACAACAACAAGAGCCTGTATGAATGGAATGCGGCGAACGCGAAGTCGGTGAGCGACCTGCTCGAATGTTGTTCGGCGCGGGGCAAGAACGATCCGAAGTGCAGTTTCACGCCGGCGGCGCAGGCGGCCAAATAGGTCGCGCGCGGGTTGCGCGCCGGTTCCGACCGCCGGCACGTCCGGGCCGAGCGCCTGGCGTGCCGGCGGTATCGCGCAACGAGACCGGTTACTGCAGCCGATCTCGTCGCGCGTATTTCAGAAATGCACGACGGTCCGGATGGACTTGCCTTCGTGCATCAGGTCGAACGCTTCGTTGATGCCGGTGAGCGGCTTCGTGTGCGTGACGAACGGTGCCAGCTGGATCGTGCCGGCCATCGCTTCCTCGACCATGCCCGGCAGTTCGGAGCGGCCCTTCACGCCGCCGAATGCCGTACCGAGCCAGCGGCGACCGGTGACGAGCTGGAACGGGCGCGTGGAGATTTCCTGGCCGGCGCCCGCGACGCCGATGATGACGGACTGGCCCCAGCCGCGGTGCGCGCATTCGAGCGCGGCGCGCATCACGTTGACGTTGCCGATGCATTCGAAGCTGTGGTCGACGCCCCAGCCGGTCATGTCGACGATCACCTGCTGGATCGGCTTTTCGTGGTCCTTCGGATTGACGCAGTCGGTTGCGCCGAACACGCGTGCGAGGTCGAACTTGCCGGGGTTGGTGTCGATCGCGATGATGCGGCCGGCCTTCGCGAGCTTGGCGCCCTGAATCACCGCGAGGCCGATGCCGCCGAGACCGAATACGGCCACCGTATCGCCTTCCTGCACCTTCGCGGTGTTCTTCACCGCGCCGAGGCCGGTCGTGACGCCGCAGCCCAGCAGGCACACCTGCTCCGGGTTTGCGTCCGGGTTGATCTTCGCGAGCGAGACTTCGGCGACGACGGTGTATTCGCTGAACGTCGAGCAGCCCATGTAGTGATAGATCGGCTGGCCGTTGTAGCTGAAGCGCGTGGTGCCGTCGGGCATCACGCCCTTGCCCTGGGTGGCGCGCACCGACACGCACAGATTGGTCTTGCCGCTCTTGCAGAACAGGCACTCGCCGCATTCGGCGGTGTACAGCGGAATGACGTGATCGCCGGGTTTCACGCTCGTCACGCCTTCGCCGACTTCCACCACGATGCCGGCGCCTTCATGGCCGAGCACGGCGGGAAAGATGCCTTCCGGATCGTCCCCCGACAACGTGAAGGCATCGGTGTGACAGACGCCGGTATGGGTGATCTTGATGAGCACTTCGCCCTTGCGGGGTGGTTCGACGTCGATTTCGACGATCTGGAGCGGCTTACCCGCCTCGAACGCAACTGCGGCACGTGATTTCATGGCAATCCTGTCAAAAAAGAATCATCGAATGGCTCGGACGTCGACGAACCTGCACCGGTCAGCGCAAGTAGGACCGGACGAGGGTCACGATATCGTCGATCGATCCGGACGAGGGCCGCGGGGCGTCCGCGAGCTGGGTGAATTCCTCGCGCAAATGGCTTTCGAGCACGCCGGCCATCACGCCGTTGATCGCGCCGCGGATGGCAGCCAGTTGCTGAAGTATCGGACCACAGTCCGCCCCCTCCTCGAGCGCTTGCTCGAGCGCGTTCAGTTGCCCGCGAACACGGCGCACGCGGGTCAGGACGCGTTTCTTTTCTTCGGGGGAATGGGGCATGGGATCGGTGGGTTCCGGATACTGGGGGGCAGTATAGAGCAATGCGGCGCGGAGGTATACGGGATCGCTGCCGGGCAGGCGCCGCGTGCGTGCGCCTGCCCGGCATACGGTCAGATCAGCAGCGTGAGTGTGCGGAACAGTGCAAGATCCTCGTTGCGCGCCGACCGCGCATGCCGCCGGATCACCTGCAGCAGGCAGTCGATGAAGCAGCGCGCGGCGTCGCTCAGCGTGCTGCTGCGGCGCGTGACGATGCCGAGTTCGCTCGGCTCGAAGGTCTCCCTGAGCGACAGCACGCGCATCCGTTCACCGAACGGCGGCACCGCCGCGAGGATCGTCGGGCACCACGTGCACATGCCGGCCTGCTCGAGCATCGTCTGCAGCATCGCGACCGATTGCGCGCGCACGATGCGCCGTTCGTCGATCCGTGCGCCGTGCCGCGTGAACAGATAGTCGACGAGCGCGGCCTGGCCGTCGGCCGACGAATTCAGCACCCAGTCGCATTCGAGCAGGTCGTGCACCGACTTCGCGCGTTCGAGCGGATGCCCGGCGCGCACCATCACCGACGTCTCGTAGCGCAGCAGCGGCTCGAACGCGAATTCCTGCGCGCCGCCGCCGGCCTGCACGTGACCCAGCGCGAAATCCATGCTGCCGTCGCGCAGCAGCGGTTGCGCGACGGCCATCAGCGCTTCGTAGAGTTCGAGGCGCACGTCGGGCATCCGCTCGCGAAACCGCAGCACGGTTTCCGCGAGGAACGTCATCGTCAGCCACGGCGTGACGCCGACGCTCAGCCGCCCCTCGACGCGCCCGCGCATTCGTTCGAGATCGCTTTGCGCGTGCTCGAGCTGCTTGAGCACGAGCTTCGCGTGCGTGAGCAAGGTTTTCCCGTATTCCGTGAAGCCGATGCCTTCCGGCGCGCGCACCAGCAGCGGCAGGCGCTCGCTGGCCTCCAGCTCGCGCAGCGCGCGGGTGACGGCCGCCTGCGACAGCCCGAGCGTGCGCGCCGCGCCGCGGATGCTCCCGGCCTCCGCGCTCGCGACGAGCGCCTGCAGTTGATGCAGCTTGATCGTGCTCATGGTGCGATACCCGACAACGAAAGGTTGTCATCATAACGAAACTGCGGCTGTTCGCCGGTTTTTTCGCTGCCTACGATTTCGCCACGATCCGCCATCCCGGCGATCGACAACCGGCACGCATCGAGGAGTAACGGGGTTGGATCGAGCACGCATTCCGCCTGAAATGGCGGCCATCGAGACGGAAATGATCGCGTTGCGCCACCGGCTGCATGCGCATCCGGAGCTCGGGTTCGAGGAACACGCGACGAGCGAACTCGTCGTCGATCGCCTGACAACATGGGGTTATCGCGTCACGCGCGGGCTCGGCGGCACGGGGGTGGTCGGCACGCTCACGCGCGGCACGGGGAAGCGGCTCGGGCTGCGCGCGGACATGGATGCGCTGCCGATCCGCGAGACGACCGGGCTGCCGCATGCGAGCCGGCGCGACGGCGTGATGCATGCGTGCGGCCACGACGGCCATACCGCGATGCTGCTCGCGGCCGCCCGCTGCATCGCGGAGCGCGGACGCTTCAGCGGCACGCTGAACCTGATTTTCCAGCCGGCGGAGGAAGGGCTCGGCGGCGCGAAGCGGATGATCGACGACGGGCTGTTCACGCAGTTTCCGTGCGATGCCGTGTTCGCGATGCACAACGTGCCGGGGTTGCCGGCGGGCGTGCTCGGCTTCTGCGACGGCCCGGCGATGGCGTCGGCCGACGAGGTGCGTGTGCGCGTGACCGGGCAAGGTGGCCATGGCGCGGCGCCGCACACGACGATCGATCCGGTGGTGGTCTGCGCCTCGATCGTGATGGCGTTGCAGACGGTCGTGTCGCGCAACGTGAATCCGCAGGAACTGGCGATCGTCACGACCGGCTCGATTCATGCAGGCACCGCATCGAACGTGATTCCGCCGCATGCGGATCTGGAACTGAGCGTGCGGGCGCTGTCGCCGGACGTGCGCGCGCTGCTCGAACGGCGCGTCCGCGCGATCGTGCACGGGCAGGCCGACAGCTACGGCGCGACGGCCGAAATCGACTATCGCCACGGCTATCCTGTGCTCGTCAATCACGCGGCGGAAACCGCGTTCGCCCGCGACGTCGCGCGTGAATGGGGCGGCGACGATGCGCTGATTCCGCACCTGCGGCCGATCGCGGCGAGCGAGGACTTCGCGTTCATGCTCGACGTCTGCCCGGGCAGCTACCTGTCGATCGGCAACGGCGACGGCGCGGCCGGCTGCGGGCTGCACAACCCCGGCTACGACTTCAACGATGCGTGCCTCGCGACGGGCGCGAGTTACTGGATCGCGCTCGCCGAGCGCTACCTCGCGTGAGGCGGCCGGACCGATTCGATTTACCTTCAACGATGGAAACAAGGAGACTGGCAATGAAACAGTGGATGGCGGCGCTTGCGGTGGCGCTGACGGCAACGACGGTGGCAGGCGTCGCGCATGCCGGCGACTGGACGGGCAAGGAGATCCGCCTCGCGGTCGATCCCACGTATCCGCCGCTCGAATACAAGCAGCCCGACGGCACGCTGACCGGCTTCGGGATCGACATCACGAACGCGTTGTGCGCGGAGCTGCATGCGCGCTGCGTGTGGGTCGAGTCGAGTTTCGACGGGATGATTCCGGGGCTGCTCGCGCGCAAGTTCGACGTGATCGCGTCGTCGATGACGATCACGCCGAAGCGGATGCAGCAGATTGCGTTCACCAACCGGATCTCGAATGCGCCGGCGCGGCTGATCGCGCGCAAGGGTTCGCCGTTGCTGCCGACGGCTGCGTCGCTGAAGGGCAAGCGGGTCGGCGTCGAGCAGGGTTCCGCGCAGGCCGACTATGCGATCGCGAACTGGCAGCCGGCGGGCGTGCAGATCGAGTCGTACCAGAACCAGGATCAGGTCTATGCCGATCTCGTGACCGGGCGGCTCGACGCGGCGTTCCAGGCATCGATCGCGGCGAGCGACGGTTTCCTGAAGAAGCCGCAGGGCAAGGATTTCATGTTCGTCGGCGCGGCGATCGACGACGCGAAGTATTTCGGGCAGGGCGATGGCCTCGGGCTGCGCAAGCAGGACACCGACCTGCGCGATGCATTCAACCGCGCGCTGGCGGCGATTCTCGCGAACGGCACGTATCAGCGGATCAACCGCAAGTATTTCGACTTCGACATCTACGGCACGAAGTAAGACGCGCCGACCCGTATCGAGCGGGTAGCGACCATCATATCAATAAGGAAAACGAATGAACTGGAGATTGTTTTTCGTCGCGATGCCGGCACTTTGTGCTGCGCCGGCCTTCGCGCAGAGCAGCGTCACGCTGTACGGGCTGATCGACGCGGGCATCGACTACACGAACAACGTCGGTGGCCACGGCGCATGGCAGATGGCGAGCGGTTTCGCGCAGGGCAGCCGCTGGGGTCTCAAAGGGTCCGAGGATCTCGGTGGCGGCTACAGCGCGCTGTTCCAGATCGAGAGCGGCTTCAACGTGAACAGCGGCACGCTCGCGCAGGGCGGCCGCATGTTCGGGCGGCAGGCTTACGTCGGGCTGGGCAGCACGCGCTTCGGCACGCTGACGCTCGGCCGGCAATATGACTCGGTCGTCGACTATCTCGCGCCGACGACCGCGAATGGCAACTGGGGTGTCTATCCGTTCTCGCATCCGCTCGACAACGACAATACCGGCAATACGTTTCGCGTGAACAACACGGTCAAGTACGCGAGCCCGGATTTTGCCGGCTTCTCGTTCGGCGGCACGTACAGCTTCAGCAACGACACCGGGTTCGCGAACAACCGGCAGTGGAGCGTCGGCGCGCAGTACGAGCAGGGTGGCCTGCTCGTCGGCGCGGCGTTCCTGAATGCGGACAACCCGGGCGCGACGGCCGGCGGCGCGATCGCGGGCTCGGGGTCGGTCGGCGCGGATGCGAACTTCGCGTCGGCGCGGCTGCGGATCTTCGGGGCGGGCGTCAACTACACGGCAGGGCCTGCGACGGTCGGGTTCGCCTATACGAACAGCAACGTCACGCGGCCGACCGCGAACGTCGGCTACCTGTTCGGCGACGAGACGATCGAACCGGTGACGGGGCCGCTCGCGGGCGGTACGGTCACGGCGATCAAGTATCAGAACTTCGAAGTGAACGGCAAATACCAGTTCACGCCGGCGTTCTTCGTGGGCGCGCAGTATGTGTATACGACCGTGCGCTACGAGGCGACCACGGGCAGCGCGAAACCGAAGATCCATTCGATCGGGCTGATGGCGGACTACAACCTGTCGAAGCGCACCGACGTCTATCTGATGGGCGCGTACCAGCGGGTTGCCGGTGACGCGACCGGCTCGTCGCTCGACCAGGCATATGTCCCGGGGGCGGCCGATCTGTCGTCGACGTCGAAGCAGTTGATGGTGCATGCGGGGATTCGGCACAAGTTCTGACCGGATCGGGATCGAAAGCGGGACGGCCGGCCATTCAGGCAGAAACGCGAGCGTGAACGGCTGGCCGGTGCGCGACGTCGACGCGGCGCGCTCCGTGAGTCAACCCCGCGCCACCCCCGTCGATTCCCGCACGACGCGCTCCGGCGCCCCGATCGCATGTGCCGCCCCAGCCGGCTCGACCCCGTCGATCATGTCGAGCGTCAGCGCGATCGCCCGCGCGGGCAACGCTGCAGGAGCGCAGCCGCCGATGCCGACGCAAAGAACGCGTGCGCTGCCTGCTATCCGCGAATACCGACCCGATACCGGGTCGTCTGGCGATAGGTCTGGCCCGGATGAAGGATGGTTTCGTCGCGCAACGCGTCCATGTTGACCTGGTTCGGATAGAACCCGGCTTCGACGCACAGCGCCGCATGCCGCACGCACGGGATGCCGCCGCCCACGCGCACGCCATCCAGATAGTTGCCCGTATAGAGCTGCAGTCCGCGCTGATCCGTCGACACGGTGAGCTCCCGACCGCTTTCCGGATCGTAGATCGATGCGACGGGCCGCACGCCGCGCGTAGGGTCGCGCAGCACGTAACAGTGGTCGAAGCCGCGCCCGCGCGCGAGCTGCGCATGCGGCCAGTCGAGGCGGGCGCCGATCGGCGCGCTCTGCCGGAAATCGAACGCGGTACCGGTCACGTCAGCCGTGCCGGTCGGGATCAGCGCGTCGTCGACTTCGACGAACGCGTCGGCGTCGACCTGCAGCAGGTGGCCGCGCACGTCGCTGCCCGCGCGTCCGCTGAGGTTGAAGTAGCTGTGATTCGTGAGGTTCAGCGGGGTCGGCGCATCGGTTCGTGCCGAATAGTCGATCGTCAGCGTGCCGTCGTCGTCGAGCACGTAGCGCACCTGCACGCTCACGTTGCCGGGGAATCCCGCATCGCCTTCAGGCGAATCGAGCCGCAGCGTCAGCTCGCCGCGGTCGTCGATCACGTCCCAGCGCGCGCGATGAAAGCCGCTTGCGCCGCCGTGCAGCAGATTACCGTTCTCGTTGCGGTCGAGCGTGTAATCGATGCCGTCGAGCGTGAAGCGCGCGTCCGCGATCCGGTTGGCCCAGCGGCCGACCGTCGCGCCGAGGTACGCACCCGATTCGAGGTACTCGGCCGGCGTGTCGTGCGCCAGCACGATATCGGCGAAGCGCCCCGTGCGGTCGGGGGCGAGCCACGACACGACGGTCGCGCCGAGATCGCTCACGACGACGCGCATGCCGTGCGCGTTGCGCAGCGTGTAGCGCCGCACTGGGTCGCCGCCAGGCAGCGTGCCCCACGGTTCGGACGGAATGCGGCCGACGTCGGATGCCGGGCGGGGGGAGTCGGTGTCGATATGCATGTGTGGGTTCGCTCGTGAGCGGTGAATTCAGTGAGCCGATGCCGCGCGTTCCTGGTACTCGCGCGGCGTGCAGCCGAGTTCGCGGCGGAACACCGCGTACATGTATTGCAGCGACGTGAAGCCGCAGCGGATCGCGACCTCCGCGCTCGACGCATTGCGGCTCGCGAGCAGCGCCTGCGCAGCCTCGATCTTGTGACGCAGGATTTCCTGGTGCACGGTGCGCTGCAGTTCGCGCCGGAAGTGCTCTTCGAGCAGCGAGCGCGACACGCCGACATAGTCGGCGACCTGTTCGGTCTTGATCCCCTGGCACGCATACTGCCGGATGAAATGCCGGGCGCGCATCACGTGCGGGCTCGCGAGTGGCTGGTGGCGCGTCGATTCGAGCACGTTGATGCCGACCGGCGGCACGAGGATGCGCTGCCCGGGAAACCTTGTGCCGCGCAGCATCCGGTGCAGAAGGTGCGCGGCGGTGCGGCCCATTTCCTCGGTGCCCTGGATCACCGACGACAGCGGAATGCGCGTCAGCGTGCGCGTGAGCGGATCGTTGTCGATGCCGATGATCGCGACCTGTTCCGGCACCGCGATGCCGGCGAGCAGGCACGCCTGCAGCAGATGCCGCGCGCGCGCATCCGTGACCGCGATCACGCCGACGGGCTTCGGCAGCGCATGCAGCCAGCCGATCAGCTGCTCGATCGCGTGATTCCAGCCCGATGCGCTCGTCGACACGCCGCGGTAGATCGGCGCGTCGAGCCCGTCCGCGCGCGCGAGCCGGTCGAACGCGAGCTCACGCTGCTGCGCCCAGCGGTTCTCCTGCGCGACCGGCAGGCTGTACATCGCGAAATGCGCGAGCCCCGCGCCGATCAGGTGCGTATAGGCGAGCGACACGAGCTTCGGGTTGTCCGTCGCAATATATGGGACGCCGTCCGGGTACTGCGCCGGATCCTCGTACGACGAGCCGACCGCGACGATCGGCAGCGGTGAGCCGGCAAGCGCGTCGGCGACGGCCGGATCGTCGAAGTCCGCGATGATGCCGTCGCCGTCGAAGCGTTCGATGCCGGCGAGCCGGCAGCGGAAGTCGTCTTCGAGGAACAGGTCCCACACGACGCGCGTCGTGTGCAGGTACTGGCCGATGCCGCTGATGATCTCGCGGTCATAGACCTTGTTCGCGTTGAACAGAAGCGCGATGCGGTGCGGCGTCTGGGCGGAAGAGGCACGGGTCATGTCGGTCTCGGGGTGGGCGCCGCTCGGGCGTCTCGCCATTGTCTCCGGGGCGCGCGGGCGGTGCCGCGCGGTTCTCTGGTGTCCGGCGATTGTAGGACGGAACGCACGCCGCGCGCAGCGGCTGGCAAGAAACGTTAAGCGTGCTGCGCAATTTCGCAATTGCCGGCCGGCAGTCGCGCGGGCACGATCCAGCCAACCGGATTCGGCCGCGTGCGTCATCGCGATGCGCGTTGCGCTGCAACAAGACCCAGCACGGAGACACCATGTCGTATTTCGAACACATTCCCGCCATTCGCTACGAAGGTCCGCAGTCGGACAACCCGCTGGCGTACCACTATTACGACCCCGAGAAACGTGTGCTCGGCAAGACGCTCGCCGAGCATCTGCGGATCGCGGTCTGCTACTGGCACACGTTCGTATGGCCGGGGCACGACATCTTCGGGCAGGGCGCGTTCCGGCGGCCGTGGCAGCAGCCGGGCGACGCGCTCGAACGTGCGCGGATGAAAGCCGATGCCGCATTCGAGTTCTTCACGAAGCTCGGCACGCCTTTCTACACGTTCCACGACACCGACGTCGCGCCGGAAGGCGACAGCCTGCGCGAGTACGCGGCCAATTTCGCACGGATGGTCGACTATCTCGGCGAGCGCCAGCAGGCGAGCGGCGTGCGGCTGCTGTGGGGCACGGCGAACCTGTTCTCGCACCCACGGTTCGCGGCCGGCGCCGCGACGAATCCGAACCCCGACGTGTTCGCGTGGGCCGCGACCCAGGTGTGCCACGCGCTCGACGCGACACACCGGCTCGGCGGCGAGAACTACGTGTTGTGGGGCGGCCGCGAAGGGTACGAGACGCTGCTCAATACCGACCTCAAGCGCGAGCGCGATCAGTTCGCGCGTTTCCTGTCGATGGTCGTCGAGCACAAGCACCGGATCGGCTTCAAGGGTGCGCTGCTGATCGAGCCGAAACCGCAAGAGCCGACCAAGCATCAATACGACTACGACGTCGCGACCGTGCACGGCTTCCTCGTGCAGTACGGACTGCAGAACGAGATTCGCGTCAACATCGAGGCGAACCACGCGACGCTCGCCGGCCACTCGTTCCATCACGAGATCGCGAACGCGTTCGCACTCGGCGTGTTCGGCAGCGTCGACGCGAACCGCGGCGATCCGCAGAACGGTTGGGACACCGACCAGTTCCCGAACAGCGTCGAGGAACTGACGCTCGCGTTCTACGAGATCCTGCGCCACGGCGGCTTCACGACCGGCGGGATGAACTTCGACGCGAAGGTGCGGCGCCAGAGCATCGATCCGGAAGACCTGTTCTACGGCCACGTCGGCGCGATCGACGTGCTCGCGCTCGCGCTCGAACGCGCGGCCGTGCTGGTCGAGAACGACCGGCTCGATGCGTTGCGCAGGCAGCGTTACGCGCAGTGGGACGACGCGTTCGGCCGCAAGATCCTGTCGGGCGGCTATACGCTGCAGTCGCTCGCGGACGACGCGCTCGCGCGCGGCGTGGACCCGCGGCATGTGAGCGGCGCGCAGGAGCGGCTCGAGAACATCGTGAACCAGGCGATCTACGGGCTGCGCTGACGCCATGTATATCGGACTCGATCTCGGCACGTCGGGCGTGAAGGCGGTGCTGCTCGACCGCGACGGTGTGGTGCGGGCGAGCGCGAGCCGGCCGCTGACGGTGAGCCGGCCGCGGCCGCGCTGGTCCGAACAGGCGCCGCGCGACTGGTGGGATGCCGCGTGCGGCGCGCTGGCCGCGGTTGTCGATGAGGCACGCGCGGCCGACATCGATCCGCGCGACATCGACGCGCTGGGACTGACCGGGCAGATGCACGGCGCGACGCTGCTCGATGCGCACCGCGACGTGCTGCGCCCCGCGATCCTGTGGAACGACGGCCGTGCGGACGCGGAGTGCGCGGAACTCGAGCGGCTCGTACCCGCGCTGCGCGCGGTGACGGGCAACGTCGCGATGCCGGGCTTCACCGCGCCGAAGCTGCTGTGGGTGCGTCGCCACGAGCCCGACGTGTTTGCGCGCATCGCACACGTGCTGCTGCCGAAGGATTACCTGCGCTACCGGCTGACCGGCGCGTTCGCGACCGATCCGTCGGATGCCGCCGGCACGCTCTGGCTCGACGTCGCGAAGCGCGACTACGACGATACGCTGCTCGCCGCGTGCGGGCTGTCGCGCGCGCAGATGCCGGCCGTGTTCGAGGGCAACCGCGTGACCGGCACGCTGCTGCCGGCCGTCGCGCGCGCGCTCGGGCTGCGCGAGATTCCGGTGGTCGCCGGCGGCGGCGACAACGCGGCAGGCGCGGCGGGCGTCGGGATCGTGCGGCCCGGCGACGCGTTGCTGTCGCTCGGCACGTCGGGCGTCTATTTCGCGGTGTCGGACGGGTTTCGCGCGAATCCGGAATCGGCGGTGCACAGCTTCTGCCACGCACTGCCCGATACCTGGCATCTGATGTCGGTGATGCTGAACGCGGCCGGCTGCATCGACTTCACCGCGCAACTGGCCGGTTACGACGGCGTTGCCGCACTCCTTGCCGATGCCGAGGCGAACGCACGCGCCAGTCGCCCATGGTTCCTGCCTTACCTGAGCGGCGAGCGCACGCCGCACAACGACGTGAATGCGAAGGGCGTGTTTTACGGGCTCACGCCCGACACGCAGCGCGCGGATCTCGCGAACGCAACGCTCGAAGGCGTCGGCTTCGCGTTGCTCGACGGCATCGACGCGCTGCATGCGGCCGGACTGGCGCCCGACGGCATCACGGTGATCGGCGGCGGCTCGCGCAGCGCGTACTGGACGCAGATGCTCGCCGACCTGAGCGGTCGCGCGCTGACGCTGCGCGCGGGCGGCGAGGTCGGCCCGGCGCTCGGTGCCGCACGGCTCGCGCGTCTCGCGCTCGAACCGGATGCGTCGCTCGACGACGTGTGTCCGCAGCCGCCGATCGTCGCGGTGCGCGAGCCCGATCCCGCGCGACACGCGTGGTATCGCGACGCGCGACGGCCGACGTTTCGCGCGCTTTACCGCGCGCTCGAGCCGGTGTTTGCGACGGGCGCATGACCGGCGCTTCGCCGGTGCGATCCCGTGCTTTGCAGTGACTCGATGCGGGCGGCGCATTCCCGCGGCCGCCCGGTGTTCGTGAGTTGTCCAATAACAAGGAGTGGAGACATGAAATCCGTGACGCGTCGTACCGTATTGAGTTCCCTTGCCGGCGCGGCAGCGCTGGCGCTCTTCGCGCTCGGCGCGCCGCTCGCGCATGCGAGCAAGGACAAGCCCGAGATCGGCTTCTGCATCGACGACCTGCGCGTCGAGCGCTGGTCGCGCGATCGCGACTATTTCGTCGCGGCCGCGACGAAGCTCGGCGCGAAGGTGTCGGTGCAGTCGGCCGATGCGAGCGAGGAGCGGCAGATTTCGCAGATCGAGAACCTGATCTCGCGCGGCGTCGACGTGATCGTGATCGTGCCGTTCAATTCGAAGACGCTCGGCAACGTCGTCGCCGAAGCGAGGAAGGCCGGCATCAAGGTCGTGTCGTACGACCGTCTGATCCTCGATGCGGACGTCGACGCGTACATCTCGTTCGACAACGAGAAGGTCGGCGAACTGCAGGCGAAGGGCGTGTTCGATGCAAAGCCGAAGGGCAACTATTTCCTGCTCGGCGGCGCGCCGACCGACAACAACGCGAAGATGCTGCGCGAGGGTCAGTTGAAGGTGCTGAAGCCGGCGATCGATCGCGGCGACATCAAGGTCGTCGGCCAGCAGTGGGTGCCCGAATGGAGCGCATCGACCGCACTGCGCATCGTCGAGGATGCGCTCACCGCAAACAACAACCGGATCGACGCGATCGTCGCGTCGAACGACGGCACCGCGGGCGGCGCGATCCAGGCGCTCGCCGCGCAACATCTGGCCGGCAAGGTGCCGGTGTCGGGGCAGGATGCGGACCTCGCGGCGGTCAAGCGCGTGATCGCCGGCACGCAGACGATGACCGTCTACAAGCCGCTGAAGCTGATCGCCAGCGAAGCCGCGAAGCTCGCGGTCGATCTTGCGAAGGGCACGAAGCCCGCGTTCAACGCGCAATACGACAACGGGAAGAAGAAGGTCGACACGGTGCTTTTGCAGCCGACGCTGCTGACCAAGCGCAACGTCGACGTCGTCGTGAAGGACGGCTTCTATACCCAGGCCCAGCTCGCGAGCCAGTAACGGCACGACGGGCAGGATGCATGCGGCCGGCTAGGTGCGGCCGGCCGCATGCTCACTGCGAGGCAATGAACGTATGACCGAACCCTTGCTGACGATGCGCGGCATCGTCAAGGCATTCGATGGCGTGAAGGCGCTCGACGGAATCGATCTGACCGTGCGCCCCGGCGAGTGCGTCGGGCTGTGCGGCGAGAACGGCGCCGGCAAGTCGACGTTGATGAAGGTGCTGTCGGGCGTCTACCCGCACGGCACGTGGGATGGCGAGATCCGCTGGGAAGGCGCGCCGCTCGTCGCGTCCGGCGTGCGCGATACCGAGCGCGCGGGCATCGTGATCATCCACCAGGAACTGATGCTCGTGCCCGAGCTGTCGGTCGCGGAGAACATTTTCCTCGGCAACGAGATCACGCTGCCCGGCGGGCGCATGCACTACGCGGAGATGGTGCGGCGTTCCGAGGCGCTGTTGCGCGAGCTGCGGATCGACGCGATCAACGTCGCACAGCCGGTGATGAACTACGGCGGCGGCCACCAGCAGCTGATCGAGATCGCGAAGGCGCTGAACAAGCGCGCGAAGCTGCTGATTCTCGACGAGCCGTCGTCGTCGCTGAGTGCGGCCGAGACGCGCATCCTGCTCGACATCGTGCGCGACCTGAAGCGGCGCGGCGTCGCATGCGTGTACATCTCGCACAAGCTCGACGAAGTGGACGCGGTGTGCGACACCGTGACCGTGATCCGCGACGGCCGCCACGTGGCGACCGAGCCGATGCGCGGGATGACGACCGACCGGATCATCGCGATGATGGTCGGCCGTGAGATCCGCAACCTGTATCCGCGCGAGCCGCACGAGATCGGCGACGTCGTGCTGGAAGCGCGCAACGTCACCTGTCACGACGTGGCGAACCCGCGCCGCAAGCGCGTCGACGACGTGTCGTTCAGCGTGCGGCGCGGCGAGATTCTCGGCGTCGCCGGGCTCGTCGGCGCCGGCCGCACCGAGCTGATGCAGGCGATCTTCGGCGCGTATCCGGGCGCGAGCGCGGCGACGGTGCGGATGAACGGAAGGCCGCTCGCGGTCCGTTCGCCGGCCGATGCGATCCGCGCGGGGATCGCGATGGTGCCCGAGGACCGCAAGCGTCACGGGATCGTGCCGCAGCTCGGCGTCGGCCACAACATCACGTTGTCGGTGCTGCGCCGTTTCGCCGCCCACGGGCGGATCGACGCGGCCGCCGAACTCGACGCGATCCGCACCGAGATGCAGCGGCTGTCGGTGCGTGCCGCGCATCCGTTCCTGCCGATCGCGAGCCTGTCCGGCGGCAACCAGCAGAAGGCGGTGCTCGCCAGGATGCTGCTGGCCGACCCGCAGGTGCTGATCCTCGACGAGCCGACCCGCGGTGTCGACGTGGGCGCCAAGGCCGAAATCTACCGGCTGATCTTCGCGCTCGCGCAACGCGGCGTCGCGCTGATCGTCGTGTCGTCGGAGTTGCCGGAAGTGCTCGGGCTTGCCGATCGCGTGCTCGTGATCGGAGAAGGCGAGCTGCGCGGCGATTTCGTCAATGACGGTCTCACGCAGGAACAGATACTCGGCGCCGCGCTGAAGCCCGCGCGGCAGCCGGCCGAACCCATTGCAGCGAGTGCCACATGAATAGCGAACTTTCCTCCTCTTCCGCCGTGCCGCCGGACGCCGACGCGCGCCGCACGCATCGCCATCCGCTTCGACAGATCTTCGTGCGCTACAAGGTGCTTGCACTGCTGTTCGCGGTCGCGGCGATCTGGGTGTTTTTCTCGGTGCTGACCGACGGCGCGTTCGTCACGCCGCGCAACGTGTCGAACCTGCTGCGGCAGATGTCGATCACCGGGATGCTCGCATGCGGGATGGTGTTCGTGATCATCGCGGGCGAGATCGACCTGTCGGTCGGCTCGCTGCTCGGCCTGCTCGGCGGCATTGCGGCGATCCTCGACGTCAATCGCCACTGGCCCGTGGCCGCGACGGTGCCGGCCGTGCTCGCGCTCGGCGTGCTGGTCGGGTTGTTCAACGGCTGGTGGTCGACCTACCGGCGCGTGCCGTCGTTCATCGTCGGGCTGGGCGGGATGCTCGCGTTCCGAGGCATTCTGCTCGGCGTGACGGGCGGCTCGACGATCGCGCCGGTGTCCGACGGCTTCGTGTTCCTCGGGCAGGGCTATCTGCCGCGCGCGGCCGGCGACGGCCTCGCGGTGCTGCTGTTCGCGCTCGTCGCGCTGCTGGTCGTCCGGCAACGCGGCACGCGGCACCGCTATCGGCTCGCGGTCGCGCCGCTGTGGCAGGACGTCGCGAAAATCGTCGGCGCCGGCGCGGTGCTGTTCGCGTTCGTCGCGACGCTCGACCGCTACGGCGGCATCCCGGTGCCCGTGCTGCTGCTGCTCGCGCTGCTCGGCGCGTTTTCGTGGATCGCGACGCAGACCGTGTTCGGCCGGCGCATCTATGCGGTGGGGTCGAACCTGGAGGCGACGCGGCTGTCGGGCGTCGACACCGATCGTGTGAAGCTCGCGATCTTCGCGCTGATGGGGCTGATGTGCGCGTTCGCGGGCATCGTCAACACCGCGCGGCTCGCGGCCGGCTCGCCGTCGGCCGGCACGATGGGCGAGCTCGACGCGATCGCCGCATGCTTCATCGGCGGCACGTCGATGCGCGGCGGGTCGGGCACCGTCTATGGCGCGCTGATCGGCGCGCTCGTGATGGCGAGCCTCGACAACGGGATGTCGATGCTCGACGTCGACGCATACTGGCAGATGATCGTCAAGGGCGCGGTGCTGGTGCTGGCGGTGTGGATCGACGTCGTGTCGCGTTCGAACCGGCGGTGAGGCTGTCTTCGTGGAGGCGCTTGCCGCTTACCGCAGCGGCGCGCCCCACGCCGCCGTCACGTTGCCGCCGAGCCGCCATTCGCTGAACGGGCGGCGCGGCGCAATGATCGCCGGCAGGCGGCGATCGCCGAAGCGCGCGTAGTAAGGTTCGACCCAGGCGAGCTCGTCGCGCAGCGTCCACGGGAACAGCTCCTGGCGGATCGGCGTGATTTTCGCGAAGCTCGCGGGATCGTCCACCGCGTCGATCACGAGATTCGCGAGACGGCCGATCGCGCCATCGTTTTCCCGATAGAGATTGATATGGCGCCGTTGCACGAGTTCGGCCGCGAACACGAGCGGCAGCAGCGCGAACGTGTGGTAGTGCAGCGCGCGGTTGCCGCGTTTCACTTCGCGCGCGAGCGCACCGTCGGGGCCGATGTCGCGAATGCCCTCGCGCACTCTCAGCAGCCCCGAATCGACGAGGTTTGCGTTGTTCGTCACGGTGCCGATCGCGATCAGGTCGAGCCCGGCCCAGTACACGAGATTGTTGTGCAGATGGTTGATCGCCTCCGAATCGCGGGTGGCGATCGCGATCCGTTCGAGCCACGGGCCGATTGCATCGAGCCGCGCGCGGTTTGCGTCGCGCACGTCGCGCGGCATGCGCAGGATCACCATCGCAAAGTCGGTGCCGGCCCACGAACGCTCGTAGTAGCCCTGATAACCGGAGATCGGCCCCATCAGCGCGTCGGCTTGCGCCCAGCTTTCGAGCTGCATCACCGCGCACGACCAGTCGCCGTTGTCAGCCGACACATTGAGCCGCGCGATGAAATCGCGCATCGGCTTCACCGCGCGCGCATAGCCGGCTGCATCGTCGTAGTAGCCGGGGGGATCGATGCGCGTGACCGGAGCGGGCACGTCGCACGCGCGCGCAGGCGGCACGGCGCACGACAGTGCGGCGGCAGCCAGCAGCATGGCGAACAGCGGGCGTTTCGTCGGATGGCGCATGCGGGCCTCGTCGATGACGGTGAAAGGGCACGCAGGCCGTGGCGGGCCGAGCGGCGAGCCGCGCCCGCTTACGCGAGGGACGTGCCGCACGCAGTCTAGCGTCGAGGTCTTTCATCCGCCTTTCTCGATGAACGCCTGTTGCTCGACATCCGCCTTGATGAAATCGACGAAGGCCCGCAGCGGAGCCGGCACGAAACGCCGCCCCGGATAGTACAGATACGGGCCGGAGAACGGCCGCCACCAGCCGTCGAGCACGGGCTCGAGCGCGCCGCTCGCGAGATGCGGACGAAGCCAGTCTTCGTAAAGATGCACGATGCCGAGCCCCGCACAGGCGGCGTCCACGACGAGATCGACGGCGCCGCCGATCTGCACGACGAGCGGCCCCGACGGCTCCACGCGGACGACTTCGCCGGCGCGCTCGTATTCCCACGCCGGCATCGCGCCGCTCGCGAACCGGCCGCGCAGGCATGCGTGATCGAGCAGTTCGCGCGGATGGGCAGGACGGCCGCGACGGTCGAGGTAGGCGGGCGCCGCGGCGGTGGCGAAGCGTTGCGAACGCGGGCCGATGGGCACGGCGATCATGTCCTGTTCGAGGCGCTCGTCGTAACGGATGCCCGCGTCGCAGCCGGCCGCGAGGATATCGACGAAGCTTTCGTCCGCCACGATCTCGAGCCGGATCTCCGGATACGCGTCGAGAAAGCGCGGGACGATCGACGGCAGCACGAGCCGCGCCGCGCTCGTCGGTACGTTGAGCTTCAGCGTGCCGACCGGCCGCTCCCGAAACGTATTGACGACGTCGAGCGCCGCCTCGACCTCGCCCAGCGCCGGCGCGAGCCGCGCGAGCAGGCGCTCGCCGGCTTCGGTCGGCGCCACGCTGCGCGTCGTGCGGTGCAGCAGCCGCACGCCGAGTTGCGCCTCCAGCCGGCGCACCGCTTCGCTCAGGCCGGACGCGCTCGCACCGATCGTGCGCGCACCTTCACGAAAGCCTTTCGCACGCGCCACCGCCACGAACGCGTTCAGATCACCCAGATCGACTTGCATTGTTCGCCCTTTCGTACAGGTCGTGCGGATTATGACCGGTTATCGCGCAGCGCGTCGCGGCGTAACCTGCGGCTCATTCATTCGCCACAGGAGCACGCTCATGTCCCCCGTCGTCCAGTCCGGCACGTTTTCCATCGCGGGCCGCCGCGTTCACCGCATCGGGTATGGCGCGATGCAGCTCGCCGGTCCCGGCGTGTTCGGCCCGCCCCGGGACCGCGATGCGGCGCTTGCCGTTCTGCGCGAGGCCGTTGCATCGGGTGTCGACCACATCGACACGAGCGACTTTTACGGCCCGCACGTGACGAACCGGCTGATTCGCGAAGCGTTGCATCCGTATCGCGACGATCTGCTCATCGTGACCAAGATCGGCGCGAGGCGCGGCGAAGACGGTTCGTGGCTGCCGGCATTCTCGGCCGAAGCGCTCGCCGCCGCCGTGCAGGACAACCTGCGCAACCTCGGACTCGACGTGCTCGACGTGGTCAATCTGCGCATCATGTTCGACACGCACGGCCCGGCCGAGGGCTCGATCGAGGCGCCGCTGTCCGCGCTGGCCGAACTGCAGCGGCAAGGCTTCGTGCGGCACATCGGGCTGAGCAACGTCACGGCCGCGCAGGTCGCGGAAGGGCGCCGGATCTGCGACATCGTCTGCGTGCAGAACCACTACAACCTCGCGCACCGGGACGACGACGATCTCGTCGACGCGCTTGCCCGCGACGGCATCGCCTACGTACCGTACTTTCCGCTCGGCGGCTTCAATCCGTTGCAGTCGTCCGCGCTCGACACCGTTGCCGCGCGGCTCGGCGCGACGCCGATGCAGACCGCACTCGCGTGGCTGCTGCGCCGCGCGCCGAACATCCTGCTGATTCCGGGAACGTCGTCGGTCGCGCATCTGCGCGAGAATCTCGCCGCCGGCGCGCTGGCGTTGCCGGAGGATGCCGTGCGCGAACTCGACGGCGTCGCGTCCGCCCGCGGTTGAACCCGGTGCGGCCGTCGCGGGGCGGGTGGCCGAAGCGACGCCGGCACGGGACTCAGCGCGCCTGACCCAGCTGCTCGTCGATCGTCCGGGTCAGCGGCGACTGGACGTCGCCGGTGTGTTTCGTCTGCACGGGCTCGATCAGCACGACCCAGCATTCGTCGTCGGCGACCGGATTGTGCTGCGTGCCGCGCGGCACGACGTGCATCGAGCCGGCGGGCAAGTCGACGGCGCGGCCGCCTTCATACTCGATCCTGAGGTGGCCGCGCACGACGAAGAACAGCTCGTCTTCATGCGCATGGTCGTGCCACACGAACTTGCCGCGCACCTTGGCGACTTTCACGTACTGGTCGTTGACCTGCGCGACGACCTTCGGCGACCAGTACTCCGATACATCGGCGAAGGCAGCCTCGAGGTCGAACGATTCGGCAAACGGAACGGCGGGGAGGGTCATCTCGGCTCCAGATTCGGCTGTACGAATACACGATCGAAACCGGCACGTCGCCGATCATCGATTCGTCGGGAAAGCCGATTATATTGACGCGGCCGCCACGCTGCACGACGCCTGAATGCATGCGGCATCCGGCGGCGTTCAGGGGCTACGTCCGGTCGCGATTGCGGGCGCGCGTCGCGCCCGTGATCACCGCGATGCCGAACAGAATGACGGCGACGATCTCGATGATGTGTTGCGACACGTGCAGCGTCATCAGGCCCCATGCCACGCCGGCGATGAAAATGATCCATCCGAGCAGGTAGATAAGCAGAGTCATCGCTTTTCTCCTTGTAATTGCGGGTCATGACGCCGGTTGCCTGCGTTGCAAAACCTGCCGTGCAACCGGCAAACCGGGATGCGCGCATATTTCGTTCCCGGTTCGGCTGCGTCGTGGGCTCGGGCGGCATGCGGTCTATCGGCTCAACGGCATGCCGCGGCATCGAGCAGGCCGCGTGCGGCCAGATTGGCGTACAGCGCGCGCACGCCGAAGGTCCACGGCGCGATCTCCGTGCAAAGCCGCACGACGTTGACGAGCGCGCCGAGCGCGGGCGTGGAGATGGTGACGCGGTCGCCCAGGTGATGCGTGAATCCGCCGCCGGGCGCGTCGCGGTCCTGGATCGGCGAGAACATCGTGCCCAGGAACAGCATGAAGCCGTCCGGATACTGGTGATGCGCGCCGCAGGTCTGCGCGACGAGATCGGCCGGGTCGCGGCTGATCTCGCGCATGTGGCTGATGCCGTCGAGGACGAAATCGTCGTCCGCGCCGTCGACGCGCAGCGACACGCTGGCCTGCCGCACGCTGTCCAGCGTGAAGTCGCCGTCGAAGAGCCGCACGAACGGGCCGATCGCGCACGAACCGTTGTTGTCCTTGCATTTGCCGAGCAGCAGCGCGGAGCGGCCTTCGATGTCGCGCAAATTCACGTCGTTGCCGAGCGTGGCGCCAACCGGCCGGCCGTCGCTGCCGACCGCCAGCACGATCTCCGGCTCCGGATTGTTCCACACCGATCCGGGCAGCAGCCCCACGTCCGCGCCGAAGCCCACCGCGGACATGGGCTGCGACTTGGAGAACACCTCGGCATCCGGGCCGATGCCGACTTCCATGTATTGCGACCACGCGCCGCGGCGCTCGAGTTCCGCCTTCAGGCGCATGGCGGCGTCCGAACCGGGGACGATTTTCGACAGATCGGTGCCGATGGTCGCGGCGATGGTTTCGCGTACTTCCGTCGCCTTGGCGGGATCCCCGCCTGCCTGTTCTTCGATCACGCGTTCGATCAGGCTGACGGCAAAGGTTACGCCGCACGCCTTGATGGCCTGCACGTCGCACGGAGCGAGCAGGCGCAGCGCGCCGGACGCGCCGTCCAGCGCCGCCTGCAACAGCGGCTCGACGCGGCCGAGCGATTCGCCGGGGGCGGTGCGGGCGATGTCGACTGCGTCGGGGCGGTCGAACAGGTCCGCGGTGGTCGGCACGATGCGCGTGATGTCGAACACGTCGCCGCCACGCACGGCGACGACGCTCGGGCCCGCGTGGGCGCCGTCGTGCCGCCAGACACGGCCGATCAGCAGGGCCTGCGCAAGGTCGTGCGGCAGGCAGTCGGAAACGGAAGGAGTACGCATGGTCGTCAGCTCGGCAAGAGTCGTGGGCGGGTGGATCAGTGCGAATGGCGCGGGTTGCCGCGCTGCTCGATGACCTTCAGATAGAGCGTGGCCGGTTCGAGGCAGCCGCCGGTGGACAACTGGCCCACGAACTGGCGATAGAGTGCCTGCCACGGCGTTTGCGCCTGCGGCACGGTGAAGCTTGCGGTCTCGCGGCGGCGCGCGAGTTCTTCTGCGTCGACGAGCAGGTCGACGCTGCGGCGATTCAGGTCCACGCGGATGCGATCGTTCGTGCGCAGCAGGGCCAGGCCGCCGCCGACGGCCGCTTCCGGCGACACGTTCAGGATCGACGGGCTGGCCGATGTGCCGCTTTGGCGTCCATCGCCGAGACATGGCAGCGACGTCACGCCACGCTTCACCAGATTGGCGGGCGGCGCCATGTTGACGACTTCCGAACTGCCCGGATAGCCGACCGTGCCGCAGCCCCGGATCACCAGGATGCAGCGTTCGTCGATGTCGAGCCGAGGGTCGTTGATGCGGGCGTGGTAGTCCTCGGGGCCATCGAAGACGATGGCGCGTGCCTCGAAGGTGTTCTCCGCGCCCGGCTCCGCAAGGTAGGTCTGCCGAAAGGCCTCGCCTACGACCGACATCTTCATGATCGCGCTGTCGAAGAAGTTGCCGGACAGCACCATGAAGCCGGCGCCATGCTTGAGCGGCTCGTCGGGCGTGCGGATCACGTCGCGGTCGGCCTCCTGCGCCGTGTCCGCGATCTCGCCGATCGCGCGGCCGGACACGGTCAGGCAGTCGCGCCGCAGCAGGCCGGCCGCATCGAGTTGACGCAGCACGGCGGGCACGCCGCCGGCGCGGTGGAAGCTCTCCCCGAGGTACTCGCCGGCCGGCATGCAGTTGACGAGCAGCGGCACGGATTCGCCGAAGCGCTGCCAGTCGTCCAGGCTCAGCGCCACGCCCATGTGGCGCGCGATGGCGATCAGGTGCGGCGGGCAGTTGGTCGATGCGCCGAGCGCGGAGGCGACGACGATGGCATTCTCGAAGGCCGCGCGCGTCATGATCTTCGACGGGCGCAGGTCTTCGCGGACGAGCTCGACGGCGCGCTTGCCCGTCGCGTAAGCCATCTGGCCGCGCTCGCGGTAGGCGGCGGGAATGCTCGCGCATCCCGGCAGCGACATGCCGAGCGCCTCGGCCAGACTGTTCATCGACAGCGCCGTGCCCATGGTGTTGCAGTGACCGATCGACGGCGACGCCGCCGTGGTCAGCTGCATGAAACCTTCGTAGTCGATATCGCCGGCGGCCAGCAGATTGCGGGCGTGCCAGATCACCGTGCCCGAGCCGACGCGCTTGCCTTCGTGCCAGCCGTCGAGCATCGGCCCGCCGGACAGCACGATGGCGGGCATGTCCACGGTGGCCGCGGCCATCAGGCAGGCGGGGGTGGTCTTGTCGCATCCGGTCGTCAGGACCACGCCGTCCAGCGGAAAGCCATGCAGGACTTCCACCAGCCCGAGATACGCCAGGTTGCGGTCGAGTGCCGCGGTGGGCCGGCGGCTTTGCTCGGCCAGCGGATGCACGGGGAATTCCATCGGGATGCCGCCCGCGTCGCGAATGCCTGCCTTGGTGCGTTCGGCCAGTTCGATGTGGTGGCGATTGCACGGCGCCAGGTCGCTGCCCGTCTGCGCGATGCCGATGATGGGACGGCCCGACTGCAATTCCTCACGCGTCAACCCGTAGTTCATGAATCGCTCGACGTAGAGCGCGGTCATGTCTGCGTGTGTGGGGTCGTCGAACCACTCCTGGCTGCGCAGGCGGCGAGGGGTTTGCGGCATGGCGGGTTGTCTCCGAATAGGGCCGTGTCCGGTTTTTTTGTGCCGGATAGTTACCGGTAACATTCGGGGCATGTTAGCACGGGGTTTTTGCGTCGCGGAAGGGAATTTTGCGTATGGGTGGGTGCAGGCGGTGGGGAACGTGCGGCGACGGAGGAGGGGGAGGTGCCTCCATGACGTCGCGCACGTTGCGCATCGGACGCCGCCGCTTCTCGTGAAGGACGACAGGTCCGGCAGTCGGCTCGTCAGGCGCTTTCCCGCGCGACGATCGTGTAGTCGACGCGGATGCTGTGCGGCTCGATCCGTTCGCCGCCGTCGCGCGCCTGCAGCGCGGCGAGCAGGGCCTCGCCCGTGCGCAGGCCGATGCCGTAGGCGTCGACCGACACCGTGGTAATGGTCGGGTGGCAGCATGTCGCCACTTCGAAGTTCCCGAAGCCGGCCACGGCCATGTCCGCGGGCACGGACAGTCCGCGTCGATGGCATTCCATGATTGCGCCGAACGCCGACATGTCGCTCACGCACATGACCGCGGTGGTGTCCGGCCACGTCTCCAGCAGTGCCGCCATGGCGGGCCCGCCGTGGCTCATGGTGATCGGCGATTCGCCCAGTCGGACGACGCGCGGCTCGCCCAGCCCCAGTGCCTTGATCTCCGCCTGGTATCCCTTGAGCCGGTCCAGCCCGCGGCGGTCCAGTGCGCTGGCGCCGCCGAGAAAGCCGATGCGCTCGTAGCCGCGCTCGGCCAGATGACGCACCATCGCGCGTGCGGCGCGCACGTTCGAGAAGCCCACCGCGGTATCGATCGGATGCGTGGGCAGGTCCCACATCTCGACCACGGGGATGCCCGAGCGTGCCAGCACCGTGCGCGTCGCATCGGTGTGCTGCGCCCCCGTCAGCGCGATGCAGCGCGGCTGGTGACGCAGCATGGAGCGTACCAGCCGTTCTTCCCGCGCCAGGTCATAGTCGGTGTCGCCGAGCAGCAGTTGCAGGCCATGCGGCTCGAGTGCGTCGGTCAGGCCGCGCACGGTGTCGGAGAAGTTGGAACTCGACAGCGACGGCACCAGCACCGCGACAAATTCCGACCGCCCGGACGACAGCGCACCTGCGGCGGCGTCGGCCACGTAACCGAGCTGATCGATGGCCCTGCAGACCCGTTCGCGCGTCTCGGCGGCCACGCTGTGGCCGGCCAGCACGCGCGAGACGGTCATCTTCGATACGCCGGCCAGGCGCGCTACATCGGACATGCGGGGCGGTCCGGCAGGCCGGACGGCGGTGGGGCTGGGCATGGGAATTGCGATCGGGAGAAACCGGGAAAGGCTACATGATACCGGTGCCGTGCGGGCCGCCGCCGCGCGCCGGTGATTCGCGCGGCACTAGGGAAACCACTTGTCGATCGGGACTTGAGCACGGTTGTCGCGGCATGCTACCTTCAAAGCTGTTACCGGTATCAGGCTGCCGGTTGCGCCCGTCGCCAGATCGGCGCCTTTTTTTGGGCGGGAATGTTATCGGTAACATGGGCGCATCAGTTCCTCAGCGAATCCGCCGGCACGAAGAAGTCCTACACAATCAGGAGACAAACCGATGCCATCCCTCACGCAGACCGCCGCCGCACCGGCCGCGGTCGGCTCGTCCGAAGACGCCCTCTACCGCAAGGTCATGCGGCGCATCCTGCCGTTGCTGCTGCTCTGCTACGTCGTGGCCTACCTGGACCGCGTCAACGTGGGTTTCGCCAAGCTGCAGATGCTCGATGACCTGAGCCTGAGCGACAGCGTCTACGCGCTCGGCGCCAGCGTTTTCTTCTGGGGCTATTTCCTGTTCGAGATGCCGAGCAACTTGCTGCTGCACCGCTACGGCGCACGCTTCTGGATCGCGCGGATCATGATCACATGGGGCATCGTGTCGTCGTCGATGGCCTTCATCGTGCCGCTCGCTCAGTTCTTTCACGTGCAGACGTCCACCATGTTCTATACGCTGCGCTTCCTGCTCGGTCTGTGCGAAGCCGGCTTCTTCCCGGGCGTCATCCTGTACATGAATTACTGGTTTCCCGCGCGCCGCCAAAGCGTGGCCATGTCGGGCTTCCTGGTGGCGATCCCGCTGAGCCTGACGCTGGGCAGTGTCATTTCCGGCTGGCTGATGGAGCAGACGCACGGCTTGTCAGGCATGAGCGGCTGGCAATGGATGCTGTTGCTCGAAGGCCTGCCGTCGATCGTGGTGGCGTTCATCGTGCTGGCCTGCCTCGGCGATGGCCCGCAGTCGGCGAAGTGGTTGTCTGCCGAGGAAAAGGCGGTGCTGTCGCGCAACCTCGAATCCGAGGCCGCGCACAAGTCGCACGGCGTGGGTGCCGCGTTGCGCAGCCCGCGCGTCTGGCTGCTGACCTTCATCCTGCTCACCTTCAATACCGGCTTCTACGGGCTGGCCTTCTGGCTGCCGTCGATCATTCGCGCGTCGGGCGTGCGCAGCCCGATGCATATCGGTCTGCTGACTGCCGTTCCGTATCTGACGGCCATCTTTGCGATGGTGTGGAACGCGGCGCACTCGCGCAAGACCGGCGAACGCCGGCTGCACGCCGCGATTCCCGCGCTGATCGGCGGCGTCGGCCTGATCATGAGCGCGGCATGTGCACAGAACGTGGTGCTGTCGATCCTGTTCCTGACCATCGCCACGTGCGGCATCCTGGCACTGATGCCGATCTACTGGACCTTTCCGGGGCAGATACTGTCCGGCACGGCCGCGGCCGCCGGCATTGCACTGATCAACTCGGTGGGCAATCTGTCCGGCTTCACGGGTTCGATGATCACGGGCATCGCAAAGGAAATGACCGGCAACATCAACAACGGAACCTACGCGCTGGGCGCCTGCCTGCTGGTCAGTTGCGTGCTGATCATGTTGATTCCGCGCGGCGTGCTGTTTCCTCCGGCCGCGAAGTAGGTTCGTGGCTGTTGACCGGACCGACGGGGCAGATGGCTCGCCCTTTGCCCCGTCTGACCGATTCGATGCGGCCATGCGCCGTCTTCCACGCGACTCGCCAGTGGCGAGTTGAATGCCGCGGCCGTGTCGGGAAACCGAATCAGGCTAGAACGCGTAGGAGAGCGACGCAAACAGGCTGCGCGGTGCGCCCGGCGTGACCCACAGGCTGTTGTAGGAACTGACGTAAGTAGTGCGATTGAACAAATTGTTCAGAACGACCGACGCACGCAGGTGCTTGTTGACCTGCACATAGCCGTTGAGCTGCACGGTCGCATAGGCCGGCAGTTCGAAACCGTCCTGCGTGTTCGCGGTGTTGCCGGCCCGGCGCCCGACGTAGATCACGCCCGCGCCGGCGCCGGCCTTGTCCGCGAACGGGACGCTGGTTTCGTACATGAGCAGCGCGCTGCCGCTCAGACGCGGAATGTCGACGAGGCGCGCGCCGGGTGTCAGTACGGCATCGCGCGTGACCTGTGCATCGACATACGCAAGATTGACGAGGCCGCGCACGCCGTGGCCCAGGTCGCCGTTCCATTCGAATTCGATGCCGCGGCTGCGCACTTCGCCGGCCGCGCGCGAGAAGCCTGCATTGGCCGGGTCGGCGGTCAGCACGTTGCGCTTGTTGACGTGGAATGCCGCGACGGTCGCGAGCCAGCGTGCGCCGGCCCATTTCGCGCCGACCTCATAGCCATGCCCCTTCTCCGGATCGAACGCGCGGCCGTCGACGCCGGCGCCGTTGTTCGGCCGGAACGAATACGCGGTGTTCGCATACACGGAAAACGCGGGGCTCATTTCATACACGATACCGATGCGCGGACTTAATGCAGTCTGCAACTGGCTGCTCGTCGTGCCCTTCAGGCGATTCTCGACCGACTGGTGAAAGCGATCCCAGCGCAGTCCCGCGAGGATTTTCCAGTGCGGCCCGAACGCGAGCGTGTCCTGCGCATAGAGGCCCTGGCCGTCGTCGCGCTCGAGCAGATTGGTCGCGGTGCGCGGTACGGGTGCCGGCTGACCGTAGACGGGATCGAAGATGTCGATCGCATACGGCGCGGCGGCAGTCGGCGTCGAGCGCGCGACGAACTGGTCGTAGTTGAAGCGGTACGCATCGACGCCCAGCACGAGCGTGTGGCCGATGCCGCCGGTGCGGAACGCGCCGGTCGTCTCGACGCGGCCTTGCAGATCGTTCGAATGAAACGCGACTTGCCGGTAGCGGCGCCACAGCGTGCGGCCGTCGGACTGCAGCGCGAACGCCTCGGACGATCGTCCGGACAGGTCGGTGGTGCGCTGCGCGAAACCGGCGTTGATCGACCAGCCGGCATCGATGCGATGCTCGAGCGTGAACTGGTGGCCCGTGTTGCGCACGTCGTAGTCGCCGTCGCGGGGCTCGCCGAGAAAGCGCGAAGCCGGAATCGCGCCGAGCTGCCCGCCCACCGCGACGACGCCGCGATCGAGCGGCGCGCGCTGGCGTGCGCTCTCGAATTCGTAGTGGAGCGTCGTGTCCGCGCCGATGTCCCACGTGAACGACGGCGCGAACAGGTAGCGTTTGCTCGACACCGTATCGCGGAAGCTGCCGTTGTTCTCGTTCATCGCGACGAAGCGGTACGCGAGCGATTTCGTGACGGGCCCGGTTGAATCGAAGGTCTCGCGCAACGCGCCGTAGCTGCCGACCGACACGCCGACGGTGTTCGAGCGCGCGAACTGCGGCTGCTTGGTCGTATAGCTGATGAGCCCGCCCGGATCGCCGCGGCCGTATAGCGCCGACGCGGGCCCTTTGAGCACTTCCATGCGCTCGAGGTTGACCGTGTCGCGCGGGACGCTGATTCCGCGGTTCCACGAGAAGCCGTTGACGAGGTAGTCGGTGCCGGACGTGTTGCCGTCGCCGGCAAAGCCGCGCACCGCGTAGTTGTCCCACAGGCCGCCGAAGTTGTTCTGCCGCGAGACGCCCGCGACCCAGTCGTACAGGTCCTCGCCGCGTGTCGCGGCGACGGTTTGCACGAGTTTCGCATCGACGCTGCTGACCGCGAACGGAATCTCCATCACGTCTGCCTCGCTGCGCGTCGCGCTCGTCGATTCGCGCATGCGAAACGGCGCGCTCGCGCGCTGCCCCGAGACCTCGATGGTGGACAGCGTTGTTTCCTGCGCGTCGGCCGTGCTCAGGCCGGCCGCGCCGACGACGATGGCCATCGGTGCGGCCGCCCAGTTCTTCCTGCTCATACCCCGTCCCTTGATGTGGATTGCATTCGGGCACGGTGGATGGGCCTTGCGCCGACGGCTATGTTCCAAACAGTACATTCGCGCCGAAATTTAATGCAAATGAGAGGCATTTGCAATCTCAAATTCATTTGCCCACGGATGATGTGATTCGGCCGCCGGCTGCCGCGGCAGCAACGGGCGTTCTCTTGATTCGAAATTTCAGAAATTCCGAATGACGGGAATCGTCTTGATGCTGGATGTCTATCTGATCGACGTTGGTAAGTCAAATTCACGGGATTCGCCGTTGTAGTCGCGGGTAAACGTTGATCATATCCGGACTTTCGTTGTTCGCTGCGCGTTTGACAAATCCCGTAATTCGGGATTAAAGTGACATTCACTTCATTCAAGCAACCGGGCGGACGCATGAACATCCCACAGTTGGACACCGAGGCCGGAACGCGAAGCGGGGCGGGCGTCGTGCTTGCGATGGCACGAGACGCCGGCGTCGACGTTTGTTTTGCCAATCCCGGCACCACCGAGATGCCGTTCGTCGGCGCGCTCGATGCCGTGGCTGGCGTGCGATCCATCCTCGGGCTGTTCGAGGGCGTATGCACGGGGGCGGCGGACGGGTACGGCCGCATGGCCGGCAAACCCGCGATGACGCTGCTGCATCTCGGGCCCGGTCACGCGAACGGCATCGCCAACCTGCACAACGCGCGCCGCGCCCGCACCCCGATCCTGAACATCGTCGGCGATCACACGCGTGACCATCTGAAGTACGACGCGCCGCTCACGTCCGATATCGAGTCGCTCGCGCGGCCGGTGTCGGTGTGGTATCGCAGCGTCGCGCACGCCACGGATCTCGCGACGGATACGGCCGACGCGATTTCGGCCGCAATGGGTGCGCAGCGCGGCGTCGCGACCCTCGTGCTGCCGGTCGATCTGCAGTCGGCCACGGTGCGCGGCACGGCGTCGCCCGCCGTGGTTCGCCCGGCCGACGTGTCGTTCGACCCCGCGCGGGTCGAACAGGTCGCCGATCTGCTGCTCGCCGGCCAGCCCACCGTGTTGTTGCTGGGCGGGCGCGCGCTGTCGGCACGCGGGCAGCGCGCGGCGGCACGCATCGCGGCAGCGACCGGCGCGTCCTGCTTCAGCGAAACCTTCCCGGCGCGGGCGGAGCGCGGTGGCGGCCTGCCGGACATCGACCGCCTGCCTTACTTTCCGGAGCCGGCGCGCGCGGCGCTGGCCGACCGGCGCGTGGTACTGGCCGGTGCGCTCGCGCCCGTCACTTACTTTGGCTATGAGGGGATTCCAGGCGAACTCGCGCGCCCCGAGGACATCGTGATGCTGGCCGAGCCGGGCGACGCGGCGGACGACGCGCTCGAAGCGCTGGCCGATCGCATCGGCGGCGCGTCGGCGAACGCCGGTGGCGTGCCCACCGAATGCTGGCAAGTGGAGGACGGGCCGCTGACGCCGCAAGCGGCCGGCCGCGTGCTGGCGAATGCGTTGCCCGACGACGCGATCGTGTCGATTGAGGGCGGCACGTGCGGCTACCCGTTCGTGACCGCATCGGCGCGCGCGCGCCGTCACACGATCCTCACGAATACGGGCGGCGCGATCGGCCAGGGCTTGCCGGTGGCGCTCGGCGCCGCCGTCGCGTGCCCGGCACGCCGCGTGTTCGCGCTGCAGTCCGACGGCAGTGCGCAATACACGATCCAGTCGCTGTGGACGATGGCGCGCGAGCGTTTGCCGATCGTCATGCTGATTGCATCGAACCGGCGCTACGGCATCCTGCAGACCGAACTCGCGCGCGGTGGCTTACCGATCGACACGCCGCACGCCAGCCGCCTGACGCTTCTGGACGATCCGCCGATCGACTGGCTCGCGCTGTCGCGCGGCTACGGCGTGCCGGCCGAGCGCGTGCGCACCGTGCAGGCGCTGGTCGAAGCGCTCGACGGCGCCATCGAGCACGCCGACGGGCCGCGGCTCATCGAAATGTGCCTGTCCTGATCGCAGCAACACGCTGACTTCTTCAATCCCCGACTCTCACCTTTCATCGCTATGGATCTGCAACTCCACGGAAAAGCCGCGTTCATCACCGGCGGCAGCATGGGCATCGGCAAGGCAGTCGCGCTCGAGCTGGCCCGCGAGGGCGTCAACGTCACCATCGCCGCACGACGCATGGAACATCTCGAAACGGCCGCCGCCGAGATTCGCGCGGCACTCGCGCCGTTGGGCACCGCGTCCGGCGCGATTCTGCCCGTCACGGTGGACACGACCGACATGGCATCCATTGAAGCGGCGATGGCGGCGAGCGTCGAACGCTTCGGCCGGCTCGACATCCTGCTGAACGGTGCCGCGCATCCCGGCGGCCTGGTGCGGGCGGAGCTGGAGCATGCCGACCCGGACGGACTGCTTCAGGACATCGATATCAAGGTCGTCGGCTACCTGCGTTGCGCGAAGGCGGCCGCGCCGTACATGCGGCGCCACGGTTTCGGCCGGATCGTGAATATCGGCGGCCTGACGGGCCGCGGCAGCAAGCAGCTGTCCGGCATGCGCAACGTGGCGATCGTGCACCTGACCAAGACGCTGTCCGATCAACTCGGCCCGTTCGGCATCACGGCCAACACGATTCACCCGGGCGTCGTCGAGACGCCGCACATTCACGAGCTCTACGAGAAGGAAGCGCAGAAGCAGGGGCTGACGGCTGCGGAGGTCGAGGCCAATTACGTGAAGGTCACGCCGATCCGGCGCGTGCTGCAGCCTGAAGAAATGGGGTGGATCGTCGCGTTTCTCGCGTCGCCGAAATCCGGCTCGATCACCGGCGAGTCGATCGGCTGCGACGGTGGGCTCACGCGCGGCATTTTTCTCTGACACAAGGAGCATTTCATGACCGCAACCGTACTGGTCGCCACGGCCGGCCAAGGCATCCTGCGCTCGAACGACGACGGCAAGACGTGGCATCGCCTCGGCTTGGCCGAGCCCATCGAGTTCGATGGCATCGTGCGCACACTCGCGGTGGATCCCGCGACGCCGTCGCGCGTCTACGCGGGTGCAGATTCGGGGTTGTCCATCAGCGAGGACGGCGGCGCGCACTGGTTCCGGCCCGACAACGCGCTGAACGGGCAGACGGTCTGGTCGATCGCGATCGATCCCGCGAATCCGGCGGTGCTCTATGCAGGCACCGGCGCTCCGTCGCGCGCCGCGCTCTACAAGTCGAGCGATGCGGGTCTGACCTGGGCGCGAACGGCCCCGGAATTCCCGGAGTTTTGCTCGGGCGTCAATCGTCCGCGACTGCTGACGATCTGCGTCGATCCGGACGACGGCCGCAACGTCTGGTACGGCGTGGAGGAAGGCGGTGCATGGCGCAGCCGCGACGCCGGCGCAAGCTGGTCGCGCGTGGACGGTCCTGGCACGGCGATCCGAAACAGCGACATTCATGCGATCGTGGTGCTGTCCGCGACGCCGGACAAGCCGAAGACCACGGTGCTGCTGACGGTGAATGCGGTACACGTGAGCGAGGACGACGGACGGACGTGGGACGGCAAGCTGTCGCGCGAGCGCTTCGGCGGGCTGTACTACACACGTACGGTTGCCCAGTTGCCGGCGCCCGGCGGCGACCTGCTGATGGCAGTCGGCGACGGCACGCCGGGCACGCGCAGCCGTATCTACCTGTCGACCGATCGCGGCCATGCGTGGCACGAGACCGATCTGCGGACACCGCCGAATTCGACTTTCTGGGCGTTCGGCGTCCATGCGGCGCGGCCCGAGCTCGTTTACGCGGGTACCAAGTACGGGCATCTGTTCCGGTCGCATGACGGCGGGCGGAGCTGGACCAAGGAATGGCGCGATTTCAGCGAGATTACGGCTGTTGCGTGGACGCCGTTCGAAGCGCCACTCGTCGCACACGCGCAGTCGACCCATTGAGCGGAGCGAGCGATGACCCCGTCCGACATCCAGCACTATGCGGCGCGCGCGAACGCCAGCGGACTGCCGCTGCCGACACCGCGCGTGCAGCGCACGCACCTGTCGCTGTTCGTACGTGATCCGGTGCGCTCGAGCATCTGGTACGCCGACGTGCTCGGCATGACGGAAACCGCGCGCGGCGAGCAGTGGGTGTTCATGTCCTTCGGCCAGAAGCATCACGACATCGCGCTGATTCGCGCGGCGTCCGATGCGGAGCTCGGCACGATCGGCCTGCAGCACTACGGCCTCGAAATCGCGGGCGGGCTGACCGAATTGCGCCGCCTGTACGGGATGCTGATTCGCCGCGACGTGCCGATCGTCAAGATCACCGATCACAAGGTCGGGATCGGCGTGTATTTTTCGGACCCGGACGGAAACCGCCTCGAATTCTTTTGCGAAACCGTCACGGACGACGAGGAGGGAAAGCGCGTGCTGCACCGCTACAACGCGCCGAGCGATCCCGTGCAGATCGACCCGCTGTTCGACTGACACACCAGACTTCCATTTCTGCCATACCGATACATCATAGAGGATTCCTGATGAGCAAGATCGCAAATTTCGAAGGCTTTCATATCCGCAAGTGGTACACGCAGATCGAGGATTCGCTCGCGAACGAATCCGGACAGCTTGCGGATGGCGAACCATTGCGCAAGATCGTGATCGCGGCGGCCGTGCACAATCCGTACGCAGCACGGTTCAGCGAAAACCTCGATGATCTTGTGCGCCCGTCGCCTGCGCTCGGCAAGGAGTTTGCGCGGCGTATCGAGTCGCTCGCCGAAGGTCGTGCGATCGAGAGCTACGGCAAGGCTTGTCTGGTCGGCGCAGCCGGCGAGTACGAGCACGGCAACGCGTTCCTCACATCGATCTTCGCGGAGCCGATCCGTGCGGCGCTCGGCGGCGGGAAGTCCTGGGTCCCGTCGAGCGGCAAGCGCGGCCCGATCAACACGGTGATCGACGTGCCGCTCGCGCACAAGGACGCCCTCTACGTGCGATCGCACTACGACACTGTGACGTGCCTGTTCCCTGACGCGCCCAACGACGACGAAGTGCTGGTGATCTTCGCGTTCGCGACGCGCGGCCGCCTGCATGCGCGGCTCGGCGGCCTGAAAGCGAGCGAGATCGTCGGTCGCGACGGCCTGGTCTGATCGCGGACGCTGCCGGAGAGCGAATGATGAATACGGCATCCGTCAAGGATGGATGGGTCGAGAACGACGGGTTGCGGCTGCACTACGTGAGCTGGGGGCGCGACGATGCGCCGGCCGTGGTGATGCTGCACGGCTTGCGCAGCTACGCGCACACCTGGGCGAGTGTCGCCGATGTGCTGGTCGACTGTTATCGGGTCGTCGCGCTCGACCAGCGCGGACGTGGCTGGAGCGACTGGGATCCGCGGCGCAATTACTACGCGGCGGCCTATGTGCGCGATCTCGACGCGCTCGTGCACGCGCTCGGCCTGAAACGATTCGTGCTGGCCGGTCATTCGATGGGCGGCGCCAACGCATTCGTCTACGCCGCGGCGAAGCCGGAGCGGCTCGCGGGCCTCGTGATCGAGGACATGGGCCCGGGCGCGTCCGCTGGCTCGCAGGGTTCGGAGCGCATCAAGCGCGAGCTGAAGGAGACGCCAGACGCGTTCGCGTCGTGGGACGACGCGCGTGCATTCTGGCGACGCCAGCGGCCGAACATCGCGGAATCCGCGCTCGATTCGCGCCTGACGCACTCGCTGAGAGAGGATGCGCAAGGGCGGATCGTGTGGCGGCACGATGCCGAAGGGATTGCAGCGGCGCGGCTGGCCGCGACATCGGAGCAGCTCGTTCATCTGTGGCCGCTGGTCGTCAATTTGCATATACCGACGCTGCTGTTGCGCGGTGGCGAATCGGATTTTCTTTCCGCGGAAGTCGCGGCCGAAATGGCGGCCGCCAACGCCGGAATCGAGCGGGTCGACATACCCGGTGCGACGCATTACGTGCATGACGATCAGCCCGCCGCATTCAATCGCTCGTTGCGCACGTGGCTCGATCGTCTCGACGATCCGGCATGGCGCGGGAGGGGTGACGCATGAAGGCGAATCATTCCGAGCGCACGTCGGTCGCGATCGTCGGCGCGGGGCCGAACGGCGTGGCGATGGCAAACCTACTCGGCCTGTATGGCGTCGCGACGGTCGTCATCGAGAAGGCACCGCGGATTGTCGAGTTTCCGCGTGCGGTCGGCATCGACGACGAAGCACTGCGGATGTTCCAGACCGCGGGCCTCGCCGACGAGCTGAGCCGAGACATCATCCAGAACGTGCCATTGCGCATGTTCGATGCGAACGGCGAGTGTTTCGCCGACATTCGCCCGTCGGTGCGCGAATTCGGCTGGTGGCGACGCAACATCTTCATGCAGCAACTGGCCGAGCGAACGTTGCGCGACGGGCTGGCGCGCTATCCGAACGTGTCCTTGCGGACCAGCGAGGAAGTGGTCGGCCTTCAACAGGACGATGCATGCGTCACGTTGCAGGTGCGCCGCGCCGACGGGCGATGCTACCTGCTCGAGGCCGACTACGTGGTGGCGGCCGACGGTGGTCGCAGCCCGATGCGCGAGCTGCTGGGCGTCAAGCTGGGCGGCACGACGCATCCGATCAAATGGGTCGTGGTCGACGTGAAGAATGCGGGACTCGATCAGCCGTGCACGGCGCTGAACTGCGATCCGCGCCGTCCGAATGTGTGCATCTATCTGCCGTTCGATTTCCGGCGCTGGGAGTTTCTCGTGTTCCCGCACGAGGACGAAGAGACGATCGCGAAACCCGAATCGATTCGCGCGCTGATCGCACCGTACGTCGACGACATCGATCGGGTCGAGATCGTGCGCGCACGAACTTATACGCACCATTCGCGCGTGGCGGAGCGTTTCGTCGTCGGTCGCGTGGCACTGGTCGGCGACGCGGCGCATCTGAGTCCGCCGTGGATCGGCCAGGGCCTGAACGCGGGGCTGCGCGATGTGGGCAACCTCGCGTGGAAGCTGGCGGGTGTCGTCCGTGGTGCGCTGCATCCCGGCGTGATCGCGACGTACGAGTCGGAGCGGCGCGATCACGCGAAGGCGATGATCGACCTCGCCGACACCTTCGGCGCGATGCTGATGCCGACCAACCGGTTCGTCGCATTCCTGCGTGACCGCTTCCTCCGGCTCGCCCGGTTCGCGCCGTGACTGAAGGACTACATCCTACAGATGCGTTTCAAGCCGATGCCGAGCTATACGCGCGGCATCGTGCTGCCGGGCGAGTCGGGTGCGGTCGGCAGGATGATCGCGCAGCCCGACGTCGAAACGGCCGATGGCGTGCGTCGCAAACTCGATGACGTGTTGGGCCCGTGGTTCTCGATCGTCGGCTGGCAATGCGATCCGCAAGCGTGCCTGAGCGACGACGATCGCGCGTACTGGACGTCGCTCGGCGCGACCTTCGTTCAGGTTAGCCGTTCGCGCAGCGGGACGAGTCGGACACGGCGGGTGACCAGCGCGCATGGCAGCACATGTGTCGAGGACGTCGACAACGCGCTGGCGGCATGGTTCGACCGACATGCCGGCCCGCTCGTGGTGGTGCGCCCCGATCGCTACGTGGCGGCGCAAGCCGATGCCGTCGGCATGGCCCGCGTGACCGCGGCCTTTCACGCATTCGCGCCGCGACAACGGGAGGCAGCGCATGTTTGTTGAGCAACGCACTTATACGCTGGTGCCAGGCGGCGTCGCCGAATATCTGCGGTTATACGCAGAATGCGGACGCGCGCCGCAGGAGCAGGCGCTCGGCACGATGATCGGCTGTTTTGCGACGGAAGTCGGGCCGCTGAACCAGCTCGTCTATCTGTGGGCGTTCGATTCGCTCGACGATCGCGCCCGGCGTCGCGCCGCGTTGATGGCCGATCCCGCATTCAGTTCGTTTCGCGGCAAGGTCCGGCATCTGCTCGTGCGGCAGGAAAACCAGATTCTCCGGCAGGAAATCGGCGGCCTGTTGCGTGCGCCGCGGCAGGCGGCGTGAAGCGATCGTCGCATCATCCGTGCCAATCGTTCAGTCTTTATCGAGGTATCCGTCTTGATTCCCTTTACGCCGCTGACTACGCGCATGGCACCTGAAGCGCGCCATGATTACGCGCCGCTCCGCCTGTATGTCGATGGACGGTTCCTGCAGGCCGACGGACGGCGCACGCAGCCCGTTCTCGATCCTGGCAGCGGCCGTGTGCTGGGCGAACTGCCGCTTGCCTCACCGGACGATATCGATGCCGCGATCAACGCCGCGCATCGCGCATTCGCGACATGGCGACACGAGTCGCCGCTCGTGCGCTCCGACATCCTGCGCCGCGCCGCGGCGCTCGTGCGCGAGCGCGCCGACGACGTCGGCCGCCACATCACGATGGATCAGGGCAAGCCGCTTCGCGAGGCGATTGCCGAAGTCATATCGTCCGCCGAACAGCTCGAATGGCATGCGGAGGAAGGGCGTCGCACCTATGGCCGTGTCGTGCCATCGCGTTCGCCCGACGTGATACAGATGGTCGTCCGGGAGCCGATCGGCGTATGCGCCGCGTTCTCGCCGTGGAATTTCCCGTTCAGCCAGGCGATGCACAAGATCGCGGCCGCGCTTGCGTCGGGCTGCACGCTGGTGCTGAAGGGGCCCGAGGAATCGCCGAGTGCGATCGTCGCGCTCGCGCACATCTTTCACGATGCCGGGTTGCCCGCGGGCTGCCTGAATATCGTGTGGGGCGTGCCGGGTGACGTGTCGACGCAACTGATCGAGTCGCCGCTGGTGCGCAAGATCTCGTTCACCGGTTCGGTGCCGGTCGGCAAGCGGCTGGCGGCGCTCGCCGCGTCGCACATGAAGCGCATGACGATGGAGCTGGGCGGACATGCGCCGGTGATCGTCTGCGAGGATGCGGACATCGAACGCGCCGCGACGATGCTGGCCGCGTACAAGTTTCGCAATGCCGGGCAGGTGTGCGTGTCGCCGACGCGGTTCTTCGTGCAACGTGCGGTGTTCGACCGCTTCGTCGGCGCGTATCTGGATGCGGTCGGCAAGATCCGCGTCGGCTACGGGCTGGAAGAGGGGGTCACGATGGGGCCGCTCGCGCATGCGCGGCGCGTGTCGGAGATCGACGCATTCGTCGCGGATGCGACGGCCAGAGGCGCGGAGATCGTCGCGGGCGGCGCACGCTTGGCGGGGCCGGGGCACTACTTCGCGCCGACGGTCGTCTTGGCGCCGCCGCGCGAGACGCGTCTGATGAACGACGAACCGTTCGGACCGATCGTCGGGATCGTACCGTTCGACGAACTCGACGATGCGCTTGCCGAGGCCAATCGTTTGCCGTTCGGACTCGCGTCGTACGCATTCACGCGTTCGTCTCGCAACGCGCACCGGATCGGCCGCGCGCTCGAAGCGGGCATGGTCAACATCAATCACTTCGGCATGGGGCCGGCGGAGATCCCGTTCGGCGGCGTGAAGGACAGTGGTTTCGGCAGCGAGGGAGGAACGGAGACGTTCGACGGCTATCTGGTCACCAAATTCATCACGCAGCTGAACTGACGGAGGTGTCGACGATCCCGCGCGGACCGGTTCGCGCCGCGCGGATTATCAGGTGGCTGCGCCGATCCGCGCGGTGGCGTCGATCAGAAGCTTGCCGAGCACCTGCTCGTCGAACAGCGCGAAGTGTTCGGCGCGAAACACCAGCGACAGGCTGCTGTTGATTTCGCCGCTGCTGGCCGTGCGAATTGGCGCAGCGATACCTACGAACCCTGCATCGAGTTCGCCGTGCGAGATGCAGTAGCCGGCCTCGACGATCTGCTGGCAGTGCCGCCAGAAATGCGTCCAGTCTGCCGCGAACTCGCCGAACTCGGCATTGTGTCGTTCGTGCAGGCGTTTCAGGCGCGCGCGCGACATCGCGGCCACGATCACTTTCGACGACGCGCCCTGGAACAACGGCATAATGCGGCCCCGGCCGAAGCCCAGCTGCAGGTTCTCGGCGCCCGTTTCGTGCATGACGTTGATGATCTGCTCGTCGAATAGCGTCGACACAAGTGCATCGCCGCCAGTGACCTGAACCAGTTTCTGGATGACGGGTTTCGCGGCGATGAGCGTCGGGTCCGACTGCCGCATGTTGTAGTCGAGATGGATGATGCGCGGGCCGAGCGTATAGCGGCCGTTGCTGCCGACCAGCAGGCCGACGGACGCCAGTTCCTTCACGTACCGATAGCACGTGGTGCGTGAGAAACCCATGTGTTCGGCGATCTCCTCGGCCGTCATCGACGTCGCGGACGAAGAGAAGACGTCGAGGATGGACAGCATTTTGGTGAGACTCGACATGACGTGATCCGTGAATCAGACGGCTTGCGGCAATGGAACGGAAAGGACGGAAATGGCTCGGGCCGCCATGCAGCGGCATGTAGTGCGGCATCGGCGGCGGCAGGGCCGTAGTCTAACTGAAGTCAAGCGGGCGGGAAGCAGATTCCGATCAAGGAACTGGAGCGACGCCGGCCTGCGGTGGCACAGCGACCGTGCCGCCTTTGATCGATACGGAATCCTATGTTGACGATGTGAATCATGCAAGCCGATACGGTCGTCGCGCCGTCCTGATCACAGACGCGGGGGCAGCAAAAACACGATGAGGAGAATTAGATGAAAACCTGGTTCAGGACGATGGCGCTCTGCGGTTGCGGCGCTGTTTCGCCGACGTTCGCGCAGTCGAGCGTGACGCTCTACGGTTCGCTTGATGCCGGCATCACCTATACGAGCGACGTGGCGTCCGGGCCGCGCGGCGGCCGCCAGCTCGCGCTTCAGGCGGGCGTGGCCCGCAACGACGTATGGGGCCTGACGGGCAAGGAGGATCTCGGCGGCGCCAACTTTGCCGTGTTCCGGCTCGAAAGCCAGTTCCAGACGTCGGACGGCGCATTGACCGTGCCGGGGTCTGCGTTCAGCTCGCAAGCGTACGTCGGGCTCGGCGGAGACTGGGGCACCGTGACGCTCGGGCGCCAGTTCGATTTCGTCGGCGATCTCATGCCGTCGTTCGCGACCGGCGCGAACACGCCGGCCGGCCTGCTTGCGTGGGGTTTGCCGGCGAACGCGTCTGCAGGCGGCGCGCTCGATAACCGCGTGTGGGGCATCCAGGTGAACAATGCGGTGAAGTACGTGAGCCCGACGTTCGGCGGATTGTCGTTCGGCGGCCTGTGGGGGTTCGGCAACGTGCCCGGCTCGGTCGCGCACAGCAGCGTGCAGAGCGCGATGCTGTCGTATGCGCAGGGCGCGTTTAGTGCGGCGCTCGCATACTTCGGACAGCGCGACGTGAATGCCGGCGGCAATCTGCGCAATTTCTCGGGCGGGGCCGGCTACAACTTTGGCCAGTTCCGCGTCTTCGGCATGGTGTCGGACGTACGGATCAGTACCGCGGCACCGCTGCGGGCCACCACCTATGACGCCGGGCTCACCTATGCAGTCACGCCGTCGTTGCAGTTGGGCAGCGGCTTCCAGTATCAGCAGCGCGGCGGCGACATCGGCTCGGCCAACCAGATCACGTTGAGCGCCGACTACGCTCTGTCGAAGCGCACCGGCCTGTACGCGGTGTTCGCACGCGGCCACGACAGCGCTTACGGCGCCCAGGTGGAAGCCGCGCTCAGCGGGCCGGCGGCCGGCTCGACACAGACGGCGGTACGCGTCGGGGTGCGGCATCAGTTCTGACGACACGGGAAGGGACGGACTGCCGCGCACGCCGCGCGCCAGTCCGTGCGGCATCGCTATCAGAACCGGTGCATCATCCCGACGCGCAACGCCAGCTGATTGCGGCCCGACGATTGTCCGGCGGTACCGAGCACGTGCGCGTAGTCGAAGTCGGTGCCTGTGTTGCCCGTTGCGTGTTGGTACGCGCCCTGAATGTATGTCGAGGTCCGCTTGCTGAGGTCGTAGTCGAACATCATCGATACCTGGTGCCAGCTTGGCGAAGCGTCGCCCTTCGCCGTTGCCACATGCGCGTGCGTGTAGGTATAGGCGGCGCCGAGCCAGAGGTCCGGACGGAAGAAATACTGACCGTTGACCTCGAAGTTGTCGAATTTCCACGCGTTCTGCGAGCCCGCTGCCGGCTGGTTCGCGAAGTAGAGATTCGATTCGGGGTTGTATACGTCGACGTGCGAATACGCGGCGGACAGTGTCAGCTTGTCGCCGAACTTGTAGGATGCGCCGGCATCGATGTTCTGCTGCGAGCGGCCGCTGAAGACCGTATCGTCGCTCGACAACGCGCCGGCCGCGGTCGCGCCGCCGTTGTTCGCCTTCAGATAGGCGACGGCGGCGGAGAACGCGCCTGCCTGGTACTGCACGGCGGCACTGTAGACGCGGTTACGAGCGAAGCCGCCAGCCTGGTTCGCGAGGCCGTAGAGCACCTCGCCCTTGAAGCCGGCATACGTCGGCGACACGTATTTCACGCTGTTCTGGATGCGGTAGTCCCAGTCGGCATTGTCGTTGTCGTACGGATGCGCGCCGAAGTCACCGAGCCAGTTTCCGGTGGCCGTGAATGGGCTCCACATGTCGAGCGTGGGGTCGTACTGGCGGCCGAGCGTGAGCGCGCCGAAGCGGTCGGAATCGAGCCCGACGTACGCCTGCCTGCCGAACATCCGGGACATCACGCCGAGCGCGCCAGTGCTCGCGTTGAAGCCGTTCTCGAACTGGAACAGCGCCCGCAGTCCGCCGCCGAGATCCTCGGTACCTTTCAGCCCCCAGTTACTGCCGACGGTGTCGCCGCTGACCATCTGGTAGGCCTTGCTGCCCGCCGCATTGCTCGTGAAATTGATGCCTTCGTCGATCAATCCGTACAGCGTCACGCTGCTCTGCGCATGGGCCGTCAAGGCGAATCCCATGGCGCTGGCGGCCGACACGGCTGTAATCATCTTCTTCATTGTCGATCTCCAGATGTGGGCGGGCAGGGCGGTGCGGCGCCGTTTTCGAGGGCGTGCGAAAGCGCCGGACGCACGAGGCCAGTCCACTTGTCGTTAGTAAAACGAAATATAAGAGGCGAGGAAAGTCGGGCTGCGGTGATCGGGCGGCCCGCATGGGAAACATCGCCGAGGGACGACTCGGTGCGACGGTGGTATTACAGCATGCGTCGCAGTACGTCGTTTTCCGGGTTGCGGTCGAAGAACCGGTGTTTCAGCGCGCCGCATACATGCAGGACGATGAGCGCGAGCAGTGTATAGGCCAGCGTCTTGTGCAGCCACTGGAAGGCTTCGAACCAGTGATCGTTCTTCGGCAGCAGCTCAGGCACGCGGAAAAAGAAGAACGGTACGCCGTCGCTCTGCGTATACGTGCTGGACATCGAATAACCCATCAGCGGCACGACGATCGCCAGCGCGTACAGCAGGTAGTGGCCGATCTTGGCGAGCTTGCGGTCGAGCGTCGGCAGGCTCGCCGGCAGCGGCGGCAAAGGTTTCATCGAGCGGATCGCCAGTTGCGTGACGACCACCAGCAGCGTGAGCACGCCGAACTCCTTGTGGGTTGGGTAGTACCAGTCGAACTTGGCCGACAGGTTGTCGTCGAGCCGGACCATGGTCCAGCCGGTCCAGAGCTGTGCACCGATCAGAATCGCCCTGGCCCAGTGAAGCAGCCGAAGCGCGAGCGGATATTTTTCCGTGGCGAAGGTAATGGCCTGGTTTTCCATCTGGCTTGTCATCCTTGAAAACGAAATGGCGACGGGCGGGACGCCGGGTCTCGACGCCCCGCGACGACTTTCATCGCGACGCGGCCGCACTGCGATGTGCACGCACCCGCGACGCGAGGCCCGTGCACCCTGAAGATCCGCGATATCAGGCAATCGATCGCGTATCCGCGCAACATTCCTGCAGCGCTTCGCGCAGCGTCACCGCGATGAAGTTGGCTTCTTCCTGCAGCAGCGTCAGCGGCGGCGACATCACGACCTTGTTGGCGATCGCGCGGACCAGGACGCCGCGTTTGCGCGCGGCATCGGCCACGCGTGCCGCGAACCCCTTGCCCGGGTCGAGCGGCGTGCGGCTCGCCTTGTCGGTCACGAGATCGAGCGCCAGCATCAGGCCCTTGCCGCGGACGTCGCCGACGGTTTCGAAGTCGGCTTTCAGCGGCAGCAGCTGCTCGAGCAGGCGTTGGCCCACCCGTGCCGCATTGCCCGGCAGATCCTCGGCTTCGACGATGTCGAGCACCGCGAGCGACGCCGCGCACGCGAGCGGATGCCCGCTGTACGTATAGCCGTGCATGACCACGTGCGAGAAGCCCACGCCGTGTTCGATCGCCTGCGCGATGCGCCCGTTGTACAGCGTCGCGCCGAGCGGCACGTAGCCGGCCGAAATTCCCTTGGCGACGCACAGGATGTCGGCGGCGACACCCCAGCCGCGGCTGCCGAGCATGCTGCCGGTACGGCCGAAGCCGGTTACCACCTCGTCGGCGATCAGCAGGATGCCGTTGCGGTCGCAGACGGCGCGCACGCGCGGCCAGTAGTCGGCGGGCGGGACGATCAGCCCGCCCGCGCCCTGGACCGGCTCCGCGACGAACGCGGCGATGGTCTGCGGGCCGTGGAACGCGATCGTTTCCTCCAGTTGCCGGATGCAATGCTCGACGAGCTGCTGCGGATCTTCGCAGTTCCACGGGTTGCGATAGAGCCACGGCGTGTCGAGCAGCACGCAGCCGGGCAGCAGCGGGCCGTGATTATAGTGGTAGACGCCGTTGCCGCCAATCGACGTGCCGCCCATGTGCACGCCGTGATAGCCGTTGCGCAGCGACAGGAACTTCGTGCGCGACGGCTCGCCCGCGGCAACCCAGTACTGGCGCGCCATCTTGAGCGCGGTCTCGATGGCGTCGGAACCGCCGCTGCCGAACATCACGCGCTGCATGTTCTCCTGTTCGAACATCGCGCACAGGCGGTCGGCAAGATCGTACACGCGCGGATGAGCGACGCCGTCGAAGGTCTGGTAGTAGGACAGCTCGTCCATCTGGCGGGCGATCGCCGCCTTCACTTCGGGCCGATTGTGGCCGACGTTGACGTTCCACAGGCCGCCGACGCCGTCGAGCATGCGGTGCCCCTCGACGTCGTATACGTAGTTGCCGTCGCCGCGCTCGATGACGACGGTGGGAGTCGTATGTCCGGCCGCGGCCGAGCTCATCGGATGCCAGAATCGTTTTTGTCGCGTTTGATAGTTCATGGTGTTTCTCTCACGAAGTGCTTGAACACATTGCGGCGCGGTGTGCGCCGCGGGATTCACAGGGCTGCGGTGATGATCTTTTCCTCGAGGTATGAATCGAGCGCCGCCTTCGACAGGTCGCGCCCGACCCCGCTCTGCTTGGTGCCGCCCCACGGCAGGCGTGCGTCGATCGGGCTCCATGCATTGATCGCGACTGCACCGACATCGAGCCGTTCGGCGACGCGGTGCGCGGTCGCAATGTCCTGCGTCCACACCGAAGCGGACAGGCCGAACGGAGTGTCGTTGGCGATGCGAACGGCCTCGTCCTCGGTATCGAACGGCATGACCATGCCGACCGGACCGAACACTTCGTCGCGGGCGATCCGCATGCCCGGATGCACGCCGCCCAGAATCGTCGGGCGCATGAAGCAGCCGCGCGGCAGCACCTGTTCGTCGCCGGCGAGCATGACCGCGCCTTCGGCGAGCGCGCCATCGACGAGCGAGCGTACACGTGCGAGATGACGCGGGTTGATGAGCGCACCCATTTGGACGCCGGACTCGGAAGGCGGACCGACGCGGATGGCGCGGGCTGCATCGGCGAGCCGCGCTTCGAGAGCACCCGCGATCGAGCGGTGGGCGAGCACGCGCGAGCCGGCCGCGCACGTTTGTCCCTGGTTCGCGAACATGCCCGCCATCAGCGACGGGATCGCGCGGTCGAGATCGGCATCCGCGAACACGATTTGCGCGGCTTTCCCGCCAAGTTCGAGCGTGACGCGCTTGAAGGTCCTGGCGGCTTCCCCGGCGATCACGCGACCGACCTCGGTGCTGCCGGTGAAGCTGATCTTGCTCACGAGCGGATGCGCGACCAGCGCAGCGCCGACTTCCGCGCCGACGCCGTGCACGATGTTGACGACGCCGGCGGGCAGGCCCGCTTCGCAGACGAGCTCGCCGAGCCGGGATATCGCCAGCGGCGTGTCCTCCGACGGCTTGATGACAACAGGGCACCCGGCAGCGAGCGCGGGCGCGAGCTTCCACACGGCGATCATCAGCGGCGCGTTCCACGGGATGATCTGGGCGGCGACGCCCACCGGCGCGCGCCGTGTGTAGTTGAGCGTCGGGCGGCCCATGAAGCCGTCGGTCGGAATCGTGCGGCCCTCGAGCTTGTCCGCCCAGCCGGCGAAGTAGCGCAGCGTGTCGATGCTCATCGGGATGTCCATCATCCGCATCTCGGCGAGCGGGCGTCCTTGTTCGACGGCGAGAAGCTCCGCCAGCGCGTTGCCGTCGCGCTCGATCAGGTCCGCCAGCCGAAGCAGCCAGCGCGCCCGGGCCGCGCCGCCCGCGCGTGCCCATGCGTCGTCGTCCAGCACGCCGTGTGCGGCGCGTACGGCGCGGTCGACGTCGTCGGCGTTCGACGCGGGCACGGCGGCGACGCGGTCGCCCGTCGCCGGCGCCAGCTTGTCGAAAGTGCGGCCGGTCGAGGCATCGCAATGCTGGCCGCCGATCAGGTTCTGAATTTTCATCATCGTGTCCGTATTTCCCAGGGGCGAATCGTCGAGCCGGGCCGGTCGGGGAGGTGTCGGCTGCTGCCGCGGCCCGGCTTCAACGTCGGATCCACTGTAAGTCGATGCACGGGCGGGTCTTGTCCGCTATCGGCAATCGCTTCGACGTGACCGGGACAGGGAATACCCGGCCAACGGCGGCGCGTTGCGGCGACGAATCCGCTGCGAGAGGGGTGACGATGCGGAGCCCGTGCCGCGCAAGACACAGGCCGGCCGCGACTATTGGACGGCGCGTCCGAGTTCGCGATACAGGTCGGGATCGCTGCGTTTCAATCGCAACGCGGAGCGGATGCCGAGCGCGCCGATGGCGAGCAGGAAATACGGAAATAGTGCGACGAAAGCCGAATCCGATCCGCTCAGCACGGACAGGTTGCGCAGGACCAGCACGAGGCATGCGCCGAGCGCGATCATGCTGACGAGCGGTGCGATCAGGCGGTGCACGAGGCTGGCGTCGCGGCGGTCACGCGCGAAGAACGCGATGACCGATGCCGCCACGAGGATCTGTACGGCGATGATGCCGATCGTGGCCAATGCGCTCATCCACGAGAACACGATCGCGAACGGGTCGAGACGGAATGCGGCGGAGCCGACGATGGCCACGAGCGCGATCAGCGTCTGCACCTTTCCGGCCACGTCGGGGCAGCGATGCACGGGACACGTATGGCCGAGCTTGCGCCACAGCACGCGTTCGCGGCCCATCGCGTAGAAATAGCGCGTGATCGTGTTGTGGAACGACAGGATGGCCGCGAAGAGGCTCGTGACGAGCAGCACGTTCATCGCGTCCGTCGCGACATTGCCGAGCAGCCGCCCGCTGACGGCAAACCACAGGTTGGCCGGGTCGCGGGTCGCTTGTGCGGCGATCCGGCCTTCGCCCCACGCCTCGACGATCGCCCACGACGACAGCGCGTAGAACACCATGATGAGGATCACGGCCAGGTAGGTCGCGCGCGGAATCGTGCGTTTCGGGTCGCGGGCTTCCTCGGAGAAGATGGCTGTCGCCTCGAAACCCATGTACGAACCGAGGACGAACACGAGCGCGGTGCCGAGCCCGGGCGCGAACACCATCGCGGGGCTGAACGGTTTCGCGCTGAAGCCGCCGGCGCTCGCGCCGTGCACGACGATCGCGAGATCGAGCAGCATCACGATCGCGATCTCGCCGAGCATCAGCATGCCGAGCAGTCGCCCGCTGAACTCGATACGCCGCGCGCCGCAGCAGTGGACAGCCGCGATGCAGCTCAGCGCGAACGCCCACCATGGCACGTCGATGCCGTAATGCTGCTGGACGCCGTTGTTCAGGAAAAAGCCGAACATGGAGTAGATCGCGATCTGCACAGCGTTGTACGCGACGATCGCGACGAACGCGCCGCCCACGCCGATGGGGCGCCCGAGCCCGTTCGCGATATACGCATAGAACGCGCCTGCGTTGGAGATGTGCCGGCTCATCGCCGCGTAGCCGATGCTGAAGATCAGGTACATCACGCCTGCCAGCACGAATACGCCAGGCACGCCGGGGCCATTGCCGAGCGAAAACGCCGCGGGTGTCGCGCCGACCATCGCGGTGAGCGGCGCGGCCGCGGCGACGACGAAGAAGACGATGTGCGAAAGGCCGACGGCGTTCCTGCTGAGCCCTGCGTCGGACCGGGATGACGATTCGTTCATGAGTAGTCCCGCTGACCGGATCGTCCGTCAGGAAGCGATCGCGGCATGCCTGATCAATGTCCCTGCGTCGCGGGCCGATCCTGACGATCCGGCAGCGGAGGCTGCCGTCCGCCGACGACACAGGTGTGCGCTTCGACGGCCGTCCGATGATGCGCGCGAGGCGCACGATCGGGCCGACGACCCAATTTAAGATGCCGAAAAGCGCGACGTTGTCCGCTTTCGGCAATCCGCGCGGGCCGGAGCGGCAGGGGATTACCCGGGTGCGGTGCAGCGCTGCGGATGCGCGGTCGTCAACTCAGGCGCGGCGTGTGCGAGGGGAACTCGTGGAAATGCTGCTGGTAGTAGGCGGAGAAGCGCCCGAAATGGCGAAAGCCGAATTGCGCCGCGGCGTCGCCGACCCGCACCGTCTCGGCTGTCGTCATCAGGAAGCGTCGCACGGCGTTCAGCCGGATCGAACGAAGGTAGGCCGTCGGCGTGGTGCCGACCACGTTCTGAAAGCTGTATTGCAGCGTGCGGCGGCTGATGCGAAGGTGATGACAGAGATCGAGGACCGTCGGCACGTCATCGCTATCCAGTGCGATTTCCTGGCTCCGGCGAACGATGTAGCTTTGCGTCGACGCCGACGGCAGTGCGCCCGTCGCGGATTCGTCGGACTGTACGAGATCGAGCACGATGCCGACGACGCCGTGCGCGAGCACGCGTTCGTCGAACGCGTCGCGTGCCGTGAGCGAATCGTGGTCGAGCGCCTGGACAAGCACGTGCTCGAGGCCATCCAGCGCTTGGCGGTAACGCGCGGGCGAGATGGGGAGCACTGGCTGCTGCAGGATGCGAGCGGGCAGGTTCGCGAGTTCGTCGAATTCGCGATCGGCGGTGAGTGCGCGATCGATCGTGAAGGCGAGCACCTCCGTGTCGCTTGGGAGATGGGCGACGAACTCCTCGCCGCCGCGCAAGGTCAGCAGGCTGGGCCGCTCGACGGTGCGCCCCTGGACGACCGGCGCGACCGTGCTCGCGATCGGCAGCGCGAAGCAGAGGCGGTTGCGCGGCGCGAGCCCGTGCTGCATGACGCGCTGGTTGATGCGTTCGCGAAAGACGTGAAAGCGCTGGCCGGCGACCTGGCGCAACGTGGTCGTGGCGGTACCGGGACTGATCTGGTCGTAGTGCTGCGACCAGTTCACGATCGCCTGGGAATGGAGGAACACATCCGAAAAGCATCGTGTTTCAGCGTGCAGGTTCATGGTCTGGCCAGCGTGCCCCTTCTCAAGTTCGGCTCCGGATGGAGCCAGGTCGTGCCGTGCGGGCTCGGGCAGCGAGATCGCGCCACCCGGCCGGTTCAGCGATCATATCCAGAAAAAAACCGCCGGGGGGGCATCGGCAAGACCGTTGGCGTGCATTGCATCACGTGCAGGCGTTGTGTCGGAGCGCGCGATGCAATGCCCGTCATGGAATTGAAAAGGAAACCCCGATGTAGGAGATTGGATCAGGATCCAACAACTTTCGAGGGAATTGTTTACGAAAATCCCATTTTAGGGGATTTCTGTAAACTCACGAGATGGGGTTTACACATGGTCACGTGCGACGCGTCGTGACAAGGGGGATATAGCGGTCAATCAGGGGCGGCTTTCAGGCCCGCGCTGCCGCCTGACCTCCGGGCGAAGCCGCCCGCGAGCGGCCCCGTTACGAGGATCGATGGCCAATGCCGGTTACGCCGCCGACAACCTGACCGACACGCCCGTCGCCGTATAAACCGGCGTTGCCTTGAAGCCGTCGACCGTCACCGCCGAGAACTTCGCGGAAGCCGCTGCACCGTCGATCAGCGCGATGGTGTCGCCGGCCTTGGGCGCATAACCGTTCACGAACTTCACGTGCAGCGTGCCGCCCGCGACGGTGAGCGGGCCGCCGACGCGCAGGCGGCCGCCCCCGTTGCCGTCGATGTCGAGTTCGAGCGTCGTGTTGTCGAGCTGTGTATAGCGCGTCGCGATGACCACCGGCGCGCTGGCGGCAATCCTCACGCTGCCGCCCGAGCCCACGTACACGTCGCCCTTGCCAAACGCGCTTGCCGATGCCGCCGCAAGCGTGCCGCCGCTTACCTGCGTGCCGCCCGTATAGCTGTTGTTGCCCGCCAGCGTCAGCGTGCCGCTGCCTTGCAGCGTCAGCTTGCCCGCGCCGGCGATGTCGTTGCGCCACAGGTCGGCGGTATTGAACCCGCCCTGTGAAGCATCCATCGACACGATCACGTTGCCGTTGAATGCACCGTAACCGTCGGCCGCGATGAACAGGTTGAGGCGGCCCCAGCCTTCCGCATCGTCCATGACCGGATAGCCGGACGGCAGTTCGGTCGTCTTCAGCACGACGCGGCGCTGGTCCGCGCTCAGGTACGGGAAGCGCGTCTGCAGCAGGATCTCCGCTCCCTTCGGCACGACGGGCGGCGCGTCGGTCGACTCGATCGCGCCGAAGCCGAACGTCAGGCGGCGCGCGAAGGCCGTCTTGTTCGTCGCGTAATCGGCGAAGCGGTCGGTGGCCGTCGTGCCCGAGTGCGCGAAGGCGGCGAACGTCGTGTCGGTCGTGCCCGTGAGCTGCTGCAGCGCCTGATGGGCCTGGCCGTACGCGGCCTGCGCATCGCTCGCGTACGCGGTCAGGTTCGCCGCGCTGACGGCCAGCGCGAGCATGCGGCCGCCGATCACGTCGAGCGGCGAGTGCATGCCGGCGAGGATGCGGTTCTCGCCGAGTTCGAGGCCGCGGCCGACCATCTCCTGGAAGCGCTCCGGCACGAGCCACGCCATCGTCATCGCGTCGCGCACCGCTTCGGCCGTATGGCCGCTGATGAAGCCGCCGTCGGTCGCCGGCGTCGTGCTTTCCGCCGGCACGAGCGTCGGTGCGACGACGACGCTGGTGCTCCAGCGGTACGGCCGCGCGTACTTGTAGAAACGCTTCGACGGTTCGGTCGACGCGTTGTTGCCCATTTCGTTGAGCAGGTCGACGACCTTGCCGAAGCTCACGTTCGTGCTGCTGCCGACGCCGACGTTGTTGCCGGAATCGTTGTACAGCACCGTGGTCGCGTCGGCGGGCACGCTGGTGATGCTGGTCGTCTGCTGCGCGGCCGCGCGCCATGCGCCGGTGAGCGGGCCCATGCCGTCGGTCACGCTGTAGCCCTTGGCGCGCCGGTCGTCGAAGTACGCGGCGTCGGCCTGTTGCTGCGTGCGTGCGGTCGTTGCGTTGATCACATATTGAACGTTGGCGGCCAGCACCGTGTCGTTCAGGCTCGTGCCGCACGGCGTGCCGCTGCCGGGCAGGCCTGAGCAGGTCGACTGCGAGATCGCCGGAAACCCGCCGTTGGCCGGCGCGCTCACGCCGGCATCGACGAGCATCGTCGCCGGCTGCCACAGGTCGAGGAAGCGGCTCACCACGCGCACGGCCGCGTTGGTCGACAGCGTGGCATAGCGCGCGTCGCCGCGCTGGTTGGTCGCGATGTTGTCGACGAAGGCCGGCACGCTCGGCACGGGCGCGCTGTCGACGAAGCCGGGGTCGGCCGGCGGTGCCGGCATGGCCGCGCTGGTCGTGGTGGTCGATGCGACATCGTCGCCGCCGCCGCACGCGGCGAGAACGATCGCACTCGACAATGCTGCGACGTGCAGCGGAAAACGGCTTCGTGACGCAAACATGCAAGGCTCCATCCTGAGTGTCGAAGATGGCGGATTGTCGTGGGCGATCGTGACGCAGCCGTTACGGATTTGCTTCGGGGCGCGGTCGATGCGCCAAAATTCTCACTATTTGGTGAATTCGTGATGCTGAACGTAGCGACGGGGGCGATCGGGCCGTCGGCAATGTCCGGTCCGGCCAGCGCGCGCGTTCGAAAAGACGATCGGATCCGGCGCGCTCACGCCGATTGGGCGACCCATTCCGCGTCGGCGCGGCACACGCGGTTTCTGCCTTGACGCTTCGCCGCGTAGAGGGCGAGGTCGGCCTGATGCGACAACGCGTGCACGGACCGCGGGTGCGCACGGTGCCCGGTCGCGTAGCCGATGCTGACCGTGAAAGGCGGAATGGTCGCGTCGAACCCGTCGAGCCGGTTGCGTTCCACGGCGCGGCGAATCGCTTCGGCGACTTTCGCGGCGCCGCTTTCATCCGTGTCGGGCAATACGACGACGAATTCTTCGCCGCCGTAGCGCGCGGCAAGATCGCCGCGCCGCCGCGTATGCGCGCGAATGCACTCGGCGAGAAAGCGCAGCGCGGTGTCGCCTTGCGCATGACCGAAGCGGTCGTTGTACTGCTTGAAGTGATCGGCGTCGATGAACAGCACCGACACGCTGCCGTCGCTGCCGCGCTGCAGCCGTTCCCATTCGTCGGCGAGCGCGGCATCGAGCGCGCGACGGTTGTGCAGACCCGTGAGCGGATCGGTGCGCGTCAGGTCGGTGAGCAGCGTCTGCTTGCGCAGGTTGTCCCGCAGCGCGAACGCGAGCAGCCACACCACCGCGCAGAACAGCGCACCGATGACGGACGCGGACACGCCGACCGTCCACATCAAATGCGTGGTGCCGGCCAGCACGTCATGCTCGGCCGGTGCGACGACCGCGATCAACGGCGTGCCGGGCACCCGCTGGAACGTATAAAGCCGCACGACGCCGTCGATGCTCGAGCGCGCCGCATAGAAGCCCGATTCGCGACTCACCATGCGTTCGAACGACTTCGAGCGGCGCAGGCGGACCATCTGGTGATCGGTCAACGGCGGGTTTCTCGCGAGGATCGTGCCGTCGGCGCGCAGGATCGCGCTGACGCCATGCGGCCCGACGTTCAGGCGTGACAGAAGCCGATCGAAGTACGCGAGGTCGATGGCGACCACCGCGATTCCGTCGAACGTGTGATCCGCCCGCTCGATGCGCCGCGACAGCGCGATCGATTCCGTATTGCCGCGCGAACGCGCGCGATATGCCTCGGACACGTACAGGCCGACGTTGTCGGCATCGCGATGGACCTTGAAGTAGTCGCGATCGCTGAAATCCCAGTTGTGGGTCGAGCTGCAACAGCCGTCGATCAAACGGCCGAAGCGGTCCGTCACGCCCATGCCGGTCACGTATTGCGCGGCCGTGCGCTCGAACAGCACGTCGTGACGCAGCCCGGCGTCCATGCGCGCGACGGCGGGATTGCCGAGATCGGTGGCGAGCGAGACGAGCGCGTTGTTGGACGTCTCGACGGTGCGCGCGATCTCGCTGACCAGGACGGCCGCGACGTTGCGCGACGTCTCGTGCGCATGTCCGACGACCTCGCTACGTGCGGCCCACAGCGTCGCCGCGCTGATGCCGAGCGCGGCGAGCGACATCAGCGTGCCCAGCACGCCGACGATCAGGTGGTGGCGGCCGGCCCAGTCGGCAACTTTCTCGATCGGAATGGATGCAGGCATTGCTCGCGCTCGTGCGGGAAGCCGGCTGCGATCGCAGCGGCGCTGGTCAAATCCGGGTTAACGGCAGGGATGCCCGGAAATCGAGGCCGGCATGCGACGCAATGACTGCACGAGGTGCCGCAAACGTGTGCGTCCGGGTTGCGCCGTGCAACGAGCACGCGACAGCGGCGAATCCCGGCGGTCGCGTGAGATCAGTCGAGCCCGCCCTGGCACAGGTACTTGATCGACAGATAATCGTCGAGGCCGTAGCGCGAGCCTTCGCGGCCGTAGCCCGATTCCTTCACGCCGCCGAACGGCGCGGCTTCGCTCGCGAGCGCGCCTTCGTTGATGCCGACGATGCCCGTTTCGAGCCGCGCCGACACGCGCGCGATGCGCCGCACGTCCTGTGTGTAGAAATACGCGGCGAGCCCGAACGGCGTGTCGTTCGCGGCCGCGACGGCTTCGTCCTCGGTGTCGAACCGGAACAGCGCGGCGACGGGGCCGAAGGTTTCCTCGCAGGTCAGCTGCATGTCTGCGGTGGCGTCGGCGAGCACCGTCGGCGCGTAATAATTCGGACCGAGCTCGGGCAGACGCTTGCCGCCGGCGAGCACGCGCGCGCCGCGCTCGATGGCGTCGCTGACGTGGCGCGCGATTTTATCGACCGCGCGCGCGTTGATCATCGGCCCGATCTGCGCGGCCGGGTCGGTCGCGGGCGCGACCTTCAGCGCGGCGACGCGCGCGGCGAGCTTCGCGGCGAACGCATCGTAGACGCCGGCCTGCACGTACACGCGATTCGGCGATACGCAGGTCTGGCCGCCGTTGCGGAACTTGGCGGCCATCAGCCCGTCGATCGCGGCGTCGAGTTCCGCATCGTCGAACACGATGAACGGCGCGTTACCGCCCAGCTCCAGCGACAGCTTCTTCAGCGTCGCCGCCGATTCGCGCGCGAGCAGCTTGCCGACGGGCGTCGATCCGGTGAACGTGATCTTGCGCACGCGGCCGTCGGCGAGCCAGTCGGCCACCGCATCGATGCCGCGTTCGCGCGATGCGGCGATCAGGTTCAGCACGCCGGGCGGCACGCCGGCTTCCTGCGCGAGGAAGGCCAGCGCGAGCGCGGTGAGCGGCGTGTCCTCGGCCGGCTTCGCGACGACCGTGCAGCCGGCCGCGAGTGCCGGGGCGATCTTGCGCGCGATCATCGCGAGCGGGAAATTCCACGGCGTGATCGCGGCGACGATGCCGATCGGCTCCTTGATCGCGCTCAACCGCTTGCCGCGCTGCTGCTGCGGAATCAGGTCGCCGTACGTGCGCGTCGCTTCCTCGGCGAACCAAAGCACGTACGACGCGCCGTAGGCGACTTCGCCGCGCGCTTCGGCGAGCGGCTTGCCCTGTTCGCGCGACATCAGTTTCGCGAGATCGTCGGTGTGCGCGACGATCGCCGCATGCCATGCGCGCAGGATCGCGGCCCGTTCGCGAGCGGGCGTCGCGCGCCATGCGGGCAGCGCGCGCGCGGCCGCATCGGTCGCGGCGCGTGCGTCGGCCGCGCCGCTGTCGGGTGCATGGGCAACGGTCTCGAGCGTCGCCGGATCGGTGACGTCGAAGCGGCGGCCGTCTAGCGCGTCGCGCCAGGCGCCGTCGATCAGGTTGGCGGTGCGAACGAGTTCGGTTCGGGACAGCGTAAGCGGCATGACAGGTCCTTGGATGGAGAGATTCGGTGACGACGGCTGAAGCGCGGACGCGCGACTACCCCGCGCGGACGGCGTGCCGCCGCGTTCGCGGATGCCGCACGCTGCCCGTCAGTGGCGTTCGCCGAACAGCGATTCGAGCGGGTAGTGCCGTTTGACGAACGGCGACTTGATGATCACGTAACTGAAATACTTCTCGATGCCGATGTTCTGCTCGAGCAGCCCTTCGACGATCGTCTGGTAATGGCTCACGCTGCGCGTGATGAACTTCAGCAGATAGTCGTAGCCGCCGCTCGCGAGGTGGCACTCGACGATCTCATCGACGTTGCGGATCGCCGCGACGAAACGGTCGAAGTCCTCGCGGCGGTGGTCGGCCAGCGTGACCTCGGTAAACACGACCTGCACGTCGCCGAGTTTCTCGAGCTGGATGTGCGCGCCGTAGCCGCCGATATAGCCGGCCTTCTCGAGCCGCTTCACGCGGATCAGGCAAGGGCTGGGCGACAGCCCGACCGCATCGGCCAGTTCGACGTTGGTCATGCGGCCGCGCTTTTGCAACTGGGAGAGGATGCGCAGGTCGATGCGATCCAGCTTGCTGTCCGTCATGGTCGGGTGAGAGGGGAAAAAATGGAATGTCCGGTTACTTTAGAGTCGAACGATTGCCGCCACAAGCCCGGCTTTCCCTTGGCCGGTCAGGCCGGCTGCGCGTGCGCGGCGTCGAGCGCGCGCTGCACGCCCGCATCGGCCAGCACGTCGTCGAGCGTCTTGCGCACGCGTTCGAACATCAGGTCGAACTCGCCCGCGGTGAAGCTGAGCGCCGGCGCGAAACCGAGCACGCCGTCGCCGAATGCGCGAAACACCACGCCGTTCGCATACGCGGCGGCTGCGATCCTGTCGGGCACGTTGAGCGCGGGGTCGAAGCGCGTCTTGCGCGTCTTGTCGGCCACCAGTTCGAGCGCGCCGAGCAGGCCGGCCGAACGCGCGTCGCCGACGAGCGGATGCGCGCGCAGCGCATCGAGCCCCGCGGCGAAACGCGGCGCCATCTCGCGGCCGTTCGCGAGCAGCCCGCCTTCGTGATAGAGCTTCAGCACCTCGAGGCCGATCGCCGCGCTCACCGGATGCGCGGAATACGTATGGCCGTGGCCGACCGCGGGCGAATCGGCGCGGCTGCCCGCGATGCCTTCGTAGATTTCATCGGACATCAGCACGGCACCCATCGGCGCATAGCCGGCGGTCAGCCCCTTCGCGACGGTCATCAGGTCCGGGTCGACCTGCTCGGTCTCGCACGCGAACAGCGGGCCCGTGCGGCCGAAGCCGGTGATCACCTCGTCGGCGACGAACAGGATGCCGAGGCGCCGGCATGCGTCGCGCATCGCCTTCAGCCAGCCGGCCGGCGGGACGATCACGCCGCCGGACCCCTGCACGGGCTCGCAGAAGAATGCCGCGACGTTGTCCGCGCCGAGTTCGGCGACTTTCGCCTCGAGCGCGGCGACCGACGCGGCGATCAGCGCCTGCGCGTCGTCGCCGAGCGGATGGCGATACGGGTAGGGCGACGGGATGTGGTGCTGATCCGCGCGCGGCAGGTCGAAGTGACGATGGAACGCGGGCAGCGCGGTGAGCCCGGCGCCGATCGACGACGAGCCGTGATAGCCACGTTCGAGCGCGATCATGTGCTTTTTCGTCGGGCGACCGGTCGCGTTGAAATAGTGCGTGATGAAACGCACCGCGGAATCGACCGCATCCGAGCCGCCGAGCGTGAAGTACACGCGATTCAGCGACGGCGGCGCGAGTGCCGCGAGCCGTTCGGCCAGCTCGATCGCGGGTTGCGAGCCGAAATGGAAATAGCCGGTCGCGTAGGGCAGCTTCGCCATCTGGTCGGCGGCGGCCTTCACGATGCTGTCGCGGCCGTAGCCGACGTTCACGCACCACAGGCCCGAGAACGCATCGAGCAGCGTGTGGCCGTCGGCGTCGCGCAGGAACACGCCGTCGGCGGATTCGAGCACGGTGACGCCGCGCGCCTCGTGCGCACGATAGTTGACGACAGGGTGGATCAGGTGTTGACGATCGGCTTCGATCAGCGCGGCTTGGTTCATGGCAGTGCGGGACTCTCGTCGGGTGTCAGCGTGAGGTCATGCTACCGGGCGAGAAATCCGTACGCGCTTTCAATTTGCGACCTGAAACGTACGAACGCGGTGTTTGCACGGGGCGCTTCGGCATTTTCTGCTGCGTGCCACGCCGGGCCGGGCGCGCGCGTCAGTAGCCGCGTGCGCGGTCGACAACGCCGATCATCGGCTGTCCCGCGCGATGGCGCGCGAGGTTCGCGAGCACGGCGTCGACCGCGGTGTCCGGCCGCGTCGCGCTGGCGATGTGCGGCGTGATGCGAATGCGCGGATGCGTCCAGAACGGGTGGCCGGCCGGCAACGGCTCCGGGTCCGTCACGTCGAGGATCGCGCTGTCGAGGCGGCCGCCGTCGAGCGCGGCGAGCAGCGCGGTCGCATCGAGTTGCGGGCCGCGCCCGACCTGCACGAGCGATGCGCCGGCCGGCAGCGCGTCGAATACGCGTGTGCCGAGCAGGCCGCGCGTGTCGTCGGTGAGCGGCAGCAGGCAGATCAGGATGTCGGTGCGGGCGAGGAACGTGTCGAGCGCCGCGTCGCCCGCATGGCAGTCGATGCCGTCGAGCGAGCGCGGCGTGCGGCTCCACCCTGCGCACGGGAAACCGAAGCGCCGCAGCGTGTCGAGCACGGCCTGCCCGAGCGTGCCGAGCCCGAGCACGCCGATGCGCCGCGACGCGGCCGCGCGCACCGGCTTCTCGCGCCACACGTGCGCGCGCTGCTGCGCCGCATAGTCGAACAGGTCGCGATGAATCGTCAGCACGGCCTGCGTCACGTATTCGACCATCCCTTCGACGATGCCCGGTTCGATCATCCGCACGACCGGAATGTGCGCGGGCACGCGCGACAGGTCGAACTGATCGATGCCGGCGCCGACCGAAAACACGATCTCCAGATTCGGCAGCAGTGCGGTCGGGTCGTCGGGCGGCTGCCACGCGGCGAGATAGCGGACGGCTTCAGGATCGCCGAGGTCCGGCCAGATCCGGAACGCGAGGTCGGGCGCCTGTTGCGCGAAGCGCCGCGCCCATTGCGCGCCGCGCACCGGGTCGGCCTTGTAGAGGAAACTCATCGCGCGCGCCGCTCAGCCGAGCGCTTGATTGACGATCGCGAACGCGCGCAACGACGGATCGCGGGCGGGTGCCGCGCCGCGCGCCATCGCGACGACGGTATCGACGCGCGGCAGGCCGAGCCCCTGCAGCCAGTCCGACAGGCCGCTGTCGCCCGGCACGTCGAGGCGCACGAACATGCCTTCGTGCAGCGCGAGCCAGTGGCTGATCAGCGCCTGCGCGCGCAGCGCGTCCGGTGCGACCACCGGGCCGATCACGTGCCCGCGGCCGAAACGGCGGAACAGCGCGAAGCCGAGCAGTTCGCCGTCGCGGTCGAGTGCGATCCCGTTGGCGACGCCGAGCAGCGCATCGATCACCGCGTCGCGCGGGTAGCCGGCCGCGCGCGATGCGAGCGCGGCGAGGCGCGGGCCGTCGTTGGTGCCGAGCGGGCGCAGGCGCTCGCCCGGCGGCAGCGAGATCAGCGGCGGCTGGAACGCGGCGCCCTGGTGCTGGTCGATCGTGCCGATCGCCTCGAAGCCGAACTTCACGTAGAGCGGTTCGCCGGACGGCGTCGCATGCAGGAAGATCGTGCGTGCGCCGAGGCTGTCGACGACGCGCGCGAGCAGTTCGCGGCCGATGCCGCGGCCCTGGCGCTCGGGCGACACGATCACCATGCCGAGCGATGCGTGCGATTCGCCGAAGCGCCAGCCGAGCGCGGTGCCGACGATGCCGGCTTCGTCTTCGGCGACGAAGCCGTTGCCGAGCTGGAATGCGAAGCGCCAGTCGTCGAGCCGGTGCGGCCACTTGACTGCTTCCGACAGCCGGTGCGCGGCAGGCAGATCGGTTTCGGCGAACGGGCGATAGGTGAGCGTGCTGGAAGAATTGAGGTCGGCCACGCCGGACTCCGGATGGGTAGGAATGACATATCGACTCTGCCAGCGCCACCGCGGCGCGGATAGGACGATTCGCCTGTTTTCCGGCGTCGGCGGGCGGTCGTGCGAGATCGACGCAAACCGGCTCGATCGGCACGGGCGAACGCGCGCTGCATGCCGGAGCGGCCCGTCATTGCGACAGCTTCTGCTGTGGGAATGCCGCTACGATGGAAACGCGGCGGCCGCATGACGGTTTCGTGAAGTCGGCCGGCTCGCCGCCGACGGCGCCGCGTGCGATCACGCCGCAGATCGTGCTGCCGGCGGCCTGCAACACGCGGCGAATCTGCGTTTCGAGCCGCGTCGAACGATGCGCGACGGATTTTTTGCCCTGATTCAATTTCGTTGAACCCAGACCGTCCCCGGCCCTGCCGGGGCTTCACACCGACAGGACGTCACATGATCCAATTTGAACCGAAGTACATCACGTTCGACTGCTATGGCACGCTGACCCGCTTCCGGATGGCCGACATGGCGCGCGAGGTCTACGCGGACCGGCTGTCGCCGGTCGCGCTTGAGGAATTCGTGCGCGCGTTCGCCGCGTATCGGCTCGACGAAGTGCTCGGCGCATGGAAGCCGTACCGCGACGTCGTCGTCAATGCGATCCGGCGCACCTGCGCGCGGATCGGCGTGAAGTTCGACGAGGCGGAGGCCGAGCGTTTCTATCTGGCGGTGCCGACGTGGGGCCCGCATCCGGACGTGCCGGCCGGGCTTTCGCGGCTGGCCACGAAGTACAAGCTGGTGATCCTGTCGAACGCGTCGGACGACCAGATCATGAGCAACGTCGACAAGCTCGGCGCGCCGTTCCATGCGGTGTTCACCGCGCAGCAGGCGCAGTCGTACAAGCCGCGGATGCAGGGCTTCGAATACATGTTCGACAAGCTCGGCTGCAAGCCGGAGGACGTGCTGCACGTGTCGTCGAGCCTGCGTTACGACCTGATGACGGCCGAGGATCTCGGCATCAAGCACAAGGCGTTCGTCAACCGCGGCCATGAGCCGGGCACGCCGTTCTACAACTACTACGAGGTGTCGGACATCGGCCATCTCGCGACGCAGCTCGGGCTGTAAGCGACGCCGCGCCGGCGTGGGGCCGCGTGCCCCGCGCGCGCGGCCGTGCGCGTCGCGAACGACCGGCGTGGTGCGCCGGCCGTGCCGCCTTGCGCGTGCGATCACCGCACGAACCGAGGGTAATTACCGATACGGCGCCATTCAAGGCAGGGCCGCCCGGGCCGATATATGTACCGAACGGTTAATATTGCGAGGCCCTCCGCATGAAGTTGTCCACGAAACTGCTGATGCTCGTCGCCGCGGCGCTGCTCGGCGTTGCATTGCTTGCCGCGATGTCGCTGCACACGCTGCGCGACGCGCTGATCGACAGCCGCCGTGACGAGATCGTCATTCTTCTGACCAAAGCCGAGCATCTGGTCGACGCGTATCGCGCGATGCAGGCGAACGGCACGCTCACGCGGGAGCAGGCCCAGCAGCAGGCCAAGGCCGCGTTGTCCGCGCTCAATGCGAATTCGAAAAGCTACTTCTGGGTGACGACGTCCGACGGCGTTAACCTCATGCATCCGAACGCGAAGTTCATCGGCACCCGCGCGAAGGGCAACCGCACGACCGGCGGCATGACCGACAGCGAGGCGTATCGCGCCGGAATGGCCCAGGCGCATTTCGCGCTCGTCGACGTGCTGATCAAGCGCAGCCCGGACGCGGACGTGGAGCCGAAACTCCAGGGCGTGGTCGCCATTCCGGAGTGGGATTGGTGGATCGGCACGGGATTCTTCTACGACGACATCAACGCCGCGTTCACGCGGCTTGCGCAGGTGCTCGGCGCCATCACGCTCGTCATCGCGGCGTCGCTGGCGGCGATCGCGTGGGGCGTGTTGCGCAGCGTCCGACGGACGCTGGGCGGCGAGCCCGCGCACGCGACCGAGATCGCGGCCCGCATCGCCGCCGGCGAACTGGACGTGCAGTTCGATACGGCGCACGCCGCGCCGGGCAGCCTGCTCGTCGCGCTCGCCGACATGAAGGCCCGGCTGACCGAGACCATCGCCGAAATCCAGACCACGACCCACTCGATTGCGGTCGGCACCGGCGAGATCGCGCAAGGCAATCTGGACTTGTCGCAGCGCACGGAGGAACAGGCCGCGTCGCTGCAGCAAACGGCCGCGAGCATGGAGCAGATCACGTCGACGGTCAAACAGAATGCCGACAATGCACGTCAGGCCAATACGCTCGTGACCCACGCGAAGGAGGCGACGGAACTCGGCGGCGCGGCCGTGCGCGAAGTCGTCGAAACGATGCGGCAGATTTCGGACGGATCGGTGCGGATCGCCGACATTACCGTCGTGATCGAAAGCATCGCGTTCCAGACGAACATTCTCGCGCTTAACGCCGCGGTCGAGGCCGCGCGGGCCGGCGAGGAGGGGCGCGGGTTCGCGGTCGTGGCCTCGGAGGTGCGCTCGCTCGCGCAACGCAGCGCGGCGGCCGCGAAGGACATCAAGGGATTGATCGAGGCGTCGGTCGAGCGGGTCGGCAGCGGCAGCCGGCTCGTCGAGACGGCGGGCGCGCGGATGACGGAGATCGTCCGGTCGATCGACCGGGTGGCCGACATCATGGGCGAGATTTCAGCGGCATCCGCCGAGCAAAGCACCGGCATCGAGCAGGTCGGCCTCGCGGTCGCGCAAATGGACGAAGTGACGCAGCAGAATGCCGCGCTGGTGGAGCAGGCTGCCGCTGCCGCGTCCTCGCTGGATGAACAGGCGGCACGGTTGCGGGCCGCCGTCTCGGTGTTCAGGCTGGCTGCCTGACGGCCGCGTGCCGGCATCTGCCGGCAACGGCATCATCTCGTCTCCCTCTCGCCACGCCGGCCGGTGTCCGGCGTTCGCGCCGACGCGCAGGCATCGACCGCGTCGGCCGCATCACAGCGGGGAATTGCGGCCTGGCGCCGCGCCACGGGTTCGTACCCGCATCGGGCAATCCGGCCGTATTCCTGTTGTCTCGCAAAGCCGCTTCAACGTCGCGGCAATCTCCCGATCTTTCATGCGCCGGGCGTCGTCGCAGGCGGCATCCGCCGTCGCATGCGCACGCGGGCGTTCCGGTCGTTTCGGGCACGGCGGGCCGCGAGTGCGCATTCCACGCAAACATGCGGTTTGCGTGAGCCGAACGCGCTTCGGATGCCGAATCGCCAATTTTGTCGGCGCAATCTGCCGCGTGCATCGCTTTACGATTTCCTTCGTCGCGCACGTGCTGCGCAGCCGTCGCGACACGGCATCGAGCAAACGGCGGCACGCGTGGCCGCGCAGCAAATCATGCTGCGCAGGTGGCCCAAAACGGTCGAATCGTATCGTGCAGCCGCCCCGAATCGCGACAACCCGCATTTTGGCGATGCTTAAATGAACTCAATGCGCAGACGTCGCGCCCGCTACCAGCAGGCGGCGCGACGGTTTCTCGAACCACGCTGGACCCCAGACCCACTTTCCACAGTCAGGAGCAGTTCGGATGAGCGACGATATCGACAACGGCGGCAAGGGCGGCTTCACGCGCCGCGACATGATGCGGGTCATGGCGGCGAGCGGCATGATGGCCGTTGGCGGCGGCGGGCTGCTGATGGACGCGCAATCGGCGTTCGCCGCGCCGGCGCCCAAGCGCGGCGGCAAGATCCGGGTCGCGAACGAATCGAGTTCGACGGCCGACACGCTCGACCCGGCCAAGGGCTCGACGGGCGCCGACTACATTCGTTTCTTCATGTTCTACAGCGGCCTTACGCAGCTCGACGCGAGCCTGACGCCGCAGATGAATCTCGCGCAGTCGTTGCAGACGACCGACGCGAAGACGTGGATCATCAAGTTGCGCAAGGGCGTCACGTTCCACGACGGGAAACCGGTCGGGCCGGCCGACGTGGTGTTCTCGCTGATGCGCCACAAGAACGCGGCCACCGCCTCGAAGGTCAAGCCGCTCGCCGATCAGTTCGCCGACGCGAAGGCGAGCGGCCCGGACGAGGTCACGCTCACGCTCGTCAGCGCGAACGCCGATCTGCCGGTGATCCTCGCGACGCCGCAGCTCGTGATCGTCAAGGACGGCACGACCGACTTCAGCACCGGCATCGGTTGCGGCCCGTACAAGCTGAAATCGTTCAAGCCGGGCGTGTCGACCGTCGGCGTGCGCAACGACAGCTACTTCAAGCCGGGGATGCCGTACCTCGACGAGATCGAGCTGATCGGCATCAGCGACAGCGCCGCGCGACTGAACGCGCTGCTGTCGGGCGACGTGCACCTGATCAACGCGATCGATCCGCGCTCGACGCAGCGGGTCGCGTCGACGCCGGGCTATGCGCTGCAGGAAACCAAGTCGGGGCTCTATACCGACCTGATCGTGCGCAGCGACAATCCGATCACCGCGAACCCGGATTTCGTCGAAGGGATGAAGTACCTGTTCGATCGCGAGCAGATCCGCTCGGCGGTGTTCCGCGGCTACGCGGTGATCGGCAACGACCAGCCGATCCCGCCGGGGCATCGCTACTTCAACGCATCGCTGCCGCAGCGGCCGCACGATCCGGACAAGGCGAAGTTCCTGTTCCAGAAGGCGGGCGCGCTGGGCGCCACGCTGCCGCCGATCTATGCGACGTCCGACGCGAACGGGTCGATCGAAATGGCCGTGCTGCTGCAGCAGGCCGGCCAGAAGATCGGGCTGAACCTGCAGGTGAACCGCGTGTCGCCCGACGGCTACTGGTCGAACCACTGGATGAAGCATCCGCTCGGCTTCGGCAACATCAACCCGCGCTCGAGCGCCGACGTGGTGTTCACGCAGTTCTTCAAGTCGGATGCGCCGTGGAACGAGTCGGGCTGGAAGAACGCGAAGTTCGACCAGTTGCTGCTCGCCGCGCGATCGGAAACCGACGACGCGAAGCGCAAGCAGATGTATGGCGACATGCAGGTGCTCGTCGCGCAGCAGTGCCGGGTCGGCATTCCGGCCTTCATCAGCTTCCTCGACGGCTACGACAAGCGGCTCGCGGGCCTCGGCTCGATTCCGACCGGCGGAATGATGGGCTTCATGTTCGCCGAGCACGTGTGGTGGAACGCCTGAGCACGACGCGTGCCGCCGCCGCGCGACCGGTGCGGGTCACCGCCCCGGTCGCGCGCGACCTTTTCCGGAGTGCCGCTTCATGAATCGAATCCTGCTCGGGCTGATCGGCCGGCGCATCGCGGTCACCGCGCTGACGCTGCTGATCGTGTCCGCGATCATCTTCACGATCACGAACCTGCTGCCGGGCGACGCCGCGCAGGCCGCGCTCGGCCAGTCCGCGACGCCGGAGACGATCGCCGCGCTGCGTCAGCAGTTCGGCCTCGACATGCCGGCCCACGTGCGCTACCTGCACTGGCTCGCGGGGCTGCTGCACGGCGATTTCGGCCGCTCGCTGTCGGGCGACATGCCTGTGTCGGAGATGATCGGCGGACGCCTGCCGAAGTCGCTCGCGCTCGCGGCGATCACGACCGCCGTGTCGGTGCCGATCGCGCTGATGCTCGGGATCCTCGCGGCGGTCAAGCGCGAATCGGTGGTCGATCGCGTGATCAGCCTCGGCACGCTGTCGCTCGTCGCGACGCCGGAATTCCTGATCGCGACGGTCGCCGTGCTCGTGCTGGCCGTGAAGCTGCACTGGCTGTCCGCGCTGTCGTACAGCGGCCCGATCGAAAGCCTGCACGATTTCCTGCGCGCGTATGCGATGCCGGTGCTGACGCTGTGCGCGGTCGTGATCGCGCAGATGGCACGGATGACGCGCGCCGCGGTGATCGAGCAGCTGAGCGCGTCGTACGTCGAGATGGCCATGCTCAAGGGCGCGAGCCCCGCGCGTGTCGTGCTGCGCCATGCGCTGCCGAACGCGATCGGCCCGATCGCCAATGCGGTCGCGTTGAGCCTGTCGTATCTGCTCGGCGGCGTGATCGTCGTCGAGACGATCTTCAACTATCCGGGCCTCGCGAGCCTGATGGTCGACGCCGTCGGCAACCGCGATTTCCCGTTGGTCCAGGCGTGCACGCTGATCTTCTGCGTCGCCTATTTGACGCTCGTGCTGTTCGCCGACCTGTGCTCGATCGTGTCGAACCCGAGACTGCGGACCTGAGCGTCCCGTCCTTCTTCCGAGATGCCGCCCATGCACCCGACCGAACCCGTTCAACGCAGCAGCGCGCTGCCGCCGTCCGGCGATCCGCCTCCGCCGTGGAGCGGTGCGACGCCGCCCGCCGCGCCCGCCCCCGACCAGCCGCGCAAGCGCCGCGCCGCGCGCGTGAAACTGACGACCGGCGGCCGCGTCGGCCTGTCGATGGTCGGCCTGATGCTGTTCATCGCGGCATTTGCGCCACTGCTCGCGCCGCACGAGGTCGGCGCGATCGTCACGCCGGACGTGTTCGCGCCGTTCAGCGCGAAGCTGCCGTTCGGCTCCGACTTCCTCGGTCGCGACATGCTGAGCCGGATCCTGTACGGCACGCGCCTGACCGTGCTGCTCGCGCTCGCGGCGGTGCTGCTCGCGGCGCTGACCGGCACGACGCTCGGGCTGCTCGCGACGGTGTCGGGCCGCGCGGTCGACGAGACGATGAGCCGGCTGCTCGATGCGCTCACGTCGATACCGTCGAAGATGTTCGCGCTGATGTTCGTCGCCGCATTCGGCTCGTCGCTGCCGCTCCTGGTCCTGACCGCGGCGGTCAGCTACATGCCGGGCTCGTACCGGATCGCGCGGGCGCTGGCGGTCAACATCAGCACGCTCGAATTCGTGCAGGTGGCACGCGCCCGAGGCGAAAGCGCGCTGTACATCGCGTGTGTCGAGATGCTGCCGAACATGATCCATCCGATGCTCGCCGATACGGGGCTGCGCTTCACGTTCGTCGTGCTGCTGCTGAGCGGCCTGAGCTTTCTCGGGCTCGGCGTGCAGCCGCCATACGCGGACCTCGGCTCGCTCGTGCGCGAGAACATCGCGAGCCTCGGCGACGGCTCGGCCGTCGCGATCATGCCCGCGGTCGCGATCGCGATCCTGACGGTGGGCGTCAACCTGTTGATCGACGGCCTGCCGCATCGCGGTCGCCGCAAAGGCGCGGCCGCTGCCGCCGGAGAGCGCTGATGCGACACGATTCGACTCCGCTCGTCGAGGTGCGCGGGCTGCGCGTGGTCGGCGGCCGGCCGGGCGGCGAGGAAACGACGATCGTCCACGGCGTCGATTTCGATATCGGGCGTGGCGAGGTGCTCGCACTGATCGGCGAATCGGGCTCCGGCAAGACCACGATCGCGCTGTCGCTGATGGGCCATGCGCGTGCCGGCTGCCGGATCGCGGGCGGCTCGGTGAAGCTCGGCGGCACCGATGTCTGCACGTTGTCGGCACCGGCGCTGGCCGCGCTGCGCGGCCGCAAGGTCGCCTACATCGCGCAGAGCGCGGCCGCCGCGTTCAACCCGTCGCGCACGATTCTCGACCAGGTGATCGAGAGCGCGCTGATCCACAAGACGCTGTCGAAGCGCGACGCGCAGGCGAAGGCGGTCGAGCTGTTCCGCGCGCTCGCGCTGCCCGAGCCCGAGACGATCGGCAAACGCTATCCGCATCAGGTGTCGGGCGGTCAGCTGCAGCGGCTGATGGCCGCGATGGCGCTGATCACCGATCCGGAGCTTGTGATCCTCGACGAGCCGACCACCGCGCTCGACGTGACCACGCAGATCGACGTGCTGCAGGCCTTCAAAAGCGTGATCCGGCGCTACGGGATGAGCGCCGTATACGTGTCGCACGATCTGGCGGTGGTCGCGCAGATGGCCGACCGGATCGTCGTGCTGAGCGACGGCGTGATCCGCGAAGCGGGCGATACCGAACAGATCCTGCATGCGCCGGCGCATCCGTACACGCAAAGCCTGATCGCGGCGGTGACGCCGAGCGATGCCGAACGCGACGCGAAAGCGGCGAGCGCCGCGCCGGCGCCGCTGCTCGACGTGCGCGGCGCGATCGCCGGTTACGGCGGCCGTACCGCGAAAGGCTGGCCCGCGAAGGTGATCCTGCACGAAGTGGACCTGCGCATCGGGCGCGGGCAGACGGTCGGCGTGATCGGCGAATCGGGCTCGGGCAAGACGACGCTCGCGAAGGTGATCGCGGGCCTCGTGCCGGCGACGGCCGGGCAGATTCTGCTCGACGGCGAGCCGCTCGCGCTCGATATCGGCAAACGCACCAAGGAGCAGCACCGTCGCGTGCAGATCGTGTTCCAGAACGCCGATACCGCGCTCAACCCGGTGCATAGCGTCGAGCGCACGCTCGCGCGGCCGCTCGCGTTCTATCACGGGATCAAGGGCGCGCGTGCACGCCAGCGCGTCGCGGAGCTGCTCGAACTCGTGCGGCTGCCGCAGGCGGTGGCCGCGCGGCGCACCGGCGAGCTGTCCGGCGGACAGAAGCAGCGCGTGAACCTCGCGCGCGCGCTGGCGGCCGAGCCCGACCTGATTCTGTGCGACGAGGTCACGTCGGCACTCGACACCGTGGTCGGCGCCGCGATCATCGATTTGCTGCGCGTCCTGCAGGCGAAGCTCGGCGTGTCGTACGTGTTCATCACGCACGACATCGCGAAAGTGCGCGCGATCAGCGACGACATCGTCGTGCTGTACGCGGGCCGTCGCGTCGAAACGGGTAGCCGCGACGCGCTCTGTGCGCCGCCTTACCACCCGTATTCGCATCTGCTCGTGTCGTCGGCACCGGAGTTGCGCGCGGGCTGGCTCGACGATGCGGCCGAGCGCTGCCACCGGCCGCTCGTGCCGATCGGCGCGAGCGCCGACGACGCCGAGCTGTGTCCGTTCCTGTCGCGCTGCGCGATGCGGGTGGACGGCGTGTGCAACCGGACCGCACCCGCGCTGCGCACGCTCGAGAACGGCGCGCAGGTGTTGTGCCATCGCAGCGAGGAAGATCTCGCGCGCTTCCAGGCCGAGCCGGCGGAGGGTGCCGCGCCGGTGCAGCCAGTGCGTTTGTAGCGCGCCGCGCGGCGATCCGCATAGTCTGCTGCGGCGGTCGTGCAAAACGGTGCATCGTGCGCGCGCCGTGCGCGAATACGCGGCAACCGCGCTTTTTGACGGTGATTAAATGACTTTCAACGGGCGATCAGCGATCGCTGTCGACGGAATGCTCGAGAAGGATCCGATGAAATTCGAATCGTACTGGCTGGATACGCGCCCCGCGTTTCGTGCAGGCTGCGAAGGGCCCGTCGAAGGGCGCGCCGATGTGGCCGTGATCGGCGGCGGCTTCACCGGCCTGTCGGCGGCGCTCGCGCTGGCGCAGCGCGGCGTATCGGTGGTCGTGCTCGAAGCCGCGCAGATCGCGGGCGAAGCGTCTGGCCGAAACGGCGGCCAGTGCAATACCGGCGTCGCGCAGGACTACGCATCGCTGGCCGCGCGGATCGGCGCCGAACCTGCAAAGCAGTTCTATCGCGCCTACGAAAGCGCGGTGAAGAGCGTCGAGGCGATCGTCGCCGAACATGCAATCGACTGCGATTTCCGGCGTGCCGGCAAGCTGAAGCTCGCCGCGAAGCCGCAGCATTTCGCGGGACTGGCGAAGACGTTCGACGCGCTGCGGCGTGACGTGGATCCCGACATCGAATTGATCGAGCCGTCGCGCATTCGCGATGAAGTCGCCTCGGACGGCTTCCACGGCGGGCTGTTGCAGCGTAACGGCGTGCAGATGCACATGGGCAAGTTCGGCGTCGGCCTCGCACAGGCGGCCGTGCGGGCGGGCGCGCGCATCTACGAGCAGGCGGCCGTCACGCAACTCGAGCGGATCGACGGCGAGCGCCACGTGATCACCTGCACGCGCGGCACGCTCGTCGCCGATCGCGTGCTGGTCGCGACCGGCGCGTCGCAGCACGGCCCGTTCGCCTGGTTCCGGCGGCGCATCGCGCCGGTCGGCAGTTTCATCGTCGTGACCGAGCCGCTGCCCGACGCGCAACTGAACCGGCTGTTCCCGCATCGCCGTGCGTACGTCACGTCGCGCCAGATCGGCAACTACTTCCGCGTGACGCCCGACAACCGGCTGCTGTTCGGCGGTCGCGCGCGCTTCGCGATGTCGAGCCCGCGCTCCGACGCGAAAAGCGGCGAGATCCTGCGCGCCGGTATGGCCGGCTATTTCCCGGAACTGGCGAACGTGCGGCTCGATTACTGCTGGGGCGGGCTGGTCGACATCACCGCCGACCGGCTGCCGCGCGCGGGCCAGCACGACGGGCTCTATTACTCGATGGGCTACAGCGGCCACGGCGTGCAGATGTCCGTGCACATGGGCCGCGTGATGGCCGACGTGCTGTACGGCGCGGCCGCGTCGAATCCGTGGCGCGAACTCGACTGGCCGGCAATGCCCGGCCATTTCGGGCAAGCGTGGTTCCTGCCGTTCGTCGGCGCGTATTACCGGATGCAGGATTTCCTGCATTGAAGCGGCTGCTCCGGGAGGATTCGATATGACCGCACGATTTGTTTGCCTGCTTGCCTTGGGCGAAGGCCGCCACGACGGGACGGGCGGCGGTGACACGATGGCCGCGTCGATCGAGCCGTGCTCGATCGCGCATTTCGCCGCACAAGGCGCAGCCGTCAAGACGATCGCATGAGGACGGCAAGCATGGTCACCCTGTTCCACGATTCGCTTGACGGCGCGCCGCCGCGTGCACCGCGAGTTCCGCAGCCCGTCTCGCCGGCGATCGGCGACGTGCTGCGCACGATCGATGCATCGTTCGCACAAGCGCTGAATCTCGACACGCTCGCGGCGGTCGCCGGATTGAGCGTATCCCGTTTCACCGCGCGCTTTCGCGGCGAAGTCGGCTTGTCACCGCACCGGTATCTGTGTCTCGTACGCGTGCGGCGTGCGCAGGATTTGCTGCGCGCCGGTCTGGCGCCGTCGGTCGTCGCGACCGAGGTCGGCTTCTTCGATCAGAGCCATCTGTGCCGGCATTTCCGGCGGGTGCTCGGGATCACGCCGCGCGATTACATGGTCGCCCGGCCGGGTGACGCGCCGGCGCGAACGTCGTCGACGCGCACACGCGCCGAACGCAGCGAAGCGTCGTGTCACGTTGCATAGGCGCGCGGCGGGCGACGTCCGCGAACAACGATTTCCGATACCGCGCGACGGGTTCTCGACAACATCGCCGCGCACTGGGCAGGAGCAGAAATGACCGCAGTTTTCGTGTTGCATCGTGCCGACGGCATGACCAATACAACCGCCTTCCGCAAGCAGGCATTCGGGGAGCGCGATCCTTTCGCGCGACATCGCGAGATCGCGTGGGAAGGGCCCGACGCGATGGCCGCCGGGCGTATCCGTTTCGTTGGCGAGCTTGATGTCTCGCGTTACCCGCACATCGAGACCCTCCTCGTCGTCGAAGGCGAGCTGACGCTCGAAGCGGCGGGCGCCGCACCGTTGGTGCTGGGGCCGGGGGAGGGGGCGGTTATCGGCGGCGGCTCGGCACTCCGCATTGCCGCGGAATCGCACGTGCTCGTCATGTTCTGCGCGGCTGCATGCGCGGAACCGACGAAGCGCGGCGTGTTCCCGCTGCGTGCCGACGCCAACTTCAAGCCGTCCGCATCGCTGCCGCCCGAGGTGCTGCTCGGCCCCGCACCGCAGTGCCGAAGCGACAACGTGTTCATCGACGACGGCGCCGAATACTGCGCCGGCACGTGGGATTCGACGCCCTATCACCGGATCGTTCGCCCGCATCGCGTGAACGAGTTCATGCTTCTGCTCGCCGGCAGCGTACGGTTCGCCGCGCCCGACGGCAGCATGCTGTCGCTCGGCGCCGGCGACGCGCTCTTCGTGCCGCGCGGCGCATCGATCGGATGGGAAAGCCGCGAACGCGTGGCGAAATTCTACGTCGTGCAGAACGTCCACGTATCAACCGAACGAGACTGAACATGTCCCCTCCGTTGCGCCAAATCGAAACGCCATCCACGCCGCCGGCTTCGGCCGATGTCGTCGTGATCGGCGGCGGCATCATCGGCGTCTTCACCGCGTACTACCTGGCCCGGCGCGGGGTGTCGGTCGCGCTGGTCGAGAAAGGCCGAATCGGGGCCGAGCAGTCGAGCCGCAACTGGGGCTGGTGCCGGCAGCAGAACCGCGACGAGCGCGAATTGCCGATGGCAAGCAAGAGCATCGATCTGTGGGAACGCTTCGCCGTCGAATCCGGCGAAGACACGGGCTTTCATCGCTGCGGGCTGCTGTATCTGAGCAACGACGAGGCCGAGCTGTCGCGCTGGGCCAGCTGGGGCGATTTCGCGAAGACCGCGGGCGTGACGACGTACATGCTCGACAGCAAGCAGGCCGGCGAGCGCGGGCACGCGACCGGGCGGTCGTGGAAGGGCGGCGTGTTCTCGCCGAGCGACGGCACGGCCGACCCGGGGAAGGCCGCACCGGCCGTGGCGGCCGCGTTCATGAAGCTCGGCGGCAGCGTCAACCAGCACTGCGCGGCGCGCGGCATCGAGCTGGAGGGCGGGCGCGTCAGCGGCGTCGTCACGGAAGCCGGCGTGATCAGGACCCGGACGGTCGTGCTTGCCGGTGGCGCGTGGGCGTCGTCGTTTTGCCGTCAGCTCGGTATCCGGTTTCCGCAGGCGTCGATCCGTCAGTCGATCCTGAGCGTGTCGCCCATCGAACAGCGCCTGCCGGATGCGCTGTATACCTCAGGCGTGTCCGTGACGCGTCGCGGCGACGGACGCTACGCACTGGCCATCAGCGGCCGCGCACGCGTGGACGTGACGCCGCAGTTTCTGCGATTCGCGCCGCAGTTCGTGCCGATGTTCGCGAAGCGTTGGCGCAATCTTTTGCCGGGCGGGCTCGAAGGGATGCGCGGCGGCCACGAAACGCTGAAGCGGTGGCGCCTCGATGCGCCGACGCCGATGGAGGCGGTGCGCATCCTGGATCCGAAGCCCGATATGCCGACGGTCGCCGAAACGTATCGACGTGCCGTCGAACTGCTCCCGGAACTTCGCGAATCGACGATCACGCACGCATGGGCCGGGTTCGTCGACAGCACGCCGGACGGCGTGCCGGGCATCGGCGAAGTGCCGGGCGTGCCGGGATTGATCCTGGCGGCAGGCTTTTCCGGTCACGGCTTCGGCATCGGCCCCGGCGCCGGTCACCTGATCGCGGATCTCGCCACGGGTGCGCAACCGATCGTGGACCCGGTACCGTATCGGCCGAGCCGGTTCGGCGATTCCGCGTGGGGCAAGGTGGCCGATTTCTAGTCGGCAAACCGCGGCTTCGGCCGTTCGCGAGCCCATGCCATCGACTCAAGGACATCCTCCAATGAATTCACCCATCGCTTCACCGGTTCGCCACCTGATGGAAGCCGGCAGGCTCGATCGCTTCTTCATCGACGGCGACTGGGTTTTGCCTGACGGCGGCGAGCGGTTCGCGGTCGTCTGCCCGTCCACCGAGGACGTGCTGTGCGACATCCCGCTCGGCAACGCGCGCGACACCGACCGTGCGGTGCGGGCCGCGCGCAATGCGTTCGAACGCTGGTCGGCGACGTCGCCGCAAGAACGCGCCGCGCTGCTCGACCGCATTCACGCGTTGATCCTGGAGCGTGCCGAACGGTTCGCCATGGCGCTCGCGATGGAAATGGGCGCGCCGATCGGCTATGCACGCAGCGCTCACGTGCCGCTCGCGGCCGAACATATCCGGGTCGCGCGCGACAATCTGGCCAGCTATCCGTTCCGGACCCGGCGCGGGACGACCGCGATCGTGCGCGAGCCGATCGGCGTCTGCGCGCTGATCACGCCGTGGAACTGGCCGATCTATCAGATCACGGCGAAGGTCGGCCCGGCGCTCGCGGCGGGCTGCACGGTGGTGCTGAAACCCAGTGAGCTGTCGCCGCTCAGCGCGTTGCTGTTCGCGGAAGTGATCGCCGATGCGGGCGTGCCGGCGGGCGTGTTCAACCTGGTGAGCGGCAGCGGCACGGAGGTGGGCGCGTCGCTCGCGTCGCACCCGGAGGTCGACATGGTGTCGATCACCGGCTCGACGCGCGCAGGCGTGCTGGTTGCGCAGGCGGCGGCGCCGACCGTCAAGCGCGTCGCGCAGGAACTGGGCGGCAAGTCGCCGAACATCGTGTTGCCCGATGCGGACCTGTCGCGCGCCATCGCGCCGGGCGTTGCCGCCGCGTTCCGGAACATGGGCCAGTCGTGCAGCGCGCCGACCCGGCTGATCGTGCCGCGCGGCGTGCTGGGCAGCGTCGAGGCGCTGGCCGTCGCGGCAATGGAACGCATGGTCGTCGGCGATCCGTTCGCCGAGGCGACGACGCATGGCCCGCTGGCCAATCGCGCGCAGTTCGGCCGCGTCGCGCAGATGATCGACGCGGGCATCGACGAACGAGCGAAGCTGATCGCCGGCGGCCCCGGGCGGCCGGCGGGATTCGACCACGGGTTCTATGCGCGTCCGACGATCTTTTCGGATGTCCGCACCGACATGACGATCGCGCAGCAGGAGATCTTCGGCCCGGTCCTCGCGATCCTGCCTTACGACACCGTCGACGAAGCCGTCGCGATCGCGAACGACACGGTCTACGGACTCGGCGCACACGTGCAGGGCACGGACAAGGAGCGCGTGCGCGAGGTGGCTGCGCGCATCCGCTCGGGGCAGGTGCACGTGAACTACCCGGCGTGGGATCCTCAAGCGCCGTTCGGCGGATACAAGCAGTCGGGCAACGGCCGCGAATACGGGATCGAAGGGATGGAAGAGTACATGGAGGTCAAGTCGATCCTGGGGTTTCATGATTGACGCGGCCGCAGTCCCGACTTGAACCGGTTTGCCTTGCAAGGGTGTCGAAATTGGAAAACCCCATCATTCCCGAGACGTCGTTGAAAGCGCATCACGCGCACTGGGCGACCTTGCGTCGCGACTTGCATGCGCATCCCGAGTTGCGATTCGAGGAACACCGGACGGCCGACGTCGTTGCACGCGAGCTTGAAGATCTCGGCTATGCGGTGACACGCGGGATGGGCGGCACGGGCGTGGTCGCGAGCCTGCCCGGTGCGGACCCACGCCGCGGAATCGTGCTCCGTGCGGATCTGGATGCGCTGCCGATCCAGGAAGCCAATGATTTCGCGCACGCGTCCGGCGCGCAGGGAATCATGCATGCGTGCGGGCATGACGGGCATACCGTCATGTTGCTCGGCGCCGCGCGCGTGCTGAAGGACCTGCGGCAGTTGCCGGGCACGGTTCATTTCGTGTTTCAGCCCGGCGAAGAGGGCGGCGCGGGCGCGCGGAAGATGATCGACGACGGGCTGTTCGAGCAATGCCCGACGGAAGCGGTATTCGGCATGCACAACTGGCCCGGTTTGCCGGCTGGGCATTTCGGGTTGCGCACGGGGCCGATCATGGCCGCGGGCTGCCGGTTCAGGATCACGGTGACCGGCAAGGGCGCGCATGCGGCGCAGCCGCACCTGGGCATCGATCCCGTCCCGCTCGCCTGTTCGATGGTGCTGCAGTGTCAGACCATCGCCGCGCGGCACAAGGATCCCGTGGATCCGGCCGTCATTTCGGTCTGCATGTTCCATGCGGGAACGACGGACAACGTCATTCCGGACAGCGCCGAGCTGCGCGGGACGATTCGCACGCTGTCGTCGGCCTTGCAGCAACAGTTGCAGCGCGACGTCCGGCTCATGTGCGAGGCGCTCGCGCACGCTCATGGCGCGCAAGTCGATGTCGAGTTCTTTCAGTACTACCCGGCGACGGTCAACACGCCGGCCGAGACCGCGCTCTGCGAAGCGGTGATTCGCGACACCTTCGGCGACGCACGTCTCGACGCCAACGTGCCGCCGAACATGACGTCCGAAGACTTCGGCTTCATGCTCGAGGAGCGCCCCGGCGCTTATGTGCTGATCGGCAACGCGTCGGCCGGAACGGCCGCGCCGGCGCTGCATCACCCGAAATACGATTTCAACGACGACATCATTCCGGCCGGGGTCCGGTATTGGGTCGCGCTGGCGCAGCATTACTTCAGGCGATCGCCGTGAGTGCGTGCGCGATGTCGCAGCGGCGGGCCGCGGAGGCGCGGCCCGCCGCTGCGCACATTCGGAACCTGGGCACGCGTCAAGCGCCTTGAGCGAGTGCCTTCACCTGCGCGGCCGACATCGCACCGCGATGGATGCGGAATTCGTCGATTGCGCCGTTGAAGAACGGGTCGCCCGGATACTGCGAGCGTCCGATCCAGTTCTGCGCGGTTTTGCCGATGCGCCATGGCGCGAAGATGACGTCGCTCGCCGAGCCGATCGCATTGCCGTTCAGGTAGAGCGTCGCGGTCGTGGCCGAAAGCGTGACCGCGACGTGCGCCCATTGCCCGGCCGGCAGTGCGGCGTTGCCGTCGATCGTGCGCTCGCCATGCCCGCCATTGGTCGTGATCGCGAAGCGCATCGTCCCGTGAGCGCTTTTCGGCGTGACGAACAGATAGCGTCCGGTGCCCGAACCGAAATCGAAGATGCGCGACCACGTCTGCCCGCCGCGCCAGTTGACCCACGCCGCGATCGTGAAGTCCGACACGTCGGCGACGATGTCGTTCGGCAGCGCGACGTAGCCGCTGGAGCCGTCGAGCGACACCGCGTTGCCGCGCTTTCCGGCGACGTGCGATGCGCCGCCGGCGAGCGTGGCCGCATGGCCGTTGCCGCTTGCATCCGCCGAAATCGTGCCGCCCGTCTCGTCGAAGGTCAGCAGCGTATGCAGTTGCAGCGCCGTCGACGCGGCGACTTCCGGCGAATTCGCGGATTCACCCGCCGCGGTCCGCGCACTGATCACGTAGTACCAGACGCCTTGCGTGGGTGTGTCCGTGTACGTCAGCGGATCGACGATGCCGCTGGCAACGGTCGTATACGGGCCGCCGGAGACGGACGCACGCTTCACGTCGTAGCTCGCTGCGTTCGCGACGCCCCACCACGACAGCACGACCCGCTCGGCGGCCGGCCACGCGGTCAGCCCGCTCGGTGCGGATGCGGGCGCAACGGGGTCGCGCGTGCACGTCAGCGTGCCGTAGCCGAGTTGATCGTATCCGCCGCTCGCTTCGCCGTAGTTGCCGCCGCCGCCCTCGGGCTGGATCGCGCGCGCGAACTTCGCGGACCACGGTGCCGACAGCCCCTTGCGGTTCACGTAATGGTTGTAGACGAGCGCCCAGCACGGGCGGATCACTCCCTGGCCGGCGGTCGAAAATTGCGCTTGCGTGACATCGACGTTCGCATACGGCGCGTACGGCACCGGAAGGAACGTGCCGTCCGGCTGCACGAGGTTCGCCTTCGCGACGTATTCGGCACCCGCGAGGAATCGGTTGTTGTCGTGCCCGTAAAGGTCGATGCCCTGGTTCCACGCCATTTCGCAGATCGCACCGCCGAGCGCGATGCCGAGCGTGTTGTGCCCCTGGTCGCGGCCCGACTCCTGCCACTGGCCGAGATGGCCGGGATGCAGGTAATAGACGGCCTGCGCGATCGCGCCGTTGCCGGGTCCGTCGATGAAGTAGTTGACGGCTTCGTCGAACTTCGCGTGGTCGTCGCACAGCACGCCGATCGCCATGATCGATGCGATGTTGCACAGATCCCAGTTCGCCCAGTAGTGCGTGATGTCGGTGTTGTTGTGGCGGTTCAGGAAATCGGCGTTGATCGGGTAGAACCTGGTGGCCATCATCGTCTGGAACGCGGCGAAGTCGGAGGCGGCCCAGCCACGGTAAGTGCGCATGATCTCGCCGGCGTTCGCGAATTCGTAGCCGTAGATGCCGGCCGCCAGATCGACGTTCGAATCGCCCGCGAGATGCTGCAGCGTCGACGACCAGGCATTCATGATCTGCACGGCCTTGTCCGCATATGCGGTGTCGCCCGAGATCTTCCAGCGCAGCGCGCACGCATATGCGGCCGCGATGTCCTTGTACAGCACCGGGTAGTTCTGCGAGCCGGTGCCGCCGCGCGTGACGACGGCCTGCGGGCGCGGCGACCACGACAACTGCGCATGCCCGTTCGCGATCAACGTGTTCCAGCCTTCGCGCCAGGGCGATGCGGCGGCCGCCACTTTCTGTGCGATCCGTTCGAAATCGGCTTGGGTGTGCAGCAGGCCGGGGTGCGCGAACGCGTCGGTCATGGCGATGGCCGGGGTGCCCGTGGCCACGCGCGCGAGCGCGCGGTTGCCGGCCGCGGTGCCGGCGACGCTTTCGCTCGCTCCCGTGCCGCCGCAAGCGGAAAGCGCGAGCGCGCCGATGCTGTAAAGGAAGGTGCGCCGGGAAATGCGCGCGCCGGATTCAAGCCGAAGCTGCGAGTCGTTCATGTGGTGTGCGTCCTTCCTTGACGGGACTCAGCTGAAAAGGGGCAGCGTCATTTGAAATCAGTCATCGCATGACGATGCGGATTGTACTGGAAGCGTCGACGTTTTCGAGCACGAGCTGGTGCCGGGGGACGGCATATTTTCGGGAGGCGGATTGGGATGAATTTGTTGATTAACATGCTAAGAATACGGAAATGAATGGTGATTGAAACGTTTGCGAGATATGATCGTCGCCGGCCGGCGAGCGGCAAGCTTTTCAGGTATCCAAAGCGATAGATTCCCACTATTTCATCATGTTGTCGTACAACATATGACATGTTGCGGGTTTCAGATCGTTTCAGGGCCAACGGGCTGCGGCAAGCGCATGCTGGTGAAACGGCGTCGGCACCGCGCGATGAATGAAAAGAACCCGAGGGCGGCGCGAGGACGCGACACAGGCGAGGGAACGGTACATCGTGAACGTTCCTGCGCCCGCGATACCGGGATCGCGTTCATGTGCCTTTTCTTAAGAAGCGCGCATTCCGCGGCCGATATCATTCACGCGCGCGAAAACGACCCGATCGATCGACGCGCACCGATTCGTGCGCGGCAGGCAGCACGGCAGCACACGCGGCGGCGGGGCCGCGACGGCACGACGGAGAGTATCGAAACGATGGGAAAGGCGACACGTTCGGTGCGACGCGCAATTGCGATCGCGGCCGGGGGAACGTTGTGCGCGGCGGCCGCGGGCGGCGTACACGCGCAGGCATCGGGCACGGCGACGGCGCCGCCAGCCGACACGGCGGCGCTGCTGCCGAAGATCGACGTGACAGGCGCGGCCAACCGTGCGTCGCTCGGGCTGGTCGGATTGCGCACGGCCACCGCGACCAGGACCGACACGCCCGTCGCCGAGATCCCGCAGACGACCAACCTCGTGACCGCGCAGCAGATCGAGATGACGGGCGCGACCGACCTGAACCAGGCATTGCGCTACGTGCCGGGTTTCGCGACGTTCGGCGCCGACAGCCGGACCGACTGGTATGCGGCGCTGCGCGGCTTCACGCCGACGCTGTATGTCGACGGCGTGCCGGCGCCGAACACGGCGGTCATCGCGAACTGGCGCGTCGATCCTTACACGATCGACTCGATCGCCGTGCTGCGCGGGCCAACGTCGGTGCTGTACGGCGCGGGCGAGCCCGGCGCGATCGTCGATGCGCACACCAAGCTCGCCGACGGCGAGCGCATTCGCGAAGCCGGCGTCCAGATCGGCAACGATGCGCGCAAGCAGACCATGCTCGATGTCGGCGACACGCTCGATCCGGACGGCAAGTATGCGTATCGCTTCGTCGGCGTCGCGCGCGACGGCAACGCGGCGACCGGCCCGAACGCCGACCGGCGCGTCGCGGTGGCGCCGTCGTTCCGCTGGCGGCCGACGGCCGACACGTCGCTGACGGTGTCCGGATCGTTCCTGCAGGATCACGGCGACATCTCGTCGAACTTCCTGCCGGCGTCGGGCACGGTGCTGCCGAACCCGAACGGCCGCCTGTCGCAGGACATCTACATGGGCGACCCGGCGTTCAACGACTATCGAAAGAAACAATGGTCGCTCGGTTACGCGCTCGAGCATCGCGTCGATTCGATATGGACGCTGCAACAGGACGTGCGCTGGTCGCGGCTGTCGCTCGACGACGCGACGGTATTCGGCAACGGGCTCGTACCCGGCAGCACGACCAACATGATGCGCACCGCCGGGCTGTTCCAGTTGAACTACAGCCGGCTGGACATCGACAACCGCGCGCAGGCGCGCTTTGCCACCGGCCCGCTCGAACACACGCTGCTGCTCGGCCTGCAGTTCGACCGGCAGACCACGACCAACAGCGTGTGGCTCGCGCTGGCGCCGTCGCTCAACCTGTACCACCCGGTCTATCTTCCGGTGACGGCCGCGATCTTCTCCGGCCGGACGTCGCTCGGGCGTTTCGATCAGTACACGGCGATGAACACGCTCGGCGCATACGCGCAGGACCAGATCCGCTGGAATCGCTGGACGCTCACGCTCGGCGGCCGCGAGGATCGCGTGAGCGCGCGCTTCGACGACCGCGTGGCCGGTACCGGCACGCAGCAGGACGTCAGTGCATTTTCCGGACGCATCGGGCTCACCTGGCACGGCGATGCGGGGCTGGCGCCCTACGTCAGCTACTCGACGTCGTTCGATCCGGTGATCGGCGTGCGCATGTACGGCGGCGGCTTGCCGAAACCGACGCGCGGCAGGCAGACCGAGGCCGGGCTGCGCTGGCAGCCGCCCGGCCGGAACCTGATGCTCACGGCGGCTGTTTATCGGATCGATCAGACCAACGTCGTGACGCCGGCGCCGCCGAGTCTCGATCCCACCGGCACGTCGTCCGTGCAGACCGGCAAGGTGCGTTCGCGCGGCGTCGAGCTGAGCGCGGTCGGGAAGGTGACGCGCGAATTGTCGATCGTCGCGTCGTACGCCTACCAGGACGTCAAGAACGTGCAGGCGAACGATGCGTCGCTGAACAACTGGCCGGTGTCGGTGCCGCTGCCGCGACTGATGGCGTCGCTGTGGGCGGACTGGACCTGGCACGGCGGCGCGCTGGCGGGCGTCGGGATCGGTGCCGGCGTGCGCTACCAGAGCGCGTTGGCCGGTGCGCCGGACAATTCGCTGACGGTGCCGAGCACCACGCTGTACGACCTGGCGATGCACTACGACCTGCGTCACTGGCGGCTCGCGTTGAATGTCGCGAACCTGTTCGACCGGCGCTACGTCAGCGGCTGCCAGTCGTACGCGGTATGCGTGTTCGGCAACGAGCGAACGGTGTTGGCGAGCGCGAAATACAACTGGTAGTCGCGGCCGCCGTGTTTCGATACGTCGGTGGCTCGCGGTTTCGCGCGATCACCCGTCACGCACGTGCTGCGGGAGTACCCACAGCATCCGCCCGACCGCCTCGGCCTGATTTCGGGAATGCGTCTTCTCGTAGATTGCGCGCAACTGGGTGCGAACGGTCGAGAGCGACACGCCGGCGATGGCCGCGCATTCCTCCGGCGTCTTGCCGCCGATCAATGCTTCGGCGATGGCCGCTTCGGCGCTCGTCAAGCCGAATGCCTGTCGCAGTTGCTGCGCGACGACGAGCGGAGCGGCGCTGCGACGCCTGGCGGTGATCAGTATCGCGGCGTCGCCGAGTGCGCCATGGCGTGCTTGTCCGGACAGCGAAGCGATGCCGAGAAAGATTTCGTGCGCGGCGCTCACGGTCCCGGACAGGGCAAGGTTCTCGCTTTTGCGGGTCTGCGCGACACGTGCCACGGCCGCCTTGAGCGCATCGTTCTGCGGCGCGCTCGTCGCGCTCAGATGGCCGTGCTCGAGCTTGAGGCAAGTAGTGGCGCGCAGCATCGATTCTGCCGCCTGGTTGACGAATACGACGCGCGAATGCCGGTCGAGCGTGAAGACGGACAAACCCAGTTCCGCCATCAGTTCGTTGCCGAGCGCAGCGTCCCGACGCAGCACGTTTGCGTCCTGCCAGAGGTTGATCGCGCGTTGCAGATGCCCGGCCATGCCCGTCAGGTTCGCGCGTTCCTCTGACGAATAAGGCGGCCGGCCGTGCGCTCTCAGCAAGCCGAGCAGGATGTCGTCGCTGCCCGGGCGCGCGAAGCGCATTCCCATCAGGTAGCGAATGCCCGACGGAATCTGATAATCCTGAAAGAATTCGCTGCGCTCGACATCGCGGTCGGTCAGATGATCCTGGCAGCAAACGAATTCGCCGAGCGGGGCGTTCTCGACGAAGCCGCGGCGCGGATCGAGTGCGCCGTAATACTGGTCGTAGAGTGCGACGATCGAGTCGAGTTCGGCACGCGGCGAATAGATCGAGAATTTCGGGGCATTGCGCGCGGCGTCCCAGCTGAACATATGAAAGATGTTTGCGCCGAGCGATTCGGATACCCGATGGAAGACTTCGAGAAAACCATCCGGGTACAGGGCGGCCTCGTAGAGGTCCCCGATGAGCTGGTCCCGTTGCATGTTGCCCCCGCCGCGTAATGATTTTGTATGTATGTTTTATCTGACGAATATTGATTCGAATACCGAATTTGTTTCAGGCTAACACAGGTTATTTTCCTTCAGGACCGCATTGTTTCCGGATTTTCATTCACCTGAATGATGATTGCAAAAATCGCCTTTGCGAGAATTCCGATCGGCGTGCATGCGCGTCGCGTATCGCACCTGATAACCAGAAGAATCACAGGGGAAAAACAATGAAACTCAAACCTGTCGTGTGGGGTATCGCAGCGCTGGTGGTCTCCGCTTGCGGAGGCGGCGGCAGTTCATCTTCGTCACCGTCCGAACCCGCTGCACAGACGGTCAGCGGCGTCGCGGCCGCGGGCGCGGCCATGCAGGCCGCGACGGTCAAACTCATGGATGCGACCGGCAAATCGGTCGACTGTCCCGCCGACGCCACGACCGGCGCGTTTCATTGCACCGTGACCGGGCTGACCGCGCCTTTCGCGTTGTCCGCTTACGGCAACGTCGCGGATTCTCAAGCCACGCTGATCGCACTCAGTGCCACGGCCGGCACACAGACGATCAACATCACGCCGATCACGAATGCGATCGCCGCCACGATCATCGGCGACAACCCGACGAAGTTGCTGGCCGACACCGGGCTGCTGCAGAGCAAGGTCACCGCCCAGGCGGTCGCCAACACTGTGCAGGCGTATGCGTCGGCGCTGGTCGACCTGCTGACCGCAACCGGCAATACGGGCGTCGACCTGATTTCCGGCCCGCTGACCGCCGGCGGCCCGGGCCTCGACCGGCTGCTCGACCAGGTGAAGATCAACGTGTTGCCGGATGGTGGCGTGCAGATCAGCTCGGTGGCGGGCGCGTCCGGCGATACGCCGGTGCAGCTTCAGCTCGCGCCCGGTGTCGCGCCGCAGCCCAGCGACAAGGCCAGCCTGCCGGCCGCCGCGACCATCAACGGCACGGTGATGTCGAACCTGCCGAGCGCGAGCGACCTGGCGGGATTGCAGAGCGCGCTCAATCAGTGTTTCGCCGGTTCGACCGGCGCGGCGCGTGCGGCCGGCAACGTGTCGGCGTGCGGCCGGATCTTCGTCGACGGCGTCGCGTCGGGCGCACTGAACGCAGGCGTGCCGGCTGCCTATCTCAACAACGGCATGTCGGCCGACCAGGAATTCGGTGCGCATGCCGGCGGCGCGCCGGGCATCTTGGCCGACGATGCGATGAACAATGCCAGCTTCAGCTTGCCGGAAGTCATCCGCGTCGTCGCCAGCGACACGATGTGGGTCAAGCTCGCGTGGACGCGCACCGACGGCATTCGCGACGGCATGCAGCAGCATGTGCAACTCGCGGTGCAGGCGAGCAGCCTCGCGAGCGGCGATACCGGCTGGCGCGTGGTCGGCAATCAGCGCGCGGTGCTGAGCAAGGTGAACGCGAACGCGCAGAAATGGGACTGGCTGAATCCGGCCAATCCGTCGACGGGGACCAACGCGTTCGTCGATTCGCTCAACCTGCAGGTGGGCACCGTCGATGCATCGGGCACCGCGGTGGATTTCGCGATCGTCACTGGCCCGGGATTGCGCAACGGCGTGTTCCTCCAGCCGTCGAGCGGTACGTGCGACACGCTGAACATCCGCGCGCAAATCGCGAGCGGGCAGACGCCGGCCCAGCTCGCCGCGCTGACGAAGAATGCGCAGTGCCGCAACAATTTCCGTCTGGCCGGCGTCGCGCAGGACCCTGGCAGCCAGGGTCTGTTCACGTGGCCCGGCGATGCGCCGCGCAACAATACCGCGTGGGCGAAGCCGCAATTGAGCGCCGCCGAGCTGGCCGACATCAAGCCGTTCAGCGCCTATACGATCGACGTCTACCAGAACGGCGACACGTCGGCGCCGGCCAAGCACTACACGGTCCGGCTGCGTACGCCGTCGCCGTTGCCCGACGCGCTGCGCCAGTATGCGTGGCACGATCTGGCGCAGTCCACGCGCGATAGCCTGACGCCCGGCACCGCCAGCACGTTCGCGGGCGGCGCGACGTTCCCGCTGAGCTGGACGTCGAAGGCGGGGCTGCCGTCCGTCAAGCGCGGCAACGTGCAGATTCGCGCAACCGCGTCGGGGCAGACGGTGCCGACGTTCGTCAACGGTTCGGCACAGGCGTCGCCGGTCCTGCCGGAAGCGGCGGTGACGCTCAACGTGCCGGGCGATCAGGGCGTCGCGTTCCCGTCGGTGGCCGGCTGGACGGGCGGCACCGATTTCTCGTTCGTGAACCTGAGCTGGTCCGACACGGTCGACACGGTCTTTACCGAGGCCTTCGAATACGACCGGTGACGGAGGTAGGGCAGATACGCCCGTTGAGAATGGGGCTGGCGGGGTGAATTTTGATCCCGCCAGCCCCTTTTGCGTCATGGCGTGGCGAGACGGCGTGCGCCACCTCCTGAACGACCTTCTTGCGTGAGCATCTTTCTTGTCACTTCATCAGGCATGACTCGGAAAAGGTCACGCAGTGCACGCGTGCAGCGCCGGTGTTACTCGGCAGAATCATTTTCCGTTGATTTCGGGTGCGTGCTGATGCCCAACCAGGGCGAAAGCGATCGCGAGTCCCATGCGACGCCGCGCCAGATGCCTCAAATCGTCCATCGCGACGCTTCCCGTCTGCTTCGTCACATTGCGCCGCCACGTACACCGTATCGACGCTGTAACGTTTTTGGCGCGATTTTCCCGTTCCGTGCGCTTTCCATGGCCGGTGGCCGTTGCGGCAGCGTGATTGCGAGACTGGCACGTTGTTAGCTTCATCGGTTGTGGTGGGAACGACAGCTGCCGCGCGTTTGCGATCGTCCGACGAATCGACGTACTTGCGTTGCCGAGACGTGTCCGAAACGCGGCACGTTCGCTCTCCCCCTCAGCCGATGGCGCCACACGGCCCGGCCACCGACCGCCCGATCTCGATGGGTGGGGCGCGGCGGCAGCGACGTGTCAGGCATCGGCAGTCATCCCACCTCCGTCGGGAGAGAACAATGTTGGCCAAGTCAATTCGGGCCCTACGAGCCCTTCTGATCGTCTTTTCCGTTTGCCTGATGACGTTCGCAGCCGGGCCGGCGAATGCGCTGTCGAACCAGTTGCTGTTGCTGCTGCCGGACAACTTTACGCTGCCGGACCCGCGTGTGTCCGCGTGGCTCGATTCGGCGGCGGAGGAGGGGTTGCAAATCTCGCTCATCAGCGACACGCAATTCAAGCAGGGCGGAACGTCGCTGCAGCAGTATCAGGGGCTCATCCTGCCGGACCAGGTGCATACGGTCGCCGACGATACGCTCGTGACCGCTATCCAGAACTATGCGCTGAACGGCGGGCGCGTGATGCTCGTCTATGATTTCGGCGTGCTGAACGCGACGGGATTTTATCCGGCCGGGCAATCGCGATTCAGCTCGATGGCCGGCGTCAACTACGTGCTCTACGATACGCTCGGCGGAAGCATGATCGGCCTCGGCCCCGTGACCGGGATGGGCAGCACGCTGCGCGCGCTGCAGGTTCCGCCCGGGAAGTCCATGGCATGGTCCGGTTCGGCGACGGCCGCGACGACGTTGGCTGCCACCACGTCGACTTCCTCGACCGGCTCGACGACGAATCAGCTGCTTTTCCTGCAGCCGAGCACGTCGAACCCGGGCGGGCTTGCCGGGTACAACCATCAGGCGTACTTCACGTACAAGATGGATAACGGGCGCATGACCAGCGTGCCGCTGAATCTTGGGCGCGTGTCGACGGGTGGCAAGGTCAAAACCGGATCGTATTCGCCGACATCGACGAAGCTTTCGTCGGTATCGACCGCGGTGAGTGGCGCGGCGTCGCTCGCGACTGCGACGCCGTCGGCGACGACGGACGTGCTCGAAGGCATTTCCGGCTACGTATACGGCTTCCTCACGTATCCGAGCTACGTCACGCAGGGCACGTATACCGGCACGACGCTGCTGACGTCGCCGAACTTCGGTCTCGTTGCCGGCTATCAGGCGTACGGAAACGGCGGCGTGATGTTCGTCAACCTGCCGCTCGCGTATCTCGACGGACAAACCGACAGCATGCCGATCCACGGCTTCCTGCGTTACTTCACGACGAACATCCTGTCGATGCCGCACCTGTCGCTGCAGCCGCGCGCGCAGGCCGGGATGGTCCTGAACTGGCACTTCTGCGCGGAAGACCAGATCCAGCCGGCGCAGTACCTGAAGAACTTCGGTGTCTGGAACAGCGGCCCGTACTCGATCGTGATGACGGCCGGCCCGGACGACGTGACGATCGGCGACGGTCTCGGGATCAACCTGACGAACAATACGCAGGCGAAGCAACTGGTCGCGTTCCTGCTCAAGCGCGGGCACAAGATCGGCAGCCACGGCGGGTGGGCGCATGACTACTGGGGGGCGAACGCCAGTGAAACGAACGCGAGCACGTTCACGCAATATCTGGTGCTGAACCACAATGCGGTCCAGTCGGTGACGGGCAGGCCGGACGTCGAATGGGCGGCGCCGGAAGGCAACACGCCGACGTGGGCGGTGAACTGGCTCGAGTCGAACGGCTACTCCGGTTACTACTTCACCGGCCATACCGGCAACGCACAAACGCGTGCGTATCGCAACGGTTCGCTGCTGAATCCGGGCATCTGGGCGTTTCCGGTGATGCCGTTCGGCAAGTATGCGACGTTCGAGGAGTTCCAGGAGTTCGCGGTGCCGACGACGGATGTCCAGAACTGGTATCTGTCGCTGATGGATTTCGTCGTCGCGAACCGCACGAGCCGGCTGATCTACATGCACCCGCTGGGCGCGTCATGGTATCCGAACGTCGTGACGACGTTTCTCAGCTACGCGGCGTCGCTCGCGACGACCGGCCAGTTCAAGTGGTTCACGATGGACCAGCTTACGCAGTTCGACCGGCGCCGTCTGCTGGTGAACTGGACGGCGACCGATACGGGGACCAGCTGGACATTCAGCGCGACGCAGCCGACGAGCCTGCAGGACATGACCTGGCTGCTGCCGAAGAGCACATATCAGTTGCCGAGCGTGAAAAGCGGGAGCGCGACGATCGTCACCACCGATCCGAACAACTGGCTGGTCATCGCGGGCACGGGCAAATCGCTGTCGTTTACGAGCGCGAAGGTGCACTGACGCACATCAGCTCGTCTGCCAACGGGGGAGCATCATGAAGCGAGCTTCGTTCACGCGTGTGTTGCGCACGCTCGTCGTCGTATCGGCGAGCGTCGCGCTCTCGCTCGGTGTGTCGTTCGCGCAGTCCGCGTCGCGAGCGCCGCACGCGTTTGCACGGCCGCCGCTCCATCTGCACGGATCCGCGAAACGGAACCCGGTCGGCCTGTCGCCGCAGCAGATCCGCCGTTTCTACGGGTTCGATCAATTGCCGGCGCGCGGCTATGGCGGCGACGATCAGGTCATCGCGATCGTCGATGCATATGACAATCCGAACGTCGAAGCGGATCTGCGGTTGTTCAGCAGCACGTTCGGCTTGTCGCCGTGCGCGTCCCCGCGCTGTTTCAAGAAGGTGTACGCGACGCCGGACAAGCGGCCACCGCCCCCCGATGCGCTGTGGGCGCTCGAGAGTTCGCTGGACGTGCAGTGGGCGCACGCGATCGCACCGAATGCGCGGATCGTGCTGGTCGAAGCCGCATCGAGCTCGCTGGATGATTTGATGAGCGCAATCGCGCTCGCGACGCGTCCTGCGCCGGACGGCGTCGGCGCGAAGGTCGTGTCGATCAGCTGGGGGACCGCCGAATTTCTGGCCGAAACCCAATACGACGGGCAACTCGCCAGCGCGAACGGCGTGTCGTTCGTCGCCGCGTCCGGCGACGGCGGCAATGGTGTCGACTACCCGGCCGCGTCGCCGTACGTGTTGAGCGTCGGCGGCACGTCGATCGCGATCGATGCAAGCGGTGCCTACGCCGGCGAAACGGCGTGGGCCGGAAGCGGCGGCGGACAGAGCGCCGTCGAGCCGGAGCCGACGTATCAGTCGAACTTCGGGATGCCATCGGATAGCCTCGGGCTGCGCGGCGTGCCAGACGTCGCTTATGACAGCGACCCGGTGTCAGGCTTCGCGGTCTACGATTCATACGGCTATGCGGGGCAACGCGGCTGGTTCGTCGTCGGCGGAACGAGCGCTGGCGCGCCGCAATGGTCCGCTTTGGTTGCGATCGCAAACAGCTTGCGCATCGCGCACGGCAAGACGACGCTGAACGCGGTGAGCGCGATTCAGAGCGTGCTTTACGGACTCGCGTCGAGTGCCTACGCGGCGAACTTTCGCGATATCGTCAGCGGATCGAACGGCACATGCGGCACGCTTTGTACCACGGCTGTCGGGTACGACTACGTGACCGGCCTCGGGCGCCCGATCGCCGCCAATCTGATCCAGGCGCTGATGGCTGCGCCTTGACGTATATATGTTCGTGATCCGAATAAATCTGGCCGGACCGTGTGCCACGTACGAGACTGCTGAGCAGCAGCGGTTTTCCTGGTATCTCGCGGCGGGTCTGCACTATTCACGATAGTCGTGTTCGCGCATGCGCTCGCGCCACGGGTCATGTTCACGCGGATGACGATGCATCCATGCGTCGTGCTCCCAGTAGCGATGGCCGTCCCAGTAGCGGTCGCCGTGCATGCCGATTGTGATCGACACACCTGGCGCCGGGGCGGGCTCTTCGTACCTCGGTGGTGGTTCAACGTAGACTTGCGCGAAGGCCGCGCTGGCCGCGACGAGTGCGCTGCCTGCCACGAGCGTCGCCAGAATTCGACGGTTTGAGAGTGTCATGGGCTTCATCGTGCTGTCCTCCATTCAGTACGGGACAACGAGCACGATTCGTTCCCATGCGGAGCGGCGGATGCTTCGCTAGCTATTGCGACCACGCGATCCGCGTCTCTTATCAGCAGTGCCGATCCGATGGTCGAACGCACGATGTCATCATCGCTGCACGGAACGGCATATCGAATAATGTGAAGGAATGCAGAGCATGATGACGAGAGGCGGAAGTGAAAACGCACGCGGACCCGACCCATAATGCAATGTGGATTTGCGTTCATGTCCGACAAAGCAACACTTACATTGAATTGAAATGAAAACGGAGGGAAACCGATAAAAGTATGACGTAGGGGAACTCGATGTGCGATCGAGAGAGTGAAAATCACCCATTCCCGCCGTGCCGATGTCGGGTCGAATATCGCTGCGCATCCGAAGGGAAAGCCTCTGCACCGCATTGCGAGAGGATGCGCCCTGGCGGTATCACGGTCCCCGCATCACGCGGCCGGCGCACGGGAGCGAATCATCTCATCAAGGAAGACGCGCGATGTCGTCGATCGATCATTCACTCGCCCACATGCAGCCGGTATATGTATTGCTCATTGCACTGGCGGTGTTCGCCACCACCGGACCCACGCATGGCACCATGACGTAACTGATGCACGTTCGTAACCGGCTATCTCGTGGTCATATCAATTCAATGGAGACGTCCTCCGAACAGACCGAGCAGCCCGATGACGATCAGGTAGAGCGCAACGATGTAATTCAGGAGGCGGGGCACCACGAGGATGAGAATGCCGGCGATCAGTGAAACCAGCGGGCCGGCGCTAGTGAGCGTGTTCATGCTTCCTCCGCAAGATTGAAAACGAGTGGCCGCAGCCTGCTTTGCCTCCGGCACCCGTTACAGAGATGCGAGCCTGGCGAACGTCAAGCCTTCGGTCGTCAACTCGCTGTTGTCCACAAGCGCGAACGCTTCGACCCGCGCAATCGCCGTGCCTGGACCGACGTTTCGTCGCGATTCCGCTTGGCGTGCCGGACCGCAGCTCGAGCATTCGTCGGTTTCAAGGAGCAATATCATGAACAAGGATCAAATAAGAGGCCGCATCACGGAGGCAAAGGGAAAACTGAAGGAGATGGTTGGCAGGGTCGTGGGAAATGGAACAAGCAGATTGACGGGAAAGGCCGAACAGATCGTCGGCAAGACACAAGCATCATTCGGCGATGCAAAGGAGCGATTCAAGAAGCGGCAGTAGAGCCGGACATGGAAGACACCGAACTGGCGGCCGCGCACTTCGACGTTCAGACTTCGTGGGGAAACCCGCAGATGAGCGAATTTGTTCAGATTGCGACCGGCGTTGTGTTTTGTAAGCACCAGGCCCTCTTGATCGAGGGCCTGCGTACTTCCCAGCGCGGACGGCGAACCTATCCGGACACTGCGCGCCCGCGCTTACGGCAAATTAATGATATTGGTACGGAGCGCAATTTTCGGCCACCCCGCCAAGGGTGTGCGTCAGCTGACAGCGGGACATCAAATATTAGCGCTTCTCCCGGAGCTTCTGCGTCTTGATCCTGTCGCCTTACCTGCTCGAGATTTCGGCTTTGACTTCAAGTCTGTGCAGCTTCTTTTAATAGCCGTAGCTATTGCATCGAGCTGCGACGGCGGGCATGGCGAACGCCATCAAGAGAAGATTCAGGGTTACTTGAACGATCCCAGAAAATCTGAGTGAATGGTTCGCACGGAAGAAATCGTGTTACCAGACCGACGCTTCCCACGCGAACCTATCGTCGTGGAATCTCGTCAGCTCATCAATACGCGCTTCCCTGATTGTCGGATGCTGATGATGTCGAGCAGCGATTCGTCAGCGACCTCAACATGACGATGCGCGCAGGTACGCTCGGTTTTTTCGGCGAGAGCGAGGATCTCGGCGAACTCGCCCGCGCGATCCGCCTCGTGGCAAATGGTCACTCATTTATAAGCGCCGAACTCTCGCACCGGATCACGTGGGGCACGACGACAGATTCACGTGGGGCCGAACCGAGGACCGCTGGCGGCGACGATTCACCGTCGTCCGATTCTGGGTCGGCCGTGGATTTTCTGCTCAGCCCGCGTGAGCATGAAGTGTTGCGGTTCTTTCTTGCCGGTATGTCCGTGTCCGAGATCGCGTCGAAATTCTTCCGAAGTCCCAAGACGATCAGCGCGCAAAAGCAATCCGCATATCGTAAACTCGGTATCCGCAACGATGCCGAATTGTTCGCTGTCCGCAACTTGATCGAGAAGAACTGAATCAACTCCGGTCACATTTCACGCATCGCCATCGTGATCCGCTCCATTGCAGCCATCGCAGCGTCCGGCGCGGGATTGCCAGCGGCCGGTCAGCTTGCGATCGGTCGAAAATGGGACATCTGAACTTGGCGAGAACCGGACATTTGTATTTGTGTGAATTTAAATCGGTAATCCGAAGCGTGAACTCTACGTGCGGAGTACCATTCGCTGAGCGTCAGCAGCGTTTGTGAGATTCACGAATATGACCATGGCGGTAGTGTCATGCGTCGTCGAGCCATTTGGTTCTTGCTAAACCATGAATATAATGTGTCTGTCGAGGTCGACGGGTCTTCGCTCAAGCCCAAGGCCATTTCAACCACCGGTCAATCTTCTAAATCGGAGTCCCTGCACATACATGGCTACCTATCTCGAGTTGAAAGCCCAAGCCGAAGCGCTGGCACAGCAAGCGGAAGAAGTTCGACTTGCTGAACTGGACAGCATCATCACGACGATCCGTGAACAGATTGCCGAGTATGGCATCATGCCGGAGCAGCTTTTCGGGCGGCGCCGTGCGGTTGCGACGAACGTAAGTGCGCCGGTTGCGCCGAAGTATCGCGACCCGAAGACTGGCGCAACATGGAGCGGTCGTGGCCGGGCCCCTCAATGGATTGCGGGAGCAAAGAACCGCGACCGGTTCTTGATCAAATAGTGAGTCGAGTTGCCGGTTGAGCACAAAACCGCTAACGCTTGCCGATGGGAAATACTGGGCGACGTGTCGCGAGCGGACGGTCTTCGCTGCCACGGCAAATGGATACGGCGACGTATTTCCCGGTGCAGACGTGATCGTCAAGGATGGTTGGGCTTCCTTCACCCGTGACGGCGTCGGAGTGTGGAACTGCAGCGCGCGATACGCCGCAGCTCACTTCGACGTTCGGCCCGCTTAGGAAAATCCGCGGATGAGCGAACTTGTTCAGATTGCGCCCGGCGTTGTGTTCTCATCCGATGTGCTTGGCGCCGATTGGGTGCGAAGGTATCGACCGGACGACGGGCGTTCTCAGTCCACGGACAGGCCGAGCCTGACGCCTAGAGAGGGCGATCAAGCAGTTTGCACCAGCACACCGGCCCAGTTATCGTTGTTGTAGAACACCGTGGATAACGGACACCTTGCCAGTCGGGCCCGGCTTCAGAACAGGCGCAACGCCCCCGTCCGCGTCCGGTCCGACCACTGTTTACGCGTCGTTCAACCAGGGCATTTCTACCGGTGACACGACCAGTTGCCGGAAGTCTCGCTTCAGATCGAAGATGAACCCGACCAGGATCATGGAGTCGGCGTAGGGAATCGGAAAAACCTGCGGATTTTCCGGCGTCCGCAGGGGGCGCTCGGGCGTGTCCGCAGTCGCCGCGGCGTTTTCGCGAACGCTTTCCAGTTCGTCAGCCATGGCCAGGCCACCGACTTTCAGTACACGGCTGCGCAGGTCGCTGTAGGGCTCGATGCGCGGAGCGTCTTCGTGGTATTCGGGCACTTCATAAACGAACCAGGACATTGTCGTCTCCCATGAGAAGGGGCGCTATTCTAACGCGGCGCGAGGCCGACATCGCCTAGATTCGTGCAAGCGTGTCGTGATTGGCCTCGCCGCCGAAATATTTCTCGAGCGCCTCCACGAACACCGCGTTGTCGGGAGTCGCATGCGCGAACAACGTGACCGACGACCGAAATTTCAGGTAATCCGGATACCCGAAGATCGTCTGGATTGACTTGCCTTCGACCTGATTGACCAGTCGTGTGCATTCCCGCAGCCTTTCGCCGAGTAGCGGATGCTGAAGATACGCGACGGCTTCGGCCAGTGTCGAGATCGCGTATCGTTGCGCCATCGCGCTGTCGCCAAGCCCTTCGATCTGCGGAAACACGAACCACATCCAATGACTTCGCTTGTGTCCGTGCCGTAGCTCGTCGCAGACCTGCGCATACACCGAATCCTGTGCGTCGACAAAGCGCTGAAGATCATGGGGATCGTCCATTTCGCCCTCCGTCCGTTCCGGCGCGGAAAGCCGCCGGAACGTCTATTGTGAGCGCGACCCGGATGGCGTGCAAACGCCACCTTGACCGTGCGCTCCGTTGGCTGCGCATCGCGTCTCACGGCGGCGAGATCGAATTTGCTGCAGTGCACTGCACCGCATTCGATCGTTGCCGGCGACGTCGCGCATGCCGCCGGATGGCGATGCATCGACAACGGGCGTTGCATTCAGACATGCGGCCGGCCGCGATTCTCGCTGACGGATCGGCGGCACACCCCCGTCCGGTCGCGGCCGGCCACGCATGACGGCCCGGCAAAGGAAGCTTCGATGCGCTCGCAAGCAACGTCCGTCCCACGCCTGAGACGCTATGGGATCGCGGCTGCGATCGTCATCGCCTGCCTGATCGTCGTCGGGCGCAACACCGGTCTCTTGGTCGATTGGCTCTGGTTCTCGTCGATCGGCTATGCCGGCGTCTTCTGGACGATCCTGTCCGCAAGAGTGCTGCTGTTCGTCGCCGTGTTCGCCGTGTCGGCGGTCGCGATCGGCGCGTCGGGGTGGCTCGCGCATCGTTATGCCAGGCCCGTCGATGTCTGGCAGGTAGCGGACACTTCGTCGACGCGGGCGGAGGATGTCCTGCGGGCGCTGGCAGGGGAGGTCGCGTCGCGCATTCCCTGGCGCGCGGTCATCGCTGCGGGCGCCGTCATTCTCGGGCTTGCAATCGCCGCCGGTGCGATGTCGAGCTGGGATGTTGCGCTTCGTTTTCTGCATCGGGTGCCGTTCGGCGCGCACGATCCGATCTTCGGCAAGGACATCGGTTTCTATCTGTTCGCGCTCCCCGTCTGGATCGTGCTGAAGAACCTGCTGCTGCAAGTGGTCGTCTGCTGCGCGATCGTCGCAGGCGGCGTCTACTGGCTGCGTGGCGACATCATGCTGCGCCCGCCGAAGGGGTTTTCGTCGGCCGCCGCGGTTCACGGGTCGGCGCTGCTGGCACTCTTCTTCCTGGTGAAAGCCTGGTCCTGGTGGCTCGAACGCTTCCTGCTGCTATACGACAACAACGGTGTCGTGGTCGGTGCCGGCTATACGGATGTCCACGTGATGCTGCCGGTGTTGTGGCTGCTCGTCGGCCTGGCCATTGGGGCGGTCGTTGCGATGGTGGTCAACATGCGCCAGCCCGGCTATCAGTTGCCGGCCGCTGCGATGCTGCTCGTGTTCGGTACTTCGTTTGCGCTCGGCATCGTCTATCCCGCGCTGTTCCAGCGTTTCTACGTCAAGCCGAGCGAACTGCAGCTCGAGACGCCCTATATCCGGCACAACATCGCGTTGACGAGGCAGGCTTACGGTCTTGCGCAGATCGAGGTCAAACCGTTCGCGGCCGAGCAAGGCCTGAATCTTGCGTCGCTGCAGGCCAATCGCGCGACCGTCGACAACATCCGCCTGTGGGATGTGCAGCCGCTGATGGATACCTATGCGCAGTTGCAGGAGATCAGGACTTACTACAAGTTCTTTTCCGTGGATATCGATCGCTACCGTCTCGACTCCGGCTACCGGCAGGTCATGCTGTCGGCGCGCGAACTGGAACATACGATGTTGCCGGAGAACGCCCGAACCTGGGTGAACCTGCATCTTCTGTTCACCCACGGAAACGGCATCGTGATGTCGCCGGTCACGGAGAAATCCACGGAAGGCTTGCCGTCGCTCTATCTGCACGACATTCCGCCTGTCGCCGATGGCGGACCGGCGATCAACGAACCGCGCATCTACTTCGGTGAAGGCGGGCAGGGCTATGTGATCGTGAAGGGCAGTGTGCCCGAATTCGACTACCCGAAGGGTGACAGCAACGTCTACACGTCCTACAGCGGGCGCGACGGTGTCGCGATCGGCGGTGCGGTACGGCGGAGCCTTCCGCCATGCCGGGCTTCCGCGGCGTTCCTTGAACTTCCTCTGGAAGTCCGCAAGCCCATGATTTCGCGGAGTTTTGTGGGTAACGATGTGCTTGCGACGTCCAGCCGCGTCCTCCACAATTTCCTCACGAAACATGGGTGGCAACATGGGTTTTGTGGGTAGGAAAGGAGGGCGGCATGGCGGGATGACAGTTGCATCGGCTTAGCGCGCTGCGGGTCGCGAAGGCGGTGGATCCAGGACATTATGCCGACGGCGGTGGCCTCTTCATGCAGATCGCCGGCAGTGGCGCACGCTCATGGGTGTTTCGCTTCACGCTCGACAGGCGAGTGCGCGAAATGGGCCTCGGACCGCTTTCGCGAGTCTCGCTTGGTGAAGCGCGAAAGCTGGCCACTAGGTACCGCGAGATGGTCCGGGATCAGGTCGATCCCATCCTGGCACGGCGCGAAGAGCAGCGTCGTCGATTGCTCGACATCTCCGTCGATGCCAACGTGACGTTCCGTGAGGCAGCTGAAGCGTTCATTCGAGCGCACGAATCGGAGTGGCGAAACCGGAAGCACAGTCAGCAATGGGACAATACTGGAGTTGCCCCTGTAACTCAGGACACGCGGACACCGTTAGGTTGATGACACCGCAGCACGCCTGAACTCGCGAGGCGAGCGGTATTTCAGGGCTTTATGCGGGTGACGCTCATTGTAGTGTTCAAACGCAATAGCCAGACGTGAGAGCGCCGTTGGTGCGTCAGGCTTGTCCATATAGGCGACGTAATTGTGCTTCATGGTCTTCACGAACGATTCGGCCATGCCATTGCTCTGGGGCGAACGCACCGGCGTGGTCAGCGGCTCAAGGCCCAGTTCTCGAGCGAAGCTGCGTGTGCGGTGGTCGATGTAGGCCGAGCCGTTGTCCGAGAGCCATTCAATGGGCTGCGCGGCCTGCGTGGCGCCGAAGCGCTGCTCGACGGCTGCCAGCATCACGTCGCGCACTACATCACCGCTATGTCCGCCGGTCGTCGCCGCCCAACTAATCGCCTCCCGGTCGCAGCAGTCCAGCGCGAACGTTACGCGCAGCGGCGTGCCGTCGTCGCACCGGAACTCAAAGCCATCGGAGCACCAGCGGGTGTTGCTTCGGTCCACAGCAACGCGACCGTCATGGCGCCGCTTGTCTCGCCGCACGCCGGGGCGGCGCAGCAGCAACTGGTGCTCACGCATAACCCGATTCACGCGCTTGGCGTTGACGCACGGTGCGCCAGTCTGCTCTCGACTACGGCGCAGCAGCGCCCAGATACGCCGATAACCGTAGGTCGGCAGGTGCGCTACATGCCCCCGAATTTCCTCGACCAACCCGGTATCGTCAGTCGGGCGGACACGGCGGCCATCGCACCAGTCAGACGAACGAGTCCGCTTCACCACCACGGCAGAGCGCGCCACGCCGAGAACTTCGCAGACCGTCTTCATCGGTCGTCCCCTGGCAGCAAGGGCGAGCGCGCAATCAGGTTTTTTGACCGGCCCCAATCCACGGCTTCTTTCAGGATTTCGACCTCCAACGTCTTCTTCCCGAGTAGTCGTTGCAGTTCCTTGATTTCCTTGATGGCGGCGGCCAGCTCAGATGCGGGCACAACAGATTCACCTGCCTTCACCGCCGCCAGACTGCCTTCCTGGTATTGCTTGCGCCAGCCGAACACCTGGTTGGCGTTGACGCCGTGCCGGCGTGCCACGGCCGACACCGAAGCCCCCGGCTCCAGTGTTTCCTGCACGATGGCGATTTTTTCCTGCGCCGTGCGCCGACGACGGCGCTCCGGCTCGGTCAGAATTTCGATACTTTCCACGTAATGACTAGGCTTACTGATAGGCACAAGACTATCCCTTATTTTAATAGAGTCCTCGTGTCCTCAGATACGTGGGGCCGCTCCAAATACGCTGAAGACCTACGCCTATCCCATCATCGGCGATGTGCGTGTGCGCGACATCGACATAGCGATGATTGTCCGCATTCTGCAGCCGATTTGGACCAAAAAGGCAGAGACGGCGCGCCGTGTGCGGGGGCGCATTAAGGCGATCCTGGGCGCGGAGACCGTGATGGGCCACCGCGCCGGTGGTAACCCTGCTCGTTACGTAGACCATCTCCAACTGGTGTTACCACGGTCAAAGAAACGCTCGCAGGTAAAGCATCATCCGGCGTTGCCTTGGGAAGACCTTCCGACGTTTATCCGGGAGCTGGAGCTTCGTCCCCGACGCGCGGCACGGGTGCTGCACCTGCTTATTCTCACGGCGACTCGCACGAACGAGGCACGGTTTGCGCGGGTTGAGGAGTTTGACCTCGACAATCGTGTCTGGAGTATCCCGGGCGATCGTACGAAGAGCGGTCGACCGCTGCGCGTGCCGCTTTGCAAGCGTGCCGTCGAGATCGTACGCAGTGCGCTGCCGAAGGCGAAGTATGGATATTTTTTCCCGGTTGCACGGAAGGGCGCCCACTGTCGAACATGGCGATGCTGTCCCTGCTGAAACGCATGTCGTACTCCGGCAGCACCGTGCACGGTTTCCGGTCGACATTTCGTGACTGGGTCGCCGAATGCACCGACTATCCGGATTCTTTGGCAGAGGAAGCCTTGGCGCATATCATTACTTCGCAGACGATAGCGGCTTATCGGCGTCGCGATCAACTCGAAAGACGGCGGCTCATGATGGAAGACTGGGGGGCGTATTGTTCAGGCGGACACATGCTTGAAACGTCAATGGCGCCGGTCATGCCGCAAACGTTCGCTGCCTAGATCGACGCTGCCTCTGTTCTGGAAACGGTGCTGCGGGCCGGACGGGTTCGCACTTGCACGGTACCGCGAGTGCGAGGCTGTGTCGTCGGTATGTCGCTTGATCCTGATGCAATGCAGGCCGAATTCATCGGCATCTGTCGATATCGCTGCTATGTGTGAAATAGAGTTGCCCCGCAGACGAACGGTATGGATTCCAATGGACCGCAGGGAGTCTTCAACGTTGGTCAGATAAGGCGGATCTGAATCGGTTGGGCCGGCACGGCTTGATACAGATTCAACTGGGTCTGCAGCATGAAGCCGCGGGCCCAGAGGGTGTCCGTAGGGCGACCGATCGCTACGCTGCCGTGATCATTCGGCGATCAAGAAGCGATCACGTTTCTTACCCTTGATCCATGACGGTTCGCGGCCACGCCCGCTCCACGTTTTGCCCGTTTTCGGATCATGATACTTCGCCGTCGCAGGTTGACTGCCATTCGCGCCACGTGCGCGCTTACGGCCGAAGAGCTGTTCCGGCGTGAGGCCATACTCTTGAATGCGCGCACGAACTTCTTCGAGCACGGTCTCTAGTTCGGCCTGCCTGGCTTCTTCTGCTTGCACGAGCAGTGCTTCAGCCTTAGCTTTCAACTCTTGATAGGTGGCCATTCTTCACTCCACGTGGTTAAAGGAAACAGTATTGAAATGGTCGCTTCGAAGAGTCCAATTCGGCGCGATGCACCATGTCTGCGACATGTCATTGTCGGAGGCGTAATTGGAGCGATTACGCAATTTTCTCATCGTTTTGACCCGGAGTCGATCATTTATCGTCTCCGAGGCCGCGAATTTGGTGGGACATCGAAGCCATACATTGGATTATTGCGGTTGGGTATGCAAATTCCTGACGATCATCAGCAAATTGTCGAGCGATCGTACGTCGCCCACCGATGTACGGTCAACCGCTTCGATCCAGCAGGGGCGACGGCGGCCCTCTCTATTGAATTACGTCGTAGGAACAATGAGGAAAGCTATTTTTGTGTGCGCCAGACCGTGTCAACGCGTAAAACGTCAGACACGCCACGTTATTCTTTCGTACGTGCGTGACCTCGTGCAACTGACAGACCAACTCTGCGCCAATGTTTTGATTGGACGATCCGTTTTTTCATATCGTTCAACTTCGCAGACGCGCTGATCGGTACCCCCCCAATCTTCACAGTTGACACTGTTGCGAGAAGGAACGAAAAAAGATGAACCGATTTGCGCCAGCGCGATGAGTCCGGCCAGGTCGGTGCATCATCGGTCCGATTTCTCGCGGCGTGTGGAGTACATATCGCCACGTTCGAGGCGAGGCCTGTTATGGAGCAACGCGATAATGTTTGGCGATCGAGTGATACGAGCGCATGCTCGGCACTGGCCTGCGATTGCGCGACCTTACAGATTCGTTTGCGAAGGGCCGAAACGCAGATTCGGCGTCTCACAAGATGCGTTCAACTAAAAGACGAGAAGCTGTGCGAGCTCGGCAAGGTCCTGGCGAACTCGGCGACCGCGCACTACTGCGTTGAAGAGAGATTGCAGCGTGAACTTGACGCGTTGCGGATAGACCTGCCGGCCGACGTGCCGAGCGATCACTACGGTCCTGTTGATGGCAATTCGATGGGAGGCGGTGTAGTCGTTCGCCTGCCTTACCTGACCACGATCCTCTCAGTTTTGTTCGACGCGATGCATGTGTTCTGGACGGACTGCGATGACGGCCGTCTGCCAAAATCTTCGACTGTCGCTCATGCGATTGATGAACGTCTCGGACTGAGGGCACAGGCAAGCGGCGAAGGTTCACGGACCGGTCAGGCCTACGCGTCCGCCATCCGGCCCGATTGGGTAAAGGATGCGGATAACCGGCATCACCACCGGCGATCCACATCCTAGTTGTAGTCGTGGAAGTCGAGCACACCAATTTCGGCGAAGCGCGACGGTCGCCGCCGGGACCGGATCTATTGGACGTCTGCCGTGCAACGAGCAGCGCGTGGTACCGTCTCGGCCACCGAGCCACGAACATTCGGCGTGAACGGACGATGCCACGTGATTGAAGATCGGAGACTGTCGAGATCGGATCCAAGTTTGGCGAACGCGGCGGGCGTGAGATCAATGGCGCAGACCACGAACGGAGAGGTAGCGGTCTCCGGATGAGGTCCCACATACTGAAGATCGAGGCCAAAGCGGCGATACAGCCGTGCGATGGCTTGGGTGACGGCACCAATGATGCGGGTCGCGCCGAGGGATGCCGCGACGGCCATGACATACGGAAAGAGTTGCATGCCCGAGCCGGCGAACCGCGATAGCTCCCATACGGTCGGTGACGAGGGAAAATCGAGGTTCGACGATTGAGGAAGTAGTTCTCGGAGCAGGTACGGGGCGGTAGTTGGCATCAGACGTGCGCAACCACATATCTGCCCTTCGGAAGTGAGTTCAACAACCTGAATGGTGTATTCGCCATCGAAGTGATCCCATTCTATGGTTTCATTTTCCTTAACATCGGGTAGCGGCCAGCCGAGACGGCGCACGAACACGTCGTACCGGAACGCGCCGAGTCCATCACGAAGTTCAAGCGGTAAGTCGCTCAACCTACCCGCGATAATGAGTGGCATTTGCGTTCTCCATCGTTTATTGATGGGCGCCACCGTATCAAGTCGAAACAACAACAGGAACTAGTTAGGTAGGGAGGAGGTGCAGACGAATATTGGACGCGCATCATCCGTGCGAGATTAAAGATCTCTGGTTTGTCCGGAATTATTCAATATATGGGATTCGAGAAGCTCGGGGGCATGGTTAAATCATGCCGGTGACGCGCTCACGCATTATTCGGAAAATTTTTACTGAAAATAAGATGTTCAATCAAGTAGGCCGTAATTTGAGGCAATGACGGCGGCTGCTATCCTGCTATTCACGTTCAGTACCTTCATTGCTTCAGTGATATGATATTCGACGGTATGGCGGGATATTTCGAGAATCGTGCAGATATCCGTCGATGTTTTTCCTTGTGCGACCCATGAAAGACATTGGCGCTGACGCGGGGAAAGCTGAATGAACGCCTTCGGATGGGGAGGAGCGAATCGATCCAGCTCCAACCGAAATAGATTGCCGATTACGCTCGCGAGCTGCCGGCTCGTCCCTGCATTGATACGGGATGACGGCCCTGACAGATTGATGAGCAAAACACTGCCCCCGATCTCACGAATTGGAATGCTCAGGCCGTTTTTGAGTCCGGCGTCGCATGCTTCCACGAGCACATGTCGCTCAGCATGGTTCAAGTCGGTAATATCGCCCCAGCGATAAGGTCCTGAGGAAGTAAAAGCCGCTCGATGTACGGGATCAATGGGGCCATAGTTGTGCTGTAGATAGTGCTGCACCCAGTTATTGGGATAATGCGAGCAGATTGCCTCCATAGACATGCTAGGTCTAGAGCGAATGCAAGTCAGGGAGATCCGTGTGACGGAGTAACATGGAAAACCCAATGGAAGCACCGCATTGCCAAGCAAGTCAGAAAGAGAAGAAATATCCTTTGCATCGGTAAAGAGAGACAGAATTGGCGCCATTCGGGTGGCTAATGTGACATTCCACGGTGGTGGCTTGGATGCTTTTTTGCTTGTGCGATGCCGGAATCGCGTTCTCATGACTTCTACCTTACTTATTGCCTAGTGGCATTCAAGAGAAATGCTGGAGCAGGGCGCCAGCACTGTGGCAGCGACTCCGGCAAACGATATGGTAGTGGGGTGCTGAATACCCGCGCACCCGCTATGCGATGGCCGACGTCGGAGGTTACGTCGAGATGGACGTTGGGTGCGTAACTAGTGTGGAGTCTAATGGTTTGAATCGGAACGTCATCCAAAAGATTGTAATAATTTAATACGCGATTTTATTTTTAAAAGTCACCGTCTCGGAACAAGAACGATATTGCAACGTATTTAGCGATCGCGTGCCGCGCCATCAGCGAAATTTCCTGAATTCAACGATCCGGTTAACGAACGAAGAGTGCCGCTGCGGAAAATCCTCCCACTCCGCGGGCGCATAGCAGGAAAGGCTTACCGGGGACCAGATCATCGCAGTCGGCGAGATTGATGAATGGATCGCTGACCGTCACATGCGCGACGCGAGCAAAGTTGTCAGTAAACAGGCATCGTGCTGGAAGACCGAGCGATGCGGTAGTTCGGCGCCAGGTTGGCAGATCAAGATGGGAAGGCAAGATGCGCTGAATCTCGGTTGGGGGCACATTTGCTTCGGCGCTCGTTTGCGTCGCGAGTCGACGCGCCGCAAAGAAGTACTGAGCTGCGAAACGCGATTCATCTTCTCCCAGTGTGCCGCGCCAACCTTCTCCACTCGCGTGAAACGCCAACGAGACCAATCGATTGACCGAGGCATCGCGTTCGACGAGCACAGCACATGCGCCGTCGCTGAGCAATCCGGCCCCCGCGATTGACCGGTCGCTTGTAAGGGGCATGACGTCTGCGCCGACCAGCAGGCCGCGGTTGATGGCCGGGCGGGCGGCAAACATCGCGCGAATGATTCGTAGCGCGCCCAGTGATGAGGCGCAATGCTGTTGCGCAAACGAGAATGCCTCTGCCTGCTCGAAACCAAAGTGTTCGCATAGCAGGCGTGGCAGGGATAGCGGCGGAGGGGCGACGCTGCCCTGAAGCGTATGAACGTAGACGAGAAAGTCGATCGTGTCGGGAGCAAGATGGGTGGCACGAACGAGCGATTGGATGGCGTTCGCGGCGAGCGAAAGCGCAGTCTGTCCCCGAGCGTCATAGAATGAGCGCACCCCCGCTTCTTCGAGGCGTTTGACGGTCTCGACGGACTGCTTGGTTCGTTGGGCCCAGCTGCGGACGTCCTCGGCCGGCTCAGGCAGATAGTAAGCGGTATGGACGATCCCGATAGAAGCGCTCATGACGGGTTGAGATATAAGTGCGGCCTGCCATGCGATTCGAACAGTGCGCAACCGACGAAACCGCCCAGGCCGACGCCCCACGTCAGGATTCGATCGCACACTGACAGGTCGTGAGATTCGAGTGCGTTGGCGAGCCGCACGATAGGTTCGGCTGCGCCTAGATGGGCGCGGCGGCGGTCGGAAAATTCAACGACACGGCGACTGAGATGTCGGCAAATAGCTTCATCAAGCTGCGGATCTATTCCTGCTCCTACGACGGTGTCGAGGTCGTTCGGCTGAAGCGCGTGTCGGAGCAGTATCGCGTCGATCGTCGATTGCAGCGCCGGAACCCAATCGGTGCGGATGTCTAGGCTTGAGAGCGGGGCGGGTGGCGCGAACCGGTGGAGGCGGCTGGCGCGTGCGTCGATCACCACCAGTCCGCAAGACGCGGGTCTGGAGCGTTCCACGAGGATGGCACCGGCTGCATCGCCCTGCACAATTCCCTGATCCGTCCATCGCGGAAACGGTGGACACCACTTTTCTGCAGCGACGATCAAGATGGTGTGGATTTCGGGCTCCGCAATCAGCAGATCACTCGCCAGCTGGAGGGCCGTGAACGTGGAGGCCCCCTGCTGTTGGGAGATGGAGAATGGGAAGCAGGGCGTGCCGATTACTGCACGCAAGCGTCCAGCGGTCGTTGTGGACACATGCTCGTTGAGGCTACTGTGGCAGAACATTGCAATATCGATCGGGGCTTCATTGGCTGGCCGCGCAGCACATATTGTCTGCGCCACTTTCGCGGCGAGCCCGGATAGATCGTAAGCCGTCAATAAACGACGCCCTACCAATGGTAGGCAGAAGGTCAGATGCTAAGTGTCCGCGTGGACACATGCACTCAGACCGTGATGACAGAGAAACAGGACCTTCGAAGCAGACTGGTGGTTGGCCGCAGACGGGATGGCCGGCGGGAATTTGATGAAGATGCCGTGCGGGAGCTGGTCGAGTTTTGCCTGAGGCCGGGGGTATCGATCGCCCGGGCGGCCATGGACCATGACGTTAATCCGAACCAGTTGCGTCGCTGGATCTCGCGCCATCAGCAGCATACGCTGCAAACCCCGACGAGGCCGGACCCGCTGGTGATCGACGGCGTATCGATCGACATTCCGGGCACTGCACATCGGGTTCCAATGAGTGAAGCGCGAGCATTCGTTCCTGTCGTCACGACTGCGTCGACTGTGCCTGCCGCTTCCCCAGTATTGCCACCAGCCCCGTCGTTGATGGCGCTCTCGTTACATGTGCGCTTGTCCAATGGTGTCGAATTCGATCTCGGCGAGGCGAGTGTCGATGAGCTGGCCACGGTGATCCAGATGCTCGGGAGGCTGCCGTGTTCCGGTTCGACGAAGGGCTGAAGGTCTACCTGCATCGCGATCCCGTCGACTTCCGCATGGGCATCAACGGGCTGTCGATCCTGGTCGAACAGGCGATGCGCCTGAACTCAATGACCTCGGCGCTGTTCGTCTTCGGCAACCGCCGTCGTGATCGAGTCAAGATCCTCGGCTGGGGCGGCAACGGCTTCTGGTTGCTGCTCAAGCGACTCGAAGCCGACCGCTTCGTCTGGCCGAACGGCGGCGACACGATCACGCTCAGCACTGAGCAGTTGCACTGGCTGCTCGACGGCATCGACCTGGCCGTGATCCAGAAGCATCCCCAGCGATATTACGCGCGGATGAGCTGAACACTACGCAGATGGCATGGTCTAATCGGCCATGCCGAATAGCCCCGTCATGTTGAGCGCGGAGGAATACGAAGCGCTGATTGCCGCGAGCGCCGAACGTGACGCGCTGCGCGGTGAGCTTCGACTCGTGACGGCCCAGCGCGATCTGGCCGAAGAGAAGCTGCGGGCCTACAAGCACGAACTGTTCGGTGCCTCTAGCGAGGCGCGCCATGCCGACCAACTCGGCCTGTTCAACGAAGCTGAAGCATTGGCCACCACTACCGATGCGCCCGCGCGCGAGGACGCGCCCGGCACGTCTGTCGCCGCCCACACGCGAGGCAAGCGCGGACGCAAACCACTCGATCCGAACTTGCCGCGCGAGGTCGTGCGGCACGAACTACCCGAGTCTGAACGATTCTGCGCGCATGATGGCCAGGCTCTCGTCGAGATCGGCGTCGAGACGAGCGAACAGCTTGACGTGATTCCCGAGCAGGTCCGCGTCGTTCAGCACCAGCGCGTCAAGTACGCGTGCCCGTGCTGTGATCTCGGCATCAAGGTCACGCCGGCGCCAGCGCGTATCATCCCGCGCGGGTTGCTCACGGAATCCGCGCTGGCGTGGATCATCACTGGCAAGTACCAGTACGGTATGCCACTGTATCGCCAAGCCACGCTGCTGCGTCGCTTCGGCGGCGACATCTCGTCCAACACGCTGGCCGCCAGCGTGGTGCGGGTGGGACTGGCCACGCAGCCGGTGATCAACCTGATGCGCGACGCGCTGCTCGAGTCGGACCTGATCTACGGCGACGAGACAACGTTCCAGGTGCTGAAGGAACCGGGACGAAGGCCGCAGGCGAAGAGTTACCTGTGGGCGCAGGTCAACGGCTCGGGGCCACCAGTACGGATGTTCTCGTACTCGCCGGGGCGCGGCGCCCAGCATGCGCAGAAGCTCTATGCTGGCGTGCAGCCTGGCACCGTGCTGATGACTGACGGGTACGAGCTCTACAACGGAATCGCCCACGATCACCAGCTCGTGCATCTCGGATGCTGGGCACACGTGCGCCGCAGCTTCATCAAGGCCGAGGAGTCGGTGCCGAAGGCGGCACGCTCGCCGGATCTGCTGGCCACGCGCTTCGTCGTGCTGATCGGCAAGCTGTTCGCGGCCGAGGTGCGCAGCGCGAAGTGGAAGTCTGAACGTCGGCAACGACTGCGCGCTCGGTACAGCGCCCGCGTGCTCGCCATCATCGAGCGCATGCTGGTTGAGCATCTGCCGGGCGTCGTGCCGTCGAGTCTGCTCGGCAAGGCATTGCAGTACATGAGCGGACAGTGGCCCAAGCTGGTCCGATACGTCGGTAACGGCAACTGGCCGATCTCGAACAACCTGTGCGAGAACGCGATCCGGCCGTTCGTCGTCGGCCGCAAGGGCTGGCTGTTCTCCGATACTGTCGCTGGCGCGCAGGCCAGCGCCAACCTGTACTCCCTCGTCGAGACGTGCAAGGCGAACGGCGTCGAGCCGTATCGCTATCTGGTCTGGCTGTTCACCAGGTTGCCGCTCGCCGCAACCGCCGACGACTATGCCGCCCTCATGCCATGGAGCATGCCTGCCACTCCCAACCTCTGATGGGCGTCGTTAAAAGACCGCATACGATAGATCGGTATCGCGCTCAACAGGGACACAACGAAATTCGTCCGGCGCTGCGCTGATTGCAGCGCTTCCGGTTGAAGCCGCCTTCTGTGTGGGGTGAGGGGCGTAATCCGCTTGCCACGACGTGACCCAAGCGTGCCAACCGGACCGCATCGGAGCACTGAGCGGCGGCTCGATTCCGCGCTCACGCTGTACAGCGACTGTGTGCGGCACATAGCTGGCAAGTGCCGTGATCACAGGTGTATTCATGGTGCGCATGGTAGCGCGAGGTCGTCGGGCAGCAGGTCGTAAAGGAGCCGCCCGACGCGCATGCCATCGACGAGATGGCAGTCTCGTTGCTGTCCGATCAGACGAAAACCCAGGCGCGCGAGCAGACGTTGCGACGGAACATTACAGTCGACAGCCCATGCAGTGATGCACCGCAGCCGATCAAGGACGAACGCTTCATGAAGGAGGTATGTCGCGGCGTTGAAAGCCATATTGACGCAGGTTGGCCGCAACCGGTCGCGAAGGATCCAGAATGAGCCCGTCGCGAAGCGATGCGTGACATCACTGATGGCGACTATACCGCTCGGCACTGTATAGCCAACCGAACCGAATACGCGTATTCGATGCTGTCTGCTATGGACCATTGCTTGCACCGCCAATGCGGGTAGGGTTTGGCGGCCGAGCCCGAAGTCGAACCACCGGCTGATGGTCGGCTGGGCGAGCCAGACGACGATGTCGTCGATGTCATTCAGCCTTGGTTCGCGTAGCCAGAAAGTAGAGGACGTTGCATGCGATGCAGCGTTGTCCATTGAGGGCTGAGGCGTGCCATCCGTAGGGGCGCAGCCATTCATCCGTCGACCTCCTCGTTTGCCATCCGCGGCTCCGCGAGCCAGCCGAGCGCTGTGTCGATGCGCTGGAGCAGGAAGGCAAACCAGTGGCCCATCTGGACGCGGGCTGCCGGCGGGAGCCCTTCAACATAACCATGGCCGCCGCAAAGCTGCACGAATTCGCGACTGACGTTGACCGACTCGGCCGCGACGTGTCGCAGTAACTGACGGACCAGCGGGACCAGCGGGACCGGCGCCGACGGGAGAGCCGTACTTACTGCCTGCAAAAACAGGTGGGTGCCATGGGTGACGATCAGCATGTCGGATAATCGCGCCGCGACGAGCTGGTGGCTTGCTAACGGCTTTCGGAACGCTTGGCGAGTCGTCGCGTAATCGAACGCGAACCGGACGCTATGTTGCATGGCGCCCGTCAAGAGCGCAGCGAGATAGAGGCCGATTTCCGTCATGTACGTTTGCGCGGGAGGAACGCTATCGCTGTCGGCTCGCGCAATCACGGCGAGCGGCGTTTCGGCCGCGGCTTCGTCAGAATGCAATTGCTCCAACACGAGGGCGCCGAGCGTGGCGATGCCTGTCGATCCTGAAGATCGCCGATCGCGTGGGCACTCGGTAAGGAGGAGGCGCCGCTTCTCATCTATCCGCATGGTAAGGGTCACCGCGCCGCCCAGTGGGCCAAGTTGCCATATTGTCCCGTTGTCGATACCGGGCACGGACAACGCGATCGCTGTTGTGCCGTCGAAATACGCCTGAACAGGCCGAGCCAGAACTGGACCGAGCGCATTGTGCGTGCGGAGCACCATGAGCGCGGGTGCTGTCAGCGTCAACTCCAACGCACGCTCAAGCGGTCCGGCGGCGAGCGCTTCGACAACAAGTGCCAGGCCGTGACGGTCGATTCCCAGGCCGCCGTGTTCCTCGGGTAGGACCATTGCTCCAAGATCAAGTGTTGCGGCTGCGAGTCTGACGGTTTCTTGCCACGCTGCTACGCTGGGTGAACCGGCAAGCAAGGGCTCCAGTCGGTCGCGCGCGAAGCGTTGGCTCGCGATATAGAGGTTGCGTTGATCATCGGTCAGTGCCCGCGGCGCCGAAGCCGGCCCCGGCGGGAAGGAATCGGGGGAGAACATCACAATCCTCCACAAAGAACGAGGGTGGTCAGACGAGCATCTCGATCGCATCAGGGTGGCCAAGAAAGTCCCTGGGGCTGGCCGAGCGTCCATAGGCGCCCGATTGGAAGACGACCACAAAGTCCCCAATGTGAGCTTCGGGAAGCAGCACATCGTCGGCGATCCGGTCGAGCGGCGTGCACAGGCATCCGACGATGTGGCAACGTTCCGTAGGGGCTTGAGTTTGGCGATTCCCGATGGTGACCGGAAAATTGCGGCGCAGGATTTGCCCGAAGTTCCCGGATGCAGCCAGGTGGTGGTGCAGGCCGCCATCAGTGATCAGGAACGTTTGGTCTCGGGATACCTTGCGATCGATCACTCGGCAGACATAGATGCCGGCTTCCCCGACCAAATATCGCCCAAATTCCAGGACCGTGCGCGTGGCCGGGAAACGACTGCGAAACATCTCGAGCCAATCATTCATGGCCTCGGTGACCGCGGCGAGGTTGAGTGGTGTCTCCCCCGGGAAATAGGGGATGCCGAAACCGCCCCCGAAATTCACGTATTGCGGCGCGACCGACAAGTCACTGGCCAATCTGACGATCAGATCCGCACTCTTCCGTTGAGCCTCGACGACGGTCGGGGCGTGCAGACACTGGGATCCCCAAAAAATGTGAAAACCGGCCAACGTCACTTCTCGAGCATCGAGCTCGCGCAGTAGCGCGGGCACCTGCTCGGCATCGAGCCCAAAAGGGGTGGCCCCTCCACCCATGCGCATGCCGCTGTGATCGACGTGAAAGTCCGGGTTGACTCGAATGGCGACCTTGGGCTGAACGCCGAGCTCCCAGCCAAGGGCTGTCACGAGGTGCAGCTGAGTAATCGATTCGAGGTGAATGTTGACACCGCTTGCGACGGCGCGACGCAAGTCGTCGCGACTCTTGCCGGGGCCGGCGAAGCCGATCAGTTCTGCGGGCATGCCCGCATTCAGCGCAAGTGCCATCTCATTGGCCGATGCCACGTCGAACCCGTCCATCTGTGGCGCGAGGTGATGGACGACCGCGGGCATCGGGTTCGCCTTGACCGAGTAATGTAGGTCGATACCGGCTGGCAGCGTATCGCGCAGCGTGCATACACGCTCGTCGAGCGTTGCGCGATCATAGGCGAAGAACGGTGTGCGCCCTGCGCGATCGGCCAGGCGATTGATCTCGACGCCGCCGACGGTGAGAACACCTTCGCGCTCGCCAAACAACGCGTTCATGATTGCCTCACTTCGGATGCGGCGTCAGGGTCAGCGAAGACGGCGCGCAATGCGGCTCGATCGAATTTCCCGTTGGGGTTGCGCGGAACTGTCTCGCGGACCACGATGCGATGCGGCACCATGTAGCGCGGCAAATGCTCCACGCACCAGGCCTGAAGCACTTGAGCATCTAAGCCATTGGAGACTGGCACGACCAACAGCACGATCGCTTCGCCAAGTTCATCGTCAGGGATGCCTATGGCAAGCGCTTCCGTGACAAGACCGCTGTCGTGAACGACTTCTTCGATCTCTTCCGGGCTGATGCGATAACCAGAACTCTTGATTTGGGCGTCGTTGCGTGCGACGAAGTACAGGAATCCCTCTGCATCTCGCCGTACCAGATCACCTGACCAGACAGCACGATCTCGCGGCGCACCACCGGGTTTCAGCTCGGGCGAAGGTCGATAGCGCTGGGCTGTGCGCGTCGCGTCATTCCAATAACCGAGCGTGACGCAGGCTCCGACATGGACGAGTTCTCCAGTTTCGTTCGGTCCACAAGGCGAGCCATCATCGCGAACGACCAGAATTCGGGCGTTAGGTAAGGCTTTCCCGATGGAATCGGGGCGACGATCGACCTCTGAGGGGTCGAGAAACGTGGAGCGAAATGCCTCGGTCAGGCCATACATTAGATAGGGTTTGGCCTGCGGAAATAATGCCCGGAGTTGCTGCAAGACGGGCGCCGGCAGCTTGCCGCCGGTATTCGCGAAGTAGCGCAGCTTCCGGCGTGCCGTTTCAGGCCAAGCCGCACGGGCCAGTTGCATCCACAAGGGCGGCACGCCCGTGATCGCCGTAATGCGTTCGCTTGCGCAGGCATCGATGATGTCTTGCGGTGCCAGATAGTTGATGAGCACGGCGGTGGCTCCCGCCGCCCAAGTCGATGTGAGCTGACTCAGGCCAGCATCGAAACTGAGCGGCAGGGCGGCGAGGATTCGATCGGATGAGACGTTGTTCAGATAGTGAGCAACGCTCCAGGCACCTTCGAGCAGGTTGCGGTGGCTCAGCATCACGCCTTTCGGCAATCCAGTCGAGCCTGATGTGTAGAGAATGGCGGCCAGATCCGTGTCGACATTGGCCGACGCCGGTGATTGCGGTGGATTGTCACTATCGCGTTCCGTGCGATTTCCGCTCGCGGACTCGGGCCAGCTTTGAACGTGCGTTGTTGTTCGGAGATGTCGGCTTGCGGAGCCGGCATCGTCCACGATGATCGTGTAGGAAACGCCCGTAAGACCATGTTCGTCAAGGACCCGCGCGCGCAGCGCGCTGGTAATCAGGCAATCGGCACCGGAGTCGTGCAGGATGTGAGCGACTTGCTGGGGTTTGAGGAGCGGATTGATGGGAACGAACACACATTGCGCGGCGGCGGCACCCAGCATCGACACGACCGTCTCGATACGTTTGTCCAGATAGATCGCAATGCGCGCGCCGGCTGTGAACCCAAGTGCGTGGAGCGCGTCGCCCATACCGCGCGCGCGTAGAGCCAGATCTTGGTAGCGTATGCGGGCGGAACCGCAGACGAGCGCTTCCGCATCAGGTGTGCGGCTTGCAGCGGCTTGCACGAGGTCGAGTATGTTTCTCATGATGGTATCCGGATCGAATGTCGAGCGTTGAAAGGAAATCGATGGGCTGATCAGTGGCGGACCACCATCGCACCAAAGCACCCTGCCAGGCCACACGAGAACAGCAGCGACCTACCGCCCGGTTCCCGGTTCGAACATGTCTGGAAGTTAATGAAAGGATCGGCGCCAAAGACGTGGCCGATTGGCGCGAAGTTCGCCGTGAAGAGCCGCTCGCGAGGGATGGCTAGCATTGCCATCAGCCTGGACCAGCCCGGAAGATTGGCGTGATGCGGGAGTACGTGTGTAATCTCGCGTGTCGTGACGCCCGCTTGCTGAATGGCGGCACGCATGGTCGTGAACGCAGACCAGTAGTATCGATCGTCGGGAACCGGCTGCAGATCCTCGTCCGTACCGCGGAAGGATCGTCCGTCTGTATACAAGTGCAAGCCCGCGATGGCGTTTCGGTGACCACCTCGTTCTAGCAGCAGCGCACAGGCACCGTCGCTATGGAGTGCAAGATCCTGGATTGCTCGCAGCCGATCGCAGTGGGATCCGATCACATCGGCGCAGACCACAATTGCGCGCCGGAATGCGGGCCGTCGCAGAGCGAGCACCTGCAACACACGGATTGCGGCCATTGGTGAGACGCAGTGCTGTTGCGTGATTGAAAATGCCAGCGCACGGTTCAGATTCATTTGGGACTGGATCTGTTGCGTAGTACTCGCGGGTGGTGCGATAACGCTGGTCTGAATCGTGTGCGTGTACACGAACGCATCGATCGTTTCGGGTGCTGTTCCGGTGTTGCGCAGCAGGGACGATACAGCGTCGACGGCAAGTGTCACGGGCGATTCGCCAGCTGCGTCGTGGAACTGCGTTACGCCGTTTTCGATCAGTGCACGCGCACGAGTCGACGGCTGACCACAGCGCTCCGCCCAGCGATGCGCATCCACAGTCCGATCTGGCAGGCTGAACGCGATGCCAGACAGAGCAAGGGAGCTGGCTTGTTGCGACGCAATCATGATCCACCTCGACGAAATTCAAGGAGCGCGCAACCGGCTTGCCCTTGGAAACCGGCGCACCAAACGAGGGCATGTTGCCCCTCGTTAGGGTTGATCGATTGCAGCAGCGCGTCGAGTCGCGCAGGCGTGTCGGCTGCGCAGAAATGGCCGGGCGCGTCCATGCATATGTGGCAGGCACGTTCGGGCCGTAATCCACAGCGCGTGTGGATTTCGTGAGCCAGATGAGTGTCGATTGGCGCGGGAAGTACCCAGTCGACATTGCCAGGTTGAAAACCCGCGCTTGCGCACGTCTCGCCAATGACATCCATGAGGGTCGATGTGTAGATGGGTTCGCGCTCGCTTGCCAGAGGTGGGATTCCTGGCGTCCGTACCGTGAGCCCGCGTACCCGCCATCCGGGGCTGGGGTGTCTCGCGATCAGGACGGCAGCGGCCCCGTCGCCCATGTCGACCAGTGCACCTATCCGACGTGAGAATGGCCGGCGCCAGCGCTCCGCGGCGACAATCACGACGGTATTCATTCGGCTGTCAGCGGCCATCATCGCCACGGCAATTTCCAACGCCATCAGAAACGACACGCCTTGAAGCTGGCCGACCGCCAGCGGTGCTCGGCTTGATCCAAGTTCGCTGTGGAGACGGCAGGCGCACGACAATGCCAGATCATGCTCGAAGCTCGTTGTGCATACGATGATTTGATCGAGTGTGAGCGCCTCGACCTGAGATGACGAGTCAAGCAGCGTTCGCACAGTGGCAAGTGCCATGTCGGACAATGTCTGGTCGGATTCCGCAGCGACCCGGTTTTCAGTAGCCCGTGATACTTGCGGCAACGGAATACCGGCCACGCCAAATGGGGCACCACGGTCGCGCCACCGCAGCGTATCGGCATAGACTGCTTGCATCACGTCCTCTCGTTCGGACCCACCCGACACCATGAATGGTTCGATATGTGCATTGGCCGGGACATCGTGCAGCGGAATGTATCGCGCCGAGGCGACAATGCGCGGCTCGGCGCCAGTGAGGTTAGTTGAAGGACGCATGGGATTCGACGAAAGAGACGAGATTGCCGAAGCGCAGGAACAGATCGGCGGATAGATCCTCGGGGGCCAGCGTGAAGCCGAAGCGCTGTTCGAGTTGCAGCAGCAAGTCCGTCATATTCATCGAATCCACACCGACATCGAAGAGGTTGGTGTCGTCTACGATGAGATCGGTGCTCAGGGTGCTGCCAAGTACCGATAGCAAGCAAGCTTTCACTGTCTCTGACACGCTGGGGGAAACGGGATGGGTTGCCATGAACGATCTCCAGTGCGAAGTTCGGACGGGTTCAGGATGGGTGCGCTTCTGTAGAGCGGTGCGGCGCGGGAGAGATGACCTCCCAGGGAAGAGAAGCCGAGCGGAGTGTAGAGCGAGCAATCATGAGCCGCTGCAGGTCCCCGGTACCTTCCATGATGTCGAAGGCCTTTGCATCGCGATAGCTTTGCTCAAGCGACGGAAAGGCAGCGATACCATCAAGTCCGGCGAGATCGATTGCAGCTCGGGTGATGCGGGCGGCTACTTGTGACGCGTACGCCTTGGCCATTGACGCGTCCACCGAAGTGGCCATTCCTTGATCTTTTTTCCACGCCGCGTGTCGGCAGAGCAACTGGGCTGTAGTGATTTGCCGATCGATATCGAGCAGAGCTTCGTTCACGTCGGCAGTGCGATTGCGTTGATTCACAGGATGTCCGCCTGCGTCGAAGTAGGCCGCGAGATCGTCGCGTACTCGTCGACATGCGCCGACCATGACCGCGGAAAGTAGGGGGCGGAAGTAGTCCCATGCGTGTTGTGCGCCCGAAAACGCGTCGTTGAGAGGCTTTTCGTCACCGCGTCTGAGAAGTGCGTCGTCGGGTACTTCGCAGTCGTTGTAGGAGAGAACCGCGAGTTGACTGGCGCGCAGCCCGGCCATTTGCTCGACGCGATCGACGGAGAAGCCCGGGGTATTGCGATCGACATGGAACGCTCGAACACCGAAGCGACCAGCGTGCCGATTGATGGTGGCGAACGTGATGACATCGTCTGCGCGTGCGCCATTGGTGATGAAGCACTTGGTGCCGTTCAGCACCCAGCCGCGCGCCGTCTTGCGAGCGGTGGTCCGCATCGCGGTCGCATCCGAGCCGCAGTCGGGTTCCGTAATGGCAAACGCACCCCAGCGCGGTGTGTCGCTGCGAAATCGTTTGAAGAAGCGAGTCTGTTGCTCGCCGCTGCCGAGTGCGAGGACGGGCGGCATTGCGAGGCCGGGGCCGGGCAGCGCGAGTGCTAGTGCCGCGTCTGCATATCCGAGATATTCCATCAGTGTGGTGCGCGACATTAGTGATTGCACGTCCGTGCAACCTCCGTACGCGGCCGGAACGAGATTCAGGTTCAGTGCAGGTACGTCCGAGGGTGCGCAAACTGCATCTGGAATCTGCCGTGTCCGGTCGGCTTCGGGGCCGTGCAAACGCATGCGTGCAGCAAGCTGATCCAGTTCCAGCCCGTCGGCCGAGAAGTTGGCCCGGATGGTCGCAAGCGTGGATTGCATCTGAGACGACTTCACCGACTGTGACATGAGGGATTTCTCCAGATGGCTACCGACATCGAGTGACCGACGTGCAGGGAAGTGATGGGTACTCGGCGTATGGTGTTCGGATTGCAGCGTAGGTCCTGGTCACTATCCCGGCTACTCCTAACCTTGGGAGGGAGGCTTGCATGGAACCGGAATTTTGTCCGTATCGGGCGCGGATGCCCGATAATGGCGCCGGAATACAGCAGTGAATGGCCAACGACGGACTTGACCGATATGGCAGGGCGAAAACCGACAACCGAACAGAAAATGCCGCTGGCACAGCGGGATAACCGGGGTTCGCGCGCGATCAAGCGCGGCGACCTAGTGGCCGAGCAGATCAAGCGTCGGATCAACGACGGGCGGGCACGACCGGGGAAACGGCTCGACAAGGAAGCCGAGCTTCAGCAGCAGTTCAATGTCAGCCGAGGCTCGATTCGTGAGGCGCTCAAGGCGCTGGAAGTGCAAGGGCTCGTGAGCTTGAGCACCGGTCCGGACGGCGGGGCGACGATCACGCGTGTGCCGCTTGCCCGCGCGTTCCAGTCACTGCAGAACTATCTGTTTTTCGAGAACGTCACGCTCGAGGACATCTATGCGGTGCGTCGCACGCTGGAACCCATGGTAGCGGCGGGTGCGGTTCCCTATCTGAGCGACGCGGACTTCGGGGCGCTCGAGCGCAGCGTGTCGGTTTGCGAGCCGTTCGAAGCGCGTCACGAGGAGGCGCTCGGTCAGCGCCACGAAGACATTCACTTCCACGACGTGCTCGCCGCCGCGCACCCGAATGCGTTCCTTCGCAGCCTGTGTCAGATCATCAACCAGATGCTGCACACGCTGGTGATCGTGGCCGGAAACGTGACGCAACGGGACTATCAAGCATTCGGTCGCAACACCGTCGCGGCACACCGCGCGATTCTCGAGGCCGCGCGACGCCGGGATGCCGATGCGGTCGCGCAACTAATGACGGCGCACATGGACGAAGCCGAGGCGCAACTGCGCAAGGTTCACGCAGCGCTACAGCAGAAGCTGGTGCTCGATTCCGAGCTGGACCTGCGCACGGACCGCGCGCGCTCCGAATGAGTCGATTGCGGTCCGTTTGCGCGCGAGCACCATCAGGACGGGAATCAGGCAGATGTCGCGTCGGCGGCCGTGGTGGGCACGGAGAGCACACGAGTGAGCTCGGCAAACGGGGCGGGCCCAAACGCGCGTTCAAACATGTGGCTTGCCCACAGTACCAGTGCATCGGCATGACGGCCGCCTACAATTTGAATCCCGATGGGCAGGCGGGAGGCAGTCGTCCCGGCATAGAGGCTCGCCGCCGGCAGGCCTAACTGATTGCACCATGCCGTGAAATGCGGAAACAGCGCGCTGCTCGAATTCACCTCGGCAAGTGATGGCGCCACGTGCGCATACACCGGACAGATGACGAGGTCGTGCTGTTCGAAGAACGCGTTCACGGCAGCCCCCAGCTCGCCTCGTTCGATCAGCGCGCCTAGCAATGCTTCCCGCGAGATGCTGTTACCGGCTTGCGCATACGCCTGCAGCGACGGATCGAGTTCGGCCCAACGGTCGATCATGCCGTCCGTGAGTTGACGGCAGCAGGCACGCCAAAGGGTTGTGTGGACCGCATTGCATTGCGCGACGCCCGGGGGATCGGTGACCTGAACGTGCGCCCCCCATTCGCGAAACATCCCGGCAGCCCGTGTCACAGCATCGTGGATCGTTGCGTCGACGGCGACCGACAATCCGAGCGTAGGGCTACTGGCAACACGGATGCCGCCCGGCACGGGTTGGCATGGCAGCCCGCGCGCGTAGTCGGCGCCATCGAATGGCAACGCGTACCAGTCGCGGCTGTCCGGCCGGCTGATGATTGTCAGCGTCTGCGCGGCATCTTCCACGCAACGCGTCATGGGACCGACGTGGCTGAGCAGGCCAAACGGGCCGCGTGGCGCATGGGGCACACCCCCAAAGCTTGGCTTGAACCCGAAGGTGCCGGTAAAGGCGGAGGGAATACGAATGGAGCCGCCGCCGTCCGTGCCGATGGCAATCGGACCTATTCCGAGCGCGACGGCTGCTGCTGCGCCGCCGCTACTGCCGCCAGGTGTGCGGGACAAATCCCACGGATTGCGCGTGATGCCGGTCAGCGGACTGTCGGTGACAATCTTGTGCGCGAAATCGGGCAGGGTGGTTTTGCCGAAGCAGATCGCGCCAGCTTCGCGCAGGCGGGCCACGCAGGGGCTGTCAGATTGCATGGCCTCGGGCGCTGTGGCTCGGGATCCGAATCGCGTGGGCAGCCCCGCAATCGCGACGTTGTCCTTGATGCTGACCGGTATGCCATCGAGAGGACTTAGCGGCGCACCGCGCTTCCATCGCGATTCTGACGCGCGCGCGAGGTCGAGTGCGTCATCGGTGATCCGGCAGAACGCATTCACCGTCGGGCCGAGCGACTGGACGCGCGCGAGGGTCGCGTGTATGACGTCTACCGGCGACGTATGCCCAGCCGCATAGATTGCGCTTAGTTCGCGCGCTGTCAGGTCACAAAGATCGCTGCTCATCGTGCCTCTTATTAATCATCATTAATTAACGTTAGGCGCGATCGATGCGGCTGTCAAGTTAAGGGGAGCTCCGGAGGACAGGGAGGTTTTGCGGGTAAACGCTGGATGGTGGCATGTTGACGCCATACCTCGGTCAGCGTACATTTAATGATGATAAATAGTTGCTGGGCGCACTGATTTCGAGCCGAAGCGCAGTGTTCGCCGTGCGTTGTGCATTCCACGCCGCAAAGCGCCGGGCAGCGTGATGGGTGACGCATCAGTCGCGCGAACGCGCTCGACGCATGCGCGCGGATATCATGTCCATGGCGACAGTGTTGTAAGTGGCAAGTCCGATGGAAACGGGTTTGTGCGCAAGCGCGGCGGCGTTGGCAAGCATGCCGCGGAGTCGAGCAGTTTCCTCGGCAGAGGCGGTTTGCGAAGGTCAGCGCCAAACGACTGTTTTATGCCGTGCTGGCGTGCGTTATCGGAGTGAGGCGGAAAGGCGTCGAATCGACGCGCGCTTACATCATCTTGCTTTACGGCGGGGTTCAGCGCGTGAATTGGTCACCAACTTGATCGCTTCGTCGAGCAGGCGCTCGAGTGCTTCCTGTTGGGCCGGCGCGAGCGCAGACAATTTTTCGTGAATGCGCGTGGCCCGGTCCCCGGGCGTAGTGCCTGCTTCGGCGAGCAGATCCGCGAGTCGACAGTGTAGTAGCGCCGCGAGTTGAGCGAGCCGATCCAAGCTCGGCAGAACCTGTCCGCGTTCGATATGGGACAGCGACGCTTGAGCAATTCCGGCGGCTTCAGACAACTGCTCTTGCGTGAGCGCCATGCGCTTGCGTCTGTTTGCAATTGCTTTTCCGACGGTCTTGGCGAGTTCTCCGTCTTCAAAATCGTCAGCTGTCACCGACATCCCCACACGAAGTAGAGACGCGAGTGTGCTTTTCCACGAATACTTGCAGAAGGACTTTATACCTTATAATATGTGTAATACGTTATATTATCATGAGTTCCCCTTCGGGTCGGGTGAGCAGGCTGCCACCCCGACATAGGTTAGCGCGCGACCGCTGACCCGCATCTCTCCGCGCGTCGCTTGAGCGCCCAGGCGACGGAGAAGACTTCAATCGTTGTGCTAGGGCGGGCCTTTAAAGGCCCGAAGCAGCTGGCGTTGGGGCACGACGCGATGGGTTTGAAATCGACGAAAAAAGGCAAGTTTCGCAGGGAAAATAGACAGAAATTTTCAATTTCTTAATAAGGTAGGACTACGAATAATGATGGTATTCCTCAATATCCTGAGTTACGTCAGCATTCTGGCGCTGGTCGCGTTAGGCCTCGCGATCATCTTCGGCATGATGGATATCGTGAACCTCGCGCATGCCGAGTGGGTCACGATCGGCGCCTACACGCTGGCAGTAGCGCAATCATTGGGCGGGGCGCATGCGTTCTGGTTCGCATTGTTCGCGGCGCCAGCAGTGGGGGCGGTGCTCGGTTGGTGCCTTGAGCGCCTCGTGATCCGGCTCCTGTATGAACGACCGCTCGACACGCTGCTCGCGACCTACGCGGTCAGCCTGATCGTCCAGAAAGCCCTCCAACTCGTTTTCGGCACACATCCGATGCTGGTGTATGCGCCCATAAACGGGGCGATTCCCGTGCCGGGCGGTAGTTATCCAGCGTACCGGCTCTTCGTGATCGGCGTGGCGCTCGCAGTGACGGGAGGGTGCTGGCTGTTGTTCGCTCGCACGCGCTTTGGCACACAGCTGCGCGCGGTTATCCAGCATCAGGCGATGGCCGAGGCCGTCGGTATCGACACACGACGGCTCAACCGGCTCGCTTTCTGCGGGGGCGCCGCGCTCGCGTCACTCGCCGGTGTGCTGGTGGCGCCCATGGTTTCGGTGGAATCCCACCTCGGCGTTGCCTATCTCGCCAAGGCGTTCTTCGTGATCGTGTTGGGCGGTATCGGCTCGATTGCCGGGAGCCTGTTAGGTAGCGCCTTCGTCGGCACGGCAGAGACGCTGCTCAGCTATCGCGTGGATCCGTCGCTCGCCTCGGCGATCGTGCTGATCCTGTCCATCGTTCTGATCCGCTTCCGCCCACAGGGCCTGCTGCCCGGCTTCAGCGCCGCGCATCAGCTTCACGGTAAAGGTTAAGTCATGCTCCAACCATCTTTTGCACACGTGCGCCGCTGGTTGTGGCAGCCGGCAATGAGCATCGAAGACATCTCTCCGATGGCAGTCGGCATCGCGATCGTCGCTGCCGCGTTGATCCTGCCGTTTTGCATGGGACCATACCTGCTCTCGACCGTGCGCGACGCGCTGATCATGGGATTGCTCGCACTGAGCTATGACCTGCTGTGGGGCAGGGCGGGTGTGCTCACGCTTGGGCATACGACGTTTTTCGGGCTGGGCGCGTACGGCTTTGCGGTCGCCACCGTGCAGTTCGGACAGACGCCTGTCATCGGACTCATCGTTGGACTGTTCTGTGCGATGTCGGTGGCGGGTGTATCGGGCTACTTCTTGCTGTTCGCGGAGGTCCGGCTGCACTTCTTCGCCATTATCAGCATGGCCGTGCTGATCATCGTCCAGCAACTGGCGACGAGTTGGCAATCGATCACGGGCGGTGACACGGGCCTCCTCGGCATACCGGGACTGTCCTTTTCACTGATCGGGCACACGCTCGATTTGCGCGGAGCGGGTAGGGCCTGGTACGCGGTAGCAGCCGTGCTTGCCATGTTGCTCGTCACGATCTGGCTCGTGTGCCGCAGCCGATACGGCAAGGTTCTGTCGGCGATTGCTACCAACGAATGGCGCGCGAAAGCGTGCGGCTATCACACATCGGCGCACCTGCTGCTCGTGTTTACCGCGTCTGCGGGGCTTGCCGCAATCGCTGGTGTGCTGATGGCCACGTGTTCGGGCGTCGTAGCGCCGGACGTGTTCTCACCGATGCTGGCCACCGAAGCCATTCTCTGGGTCGCGATCGGTGGGCGCGGCACGCTCGGTGGTCCGGTACTCGTGGCGGTCGCGCTCACGCTGCTCAAGCAAACCGTATCGAGCGTCAGCACCGACGGATGGCCGCTGTTGCTCGGTGCGTTGTTCCTCGGCTGCGTGCTGCTCCTGCCGAACGGGGTCTGGCCTCGGGGTTTGATCATTGGCGTGCGGCGAATCGGTCGGAACCGCCTAGGGCGAACCGCTATGCAACGCGCCGAGCACGTAGAAGGAGGACGGTGATGAACGCACCATTGATGAAGGGCGAGAGGCTGCACCGCGCATTCGGCGGCATTCACGCAGTCGACAACGTCGACGTGACGATCGGCACGCGTGACCTGCTGTGCGTCATTGGCCCGAACGGTGCTGGCAAGAGCACGCTGGTCGGGCTGTTGTCCGGGGCGATCGCACCAGGCGCCGGAGAGTTGTATCTCGCCGGCGAGCCCGTGACGGGCCGGCCGATGCATCAGTTCTGCCGGCGTGGCGTGGTGCGCAAGTTCCAGGGCACCAACACGTTTCTGGCGATGAGCGTGCGCGAGAACCTCGTCGTCGCCGGCCTCGGCGTCGCGGCGTATCGGAACACGCCGATGCCGGATCCGGACGCGATCCTCGATGAGATCGGGCTGTCGGTCGAGGCAGCAGAGATCGCAATGCACTTGCCGCACGGCGAGCGACAGTGGCTGGAGATTGGCATGGCGATGATGTGCCAACCGGCGCTGCTGCTGCTCGACGAGCCCGCCGCCGGCCTGTCGGCCAATGATGCACAGCGGCTCGTGCGTTTGATCCACCGTTTGCGCGAGCGCTGCGCGGTACTGGCGATCGAGCACGATTTGAGCTTTGTCGAGGCGCTGCGGTGCGAGACATGGGTCATGCATCGCGGGCAGATCGTCCGCCAGGGCAGTTATGCCGACATCGCACGCGACGACGAAATCCGGCGCATCTATCTCGGTCAGGGGGCAGGCCATGTTGCACATTGAGAATCTGTCGGCCGGCTACGGCGATGTCGCAGTACTGCAGCAGATCGACCTCGAGGTTGGACCTAACGAAGTGGTCGGAGTGCTTGGCTGCAATGGCGCGGGCAAGACGACGCTGGTCAAGGCGATTATGGGCCTGCTGCCGCGCGTAAACGGCGATGTCTTGTTTCAGGGGCAGTCCATCACCGGTCTGCGCACCCATGCGATCGCCCGGCGCGGTATTGGATTGGTTCCGCAGGGGCGTTGGATCTTCCCCAAACTGACCGTGCGCGAAAACCTCATGATGGGCACGCAGGCTGTGGGTGGTGGGGCGATTCTCGACGAAGTGTTCGAGTATTTCCCCATTCTCAAGTCCCGACTCTCGCAGCACGGCGGCACGCTGTCCGGTGGCGAGCAACAGGTGCTCGCGATTGCCCGCGCGCTGTGCGGTCGGCCGAAACTGCTGTTGCTGGACGAACCGTCCGACGGTGTGCAGCCGAATCTGGTCGAGCTGATCGGCGAGGTCATCCCAACGTTGTGCCGCCGATCGCAGCTCGCGGTGCTGCTCGTCGAGCAGAACCTCGATCTCGTGCTGCGCAGCGCGCAGCGCTGCATCGTGCTCAAGAATGGACGAGTTGCCCATGCCGGCCGCATCGAGCCACGCAGCGGTTCGGCGGGGGCTCATCCGTTGGCGCAATACCTGTCGCCGGCCGCCGAGTCTGACACGTTTTCAATCTCTTCACCACATTCGACGCATTCCCACCTGGACCTCATCCGATGAAGACTACGATGAATCGTCGCGCCTTTACCCGAACCGCCTTATTCAGTGCCGTCGGCGCACTCACCACTTCTGCTATGCCGTCGTTGGTACGAGCCACCACGCCGCTCAGGATCGGCTTGCTCGCGCCTTTGAGCGGTCCGCTCACCCGCGTGGGCGAGACCAACCGCAACTGCGCGCAGTTGGCTGTCGACGAAATCAACGCCGCCGGTGGATTGCTGGGACGCCCGTTGCAACTGAGTGTCGAGGATACCCAGATGTCCACCGCCGTGACGCTGCAGAAGGCCCGGCAACTGTTGATGCGCGATGAGGTCGCGGCTCTGACCGGCATGGTGCTACCGTCCGAGCGCGAAGCAGCGTTGCAGGCCGCCAAGTCGGCTGGGCGGTTGGTGATCTACCCGAACTTCGACGAGGGGCGCTGCGATCCGAATCTGTTCACTACGGGCCTGACTGTCAACCAGCGCGTCGATCCACTGATCGATTGGCTGATGCGCAAGGGTGGTCGCACGGTCTGCGCGGTGGTCTCAGACATCGGCAGCAACCGCAAAGTGCTGGTGCCCGCGCTGCAGGCAGCGGTGAAGCGTTACAGCGGGCAGTTTCTCAACGTGTATTGGTTGCCATTCGGCACACGCGATTATGGTGCGGTGTTGCAGCAGATCGCAAGCCAGCGCCCACAGATCGTCTGGCACAGCATCGGCGACGACCCGGTCACCTTCGTCAAGCAGTACCGCTCGTTCGGCATGAAACCGCAACTGGTGACTGACATTGCACACGAGTCGCTGTCGATCGCGACCACGGGCGCGTCGACCGGGATCGTTGGCGTTTCCTCGTATTTCATGAGCGTCGACAACCCGGAGAACCGGGACTTTCTCGCGCGCTACACGGCGCATGAAGCTGGCCCACACGACCCTCGGTTAGGGCAGTTGGCCGTGGTGCTCCCGCACGGCGAATGCACGTATGCCGGACTTCGCCTGTTTGCAGCGGCTGTCAAGGCGGCCGGCAGCGTCGACGTTGCCCGCGTGAAAGTCGCGCTGCCGGGTGTTTCGTTGAATCTACCGCGGGGGAAGGCGGGCGTGAGCCAGGACGGCGACCATATGTTGTGCCAAACCCGTATCGGCAGGGCACTGTCGGACAATAGTTTCGCGGTGTTGGACTCGGCCGGACCGATTTCACCGCAGTGCGAGGGATAGGCATGAAGTAATCAAACACGTTTTAATTTCTCTAGATTATTAAGGAATCCATATGAATGACGTACTGGGAATGAACGTCGAGCAGCTCATGGTCGGCTACCGGCGCCGCTCGTTCTCGCCTGTCGAGGTTACTTGCGCGGTTCTGGACCAGGTCGCGCTCGTCAATCCCCTTGTCAACGGCGTGTGCAACCTCGACGAGGACAGCGCGCTGGCCGCCGCACGCGAGTCGGAGCAACGCTGGATGCGCGGGGAGCCATGCGGATTGCTGGATGGCGTGCCGGTCTCCGTCAAGGACCTCGTCGCCGTGCGCGGACTGCCGACCCGATATGGATCGCTCACGTCACTCAGCGCGCCGGAGGCCGATGATGCACCCGCGGTCGCGCGACTGCGACAGGCCGGCGCGCTGCTGTTCGGCAAAACCACGACCTCAGAGTTTGGCAACAAGATCGTCACGGACAGCCCGCTCACCGGCATTACCCGTAACCCGTGGGATCGGCGTCTCACGTCCGGCGGGAGCAGCGGCGGATCAGCTGTAGCGGTTGCGCTCGGCATGGGACCGTTGTCGCTGGCCACCGATGGCGGTGGGTCGATCCGCGTCCCAGCATGCTGGAGCGGGGTGGTCGGAATGAAACCGTCGTTCAACCGGGTGCCAGCTGGCGCGGCGGTGAGTTGGACTCACCTGTCGACGCTCGGTCCGATCGCGCGTTGCGTAAGCGACGCGGCGCTGATGCTGACCGTGATGTCCCGCCAGAGCGATGCACGAAGTCTTGCTTCTGCTTGTCCCGATCTGCGCATCGGTCTGGATGATGGCATCGCCGGATTGCGCATTGCCTATTGCCCGGCGCCTGCGGGTGTGCAGGTTGAGCCTGACATCACCGTGAGTGTCCGTCAGGCGGTGGGCCTGTTCGACGCGCTCGGGGCACAGGTCGAGGAAACGGATGTGAAGCCGCTGGACGGCTATCTGGAGAGTCGCATGCACGCAATCCAGTGGGCGGTCTTCTTTGCGCAAAGGGCCCGGCAGCTTCCTCCCTCAGCGCGGCCGCAGCTCGATCCGGATGTGTCTGCGTTGGCTGAAGCGGGCGATAGCGTCCTCACTTCGACCTTCGTCGATGCGCTTCAGGCGCGCCACGCGCTCACGGTCGCGATGGCCGCGTTTTTTGAAGACTACGACTTGCTGCTCACGCCGACATTCCATTGTGCCCCACCGCTCGCGGAGGGGCGCCCCGAGCACTCGCGCATGGCGCCGCCGTTGACGTCGTGGTGCAACCAGACTGGGTTGCCGGCGGCGAGCGTGCCGTGTGGTTTGCCTGGCGGATTACCGACGGGCCTACAGATCATCGGGCCGTCGGGCGGCGATGCGCTGGTGCTGCGCGCGGCACGGGCGTACGAGTGCGCACGTGGTCCGTTTCCGGCTCCGCCAGAAGCAATGCAAGGCCAGACTGAGGTCGTAGAGGTGCGGATATGAATCCGCCCGTCACCAAAATCGTCGTTTACCTCCTCGAGCGGCGTGCCGAACTGCAAATACAGGTCGATCCGCCGCATCGGCAAGTCGTGGCGGCGGCGGTTCTGCGGCTCGACGACTGGCACGCGGACGGGCGGACTGTGGCGCTTGAGTCGCTCTATGAACTGGGCGCTGAACTCGGCACGTTGCTCACAGGCCGCGCGCGATGGGCGCTGGATGTCGCGCCGTCGGCAGTTCAGGCCTACGGCAAGGCAGCGCTCGTGGGCAGCGCGGTACCGCTCGAATGTGCGGCGGCGCTCTTGCATCCCCGCATGGGAAGGGCCATGCGCGAAAGCTTGCCAGGCGCGACGTCGTTGATTCCGTCGGTGACCAAGCGTGCGGCGCCGGGCGCGTGTGTGGACATTCCGCTCCACGGCTGCACCGACATGTGGAGCTTTGACCACTTTGACACGGTCTCGCTGACGCTCGCCGATGCGCCAGCGCCGAACGAGATCGTAGTGGCGATCGCGCTGGCCGACAGCGGTAGACCGCTCGCGCGTGTGCGACCGGACTGAACAATGTCGATGCCAAGACGGCACGACACGAACAAACAATCACAAAGACGAAGGAGACATCATGCAGATAAGAACATTTCGGGGAAGCGTGGCTAAGTTGGCTGTAACGTTGGGCGTGTGCACCGGTGCCGGGATCGCACATGCGCAATCATCGGTCTCGCTGTATGGGCTAGCGGACGCATTCATTGGCGAAGTGCATCCTGCTGGTGCAGCCGGCAACGCGTGGCAAGTCGGCTCTGGCGGGATGACGACTTCGTATTGGGGGATGTCCGGTACGGAGGATCTGGGCGGGGGGATGAAGGCCGTCTTCACGCTCGAGAGCTTTTATCGTATCAACGGCGGTCAGGCCGGTTCGTTTCCCGGACAGTCATTTTTTGGGCGAAATGCCTTCGTTGGTCTGAGCGGTCATTTCGGAGAGTTGACGCTGGGGCGCAATACCGCGCCACTGTTCGTGTCGACGCTGCTGTTCAATCCGTTCGGCAATTCGTTCGTCTTCTCGCCGATTGTCGTCCATAGTTTCCTTGGCTCGGGCATGGGTGCTGCGTCGCTCCAGAGCGACACGGCGATCGACAATTCGCTCCTTTATCAGACTCCCGAGGTTGCCGGTCTGTCCGGAAGCCTGCTGTACAGCAACGCTGACGTTGCCGGCCATGCCGGGCAGGCCAACTACAGCGCGAACGTGTTGTACTTTGCCGGTCCCTTTTCCGCGACGGCCGCCGTGCAGAGTTTGCACACGGCATCGCTGTTTCTCAACGGTGCCACTTCTCAGACCGCATGGATGGTCGGTGGCGCGTATCGGTTGCGTTTGGTCAAGCTGTTCGCCCAGTACGAGCGCGTGGACAACAACAATCACGTCACGGACGATACGGTGCAGTTTGGCGCAAGTGTTCGGATAGGGTTAGGAAGCGTACTGATGTCGTGGGCGGGAACGCGGCGGCGACCGTCGGTCGGAGATCATCTTCGTTGGTCGACGCTCGCGCTCGGCTACGACTACCCGTTGTCGAAGCGGACCGATGTGTATGCAGCTTGGCGTTATGACACGATCACGGGTGTGTCGACTGGCAATAGTGTAGGCGCCGGGATGCGGGTCAAGTTCTAAGTTGCGCCGCTTCGTTGCAGCAGAACGCGGCCGGGCCGGTATCCAACTTCGGCTGCGTTGCGCACGCATCGATTCGACAGAGCACGGTTCGCTCTGCCTCGACGTGAGGCTCGCGGTATCATGTCCCAACATCATCACGAACACTTCATGGCTCATGGTTTTGCCGATAGCCCGACGCGCGGGACGCAAGCCGCGTACCAAAGGCGACCTTCTGCCGTTGCCGACCGCGAAGGTCCGAGCGCTGTCCCTCGAAAATCATATGGCACTGGCCGCTGTAAGGGCTGGTCACGGGGGAGAAGAGCAAATTAGTTGTCTGCTACGGGTCGTCTATCTCGCATTCTATATGCGCAACGAGACCGGAGCGGATTTGAACCTGTACCGGCAAGCCGAGGCCGCTTTGGAGGCCTGCATTGCACGTGCGGAGCAGGGCGCTGCCTGGTTGTTGCTCGATCGCGAGCAGTCCACGATCGAGCAGATGTTGGTCGTCCATGACGAGCAGTTGGCGGCGGTATCGATGCACAGGTACTGCACCGCATGGGAAGACCTTCAACGATTCATGACCGGACAGATCCGGTCACCCATTCCGACGTCGGGCGCGGCGCCGTGAAGCCAAACAGCTTACCGTAAGCGCATCCTGAGATCATCCTTTCAGCCGCCGCGTGACCAATACCACATCGGTCACTGTGGAAAGGTCGTATCGAAACGCGATGGCGTTGCCAGGCTTCGATGCGACGGATCACGAGCATGTCGCGTGCAATCTCTGGAGAGACACCATTTTTAACCGACGGAATGTCCCGTCGGTACGACGGGTTTGGTATCTCATCATCCTTGCTGCTTGAATGCCTTTCAGTTCCGGCCATGTTCGTGCCGGATATGGAGGGCTTATCATGTCTTGGAATGATGATGGAACGCGAACGATCTTGCGCCGCCGACAAGTCGAGCGGTGCACGGGCCTATCGAGATCGACAATCTATAAGCGCATGCGGGACGGAACGTTTCCGCCCGCCATTCCGCTTGGTGGACGAATGGTAGGGTGGCGGGCGACCGATATCGAACAATTCCTGGCCGATCCGTCGCGATATCGAGCATCCCAGGCGCACGAGACGGAAGACAGGGGAGATGGCGGTGAAGCACGATGAGCAATCGCCGTCACTCGATGAGCGTCTTCGCAATTGGGGGCAGTCGAATCGCGGCGCGTACGATCCCGGCGATGCCGAACGTGTAACCCGGGCGTGGCGAACGCTGCAGCCACGACATCGGGAGGTTCTGCGGATGGTCTACCTCTGGCATGCGAGTCGGGAGGTCGTGTGTCGACGACTGAAGATTGTTCGCCATCCACGTCATCTGTTCGATTTCGAACTCCGTGCTGCGCGGTCCGCGCTTGCCCGCGCCCTTGAGGAAGGCAAGTTCACACAGTAGCGTTCGCGGAATGAATGTTCGGCGAGTTCAGTTGCATAGGCGCTCATGCAGAGCGAAGCGCAGGCGCATCGCGATGGTGAGTCGTGGACAAGATCACGTTCTTGCCGAACAAAAAATAAATATAGGAACAGCAAGGAATATTGCGGCGCGACTGGGAACGAAATGCGTTCTGTTGGCGAGCGTCGGCGCTTGAATCGCCGTGACGGCTGACCTACAGTGAAGCCAACAATCTGATCCGGTCAACGTGCGTAGCACGACCGAGTACGCGTTAGCGGCCCCGATGCATCGATGTCTGTGAAAGGTGTGCCGTAGCACACATGAGAAAGCCTGCGATTGGTTCGCAATCGCAGGCTTTTTGTTTGCTGGTTGGGTTTCAAGATTCCCCGTTGAACCCGCGGTGGTCTTTGTGACGCCGCGGGTTCTCTTTTTCATGGACGGCCGTCGACGCTCGGAGCTCATCCGAGGAAAGACGGTCATGAAATCGCTTCTAGTGGCTTCGGCCCATGGTGGTACAGGCAGAACGACGTTCGTGTGTCAGTTCGCCCATTATCTTCGTCTGGTACGTGGATGCCGGGTGTTGGTGCTTGATCTAGCCGAGCCGGCATGCAGTGCCATTTCGCTCACACGCGGCACCTGCGCGCGCATGACGAAGTGCCCGTCATCCAATGTTCGGCGCGATCGACTGTCTGACACGGCCAGACCGTACATTGGGGTGCTCGCCGCAGCCACCATCGCCGGCATTGCGTATCGAGACGATCCGGTCGGCGCGCGTTGTTACGCCAACTTGCGACACTTGTTGTCCCAGGTCGACGCATTGTTCGACATCTGTCTGATCGATAGTTCACCGTGGCCTGATTTGCGTGCCGTATGCGCGGCAGCGCTCGCGGATGCGCTGATCAGTCCAGTTACGTTGTCACCAGACGCGCTGGAGCCGATCGTTGATTTTGTCAACGGCGACAAGGGCGTGCGCGATGTACGCGCGCGCCTCAATCCGTCGCTCTGCTTTATCGGCATCGTGCCCAACTGCATCGAGCCGACCTCGCAGCAGACTCGGCATGGTTGGTTCGAGGTGCCCATGGGCGCATGGCTGGTTCCGCATGATCAAAGTCCAACAGGCCATCTGTTGCTGCCTCGGCTCGACGTCATTCCGCGGGCGCAGGCATGTGGGATATCGGTAGCGGAACTTGTCCAGGGCGATGTGAATGTTCATCGCGAATGGATGGCCATGAGCGCGTGTTTCGATGTGATCGCTCGACGACTCGATGCCATACGCGAGGCCCCGTTGCAGTCTGAATGGAGCGAGGCGTGTCATGTGTAAGTTCACGTCGATTCCGAATATACGTCGAACTGTGCGGTTCGGTGTGGTTTCGCTTGCCGTCGTGCTTGGCACGTTCATGGCGTGGCCCGATGTGACGCATGCGGACGATTGGGGCTGTCAGGTGATGTTGTGTCTGTCTAATCCGGGTGGCCCGGAGCAGTACGCGGAATGCGAACCGCCAATCGAAAGCTCATGGGACGCGCTGCGACACGGTGATCCGTTTCCAACATGCGATTTCGCTACAGGTGGTGCGCGAGGCGGATCGGCGACCAACACGTTCGCCGACGCCAGCTATTGCCGAGAACCCATGTTGTACTGGGCCGGGTCGGAGCAGAGCGAACGTATGTGCCAGGCAATTGGTGCGATCAACGCCAAGGTCGACTATCAACTCGATGATCGTGTCTGGCGGCGTGTCGGAAACCAGAGACCGACGGTCACGAAATTCTATGGCGCTGGCAGCGCACCGTCGACCTATGACCTTGCAAGTTCGACAGCGGATCACCTGCAGCAGGTCAATCGACTTGGTTGGAGGAATCGATGATGTCGCTCGATTTCTTGTCCATCGCGCAACGCTGTGCGCCGCAGATCGACCCGACCACGATGGCGGCGATCGTGCGGACCGAATCTGGATTCAATCCCTACGCGATTGGCGTCGTACACGGTCGGTTGCGTCGACAGCCATTGAGTGCCGCCGAAGCGGTCGCGACAGCACGTGCGTTGGAGGAGACCGGCTGGAACTTCAGCGTCGGACTCGCGCAGGTGAATCGGGAGAATTGGCCGGCCTACGGCATGACCCCCGAGAACGCGTTTGAGCCGTGCCGCAACTTGGCAGCCGGGGCGGCGATCCTCCACCGTTGTTTTAGCGCGGCGGCGAAGGCCAGCGAGTTCCGTGTACTGACCGATCATCAATCTGATGTCCAAGCCGCGCTGCGCGCGGGCCTGTCCTGCTATGCGAGCGGTAATTTCTCGACTGGCTACCGGACGGGCTACGTACAGCATGTCGTCGAGAACGCCGCGACGCTGAAGTCTTCCGTACCGGAGATCGTGCCTATTCCGGTCTTACCGATCGGTTCTGTGCCGCCTATCCGTTCATCACGCTCTCGACTTTTGATTCAGCAGCCATCGCGAGGGGATTACGACGGAGTGAATGCGGTGTCGCCCGCTGCGGATCCGGAGCGCGAACCGGACGCGAGTGCAGTGGTGTTCTAGCTCTTCATTTTAGGAATCAGGTGGTGATCAATCGACGCGGAGCCAGACATGTACTCAGGAATGCGATGCAATAAATGGTTGATCGATGTGTGGATGGTGAAACTGCTATCCGGGCGAAGAACGGCTCGCGCAATCGCTCTGGCCGCTTCGTCCCTGATGTTCGTTGTTCCGGCATGGGCGCAACTCTCTCAGGTCAATGCGCTGCTGAACATGATCCAGACAACACTGTTGAGCGTCGGCGGCGTGATCTGTTCGATTTCCATTATCTGGGCGGGATTTCGAATGATGTTTCAGCACGCCCGGTTCGGTGATATCGCGAATGTGTTTATCGGCGGCCCGTTCGTCGGTTGCGCGACGGTCATCGCCGGCATGTTGATCCCGACGAGTTGATCCGGGCGGCGCCGAACCATGCACGCACTCAAAGATCCCGTCTTCAAAGGCTGCACCCGTCCCGCGATGCTGTGGGGGGTGCCGCTGGTTCCGTTCCTGATGATCGGCGGCGGCATGCTGATTCCGGCAATCTGGGCACTGCTGGCCAGTCCGCTGCTGGGCGTCGCGATCCTCTTTCTGATGATTCCCGTGTTCGTCGCGATGCGGTGGATCACGCGCCATGACGACCAGCGGCTCGCGCAGCACGGGCGACGCGTTCGTATGGCGCTGTGCCAGCGCAATCGCCGCTTCTGGGGCGTGCATGCCTATGTGCCGGTGCGCCTGAAGAGGAGGGCGTGAGATGGCGGGAAAGATGCCCATCGTGTCCGTCGCGAACCGGGAAGTGCCGCTTGCCGGCTATATCCCGTACTCGACACATGTGACCGACCACATTATCAAGACGCGCGAAGGCGACTACGTGCAAATCTGGAAGATCGCCGGCATCGCCTTTGAGGCGGCCGCTCCCGCCGACATCCTCGCGCGGCATGACGGGTTCAACCAGTTCGTGCGTGGACTCGCGGGCGGCCATGTGTCGCTGTGGTCGCATCGTTTGCGTCGGCGGGTGTCGGACCAGTTTTCGAGCCAGTACCGCAATCGCTTTTGCGAGGAGCTGGCGACACGCTACTACGGGAGCTTTTCGGGCTACCGGATGATGGCCAACGAGTTGTATCTGACGGTGGTCTACCGGCCAAACCGCACGCGACTGGGACGTGTCTTCAGCCGTGCGGCGCGCCGCACGCGCGACGATATCCGACGCGATCAGATCGACGCATTGAAGGTCATGACGGAGCTCGCCGCTCAGGTTGAATCCAGCCTCAAACCGTACGAGCCGATTGCGCTTGGCGTTTATCGCCGGCCCAGCCCCGTCGGGAGGACCTCGCGTCGCTATTCGTCAGCGCTGGAACTGCTCGGCTATCTGATCAACGGGGTCTGGGAGCGTGAGCCTGTGCCCACCGGCTCGATTCGCGAGGCACTGCCGATTTCGCGGCTGTTTGTCGGTACCGAGAAAGTCGAGATTCGCATGCCGACTAAAACGCGCTTCGCGGCGATGCTCGACCTCAAGGATTATCCGGAAGACACCGAACCAGGCATGCTCAATGGCTTGCTGTACGGCGACTTCGAGTATATCGAGACGCAGAGCTTTACGATCCTGGACAAACCCACAGGGAAGGAAGCGCTGGAGCGGCAGCGCAATCAGCTCATCGCCGGCGAAGATGTCGCTGTGTCCCAGGTCGAAGCGCTTGACCAGGCGCTCGATGAGCTGATCAACGGGAATTTCGTTCTCGGCGAGTACCACTATTCGCTGGCGGTGCTCGGTGACACGCTGGACGAAGTGTCACGAGGCATCGCCAAAGCCCGTACGCAACTGGCCGATGCCGGCTTCCAGACGGCACTGATCGACCTGGTGGCTGATGCGGCGTGGTTCGCGCAACTGCCGGCCAACTGGCGCTATCGGCCGCGCGAGGTAAAGCTCACGTCGCGCAATTTTTGTGGCCTTGCGAGTCTGCACAACTTCGCGACCGGCAAACGCGACGGTAATCCGTGGGGCGAGGCGATCACGATCGTCAAGACGCCCAGCGGCCAGCCGCTCTATCTGAACTTCCACGCGACACCGGACAAGCAAGACTCGCTCGACGAGAAGGCGCTTGCCAACACCCAGATCATCGGCCGAGCCGGCGCGGGCAAGACGGTGCTCGAGCTATTCCTGCTGGCCATGGCGACCAAGTATGGCATCACAGCCGTGCTGTTTGACAAGGACCGCGGCACGGAGATCGCGATTCGTGCGATGGGTGGGACCTATACGGTATTCCGCCGCGGTGAACCAACTGGGCTGAATCCGTTCCAGATGGCGCCGGATGAACTGGTGATCGACTTTTGGGAGCGCCTTGTGCGCAAACTCGTCGACATTGGCGCGCCGCTGTCGGCGAAGGACGAACTCGACATCTCGCGTGCTGTTCGCGAGGTCGCGCGTATGGATAAACCGCTGCGCCGCCTGTCGATGGTACGGCAGCTTTTGCCGAACGTCGGTGAAAACAGCTTGCACGCGCGACTGTCGAAATGGTGTGCGGGCGGGCGCCTGGGTTGGGTGTTGGACAATCCGGCCGATCGCATCGATCTGGCGCACGCGGACCTGTTTGGTTTCGACGATACCGAGCTGCTGGACGATACCGAGGTGTCGACGCCCGTCACGATGTACCTGCTGCATCGGACCGAGCACTTGATTGATGGTCGACGCTTCATTTACGTGATGACCGAATTCTGGAAGCGGCTCAGCGATCCGGTCTTTACCGATTTTGCCAAAAACAAGCAGAAGACGATCCGCAAACAAAACGGGCTTGGGATTTTCGACACTCAGTCGCCGGCCGATGTGTTGCGTAGTGACATCGCGAGTGCGCTGATCGAGCAGAGCGCGACATTCTTCTTCCTGCCGAATCCGCGTGCCGACTACGACGATTACGTGCATGGCTTCAAGCTGACCGAAGCGGAATTCAATATCGTGCGCAACCTGGGCGAGAGCAGCCGCCTGTTCCTCGTCAAGCAAGGCCATCGCTCCGCGATCGGCCGGCTCGATCTCGCCGGGCTCGGCGATGTGCTCGATGTGCTCTCTGGCACGACCGACAACGTGGAATTGCTCGACACGATCCGCGCTCAGGTCGGCGACGCACCGCACGATTGGCTACCCGTATTCCACGACGAGCTCGCAAAGCGCCGCGCGGCGCAGGTCGGAGCGCGACCGTCTTCAAAGCCAGGTCCGGGAGGTGCGTGATGAGCGGCCTCTTTACCGCCGTGGGTGGCACCCTTGAAAACGGCATGTCGAGCTACGTGACGAATGTGTCGTCGGCGCTTTCCGGGACACTCGTGCCCGTTGCGACCACGGCCGTGACGATCTGGGTGCTGGCCTATGGTCTCGCGGTGGTACGCGGCGAGGCCCACGAGGCCGTGCCTGCCTTTGCCTGGCGAGGGTTGAAAGTGGCGATCACGCTGGCGTTCGCGCTGAGCGCCGGGATCTACCAGCAGCACGTCGTCGGTGCGGTCAACGGTGCAACGGCTGGGCTGGCACAGACAATCCAGAATGCGGCGAACACGACGGGTGGGGGTAATCCGGGATGCGGTTCGACCAATGGCAGTAGTGTAACAGCACAGGCTGCTGCGACCAGCATTTATGAGACGCTCGACTGCTACGACCAGCAGGTTGACCTCGTGATGGACGCCTACTTCAACAAGGCGACGCACGAGGGGATCAGCCCGAGCGGTCTGGCCGCCGCGATGGGGGATTTCCTCTGCGGCCTGATTGCCGCGCTCGGTGGCTCGATCTTTTTGATTGTCCTGGCATTCGAGGTGGTGATGGCGAGGATGCTGCTCGAACTTGTGCTCGGACTGGGCCCGATCTTCATCGCGTGCGGGGCATTTGCGCCGACCGCGCGGTTTTTCGAAGCGTGGACCGCGAAGCTTGCCAATTACGCGTTGCTGCAGGTCCTTGTCGCAGCGTTCCTCGGTATGGCGCTCACAGCGTTCTCGGCCGAGCTCACCTCGCTCCATGCGACGAGCAGTTCACCCGGTGCCGACTCGTCAGCCCTGATGCAAGCGATTTCCGCCTCCCTTGACGATGCCGCTCCGGCCGCCGCCGCGATTGGCATGTTTGCGACCGGCGTGTTCCTCGCGATGGTCGGCTGGCAGTTGCCATCTGTTGCGGCTGGCCTGTCTGGTGGCGCAACCCTATCGGGTTTTGGGGCGTTTGCAGCCGGCATGGCGTCGCGAAGTCTCATCACGGCGCTCGGCCGGGTGCTCGTCCGTAACGGACAAGGACCGCGCTCCGGTGGTGAGATTCGCGACCTGACCGGTTTAGGCGGCGGATCGAGTGGTGGATCGGGCGGCGGTGCAGTGCCGGCTTACCAGCGCGTTGCGCGCGCGAATTTGGGCCAGCAGAACAGTTGAGAGGGAGGTGACGACCATGAACGGACGAAGCAGATGGTTGCGTGCCGTATGCATGTGGGCGGCGTGGTGCGCCGGCGCTCACGCGCAAGGGATCCCAGTCTATGACGCGCAGAACGTGGTGCAGGCCATTGCCACTGTCGGTCAGCTCAAGCAGCAGGTGCAGCAGGAAATCCAGATCTACCAGTCGACGGTCGGTACACGCGGCTTCGGTGCGCTGCTGAGTAATCCGGTCGTCGCCAACTCGTTGCCATCGAACTGGCAGGGCGTCTATACCGCCATCCAGAACGGTGGTTACGCGGGCCTGACCGGCAGCGCGCAGGCGTTGCGCTCGGCCAGTCAGATTTACAACTGCGAGGATCAGACCGGAATCGATCGACAGCTGTGCCAGCGCGCGCTCAACAAGCCCTACCAGGATAAGGCGTTTGGCCTGCAGGCATACCAGACCGAGTTGCAGGAGCTGAACCAGATCCAGAGCTTGGCGCAACAGATCAATGCGACGCAGGATCCGAAGGGCGTGGCCGAGTTACAGGCGCGCATTCAAACGGAATCGACAGCGGTCGGCAACGAGATGACGAAGCTGCAACTCTTCCGGATGCTGGCCGAGACCGAGGACAAGCTCGTGGCCGAACAGCGGAGCGAGTTGGTATTGAGCCGAGCGGGCAGGACCAACCGGCCACAGGACCGTATGGCGCCTGCGTCATTCGGAAACTGAGGTGACGCCATGTTCAAGCTGAGCTCACTGACGTTGGCCGGGTGCCTCGCCTGGAGTCTGGCCGCTTGCAGCAGCGGGCCACCGAAACCCGTGTTGCCGGACGGTTTGCATCGCGTGCCGATCAATCGCGTGCCGCCCGTCCCGGACTGGCCAATGGCGGTGCCCACCGCTCCGAACCAGCCGGCATCGTCGGATGTCGGAGACCGATCATGAACGCGTCGCACGACTATGGCCGCGTGCTCGACATCGAGGCGTCGCTGACTGACCTCCAGGAGCGCTCTGAACGACGTGCGTGGTATGTCGCGTATGCGGCGGTCGGTGTCGCGGTGTTTTGTGCCATTGCGCTTGCGGTGATGGTGCCGTTCTATCGCGTGGTCCCCTTGCCGATCGAGGTCGATCGTCTGACGGGCGAATCCCAGGTGATCGACGTGCTCGACGCGCGCCATGTGCACACAAAGGAAATCCAGGACAAGCACTGGGTCGAGAACTATGTGCGAGCCCGCGAGCGCTACGACTGGGGACTGCTGCAGATGGACTATGACAGCGTGCTCGCGATGAGCGATGACGCCGTCGCCCGCGATTATCGCGGTATTTACAGCGGTCCGTCCGCACTGGACCAGCAGTTAGGAGCGGGTATCGAACGGCGCGTTCGGATTCTTTCGATCACGCTGCCACCCGACGAACCGGGCCATGCGGTCGTGCATGTCGAGCGCACGTCGTTCAAGAACGGCGAGGCTCATGCCGAGCCTGCGCAGCGTTTCGTGATCACGCTGGCTTATACCTACCGACCGCCGGTGTTCACGCGCGAGAGCGTGGCGATCGCCAATCCGTTCGGCTTCAAGGTCACCGCCTATAGCCGCGATGCGGAATACACGCCGCCAGCGTCATCAGCAGGAGGCACACCATGAAAGCGCTTCCTTTGAGAGCTGTGCTGGTAAGCATGTTGTTCGCAGGTGCAGTGCAGGCTGTCAATCTCCCCGGATGGAATGAAGACTCGCGTGTCCGCCAGGTGATCTATCGAGCGGATGACGTGGTGCGCGTCGAGGCCCAGCGTGGCTTCGCGACGCACATTGCGTTGGGGCCACACGAGCATATTCAGGTGGTCGCACCCGGAGATCGGGATGGCTGGCAGGTGGTGGCGAGCAAGGGCGATCATGATGTGTACCTGAAGCCGCAGCTTGCCGCACACGACTCGAATCTCGAAATCCGCACCGATCGTCACAGCTACAGCTTCGATCTGGTCGTGCTTCCGCTCAAGTCGAAATTCGGCAATGGCCGTGTGATGTATCGCGTGACGTTCGTCTATCTTGACGAGTTGGCCAAGCAAGCACAGGGGAATTCGGATGTCGAACTGGTCGCGAAACGTCTTGCGCAGCCAGTAGTCGTGCGTAACGCACAATATTCGATGCAGGTCATGCCGAACTCCGACGATATCGCACCGACCGCGGCATGGGATGACGGACGCTTTACTTATTTGCGCATTCCGAAAAATCGACGCATGCCGGCGATTTTTCGCGTGGCAGACGACGGCACGGAGAGCGTCGTCGACAAGCACATCGACGGCGACACGATCGTCGTGCACGAGGTGGCGAAGCGTTTCGTGTTGCGGCTGGCAGGAGAGGTCGTTGGAATCTGGAACGCCGCTTACGACATGGACGGCGTACCGCCCCGTGACGGCACGACGGTCAATGGGGTGAAGCGCGTGCTGCGGAGCCATCGTGATGAATGACGATAACCCGCGCAATGCGATCGAGCCCGACGATGCCGCTGGCCCGCAGTCTGGACATGACCAGAACGAGGGGACATCAAGTATTTCCGCAGATCGCGGTATGCCGGAACTGGGGCAATACCGCGGTGCTCGTCCGCGCGCCTGGTGGCTCACGCCCGTCGGGATCGTATTGGTCGTCGGCATCGGCGCAGTGTGGACCGTGCATGGTTTCCTCGCGCGGCACGATGCCGAAGCGAAGGCGCGGCGCGATGCGATGGCGGGCACATCTTCTCAGGGACGCCTGTTCAAGGAGCTGCCCGCGTCGTCGGCTGGTGGCCCAGCTTCGGCGCCGGTACCCGCAAGCCCGATTGCCGTCCTTCCCGCGTCCACGGCGGGGGCACTCGCGCCTGCTCGTACCGTACGCGCTGCAGTACCTCGCAGCTACTACGACGCGCCGTTGCTCGAAACGGTCGGTAGACAGGGTTCAGCGGGTGGTAAGCCCGGCGTGCCTGAGTCGGATGGGGGGACGGACGCAACTTCCTCAGCTGCAGCAGGTGTCACGAGGGCCGCAGGCGCGTTCGCTCCACGGTCGGGGCAAGCTGGCGGCTCACTCGCTCAGGCGCTGACGCCGAGCGTTACACCGCGAGTTCAGGCGGGAACGCTCGGCAATCGAAGTCTGGTGCTCGCGCAAGGCGCCAAGATCGACTGCGTGGGTGACACGGCGTTCGACTCGACGGAGGCTGGCCTGTCGACCTGTACCGTGAGCAAGAACGTGTATTCCGACGATGGCAGCGTCGTGCTGATAGAACGGGGTTCGCAGATCAACAGCCAGTACCGTTCGAACCTGTCCCCGGGCCAGAAGCGGGTGTTCGTGCTGTCGGCCCGCATCAAGACGCCCTACGGCGTCACGGTCGAAATCGACTCGCCGGCGGCCGATGCGCTCGGCCGAATGGGTATTGACGGTTACGTGGACAACCACTGGCGCGAGCGCTTCGGCGCGGCGCTGCTGCTCGGCTCAGTTCAGGACGCAATCGGCTATCTGTCTACACGCGGCGGTAATACCAACGGCTCGGTGGTGTTCCAGAGCACGCAACAGCAGGGTAACGACATGGCCACGCGCGTGCTTGATAGCACGATCAATATTCCGCCGACGCTCACCCAGAACCAGGGTGCGGAGTTCACGATTGTGATTGCCCGCGATCTGGACTTCGGATCGGTGTATGCCCTGCAGCCGGAGGGGATGCGATGACGATTCGCACACACGGGCAGGATTCGTCACGTGACCCCGAACTGGTTCGACTGCCGGAGGACGCATCGGTTCGTGAACTGATGCGTCCATTTGCGCTGCTGCTCGACGATCCCGACGTGACAGAGCTGGTGATCAATCGGCCACAGCGTGCTTTGACCGAGGACTCGCTCGGCTGGCATGGCCATGATTGCGAGGATCTTGACTTTGACCGGTTGATGTCGTTCGCCGTAGCAGTGGCCACGCTGACCCACCAGGAAATATCGTCTCAGTATCCGGTCCTTTCAGCGCTGCTGCCGAATGACGCACGTATCCAGATCGTGGTGCCACCGGTCGTGCCGCAGCGAACGGTGTCGGTCACGATCCGTCGTCCGTCCTCCGACGAAAAGACGCTCGATGCGTGTCGTGACGAGGGGTTGTTCGACGAGACGGTATGGCGCCGGCCAGACAGACTCGATTCAGCGTTGTCGGCATTGCGAGCCGACGATCGCGAGCTTATCGAAACCCTGGACGCGCACGACTGGAGCGCCTTCTTCGATCACGCTGTCAGGGGCCGACTCAATATCGCTGTGGTCGGCAATACAGGGTCTGGGAAGACCAGTTTCATGAAGACCTTGTGCCGTTCGATTCCGGCCACCGAGCGGATCGTGACGATCGAGGACGTTCGCGAGTTGTTCATCCGGCATATCGAGAACTGCGTGCATTTGCAGTACAGCAAGGGTGGGCACGGACACGCACGCGTAACACCCGCAGATCTGATCGCGAGTGCAATGCGCATGCGTCCGGACCGTGTGCTGCTGGCTGAGCTACGCGGTGCCGAAGCCTACGACTTCCTGAAGCTCCTGACGACTGGGCATGCGGGTTCGATTACGAGCTATCACGCCCCCAATGCGGCCGTCGCAATCGAGCGTTTCGCGCTGATGGCGAAGGAACACCCGGAGGCTGTCGCCTGGGACGATGCCGCGCTCAAGAGGCTGCTGTTCCTGACCGTCGATGTTGTTGCGCACATGGAGTCACGCCCGATATTCAATGCGATGGGTGAACAGATCGGTAGGCGCTGGGGCATGACTGAAGTCTGGTTCGATCCGGTGCGTAAGGCGCGCACCGCATTCGTGTAGGGGCGAATATGGACCATATCGCTCCCCCTTTGCTCGAGCATACCCGGACGGCAGCCTTGACGGTGGCGGTGCTGGCTTGCCTGATGGGAGGAATCGCTGCGTCGCTCTGGCTCGCGTCGTTCTTCCTGTATGCCAGTCTGCGAATCAATCCGTTGCACGCTGGGCTGTGGGGCTGGCCCGATGCGGCGTTGGCCTGGCGAGATGGGACGATGCCGAACATCGGTCGCCAGTTGGCGGGGGCGGCGCTCCTAGGCGGGCTCCTGTCCTTTGGCGGTCCGGGATTTGCTTTGCATGCGCTATGGACGGGTGCGAGCCGACGTTGCCTCTATGGCAGCGCGCGCTTTGCGAGCGAGTCGGAGATTCGCCGGGCGGGCCTGCTATGACGACGCGATCCCACCTCAATACTCCGCCGGCTATTGTCGTGGGCGTCTGGCGTGGTCGCTACTTGCGGTTTGCGGGCCAGCAGTTCGTGCTGCTCGCGGCGCCGGCCCGCTCGGGCAAAGGCGTCGGTGTGGTGATCCCGAATTTGCTCACCTTTCCCGGTTCGGTGGTGGCGCTCGACATCAAGCAGGAAAACTATGCAGCCACAGCGGGCTTTCGCCGAGCACATGGGCAGGATGTGTACTTGTTCAACCCGTTTGCCGAGGATGGTCGGACGCATCGTTACAACCCGCTGTCGGCGATCACCAACGGCTTGTTTCGGGTGGGCGACATCCTCGCCATCGGTTATGCGTTGTATCCCGCTGGCGGCCACGACGACTTTTGGAAGGATCAAGCAAGAAATCTGTTCCTCGGCGTCGTGCTCCTGCTGTGCGAATGGCGCGACGCGCGCCGAGTCGGCAAGGGAGCGTCGATCCCCGACTTTCCCGTCACGATGGGGGAGGTGCTACGGCAATCGTCGGGCAATGGCATGCCGGTCAAGGGCTACTTGCAACGTGCGCTGGTCCGGCACCGTGGGCTGCTCTCGGGGCAATGCATCGATGCCTTGAATCGCTTCCTGTCCAACGACGACAAGGTACTGGCGAGCGTGCTGGCGACGTTCAACGCGCCACTCACGATCTGGGCCAATCCGCTCGTCGACGCGGCGACCAGTGCGAACGATTTCGATTTGCGCGACGTGCGCCGTCGTCGCATGTCGATTTATATCGGCATTACGCCCGACCATCTGTCCGAAGCGGCTTTGCTCGTCAATCTTGTGTTCTCGCAGCTCGTCAACCTGAACACGAAGCAACTACCTGAAGCCGATCCAACGCTGCAATTCCAGTGTCTTCTGCTGCTCGATGAGATGACCTCGATCGGGAAGATCCAAATCATTACACGCGCGGTCGCTTATATGGCGGGCTACAACCTGCGCTTGCTATCGATCGTCCAGTCGATCGCGCAACTCGAATCGGTGTACGGGCAGGCTGACGCTCGTACGTTCATTACGAACCATGCAATGCAGATTATCTATGCACCGCGCGAGCAGAAGGACGCGAACGACTATTCGGAAATGCTCGGTACGTTCACCGGCCAGTCGCGCAGTATGAGCCGCTCCAATGCGCTCTTTGGCCGCGGTGGCTCGAGCGAAAGCGTATCGGAACAGCGCCGACCGTTGCTGTTGCCGCAGGAACTGAAGGAACTGGGGCGTGACAAGGAAATCATCTTGCTCGAAAACACCAAGCCGATCCTGGCCGACAAGATCTGCTACTGGCGCGATCCCGAGTTTGCGTCGCGCGTCCTGACTGCGCCGTCCGTGCCGGCCCTGAACATGGCCTATTTCAGTGCGGTTGTCGAGCGCCGATTGCGCGATCTGCATCCCGCTGAGATCGATCCGGACGGTGCGGGGCTCATCAGTCTGCCGCCCGAATACCTCGAAGTATTACAGGCATGGGATCCACGTGACCTGCCGCCGAACCTAAACGACATCAGTGAGGAGGACGCCGTGGCTTACGTGGAACGGCATTTCACGCTGCTGGGCGTCCCGGCCAGCAAGGTTGTCCAGGCAAGTCGTCACCTGAGCGTGGCCGATCTGGACGTGGCTGAACTCGATTTTGTTGAGTCGGCGCGGCATGCAGCCGCGAGCGGCCCGCTCAGTATGGGAGCCCGGCAATGACGACATCTGAAGTGCATGATGCAGACCGTGCGCGTGCTGCACTTGCGGTGATTCCGGCCGACGACTACGAGACATGGGTCGATATGGCGTTCGCGCTCAAGCAGGGCTTCGGCGAACAAGGTTTTGAAATGTGGGATGCGTGGAGTCGGACGGCCGCCAACTATAACGAGCGGGCGGCTCGGACCACGTGGCGCTCGGTCAGTGCGTCGGGTGGAAAGACGCTTGCCACGTTGTTCTGGCAAGCACGCCAGCATGGCTTTGACCTGAAGCGAACGCATTATCCCGACCGCGTGACAGCCATACTCGCAGCCTCGCCCGAGGTGCTGGCGCAGCGCGCAAAGCAGGAGGAGCAGCGAGAGGCGCGTCATGCAGCAGTAGCTCGCGAGGCAGCATCAATCTGGGCGTGGGCGAGACCAGTCGGTCCGGAGCATCCCTACCTTGTGCGCAAGCATCTTGATCCGACCGTCACGCTGCGTGAGCTGGATGCGCTTGAACTGCGTGCGCTGCTTGGCTATACGCCGGCCAGCGAGGAGGAACCGCTGACGGGGCGCGTGCTGATCCTGCCAGTCTGGAACGGGCCCATCTCGACACTGGAGCTGATCGACGAGCACGGGCGGAAATCGTCGCTGGCCGGCGGTGTGAAAAAGGGTGGCTACTGGATGACGGCGCCGACGCTCGTTCTCGGACACGAATCGTCGCAGATTCTGATCGCAGAGGGCATGGCGACGGCATTGTCCGCTTCGCGTGCGACGGACTGGTTCGCAGTGGCGGCGTTGTCGAGCGGGAACCTGAGGCTGGTGGCGCAGAGCCTGCGTGAAAGATTTCCCGATGCGAACCTGATCGTGCTGGGTGAACTGGGTCGCGGTGAGACGCAGGCGCGACAGGCCGCGGCGGCAGCGCAGGCGCGCGTGGTCTGGCCGAAGTTTGCTTCTGACGCGCGCATAGACGGCAACGTGCCGAACGACTTCAGTGACATGGCAGTGTTGTCGGGTTTTGATGCCGTCGACGCATACCTGCACGCCGCGGTCCGCTTTGTTGAGAAGGCGCATGGTCAACCGGATATCTCCACCGTATCCGGTACGACAGTATTTGAGGTGGGACAGCATGAGGAGGGCGAAAAGATGGGCAACGTCAAGGAAAAGCTATTAACCGACGACGAAGGGACGCCGCGTCGCCGGTCCTCGAAGCGCAGTACGCGAAAACAGGCTGCACCAGATGTGCCGGCAACGGATGGCGCGTCCGGTTCGGCACCACCATCGACGGATTCTTCCGCTGCTGTATCGCCGGCTGTTGCCCCTCCGGTTGCCGATCCGCCGAGGTTTGCATCGTCGCGACCGCCGGTAGGCGAACCGCTGTTCGAGGTGGGCGACGTTCCGAACGAGGTCAGGGCGTTGGCTGAACACCGGTTCGGTTCGCCGCTCAGGATGGCCACGCCGCGCGAGAACGGCGGACTCTATCGCGGCGAAGTATTCAACACGGAACACTATCTGGTACAGGAGGTCGCGACGCGTAGTGTCGTGTTCCACCGCAAGGATCAGATGACATTTGTGTCCGAGCGTCTGAAATGGATGGACGAACACGCGCGGCTCAACGGGGCCGAGTTACAGGTAGGTTACGACGGCGGCCAACCGAAGGTCTATCCATGGGACCGGGCCCGCGACCTACTCGAACGCATGGTCGGTTCGCTGAAGAAATCCGCCCGCGAGCTGAATTACAGCCCCAATCTGGAGGGGATGCTCGATCAGCTGCAGGCGAGATCCTGGGCACGCATCCGGGAGGCGCGGGCCGCCGCGCTCGAAAAGTCACGAGATCAGGAGGCGTCTCGCGAAACTGGTTCGAGACCCGACCGATAAGGCTCATCAGCATAGCGCGCACGTGCAATGCCAGTGTTGAAAATGCGAGGTAGTGACATGGCACAGAGAACTTCCGCCGATGAAGCCGATCCGCTTATCAACATGATTGAGCAGGATTTGACGGGCGATAGTGTCGGTCCGGCTGCGTTGGACGAACGTCAGGAGAGGCTGAGCCAGGCCGCTAGAGAGGCAGTATCGGCTCGACGCCGACGGGACTTCGACGCTGCCCTGGCTAGATTGCGAGAGAAGGCGGCCCGCGATGATGCCACTGTCCCACAGCATGCCGAGACTCCGTCGCCGAACGGGATACCGGACGAGACGAATCGAGGCAGTGCGCCTCTCGACCAACCGCCTGAACGAGTACGCAAGCGCTACCTGCGCACCGGCAACCAGTATTTCCTGAAGGACGCGCCGTATCAGCTGGCATTTGAAGATCTGGGGCCGTATCTCGTTACCGAGCACAACCGCCCGGACGTAGTCGAGTCCATGATCGACATGGCGCATGCGAAGTCGTGGCGGCGCATTCGAGTGTCCGGGCACGAGGTATTTCGCGGCGAGGCGTGGCTGCAAGGCACGCTGCTCGGCATCGAGGTGAGCGGCTACGAGCCAAAAGCGGCTGATCTGGCGCGTCTGGCGGATGCACGGCAGGCGCGGTTGGACAATCGCATCGAGGTGGCGGCACACGTCGGGTCACCTCCTGTCGCGAACGCACCGGGACGCTTGGATGATAGACCGATGGTTTCATCTACGCCTCGCGTCGACGCAAGAATCGCCGTCAACCCATCTCCTTCATTTGCACCACGTCGTCCGTCCGCTTCTGAATCGGCTATTCCCGAGGGAAATCAGAACGCTGCAAACGACGAGATCGATGGTCCACGGCGCTACGTCGGGGAACTGCGTGAGCATGGCGGTGCGCCATATCAGCACAATCCAGCGCGTAGCGACTCGTATTACGTCATGTTTCGCGATGAGACTGGAATCGACCAGGTTGTGTGGGGTGTCGATCTCGAGCGCACGATGCGTGAAGCGAATGCGCAAATCGGCCAGCAGGTGATACTCGAGAATCTCGGCAAACGCCTCGTCACGGTTCGAGTGCCGATTTTGAATGACGAAGGACGAGTGATTGGCGAAGACGAGAAAGACGTTTACCGCAATACGTGGCAGGTGGAAGTCGTGGAGCGGGGGCGTGAAGTTTCTGTCGCGCGGCAATCAGAAAATCCGTCGGGCGAAGAAGCCCGATCTGCGGATTCACACGTTAACTCGGTTAGGGAGCCAGAGCTTCAAGGCCGTTATGACGCGCTCAATTCAGAAAATGAACGGGCACTGCAACTGGCCGTGCTGACGGCAGCTATGCGCGAGCAGGGTTTCAGCCAGCGTTCCATTGCTCGGGTACAGAAGCGTGCGGAGCGCATGCTGGTCGCGTTCCAGCGCGAGGGCATCCCGGTACCGACGCCGAAGGTGTTTGATCCGAACGCGCCATCGGACCGGAATCGTCGCAAGCATCAGACCTCCGAACGCACGCCTACCCGAGAGATCGAGCGAATGCCTGGTGAACCGTCACCGCCATCACCATCTCGCTGAGGTGAATCGTGGTCGGCCGCGAGCGTCTGTGCGTCGAACTCGGTGTACTCAGGTCAGTTTGGGACGACTGGTGTGCTCGTCGCGGTTTGACTGCAGGTGAGGGCGTGCGCCAGTTGGTTGTAACCACTGTCCGTGACGATGCGGCTGGGGAATCTGGCTCGATCTTGTTTGACTTACCTCGACCGGTCGCCGGGGAGCCGCGCACTCGTATAGAAATCCGGCTGACTATTGCAGAACGGAGAGCGGTCGAACGGCGAGCGACGGCGATGGGCCTGCACAGTAATCGATGGATCGTGTCACTGATTCGTGCGCAAATGACCGGAGAGCCGCAGTTGGGCGAACCCGAGTTGCACGCCCTCGCGGTATCAAATCAACGTCTTGCCGAGATCAGCCGGTTGTTGGGCCAACTCGCACGCGCCGACTCGGCAGAGCCGGTGGATCGGGATTTGCGGAGCGAATGGGTGGAGTTGCGCAGCCGCGTTGACGAACACTTGCGTACGACAGCTGCCATCATTCGCGCGAACCTTGATCGATGGAGCCGCTGATATGCCTTACCCGAAAATCTATATCGATGCGATGCTCGTCAACTGGGGCGACCGCCTGTTTCAGGAGCCACTACGACATGCGCGTGCAGCGCGGCTCTCACATGTGGATATTCGCAACGCCGCCGCTCTCGTGCGCGCTCGAGTCGCCCGCACGCTCGGGCGTACACCGGAGGTCATGGTCAAGATCACCAACAAGGCGGCGAGTGCGCAAGGGTTCGGAGCCGTACGTCGACATTTGCGCTATATCTCCCGTAATGGCCGGATCGAACTGGAAGATCAGAACGGCAACCGTATTGAAGGCAAGGATGCGCTGAGCGATCTCGTGACGACCTGGAAATTGGGCGGATGGGGCATCCCGGAGACCAGTTCGCGGCGTGAAACATTCAATATCCTGCTGTCGATGCCGCCCGGAACGGATCGAAAAGCCGTGCGCGATGCGGCACGTGATTTCGCGGCACTTGAGTTCGGCGACGGGCGTGCGTACGTTTTCGCCGCGCACGAAGACGAAGCGCATCCGCATGTTCATCTGAGCGTCCAGGTACGTGGCCCTAACGGGCGCCGCCTGAATCCACGGCACAAGGATCTGCAGCGATGGCGCGAGCGCTTTGCGGAGGAACTGCGGGAGTATGGAGTCGAGGCGAATGCGACGCCTCGGCGTGCGCGCGGCATAACGCAACGCTATCCGAAGCAGGCTGTCATTCATATGGTCGCACGCGGCGAAACGCCGAGGTACTGGAAACCGTTGCCGACTGATGCTCAGCGCGATGCACGATGGGCTGCCCAGGGCGGCGTATTCACCGCGTGGCGCGAGATGGCTTACGCGATGGCAAGATCGCGCGTTCGCGAGGATCGCTTGATGGCCGTTGAAATGGCGTACTTCGTGGGGGCCATGCCGGTGCAACAAGAGCGGCCAGTGGTAGCGCGCAATCCGGATAATGGACGTGAGCAGCCGACCTGGCGGGGACCGGACTTAGATCGTTTAGACGACGCGACTCGGGATGTGGAGCGTTGATGTCCGATGCGTGGCGTCTTTTGTTCAACCTGGCCGCGGTCTTCTGGAGTCGTGGAACCAAGGGATGATCCGTTGAACCTGTTCTGACGGTGATTCGACCGGTTGTGAGGATATTGCTCATGGTCAGGTGCATCGGACACTGCTGTCCTGAGGCGCTCTATTTATTCACGATCAGCGAACCATACCGGTCCGGCCTTGAATGTTGCAAAGAGCAGAAACAGCAACGCGATCGCGAGAAGCGGTACGCCGTAGAGTGCCACCGGGAAAAACAACATGAACTGCAGCACTGATCCGCAGAAGCCGTGTACCGCGCCCGTACCCCGAACGTTTTCGTAGATCAACCGGATCACTGCTGCAAGCCCTATTGCCATGAGTACGAGGCCGCTCCACGTCGGTTCATGCCGAAGCAGTGCGGCTCCCCATCCGAAATATCCCCACCACACGAGATTGATGCCGATCGCAGCGAGCCAAAAGCCACGCGCCGTGAAAAAACTGTAGCTGTACTGGCGTCGAGCGTGATGGCCGAAGAGCTGAATGCTCTTCGCAATCGCAATGATTGTGCCAAATGCGATCGCAAGTTTAAGAAATGCCACGGAATGTTCCTCCAGAGCTGGGCCCGGTGGTGCCTTGTTGTCGACATGAGGGTGCAGCGAAATGCGACGTGCTGACTGCCGCTCCTTCAAATATAGACGTCCGTTCCGTGAACGCAACAATATCGTTATCCAGAATATTGAAAATTTGCGTTCATGGTGACGACATTCAAAATTTTCGAGTGCCTGGTGCTGCGTGCTCACGCTGCAGGTGCTGGATTCGAAAGTGATGTGGTTGGTGGAAAGAGAATGTCTTGTCGCGGTGAAGTTCAATGGTGCCAAAAACCGGCGCAAGCCTATCCTGCCATTCCTTGTTTTCCGTGCATCTTTTGTGGCCCAGAGTAAACGCCGCGGGTAGAGGTTTCTGCCTTCGCGTACACTTCCGAACGAGCCTCGGAGAACCACGTGCGTTGTCCTTGCGAAGACGGTGCGACGTAGGGTTCGCATCGGAGTCAACGCATTGCGTAAAGCGATGTCTTTAGAGATGCGTAACCGCTGCGCCATGAACTGCTGACCAGTGGCGAACCGGATGTGTGGAATGTGCGTACCTCGTCGTGTTCGGTGCACGTGAAAAGTGCAAATAGTTCGCAGAGTAAATGCGCCGACCGATCCGATTCGAGGGCCGTATAAAAAGCCAAGTCTTGTGCCCGGGCTGTCAACGTATTGTGCAGAGCAGACGAAGACCTACGTGCGTCGAGATGCAGGCGACGCGCTATCGTATGAGCGTGGATTTCTCGGTTCCGCGTGGAGCACTGTGAGTAGTTCCAGCGTAGAGGGCTGGAATCCGCACGTGCACACGTGACGCGAGCGACGCCAGAATTCCGCTTCAGAGTGACGGCGTCCGGCGCCAACGGCAAACGCTACCCGGTGTTCCTTGATGCTTTGGCGAAGCGCGTCGCATGCGCACCACATACGCTAAAAAAGCGCGTTGTTCTCCTGCTTTCCCGTCAATGCCGGTGTGTTCCTGCACGAGTAAATCGTGCGGAAAACCGTATTGACGCGTGCTCAGGACGTGCGCACGATGGTGTCACAGCGATGTATAGCCGATGTTCAGGAGGGTAACGATGCCTGTTGCGAAGGTTTATACGAAGTCGCAATGGGAGGCGTTTGGTCGCGCACTCGATGCGCTGCCCGAAAAACCGGATACCGAACGTGGCGTGACGGTGCGCGATGCCATGAAGGATATGCGCGTGCGCGTGCGGACTGCGCAAGCGAAGGGCTATACGCTGGACCAGATCGCGGAGCAGGCCCAGCGGCACGGACTGGACATCACGGCTGGGACGATTCGCTACGCACTGCGCTCGACCGGGAAAGGCGGTAGCGCAGGTGGTGCTGCGCGACCGGCACCGGCTGCACGCGCGACTGATGCTGAGAAGGCATTCACGGCGCAATCGCGCGCGCAGGATGCGACGTCTCAAACAAAACATGTTCGCAAGGATGGGGGAAAGACGGAAGCCAGACCGCAATCCGCGCCGGTACAAGGTGCACTCGGATTTGCGATCCGGCCAGACACCGACGATCTGTAGAGGAGCCGAGATGGAGACGACAGTCAATCCCATCTATCTTGTGGGCGGTGGCAAGGGCGGCGTTGGCAAGAGCCTTGTTGCGCTCGCGCTGGTCGATCATCTGCAGCGGCGCGGCGTGAAACCCGTGCTGGTTGAGAACGACACGTCAAACCCCGACGTAATGAAGGCCGTGCAGGGCGAGATTGATTGCGCCGCGTTCGATCTGGACGAGGCGGACGGTTGGATCAATTTCGTGGACTACTGCGATGAGCATCGGGGGCGGTGGTGGTGGTCAGCACGGCAGCTCGTAACCAGGATGGCATCGCGCGCTACGGTGCGACCCTGTCCAGCACGCTGGGTGAGCTTGGCCGGCGGCTTGTCGTGTTCTGGGTGATCAACCGGCAGCGCGACAGTCTGGAACTGCTGCGCCAGTTCGGTGAAACCTTCCCCGACGCGATCACGCACGTGGTGCGCAATGGCCACTACGGCACACCGGACAGGTTCGTGCTGTATCAGGACTCGAAAATCCGCAAGAGTGTCGAGGCGAAGGGCAAGTCGCTCGACTTTCCGGAACTCGCGGATCGTGTGGCGGACGATCTGCGCAGTCAGCGCCTGTCGGTGCGCAAGGCGGCAGAGTCGCTGCCCATCGGGCAACGCGCGGAACTGCTGCGCTGGCGGGCGCTCTATGACGCGATGTTCGCCGGGGTGACCGGAAATGCCTGAGCGGCGGGCGCGGCGCGGACGTCCTGTTGATCCACTCGCCCGGCTCTTTTACGACGTGACCGGGGAGAAGCCGGATGACGCGAGCCTGCTGCGCATGCGCCGGGTGTCGATGGCCCTGAACCTGCGCGACAATGATGCACTCTGGTCGGTGCTGGCTGGGTGGATTCAACCGGTCGTCGCAACACTAGATTGTTGAACGGACCTGAGATACTCGTCCAGAGCTTCAGCAGGCGTTTTCCAGCCGAGTGTTTTCCGGGGCCTGGTGTTCAACGTATTAGCAACGGCTTGAATCTCTCGAGCGCTCCACCGGGACAGATCCGTGCCCTTTGGAAAGTATTGTCGTAGAAGGCCATTCGTGTTTTCGTTCGTGCCTCGTTGCCATGGGCTGTTCGGGTCGGCGAAGAAGACCTTCACACCAGACTCAATTGTGAAGCGAGCATGGTCGGACAGCTCCTTTCCCCGATCCCAAGTCAATGATCGCCACAACTGGGCAGGCATGCTCGTCACGGTTTTCTTGAGTGCATTTGCCATCGTGGCAGCCCCATAGCCGGCCAGCGCGGGACCGTTTTTCGTCCTGGGAATCAACCCGTAGCCTTCCTCGCGAGGCAGATGGATGAGCATGGTGAATCGGCTTGATCGCTCGACCAGCGTTCCGATCGCAGACCGGTTCAAGCCGATGATCAGATCGCCTTCCCAATGTCCCGGTACAGCACGGTCTTGAGCTTCCGCTGGACGTTCGGAGATCATCACGTCTTCGCTGACATGCGCCCACGCCTTGGCTTGCGCCCTGGCCCTTGGCACTCTCAGTGCTCGTCCGGTGCGCAGATAGGTCACCAGTTCGCGCTTGAGCGCACCACGCCCTTGAATGTAAAGCGCCTGATAGATGGCTTCGTGAGAGATGCGCATGGTTTCGTCATCTGGAAAGTCGACTTTTAATCGATTGGCAATCTGTTCCGGCGACCAGCCATTGACCCATTTGCGATCACTGCGTTCTGGTTTATTCCGCCCGATGAACGCCGCTTGACTAGGCCCTGCGACCTTACGTCCTTTAGCGTCGTGAACCTGGCCTTCCAGGCGCTCTTGCACATAGCGGCGCAGCCTCGGGTTTGTCGCAAGCTTTGCTGGTTTCGGTCGCCTGGCAAACAATTCCGCCTTCCACTGCGCAACTGATGCACGATAATCGAGGCGGCCACTACGAGTTGCAGCATTACGCTTGAGCTCTCGCGAGACCGTTGACGCGCTGCGGCCAATACGGCGAGCCATCTCACGTACGCCGGCGCCTTCGGCTGAGAGTAATCCTATCTCTTCACGCTCAGCAAACGATAAGTACCTGCCGGATATTGGACTTGCCATGAACAACGGCATACCGCCACGCTCGCGAAACCAGCGTGTCCCTGCCGCCTGGGACACGCCAACTGCCGCAGCAGCCTTCTCGCTTGTGATTCCGGTCGCAACCTGCTCCCAAAACTGGCGTTCAACCTCGTGCCGAAGCGATGGTCCACCTGGCGAGCGCATCGCTCCTCGCCTCGTCAACTGTTGTCTCCACTTCGATGGACGACCCATGAAACACCTCCTGGATTAAGGTGTTGCGACGACCGGTTGAATCCACCCTGTGCTCGAATACTATGCTCGGCTTTACGAGGCGATGCCGGAGCACATCCAGGAGGCAGGCAAGGGCAATCTGGACGCAGTACGGGATGAGGCACATAAGGCAACGGACGCGTTGATGGCGCAGCACCGCGACGCGCTCGCGCGCTGCAAGGCGACCATCGAACTCGCGGAACGGATGACCGTTGAACACGAGGCGAGGTATCGCGCGACGCTCGCGGCACTGAATGAAAGGCGTTGGTTGTGCAGGCGGGGCGTGCCGCTGACCGGATCGCGCGCATCGCGGGAAACAGGATGGTCGGCGCGGTAGCCGTTGCGGCGCGCGAGCACCGGCAGCAGCTCGACGCAGCGGTAGCGCTGTTTGAGCAGGAGATGAGCGAGGCAGCGGCGCGCGCCGCGAAGGTCGACCAGATGGCAACGCGACGGATGGTGAAGGCGTGCCGCGCACTGGTTGTCGGAGCGCTGATCGTGATTCTGCTCGCGGCGGCAGCGGGTGGGCTTGCAGGCCGCTACTCCAGCAGTCATATGGTGCGGGCAGAGGGTTTGCCGTCTGCCCGCACGGGTCACACGTCGTGGGCCTCACCTTTCATGAATGCGAGGGCATCATGAAGCGTGCGCGAGGCTGGCAGCGGTCGGGAAGGGCCACGGCGGCTGCGTGCCGGCTGCGGCGGGAGATCCAGTTACATCACAAGCCGTGTTGTTGATGCCACTGTGATCGCTCCCGGTCTCGGCGGCACCGTCGTCGTCCTGCGCGTCGTCGGAACCATTGCTAGTGTCTGGGCCGTGTTCGTCCTCCCCGGCGTCCCCGTTCTCGTCGTCGCGGGCTTCCCATGACGGTGTGACCGGGAGTTCCGTATCGGTGAGGATTTCCGGGAGCCACACGACCTTCGCCAGACGTAGTTCGGCTGCGGCAGCGGCGTCTGCCTTCTTCATCTTTCCGAGGTCGGCGGCAACCTTGGACGACACGGCTGCGGACACGACTTCCCCGATGCGCGCCTTGCTGACATGGTCGAAATACGTGGCGCGGGTCGGCGTCCAGTACCGGGTCATGTCGAGGGTCAGCGTGCCTGCGAGCGCGTTGATCGACTGCGGTTTTTCCTCGCCCACGATGCCATCGAGCAGGGTGCCGGTACAGAAGGCGAGCAGATCGAGCAGCGTCGTCCCTGGATCCTGCTTCACGAGCCACGGCAGCAGGTCGGCGCGTTTGCGGGCAACTGGGCGATCCATCGGGCGCGTTGTGCCTCGATAGCGTTCCATGCAGCACTGGTCGGCAGATCGTCTGCCGCGCGCAGCAGGCTGTCGTGATTGTTGTCGCCGGATAACGCCAGATAGTCATGTGCGGACGTGTGACCATAGTGCTCGGGCAGCGCTTGTGGAACGAGATGCCGCAACAGGGCGGCGAGCGCGACGAAGGGCTGCGCAACCATTTCGGCGTGGATGGCGACGGTGCGGTGCGCGGTGAGTCGCTGGCAAAGCTTCGCGCTGTGGACTGGCTTAATCTTCATTACAGGGGCATCTGCAGAGTTCGCAGCTTCCGCCTGCGGCGTGCCGGTGACAGTCGCACCCGCCGCATCGAGCGCGGCACTGTTCTCGCGTCGCACGAGACCGCGCTCGATGAGCAGTTCTCCCTGCGGATCGATGATCACGAACGAGCCTGCCTGGGCCATCTGCCGTGTATCCCACACCAGGGCGCGGCTTTCGACTGCGACGATCGCGGCGTTGACCCGTTCGATTTCGGCATCAAGGCGGTCGGCCCCTCATAGGTATTTTTATCGTCCTCGGAGAGCGCTTCCAGCTTCCTGGCCAGTTCATCCTGCTCTGCGGTAAGCGCATCCATTTCGCGCTGCTCGTCGTCCGTAAAGGGGCGCTTGATGGGGCGCAGCCTGCCGTAGCGGTTAAGCTCCAGCACGTCGCGCTCGACGCGGGTTTCCGTCCAGCCCCAACCCTCGGCGCGTACTTCTTCTGTTGCTACGTCGAGCTTCTGAGCCACGAGACGCTGCAGCAGTTCGGCATCGGTGATGTAGCCCGCGTTCCCGTCGTCACTGAAGAGGTCACGGCGTACATACCCGCCTGCGGCTTCGTAGGTGTCGAGGCCAATAAAGCGCACAAGGCGGCTGCGGCTCGCGTCGATTTCGGCCCGCGTGATGGCCTGCCGCAGATAGTTGGGCTACCGTTGCCACTCGTTCGCATCGAACCAGATGTGTTCCTGCGTTTCGTGGTCGTCCGCGAGGGCGAGTGCGGCAAGCTGGTCGAGCGTGACCGCGTCGGCCCGCAGCAGGGACAGCAGCTTTGGGGAAACGCTGGCGAGTTTCATGCGCCGTTTGACAGTGAGCGGCGAAGCGGAAAAGAGCGCAGCGATGTAGTCAACGCTTCGCCCTTCCTCGGCGAGCATCCGGTATGCGCGCAGCACGTCGAACGGATCGAGTCCTTCGCGCTCGGTATTTTCGATCAGGGAGATGGCGAGGGCTTCGCCTTCACTGACGATCCGCACGGGGACCGGGTATTCGGCGGCGATGTCTTTCTGTTCGAACAGGAGGTCGAGTGCGGCCTCGCGGCGCTGACCGGCGCATACGCCGTATTTGCGCTGCCTGCGTCTAGATCCCTTTATCTCGTGGACGACGAGATTTTGCAACAGACCCTTGGCGCGGATATTGGCGGCGAGGCCGGGAATGCCCGATAAGGGTTTCGTGCGTGCATTGAGTGGCGAGGGCCGCAGGGTGGAATACGGCACGGTCACGATGGGCTGCTCGTTGCCGAAGTGGGATTCGAGCACGGTAGCCGATTCGGCGGTGTCTTTCGTTGTGGTTTCGAATTGGGCTTGCATGACTGACTCCAGAAAGAAGAAAACAAAGTTCCGGATCGGGCACTACGGGATTCCGCCAGGACTCGACTCGTAGAGGAGTCCTGACAGAAAATAGGAAGGAGTGGCTTTCTCGCCTCTATCGGGGCTACGCCTTCATCTGACGCATAGCGTCCGCGAGCATCCAGAGGGCGCGGTTGAGCTTCACGTTCTGGTCAATGCCGGTGATGGGACGGGTGGACATCGAGCGCCCGGTGCGTGAGCGACCATGCAGCCCGCCCTTGGTGAGGTTTTCCTGAACGCGGTTAAAGACGGTCCAGAGGTCGTCGCGGCGATCCTCGAAGCGGCGCGGGGCGAGCAGCTGGCTGTCGGTGACAGGGGCCGGAGCCTCCGCGTCGGTCGGGTCGTAGCGCAGCGCGAGTGCGGAGCGGGCGAACGCGTGCTGTTCGTCGCGGTCGAGCGTGACCGAACGCATGCCTTCCTTCTGCTCGCGGATCAGGTCGAAGCCGTCGAGCACGTCGAATGCTCCGTTGATTACGTTCTGGACGATGTTGCCCTTGTGCGGGACGCGGATATCGGCGACGTTGTCGCCCGCCACCATGCCGTTCTGGCAGACGAAGCGCAACATACCCGCGAGCATCTGGTAACTGCTGGTGCCGTCGTGCGAGTTCAGCAGCACGATTTCGTTGGCTTCATCGCCCGTAATCTGGTCGGCGTGGCGAAGCCGCAGCATGTGTTTGGTGTATTCGCGGCGGTCGTCATGCCGCACGCGTGTCTGGCAAACCATGAACGGCTGGAAGCCTTCGTTGCGCAGGCCGCGCAGCACGTCGATCGTTGGAATGTAGGTGTAGCGTTCGGAGCGGCTCTCGTGCTTGCCGTCCGCGAAGATGGACGGGGCAACGCGGCGAATCTGGTCATCTGACAGGGGCGAGTCAGCGCGCAGCATCGGGGAGCCGTAACGGAAAGAAGAAGCGAGTTGCATGGCAATCTCCAGAGTCAAGGTTGAGGACCTGAACCGGGCGAAGGGATGTGACTTGCCGTTGCGGCTGAACACCTCCCGGTGGAACTCGGGATTGGCCTTGCTGCCGCCAGGTTTCCGGGTTTCCGCCCGTGCGACTTGAGGAGCCGATAACGGACAGGCGTCAAGGAAAAAGGCGAGGGAGGGGTGCGGGCAACACGGTCCCTCGCCCCTTGACGCCTGTCCGTTATCGGCTACGGTCGCGGGTCGAGGGCGGAAACCTGGGAGCCGGGTGCACGCCATGCCGCGGGTTGACCGGGCAGGGGGCGATAGTGAACCGTCTTCTGGCGAAGTAGGTCGTGACCTGCTTGTTTGCGGTGGTCAACCAATAGACGGCAAAACCGGTGATAATCGTGGTCAAGACGGAAAGAGCGCAGTTGACAACGACCGGGGGCGCGAATGGAGGAGCCGACGCGATAATGGCGCGGCACGCATGGGGATGCGATGAAGATCAGAAAACTTAAGGTCCAGAATTTTAGGGGAATCAAGCAGCTCGAATGGAAGCTTCCCGACGAGAAAACCTTCTGCCTGATAGGCAGGGGCGATTCTACGAAGACGACATTGTTGGAAGCGATTCGCTGCGCCTTCAGCCCGCAGTGGAATCATGCGTTCTACGATTCCGACTTCCATCAGTGTAATACTGACGATTCGATCCAAATTGAGGTCGTTATCGGGGACTTGTTGCCCGAGTTCTGCGCGGAGCAAAAGTACGGCGCGCATCTTCGCGGCTGGAACAAATGTGCTCTCAAGCTGAACGATGAGCCTGACGACGATGACGAGCACGTTATCAGTATTCGGCTCCTTGTCGCAAAGGATCTGGAACCAAAGTGGAAGGTTTTTACCGACCGTAATCCTGACGGCGTCGACTTCAAGGCGGCTGATCGCGCTAAGGTCGGCGCTGGCTTGATCGGCACATACAGCGAGAAACAACTGACTTGGGCTGCAGGAACGGCGCTCGCAAAGATTACTGAATCCGAAAATCTGAACGAGTCGCTCGTGGAGGCGACACGCGCAGCAAGAAGCTCGCTCGACGGCCAACGAGCACTGGTCCTGAAGAAGTTCGACGCCGCGGCGGCCAAGTCGGAGCAAGTGGCGAAGGGGCTTGGTGTTCCGGTCGGACACGAATACAAGGCACACCTTGATCTCAACGCGATCAGTATCCGAATCGGTGGGCTGACTTTGCACGACGGCGACATCCCCCTGCGGCAGTTGGGTCTCGGCTCGAAGCGCATGCTGCTGTGTGGTATTCAGCAGGAAGGCTTGGAAGACCGGCACATCACCTTGTTCGATGAGGTCGAATACGGGCTGGAGCCGCACCGGGTCGCGCGTCTGATCAAGCACATCCGCGACGACCAGAAGGGGCAGTATTTCCTCACGACACATTCTCCTACCGTGCTGCGCGAGTTAACGGTGGAGCAGTTGTATGTGTTGCGCAAGGAAGACGCTGGCGTGCGCGTGGTTGCGGCCGCAGGCAAGGCATTGGAAGGACTGAACATCCAAGGCCATATCCGCTCCAGCGCGGAAGCTTTCCTGTCCCGCAAAGTGGTCGTCTGCGAAGGAGCGACCGAAGTGGGGTTCCTGCGCGGTATGGATGATCTTTGGGTGGCTGCAGGGAAGCTACCGTTCTCGTACCAAGGGCTGGCACCAGTCGATGCGCATGGCGCGAGCAAGGTCAAGGGTCTCGCGACGGGGTTCAAGGCCCTACACTACGATGTCATGGTCCTCGCCGATGGCGACGCTCAGCACCAGTTCTCCGATAAGGATGCCGCCGAACTGAACGGGAAGGAAGTGCCGGTCGTGATGTGGGCCGATAGACTGTCGATCGAGCAACGGGCGATGGTGGACTTGCCTTGGGAACAGGTGCTGGCGAGCGTGAAGCTTGCGAAGGAGTTTGGGTTTCCAGTCTACGATCAGGTCAGGTCGAAGTTGAACGTCCAGTTCGACGAGGACATCGATAAATGGCAGGACACGGCTGAACTGCGCAAAGCGATCGGCGACGCCGCGAAATCTTCCAATTGGTTCAAGAACATCGCGTATGGAGAACAATGGGCACAGACCATTTTTCCCGCATTCGCGGATGCCGCGTTCCTGCAGAAGGAGTTCGCGACCAAGCTGGGGCAGTTCCGCGCATGGGTGGACAATGGATGACGATCTACCCAAAGTCTTGGCAGACTTTAACGGCAAGGGATATGTAATTGCCCCGGCCGGGTACGGAAAAACTCACCTGATCGCGAGGGCTGTGCAGAAGGCTGCCCGTTGCCAACTGGTGTTGACCCATACCTATGCTGGCGTGAACGCGATCAGGCGGAAGATGCAATTGCTGCGGATTCCGCCGGCGCTTTACCAGATCGACACCATCGCGAGCTGGGCGCTGCGTACCTGCCTTTACTTCCCGAAGACGTCAAAGTGGAAGAAGGACCACCCTACAGGAAAGGACTGGGGGAAACTCTACGGGGCCTGCGCCGTACTGCTGAATAGACCGTTTGTGCAACACATGATCAAGTGCTCATATGGCGGGGTCTACGTCGACGAGTATCAAGATTGCTCTGATCAGCAGCATGAGCTGGTGGAGTCCTTGGCAAAGTTGCTTCCATGCCGGCTGCTCGGCGATCCCATGCAGGCCATCTTCGACTTCGGTGAGCAGCCGATCGATTGGAACATAGCCGTCTATCCCAACTACCAATTGCTCGGGGAGCTGAAGACGCCTTGGCGGTGGAAACTGGCGGGGGCCGATGAGCTCGGGCAATGGCTGAGCCAGGCCAGGGCGCTTTTGGCGGAAGGTAAGAAAATTCCGCTCTCTGGGCAATTGCCCAATGGGGTTCGTCGTTGCTCTATCGATTTGAACGACTTTGGCAATAAAAAGCGGTTGAGCGTGTTCTACGACCACTTGAAGGACCAGGAATCTGTCATTGCCATCCACGCGGGCGACCAGAAGTCGAAAAACAAGACGCATAAGCTGGCACAAAGCATGGCCGGCAAGTTTTCCAGTCTGGAGGAGGTCGAAGGCAAGGATCTCCACCGTTTCATAAAAAAGATCGATAGCGCCAAGTCGGCGGGGGAGCGGCTCCGATCTGTGATCGATTTTTGCAAGACCTGTTGCAACGCGGTGGATGGCGTACTCACAGCGGCAACCAAGAGAGGTCAGGAGGGGAAGGCGACAAAGGCGACGAAATGCCCGGAGATTCTGAACGTGGCGAATCGTTACTTGGCGACGGAATCATTCAAGGACATGGCCATCTTGCTTGATCTTGTCCGCGGCCACCCCGAGGTTACGACCTACCGCCGTGATCTCTTTGGCCGGATGATGGGAGTGTTACGCGTGCACGAGGACAACCCAAGCCTCACGTTTACAGAGGCCGCGAAGCGATACCAGCGTGAGTTTCGCCATTCGGGCCGACCGATCCGTCACAACAAGCTAATTGGGACGACGCTGCTGGTCAAAGGCCTTGAGTACGACCATGCCATCATCCTCGAGGCGGAGTCGATGTCATGGAAACATTTGTATGTGGCGTTGACCCGTGGCGCGAAGTCAATCACCATTGTCACGACGGGTAACGATGTTCCGCGGTAGTGGTCTTTCTTCGATCGGGGAAGACTACTCGATCTCCGGTGATCGCCAAGCATCGTCGGCGTGCAACTGATGTGTACTAGCCCCGACTTGACTTGGCACTCTACGTCCGACGACCGGTATCTTCTATCTCCTTAGAGATGGTTTCATAAAGACTGGTCGGCCCGCCGAAGGGTATTCCAGCAGATCAGGCAGCAACCGAGTTTGAGGAACGCGCCGTGAATGTCTGCACGGCGCTCGAAACGAATGCGGAGACGACGGAAGTGATGCAGCCAGGCATGCGTGCGTTCAACGACCCAGCGATATTTTCCAAGGCCGCTGCCATGTTCGGTGCGGCGCTTGGCGATAACCGGCTCGATGCCGCGATCGCGCAACGCGCGTCGATGCCGCTCAGAGTCGTAACCGCGATCGGCGTAGACCACGCGCGGTCTCTGCAGTGGGTGGCCGCGCAACCCACGAATTGGCGGAATCGCATCGATCAGCGGCAGCAGCTGCGTGACATCGTGAACGTTCGCGCCGGTCAGGATCGCCGCGAGCGGCGTGCCATTGGCGTCGGTGACGATGTGGTGCTTGGAACCTGGTCGCGCGCGATCGGTGGGGTTTGGCCCAGTTTTTGGCCCGCCCCAACGGCGCGAATCGATGAGGAATCGACTGCGGCTCGCGAGAAATCGATTTGGTCTGCTGCTCGCAGCTTCGCAAGCAGCAATTCGTGCAGGCGATCCCATACGCCCGCAGCCTGCCATTCGCGTAGCCGTCGCCAGCAAGTCACGCCCGAGCCGCAGCCCATCTCGGCGGGCAGGTCGCGCCAGCGCAGTCCGGTCTTGAGAACGAACAGGATGCCGGTCAGCGCGGCGCGATTCGAAACAGGCAGGCGGCCTGGGTTCTTCTCGCGCCGCGGCTTGGGTGGCGGCAATAACGGCTCGATCAATATCCACAGTTCGTCGTCAATGATCGGCTTGGCCATCTCCTCGGTCTCGGTTGTTCCGATGCCTGAGGTTTAACAGCTCGCCGTGCAAGTTAACAGCCCCACCGGGCCTTTTTGAAACCGTCTCTTACGAACATCGGTGACAACGCGAACCGGTTCGGCACTCGCCCCTCGATCAGGATAGCCAAGCCTTATGTCAGGCTATCGGTTTTTCGGTCAAATTCTTCTATTATTTTTGAATGTTCATCTAATAGTCTTTGAGAGTGGTGATACTTAATATGTTGCCGGCGATGGCGCCAACTACATTCGCAACGCGGTCAAGGTGGTGGTCGACGCGTACAACGGCACGGTCGACTTCTACGTCAGCGATCCTTCCGATCCGCTGGTGCGGACTTACGCGCGCATCTTCCCCGGTGTGTTCAAGCCGTTCGACGCGATGCCGCAGGATCTTCAACGGCACATCCGCTACCCCGAGGATCTGTTCCTGATCCAGGCGAATCTCTACCGCGCTTATCACATGGATGCGCCGGAAGTGTTCTATAACCGCGAGGACCTCTGGCAGTTTCCTCGCGCGCTGGGCGATATCGACGGGGGCGACGCCGCGAACCGGCAGATGGCGCCGTACTACACGATCATGAGGCTGCCCGGCGACGCGCAGGCCGGCTTCGTGCTCATGCTGCCGATGGTGCCGAGCCAGCGCGAGAACATGATCGCGTGGCTGGCCGCGCGTTGCGATCCGCCCGGGTACGGCAAGCTGATCGTCTACGCGTTCCCCAAGGAGAAGCTGATCTACGGGCCATACCAGATCGAGGCGCGCATCCAGCAGAGCACGGAAATCTCGCAGCAGATCTCGCTGTGGAACCAGATGGGCTCACGCGTAATCCGCGGACATCTCGTGGTCGTTCCGATCGAGCACTCGATCCTCTACGTGTCGCCGCTCTATCCGCGCGCGGCGTCGGGCCAATTGCCCGAACTGAAACGGGTGATCGCCGCCTATGGCGATCGCGTCGTGATGGAGGAAAACCTGGGCGAGGCGCTCGCGGCGCTCTTCAAGGAGACGAGGCCGGGACCGGCGGCGGCGCCGGCGGGCGGCGCAGCGGATGTGCGCGCCCGTGACGCGCTTGCCCATTACGATCGTGCGATCGAGCGGCTGAAGGCGGGGGATTGGGCCGGCTTCGGCGCGGAACTCGATGCGCTCCGACCGTTGCTCGAAGCGCTGGGCGCCGTTCGCGCGAACAACAAGCAGTGAGGGTGACGCCGGTCAGGTCAGTGGTGGCGCGTGCCCATGATCCTCCAGACTTCGCGCGTCGTCGTATTCCCGCGAAATATCCTTGTTGGTGTAGTCTCCGAGCTTCGATGCGGCGACCAGGCTCAGCACCGCGCACGCCAGCACATACACCGCGATCGCATACCCCGAATGGTAGTAGGCAAACAGCGCCGTCGCGATCAGCGGTGCCGGACCGCCTGCAATGACCGAAGCGAGCTGATAACCCATCGACGCACCGCTATACCGCAACCGCCCGGTAAACGACTCGGCAATCAATGCCGCCTGCGGCCCATACATCATCGAATGCGGGACCAGCGACAGCACGATGGCCGCGAAGATCCATATCGGATTCCGGCTATCGACCATCGCGAAGTAGAGAAATCCGAACACGCCGACGGTGGCCGCGCCGATCATGTACATTCGCCGCCGTCCGATCAGATCCGACACGTGTCCGAACAGCGGAATGGTGAAGAATTCGACCACGGACGCCACCAGCACCGCCGTCAGCAGCAGCTCGCGCGTGGCGCCCAACGCCGTGATCCCGTAAGTGAACACGAACGCCGTAAAGATATAGAACGGCGCCTGTTCGGCCATTCGCGCAAACGCCGACAGCACGATATCCCTCGGCTGCTTGCGCAGCACTTCAAGCATCGGCGTTTTCTCGATCCGGCGCTCGGCCAGCAGTTTCGCGAAGATCGGCGTCTCGAGGATATTCAGGCGGATGTAGAGCCCGATCGCGACCAGTACGATGCTGAGGAAAAACGGAACGCGCCAGCCCCACGTGAGGAAACTGCTGCCGGAAAGCCAGCTCATGGCCAGCACGGCGAGGTTGGCGAGGAACAATCCCGCCGGCACGCCGAACTGCGGCCACGACGCGACGAAGCCGCGATGCGCATTGGTGCGCGCCCACTCCATCGACATCAGGACCGAGCCGCCCCATTCACCGCCGACGCCGACGCCCTGGATGAAGCGCAGCACCGTGAGAAAAACGGCGCCCCAGATGCCGATCGTTGCATAGGTCGGAACGAAGGCCACGGCGAACGTGGCGAGCCCCATCAGCAACAGGGTCACGATCAGCGTGGCCCTGCGTCCGATGCGGTCGCCGTAGTGGCCGAAGATCGCTGCGCCGACCGGCCGCGCGACAAAGCCGACGGCATAGATCAGGAACGCCTGCAGCGTGCCGACGAGCGGGTGGGACTGGGGGAAATACAGTTTTGCGAAGACCAGGCCGGTGACCGTGCTATAGAGGAAAAAGTCATACCATTCGATCGTGGTGCCAATCGTGCTGGCGATGACGGCGCGGCGCAACTGGCGCCGGGCTTCCTCGTCGGAGAGGGGCGTGGCCGCGGATTGCAGGGCAGCCATTTTGATATCTCCCGGAAAAGGGCGACTCAGAAAGCAACCATACGCCCGGCGATGGGTTCCGGCAAGTGCAAGTCATGAACGGATTACGGCACGTTCAATCTTTTCAATAAGAAGTCCTGATATAGCGATCGACCAACTTAAGACGCGGGCGCGCATGTCGATGAAAGCGCGGGTTCGTGAGGGAATCGTCGTAGAACGCACGGCTATCATCAATCGGATTCACGGTATCTCTTGAGCGAAGTCGGGGTGGTGCGCATGACACGGACGAAGTTCTGGACAGCGTCGCCTTCCCGGAAATCGCATCGCTTCGCCTACAAGGTGTGACAGGCAGGATGCGCACGTCGCCGCAAAGTAAAAACATGTCATCCATAGGACTTGTCTGATGTGGCGGGCCTCGGATCAGGCGTTGGTCCCATATCTCGCTTTGTAAGGATTTTATAAGATACCGATCAAGAGATTTCGCATGGCGACCTTGAGCTCGAGATGCCGGTGGGATTCCATATTTTCAATGTGTGACGACAGTTTGAGTTCAGGTCGGAATTTCAAATGAGAAAATTTGGCGTAAAAACCATCTTCGCGAACGATAGGCCGTTGACGCTTGCCGGAATGGAATATGTCGCGAGGAATACCAACGCGATCGATTTGATTGCCATATGCAGGACACCACAGAATTTGATCGAGTCGATGTCTCGCATGCATTGCGACGTCGTGGTCATCGATTTTGCGATGCGTGGCAACGGGCAAATTGAAGGACTCGCTCTGCTCGGATATCTGAGACGCACCTATCCGAAGGTCGGGATCGTCGCACTGGTCACGCATGAGAATCCCGTGATCCTCCGATCGATTCTCGATCGGGATGTCGCAAGCGTCGTCAGCAAGTTCGACGACGTCGGCCATATCGTCACCGCGATCCATTCATGCTTTGGGAGCGGCAGTTATCTGTCGCCGCTGATCAAGCGTTCGCTCGAGCTGGTCGAGTGCAGTAGTAATCAGCGTGTATCGAAGCTGTCTCCGCGTGAAATCGAGGTGATCCGATGTTACCTGTCAGGAATGACGATTACCCAGATCGCGGAATACATGAAGAAAGGCAAACAGACAATCAGCGCCCAGAAGACCAACGCGATGAAGAAGTTGGGGGTAAAGAATGACATTGAACTGGTCCGTTGCGCGACGTGTCTCGATTTGATCGACCAGGAGAGTGCGAGTCGGTTCGAAGTTCAGTGATGCCGTCGTCAAGCAAGAGGCGCTTGGCGGCTTAATGCGTGGGGACTGTCGGCCGTTGCGGGCTGGCACGCGAGCGCCAGCGGCATGCAGGTCGAATAAGCAGCGGAGGCCTCCAGATGGACTTGTCCCGGTTCGAGAATGGCAACTTCGTTCTGCCTGGACTGTACAGCGTCGATGTGTACGTCAACGAGAACCTTGCCACGAGCGTGCAGATCCGGTAACACGCGTCGGCCAGATCCACCGATGTGCATCCGTGTTTTGACGACAAACTGCTGCAGGACGTTGGCGTCGACGTGAAACGCCTAACCGCGGACGTGAACGCCCAACTCTGCGACCCGCACGCATGCATCGAGCTACCCGACGCGATTGCCGATGCCACTTCATGTTCGCGTTCGACGAACAGCGTCTGCGACTGAGCATCCCGCAAACCGCATTGCGACGCAGTCCTCGCGGGTATGTGGGCCAGGAGCGGTGCGATTCCGGCGTGACGGTCGGTATGCTGAACTACAACACGAACCTCTATACGAACCGTACCAGCGGCGGACCGCCGATCACGCAGCGGTACGTCGGCCTGAGCGCGGGTGTGAACGTGCGGAAGTGGCGGTGTGAAGCGCTTCAGCGGCACCAGCGCGCGGATCAGCTGCGCGAAATCGATCGCCAAGACGCAGACTGACGTGACGCTTGCCGCGTACCGCTATTCGACGACCGGCAATTCCAGGCCAAGCCAACTTATCGAGATATAATCCGCACGAAATGGGTTTCGAATAAGTACAACATGGCGCTAGTGCGCGCCTCATTCCAGAGCGCGGGTGCATGATGGACGAATTTTCGGTGCGAGTGATTGTCGCGGACGACCATCCGGTGTCGGGGTACGGCATCGCGCAGGGTTTGGGCAGCATGCCTACGATCGAGGTCGTCGCGGTCGTGTCGGACACGGCCGCACTGATCGACCGGCTGGACACGACCTCGTGCGACGTCCTCGTTCTCGACTACGTGATGCCGGCCGGGCAATACGGCGACGGCCAGACGCTGGTTTCATTCCTGACTCGGCGCTATCCGCAATTGCGCATCGTGACGGTGACCATGCTCAATTCCCCGGCGGTTTTTCGCGCGCTGCAGCAACTTGGCGTGCACTGCATTGCAAGCAAATCCGATGCAATCTCGCACATGGTCGCCGCCGTGCACGCGGCTTACTCGAACGGCCACTATCTGTCGCCCACGATTGCGTCGCTTCTCGCGCAGGCGGATACCGGCGTCAGCACCGCACTGTCGAAACGGGAGTCGGAGATCGTCCGGCTGTTCCGTGAAGGCTACAAGGTGACCGAAATCGCCGATCGACTGAATCGAAGCAAGAAAACCATCAGCGCGCAAAAGCTGGCCGCAATGCGCAAGCTCGGCATCACACGCGACGCCGATCTGATCAAGTATGAGGGCGAGCTCGAGCCGTCTGAAAACATCGACCTTCGGTCGAACGACTGATCCGTGCCGGCATGTACAGGTTCCGCGGATGGCTGTCCCGCTTGAATCGTCCTGCGAGCCGCAGGCAATTCGATCCGGACTGGATGCGCGCGTATCAGCGCCGGTTGCTGTACGGCGGTGGCGCGGCGCTCGGCATCTTCATACTGGTGTGCGCAGCCGCTGTCGCGCGAGGCGAGTTCGGCGACTACCAGGCTGCGTTGCGTACGCACTTCCTCACCGTGAAGTCGCAACTGCTGGTTCGCATGTCGGAAAACAGCGCGCTGCTGAAGCAACAAGTGGCGACGGTACAAGGCGGATGGAATGAGCGAGCGCGTCCGACCCGGCTGACCGAGCAGGCGTTTGTCGATCAGGATGGGTTGATGATGCACGACGCCTACGAATTGGACCGGGCATACGCGCTGAAGGCCATCATCGATTCCGCTCATCCGGCGAGCGTTTATGGGCCGCTGCTCGCATTGAGCGAGCGGGTCTTCGAGAGCAGCAGGTGGGTGAAGAGGGCGCAGCCGCTGTCGAACGCGGCCTACATGATCGGCGCCGACGGCCGTTTCGTCACGCTGTCGCTCTACGTTACGTCCCCCTCGGCATTGCCGCAGGCGCAGGCCGCACAACTGCCGTCGCTGCTGCCACAGGCGTGGCCGGATGTCGAGGCGATGGTGCGTGCCGCGGCGTCCGACCCGGAGCATGTGCCCGATGGCGTGATCTGGCTGCCGCCTCGCGCGGGTGTCATTACGGGGGAGCAGCGGGTGCGCGTTGCATCCTGGGCCTTCGATGGCCGTGACCGACCGATTGTGCTGATCGTTCAGACGATACGTCCCGAGCGCCTTTTGAACGAACTCGACGACGAATCGCGCGGTGGCGCGTTCGCGGTGGTCAATCATGCCGGGAACATCCTGCTGTCGGCGGCACGGCACGCTGATGCGGCGAACGTTGCGCACGCACTGGCCGGCGACCGTGTGAACGACATCGAACAACTGTTTCGCGACGGGCGCTTCGAGATTCGCGATGCGATTCCCGGTACCGATTGGACATTGGTCTACGTCTATTCGATACGAACCGTGATGCGCGGCGTCGCGGCTCGTATGTTGGAGATTGCCGGCGTCGCGCTATTCGGTTTGGCGTTCCTGTGGTGCGGGATCGCGCTGATCAACCGGCGCATTCTCGCGCCGTCCTACCGCAGTGCTTCGCGTCTGAAGGAAAGCGAGCAACTCAACCGCACGCTGATCCGCACGGCGCCGATCGGCCTCGCGCTGATCGGCGAAGCGAACGGCACGGTGCTGCTGAGAAACGCAGCGATGGCGCGCTACGAGACCGCCGCGGCAGGCGAACCGCTGTCGCGGCGGATCTGGCGGACGTTCGCTCAATCGCCCGATCCGCGCGCGTCGGGGCGGCGACGCGCCATCGTCGGCCGAGAGATCGCGCTCGCGGGGGCGGGCGACGGCACGGAAGACACGCATCTGCTCGTCAACATCGCACGCGTCCGATATCGCGGCGCGCAAGCGCTGCTCGCGACCGTCAACGACATCACTGCGCGCAAGCTGGCCGAGCAGTCGCTCGTCGAGGCCCGGCACGCAGCCGACCAGGCGAATCGCGCGAAGTCGGTGTTTCTTGCGACGATGAGCCACGAAATCCGCACGCCGCTCAATGCGGTGATGGGCAATCTCGAGCTAATGAAGCGCGGGCCGCTCGCCGATACGCAGCGCCGCCGGCTCGAGATTGTCGATTCGTCATCGTCCGCGCTGATGCACATCCTCAACGACGTGCTCGACCTGTCGAAGGTCGAGGCCGGGCAACTGCGGGTCGATGCCGTGCCGTTCGACTGCGCGGCGTTGTTGCGCGACGTCGTGGAGTCGTTCCGGCCGCTTGCGACGGCGAAGGGGCTGCACCTCGGTTTCGACATCGCGGCAGACATGGCGCGATACCGGGTCGGCGATCCAATCCGGATCCGCCAGGTCGTCGCGAATCTGCTCGGCAATGCAATCAAGTTTACGGAGGCGGGCAGCGTCATGCTCTTCGCGGGCGGGCACGACGACGTCGAGATACGTGTCGTCGATACGGGGATAGGCATTGCGCTGCCGGCGCAATCGACGATCTTCGAGCTGTACCAGCAGGCCGACGATTCGATCCATCGCCAGTACGGCGGCACGGGCCTGGGTCTTGCGCTATGCCGGCGGCTCGTCAATGCGATGGGGGGCGAGATCGTGGTGCGCAGCGCGCCGGGCGAGGGCAGTGCGTTTAGCGTTCGCATCCCGCTGCCGATGGCCGATGACGTGCCGGCCGGCGATCTCTACGACGATGCGGTCGGCGATTCTCCCGATGCGGTCTCGCTCGCGGGAGACGGGGACATGCCGCTGCGCGTGCTCGCCGTCGAGGATCATCCGGCGAGCCGGCTGCTGCTGGCGGACCAGTTCCGGGAGCTCGGCGCCGATGCGACGATCGTCGAAAGCGGCGGACAGGCGATGGCGGCGCTCGAGCGCGGCCGCTTCGACGTCGTGCTGACCGATCTCGGCCTGCCTGACATGGACGGCTGGACGCTTGCGGCCGCGATTTGTGAGCGCGATGTGCAAGTTCGCGTCGTTGCGATGACGGCACACGTCGGTCCGCGGGAAGAGCAGCGCTGTGCGGCTGTCGCGATTCGTGTACTGCTGTCGAAGCCCGTCTCGTTGCGTGCGCTGGCGCGGGCGCTTCGCGCGCAAGGTCGCGTCGGATTTGTGCACTCGGCGGAGGACCGCCCGGCAATGCCGAAAACCGTGATGGCCGCGATGCGCCAGGTCACGCTGGCTTCGTTCGAATCGATCGAGCGCGCGCTGGCAGGACGCGATACCGATACGGTCGTACGTGAGCTACATGCGCTGAGCGGTGGTTTCCTGTCGGTCGGGCATGGCGTGCTGGCGGAGCTGTGCGGTGGGCTGCAACAAGTCGTGCATGACGAAGGTCTCGGCGTTTTCGTTGAATTGTGGCCCGCGTTGCGCGGCGAACTGACCGACGCGCTCGATGCGCTGAGGAGCCACGACATACCGGCGCCCTGATTTCATCGCGTTTTCCCGGAGCAGGCCTGCCGAAACGCGATACCGCAGATTTCAACTTCTCCCGGATGCGGCATCTGAACTTGGGACCTACATCCATGTCAAAGCGATTCTCAAATGTCCGCCTCTGGGGGTGCGGCTAGAATCTTGGACTGGTTTATGCCGCGAGCCCGAGGCGCTCCCGGTATTCGAGCGGACTCAGTGAGCCAAGCGAGATCTTAATCCGCTTGGCGTTGTACCAGCGGATGTAAGAATCGACCGCCTCGATGAACTGCTCGATGCTTGTAGCCTGCCAGGTCCGAGGATAGAACAGTTCCGTTTTCAATCGGCCGAAGAAACCTTCGCATGCCGCATTGTCGGGCGAGCAACCTTTGCGCGACATCGAGCGAATCAGCTTCGCATCGCGCATCCGTGAGAGCCACCCTGGCCAGCGATAGTGCGCACCGCGATCGGAGCGGACCATTGGCTGGTGTTGGCTGTTGGCCACTGTCTCGATCGCTGCGTCGAGCATGGTATTCACAAGCTCGGCGTCCGGACGCGTGCTGATCGACCAACTGACAACTAGCCTATCAAAGCAGTCGATCACGGGCGATAGATACACCTTGCCGGCTGGAATCTGGAATTCCGTAATGTCGGTGAGCCACTTTTTATTCGGCGCTGCCGCCCGGAAGTCGCGATTGACGAGGTTTTCTGGCGCGGGGCCTATTTCGCCTTGATAGGAGCCGTAGCGACGCCGGCGGGCACTGCCAGCGGCCAAGCCTTCTTGCCTCATCAAACGTCGAACGACTTTCTCCGATATGAAGACCTGCTGCTTACCGAGTGCCGCGCGTATCCGGCGATAGCCGTAGCAACGGTAATTGAGTTCGAAGATGTTCGTGATGACGCGACGCACGCCAGCATACTTGTCAGCGACAAGCAATCGTGCGCGATGGTAAAAATAGGAACTGCGGGCAAGACCCAATACGGCGAGCAGTTCTGGCAGTGCATGGATTTGTCTCAGGGCATCAACCAGCGTCGTCTTCTCCCGATTGCTCAGGAGCCGCGGGTCGATGCCCAGGCCTTTTTTTAACAGTTCATTGGCCTTCTTCAGGATGTCGCGTTCAAGTTCCAGCTGCCGTATGTCGCGTCGAAGCGATTCCAGCTGCTGCTCCAGTTCTGCCGGCTCAGGGGCTGATGCCAGATTCTTATGGCGTTTCATGGATGCCGGAGCCTCTCGACCGAGTAGCTTATTTTTCCAGTTGTATAGCGTCGGCCTGCTCACGCCTATCTTTTCCGCGATCACGCGTGCACCTTCGTCTCTGGTGCACAGCTCAATGACCGCTGCCTGCCTCAACACTGGCGACGACGGCACATTCCGAGCATTGCTGACAAGACGTTTCCGAATATCGGGGCATAGCTCGTAGACCCACGCGGCCAGCACTGCGCGACACGGATACCCCAGTGCTCTCGTGGTCCCGGCAAAATTGCAGCCATGACTCAAATAATGCTCGACCGCGATCTGCTTCTGTTCGGTGGAGTAACGTGGCCTGGAGCGGCGATAGCCCGCCGGCAAATCGCCAACCTCAACGAACGCACGGTACCACCGTGCCAAGTTCTTGCGCGAAGGATATCCCAGCTCGCGAATAGTTGCCGCTGCGCTTCTGCCGTACTTGATGTAGAGCGGAACCGCTCGAACGCGGTCTTCGTATGAATACATGAACTACCTCCAAGGTAGTCCAAGATTTTGTCCGCACCCCGCTCTCGGCTAAGTTGAAATGTCCGGATTTACGGGCTTGAGGCTTGTTTCTCTTGGGTTGCAGATCACGCCGTGTCGAAGAGCTGATCCTGAACGGGCAGGGTGCTTACGCTTGCGTCACGGCCCCTTGCAGACCGACGGACAGGTTTGCGCGCGGGCTGTTGGACCTGTCTGCGTTCGGCGAGATCCACGATCACTTTCTCGACATCGGCCTGCGTGAACTCACGCTGCTTCTTTTTGTTCGGCTGAGTGGTGTTGCGATTCGTCTTGGTCGAGTCGCCTCGATGCGTTCGAGACGGTGCCTTACCGATTCGGCTGTTGTCGCGCTGCGCCTGAAGCGCTTGCGCGATCTGCAGCACGTGACTCAGACGCTTGTGTTCGACGATGGCACCTTGATCGATTTCGGCCAGCCGGTCGTACTGCCTGCACGGCAACACGCGACCCTCTGCTCGGAGTTCGATACGCTCATCCGGGTGCTCCCAAACCTCGATCGTTCGATCAATCAGTTGCCGATTTGCGGATTTCGGTGATGGTGATCAGCCGTTTCGGCGAGCGTGATCAGTTTGGAAGGTGGTGTTGCGCGGTCAATGGATTATAGCGAAGGTGAGCACGATCAGGATGCGGAGGACTGCTTGGCGTTGGTCTTTCGCATCGACTCGCCCTTCAACGGCAACATCGCGACCTCCTTGGGTCAGTGGTAATACTCGGGCCCGCGCACGTTCTCGTGATCGGGCTAATGCCATTCGGTGGGCGGAATCGGGAGCATCGGCTGTCGGTCCAGGCCGGATTCGAGGATCGACAGCACGGAGCGGCGGGTCGGTGAGCCGATCACGAGCGCCCGCTGGCAGGCGGCTTCCAGCCGTTCCTTGCCGTACTTGCGCGAGAGCGACAGCAGTCCGAGGCACGCTCGATATCCCATCTCGGGGTGAGGCCGGTTGGTCAGCAGGTGTTTGACGATCGCCTCGGCACCGGGACCGACGGACGCGCCCCAGTTCAGTAATCTCCCGGGCGTCCATTCCATGTGGGCGCGGTGCGCCGCCGGCATGTGCTCGGGCAACGTCGTATGCTTGTTCCGGAGTCGGCTGCGAGCGTGGGCGGCGACACGCTTGCCGCGATGCAGGATCTCGACGCCGTGGCGCGTCACGCGGGCGTAGACTTCTTGGCGTACGAGGCTGTGCGGGACGCTGTAATAGTGATGGTCGACTTCGACGTGGTAGTCGATGTTGACGCGGCACTTCACGAAGGTCGCGATCTCGTAGCGGCGGGCCGGCAGCGGGCGTAGCGCTGGTCGGTCGAGCCGCTCGAACCATTCGTGACGGTTGCCCTTGAGCTTTTTGAACGGACGCCGGTTCAGGTCGGCAATCAGCTTGCCGATCGCCTTGTTCAGTTCGGCCAGGCTGTAGAAGCGATGGTTGCGCAGCCGTGCGAGGATCCAGCGCTCGACGATCTGCACGCCGACCTCGACCTTCGCCTTGTCCTGCGGCTTGCGCGGACGCGCCGGCAACATGGCGGTCGCGTAGTGGTTCACGAAGTCCTGCGTGGTGTTGCCCAGCACCGGTTCGTAGCGATCCGCCTTGGCGATCAATGCCTTGGGGTTGTCGGGCACCAGCAACTCGGGAACGCCGCCGTAGAATTCCAACGCGTCGATCCGGCTGCCGATCCAGTCGGGCATGGTCTCGGAACGCGTCGCACATGCATAGGTGTAGTTCGAGGCGCCGAGAACGGCCACGAACACGTGGGCCTTGAACGCGACGCCGCCGTCGCGGCCGAGGATCGGCACGGTTTGCCCGGCGAAGTCGGCGAACAGCTTCTCGCCGGCGCGGTGTTGCTGGCGCATCGAGCGCTTCAGCGCCGCAGCCCAGTCCTTGTACCGCTGGCAGAACTGCGTATAGCGATAGGTGCGTTGGCCTGGGTGAGCCTCGACGTACTCCTCCCAGAGCAGTTGCAGCGTCACGCCCTTGCGGCGCAGGTCGCGGTGCATCGCCGCGTATTCCGGTTCGACCCGGCGGGTCGGGACCGCGGTTTCCTCCGGCAGGTCCAACCTGATCTCGAGCTCGTCGTCGGCGAGCGGTTCGACGGTAGCCCAGTCGAGGCCCGCCGCGCTCGCGCGGGCGGCGTATGCCGAGATGGCGCCGACGCTGATGCCGATCGCGCGGCTGATCTGGCGGTGCGACAGGCCGCACGCCCACTTCAGCCGCAGTACTTCCTTCAGTTTGCGCATGCTCATCCGATGTGCCGGCATCAACCTGTCCCCTAAAAAGGATCAAGGCTAACGCCCGTCGTTGATCACATGCGCAACACCACCGCCGAGCCGGAACGGCTATCCCGTTTCGGTCGCGTGATCAGCTGTTTCGGTTCGCTGATCACTCATTCCGGGAACGTGATCACCCGTTTCGGCAAGATGATCGCTCGTTTCGGAAACCGGTGATCAGCGATCACCTTCGATCGAAACGGCCGATCACCATCAATCGGAACCACTGATCACGTTCAACCGAAATCGCTGATCACGTTCCCCGAAATACGCAATAAAGGACAGTAACGGCGCGAAGATCGGGGAAAGGTCCATTTGGATGACGGACAGATCGTGCCCATACATTGTTGTGGAGCTATTATTCTAGCCTGACACAGAGGACGGGGTTGCATCAGTGCTGGGTGGCCTGAGCGGTGCCTTCTGGATATGAGCACCGGGGCGAAACTTTTGGTCGATGTCGCGACGCTGGGATTGCGCGGACTCAAGGGGAACATAGTAAGGGCTATGTTACCCTGCATTTCGGGACATCGAGCGGACGGCCCAGGCTCGTGTGGCTCACACGACTAAAGTTGAGTCGAGGCCCGGCTGCCGGTGGCGGGCAGAGGGGAGGCAGGAGACGCGGCACGAGACGATTCCGTAGTCCGCGTAGGTCGGCCGGGCAGGTTCGGCTGGAGAAACAGTCAGGTTGTGTGACACCGGAAGCCGGACCACGTAGTCAGCGCGAGTGATGACGCCCGCACCGGCCCGCTGGTTGGGTGAGCGCTGGCCGGGCGGGAGACGTTCGCGATTGCTCTGGGCGAGCGTGTCCGCGACAGGTGTAAGCCGGAGTTCATTGGCGGGCTGCCCGCCGCAGGCAGTGGTGGGGCGGAGGCCAGCGATTTGCGTTTGTGCAGCGGGATGAGGTAGGGTGCAGCTTTGACTTTGTTGCCGAGGCTGTTCATGAACAAGCAGGAACTCATTGACGCGGTCGCAGCAGGCGCGGGCGTCAGCAAAACCGACGCGAGCAAAACCGTCCAGGCGGTCCTGGACGCGATCACGGACGCGGTGAGTCGCGGCGAATCGGTACAGCTGATCGGTTTCGGCGCGTTTTCGCAGGGGCAGCGCGCTGCCCGCGCGGGACGTAATCCGACGACGGGCGCGGAGATTGCCATCCCGGCCGCGAATACTGTGAAGTTCACCGCCGGCAAGGCGTTCAAGGACGTGGTGAACGCACTGTGACGCAGCGTGATGTCGGGCAGGCCGCTTATGCGGGACTGCACCATGAAATTGCTGATGTAGTCGCGTCGGCGCGCGAAGCGACGGCTCGCACGGTGAACGCCCTGATGACGGCGACCTATTGGGAGATCGGGCGGCGAATCGTTGAGTTCGAGCAGGGCGGGGAGGGACGGGCCGCTTATGGCGAGGCGGTGATCCGCCGTTTGGGCGCCGATCTGTCAGAGCGATTCGGTCGCGGCTTCGGATGGCGCAATCTCGCACAGATGCGTGCCTTTTACTTGACGTGGCCTGCGGATCGGATTGTGCAGACACCGTCTGCACAATCCACGCCCGCCCGGATTGTCCCGACAGCGTCTGCAAAATCAACCAAGGCAGCGGTAAAGGCGTCGACGGGCGTGGCGTTTGAGCTGAATGCTATCGCTCAGGCTTTTCCGTTGCCCTGGTCCGCCTACGTTCGCCTCCTCGCGGTGAAAGCGCAAGCTGCTCGCGACTTTTACGAGGCTGAAGCGTTGCGTGAGGGCTGGTCTGTGCGGCAGCTTGACCGTCAGATCAGCAGTCAGCTCTATGAGCGGCTGGTGCTGTCACGCAACAAGGCGTCCTTGCTCGGAAAGGCGGCTGTAGCGCAACCCGGCGATCTTCTCTCGCCTGAGGAAGCGATCCGCGATCCGTTTGTCCTCGAATTTCTTGACATGAAGGACGAATATTCGGAGTCGGATCTCGAGGCGGCCTTGATCCAGCACTTGGCGGATTTCCTCCTCGAGCTCGGCGATGACTTTGCGTTCATAGGTCGGCAGCGGCGTCTACGGATCGATGACACCTGGTTTCGAGTCGATCTCGTGTTTTTTCATCGGCGCTTGCGATGCCTGCTCATTATCGATTTGAAGGTCGGGCGCTTCAGCTATGCGGACGCGGGGCAGATGCATCTCTACCTCAACTACGCGCGTGAACATTGGATGAAGTCCGGCGAAAACCCCCCGATTGGCTTGATTCTGTGTGCTGAAAAAGGCGCGGCCGAGGCGCATTATGCACTCGACAACTTACCGAACAAGATACTCGCAGCGGAGTATCAGACGGTCCTCCCGGATGAGGCCACGTTTGCGCGAGAATTGGAACGTACCAGGATCGAACTGGAGCGCCGGGGCCGCAAGGCGTGACTTCCCGTCCGAGGTTCCCAGGTGCTTAATCACGCGCGGATCGGCGAATACGATGAAGCGGCCGCCCGGTAAAATTTGATGTTGCTGGCACGGCAATCAAGCTATGCGAAAACGCTCTACCGTGCGCCGACGGCTACTGACGAAGGCGCAACTACTACCTCTTCCGGTTGACCAGGTCCGTCGTCTTTCTCTCAAACACCACCTCGCACTTGCACTGCTTTGCGGCGGTAGTGGTGATATTGAGTCGATCGCCACGCTGTCCAATATGCTCGCGCTCGCGTTCTATTTGCGTTCCGACGGCGAAGCGGAACTGTATCGCTCCGCGGACTTCGCACTCAGCCAATGCATTGCGCGGGCAGAGCGGGGTGGCAAGTGGACTTTTACAGACGCGGAACGGACTGCACTCGAAGCGTTACTTTGTGTTCATGATAAGCAACTTGCTGCGGTGCCGGTCCATCGCTATCTTGAAGCGCTGGAGCAGGTGCAGCATGTTGGCATGCCTTCCTTTAACTTGCCGATCGAATCGGACTGATGCTGAACGTTTTCTGCCTGTCGCGGCAAATTCGCCGGCGGTTGATGTGCACGGATAAATCTGCGAGTTGCCGCAGCCAATGCGTGATCCGTGTGTGGACCTTGTAGTCGACAGTTTCTACGTAGAAACTCTAGGAAGCGAGTCACGGCGTGTGTAGTTGTATCGTCAAAGGGCACCGCGAGGCTCTTTGTCGAAGTGGTTCTGTTCCATGGCGGGATCTGGCGGACTGAAGCTCGAAGTTACCAGCGGGCCGCACGGCACCGCTCGAAGTTTGTCGCTGGACGGGCTGTTGAGGACCACGACCGGCGGCAGCCGGCCAGTTTCCGACGTTCGACGTCAGCACCCAGATCGTCGACAATTTCGATCTGAGTCACCCGTAGCTATACTCGTCGATCCCGATGGGTTCTCCATGGATGCCGTGTGAAGTCAAGGTGAAAGGCTCGACCGGCGGAGCAACGACAATTTCGAGTTGAGACAAAGTCATCCCGCGAATGAACGGCGCAAACGCCACAACCCGGCTTTGGATTGCCGGAATAGGCGCAGAAAAAATCGTTGGCATACCTTTGCCCGCGTTGGACGGCGAATATGTTTGCGCGAACACCTCAGGCAGCGTGATCGCCAGGGAATATGAATTGAGATAGTTGTGTTCGACCATCGGACTTGCGGGTGCGTCAGTCATGTAGACACCGCGCCGGACGTAAGTTGTATTGATGGACCCTTCCCGCTTACCGAAGTACATCTCAAGGTAGTCCCCGATGCAGACTTCAAGCATCGCAGAATTGGCCTCAAAAATTGCCGCCATCTCCACTTCACTGAAAAGCGGAGCGGCGTCCCCGACATCTCGGTTCCTGACGTACTTTCCGGCCTCCTCTTTGTGAAAAAACGCATCGTGATTTTTTATAGACGCCTTTATGGCGAGCATTGATTCTGCTGTCTGACGTCGCTTTTTCCCGTCAATCCACTCATTGGCGATGGCATCCACGAAAATCTCAACCTTCGCTCGATCAATACCGGCCTGAATAAGCTTTTCGATGAACCAGTTGCTCCATTCAACTTGGCGGTCGCTGAAAAACTTTAACGCTCCCAGTTGCTCTTCATATGGAGCTAGTTGCTTGGTGCCAGGTGCATACAGCGCGCGCTGGACATGTGAGCCGTCACCGTGGGCAGCATCCATCAGTCTTTGAAGGACCACGGGCTCAAAGATGTTCGATTCAATGCTCGCATATTTGCTGATCGCGGTGGCATCTTCATCCAACACGTTGAGAAGCTCGTCGATTTCGTCGCGATCGATTCCGCTACTGCGTTCAGTTTCGTGGCCCACTTGCAGTTTGTCCTTGCTAATGAAAGTATCAGTCTAGCCTGACATTCCATCATCGTGTACAGAGGCCTGGCAGCACCCGTTCGTTATCGCAGCCGGTGCTCGAAACGGTGAGAATCTCTCATCGCGAGGGGCGAGTGCAATCAGCGCAAAGTGGTGTGAGACTCGGAATCCTGCCCTTTTTCGCCGCCATCCGCCGAGCCTGAGTTTAGGCCGAGCGTGATAGCGATGCGAGATGCATATGAGTGTCCGCTTCCGCTGAGATTGAGCGTCGATTGTGGGTCGCGAAGCGCCTTTCGCACTGCTCCACAACGGCCACTCGATGTCGCGCGGGGTTGTTCGCCGACATCGTCGAACGCCTGGTAACGAGATAGGCCGCGCGCAACGGGCAGGCTGCGTTGCGCGCGGTGGGGCTGCTGGCGATCGGCCCTAAGAGACGGTTTCATAAAGGCTGTTCGGCGCGCCGGAGGGTATTCCAGCAGATCAGGCAGCAACCGAGTTTGAGGAACGCGCCGTGAATGTCAGCACGGCGCTCGAAACGAATACGGAGACGACGGAAGTGATGCAGCCAGGCATGCGTGCGTTCCACGACCCAGCGATATTTGCCAAGGCCGCTGCCGTGTTCGGTACGGCGCTTGGCGATCACCGGCTCGATACCGCGATTGCGCAACGCACGTCGATGTCGCTCGGAATCGTATCCGCGATCGGCGTAGACCACACGCGGTCTGTGCAGCGGGTGGCCGCGCAAACCGCGAATCGGCGGAATCGCGTCGATCAGCGGCAGCAATTGCGTGACGTCGTTGACGTTCGCGCCGGTCAGGATCGCGGCGAGCGGCGTGCCGTTGGCGTCGGTGACGATGTGGTGCTTGGAACCGGGTCGCGCGCGATCGGTAGGGTTTGGCCCAGTTTTTGGCCTGCCCCAACGGCGCGAATCGATGATGAATCGACAGCGGCTCGAGAGAAGTCGATCTGGTCTGCTGCTCGCAGCTTCGCGAGCAGCAGCTCGTGCAAGCGGTCCCACACGCCGGCAACCTGCCAGTCGCGTAGCCGTCGCCAACATGTCACGCCCGAGCCGCAACCCATCTCGGCAGGCAGATCGCGCCAGCGCAGTCCGGTCTTGAGAACGAACAAGATGCCGGTCAGCGCGGCGCGGTTCGAAACCGGCAGGCGGCCCGGGTTCTTCTTGCGCCGTGGCTTGGATGGCGGCAGTAACGGCTCGATCAGTGTCCACAACTCGTCGTCGATGATCGGCTTGGCCATCTCCTCAGTCTCGGTTGTTTCGATGCCTGAGGTTAACAGCTCGCCGCGAAAGTTAACAGCCCCAAGGGGCCATTTTGAAACCGTCTCTAAGATCGTTTGCACAGGCGAATGGGCGCAGGTCAGCACATCTTTAGTTGAAACGGATTTTGGCGTGTCTTCATTGCGGGACAACGGGATGCGCAAATTGCCGCGTTGCAGCATGTCGATTACAACTTTAGTTGCGCGAGCCGTGGTGGCAGGGCAGGGCCTCAGCGACCCGGGCCGAATTCTCTCCGCGGTGCAGAGAGAATTGGGCCGCCCGGCAAGCTTCGTTTTTGCCGAGATTCTGGTATGACCGAACTCGTTTCCGCATCCGCATTGACCCACATCCGCCACATGATCGATTCGGCTTGGCGACTCGATCAAGGTACGCGATCATGCGTGTTGGGTGATGCTGCATCTCTATCCGGCTGGCGACATCGAATTAGCTTTTCGGGCTGCGCTGGCCCCGTCTCAACGCTTGACCATCACTGCATTCTTGGGCGACGATTTGCGGTCAAGTCTTGAATTCGGTCACTGGTACGGAATTCGACGTTGATCGCAGAACACCTTTTCTGAATGATGATCGCGTGTAGTCGAACTCTCGTAACGGTACTGAACTATCTCGAATAATGAGAAAAATCTCGACACGCTCGACGCGACTTGATGCCGAGCAGCGTTTTGTGACATGGATGAGCGATAGGGGGAGGCATGGCGCGGCCATTACGGAAGGTAACGCGAGAAGGAAACCTCTATGTGCGCCGCACTATTGTCGAGGCGGAGATCGGGGAGTTGGAAAAGCTTGAGCCGAACGAACTCGTGGCGCGCTGCCAACAGTGGCCAGAGTCTGCTCCCGGGGCTGTGAGTCCTGAGGCCCTCCTTTACTTTGTGCGAACGACCGATGCGGCGAGTCCGCATCACGAACCGTTGCTTCGTGCTTTGATGCGCAGCGTACTACACCGGCTGCCGAAACCTGACAATGTTGATGGCACAACGAGGGATCTCGCTGAACTCAGCATCCGCGATCGTGTGATGGATACGTTTGTGGATCGCCTCCTAGGCGATCAATCCGAATACGACGACAAGCTTGATTACTTCGAGATCAATTTCAATGGCGCGATGGCGAAGGATCGCTTGGACGCCGGTGCTCAGATCCGGGTCGAACAGAACCGTTCGGCAGAGTTGCTGAACGAAGATGACGAGATCACTGCTGAGGTCGAGAAGGCGGTGGAGCACTATGACCCGTTTGATCCCGATGAACTCGACAAAAAAGATTACCGGCGGCTGCTGAACGGCGCGATTGATACGTTGCCGCTTCTGCAGAAACAAATTATTGAGATGTTGCGCCGAGATATTCCCATCATGTCGAATGACCCGAGCGTTCCCACGATCAGTGAGGTGTTGGGCAAGGCGGAAAAAACTATCCGCAACCAGCGCGACCGTGCTTTCGCGACGTTGCGGCGACGCCTTGAGCGAAAGGAGGGGCTGTGATGAACCAATCGCAAGCAATGACCCGCGACGAAGTGCTCTACGCCTTTGCCGTAGAAGATGCAGGGAATAACGACGCATTGATGCGTTACCTTGCCATGTATCCGCAATACGCACACGAACTGATCGATCTATCCCGGGAGCTTTCCCGTCCTGTATCTCATGAGCCGCTGTCCGTCGCGGATACGCAGCGTGTGGATGCCGCGGTAGCCCGCTTCCGTGCCGGTGCTGGACGCCGTGAACCTGCGAGTTTCACGGCGCAAGCCTTCAATGTGGCGGCTGAACGCCTGCAACTCCCCAGACTGGTGTTGATCTCGTTTCGGGAGCGTCGGATCGATCTCGCCTCAGTGCCTGCGCGTTTCCTTGAGCGCTTGGCTGGAGCGCTGGAGAGCACGTTAGATCAACTGCGTACTTTCCTATCACAGCCCCCCCTGGTTTCTGCCGCGCGGCAGAGTAAGTCGCGCATCAAACCAGCCGCAGCGACCAAAGTGTCGTTTGAAAAAATCTTGCGTGACGCCGGCGTGGAGGCCGAGCGCGTGCAAGCGTTGATCGATCGGGGCGAATAAGTGGACGCGGTCGAGCTTGCGCGACAGCGAGCCACCGAACTGCATTTGGAAGCCGTTCGCCAGGGGCGCAATCCCGGGACGCCGTACGCCTTCGCGGTTGCCGAAGCACAATCTCGGGGACTAACGGTCGAAAAATGCGCGCCGGGCACCGATGCGCTGGATGGTGGTCGGGCGTTCTTCGATCGCGAAGCTCGGCTCATCATCCACGAGGACAGCGGGTCGCCTTTTGAGCAGGCGTTCCTCGTAGCGCATGAAATCGGTCACGTCGAGCTGGGTGACGACGAAGAGAACGAGGGTTCCTACGCGATCGACCTAGCCCGCACTAGCGAGGCGGCGCCCGTGGGGCTGGATCGAGTGGTTGACTACAGTCATCGCCAGCGCCGTGAAGTCCAAATGGACCTCTTTGCGCGCGAGTTCTTGCTGCCGCGCCCGGTAGTCAGGGAACTGCATTTGGGACAGGGAATGACGTGTAGCGCCATTGCCACCCGGCTTGGCGCACCGTTTGATGTGGTGGCGCAGCAGATGCTTGACGCATTACTGCTGCCTAGCCTGACCCTCACGCCTCCCCGTCAAACGCCGGATATCCCGATGAACGACGCGCAGCGACAAGCTGCGATGCATCGAGGAGCAGCCTACCTGCTCCAGGCCGGCCCCGGTACTGGCAAGACACGTACGCTCGTCGCGCGGGTGGAGAGCCTGCTAGACGAAGGCGTGGACCCCCGCCGTATCCTGTTGTTGACATTCTCCAATCGCGCGGCTGCCGAGATGGTCGAGAGGCTCGCGCGTACACGACCTGCTGCTGCGGCCGCGTTGTGGGTTGGTACCTTCCATCGGTTTGGTCTGGACGTGCTTCGGCGCTTTCATGACCAAGTTGAGTTGCCGTCCGATCCGCGACTCATGGATCGCACCGAGGCGGTCGAGTTGCTGGAGTCCGCATTTCCTCGGCTGGGCCTCATGCACTATCGCGATGTCTACGACCCCTCGCAAGTTATCGCTGACATGCTGAGTGCGATATCGCGCGCAAAAGACGAAGTGGTCGACGCCGCGCGGTATCGCGACCTCGCACGCTGCATGCATGACACAGCGACAAGTCCAGAGGAGATCCAGGCGGCCGAGCGTGCACTGGAGGTGGCGACGGTCTACGAAACGTACGAAGAACTGAAACGTCAGGCAGGTTGCGTGGATTTCGGGGATTTGGTTCTGCGGCCCGTGCAGTTGCTGGAGTCGAATGAAGCGCTGCGTTTGCAATTGCAGCAGACCTACGATCATGTGCTGGTTGATGAATATCAGGACGTCAACCGCTCCAGTGTTCGCTTGCTAAATGCACTCAAGCCCGATGGTACGCATCTTTGGGTTGTTGGAGACGGGAAGCAGTCTATCTATCGTTTCCGAGGTGCTTCGTCGTTCAACATTTCCCGTTTCGGTCACGAAGACTTTCCTGGTGGTGTCATCGGTTACCTGACGCAAAATTATCGTTCTGTTCGGGAGATCACTGATACCTTCTCCACGTTTGCTGCAGGTATGCGCGCTGGTGGTACGCACAGTCGGCTCGAGGCTGATCGCGCGTCATGCGGTATCTCGCCGGAATTGCGTCTTGTCGCGACAGGCGAACTCACCAGTGCGGCGTTGGCCGAGAACATCGATCAGCTGCGTCAGGCCGGCTATCAATACCGGGACCAGGCCGTGCTCTGTCGAGGCAACGACAAACTCTCAGAATTGGGGCAGGAACTAGAGCGGTTGGGGATTCCGGTACTATTTCTGGGGAGTCTTTTCGAGCGTCAGGAGGTCAAGGACCTTGTGGCCTTCCTGTCGCTACTGACCGACCGCCGCGCTATGGGGCTAGTGCGCATTGCGTGCTGGCCGGAGTTCGCGATGTCGCTTGAGGATGTGGTGCAGGCGTTTGAGCACTTGCGCACGACTGAGGCGGCGCCGGGCGACTGGACATCAGTTTTCACTCATCTCTCGCCGGCAGGGCAAACCGCGCTCGGTGCGCTCGCAACGGCTGTGGCCGGATTCGACGCATTGTCTCATCCCTGGACCGTTCTGGCCACGGTTTTACTCGATCGAACGCGTTCGGCGGCGCGCATCGCCGCGTCAAGCAGTGTGGCGGAGCAAGCCCAAGGTATTGCCGTCTGGCAGTTTATGAATTTCGTCCGTGCGCAGCCGTCTGGCCAAGGTTTGCCGATCGTGCGGCTGATGGAGCGCATTCGCCGGCTGCTTAGATTGCGTGATGATCGGGATTTGCGGCAACTCCCGGCCGCAGCGCAGGGGATCGATGCCGTCCGGCTCATGACCATTCATGGCGCCAAAGGGTTGGAATTCCCGGTGGTGCATCTGGCCGGCGCGAACCAGGACAGCATGCCGGGTGCGTATCGACCGCCCAAATGCCCGCCGCCAGAAGGGATGATTGCTGGCGCGGCGACCTCATCGGAGGGGGCGGAGCGTGACGCGCAGGCGCAGGAGCAGGAATGCCTTTTCTATGTGGCGATGTCTCGCGCGCGTGACCGGCTCTTCCTGTATGCGGCGCATGCCAAAGGAAACGGACATCGGCGACCCCTGTCCGAGTTTGTCGATCGGCTCGGCGCGCTGCAGCAGATATCGGTTACCCCCGTGCTTCGCCTGACGCCCGCGCCGGACACCGTGCCATTGCCTATTGTGTTTTCCGGGCCAGTGAGCTTTAGCGCTCAAGCTGCCGCGCTCTACGAATCCTGCCCCCGACGCTTCCTCTATACCCATTTGTTGCAGGTCGGGGGACGGCGACAGGCCACTGCCTTCATGAAGATGCATGAGGCGGTGCGTTCGGTCTGCCAGGCCGTCATCGAGACCGGCCAGACGCCCGACTGGGAGAGCCGCCTGGAAGAGGCTTTGGTGGAGCATGAGTTGCATGAACATGGCTACGCTACAGAATATCGTGCCATGGCGATGGCCATGATCCAGTTCTTCTTAGCGTCGCGCGAGGGCGCCATTGTCGAACCTATGCAAGCCTTGAGTGTGGCCTTCGGCGACCAGCAAATTGTCGTTCGCCCGGACGAGATCCTGCTCAAGGACGGAATTCGGACGCTGCGAACCGTCCGCACCGGCCATGCCCCGCGCAAGGAATCGAAAGACGTGGGCTCGGCAGCCGTGCTTTTGGCTACCCAGCGGGCATTCCCGGGCGCCACGGTCGAAGTGATCTACCTGGCTGATGGCGAGATCAGGCCGCTCAGCCTTACACCGAAGCAGTTGACCACTAGCCACGGCAAGCTCGCGGACATCTTGACCAGCATTCGAGCTGGCCAGTTTGCGGCCGAACGTTCCGAATACACCTGTCCCGGATGTCCCGCCTTCTTCGTGTGTGGCCCGACGCCGACTGGAACGCTCCACAAGACGTTCTGAAAATAATTTACCGGCGGCCTTCCGTCAGTCCGATTAAGCAACTGTAGCCAGGTGCGACCTGGCACATACCTTAAGAGGATTTGACAATGAGTACCCGTTACGACGATATCGATGACGTGGGCCAGGCGTTGCGGGAGAACCGCCCGCTGAGGGTGGCCCGCGCCTACCGGATCCACTTTGCCCTTGATGGCGTGGATTTCCGCCCTGTCATGGTGACCGATCCCGTACCGACTGGCCGCCAAATTCTGGCGGCGGCCGGGCTGGATGATCGTGACGACGTCACGTTGTGCGCCATCTTGGCTTCGGGAGACTTCGAGGACGTCTCCCTCAACGAAACGTTTGACCTGCGCGGGCAGGGCGCTGAACGCTTCATCGCGTTTCGTACGGACCGCGACTTCAAGCTCACGCTCGATGGCCGTCAAGTGATCTGGGGGCGGTCGTCGATCTCGGGTGAGGCGCTTTACGTCTTGTCGGGCATCGGTACGGATCAGGCGGTTTTCCTCGAAGTCCGCGGTGGCACGGACCGCATGATCGAGCCCGAAGACCGCATCGATCTCACCGAGCCGGGCGTGGAGCACTTCGTCACGGCGCGCCGCCCGGTGAAGGGATACGTCATCGTCGTGAACTCGCGCGAGGAGCCGGTACCGGAGAAGCGAGTCACGTTCGAGCAGGTGGTGCAGTTGGCGTTCCCCGGCTCACCGGTCGAGCCCAACGTCCGCTACTCCATGACCTATCGTCATGCGGCCTCCAAGCCGCACGCAGGTGAGCTCGCCGAAGGCGGTTCGGTCGAAGTTCAACATCACGGGACGATCTTCAATGTCACGAAAACTGTTCAGTCTTAATGCGGACCTGCGCCAGTTGCGCGAGGAGGGCTACTTCGTGCAAGCCGTGGGCGGTTTGCTGGTGATGCGCGAAGTGCCCTACGTCGATGCCCAGAAGCGGTTGCGCGCGGGAACGCTTGTGTGCCCCCTGGACTTGGCCGGGGATATGACCTGTAAGCCTTCGACTCACGTTATGCATTGGGATGGCGATTTTCCGTGCCGTGCCGATGGCACGCCGCTGCGCGAAATCGCGCACCAGTCCCAGCTCTTCAATCTGGGCCACGGTGTGACGGCCCAGCACGCCTTTTCGAGTAAGCCGGGGCCCGACGGCTATCCGAACTTCTACGAGAAGATGGCTACCTATGCGTCCATCCTCGCGGGCCCTGCGGCGGTGCTGCAACCGGGCCTCAGCCCGCGCATCTTCCGTGCGCCTGACGACACGGAGACCGACACGATGTTCAACTATATTGATACCGCCTCGGACCGCGTGGGCATCGGTAACCTGTCCGAAAAGCTGGAGGGCGAGATCATTTCGGTGATTGGCACGGGCGGCACCGGGAGCTATATAGTGGATCTCGTAGCCAAAACGCCAGTGCGCGAAATTCGCCTGTTTGATGCCGACGAGTTTCTGCAGCACAATGCCTTTCGCGCCCCAGGGGCTCCGTCGCTTGAAGAGTTGCGCGACGCGCCGAAAAAGGTCGATTACCTCAAGGGCATCTACGGCAGGATGCACCGCGGTATTGTCGCGCATCCGGTCAAGCTCGATCACACCAACGTCGAGCTGCTGAATGGCACCACCTTCGCATTTCTCTGTATGGACGCCGGGGAAGACAAACGCGTGGTGGTACAGAAGCTCGAAGCCTTTGGTGTGCCCTTCATCGATGTCGGCATGGGTCTGGAGCTGGTCGACGGTAGCCTGGGTGGGATCTTGCGCGTGACCACCAGCACGCCCGAGAAGCGCGAGCATGTTCATGCCGGACGCATCTCGTTTGTGGGGGGCGGCGAGCGCGACATCTATGCCTCGAACATTCAAGTCGCCGATCTGAACGCGTTCAACGCGGTGCTCGCCGTCATCAAGTGGAAGAAGCTCCGTGGCTTCTATCGCGATCTGGAACGCGAGCACCACTGTACGTACACCACTGATGGCAACCTATTGCTTAACGGGGATCAGGCATGACGCGCATCACCACGCTCGAGCATCGCTTCGTACGCAACGTGCCGAGGGAACTCGTCCCGGGCATCTTGTATGTGTCGATGGACTACGAGACGGTAGTGCATAGCTGTTGCTGCGGCTGCGGCGAACAGGTGGTGACGCCGTTGTCTCCGACCGACTGGAAGATGACCTACGACGGCGCATCGGTCTCCCTGTCACCCTCGATCGGCAACTGGCAACTGCCGTGCCGCTCGCATTACGTGATTCGCCAGGGCCGAGTTATCGAGGCCGGACCTTGGAGTGCGGCTCAGGTTGCGGCTGAACACCGGCGCGACCAGGCAGCCAAGGCACGCTTCTATGGGCGGCAAGACGAGCACGAGCGAGCCGAGGATGGAGACGCCGGTCGAGTGGTCTTCGAGGCTACGCCGGCGTCGCGTCGCTCTGGCAACTGGTGGTCTTCCGTCGTTGCCTGGTTCTCGGGTAGTAAGTCGGACAAGTAGTCGGCATGCGGCATCATGGTGTCTTTTACAACGGGGTTCCGGCGCGCTTGTCAGCGTGCTGGAGCATTTAGGGTGAGGAGGGCAGCCCATGGTCCCAGGGTATGTCTATGTTTTGGTCAACCCGAGTATGCCGGGCTTGATCAAGATCGGGCGAACACTACGCGACGCCCGTACGCGTGCGCGCGAACTTTCGTCCACGGGTGTGCCAACGCCGTTCCAAGTGGCCTTCGAATTGTTTGCTGAACAACATGAGGCGCTGGAAGCGAAAGTACATCTTGCGCTGACCGATTTTCGTGTCGATGCGGCGCGCGAGTTCTTTCGGTATCCGCTCGACAAAGCCATTGCATTGCTACTCGATTTGGCCGAGCCTTCCCAGAGTCCGGCAGCACAGTACGTGGCAGAAGACGTGACACAACGGCTTCGGGAAAAATATCCCGCGTACCTGCGCTCCGATATCGCTGCGGTCAGAATCGTTCAAATGCCCGGACGTGTCTGGCTGGAGATCACAACGGAGGAAGAGCGCGCCGGTTATCTTGTCGATCAGATCGTCCGGCGCACGGATCTAGCCTTCATTGCTGACACGGACGAGCCATTTTTTCGGCCGGAAGATGAAGTCCGTTTGAACTCGGAAAAGCTGGTGAGCGACTACGATACGTACTCAATCGTCATGACCACGGACCTGTTTCACGACGAGGCGTGCCGGCACATCGAGCGAGAGCATCATGCGGAGAGACGTCACCTCGCTTGCCGTTGAATGTCTGATGGCGGTGAGTCGCTTGGCCTGGTGTTGCTTTCGCGCTTCAGCTGGACGCGACTGGACAAGACTTGTCCTGAGTTTCCGATATCTTTCTGCAGGCTTGACCGAAGTAACGCGCAACTCACTTGTCCGGAGGTTCGGACGGCATGAATATTAACGGGTGACTGGATGAGTCGTATCGGATGGATCGATTTTTCTTCGACGGATCGCAAGCGCGTGCACGAAGTGCTCGCGCTGATGAAAGAACCGGGCACACTAGATGAGCTGGGCTTCGGACAACTCCGAGATGCTTACGCGGACACGCTCTTTCCCGGCTTCACTACGGTTCAGACGCGCGCACGGTATTTCCTCGCCGTGCCGAAGATCATGCTGGACTGGGCGGAGTTGCCAGACGCGAAGCGCCGCCGCCGACCGCTCGACGAATATCTGAAGATCGCGGAGAACGAATTCGCCAGGACGCTCAAGACCAACTACGATGCGGCGGATCTGGAACCTGAAGGCGTGATCGGTCACACCGTGGTGGAGCAGGGCGGTGTTGCGCGACGTCCGTCCTCGACTTACTGGAACGGCCTGCGCGTGTTTGAAATCGTACGCACGAAAAGTTCGCTCGCGGAATTCTGCCGCTACTGGCGTCGCGACGGGGATGCTCAGGAAACCGTAAGCTCCGAGGAAGGCAGCGATGACGCCGGGCAACGCTTCGAGTCCGTCGTGCGTCGGCCGCCCGGATCGCGAGGCGACTGGCCGGCCGGTCTCACCTTGAAATTGGACGAGGACGAAGCGCGTTTCCTGCGCGAGCGCTTCACTACGGCGCGTGACCTTGATGACACGGTTTGCGCCCAGTTGCTTTCCAACGACCTGACGATCAGTGCGCTGAGCGACGACCACGCCAGCTTTGCCGCGTTCAGCGCATGGGCAGCCGGACAACTTTCGCTCAGCCAGACATGCCGCAACAACATCGCGGCAGCGCAGCGCTTCAGCCTCGCAGTCGAGGGCGCGCATATCGTTTTCAACCGGCTGATTGCGGAAGGCATCGACGATGACCGACTGCACGCGGTCTGCGATGAGCTCTACGCCGATTGGCGCGTAACAGTCAAACTCGCCGGTATCTTCCATTCGGGTGCGGATCTCGAGTGGCTGAGCGTCGCCGAAGCGGGCGGCACGCGTGTGAAGCGGCGGACCATCGGATTCCTCGAACGATGGAACGTGCTGAATCAGGCTGACGCGCCGAAGCAGGCCGATCTCGATGCCCTTGTCCGTACTCAGGCCGTCGACAACAAGCCCGCGCGCTCGTTGTTGATCAAACTGCCGCGCGAGCGTGCCGACTGGTACGGCATGAGTGCGCTCGACTACCGATGGCAGACCGTGCGGCGCATGTTGAACGATATCGTCGAGGTGTTGCCTTGCTGACGCTCGAAAACGATCGTCTCGACTACGGCGGTCAATTGCGCGCGCCGCCGGGCTATGCGTTGCACTCAGCTATCGCAACCACCTTCTCGCTCGATCTCGAAACGCTCGCCGCCGCTTCGCTCGCGCTCACGCTGGATCAGACGCTGGAAGAAGAGGAGGAAGGCGAACTGTCGGCTGAGCGTGTGGCGTTGCTGGAATCCATCGATCAGCTTCAGAAGCGCCTGATGGTGTTTTATCAGCGCGGCAACATCAAGGTGCCGGGCAAATTCAATCGCCTCTTTACGTTGCTCGAGCCGCTGCTCGTGCCGGTCGTGGCGCTCGAAGGCGCAAACGGTGCGTTCGCGTCGTTCCATCCTAAGGTGTGGCTGCTGCGCTTCAGCGCGCTGGATGAGGATGGTGCGGATCGCTGGCGCTTGCTGGTGTTGTCGCGCAACCTCACGTTCGATCGTAGCTGGGATCTCGCCGTGTCGATCGACGGCGAAACGGCACGAAACGGCAACGGCGATCCGCGTCTCCTCGCGTTTCTGCGCTCGCTGGCGCAGGACGCTCGCCACATTCCGGAGATCAAAGTCTGGTGCGATGCCCTCGGACACGTCGCCTGGACGGCGCCCGATCAGTTCGACCCGGCGTTCGAGGTGCTGCCGGGCTTTCACGGCGACGAGAAGACCGCTGGCGTACCGCTGGATCTGCCGGACAAGTTCGACGATCTGCTGGTCGTGTCACCTTTCCTCGATGCCGATGGACAAAGCATGCTCGCCGAACTGGCCAGCCGCACGCGCGATGACGCGAGACGCACGCTCATCAGCCGGGGTGACACGCTCGACAAGATTGGCAGAGACGCGCTGGAAAACTGGGATTGCCTGTCGCTGTCGGAGCGCGTGGTCGACGGCGAGGAACGGCTCGAAAGCCGCGCGCCAGCGCAACAGAATCTTCACGCCAAGCTCATCGTCGCGAAGCACGGCGCGCAGGCCATCTGGCATGTTGGTTCGGCCAATATGACGAACGCCGCGTTCGGGCAGCCGGGCAAACTGGCGCCGCCCCGCAATCGCGAACTGATGCTGCGACTGACGGGCAGGAACCGCAAGATCGGTCCCGACGCCTTGCTAGAAGCATGGAAGACGTCTAACGTGTTCCATAAGCACGAGTTTCGCGAGGCTGGGCCGGCCAGCCGCGAGGAAGACAGCGCGATGCGCCGCGCCGTGCATGCACTCAGCTCCGCCGGGTGGCTGCTCCACGTGAAGGAAGATCGGAGCGAGCCGGGCCGGTTCGATCTGCGGCTCGACATGCAGCCGGACGGCGCGGCCGTACGATTGCCGGCGGGCTATGAGGCCACCGTGCGCCTGCTGTGCCGCGACGATCCGCGCGCGCTCGGCGCTCCGATGACGTGGACCGGCGTCAGCCTGACGGACATTAGCGCATTCCTGCCGGTCGAGATCGTGTCGCCGAAGGGCGTGCGCAAGCGATTCGTCGTGCAGGCGGCGTTGTCGGTCGACTTGCTCGAGCGGCGCAAGGGTGCGCTGTTCCGGGATATCGTCGGCGATGGCCGAAAGCTCCTGCGTTACCTCGAATTGATTCTGCACCTGGATCCGTCGCGCACCGACTGGTCGCGCGCCGACGGCAACGGGCAGGGCGCAGACGTGTTCGGGCTCGACGGCAAGGGCGCGCTCTACGAGCAACTCCTGCGGGCGGCCTCGCGCGCGCCGCGCCGGATGGGCCGTGCCATCGATATTTACCGGCGCATTCGCGCCGAGGTCGAGACTTTGCCGGAAGGGCTGGACGCGCTCTTCGACAGTTTTGTCGCCTACCATCGGGAACGAAACGCATGATGCATGAAGCGCAACAGCGCATCCAGGACGCGCTCGGTGACTTGAGGGACTTTCAGCGCGCAACAGTCACGCAGGCGTGCATGCGTCTCGATGGCCCGAACGGACTGCACGGCCGGCTGCTGGTCGGCGATGAAGTTGGACTTGGCAAGACGCTGGTGGCGCGCGGGGTCGTGGCTTCGCTTTTGAGCCGCCGCCTGGAAGACAATCGTGCGGCGCAACCGCTCAGAGTGGTCTATATCTGCTCGAATCAGGCGCTCGCGCACGAGAACGCGGGCAAGCTCGCAGTGTTCAGCGGCAGTGAACAGGAGCAGTGGGTCAGTTCGCTGAAATTCGGCCGTCTCGCGGAACTCGGTCTCAAGCAGAACGACCCGGAACCCGGCACGCTGATGGAATCGTGCTCGCTCACGCCAGCGACTTCGTTTTCGCTGAGCCGGGGAGGCGGGAATGCGCTGGAGCGCTACATTCTCTGGCTCGCCGTGAAGAGCGCACGCCAGATTAATGACACTGAGCAACTGGAAGAATTCTTTCGCAACGGCGTGAAGGGCGCATGGGAGTACGCCGCGTGTTATTGCGATAACCGGGAGCTTGAGCCTCAGGCGCTCGCCGAGTTCATCGGGCGCCTCAAGGAGCGGCCGAAGCTCGATGCGTCCGCGCGAACTGCAGCGAAAGCGTTGCAACTGAATCTGCATTCGTGGGCCACGCTGATCCAGGGCCTATCCGAAGCGGCGGCGGAAGATGTCAGGGCGATCAAACACGGCACGCATCTGACGACCTGCGTGCGCGGCGGCATCCGGCAGATGTTCGTCGAAGCCTGCGCGCGCAATCTGAAGGCGGATATCTTCATCCTGGATGAATTCCAGCGGTTTTCGGCACTGCTGCACGCCGGCTCCGTTACGGCGGATGCGGCTGCCGGCGAGGACGCCGTTTCGGAGGAGCAGATCATCGCGCGGCGGGTGCTCCATGAAGGCACCGGCTATGCAACGCTTCTGTTGTCGGCGACGCCGTTCAAGGCGCTGACGCATCTGGACGAAGATCAGGAAGACCAGGCGCACGAGAAGCAACTCAACGAGTTGCTCGGCTACCTGTGCCGGGACAATAAGGACGTGCTCGGTCGTTACGCAAAGGCGCGCGATGCCCTGCTGCGGCAATTGCTGACGCTGCCGTCAGCACCGCTCGTGCCGGGCACGCTCAGCACGGCCGAGCGCGACCGCGTCGAGGATGCGCTACGTCCTTATATCTGCCGTTCTGAGCGGGGCGCAATCGAGCCGGACATCGAGAAGATCTTCGTGACAGTACGGGCGCACGAACTGGATGCACGCCCGCAAACGGCGGAGATCGATGGATTCGTCGCGCTCGACCGGCTCGCCCAGGCGCTCAAGTCGGTTAGCCGTGGTCACGCCGTGAGCGATGTCATGCAGTTCCACAAGGCCGCGCCCTGGAGCATGTCTTTCCTGAGCGGCTATCAGCTTCGTGAGACGCTGCGCCTGCATGCCAGAGAGACGCCCGTCAAGGAGGCGCTGAAGGAAGCCGGCGCGGGCTGGATTCCGTACCAGCGCTTCCGGAACTACAGTCTGGATCTGACGCGCGAGGCGCCGAGCGGACGCTTCGCGCAAGTGTTGCGTGCGGCCGCGCCAGAGGGCGCAGAACGCTTGCTCTGGGTGCCGCCGAGCCTGTCCAACTATGCAGGCTGCGGCCCCTTCAAGGACAAGGAAGGCTTCAGCAAGACATTGCTGTTTTCCTCGCTTGTACTGGCTCCGCGTGCGCTGAGCAGCTACGTTTCGTACGAGTGCGAACGGCGTTTGCTGGCCAGGGGGCGCAGGCGTCACGATTATCTCGACAACCGCGACGCGTACAAAGGCACCTTGCTGTTCGACGGATCGAAGATCGGCCCGGCGTGGGGGCTGATTTATCCGTCCGCGCGTCTGGCGGCCGTGCCGGTATGTCATCCCGGCGCCTCGCTCGATGAAGTCAGGCAGCGCGTGCGTGACGAACTGACGGCGGATTTCCGCCTGCTGTGCGAGCGATACGGGCACGGCGCGCAGCGTTACAGCGCGCGCTGGTACGCGCTCGCGCCGTTCCTGCTCGACATGATTCGCGATGGGGACAACGACACGCAGGCAAGCGTGACGCGCTGGGCGCGCGCATTCGAGCGATTTTCGGCGGCCAGTCAGGCGCGTAAGGCTCACGTGCCGCGCGTTCTGGAGCTCCTTGCCCGCGCCGGTGGCGGACTTGGTGAGCCGCCTGACGACCTGCTCGGCTGGCTCGTGGATCTTGCCATCGCCGGGCCGGCGGTGTGTATGCGGCGCACGCTCTGGACGGTCTGGGAGACCGGCGCGGCCGACGAGTCCGACGACAAACTGCTAGCGCACGCGACGGACTGCGCATCGTCGTTCATCGACAAGATGAACCGTATGGAATCGCAGCGTGTGCTCCGAGCCGTGCTGCCGGGCGCCAAGCCCTGGGTAGCCGTCTCATCGTACGCTGCGATGGGCAATTTGCAGGCCGTGTTCGACGAGTTCCTGCATCTGCTCAAATCGGTTTATCGCGGCATGGACGAGTCGGTCGGGGCGTTTCACGTGGCCATTGCGCCGGGTGCGGTGTCGCTCACGGCGCAGACCGCACTGCCGCCGCTGAAAGGCCAGGTGAAACGGCACGACGTGACGTTCCACTGCCACTATGCCGTGCCGTTCGGTAATCAAAGCAGCACAGAGGAAGAGGGCATCAAGCGGATCACCAACGTGCGTGCATCGTTCAATTCGCCGTTCTGGCCGTTCATGCTCAATTCGACGTCCATCGGTCAGGAAGGACTTGATTTTCACTGGTATTGCCGGCGCGTCGTGCATTGGAGCCTGCCTACCAATCCGATCGATCTCGAGCAACGTGAAGGGCGCATCAACCGCTATAAATCGCTGGTGGTTCGCCAGCGTGTCGCGCAGGCTTATGGCAACGCGTTGACTATCCCTGTGGCGTCGCAGTCACTCGACGTATGGACGCGCCTTTTCGATTTGGCAAGCAAGGATGGGCGCCGCACGGATCTCGTGCCGTACTGGTACGTCCCGCGTGGCTACGCGTGCCTAGAACGGATCGTACCGGTGGCACCGTTCAGCAGCGAAATTGACCGGCTTGATGAGATTCTGCGGATTCTCTCTCTTTATCGATTGTCGTTCGGCCAGCCGAGACAGCAGGAACTCATCGAGAACCTGCTTAGGCGGAATTACGAGGACGCCGATCTGCGAGAGATCCGCAGAGCGCTTCTAGTCGATCTAGCGCCGATCAACCATGTTCTCAAAGCGGCATGCAAAGACTGCGCAGACGCGGCTTGAGGAAACGCCCCGGAAGTTGCCATCCGGCCGTTGCAACGCCGCTCCGCCTATTCTTCTGTCACCACTCGCCTTCAAAGGTCATCCGCCCGCCGCTCCTAGAAACCGGACTCGTCGTGGGCAGCGATTTCCATCACTGTCTGAACGCCACTTCGGGTCGTTCAGAGACGTTCGCGTCGTGCCAGAACCGCCATTCGCGGTCGCGTGCCAATCCTGACGTCGGGATGAACGCGACAGCGAGATAGTCTTTCTGTAAGCCGTCAATAAACGACGCCCTACCAATGGTAGGCAGAAGGTCAGATGCTAAGTGTCCGCGTGGACACATGCACTCAGACCGTGATGACAGAGAAACAGGACCTTCGAAGCAGACTGGTGGTTGGCCGCAGACGGGATGGCCGGCGGGAATTTGATGAAGATGCCGTGCGGGAGCTGGTCGAGTTTTGCCTGAGGCCGGGGGTATCGATCGCCCGGGCGGCCATGGACCATGACGTTAATCCGAACCAGTTGCGTCGCTGGATCTCGCGCCATCAGCAGCATACGCTGCAAACCCCGACGAGGCCGGACCCGCTGGTGATCGACGGCGTATCGATCGACATTCCGGGCACTGCACATCGGGTTCCAATGAGTGAAGCGCGAGCATTCGTTCCTGTCGTCACGACTGCGTCGACTGTGCCTGCCGCTTCCCCAGTATTGCCACCAGCCCCGTCGTTGATGGCGCTCTCGTTACATGTGCGCTTGTCCAATGGTGTCGAATTCGATCTCGGCGAGGCGAGTGTCGATGAGCTGGCCACGGTGATCCAGATGCTCGGGAGGCTGCCGTGTTCCGGTTCGACGAAGGGCTGAAGGTCTACCTGCATCGCGATCCCGTCGACTTCCGCATGGGCATCAACGGGCTGTCGATCCTGGTCGAACAGGCGATGCGCCTGAACTCAATGACCTCGGCGCTGTTCGTCTTCGGCAACCGCCGTCGTGATCGAGTCAAGATCCTCGGCTGGGGCGGCAACGGCTTCTGGTTGCTGCTCAAGCGACTCGAAGCCGACCGCTTCGTCTGGCCGAACGGCGGCGACACGATCACGCTCAGCACTGAGCAGTTGCACTGGCTGCTCGACGGCATCGACCTGGCCGTGATCCAGAAGCATCCCCAGCGATATTACGCGCGGATGAGCTGAACACTACGCAGATGGCATGGTCTAATCGGCCATGCCGAATAGCCCCGTCATGTTGAGCGCGGAGGAATACGAAGCGCTGATTGCCGCGAGCGCCGAACGCGACGCGCTGCGCGGTGAGCTTCGACTCGTGACGGCCCAGCGCGATCTGGCCGAAGAGAAGCTGCGGGCCTACAAGCACGAACTGTTCGGTGCCTCTAGCGAGGCGCGCCATGCCGACCAACTCGGCCTGTTCAACGAAGCTGAAGCATTGGCCACCACTACCGATGCGCCCGCGCGCGAGGACGCGCCCGGCACGTCTGTCGCCGCCCACACGCGAGGCAAGCGCGGACGCAAACCACTCGATCCGAACTTGCCGCGCGAGGTCGTGCGGCACGAACTACCCGAGTCTGAACGATTCTGCGCGCATGATGGCCAGGCTCTCGTCGAGATCGGCGTCGAGACGAGCGAACAGCTTGACGTGATTCCCGAGCAGGTCCGCGTCGTTCAGCACCAGCGCGTCAAGTACGCGTGCCCGTGCTGTGATCTCGGCATCAAGGTCACGCCGGCGCCAGCGCGTATCATCCCGCGCGGGTTGCTCACGGAATCCGCGCTGGCGTGGATCATCACTGGCAAGTACCAGTACGGTATGCCACTGTATCGCCAAGCCACGCTGCTGCGTCGCTTCGGCGGCGACATCTCGTCCAACACGCTGGCCGCCAGCGTGGTGCGGGTGGGACTGGCCACGCAGCCGGTGATCAACCTGATGCGCGACGCGCTGCTCGAGTCGGACCTGATCTACGGCGACGAGACAACGTTCCAGGTGCTGAAGGAACCGGGACGAAGGCCGCAGGCGAAGAGTTACCTGTGGGCGCAGGTCAACGGCTCGGGGCCACCAGTACGGATGTTCTCGTACTCGCCGGGGCGCGGCGCCCAGCATGCGCAGAAGCTCTATGCTGGCGTGCAGCCTGGCACCGTGCTGATGACTGACGGGTACGAGCTCTACAACGGAATCGCCCACGATCACCAGCTCGTGCATCTCGGATGCTGGGCACACGTGCGCCGCAGCTTCATCAAGGCCGAGGAGTCGGTGCCGAAGGCGGCACGCTCGCCGGATCTGCTGGCCACGCGCTTCGTCGTGCTGATCGGCAAGCTGTTCGCGGCCGAGGTGCGCAGCGCGAAGTGGAAGTCTGAACGTCGGCAACGACTGCGCGCTCGGTACAGCGCCCGCGTGCTCGCCATCATCGAGCGCATGCTGGTTGAGCATCTGCCGGGCGTCGTGCCGTCGAGTCTGCTCGGCAAGGCATTGCAGTACATGAGCGGACAGTGGCCCAAGCTGGTCCGATACGTCGGTAACGGCAACTGGCCGATCTCGAACAACCTGTGCGAGAACGCGATCCGGCCGTTCGTCGTCGGCCGCAAGGGCTGGCTGTTCTCCGATACTGTCGCTGGCGCGCAGGCCAGCGCCAACCTGTACTCCCTCGTCGAGACGTGCAAGGCGAACGGCGTCGAGCCGTATCGCTATCTGGTCTGGCTGTTCACCAGGTTGCCGCTCGCCGCAACCGCCGACGACTATGCCGCCCTCATGCCATGGAGCATGCCTGCCACTCCCAACCTCTGATGGGCGTCGTTAAAAGACCGCATACGTCTTTCTTATCACGACAGCACGGTTGCCAGTTCAAACTCAAGTTTCGCACAACGCATGACCGCGACTGCCGGCGGTGCAAGTGCGTCCCGGGCGAGTTAACACAGGTCTTCGCAACGCCGCGACCGGTGACGACTTCATTGCGCGACACTCAAGCCGGTGAATTTGCGGCAGTTTTCCGTTTCCCTGTCGATGCGCATCGGCGAAGTGACGTTTTTACTTCGCAAACGGTGACAACTTTCCTTTGGTCTACGCGAGTTGACGACTTTATCGACAATCTCACCGAGTCGTCACTTCGTCTATGTTCGAAGCAAAGTCGTCAATTCGCGTCGAACACTCCCCCGCACAACCGGAGAGGCACGATTTATATACGATCCTCGGCGCGTGGCTGTTGCAGAGATCGCCCAGCGGCGTGTCAGCGAGATGATCTTTCGTATCAGAGGGGTCACTTTTTGCCAGATTGACGTCTCTCGGCGACACTTTCGTCTGACCGTCGAAGGCTGGGGTAGGGCGGGACTCCGTGAGATTGCAGCAGGCGTGCTGCATTACAGACGTACTCAAAGCTAGGTGATCAGATAGAAAACTAAACTATCCATGAACGCGAAACAAAATTCCAGATTGATTTGGAAATTGCGCTGCAGATACTGGGGCAGAAACTAATAAAAATGACAAAGAATCTGTACTTCCGATCGATCGAGTGGTACCGTCTTTTCTGTATCGCTCCCCCGGGGGGGTCTACGGAAATTCAGTTGATGATGAATTGAAATTAAGCTACCTAGACTCGGACTTTTTTGACGAGGACTTGAAATGAAGAAGATCGTGCTCGCTATTTTTGTCTCCTGCGCAATGAATGCTACCTCATTTGCGGCCAGCACCAACACTGGAGTGCTAACTGTCTCCGCGATAAAGAGCCAAGTAAATGATGGTGCATACTTCCATTATCATTTTTCCGGCGACTTTGGGTCAGCATCAGCATGCAACGACAACAACGGTTGGCCAATAAACTCCAATAATCCGGCAATAAATCAAGTCCTTCAAACAGCCTACGTCACTGGTGTAAGTTTCAAGGCAGGTATAGACAATACTTCGGGATGTGTTGTGACCACGGTGGAACTTCAATCGTAATTCTGCAAGCACTCAACAGCTTTCCCAAACCCACGGGCGCCAGACGGGCAAGGCGTTGTTTTAGCTGAGACATTTCAGGAAGATCGAGTTGTGCGCGTAACGACCTGGGTCGCCAACGACCACATATCTTCAATTTTAAGCTAACGCGGGGAGCCACTCCGATGGGAAATATTATGCATAATTCGACCATATCCACTTGCCTGAAGCTGCCGATCTTGGTGATAGTGTTCGGGGTATTTCGAATCGCAAACGCGAGTTCTGGAACTGTTGCTTGGTATAATAATACGCCGTTTCCTTATCACATTACTCTAAAAAGTAGCTCCGGCTGCGTTACGAGCGCGGGCGCGGCCAGCTTTAGAGTTTTACCTCGAGAGAGTTACGTATCCAATATATCGGTGGACAGAAATTGTGCCGAGGGATACGAAATTAACATATCGTGGAATTTTGACCAGGCCATGGGGCGCGGACGAAAGGCCACTGGAAAAATCAGCTATAACGAGTACCTAAGTAACACCTCCGCCTTGATGGGAAAAGTCACCATCGCGTTATCCCCGAGCCCGTCCCCTGATGCGATTCGTGCCCTTTGCGGCCCCATCAACCTGCCATGCGGAAAACGTGCCGTAAATGTAGGCAAAACCCAGGTCAACATTACCGCTATACCAATAGCAGAAGAGATTGCGTTAACGCGAGTGGGGGGCACGATAGTAATGTTGCGATCGGAGACTGAAACTGACCAAACAGCCGACGCGCAGCCACGAACACATCCCAGCGCGGCGCTTCCGCGTTAGTGCCTTCTGTCTGTATAGTAAATCCGCCGCCGAAGTGACATCTTTGCTTCGCAAAGGATGACAACCTTGCTTTGGTCTCCGGCAGTTGGGACTGCCCGCACCGCGAACCTAAACCCCCACTGAGTTCAAGGCGCCGCGTGTGAAAGACCGCTACGGTAAAATCGGCATCCACGTCGCTGAGCATCTAACAGTGCTTCCGCCGCGCGAGACACTGCAGGCCAAATTGCACCAGTCGACCGCTGCTGCTCTAGCGAGGCTCGAGGAAAGACGCGAAACTTGAATCCGCTAAAGTTTTTGTGAGCGATACCGTTTACGTTGTAGCGGTCTTCGCAAACATAAATGTAAAGAGGCGCTACTTATGAAATATATGATGGCATGCGCGAGTCTCGCGTTCGCTTGCTTTTCTTCTATCGCTCAGGCGCAGGTAATTCACGACCTTCCCGTATCGGGTGTCACACTCGTAAAAGAGCAGGCGGGAAGCGGACGCGTAACTGGCATTCTCACGAACACTTCGGGACGCAAATTGGAATCCGTCGTCGTCCAATTTGCGATTTTGGATGGTGAGGGTACGCAAATCGCGACGGCGCAAGATGCCGCCATGGGCGTCGCACAGGGCGGCAAATGGCGGTTTGCAGCCCCCTACATCACGTCGACTGGGAATGTCGCGTCGGCGAAGCTCGGAAACATTATGGCAGTGCCAGCCCAGTAAACGGGCGCGCTACGCCCTGGACGCGCTCTCTGGCCCATTAGCAGGAGCGCGGCCGACCTCGCCGAGCTCGAGCGAAAGCGCGTGGAGCTGGGATTGTGGAAAGGCAAAGGCGAGCAGTGGCGCCTTCGCCAGGACGAGTTCCCTAGCGACGATCAGAGGGTCGCACTCCGCAGGGTGGTCGACGAACCGGCGGTGTCGAGTCAGAAGCGCGCCGCCGATAAGAAGCGGAAGGCCGAGAAGCGGCAGCGTAAGACCCAAGCCGCCTCGAAGCGGCACAACCGCAAGAAGAAGTAGGTTAGCCTTGTTATCACGATGACATGATTGCCGCTTCAAACTGGCGATCTACCCAACGCGTGAGCACGACGGCCTTGGAGAAAGAACGCGCGGCCCGTGTCAAAGCCGAGCAAGAGTCGACGGTCGCAGTCACGAAATCGGACGCTGCGCGCGAAGCGCAAACCACACTCGAGCGCACGCTCGAAGAGTCCCGTCAACATGGTCGAGAGAGGGAGGCCGAGTTGGTCGACGTGAGGTCGGAGCTGAAAGAGGCTCGAGCCGCTATCGAGCTCTTGCGGAGTGAGCAACGTGTCGCTCTCGGTCGGCCGCGGGCGCGCGCGTCGTTGTCCGCGACGCGCGTCGATCGAAAGTCAACGGAGGGAAGGAAGTAGCCGCGAAGTTGAGATGTCTATTCTCGAAGGTGAGGATGTCACCAAAATTCAACGCCTCTAGCATCAGCTCGGTTGTACGCCGCTTCGTGAAAATCCTGCAGGTCAAACGCCCGGCGACGCGTGTCCAACGCGCAGATGGCCGCAGCCTCGACAACAAATCGAGCGGGTGCAAATCGATCTGGATCTATCGGGTTGCGGCGCACCCATCCGTGCACGCCCCACGCGTCGATCAGACCTCTATTAGCGAGCAGCCGGTCGAACGCATCGACTCGTTCGAGGAAGCAAGCCCGCGTGTTTTCGTCCGAGAAGACATCGGTCGCGACGGTCGCGAGAGCTAGCTCGTAAGGTCCGGGATCAGCTCCATAGAACGAAATCAGCATTTCGCGTATGTCCGAAACTTTGCGAGCGTCGACCAACACCTCGCCATCGTAGATTGCGCCGGCCAACTCGAAGGCCGTACAGAACAAGCGTGGCATCAACAAAGGGACGATCACGATGGCCTCCGGTGCCGTGTCGAGTACGGTATAGGCGAGCCAGCTTCGTTCTGCAAGAGCACACTATTTTTGGATCGGGCCTGTGCATATCCTGCGTACTGAGTGGTTGGCCGAAGGTGCCGGCCGCTGGAGGCGCGAGGAACGGGGACATATGCGGTGCAACGCTCGTTTTGCCACACTGGGCAGTTGTGTCGACGTAGAAACCGTTCCGAGATCGGTGCCTGCGGACGAGCGATATTGAGCGCATGGCTGGCAATCGGTGAACAATCGTTAAACGATGCCGACGAACGAACCTGCTCTGCTACGATGCAGAGAAGTTTCGAGAGCGTGCTCATCGCTTTTGCTCGCTTGGCGATGGGCAACCGAACCTCCCGAAGCCCAGAGGGCTGTCACGAGGGCCATAGTGGCGGCCCTCGTTTCACGGCAAGCCTCATGCCTGCGTATTTCAAACGCTACGATTGATTCGCTCTCGACTCGATAAATTCGAGATAAGCGTGCGCGACGCCCGGTTAGAATCGCTGCCTCTACCCATGAGCACGGTACCGATTGACAGATCGGCGTGACCATCTGAAACGCGTATGGCCATCGAACCCGAGGATCTTCTACCGTATTTTGAGCGTGAGCTGGGTCTGCTGCGCCGCTCGACACGCGCATTCGCCGAGCTTTACCCCAAAATCGCGGCTCGTCTTGCGATGTCCGGTGAGCACTCGGATGACCCACACGTCGAACGGCTGCTGCAATCGTTCGCGTTGATGTGCGCTCGGCACGACATCCGACTCGAAGATGAGGTGCCGGAGTTTACTCACGCGTTGATTGACACAATCCACGGGGCGTTCCTGCGGCCGTTTCCATCTTGTGCGATGGCCCAATTCCGCGTGGATCGAGACAGCAAGCAGACCGAGCCGCGAATAGTTCCACGCGGCACCCAATTGGTGGCGCCGAATAGCCGCTTAGTGTTCCGCACTGCCGCCGACGTCACGTTGGTGCCGTTGACCGTTTCCGCTGTACGTTACGCGACGTCGACCGTCGCGCCGATGCAAACGACACTGCCGTCCGACACGACGGGGATTTTGTCTTTCACCCTTGAGCTCACGGCACCGTCGGCCCAGTTCTCCATCGCACCCGATATGCTGCGGATACATTTGGCGGGGGAGAGGGAGGTGGTGGCTGCGCTCGCCGACGGCGTGCTGATGCACGCCACGCGTGCCTTCGTTGAACTGGACGGCAGCGGGCGCTGGCGTCGGGTGGACATGCCGCTGGCGGCCGCAGGTTTCGACGATGCCGACGCGCTGCTTCCGCCGCCTCGCGACAACACGACTGCTCCGTTTCATTTGTTGATGGAGTACGGCGCGTTCCCCGCTCGATTTGACAACCTCGATCTGGACTTGGCGCGGTTGAAACGGTTGGCGGGCGGTGCGCGCCGGATCACGTTGCATTTGGCCCTTGCCGGCGTCCACCCCGACTCACGTCGCGCCCAACGATTGATTGCAGCGTCGGCCGACAATCTCCGGCTGTTTTGCACACCAGTAGTCAACTTGTTCTCGAGCAATGCGGAGCCAATCGAAACGAAGGCTGGGCAAGCGTACTATGCGCTGAAACCGTTTTCGCTGAAGAGCGCAGCCACGACCGAGATCTGGTCAGTTGATCAGGTCCGCATCACGACCGCCCAGGGTGCCGCACTTCTGCCGCCCTTCGAATCCTTGCAGCATGCGCTTGGCGCAGCTCCAGGCCCGTATTGGATCGTTTTGCGGGACGAAGCCCGGCGCGCGCCGAAGCCACCTTCCGAGCCCGGCAAGCCGGGACAGGAAGCGCTGCACAGACATGCAACTGGAGCGCGCGCAGCCGGATTGCGTGGCTTGGAACTCGCGCTTGTGAACGCCCGCGGCGAGCCGGTTGATCCGGCCGCGCTGCGCCAGCTCGACATCGTGCTGTCTTGCACAAATGGCAACCTGGCGGACATGCGCGAGCGCCGGTTAGCCGTGCGCGATGGGGACTCGGGTGACGAGATCGAGTTGTTGGCTCAGCCCAGTGCAAGTACCGCGCCGATTCTTCGCCGCGGCGACCTGTGGGAATTGCTGTCGTGGCTGGTTCCGCAGGCAGCGCGGCTAAACGCCGACGGGCTCAATGAGTTCAAGCGCTTGTGCACCCGCTTCGGCATGTCCGCGCCCGACGCCGGCCGGCGATTCGACGCGCTCGTGTCGCTCTCGACTGCGCGGGTGCGGCGCTGGATGCCAGGCAAGCCGGCTTCAGCGTTCGTCCAAGGATTGGAGGTCCGGCTCGTGATCGACGAGCAGCGTTTCGTCCAATTCAGTCTCGCCGGATTGGCGCGCGTGATGGATCGACTATTTTCCCCGTACGTTCCAGTCACCAGCTTCGTGCAAATCGTATTGGTCTCGGCAGAAACCGGTGCGGTACTGCGACGCGGTGAACCCTGCGCCGGTTCCCAACCGCTTATTTGATTGGCGGGTGGAAAAGGTATCAGCAGGGAAATTGCAAAGGAATTTCAGGTATCTTTCGCTGGCAAACGTTTTGTCCTACAGTAGCGGGGCCTCAAGCTGGTGAGCCAATTGGGGACAGAACCTGAGACGAAAATAAAGGGAATTCAAATGAGTTTCGCCCCGAATGGCGGTATTCCGGCCGGTTCCGGCGGAAATCTGTTGGGCTCGCTGAGCGCGCTTGGCGGCCTTGCCGGGCCAGTCGCATCCACGGTGGCAGGCCAGATTGGCCCGCTCGCCGGCGTTGCAAGTCATATTGACACCGTGCAACGCGCGGTTCAGCTGGCGCAGACCGGTTTTTCGCTGATGAACAAAACGCCGGCCGCGATTGCGGACGCGCTCAACAATGCGGCCGGTGGCGTTGCTCGGCTGACTCAGCTAAATCGATACGTGACCATCGACTCGCCGCTCGGTCCGGACGTGCTGCTGGTCAGCACCGCGGTCATCGATGAACATGTCAATCGGTTGCCAGAGATTCACCTCGATTTGCTGTCACACCAGCATGACCTGGTGCCTGATCAGCTGATCGGGCAACCGATCAAGATTCGATTCGACCAGAGCGCGCGGCAGTCCACGCTTGAGCGCATCGTCTCGTCGGGCGGAGCCGACGGCATCCGTTACTTCGACGGCTACGTCACGTCGTTCGACCGGGCGGGTAACCCGGGCAAGGTGACGCAATATCAAATGACGGTGGCGCCGTGGTTCTGGTTTTTGACGCGCTCGACCGACTGCCGGATCTTCCAAAACAAGACCGCTCAGGACATCCTCACTGAGATTTTCCAGGATCACGGGTTCACCGATTTCGAATTCGACATCCGGACCGCGCAGAAGCCGCTCGAATACATCGTGATGTACCAGGAGTCCTATTACAACTTCTGTGCGCGTCTGATGGAGCAGGAAGGCCTGATCTGGACGCACCGCTACGAGAAGGAAAAGCACTTCCTTGTCATCGGCGATACGAATTTCGTTTTCCGCCCGATCGACGGGTTGGCCAGTTTGCCGTATGCCGCCACCGCAGCGAGTGAAGACAACGGTATTGACCAGTTGCATGAAGGCCGGCGTTTCGGCGTCGGCAAGATCGCTTTTCGCGACTTCAATCACCAGAACCCGTCGTCGCCGCTGATGCTGGCGCAGGCCGAGCCGGAGAATCTCCGGCATGCGGGGCTCGAGACAACGGAGCGTTTCGAACACCAGTCGTTGTTCGACCACGGCGATGACGGCGACCGTTACGCACGCATCGCGATGCAAGCAGAAGAAGCGAGCGCGCATCGGTATACGGGCAGCGGCTATGCGTGGCGGATGACCGCTGCAGGCAGCGTGACGGTGACCAACCATCCAGTGATGGCCAACAATCAGGAATACGCCATCCTGCACGTTCGTCATGAGGCCGTGAACGACTACACGGAACACAACGCGAAACTGCCGTACCGCAATACATTTTCCCTGCTCCCGAAGAAGTTTCCGTATCGTTCACCCAGGCATACACCAAAGCCCGTCATTCACGGCACGCAGTCGGCAATCGTGGTCGGCCCAAAGGGCGAAGAAATTCACACGAACGGCAGTGCCGTGAAGGTGCACTTCCTGTGGGATCGCCGCGGCAAGCTGGACGGATCGGATTCGATGTGGATCCGTGTGTCCCAACCTTGGGCGGGCGACGGGTGGGGGGCGGCCGCCATCCCACGGATCAATCAGGAGGTCTTGGTCGCGTTTAATCAAGGGGACCCCGACAATCCGGTCATCGTGGGCCGCGTCTACAACGGCGAGCAGGGCAACCCTTATCACGGGGCTGCCGGGCAGACGATGGGGATCAAGAGCCAGACGCACAAGGGCGCCGGCTCCAACGAACTGCGGTTCTCCGACGTGAACGGCGCGCAAGAAGTCTTTCTGCACGCGCAGAAGGATATGAACACGGTCATCAAGGATTCGGAAACGCATACGGTCGAAGCCGGCGGGCGCACGGTGTCGCTCCTCAAGGGCAGCGAGACGAAGCAGATCGCGCAGGGCGGACTGAAGGAAACCATCGCGCTGACGCGCGACACCACGGCGAACGTGATCAATACGAAGGCCATCGCAAGCAAGGCCGGGCCCGGCATGCAAAGCCATCAGGCGAGCGACGGCATCGAGCATCGTGTCGGCGATGGCGTCGTGACGATGACGCCGGACAGCATCAAGCTGACCTTCGGTCCGTCAACGATCGTCATCAACGCAAACGGCATCTATCTCGACGGGCCGGTCATCCATCTGAATCGCGGCAGTGCGCAATCCGCGGAACAGGCGCTCGCGCTCGAGTGGGCGGCAGAGCAAGCGACGATCGCGAAGGGGCTGGCGAGCCCCGATCCGGCGACGCGCGCTGCCGCGGCCAAGCTGGCGAACTCGCTGAAGGCGCAGCAACTGGCGAAACTCGCGGATCACGTGTATCACCCGAACGATCCGCCGCCGACCGGGTGGAAGATGGCGACCAACGATCCGGAAGCGTTGAAGGCTTTCGGGCTCAAGCCGAGCGACTTCGAGAAAAGCGGTAGCAACTTCGGGTCGCAGATGTATATCCCGGATCCGAATGTCTTCGGCGACAGCATGAAGCCGACGGTCGCGTTCAAGGGAACCCAGCAGCTCTTCGGCGAAGACATGAGCAACAACATGGCACAAGGGCTCGGCGCCGATGCGCCGTATTACCGCAATGCGGTCACGATCGGCAAGAACATCGAGACCACGGGCGCGTCGGCCGGCGTCGATTTCACCGGGCATTCGCTCGGCGGTGGCCTGGCGTCTGCTGCAGCCGAGGCCAGCGGCGGTTCGGCGGTGACCTTCAATGCTGCCGGCCTCAATCCGGAGACCGTCGCACAATACGGCGGGACCGCCCAGCCGGCCAACATCACGGCCTACCGCGTCGACGGCGATATCCTGACCGGCCTGCAGGAAGGCCGACTCGGGCCGATCAGCGACGGTACGGCGGCGCTGATGCCCAAGGCTGTTGGTAGCCCCGTCACGCTCGATGGTGAGAGCGTGACCACGGTCGGCCGTCACCTGATGGGTGACGTGACGAACGGGATCAACCAGCAGGTCGCGAAGGATCAACTCGACCTGGTCTCCCAACTGAATTCATCTCACTGATGCGATACAAAAAAGCGATAACCGCCGGCGCGATTGCCGCACTCGTTGGAGTGTCCTCGCCGCTCTGGTGGCCCACTCAAGCCCAAGGGACGAACATGACTGGCTTCAAGCGTTACGCACCGGAAGATTTCTTTTCGGGGCAGCAACTCACGTTGGCTCAGGCCATTCATGACGGCGATCTCACTCGCGTTCAGCAGCTCGCGCCTAAGACTGATCTGAATGCGCCGGGCGCGAAGAACACGACGCTGCTGTCGTATGCAGTGCAGGAAATCGTCCCGGTTAAGAACGACGCGTCAAATCCGCGCTTCCAGATAATTTCGGTGCTCGTGAAGAACGGCGCAGATCCCAAGGCACCGGTCGGTGCCAGCGGCGGATCGGTAGTCGATGTCGCATTGCGGGCCGATACGCCCAACCTCCTGCGCGTGCTGTTGAACAGCGGGCTCGATCCCAACTGGCAATACAACGGTGACACGCCGATGATTTTTGCAGTTGCAGAGAACCGGCTGCTGCCCCAGCTGAAGCTGCTGGTTGAGCACAAGGCGAACGTGAATGCTCGTGATTCGCTCGGAAAGACGGCACTCTTCGAGGCGACGATGATTCAGCAGTGGGACGTCGTCGACTACCTCCTCTCGCACGGCGCGGATCCGAAGATTGCCAGCCAGCTCGGCGTGTCGTACGGGTGGGTGCTGCGAAACGAGCTAAAGAACCATACGGCTGCGGATTCCGCAGCGCGTACGCGCATCGAAGATATCCGCCGAAAGATCGTAACGGCCGGCGCGCCGTGGCCGCCGCTCGATCCGAAGGCGCAACGTGCAGCGATGCGCGCGCGCGGCGAGAAGGTCGTGACGCCGGCCGGCCAGACGGATTGAACGCACGCGTGACGGTTGAAGCGTCGTGCAATGGATTTGGGAAATGATGAACGTTTTTGATTCGACGCCGCGTATCAGGCGGGAGACGGTCCTCGGCGTATCCGGGGCGCTGTACGTCCTCTCGTTGACGATGCCGGCGATGCATTTCGAAAAGGAAGCGTCGCTCAGCGGGCTGTCGGTTCTCGCCCAGGGCTGGTTGGGACTGTTCATGCTCAATCCAGCATGGCTGGCCAATCCGCTCTACGTGGCCGCGGCCGTTCAGCTCGCTCGGAGCCGATATACCCGCGCGAGCCAGCTTTCGGTCGCTGCGCTCGCGTGTGCGCTCTGTTCACTGTTCACGACGAAGTGGTACTTCAACGAAGCAGATGCGACGCCGATATCCGGCTACGGCGTTGCGTTTTACGCGTGGCTCGTCGCATATGTCGTATTGCTCGCGGGCAGCTTGCGCTTGCGCCGGGAAAGCGCCGTCGCGCTGCAAGGAAAATGAGTGTGGCGCGAGTGGGCGCTGATTTCCACTCATTCCAACAACTACACATCACGAGAGAACCAGCATGACGGATTCCGAAAACCGTATCCGGATTCACGAAGGCAGCATCGTTCTGCCGAACGGTTTCGAGGATCGCACGACCAACCTGTTCGTGCCGGCCGATACAGCCGCACAGCCGAACCTCAGTGTCGCACGCGACTGGCTCAAGGACGGAGAGACCCTTGCGCCGTATATCGATCGGCAGATCGCGCTGCTCAAATCGAGGCTGCAGGGACACCGGGTGCTTTCGCGCCAGGCTGAACGGCTTGGGCCTGAAACCGATGGAATGCCGGGGGAGCGCATCGACGCTGCCTATCGGAACGGTCCAAAGACCGTCTTTCAACGGCAAGGTGCATTCATCGTTGCCCCGGGACGCGTGCTGATCTTTACCGCATCGAGCGCGAAGAGCTTCGGCGAAACGCTCGACGCATTGTGGCGCAACTGGCTCGACGGCTACCGTCCGGCAGAACGAGAGTCGGCATAACAACATCAGAGGACCAACATCGTGTACGAAGCCGCACGCGTCACTGACCCGATCGATCACACCAGCGCACTTGCGGGCTTTCTGGTCGGCGCCGTGCTGGGCATTGCCCTGATCGCCGCGGTCGCCTTCGCCACATTCACATGCGGATTCGGCGTCGCGTTGCTGGCCGGCATGATGGCCGGTATCGGCGCGCAGGCTCTCCTATCAATAGGAGAGTCGATCGGCAAGATGTTCAGCTCGCAATCCGGCAACATCATTACAGGTTCGCCGGACGTCTACGTCAACTCCCTCTCGGCGGCCTATGCGACGTTGAGCGGCGTGGCATGCAGCAAGCACAATCCCATTCCGCTTGTCGCGCAAGGATCGACGAACATCTTCATCAACGGGCGGCCCGCGGCGCGGAAGGACGACAAGATCACCTGCGGCGCGACGATCGGCGACGGTTCTCACGACACGTTCTTTCACGGCGGCACGCAGACATACCTACCAGTCGAAGACGAAGTGCCGCCGTGGCTGCGGACGGCGACGGAATGGGCGTTCGTGCTGGCGGGGCTGGTCGGCGGCTTGGGTGGATTGTTGAAGCAGGCTGGCGGGCTATCCCGCGCGGTCCTGCCGTGCGCTGCGAAGTTCATCGGCGGGTACGTGCTCGGTGAAGCGTTCGGGCGGTACGTTGCCGCGCCGGCGATCAACAAGGCGCTCGGCGGGATGTTTGGCAACCCGGTCGACGTCACGACCGGAAGAAAAATCCTGTTGGCCGAATCGGAAACTGACTTCGTGATCCCGAGCCCGATGCCGGTCGCGATCAAGCGGTTCTATTCGAGCAGCATCGGCTATGCGGGGACGCTTGGCCGTGGCTGGGTAGCGCCGTGGGAGCTTCGTCTGCATGCCCGCGACGGGCGGCTTTGGTACACCGACGCGCAAGGGCGCGAGAGCGGATTTCCGTTGCTGCGTGCCGGGCAAGCCGCATTCAGCGAGGCCGAGCAACGCTATCTGACCTGTACGCCCGACGGCCGCTACATCCTGCATGACATTGGCGAGACGTATTACGACTTCGGCCGATACGAGCCTGACTCCGGCCGCATCGCGTGGGTGCGCCGTATCGAGGATCAGGCGGGGCAGTGGTGCCAGTTCCAGCGCGACAGCCGCGGCCGCGTCACCGAGATTCTGACGTGTGGCGGGCTGCAGGCCGTTCTCGACTACGAAGGGGAACACGGCCGCCTTGGTTCGGTCACGCTAGTCCATGGTGACGAACGACGCCTCGCTGTCGCGTACGGGTACGATGAAAACGGTCAATTGGCGTCCGTGACGGATGCGAACGGGGCGGTCGTACGGCGATTTACGTACGTCAATGGCCTGATGGCGAGTCACGTGAACGCACTGGGTTTCACGTCGAGTTACGTGTGGTCGACGAACGAAGGGCAGCCGAGGGTTGTGGCGACGCGCACCAGCGAAGGCGAGGACGCGACGCTCGAGTATGACATCGAAGGCCGCAAGACTCGCGTTCGGTACGCCGATGGTCGAACCGCGCACTGGCGCTTCGACGCGCAGTTTCAGATTGTCGAGTACACCGACTTCGACGGTGGACTCCACCGGATCAGGTACAACGACGCCGGCATGCCGGTGATGCTGATACTGCCGGGTGAGCGCACGGTCGAGTTCGAGTACGACGACGCGGGCCGGATCGTCGCCGAGACTGATCCGCTGGGCCGTACGACTCGGACTCGTTACGACGGCAACAGCATGCGGCCCGTGGAAGTTGTCGGGGCCGACGGCGGCGCCTGGCGCGCGGAATACGATCCACAAGGCCGGCTACTGTCGACCAAGGATCCGCTTGGCCACGAGAATCGCTACGAGTATCCGAAGGGATTGAGTGCGTTGCCGATCGCATATATCGACGCGCGTGGCGGACGTAAGACGCTCGAGTGGAATCGTCTCGGAGAATTGGTTGCCTATACGGACTGCTCCGGTAAAACCACGCGCAGCAGTTTCGACGCGTTTGGACTGCCGCTTGCACGGGAGAACGCCCTGGGGCAGCGGGTCGCGTATGACATACGTCCGACCGGCGAGCCACGTCGTATCACGTATCCCGATGGTAGCACGGAGACTTTCGAATACGACGCGGCTGGGCTCGTCGTGCGGCATGTCGGCCTCGGAGGCCGGATGCAGCAGTCACTGCGCAATGCCCGCGGTCAACTTGTCGAAGCGATCGATCCTGCCGGACGACGGACCCGCTATCACTATGACGTAGCGGGGCGCCTGCGCGAACTCCAGCAGGACCACGCACGCTACGTGTTCACGTACAGCGCCGGCGGCCGTCTGTTGACCGAAACGAGGCCCGATGGTGTCCAGCGGCGATTCGAGTATGGCGAAGGCGGAGAATTGCTTGCTGTGGACATCGTGGGCTCGCCGGACCGTCATGCGACGGCGGATCGTCCGATCCGTACAATTCGATTCGAACGCGACCGGATGGGTAACCTGAAGGTCCAGCATACGCCGACCGAGACTACACGTTACGAGCGTAACAAGAATGACCAACTGGTGAAGATCGAGCGTGCACCTACTTCCGCGGGTATCGCACTGGGTATCACGCCGGACGTGGTGCGTTTCGAATACGACAAGGTTGGTCGTCTTGTCGCCGAGCACGGTGCGAATGGCGACGTCGAATACAACCTTGATGAACTGGGCAACGTGATATCGCTCGCGCTACCCAACGACCAGACGCTACAGATGCTGCGCTATGGCTCCGGTCACGTTCACCAGATCCGCTGTGGTGATCAGGTGGTGAGCGACTTCGAGCGTGACGACTTGCATCGCGAGATCGCAAGAACGCAGGGGCGGCTGACTCAGCGTTTTGCCTACGATCCGCTTGGCCGAAGAGTCTGGCAGTCCGCTGGTTTCCAACCGAACGCTCTCGGTCGAGGACGCGGGCAGTTGTGGCGTAACTACGGCTACGACGCAGCGGGCGAACTGATCGAGACCAGCGACTGCCTGCGTGGCAGCACGCAGTACAGCTACGATCCGGCCGGACAGCTGACACGTCGTGTGAACACCATGGATCGCGAGCTCGAGGAATTTGCCTGGGATGCCGCTGGCAATATGCTCGACGGCGCACAGGGCAAGAGTCGCGGATACGTCGAAGGCAATCGTCTGCGGATGTGGCAGGACATCCGCTTCGAATACGATCCGTTCGGCAATCTGGCGACGAAGCTTCGCGGAGCCAACCAGCAGCAGCGCTTCACATACGATGGGCAAGATCGGCTGATCGCGGTGCGCACGCAGGACGCGCGTGGCGTGGTCGAAACGCGCTTCCAGTACGATTCGCTGGGCCGGCGTATTTCGAAGACCGATACCACTTTTGACGTGCGTGGTGTGAAACTGCGCAGCGAGACGAAACGGTTCGTATGGGAAGGCTTGCGCCTCGCGCAGGAAGTGCGCGAGACAGGCGTGAGCAGCTATGTGTACAGCCCTGATGATCCGTACTCACCGGCTGCCCGCGTCGATGCGGTGATCGCGGAGGCCCTGGCCGCGGCCGCGATCGATACGGCGAAGCGCGCGTCGCGGATCTACCACTTCCATACGGATCTGGCAGGGGCGCCGCAAGAGGTCACCGACGAGGCTGGCGAGCTGGCCTGGGCGGGGCAATACACGGCGTGGGGCAAAGTTGAGCCGAGCAAGCAGCAGCTCGCGACCGCGCGGACAGATCAGCCGCTGCGCTATGCCGGTCAGTATGCCGACGAAAGTACGGGGCTACACTACAACACGTTCCGTTTCTATGATCCGGATGTGGGGCGGTTTATCAATCAGGATCCGATTGGGCTATACGGAGGTGGAAACTTATATGCCTATGGCCCGAATTCGCAGCAATGGACCGACCCATGGGGGTGGTGTTCAGTCAAGCTGAGTAACAATATGGAGAAGTCGGGCATAACTCGCCCGGCCAACTCTGCCGCACACCATATCGTTGGCGATACTTCGAAGCAAGCTGCTCCGGCGCGTGCTATTTTGAGCAAATACGGTATTGACGTTGACTCTGAATTGAATGGGGTGTTTTTGCCTAATCGGAATAATGCCGACGATCTTGGCGGTATATTGCATAACGGGAAGCATCCTGACGTTTATTTCCAGAAGGTCAACCAACTCCTGCAAAAGGCAGATCTGGGTGGCAAGGAAGCTGTTCTTGACCAGTTGCAAGCGATAAGAGAAACGCTGCAGAACGCATCCAGAGACACGCCGTGGAAGTCCGTTCTTTCTGAATTGTGAGGCTATATGGGTAATATTTATGGCATTAGGCAGGATGAGGCATTTCAGCCACTCGTCCAAGTCGACGATGACGGTGAAATCGCATATGACAAGAGCGTAGCTATACGAGCAACCGCTTTATGCGGGCAAGGGTTTGGCCAAGATTATGACCCCGTTAAGCTTACGTGGGGCACTTCGCGCAGAAAAAAGACTAGCGACGTTCATACGATGCTATCTCCGTTTCTCGTGTTTAGTGAGAGGGCGCTGGATGTATTGGCGCCGGTACTTCGTGACAGCGGGGAGATATTGCAGGTCGAGGCCCCGATAAAAGACATGTCCGGATTTCATGTAACCCGGGTGATAGAGAATGCTGTCGATATGGATGCATCAAAATTCAAAGTCTATCCTCAGGCGACGGTTTTCAATAAAATATTTCTTCTGAAGAGTCGCATTGAAGGGGCTGATGTATTTCGCCTAAAAGAAAGTCCTGCTACAGTATTTGTATCCGAGCGTTTTAGAGAGCTTGTAGAGCAAAATAAATTAAAAGGGTTCGATTTCGGAGAGGTAATTTCTCAAACTGAGAAGTAGGATTTCGCAACTTCCGGTGACTGGCCGGAGCATTGTGTGGCGGGCCTCGATTTCACTAGAGTAACTTGTGAGAATCATTCGTTGGGGGTTGTCGACTTCTGGGCCTCTATGCGCGGGTAGGCCGACGAAAGGAATTTTGCGGAGCAGCAACGTTGTCACTCGATCAGTTGAAGCGAATGCGAGAGGCTCTTCGTCCATACGGACTGAAGTTGCTGGAATCAGAATGGAAAGGTTGGCACGCGCAGTATCGATTTCGATGTCGCAAGGGACACGAATCAAGCCGATGCGGCTCCTATCTGTTCTACACACTGGTCCAGTGTCCGGCGTGTCGCGTCGACGAGGTACTTCGTCAAATCCATCAGCTCGCGCGCCACGCCGGCGGCCGCTGTCTTTCGGAGCAGTACGCGGGCCGAGGCACACGACTCCAGTTTGTATGTAAGGCAGGGCACGCTTTCGAGAAGACCGCCGAGAATCTGCGAAAAGGCTCTTGGTGCGTGGTCTGCGCGAGGGCGCAACATTCGAAGCGCATGGCCCATCCGGATGGGATGACGCGCATGCGAGCCGCGGCAAAAGCGAGAGGCGGCAAGTGTTTGTCGACCGGTTACACGAAACTGACAGGGCGCTATCGTTTCCGATGTGCTGCTGGGCACGAATGGGAGACTTCCGGTAGTGAGATCGTGCGGGGCGCGTGGTGCCGCATTTGCGCGGACCGAGAGAAGGTGCACGCATATCGTCACAAGGACGGCCTCGCAAGGTTACGTGAACGAGCGAAGAGTCATGGTGGGCTTTGTCTCTCGAAGGTCTACGAGGGCAGCAAAGCCTACTACAGGTTCCGGTGTGGTGCTGATCACGAGTGGGAAACACAAGGCGCGAGAATCTTTCGTGGTGCTTGGTGCCCGGAGTGTCAACGGGACTCGATGCGCTTTGGGATCGAGCACATGCGCCAGCGGGCGACGCAGCTGGGCGGTCGGTGCTTGTCCGAAACATACCGAAACGCGGCGACGCCCCTGAAATGGGAGTGCGAACACGGGCATCGCTGGGAGGCTGCTCCTGGGGCAGTTGTTCGGGGACACTGGTGCCCAGTGTGTAGCCGCGACGCGTCCAGGCTTGGGCTTGATCTGATGAAAGACATTGCGCTTGAGCGTGGTGGGAAGTGCGTCTCAGCGACTTATGTGAATAGCGCAACCAGACTTGAGTGGGAATGCGCCCGAGGCCATCGATGGCTCGCCACGCCGAATACGATTCGACGTGGCCACTGGTGTGCTCGGTGTTATTTCATCAGTATCACGACAACCGAAAGGACTCGCCGCAAGCGGCGACATGAAGCAGTCGGGAGGTGAGCTTTTCAACCGGATGCACGACGCGCCGGCGCATTTCAGCTCAGTGAGACTGTCTTTGGCGGACAATGACGCGATAGGATATGAGCCGTTGCTCAATCGCTCATGACGTACTGTTTTGTTATGCTCTGGTGTGATCGCATGGAATCAGAGACGAACGATGCTCATTCGAGAACAAGGGCGCCTCATCAAGGTGCTTCGGGTCGAGCCACCAAAGCGGCCTTCCATCAGGGCGCGGATGCGCGAATGTGTCATCGGTACGTTTCGTGCCGACGAACCTGTCCCGACTGGGTTACTTGACACTCTGTCCCGCGACGAGCGGAAGCTGCTTGATCGATGGCTCGAAGCCTATCGGGAAAGCAAGGCGCGCGATCGAGTGCGCCCCGTGCTGGCCAGCGCATCCGAACAGCTCGAGAGGCTCGTTGGTGCGCTCGAAGTGGCGGCCGATACGTTGTCGAACGCCGAAGCAGATAAGATTTGGGCCCAGCTTCATGCGATTGCGCGCACGTTGAAGAGAGCGGGGCATCCGCGGCCGCGAGCAGCACGTCGGCCGCCGGCGCCGTTGCCAGGGCAGCAGGACTTCTTTGGTGAATTCGACGAGCTCGAGCGGCTGGCCGAACAATGAACATGCGCCGCTTGATCTTCTCTATGCGAGGCGGACGGGCATAGGTTGGCGGACCGGTCGTCGTCTACAACAACGACATCTGGATCGAAGTGCTTTCGGCGATCGCCTTATCGGCTTCCTTAGCGGGCCGGATCCGCCGAGTTGCAGATTGGGCACGCCCGTTTGGAACTTCAATTTCGGTGATCTGCTGATACTTACGTGCCCAGTCGGCCCCGAGTACATCGGCGGAGAACACGATACCCGGCGCAATCTGAACAAGCTGGCTCATCGGCAGGTCTTCCTAAGCGGACTGAACGTCGAAGTGCGCCGCGGCGTAGCGCGCGCTGCAGTTCCACACTTCGATGCCGTCACGGGTGAACGTAGCCCATCCATCTTTCACGATCATCTCTGCGCGCGGAAATACGTCGCCGTGGCCGTTTGCGGAGGCAGCAAAGATCGTCCGCTCACGACATGTCGCCCAGTATGTCCCGTCGGGCAGAGATGACAACATCGCGCCCAACCGCCTTCCGGCTTACTGTTCGATCAAAAAGCGATCGCGGTTCTTCGCGCTCGCAATCCAATGGGGAGCCTTGCCGCGCCCGCTCCAGGTCGCACCGGTCTTCGGATCTCGATACTTCGGCGCGATCGGCGCGCGGCGGCTCGACGAAATGGTGCGGCGTCGACCGAAAATTTGATCCGGTGTGATGCCGTATTCGGCAACCTGTTCACGGATCGAGGTAATGATGGCGTCGAGTTCGGCAAGTCGAGCCTCTTCCGCTTGCTGTGCCAGTGCGTCTGCCTGTGCTTTAAGTTCGAGATAATTAGACATATTTGGAGCAGGATTCCGTTGTTGGAAAGTAGTGCGGGAAGCAATGCGCACAGCTTCGACGCATTGTTGCGGCTTGTCAAATCGCCGCTACGGCGCAGGTGGAAATACGGCGGGCCGGCATCATTGGCCAATGAGCACTGCAAGCGCTTGGAGGCATTCCGGGAAGCCAAACAATACAGTGGGGATCGCAATGAACACGGCAATGACTATCGTGAGCGGATCTGATTTTTTGACCCCGATCGCGCCTGTGATCAGGAAAACGATAGTCGCGACGACTGTGACGACAACCTTGATAGTGAGTGATGTCATTCTTTCAACCCGGATTGGCTTGTCTTAAAAAAGCAGATGGCGGTGTCGCGGGCCATCTGCAAAAAATCAGTTAGGAGTACGTTTGACATAATTAACATTATCAATACGTTTTGTGTAGGTCCCAAGTTCAGATGTCGCGTTTCCGCTAAATAAAAATGTCGTGTTTTGGCTTGTAGGTTGATCGCCGACACCCCACAGGGAGCGCCGGCGATGAACGCGACTGGGACGATAACGATGACGATGCGTGAAGTGGATCGGCTGAAGGTCATTGAGGCGGTGGCCGAGTGCCGGCTCAAGCCCGGCCAGGCAGCCGACCGGCTGCGTTTGAGCGTGCGGCAGGTTGAGCGCCTCGTGGTGCGCTATCGCGCGGCCGGCGTGGCCGGATTGGTGTCAGGCAAGCGTGGGCGCCCGAGCAATCATCAGTTGCCAGCTGGAAAGGCGCAGCGGGCGCTGGCATTGATCCGCGAGCGCTACGCGGATTTTGGCCCGACGCTGGCGTGCGAGAAGCTGCGCGAATGTCATGGCATTGACCTGGCTGTCGAGACGGTTCGTACGCTGATGAGGGCTTCCGGCCTATGGATTCCACGCAAGCAACGCCCGCCGAAGGTCTACCAACCGCGCAACCGCCGTGCATGCCTGGGCGAACTGATTCAGATCGACGGTAGCGACCACCGTTGGTTCGAGGACCGTGCGCCAGCTTGCACGCTGCTGGTGTTCATCGACGATGCAACCGGACGGTTAATGGCGCTGCATTTCACGGCGACCGAATCGACGTTCAGCTATTTTGAGGCGCTGTCGAAGTATTTGAGTTCGCACGGCAAGCCGGTGGCGTTCTACAGCGACAAGGCCAGCGTCTTTTACGTGAAGAAGCGCTCGGAGACCGCGGGCAAAGGCGTCACGCAGTTTGGCCGAGCGCTGTACGAACTCAATATCGACGCGTTCTGTGCAAACACGAGCCAGGCCAAGGGGCGTGTGGAACGGGCCAACCTGACACTGCAGGACCGGCTCGTCAAAGAGCTTAGATTGCGCGGAATCAGCACATGGGAGGCCGCCAACGCGTATGCACCCTCCTTCATCGCTGATTTCAATCGTCGCTTCGGCAAACCGCCGAAAAGCGATCACGATGCACACCGGCCACTGCGTGCTGATGAGGATCTGAGACAGATCCTGTCGTATCGCGTGCCGCGCAAAGTATCCAACGCGTTGACAGTGCAGTACGACCGCGTGATGTATCTGCTGGCCGATTCGGTGGCCAATCGGAGCCTCGTGCATGAATACGTCGAGGTCGTCGAATATCCGGACGGGATGATCGAAGTACAGGCCAACGGCGCAGTGCTGTCATGTCAGCAATACGATCGCATCACACGCATCGATCAAGGCGCCGAGGTCGAGAACAAGCGGCTGTCCAGCGCACTGGAAGTCGCACGGCGCATCCAGAATATGCGTGACGATCGCCGTGCTTCCGGCTCACCGTCGCGCACCCATTGCGGTGCCGAGGTCCAGGCAAAGAAGGCGCTCATCGGGCTGAAGAAGCAGCGTGCCATCGAGCTTGCTGACCTGAATCAAGCCATTCTTGAAGTAAGCGTCAAAGGAATCAGGGAACGGGGGGCGGCTTCGCTGACGTGCCCCCATCAATAGGGCCAATGGGCTTCTAGCAAAGTCCCTTTAAACCAACTCCTGGAAAGCGGCAGGAGTATCCGCGGTTGCCCGATGTTTCGCCGCAAACTCTGACGGCGCAAGGTAGTTCAGTGCGCTGTGCGGCCTTTGCTCGTTGTAGTCCTGACGCCATGCCGCGATGACAGCCCGAGCATGCGCGAGCGTCGTGAACCAGTGCTCGTTAAGGCATTCGTCGCGGAACTTGCCGTTGAACGATTCGATGTACGCATTCTGCGTTGGCTTGCCCGCCTGAATCAACTTCAGAGCGATGCCGTTCGCATACGCCCACTGGTCAAGCGCGCGGCTCGTAAATTCGGGGCCCTGGTCTGTTCGCACCGCCTTGGGATAGCCACGGAAGCGAGCTGCGCGGTCCAATGCCCGAGCGACATACAAACCTGAGATGCCATGGTCGACGACGATGTCGACAGCCTCTTTCGTGAAGTCGTCGACGACGGTCAGGCACTTCACGCGCCGGCCGTTGGAAAGCGCATCCATCACGAAATCAATTGACCACACCTCGTTGGGGGCGCCCGGCAATGCCAGTTGCTCGCGCTCAATCATGACGCCGTGGCGCTTGCGACGGCGCCGCACAGCCAGCCCTGCCTCGCGGTACAGGCGATAGATGCGCTTGTGATTGGCGTGCGTGCCTTCGCGTTCCACTAGGGCGTGCAATCGGCGGTAGCCGAATCGACGACGTTGGTGTGCCAACTCCACCAGACGCGCCGCTAGCACCTCATTCTCGTGGTCTGGCTTCGCGTCGTAATGCAGCACGCTGCGAGAAAGCCCGACAAGCCGGCAGGCGCGGCGCTCGGAGATGTTGACCTTCTCCCGAATCGCCGATACTGCTTCGCGTTTGGCTTGCGGGCTCAGGGCTTTCCCTTGACGACGACCTTCAACGCTTCCATATCGAGCATTGCTTCGGCCAGCAGTTTCTTCAGCCGGGCATTCTCCACCTCGAGGTCCTTGAGCCGGCGGGCTTCCGAGACTTCCATGCCGCCGAACTTCGCACGCCAGGTGTAGAACGACGCGTCACTGAACCCGTGCTTCCTGCACAGTTCCTTGACCGGCACCCCGGCCTCGGCTTCCTTCAGAAACCCGATGATTTGCTGTTCCGTAAAGCGCTTCTTCATGTTCGTCTTCTTCTCCGAAAATGAGCGGCCCCCAGCAAACAGTGCCATGATGTAAGCGAGTTTTCGGCGGACTTTTTCAGTATGAAAGGAGCCGTACGATGAAACGCAAGCGCTTCAGTGTGGAGCAGATTGTGGCGGTGTTGAAACAGGCCGAAGCAGGCATGCCGGTAGCGGAACTGATTCGTCACGTGGGCATTTCGGAGCAAACCTTCTATCGCTGGAAGAAGGTATATGCCGGTTTGCAGACGGACCAGGTGCGGCAGCTCAAGCAGCTTCAAGACGAGAACGTCCAACTGAAGAAGGTGGTCGCGGAGCTGACGTTGGACAAGGCGATGCTGACCGACGTATTGAAAAAAAAGTGGTGAATTCATCGCCGAGGCGCCATGTCGTGGATTATCTAAAGTCCGCCTATGGAGTAGCAGAGCGGCGTGCCTGCCGCCTGGTGGCCATATCGCGCTCGGTGTACCAGTATCGCAGCCACCGCGACCCGCAGACTGCATTGCGGCAGCGCATGTGTGAAATCGCGGCGACGCGGGTGCGCTATGGTTACCGCAAGATACGCGTGCTGCTGCTACGGGAGGGCTATCAGGTCAGCAAGAATCGGCTGTACCGTTTGTATCGTGAGGAAGGGCTGTCGCTGCGCTACAGACCAAATCGCAAGCGACGTGCACAGATGAGCCGCCCGGCACGTGCAAAGTCGACGGCGGCAAATCAGGCGTGGAGTTTGGACTTCGTCGCCGACCAGCTTTCGAACGGCCAGAGGTTCCGCGCGCTGACCATCATCGACGTCTTTACGCGCGAAGCACTAGCCATCGATGTTGGCCAGCGACTGAGCGCTTCAGATGTCGTGCGTGCACTGGATGAATTGAGGAGCAAACGCGGAGCGCCCCGCACGCTGTTTTGTGACAACGGCTCGGAATTTACGAGTCAGGTGATGGACCTGTGGGCTTACCATCACAAGGTCGAGATTGCCTTCAGCCGGCCCGGCAAGCCAACGGATAACGCATTCGTGGAGTCGTTCAACGGCACGCTTCGCGATGAATGCCTGAACGTGCACTGGTTCACATCGCTGGCCGACGCCAGGGAGCAGATTGAGCGATGGCGGGTCGAATACAACGAGAGTCGGCCTCACAGGGCTCTCGGTGAAGTGCCGCCTGCCGAATACGTCCGTCAGTTGGGCCTGCAGGCCCAACTGACGGACCAACAGAACGCCGAAGACTAACATTGCCTTTGGCACTGAAAACCGGGACCGTTCAAAAAACGAACTTTACTAGACTCCGGCTGGCCCTGTTTGCTGGGGGCAGGTCATCGCCGCCCCACCCCAACACCATAAACAAGGACAAGACAAAGCCCAAACACCGCGACATTTCAATTTAGCTGGAAACCCGACAATTGAACTTAGCGGGGACATTTTGTTGTAGTGGCTAAGTTGTAATGTCCGCTTCTAGCCAAGTTCAAATGTCCGTTTTTCGGTCCATCGTAAGCTGATCGGCGCCGGGTGTCCGGCGCTGGAGGCTGCGATGGTTGCGACAGGACGGATCACGATGACGATGCGCGAACTGGACCGATTCAAGGTCATTCAGGACGTGGCGGACGGCAAGCTCAAGCCATGGCGCGCGGCCGAACGGCTGGCGCTGACGACGCGGCAAATCCGCCGGCTGGTCGCCCGACTGCGAGAGCACGGGCCACACGGTCTCGTGTCGCGTCGGCGCGCGCAGCCCAGCAACAATCGACTGGACCCCATGACGGCTGACCAGGCACTGTCGATCATCCGCGATCGCTACGCCGATTTCGGGCCCACGCACCGCCGGCGGGCCTGATTCACCATAGCGATCGTGGGTCGCAATATTGTGCGCTGGCCTATCAAGCACTCATCGGCCAGTTTGACATGCGACCGTCGATGAGCCGTCGTGGCGACTGCTACGACAACGCACCCATCGAATCCTTCTGGGGACCGCTGAAGAATGAACTGGTCTATCATCAACGCTTCGCTACGCGCGAGCAGGCACGCCTTGCGATCAGCGAGTACATCGAAATCTTCTACAACCGGCAGCGCACGCAGGCGCGTCTGAACTACCAATCGCCTGTCGCGTTCGCGCAGCGCTTCTATTTGAATCAGATCGCTGCTTAACTCATTGGCCTCCACGAATTCCGTCCGACCTCACTGCACGTAAGAACGAGCCTACTAGAAGTTGCGTGCCAGGCCGACCATGAACATGTCCTGATCCTTGTCGTTACCGGTTGCGACACGATTGAAGCGCAAGCTCGCCGCCCAATCATTCGTGACCTGATAGCTTACTTGCGCGCTGAGCATGGCATTGAGTCTCGTCTTGCTCGAGACCTCGTCGCGGTCACGCGAGAGATACGGACCTACGCCTGCCGAAAGCGTCCATTTGCTCTTGATCGGCGCGACGTACCAGAGTTGCGCTGCCACGCCCCTTCGACCGGCGACGCCATTATTGCCCTCGTAGACGAAGCTCGCCGAATAGGCCCACGCATTGCCGAGCGGCCGCTTCACTTCGACCATATACCCTTTCTCGATCGGCACTTGAGGACGGTTCGTCTGCGACGTGCCGGCCCAAACGCTAACCTGCGTCCTGCCGTCCGAAAGCGCGGGGCCGGGATCGCCGCCGAAATCCGAGCCGATGCCGAAGAGCACCGCGTCAGAATTGAATCCGCCAATCATCTGGACATGGTTGTACTGGACCTTGAGGAAGAAGCGGTTGGGAACGACGTAATACCGCACCGCTGCTGACGCACGCACACCCCATCGCTTTTCGTTACGCACCTCGCTGTCGACATGCGTCGTATCCATGCTGAAATACGGCCCCGCCGAAAATTCGAGCGCCACGCGGCTGCCGACAGGCCAACGAAACGAACCCAGGGCGGCGAAGCCGTCACGGTGGTGATCCAGGGGATGCCCCTCGTTCACATACGCGAGGTAGACCGAGAGGTAGTCATTCAGGACGTCGCCGAAGCCGACTTCGTAGGCGCGCCAATGCATGTCGCCACCCTCGGTCGCGCGTCCGTCGCCATACACCGCGTAGACGTTGATCTTTCTTTCAGATGGCTTGACATCGGTCGGCAAGCTCGACGGACTGTCCTCGGCGTGCACGTAGCCTGTGCCGGCCAGAATTGCCAGACAGGCGATCGAGCTTATGAGCACGAAGCGCGAATAGATGCGACGGCATTGTCCCATTTGGACACCCCTCACCCTGATAACCGCGATTTTCCGAACAATCTGTTGGGGATTATAGGCTGCCTCGGGTAACAGGGATCAGCTCAGTCACTTCTCCGGCTGTAGCATTCACGAGCGGCTCTCACGATTGGTTGATGCAGGTATGGGCGGTCGTTCCTTTGTCTTGCATTTCGCTGAACGCGGCCGTGTCATCCATGACGACACCCTATCCTTAGGTTGCCGAACATTGTCACGTGAAAGTGCCACTCGGGCACGGCTGGTCGCCATGTATCGGCCATGCAGATCGACACACGGCCGCCCGGGTTCACAAATCAGCCTGCGAGGAACCGATCCGAAAGACCGAGACAGTCGCCTCCAGCTGCCCTGCCTGCTCCCTCAGCGACAGCGCGGCCGCCGACGCCTGCTGAACCAGCGCTGCGTTCTGCTGCGTCACCTGGTCCATTTGCGTCACCGCCTGATTTACCTGTTCGATGCCCCTGGACTGCTCGTCCGACGCAGCGGCAATCTCGCCCATCAGCACGTGCACCCGTTGCACGGACGTCAGGATCTCGGACATCGTCCCGGTCGCGCGATCGACCTGTCGCGCGCCGGTCTCGACGCGTCTGAGCGAATCCGTGATCAGTTCCTTGATCTCGCGGGACGCCGTGGCGCTGCGTTGGGCAAGCGATCGCACTTCGCCTGCGACGACCGCGAAACCGCGTCCCTGCTCGCCTGCCCGCGCCGCTTCGACGGCCGCATTCAACGACAGGATGTTGGTCTGGAATGCGATGCCTTCGATGACGGAGATGATTTCGGCGATCTTGCCCGACGCTTCCGACAAACCGCGCATCGTGCTGACGACTTCCTGCGCCGCCTGATTGCCCTCTTCGGTCAGTAGCGCCGCGTCGTGCACCACCTGATTCGCCTGCTTCGCGTTCTCGGCATTCTGGCGAACCGTCGAAGTCAGTTGCTCCATCGAGGCGGCCGTTTCCTCCAGCGACGCGGCCTGCTCTTCGGTCCGTTGCGACAGGTCCATGTTGCCGGCCGTGATCTCGTGCGCGGCCGTCTCGATGGAGTGCGAACCTTCCCGCACCACGCGAATCGTTTGCAGCAGCTTGCCTTGCATCGCCCGCAGGCCGGTCATCAGTTGCCCCATCTCGTCGGTCGAATCGACGTCGATCCGCGTCGTCAGGTCGCCGCCGGCAATCGCGCTGAAATGGTCGAGTGCGTGCGCAAGCGGCGCACCGATCGCGCGCTGAAGCGACCACCACGTGAGTACGGCTGCGCCGAGCGCGATCAGGATGCCGGCGATCGCGATGCCGACGAACCAGTGGAAACGAGCCTGCGCGGCATCGAACGTCACCCGCGAGGCCGTGATCTGGATTCGGCCGAGCGCGTCCATCGCGTCGGAGACGTCGATGAACAGCGACGGCGGTATGTGCCGCCAGACGTCGGGGATTTTCGCGGGGTCGCGCGCGGCAATGGCGCCGAACATCGGTTCGAGGCCGTTCTCGACGAGCGCGTTGAACTTCGTGTTCGCGTCGGCCGCGCGGCGCGCTTCTTCGGGGCCGGAGAGCCGCAGCGCGCGATACGCGTCCCACGCCTTTTTCGACGCGGCGAGCAGTGCACGGGATGTCGCGGTTTCCTGCGGCACGTCGGGGCTGTCCGGATCGAGCGCGATGCGATACAGCCATAGCCGGGTTCTCGACAGCGCGACATTTGCCTGCCCAAGCGCCTCCGACGATGCGAGCCGGTCCGAATAAAGCGTCTTCACATCGTCGTTGCTTATCGCCACGCCAATCACGCCGATGATGCCGCCGATGACGAGCAGCACGCCGAGAAAGCCCATCGCCAGCGCCAGCCGGACGCGAATGCTGAAATTCCTGATCATGATGAGTGGAAGCGTTGAGCACGAAACCGTTGCATGCGACGCATGCGTGTCCAGCCGATCGAAGGCGGCACGTGCGAAACCGATGCCTCGATAACGACCGGAGCGGCGCGTGAATTAGTGCGGAACCGACAAGGAACGTTTCCGGAAACGACGAGTTATGGGCGGAATTTCGGCGTGGTAGGTGAATCGCCGTCATCGGCCGCGAGCAACGCGTTCAACACCCGCGCGTCCGCCGACCGATCCAGCGACAGGCACGCGTCGCTCAACGCATCGACCTGCGCAGGGGCGAGCGCGATGCCCGCCAGAGCACGAAACTTCGCCAGCAGCGCCGCATCGGACAGCGGATTGCGCGGATCGCCGAGCGCGATCGGCACGTGACGCGATTCCCGCTGCCCGTCCGCGCGATGCAGGATCACGGTCGGCTCGTCGAGATCGCCGAGCGCCGGATCGACCTCGATCGCGATGCGCGCGAGCAGCGCCATGACGCGCGAATCCGTGCGCCTGTCGTCGCGATAGGCACCGATTCCCGTGTCGCCGAACGCAAGCGCGGCCGCAACCGCGTACGGCAGGCTCATCTGCGACGACGACAGTGTCGACAAGTCGCGGCCGCCGCACATCCGGGCCACGAATGCGCTCGTCCGCACGACCACCCGCTCGATTTCGCCGGCCTCGAACGTGCGACCTTCGGCAAGCTGCAGCACCGCGTCGACCGCCGCATGCGCGCTGCGGCACGACGCGTGCGGCTTGATCGAGCAGCGCATCAGTTTCCAGTGCATGCCGAGGGCGTCGGTCAATGCGTCGGGCGCATGCGATTGCGCGGCGAACGTGTTGAAGAAGCCGCCCCAGACGTCGTCGAACACACCGGCCGGGCCGCTCACGCCTTCGCGTGCGAGCAGCGCCGCGAGCACGCCCCCTTCCGCCGCGCGACCGGCATGCAGCCGCTTCGTCTGCGATCCGTCATGGATGAAGCCCCACAAGCCACCGGAGAAACTCGCCGCATGGCCGAGCGCGTCGCGCGTGCGCGCGGCGTCGAGCCCGAGCACGCGTGCGCTTGCCGCCGCTGCACCGAACACGCCGCAACTGAGCGTCGAGTGCCAGCCGGCCCCGTTGTGTGCCGCGTAGCCGCCAGCCGCCTCGAGCACGCGCCGGCCGACGTCGTAGCCGAGCACGATCGCGGCCACGCATTCCCGGCCGGTCACCGGGCGTTGCGCACACGACAGCGCGGCGAGCACGGCCGGCATCACGACTGCGCCCGAATGATCGCAGCCGCCGGAATCGTCGAGTTCGAGCGCGTGCGCGGCGATTCCGTTCACGAACGCCGCATCGCGCGCGCCCGCGGCCCGTCGTGTACCCCACAGCGGTGTGCCGCCACGCTCGACCGTGCCGGTCAGCGCCCGCGCACTGCGCGTCTCGACCGCGAACGTACCCGCCAGCGCCGCGCCGAACGTGTCGAGCACATGACGCTTGGCCTTCGCGACGACGTCGTCCGGCAACGCATCGGCGGCCGTCTGCGCGACGAACGCCGCGAGCCGCGTGGCGCGCGTTTGCGTCCCCGTCTTCATCGCGCCGATTCGTCCGCCAGACAATGCGCGAACACGTCGACCGGATGGCCCGGCGGATTGACGGGCATCCGGGCACGCCACCAGCGCGCGATGTCGCGCCCGGTCGCGAACCATACGTCGCCCGCGTCGCGCAGATGAGCGAGCAACGCGCGCAGCAAGTCGATGCGCCCCGCGGTGCCGATGATCTCGGGATGCAGGCGCAACACGCAGCACAGCCCGAAGCGGCGAAACCCGTCGACGTCTCGCCGCCAGTTGTCGAGTACGTCACGGTACGCCGCGATGCGCGGCTGGCCGGCCGGCACCGGCGGCGACAGGTTGAACTCGAAGTACGGCTCGTCCTCGAGCTCGTAGTGCAGCGGCAGCTCGACGAGCCGCGCGCCGTCCGCGCCGTCGTCGCCGCACGGATGCACGTACGGCAGATCGTCTCCGCGCCACGACGACGACCACGTGAAGCCTGCCGCGACGAGCCAGTCCGCGAAGCCGTCGGCCCAGTTGCCGGTGAACGAGCGAAAACCTTCCACGTCGCGGCCGATGGTGTCCGCAAGCGCCGCGCGCCCGGTGCGGCACGCGTCGATCTGCGCGGCGAGCGGCAGCGCATCGAAGTCTTCGCAGCGATAGCCGCTCACGCCGAGTTCATGGCCGGCAGCGGCGATCTCGCGTACGGCGTCCGCATGCGTTTCGGCGACGATGCCCGGGACGAACCAGCTCGCGGGCACACCGAACGCATCGAACGCATCGAGCAGCCGGTCGACGCCGCGCGTCGCGCCGTAGCGCCACACAGACAGCGATTTCTCGCGGCCGACGATGCGTGGCTCGCGTGTCTGGATACCGTGTATGTCGTTGAAGTCGACCGTGATCGCGACCGCGCAGCGCGCGCCGTCCGGCCAGGCTGGAAGTGTCGTCACAGGCTGCTCCGTTGCGTCGGTTGCGTGTTGTGCGCGTGCTGCGCGAGCCACCAGTCGGCCACTTCGCGACAGCGCGCGAACCAGACGCCGTCCAACGCAAGCATGTGTTCGAACCACGCTTCGAGCAGTGCGAGGCGGCCGGGCTTGCCGCAAACTTTCGGATGCAGCAGCGTCGTCAGGCACAGACCTTCGCGGTATATGCCGTCGAATTCGCGCGTCCAGTTGTCGAGCGTCGCATCGTAGCCGGCGATCCGGTCGAGCCCGGCCGGATAGTCGGGGTTGCGGTGATACGCGAGCGACGCGTAATCGTCGGTCTCCCAGCGGCCGGGAATCTCGACAAGTGACGGCTCGCCGTCGGCGCCGGGCAGCAGATAGGGACGATCGTCGCCGCGCATCGAACTCGAATAGCGCACGCCGGCTTCGCGCAGCACGCTCACCGTCGCCGCGCTCCAGTCGCCGGACGGCGTGCGGAAGCCGACTGGCCGCACACCGAGCGTGCGGTAGAGCACCTCGGCCGACTGCGCCATGATCTCGCGCTGCCGTTCGGGTTCGAGCGTCCAGAACGCTTCGTGCCGGTAGCCGTGATAACCGATCTCGTGCCCGCGCTCGACGATCGCCGCGCATTGCGCGGGCCAGGTCCGCGCAACCCACGCGGGCACGAAGAACGTCGCGGGCAGGTCGAACGACGCGAGCACGTCGAGCAGCCGGCCGAGCGCGCGCCATGGCCCGTAGCTGCCGAGCGTGAAATACGCGGGGTTGCGCCAGATCGCCCCGTTCAGCATCGCGTGGCCGGTCGGGCCGTCGAGATCGAACGCGAGCGCGACGCACGCGCGCTTCGCGTCCGGCCAGCGGGGAGCCGAGGCCGTCATCGCGCGCTCAGTGCGTGCCGTTGACCATCGCCTTCGACACCGCATGCTCCTGCAACCCCCATTTCGCGAGCAGCTTGTGATACGACCCGTCCGCGATCAACTGGTTGAGCGCCGTCGTCAGCGCGCTGCTCAGCGCGGTGTTGCTCTTCGCGACGCCGATGCCCGTGTATTGCGACAGGAACGGCTTGCCGACCGGCGCGTAGGCGTTCTGCTCGAGGCTGTTCTGGTACGGCAGCGTCTCGCCGCCCTGCACGGCCGCGTCGATGCGGTTCTGGCGCAGCTGCATGCGCGCATCCGACGAGCCGTCGGTGCCGACCACCACGATCGCCGGCTTGCCGGCCTTCACGCAGTTCTCCGCGCTCCACGCGGTCGTGTTGTCCGGGAACGACGTGCGCCGGCTCGACCCGACGCGCTTGCCGCACAGCGCGCCCATCTGCGCGAATTCGCCCGCGCGCGTCTTCAGCACGTAGAACTGCGGCCCCGTCTCGATGTAGTCGACGAACGTCACGGCGTCGCGGCGCGTCGGCAGGTCGGTCATGCCGGACAGGATCATGTCGACGCGCTGCGTCGCGACCGCGCTCATCATCTGGTCGAAGCTCGTCTCGACCCAGTTCAGCTTCGCGCCCATCTTCGCGGCGAGCGCCTCGCCGAGGTCGACATCGAAGCCCGCGAGCTTGTCGGTCGCCGGGTCCTTGTATTCGAACGGCGGATAGTTCGGCACGATCGCGACGTTCAGCGTGCGCTTGACGTTCGCGGCCTGCGCGACCGCGAAGGAAGCGTGAAGTGCGAGCGCGCCGAATGCGACAGCGGCCAGCGTGCGGGTCAGGACGGATGCTTTCATGGGGGTGTCGCCTTGTTGTGGTGGTGTGAGGGGGTACCGCGGTGCTGCGTTGCACGTCTCGTCGGCGGCGCGATCCGCTCAGGCAATCACGGCCGAGATGAAGTCGCGGGTGCGCGCATGCGTCGGTGCGGACAGCACCTGGTCGGGCGGCCCGCTTTCGACGATTCGGCCGCCGTCCATGAACACGACGCGATCGGCGACCTCGCGCGCGAAGCCGAGCTCGTGCGTGACGACAATCATGGTCATCCCGCTCTTCGCGAGATCGCGCATCACGGCCAGCACTTCGCCGACGAGTTCGGGGTCCAGCGCCGACGTCGGTTCGTCGAACAGGATCAGTTGCGGATGCATCGCGAGCGCCCGCGCGATCGCGACGCGCTGCTGCTGACCGCCCGACAGCTCGACCGGAAACGCGTCGCACTTGTGCGCAAGGCCGACGCGCGCGAGCAGCGCGCGGGCCTCCTCTTCCGCTTGCGCACGGCGGCGTTTGAGCACCTGCACGGGCCCCTCGATCACGTTTTCGAGCGCGGTCTTGTGCGGGAACAGGTTGAAGCGCTGGAATACCATGCTCGTCGCGAGCCGCTGGCGCGCGACCTGACGTTCCGACAGCTCGTGGAGCCGGTTGCCCGTGCGCCGGTAACCGGCCAGCTCGCCGTTGACCCACAGCGCGCCTGCGCTGATCGTCTCGAGCTGGTTGATGCAGCGCAGGAACGTGCTCTTGCCCGAGCCGGACGGCCCGATGATGCACAGCACTTCGCCCTGCGCGACATCGAGCGTGATGCCGTGCAGCGCCTGGAAATCGCCGTACGCCTTACGCACGTCGACCGCGCGAACGACTGCGTTCGTCATGACGTTCTCCTTACGGTTGTGGGTCGCGCCGCTCATTTGCGGCCCGCCGCGCGGCCCGCGCCGCGTGCGAAGCGCCGTTCGACGCGAGCCTGCGCGAACGACAGCACGGTAACGACCGCGAGATACCAGATGCCTGCGACGATCAGCAGCTCGATCACGCGCGCATTCGCGTAATAAATGTTCTGCGCGTTGTGCAGCATCTCCGCGTACTGCACGACGCTCGCGAGCGACGTCAGCTTGACCATGCCGATCAGCTCGTTGCCGATCGGCGGCACGATCACGCGCATCGCCTGCGGCAGGATGATCCGGCGCAGCGCCTGCAGGCGCGCCATGCCGATCGATTTCGCGGCCTCGTACTGGCCGGTGTCGACCGACAGCAGCCCCGCGCGCACGACTTCCGACGTATAAGCGCCCTGGTTGATGCCGAGCCCGAGCACCGCCGCGAGGAACGGCGTCATGACGTCGACGGTCCGGAACTCGGCGATTCCGGGAATGCCGAGCGTCGGAAACACCAGCGCGAGGTTGAACCACAGCAGCAGCTGGAGGATCACCGGCGTGCCGCGGAACAGCCAGATGTAGCCCTGCGCGATCGCGCCGAGCACCGGGTTCGACGACAGCCGCATTACCGCGGTGACGACGCCGAGCACGATGCCGAGTGTCATCGCGAGGACGGTCATCACGATCGTGTTGCCGAGGCCGGTGAGAATCGACCGCGCGGTCAGGAACTGGCCGACGACGCGCCATTCGATCTGCCCGCGTGCGAACGCGAGCGCCACGTAGGCGAGCGCGGCGATGATCGCGATCGACGCGACGTAGCGGCCCCAGTAGCGCCTGCGCACGCGCACGAGTGCGGCGGTGTCGTCCGCGGCGACGGCCGCGGCCGGTGCGCCGTCGAGACGGTGCGAATCGGATGCGCTCAGCATGACGGCCCCCGGTAGTCGGCCGCCCACGCGGCCTGGCGTTCGATCGCGATGCTCAGGCGGCCGATCTGCTCGTGCACGCGCGCGGGCGACGTGCCGCCGGCGCCGCCGCGCGCGGCGACGGCCGCGTCGAGCGTCAGATGCGCGCGCACCGCCGGCGCGAGGCGCGGATCGACGGCCTGCAGCTGCTCCGCGCTGGCATCCGCGAGCTCGATGCCGTCGCGTTCGCACGCGCGCACGAGCGCGCCGGTGATCTCGTGCGCCTCGCTGAACGGCACGCCCGACAGCGCGAGCCAGTCGGCGACCTCGGTCGCGAGCGTGAAGCCGAGCGGCGCCTGGCGGCGCATCTCGTCGACGTTCACGCGCATCGTGCGGATCATTCCCGCCATCGCCGGCAGCACGAGTTCGAGCGTGTCGATCGAATCGAACGCGGCGATCTTGTCTTCCGCGAGATCGCGGTTGTACGCGAGCGGCAGCGACTTGAGCGTCGCGAGCAGGCCCGTCAGGTTGCCGATCAGGCGCCCCGCCTTGCCGCGCGTGAGTTCCGCGATGTCCGGGTTCTTCTTCTGCGGCATGATCGAGCTGCCCGTCGCGTAGCCGTCGTCGAGTTCCACCCAGCGGAATTGCCGCGACGTCCACAGGATCACTTCTTCCGACAGGCGAGACAGATCCACCGCCAGCATGCTCGTGACGAACGCGAATTCGGCGACGTGATCGCGCGCGGCCACCGCATCGATCGAGTTCTCGCACGGCGCGTCGTAACCGAGCTCCCGCGCGGAAAGATCGGGCCGCACGCAGATCGCCGAGCCGGCCAGCGCGGCCGCGCCGAGCGGCGAGCGTGCGGTGCGGCGGTCCCAGTCGACCAGGCGGTCGGCATCGCGATACAGCGACTGCGCATGCGCGAGCAACTGATGGCCGAACACGATCGGCTGCGCGGGCTGCAGGTGGGTGAAGCCGGCGGTGACCGTATCGATGTGCCGGCTGGCCTGGCTGATCAGCGCATCCTGCAGGTCGAGCACGCCGCGCACGAGCTGGCGCGCCTTGTCGCGCAGATACAGGCGCAGGTCGTTCGCCGCCTGGTCGTTGCGCGAGCGCCCTGCGCGCAGCTTGCCGCCGAGCGCCGGCAGCCGCTGCGTGAGCACGCGTTCGAGGAAGGTGTGCACATCCTCGTCGGCGAGCGACGGCGCGATCGCGCCGGCCGCGTAGTCGCGTGCGATGCTGTCCATCGCGGTCAGCAGCTGCGCGAGCTCGTCGCCGTTCACGATGCCGGCGCGGTTCAACTCGCGCGCATGCGCGCGGGAGCCAGCCAGGTCGTACGGGACGAGTCGGTAGAAACTCGGATCGGAGCGCGAGAGGTTCTGCAGCGCGTCGGACGGCTTGGACTGGAAGCGACCGCCCCACAGGCGCTCGATCGGTTCGGTAAGGCTCATTGCGGTCGACCTTGTCTCGGTTGGAGTCCCACCACTGTAGGCATTCAATTTTTTTTGTTGTAGCGAGAAATTGAATCCGCTTAAATGAAATTTTTCTCAGCACCGTCGCTGCCGACACCCCCGCCGATGCGCAACCGCCTCCCCCCGTTGAACCCGCTTCGCGCGTTCGAGGCCGCCGCCCGGCGCGGCAGCGTGTCGGCCGCCGCCGACGAACTGCACGTGACCGCGAGCGCGGTGAGCCACCAGATCCGGATTCTCGAAAGTACGCTCGGCGTCGCCTTATTCGTCAGATCAAAGGCGCGCGTGAAGCTGACGCCCGAGGGCGAAGCGCTGCTGGAGCCGGTCGGCACCGCGTTCGACATCATCGCGAACGCCACCGTCAGGCTCGATTCGCCGGCTGCCGTCGGCGATCTCGTCGTGTCGACACCGTTGTCGCTGACGTCGCGCTGGCTCGCCCGGCACATCGGCGATTTTCTCGAGCGCTATCCGGGCATCCATCTGAAGGTGATTCCGTCGAACGACGAGCGCGAGATCTATTCGCCGGATGTCGACGTCTGCATCCGCTATGGGGAAGGCAACTGGCGCAACCGGCACGTCAAGCTGCTCGACCATCCGGCGCTGTTCCCGGTCGTGAGCCCCGCGCTGATGAACGGGCGCGATGCGATCCGCAAGGTGCAGGATCTCGCGGGGCGCACGCTGTTCTGCGAGCACGCGGGCTCGTGGATGCGCTGGCTGGCCGAAGCGAAGGCCGACCGGCTGCCGGGCATCCGCATCCTCGAGATCGGCAACGCGCACATCGGCGTCGAAGCCGCGGTGCACGGCCAGGGCGTCGCGCTCGGCGACAGCCTGTCGGTGCGCGACGACCTGATCGACGGCACGCTCGTGCGGCCGTTCAGCGAAACGGTGCCGTCACGTCACGCGTACTATCTCGTCACGCGTCAAGAGCTGACCGAAACGCCGCTCGTGACCGCATTCACGTCGTGGCTGCGCGCGCGCCTCGCGTGATGCCCGCTGGACATCAGGCAACGAGACTCGCGAAGCCGTCCCACACCATGACGATGTTCCGCGATCGCCAGATCGGCCCCGCATCGACGTACTCGCCCGCGAACCGGCCGTTCAACGCCTCGTAAAACGCGATCGCGGCCGCGTTTCCCTTGACGACGCTCAACGCGGCGCCCGGATACCGCAACGCTTGCAGATGCGCTGCGAGTTGCGCAAGCAGCATGCGGCCGATGCCGCGACGCTTGAAGTCGGGATCGACATAAAGGAACTTGATTTCGCCACGGCCGCCGAAAATCGGCTCCGACGGCGCGCCGGCCGCTCCGATGCCGACGATCGTGCCATCGGTTTGCGCCACGAGCACCAGTTGGTCGCGCTCGTTCGACGCCAGCTTCTCCCGCCATTTCCCGCCGCGATACTGCTCGTCGAGGACGGCATGCGCGTGCGCCGGCGCGAGATCGCGATAGGTATGCCGCCAGACCTTGACGTGAAAATCGGCGATCGCCTGCGCATCGTCGAGGTTGGCGGACCTGATGGATATTCCGGACATGGAGGATTCTCTCGGGCGGCTCGGCGCGCGCGGGCGCGGCGCACACGCCGGATTGTCGGCGATCCGGGCGACGATGTCAGCACCGCCCAGGCATGGCCGATCAGCGCGCCACGGCTTCCGTGTTCCGGACGCTGCCCAGAAACCGCGTCAATTCCACCGTCTGCGGCCGCTCGAAGATGTCTTCGGCCGTCCCGCTCTCCCACACCCTGCCCTGGTGCATGAAGACGATCCTGTCGCTCACCGCACGCGCGAAATTCATCTCGTGCGTGACCATGATTAGCGTCATGTGCTCGCGCGCGAGTTGCTCGACGACGCCCAGTACCTCGCCGACGAGCTCGGGATCGAGCGCGGACGTGATTTCGTCGCACAGCAGCACGCTCGGCTTCATCGCGAGCGCACGCGCGATCGCGACGCGCTGCTGCTGACCGCCCGACAACTGCTCCGGGAACGCGTCGAACTTGTCGCCGAGGCCGACGCGTTCGAGCATCAGCTCCGCGATCGCGCGCGCCTGCTGGCGATGCGTGTTCTTCACGACCGACTGCGCGAGCATCACGTTTTGCCCGGCGCTCAGATGCGGAAACAGGTTGTACTGCTGGAACACCATCCCGACCTTGAGCCGCAACGCACGCAGGTCGGCGTGCCGCGCATCGACGCGTTCGCCGTCGATCGAGATCGTGCCCGCGTCGATGCTCTCGAGCCCGTTGAGCGTGCGCAGCAGCGTGCTCTTGCCCGAACCGCTGCGGCCGATGATCGATACGACCTGCCCGCGCTCGACGGAAAAATCGATGCCCTTAAGCACATGATGGGTGCCGAAGTTCTTTTCGAGACCACGGGTTTCAACGAGCGGCATGCCATCTCCTTTGCAACGTGCGCGCATAACGGGTAAGCGGATAACAAAGCGCGAAATAGATCAGCGCGACGAGGCCGTACACGACGAACGGGCGGAACGTCGCGTTCGAGATCGCGATGCCGACCTTCGTCAGCTCGGTGAAGCCGATGATCGATACCAATGCCGTGTCCTTCACGGCCTGCACGCCGAAGCCGACCGTCGGCGCGATCGCGATGCGGGCGGCCTGCGGGAGGATCACGTGACGCAACTGCTCGACGTAGCTCATGGCCAGGCTCGACGACGCCTCCCACTGCCCCTTCGGCACGGCCTCGACGCACCCGCGCCAGATTTCCGCGAGATACGCGCTGGTGAAGAACGTGAGCCCTGCCGTGGCCGCGACCCAGGGCGGCACGTCGAGCCCGACGAGCGGCAGGCCGAAGAACACGATGAATAGTTGCATCAGCAACGGCGTGCCCTGAAACACTTCGATGTACAGCTTTGCGATGCCGCGCAGCACCGTCGAACTCGACACGCGCATCACGAGCAGCCCGAGGCCGACGAGTCCGCCGGACACGAACGACACGATCGACAGCACGATCGTCCAGCGCGCGGCCAGCAGCAGGTTCGCGAGAATCTGCCCGAACGTGAAATCGGTCATCGCGCACCTCGCACGCGGCGGGAGAACAGGCGGCGCCCCATCGTGCCGAGCGCGCCACGCAGCAGCAGCGCCATCGCCAGATACGCGAGCGTGATGACGAAATACGTCTCGAATGCGCGGAAGTTGCGCGACTGGATGTAGCCCGCCGCATAGGTCAGATCGGCCACCGAAATCTGCGACACGACCGCCGAACCGAGCATCGTGATCACGATCTGGCTCGAGAGCGCGGGAAACACCTTGGCGAGCGCCTGTGGCAGCACGACGTGGCGCAACATCTGCGCGCGCGACATCGCGAGCGCGGATGCCGCCTCCAGATGCCCGTTCGGGACAGCGGCGACGCCCGCGCGCACGATCTCGACCGAGTACGCGCCGAGATTGAGCGTCATCGCGAGAATCGCGGCCGTGTATTCGTCGATGTGCACGCCGAGCGCGGGCAATCCGAAGAAGATGAAGAACAACTGGACGACGAACGGCGTATTGCGGATCGCCTCGACGTACGCGCCGATCAGCGGGCGCAGCCGCACGGCCACGGGCGCGTCGGCGCTGTACGCGGCCGCGCCGAGCACGCCGATCGCCACGCCGAGCACGGTCGCGACCGCGGTCAGCACAAGCGTGATCGCCGCGCCGCTCGCGAACACGCCGGCGTATTCGGCGAGCTCGCCGAATTGAAGCTGATAGCTCATGACGATTGAATGAATTCGGGTTCGGACAATGACACCCGCCGCGCCGGCGGAGCCGGACGCGGCGATGTATCAGGCGACACGGCGATCCGTCACAGGCCGGCCGGCAATGGCTGGCCGAGCCACTTCTTCGACATCGCGCCCAACGTGCCGTCCTGCTTCGCATGCGCGATCGCATCGTCGATCTTCGCGAGCAGGCGCGGTTCGTTCTTGTTGACGCCGACGAAGCACGGCGAATTCTTGATCACGAACTTGACCTCGGGCCGACGCGGCGGATTCTTCGCGAGAATCGCCGCCGCGACGATGTTGCCGGCGGCGATCAGCTGCACTTGCCCCGACAGGAACGCCTGGATCGTCGCGTTGTTGTCCTCGAAGCGCTTGATCGTCGCATTCGGTGCGAGCTGCGACAGCGCGATCTCCTCGAGCGCGCCGCGCGTGGCGCCGACCGTCTTGCCGGTCAGATCGGCGGGCGCGCCCACCTTCACGTCCGCCGGCCCGAACACGCCCTGGAAATACGGCGCGTACGCGGTCGAGAAGTCGATGACCTTCTCGCGTTCCGGCGTCTTGCCGAGCGACGAGATCACCATGTCGACCTTGTTGGTCGTCAGATACGGAATGCGGTTCGCGCTGTTCACGGGTACCAGTTTCAGCTTCACACCGAGCGATTTGGCAAGCAGTTCGGCCATGTCGATGTCGTAGCCTTGCGGCTGCATGTCCGTGCCGACCGAGCCGAACGGCGGATAGTCTTCAGGCACCGCGACGCGTAGCGCGCCGCTTTTCGCGATGGTGTCGAGCGCATCGGCATGGGCCGGCGCAGCAGCGAACAGCGCCATCACGGGGGCTGCGATCAACGCAGCCAGCCAGGTGCGTCGGGGGAACGGTCGAGTCGTCGGGCTCACGGTGAATCTTCCTTGTCTGGTATGTCGTCGGGCAGCGCGCAACCGTTGCGCGGCCGGACACCTCCAGCAAAAACCGGGCCATCGCCGTGAAACGCTTGCCGCACCGGCACGACATGGAAAATTTCGTTGAGCCGGATTCCTCGTTTTGGTGCACGAATCGGCGCAGGCGACGGCGGTTGCCCCCGCAGTGCGCGCCGGCGCACCAAATTACCTGACTGGTACACCCGGGGGATTCGGACGCCGGTGTGTTCGCCTTGCAGCGTCGTCACCGAGGCCCATATGCGCGGATTCGAACAGGTTCAGTCGAAATTTGCATTCTGTTTGTGACCGGAATTACGGCTGAATACGTTCGCGAGGTACCGTGCCTTTCGCCACGATCGGCGAACCGCAATCAGGACCGGGGCGCTTGATTTCGCGCCCCGATCCTCCGGTATCGGTGGCTCCCGATCGTCTCGCGATCGGGATGATTCCAATCACATCCGCGCGCGAGGATACAGTCATGGCATCGATTCCCGAACCGTCGACAACCGGCGAAACCGACAAACGCAGCTGGCTCGAATCGCACGAAGCCGGCTATCACAAGACCCTCGGCAATCGACAGGTGCAGATGATCGCGATTGGCGGGGCAATCGGCACGGGGCTGTTCCTCGGGGCCGGCGCCCGGCTGCAGGCCGCCGGGCCGTCGCTCGCGATCGTCTATCTGGTGTGCGGCGCGTTCTCGTTCCTGATCCTGCGCGCGCTCGGCGAACTCGTGATGCATCACCCCAGCAGCGGCAGCTTCGTGTCGTACGCACGCGAATTCCTGGGCGAGAAGGCATCGTTCGTCGCAGGCTGGATGTACTTCCTGAACTGGGCGATGACCGGCATCGTCGACATCACCGCCGTCGCGCTCTACATGCATTACTGGGCACCGTTCGCGGGCGTTCCGCAGTGGATTTTCGCGCTCGTCGCGCTCTGCATCGTCGCGACGATGAACCTGATCGGCGTGAAGTGGTTCGCCGAGATGGAGTTCTGGTTCGCGCTGATCAAGGTCGCCGCGATCGTGCTGTTTCTCGCGATCGGTTCGCTGATCCTCGGCACGGGCGTGCCGGTCGCCGGCCACGACACCGGCATGCATCTGATCACCGACAACGGCGGGTTCTTTCCGCACGGACTGATGCCCGCGCTGGTGCTGGTGCAGGGCGTGGTGTTCGCGTTCGCGGGCGTCGAACTGGTCGGCACGGCCGCCGGCGAGTGCAAGGACGCGCGCAAGGTGCTGCCGCGCGCGATCAACAACGTGATCTGGCGAATCGCGATCTTCTACGTCGCGTCGGTCGTTCTGCTGGTCTGCCTGCTGCCGTGGAGCGCGTACAAGGCGGGCCAGAGCCCGTTCGTCACGTTCTTCGGCGCGCTCGGCGTGCCGGGCATCGGTTCGGTGATGAACCTGGTGGTGCTGACGGCGGCGCTGTCGAGCCTCAACTCGGGCCTCTATTCGACCGGGCGCGTGTTGCGTTCGCTGTCGATGGGCGGCTCGGCCCCCGCCTTCCTTTCGCGAATGAGCGCGCAATCCGTGCCGTACGCGGGCATTCTCGTGACGGTCGCGATCTACGTGGTCGGCGTGCTGCTCAACTATCTCGTGCCGTCGAGCGTGTTCGAGATCGTGCTGAACATCGCGTCGCTCGGCATCATCAGCACGTGGGGCTTCATCGTCGTGTGCCAGATGAAGTTTCGTGCCGCGGTGAGGCGTAGCGAGGTGGAAGACGTGTCGTTCAGGATGCCGGGCGCGCCCGTCACATCGTGGCTCACGCTGTTGTTCCTGCTCGGTGTGCTGGTCCTGATGGCATTCGACTACCCGAACGGTACGTGGACGATCGCGTCGATCCCGCTGGTCGCGCTGCTGCTCGTGGCCGGTTGGAAGTGGCTCAGCAGCCGCGCGCGCCGCGCGTTGCTCAAGCCGACGATTCCGTCGGTCACGCTCACGCAGAATGTGCTCGAGCAGGGGAACGACTGAAGCCGCGCATAACCATGGGGGCGGTATTCGGCTCGGCGAAAGCCGCCGCCCCCCTCCGAGGGCCAGGCGATCCGGCGGCTGCGTATCAGGCTGGCCCGCTATGCAAGCTGCGTCGCGGGATCCGCGTCTGTTGCCGGCCGATTCGCGGCGCTCATAGCCTGTTCAAGCAGGGCCTTCGCGGCGTGCCATGCACGCCCTGCGGATGCGGAATCGTTGAACGCCCGCGCGTCGACCGTCGCGCCATCCAGCAGCATCATGTAGACGCCGGCCAGCCGTTGTGCCGTTTCGGGCAACACGAGCGGCGCGAGCAATTCGGCGATCCATTCGACCATTTTGCGGCGGTAGCGGATCGCGACGTCGGAGATCGGCGCGTACGCGGTTCCGAATTCGGCCAACGCGCGCTCGAACAGGCAGCCGGCAAACTCCGGCGTATTGAACCAGGCTTCGTACCAGTCGAAGATCGTCTTGACTCGCTCGACCGGATCGTGAACGTCCCGCAGTTGCGTTTCGATGCTGCCGATGATCAGGTCGTAGCGCTGCACCAGCACTTCGCGAATGAGTTCGTCCTTGCTCGGAAAATGCCGGTAGAGCGTCATTCGCGCAACGCCGGAATCGTCGATGATCCAGTCGACGCCGACCGGATGAAAACCGTGCCGGGAGAACAGTTCGGTAGCTTTGTCTACCACCACCTGGCGTTTGTTGGCTCTCACGACCGTGCCCTCCTCCTCGAGGTTTCATACCATGTAGACGGATTATTCTAGCATCGCCGAATCAGGTACCTCTGGCCGCTTGAGGCCAGACGTGCAAAGGGAAAGCTCCACCACCGTTGGCCCGAAACTCGGACATGTAAGTCGCCTTGACTATTAGATAGACCGATATGTATCATTTGATCCGAGAAAATAAGGATCGATATTTTCCGCCGGATTGCGCGGTATCGGCACGGCGGCGGAATCGAGCAAAGGCCGTGGGCCGTGGCATCTGCCTGCCCTGCCTTTGTCGGCGTCAGATGTTGCAGTGATGTGGCAAGCCGAAAAGAGAACCTGAGAGAGCCTTGGCGGTGCGCTGGCGTGGGTGAACGTGTGTTCATCGGGCCGTGCGCAAGCCGGGTGCGCGCTCGCGGGGGTGAGATCGCGCGAAGCAGTGCGGCGCAAATAAAACGTGGGGAAAGTAAAAATGGTTCGCCGTTTGCTGGCACCGGGGCTGCTGCTGTTGGCCGCGTGCGCGCAGGATCCGTCCGTCACCGGCAGCACGGTACGGATCTGCGACGACACCGGGTGTTTTGATCGCCCTAAAGATCAGGTCTCCTATCAAAAAAGGGACGATTCCGATGATCGCGAAGATCCGCGCATCGTTTCGCTGAAGCAGGCCGCGAAGACCCAGCCGAAGGCCGCCTACGACCTCGGCCTGCGCTATTTCCGCGGCGATGGCGTGCGGCAGGACAGCTACCAGGCCCTCAAGTGGATGCGAGATGCCGCCGAGCGCGGCGACCTGAACGCGCAGAAGGCGCTCGGCAGTTTCTACCTGTTCGGCCTCGAAGAGATGGGCTCCGATCCGCGCGAAGCGGACAAGTGGCTGTCGATCGCCGCGGGCCGCGGCGACAAGGAATCGAAAAAGCTGCTCGAGCTCGCCCGCAAGGCGAAGAAGGAAGACGAGGAAGACTGGAAATGGCGTACGCAATGGCGTGACGTCTATTACGGCTACTGGTACTCGGGCTATCCGTACTACGGCGTCTGGCATCAGACGTACTGGTACTACTGACCGGACCGAAAGCAACGGGGGCGGCTGCGGGGAGACCACCATCGCGCGCCACGCCGGGGGGCTTATCGAAGTTCGCACGAACACATAAGCCGAACAACGACTCTATCGAGCGACAACGACATGAAGACCATCCTTTCCCAACGTCTCACTCAAGGTGCGCTGGTTGCAGCGCTTTGCGCTTCCGTCGCCGGCTGCGGCGGCATGGTGACGCCCGGCGGCCAGAACGCCGGCGTCACGGGCGCTGCCGCGGGCGGCGCGAGCGCCGGCGCGGATTCGCAGTTGCAGCGCTGCGCATCGCCGCTCGGCACGATCGCCGTCGACGACGGCCGCAACGCCGACTGGTGGGGCCCGTTCGGCAGCGCGACCAAAGTGACGAGCATCGACCCGCTGTTGCGCCTGGCCGTCCAGCAGTCGAACTGCTTCGTGATCACGTCGATCGGCAACCAGAAGAGCGACGCGCGCCTGTCGCGCATCACGCAACTGCAGCGCAGCTCGGGCGAGTACCGTGCGGGTTCGAAGCAGCAGAAGGGTCAGCGTGTCGCGGCCGATTACTACATGGAACCGCAGATCGTGATCAACGATTCGCCGATCGCCGGCATCGGCAGCATGATCGGCGGGCTGATCGGCAACAGCGCGGTGGCGGCGGTGGCAGGCCACCTGCAGACGAAGGCGTCGGTCGTGACGCTGACGCTGTTCGACGTGCGCTCGGCCGTGCAGATCGCGGCATCGGAAGGCAGCTCGACGGCGACCAACTACGGCGCGGCGCTGGGCGGCCTGGGCGGTGGCGTGGGCGGCGGTCTCGCCGGCTTCTCGACGACGCCGGAAGGCAAGGCGACGGTCGTCGCGTTCATCGACGCGTGGAACAAGATGGTCGTCGCGCTGCGCAGCTACAAGGCGCAGGACGTCAAGGGCGGCCTCGGCCGCGGTGGTCAGTTGCAGGTCAACTGAGCGATGACGCGACACCGGAGCTGCGTCACTCCGGTGTTCGCATCGACCGGAGGGCGTGCGATTGCGCCCTTCCCGCAGCCGCACGCGTCACTGATCGGCGAAACGATAAAAACCTTCGATGAGCATGGTGTTCAACCGACCTGAGAGAACAAAGATGAAGAACAGGCAATGCGTGTGGTTTCCGATCGCCGTATTGATCGGTCTGACGTTGGCCGGTTGTGGCGGCAACGATTCTCCGGCCCCGGCCGCCCAAGGCACGTCGAGCGACACGACCGGGACGACGCCGCCGCCGGGCGCGCCGAGCGGCGGGTCCGGCACGACCACGACCTCGAACCTCGAGTGCGATCCGGTCTATCAGCAAGGCGATACCGTGAGGCTGCACATGTACACGCAGGCGACTTCGCAAAGTCCGGCCGTCGACAATGGCCTGTACACGCGCGCCTACGGGCCGGCAACGTTCGAAGGCGTCGCGCTTACTCAGCAAGCCGAAACATCGACCGGCTCGCCGATCCAGACGAATCATTATTATCTCGTCGGCAACGGCGCGCGCGCGAATTACGGCGGCGAGGTTTACAGTTCGGGTAACCTCGCGTTGCGGGACGTCAACTCGCCGCCGTATGTCGAGACGATCGGATTGTCGGGAAGCGAGACGGCGAACTACGTCGATACGCCCGTCATTCCGTCAGGCGGCGCCCAGACGGCGGTATCGACCCAGCGCGCGTACGTCGCGCGCGAAACGGTCAGCCTGAAGAACGGCAAGGTGTTCGAAAACGCGTGTCACTATCACATCACCGAAACGTTCTCCAATCCGGCGCTGACCAGCACGACGGTCGCCGACGACTGGCTCGCGCCAGGCGTCGGTCTGGTCAAGTCGGTCGCCGATGTCGGCGGCACCCAGATCATCACGCGCGAGCTCGAGTCGGCGACCGTTGCCGGCAAGTCGTACTGAGCGCCGGAGCCTCGACGCTCGCGTGCGTGCCGTCAATGATGCGTGTACAACCGAGGCGTCGCGGCGTGACTCTGGACCGATGCTCCCGAGTCAGCCCCTGCCCCGTATGCGGGCCCATAGCCCGACGCATCGGCCTGCGGCATCGATTCGGAAGACTGAATGCGTGCCTCGGCCTGCTGGATCGATTGCGGATAATGAATGTCCTTTCGGGCCGGGTTGTAACCGGCCTGCTCGACCTGCGTGATCTGGGCGCGGACTTCCGCCCGGGTCAGCGCGCTGCCTGATTGCGCCGCCGATGCGAATGCGGGGATGATGGCCGCAGCCAGCATGATGGTACGGATAGCGAATTTCATGATCTCGACCTCCAGTGAACAGGGTCGGCATCCGAGAACATCTCTTCTGCCTTGAGGACAGCATGCTCGCTGAAGCTGAAGGCAATGTTAACTTCGCATTCTCGAACGCACCGGATGCGGAGTTCACGGGCAACCCGGCCTGCGCCCGGGCGACGCCATAAGCCAGACGAATCACATCGCCAACGCGATTGACCGAGTAGATCGATGTGATGGCATCCGGCCCCGGGGCGCCACGGAGAAAGACGCTTGACGAAGGTCAACCCTGTGAAGACCGCACGTGCGAAAAATTGCGTATGCACGATCGCCGGATGACACCGGGAGACATTCATGAGCGCCAGCACTTCATCTTTCCAGGCGGCACCCGCTCCTCAACGGGTGCTGATCGCCATCGACGGTTCCACCGCATCCGCGCATGCACTCGCGTATGCCAAAGCTTTCCTTCCATCGAACGCCGCGGTGCATATCGTCAGCGTTGCGGACAATCCGCGGACACTCGTCCCGCGCGGATCGAGATCCGCGGCATTTCTCGAATCGGCACGCGACGAATTGCTGCGAGACGCATCCGACGCGCTGTCGCGCGCCCAGAGCGCGATTCCGCGCGACGACATCACCATCGACACGGAAGTCATCGACCTGTCCACGCACGGCGGGGATGTCGTGCATGCGCTGGCCGACAGCGCGCAAGCCTGGCAGGCCGAACTCCTGATCGTCGGCGCACGTCAGCATCATGGCCTGCTCGGATGGATCGAAGGAACGGTTTCCGGCCCGCTCGGCAAGCTGGTCGGTTGCCCACTGCTCATCGTTCCGGAAGGCTTCGCGTCGGTCGCCGAGCACCTGCCGCGGCGGATGCTGTTCACGGTCGACGGCAGCCCGATTGCGCTCCACGCATTGCGAACGGGGTTGAAATTTTCGCGGCCCGAGACCGAATTTCGGGCGATTCACGTGCTCGATCGCCCCACATCGCTGGGTGATTTCGTCCCCGTCGAAACGCTGGAACAGGCGTTGCTCAGCGAAGGCAATCACGTACTGCAAAAGGCCATGGCCCTGCTCGACGGCATCCCCGCCGGGCAATCGCAGTCGCAACTGTTTCAAACGGACCGCACTGGCGAAGACGTGCCTCACGTGATCGTGCGAGACGCCATCGAATGGAACGCGGACATGATCGTCATGGGCACCCATGGGCGGCGCGGCGTCACGGGCTGGCTCGTCGGCAGCGTGGCCGGACGCGTTGCGCGCATCGCGAAAACGCCGGTTCTTCTGGTAAGTGCGCCGCATGCGTGATGCGTGGCGTCATCACGCATCCGCCCCGACGGCGTGGAACAGTTCCTCCTCCTGAGCGCAATGCAGGCGTACGATGGCCTCCAGCCCGTACAGCAAACGCTGTATCGCCTGCACCTGCATGGCGTTCGTTCCGTCGCGCGGCAGGTCCGCGACCATCTGCCTGAGCGATCGGACCATCTTGAAGATCTCCCTGTGTGCGCCGCTCATCGCCGCGAGCGGGTCCTCGCCACCGAGAAGCGGTGCGAGACGCGCGTAGACGTCCCGATCGTCGGCGCGTTCGTGCGGCAGCAGCCGTTCATCCAGCGAATCGATCATGTGATCAAGCTCGCCGGCGATGGCTGCCCCCGACAGTTGCGGCATGCGATCCGCGAGATCCCTGATCTGGTCCAGCAACGGTGACAATGCCGTGTGCTCGCGCCTGAGTTGCTCGACGTCGACATCGGCCAGCCGGGCGTCCGTCGGCCGCGGGCGAACCAGCAACACGCGTAATGCATTGACGATGACGACGACGTCGATGACTTCCTGAATCACCGCACCGGCGATCGGCTGCAGGAACCCGGCCGCTGCGACCGCCATCGCGACGACCGACAGCGACATGCCGGCCACCACGCTCTCGAGCGCGATCCGGCGCGACCGTCGTGCGATACGTATTGCATCGACGAGTCGATCCAGCCGATCCACCAGCAGTACCACGTCGGCCGCTTCGGATGACGCGGCCGCCCCGCGCGCGCCCATCGCGATACCGACGTCGGCCGCCGCCAGCGCGGGGGCGTCGTTCACACCGTCGCCGACCATGATCGTCACGCCCTCCTTGCGCGCGGCCTGAATCGCGGCGAGCTTGTCCGTCGGCGTCTGCTCGGCGCGTACGTCGGTCACACCCAGCAACTCCCCGACGGCCTGGGCGATGTCTCGCCGGTCGCCGGTGAGCATGACGAGGCGCTCAACGCCTTCTCGTTTCAACATCCGCAATGCCCGCGGCGTTTCCAGTCGCACCTGGTCGGCCATCTGAATCGCGCCGATCATGACGCCATCGACGCCGACGAATACGGCAGCCCCGCCCTCGTTGCCGACCCGCTTCAGGAACGCGTCGCTCCAGGGGGCGACCGTTGAACAGGCGGAGACGTATCCGAACTGGCCGATCGCGACGGTTCGGTTGTCGACCCGGCCTGTCACGCCCTCACCTGCCGTTTCCATCACGAAGGACGGCGGCGACAGATCGATCCCGCGTTCCCGCGCGGCGACCGTCAGCGCATCCGAGATGACGTGCCCCGAAGCCTGGGCCAATGACGCCGCGAAACGCAGCACGTCGTCCGTTTCGACGTCCGTGCCGCATTCGATCGCGACGATGCGTGCCCGCCCTCCGGTCAGCGTCCCGGTCTTGTCGAAGAACAGGATCGTCGCTTGTGCAAGACGTTCCAGCGCGCCCCCTCCCTTGACCAGGATGCCGCGTTTCGAACAACGCGACATGCCGGACACGATGGCGACCGGCACGGCGAGGAGCAACGGACAAGGCGTGGCCACGACGAGCACGGCGAGCGCACGCGCGACGTCGCCGGTCAGAAGCCACGCGATGCCCGCGACGAGCAGCGAAGCGAGCACGAAGCATGCCGCGTAGCGATCCGCGAGCCGCACGGACGGACTTCTCTCGCGCTGCGCGCGCTCGACCATGCGGACGATGCCGGCAAACGTGCTGTCGCCCGCCGTCGTGCGGGCAACCATTTCGAACGGCGCACCGGCGTTGACCACGCCGCTGCATGCGCTTTCTCCGGCGCGCCGCCGCTGGGTGGACGACTCGCCCGTCAGCATGGATTCGTCGAGTTCCGCGTCATCGATCAACGTGCCGTCGACCGGCACGAACTCGCCGCTTCGCACAAGCAGCCTGTCGCCGGGAACGAGCGTTTCCACGGCAACGGAACGCCATTCATCGTTCTCGAACCGGGTGGCCTGCCGAGGGGCACGGGCGAGCAGCGCGGTCATCTCGCGTTGCGCGCGGTCTTGCGCATACCGCTCCAGCGTCCGCCCGCTCGCCAGCATCAATGCGATGACAGCCGCCGTGAGCGTCTCGTCGAGTGCGATCGCCAGCGCGATGGCCAGCCACGCGAGCACATCGATGCCTGCCCGCCGTTTCGCCACGGCCTTGACGAGCGATACCGTCAACGCCAGCAAGACCGGCAGCGTGCCGAGCAACCAGACGAGCCGCGCGATTGAATGCAGACCGAGCGCCGCGCACACGCCCCCTCCGGCGAGCGTGACGGCCGCCAGAACCAGCAACGCGAGATCGATCGACCAGGGGATTCGCGACATGACGATTGTTCCGATTGCCGTGCAGGGAGGCGTTCACTGCCTCCGTTTCCGGTTGCAGACGGCGTGGCATCAGTCTAGGAAACGCCGCGACTCGACCGTTGACATGGGTCAGCGCGACGCGCCTCGCGCGACATGCCGGCACGGCGCCTTGCTTGACGTGAGTCAAGCCGCCGGCTCCTTTCCTCAGCAAAATTGAAAAGTGATACCGGACGCCCTGGAGTCGATATCGTGCTGACGCTGGCTGTACTCTTTCTGCTGATTCTTCTGCTGAATCTCATGCCGGCGTTCGCCCCGCCCACCTGGATGGCGATGTCGTGGGTCGGGTTCAACCTGCCCGACGGCAATCCATTGATCTTTGCCGTCGTGGCGGCAGGCGCCGCAACGACCGGTCGCGTCATTCTGGCGACCTTCGCAAGATCGCTCGTCCGCTCCCGCTGGATGCGGGAATCGGATCGCGAGAATATCGACGTCGCCACACGCTGGCTGCGCAAGCACCGGACGCTCACCGCCGGTGCGTTCTTCTTCTACGCATTGAGCCCGCTGCCGTCGAACTATCTGTTCATCGCGTACGGACTGTCCGGGTTGCCGCTGAGGATCATCGCGGCGGCGTTCTTCATCGGCCGCGCAACCACCTATGCGATCTGGGCGCACCTCGGCCGCTTTGCGTCCACCCGGCTGGACGTGGAATCCGACCTCGAAGGCACTTACCTCGGCGGATACTTCATCGTCACCCAACTGGTGTTGCTCGGCGTCGTGTTCATGTTGACGAAGCTCGACTGGCGCGCGCTCTTCAACGAACGTCGATTGACGTTTCGGCGCGGCCATCATCCGCGCAGTTCTGAATGACACATCCGTGCGCGACGTGTTGAACGGCTGTGTCGGCCGACCGTCGCGTCCTATCGGCCACGCATCCCGGACGTGACTTCAACGACGCGTTCCCGCTCACGCGGATCGACGTGCGTCATCACGTTCAGGACGCGGTGATGCTTCATCACGCGAGCGCGCGCGTCCACGGCGATGTCGTGACCTTGCGCAACCGTGAGATCGGCGTCGATGTCGAGATGCACGTCCACGAGGATCAGATCGCCGGTCTTTCGCGTGCGCAGGTCGTGCACGTCCAGCACACCCGGCGTCGCGTGCAGCGTCGCGCGGATCGCCTGCACGTCTTCGGCATCGGCCGCTCGATCCATCAAATCATGCAATGCGTTCCAGCCGAACGTGGCGCCCATTTTCACGATCATCCCGCCGACGATCAGCGCGGCGACAGGATCGAGCAGCGGATAGCCGAACAGGTTGCCGACGATGCCGCAGGCGACCACGAGAGACGATGCGGCATCCGAACGCGCATGCCACGCGTTGGCCACCAGCATGCTCGACTTCACGCGAGTTGCCACGGCAAGCATGTAACGGAACAGGCTTTCCTTCGCGGCGAGCGCGACGAGCGCGACCCATAGTGCCGCGACGTGGACGCGCGCGATCGTTTCCGGATGTTCGAGTTTCTGGATGGCGGACCAGAGCATGCCGCCGCCGACCAGCAGCAGGATTGCCGCAAGTGCCAGCGATGCACCGGTTTCGAAGCGCTGATGTCCGTATGGATGAGTTTCGTCGACAGGTTTTCGGCTATGGTGACCGGCCAGCAGCACGACGAAATCGGCGATCAGGTCGGATAACGAATGAATGCCGTCCGCCACGAGGCCCTGCGATCGGGACAGGATGCCGATCACCACCTGGCCGATGCTCAGCGCGAGGTTGACTGCGACGCTCACCCAGGTGCTTCGGGTGGCCGCCGCGGCCATCGCGGGCGTCGCTTCGGCGACGGTTTCCGAAACGGTGTCGGGGTTGGTTGGCGTCACGATTCAGGTCACGTTTCAGGGTTGGAGGATCGATCGAGTTCGGGAAGTCGCAGGCAGCCTGGCCGACCCGCGTGGCACGCGCGCGCCCGACGTGTCGACACTGCGACGTGGAACGATGCGTTGCACGTCTGACAGTTGCGTATCTGCGGCATGTATTCGATGGTATTGGCGGTCACTCTGCGGCACTTGATCTGAGGCAAAGGATCGCCCCCCCGTTTTGCGTACGGTTGAACCCATGCAAACGACCTGGAGACCGTCATGTCCAGCGCAAACAGGTTCACCGTTTCGTGTCTGATCGGCGCCGCGATCGCGATCACGTCCGGTCTGGCCGATGCCCAGCCACGCCAACCGGCTAGCGATCCCGCCGTCGAGTGGCGCGGCATGATGTACGGCAGCCAGCTGATGACGCCTGCCGAGCGGAACGAATACCGTACCCGCATGCTCGCCGCGAAATCGGATGCCGAGCGCGAGAAAATTCGCGCGCAGCACCACGCCGAGATGCAGAAGCGTGCGAAGGCGCGCGGCATGACGCTGCCTGATGTTCCCCCCATGAGGGGCATGCATCGGGGACAAGGCATGGGAATGGGCATGGGGCCGGGCTACATGCACGGTCAGCCTGGCGGCCCTGCAAGTGGCGCTGCCGGCCAGTAATCGCGCGGTTCGGCGTGTCCCGAGACGAACACGCCATTCCGGCCGCGATCGACCGCGCCGGTGCCCTCCGGCCAGGCCTCGAACTTGTGCAGTCTGATCGATGACGTACATGGTCGACTAACGCGTGGCCGCACCGGCTTCATCGGCGGCCGGCAACGCAATGGCCACACGCAGTCCGCCGAACGTAGGCGATCGATCCACCTGGATGTCGGCCTCGTGCGCCGCTGCGATGCGCCGCACGATCGACCAGCCGAGGCCGCTCCCGCTCGGTCGGGTGCCGGCCGGCCGAAAGAAGCGTTCGCCCAGTCTGCGCAGATCGTCGTCGCCGATGCCCGGGCCGCTGTCTTCGACACGCAGCACGATGCGCTGGTCCCGTTGGCCGACCGAAACGGTGATGCGCGCGCGTGGCGGGCTGTAGCGGATCGCGTTGTCGACCAGATTGCGTACCATCGCCGCGAGCAAGGCTTCGTTGCCGCCGACAATGCATGGCGATGGCGCGTCGAGTTCCAGCTTCTGCTGTTTCCCGATCGACTGTGGCGCGGCCTCCGCGACCACGCCTTTCGCCAGGGCAGACACGTCGACCGGTGCGCGGTCCGCCAGTGCGCCCGCATCGAGACGGGACAGCAACAGGAGCTGATCGACCAGACGTGCCGCGCGATCGCACCCTTCGAGAACACCCCGCAACGCATGGCGGCGTCGCTCGTCATCGTGCTCGGCCAATGCAACCTGCGCCTGTGCCTTGACGGCCGCGATCGGCGTGCGCAACTCGTGCGCGGCATCGGCAGTGAATCGGCGCTCCGCGTCCATCACGGCACGAATTCGCTCGAAGAGGCCGTTCAGCGCATCCAGCATCGGCCGCATCTCGAGCGGCGTCCGCTCCAGCCGGATCGTGTCGAGCGCCTGCGGATTCCGCTTCGCCAGCGCTCGCCCGAAATCGCGCAGCGGTGCCGTGCCGCGGCGAACCGCCCAGCCGATGGCCAGCACGAGCAATGGCAAGGCCGCCGCCATCGGCCAGAACGCGCTGCGCATGACGGCGCCCAAGATCGATTGGCGTGAATCGATTCGTTCGCCCACGAACACCTGAACGTCGCCGCGCACGCCGTGCACGACGAATACCCGCCACGCATTCCCGTCGATTTCGACGGTCCAGAATCCGGAAGCCCGGTCGCGCCCGGTCAGCTCGGGCGCCACCATCGGCCTGGACGGTGCGTTTTCGGAATGCAGGCCGAGCCGGCCTTCATGAAACACCTGAAAGGCCACGCGAGGCCCGTATGGATGCAGGATCGGCGCGTCGATTGCGTTGTCGTCGTCATCCGTCCCGCGCGCCTGCTGCGCGACGAGCAGTGCCGCCGCCTGCGCGAGGTGGCCGTCGAGCAGCCGATCGATCTCGCGCCGCGCATCGAGCCAGGTCAGCATCAGCGTCGATAGCCAGACACCGAGGACCACGGCCGGCACGAGCGTCAGCAGCCGGCCATGTAGCGAGCGAGCTGGCAGCACGGCTTTCATGCAGCGTCCCGCATCAGCACGTAACCCACGCCGCGCACCGTCCGGATCAGTTCGCTGCCGAGCTTCGCACGCAAGCGATGGATGTGCACTTCGACGGCATTGCTCTCCACCTCCTGCCCCCAGCTGTACAGATATTGCTCGATCTGCTCGCGCGACAGGACCCGGCCGGCATTCAGCATCAGGATGTGCAGCAGGTCGAACTCGCGCGTGGACAGCGCGACGGCCACGCCGGCGCGGCGCGCGGTGCGCGACGCGGGCTCCAGCTCGACGTCCTGCGCCTGGAGCCGCTCCGTCGGCCGGCCATGGGCGCGCCGGACCAGGGCTCTCAAACGCGCACCGAGCTCGTACAGGTCGACGGGCTTGATCACGTAGTCGTCGGCGCCCACGTCGAGCGCCCTGATGCGGTCGGGCACGGCATCGCGCGCGGTCAGGATCAGGATCGGCAACGCGATGCCGTCGCGACGAATGCGCTGCAGGACATCCATGCCATCCACGAGCGGCAACCCGAGATCGAGGATCGCCGCGGCATGTGCATGCGCGCGCAGCTCGCGCTGGGCCGCGTCGCCGTCGCGCACCCAGTCGACCTGGAATCCTTGCTGGCGCAGTCCGGCGCGGATCCCGTCGCCGAGCAGGACGTCGTCTTCCACGAGCAGGATGCGCACGATCGAGCACTCCGTCCGGGGTCGTCAATCGTCGTGCCGGCCCGCCCCGTTCGCGGGGCGGCCAGTGTCCGTCATGACGGGCCGGTCCGTTTGAACGGGTTGCGGCGCCGCATGCCATTGCGTCCACCACCAGCCGATCGCCGCCGCCGTCATGACGACGGCAATCCCCCACCAGGCATGCCTGATGCCGTCGGTCGCCGCACCGCGCTTGTAACCGGTCACCATCGCACCGGCCAGATTCTCCCGATGCGCGACGCTGCTGACGAGCACGGCGGCGACGTGCACCGCAACGAGCGCGAGCATCACGTTCGCTGCGCCTTCATGAAGGTCACCGAAGGATTCGCCGTTTCCAGTGTAGGCGGCCCAGCCGGTTGCCCCGGTGACGACCGTCATCGCCAGCATGGCAACGATCGCGACGGCGCCCGCCGGATTGTGGCCGACATGGTGCTCCGGCCTGCCTTTCGCAAGGCTCAGCACGTAGCGGACAACGGCCGCCGGCGAACGCACGAACGACGTGAACCGCGCATGACGCGTGCCGGCCACGCCCCACACGACGCGAAACGCGACGAGCGCCAGCATCGTGTACCCGAACGCGACGTGCATGAGCCGCCAGCGCTCGCTCTCGGCGGTCAGCCACGCGCCGGCGAAGGCAACCACCGTCAACCAGTGGAACGCACGAAGCGGCGCGTCCCAGACCAGTATCCGGGCAGGACGCGAGCGCGTCGTTTCACCGTGAGCCCGGGATGCGGACGAATCGTTCATCGAAATTTCCTTTGTCTGCTTGCGTATGACATGCGGCGCAATTCGACGGCCGCTTCACTGCGGGGCTGCGCCACACGGACGCGGGAACCTCGTCGTGCGTGGCGGCGAACCACGCCGATCGGGTAATCCGGTCTTCCGGCGGACGGCGAGCCGCGGCGCCAGTTGCCGCGTGTGCCGTCAGCCAGCGTTCCAGTTGCCCGATGCTCGTCGGATCGAGCGTTGCATCGGTGCCGAAGTGGTGATCGAGACCGTTCAGAATGCGGCGCCACGACTCGGCGGGCAGCGCCCCGGGCGGATAGGCGACGTGGCAGGTCGCGCACTCCTGCTTGTACTTGGGGAGCAACGGAATCGCGAGGCCCCGCATTTCGTCCTCGGCCAGTGCCGCGCGCGGCAGCAGCGACGTCAACAGCATCGTGAGCGCGCCTGCCACTACATATCGCGGCGGAACGATCCTGCGCGGGGAGGTTGTCGTGTCAAAGTTGGTCATGATCGTTCGTCGTCAAGGTTTCAGGCTCATGAGCCAGCTCAGGACATCCGCCTTCTCGGCGGTCGAGCATTCACGCCCGACGACGTCCTTGCAGTTTCGCCGGAACCATTTTTCGGTCCGCGCCTCGTCCGTGAACCGCGCGGGATTGAACGCGGGCGCCAGCGGCTCGATGGTCTTGCCGGTGACGATGTGTCGGCCCGGGCCGGTCGGCGTGCTTCCATGACAGCTCGCGCAACTCCAGTCGCGTCCATGCCGCGACGTGAAGAACTGCTGTCCCCGCGACGGCGCGGCGCTCGTGCCTGCCTTCGCCGTATAACCGTCCAGCAGGCGGGCAGGCGTTTCGGCGCGCGCGCACGCAATGGCGGCAAACAGCATCGATACAGAAAGGCATGGATAAAAAATCGCGTGAATGGAACGGGATATCCGCATCGTGATTCTCCTGGGCGATGCGTTCATGTTCGGGCCGGTTCCTTACCGCATTCTTAAGGGCCTGGCGTTCGATTGTGGGCGTGCCATTGAGAGGCCGTGCACGGATGCCGTTGCGCTCGCAATCAGGATCACGCGGCCCGGTTGCTTACGCTTGACTCAAATCAAGCCAGTCGGGGAAGGAAAACGCATCGGACGAATGATTCGCGCGATCGTCCGCGCGCGGTACGCGCTCAGTACAACAAAAACGCCGCCCGCTCGCGCGCGAACGCGGCATTTTGTGCATCGACGACCCGTTCTATCTCATCGAGCGACCGCCCTGCCTCCAGCATGTCCGCCACCTCGCGCGAACCGACCGATGCTCGGATCGCATCGATCCGGAACTTCGCCGGATAACGCCGGTGCAGCGCCAGTGCGAGTGCCAGCCCGATTTCGCCCGGCCGTGCCGCGCCGGGCGGCCGTTCGATGCGCACCCCTTCGCACACCCTGCCGCGATACGGCCCCTCCGCGGGCACGAAGCGAACCGGCGAGAACGTCGCGTCCAGCCGCATCGCGCGAAGATCGTCCACGAGAATGCGCGCGTCGATCCACGGTGCCCCCACCACGCCGAACGGTGTCGCGGTGCCGCGCCCGACACTAATCGCCGCGCCCTCGATGAGCCCCGTCTCCGGGTACAGCGACAACGCGGCGCCGTCGCGCAGGTTCGGCGATGGCGGCACCCGGCCGAGCCCGGTATCGCCGAAGCGCATCGCGCGCACGTAATTCGCCATCGGCACCACGGTCAGCGCCGCGCCGATATGCAGGCGGTCGTTGAACAGTCGCGCCAGTTCGCCGAGCGTCATGCCGGGCTGGAGCGGCAACGGGTAATAACCGGTGAACGCGGCCGGCCCGGCATCGGCCACGGGGCCGCCGGACACATCGCCGCCCAGCGGGTCCGGGCGGTCGAGCACGAGCACCGGGCGATGCGCGGCGGCGCCGGCCTCGAGCGCGTAGCCGAGGGTGGCCAGATACGTGAAGAAGCGTACGCCTGCGTCCTGCAGGTCGAGCACCAGCACGTCGACATCGGCGAGCAGCACGGGCGCGATCCGGCGTCGATCGCCGTAGAGACTGTGAACGACCACACCGGTCGCGGCGTCGAGCGTGTCGCCGAATGTCTCGTCGACGTTGGTGCCGAGCCCGTGCTCGGGCGCGAACAGCGCGACGAGCCGCGCGCCCGGCGCCTGCGCGAGCAGGTCGACCGTGCGCCGGCCGAACCGGTCGAAGCCGCTGCGGTTCGTGACGAGCGCGATGCGCTTGCCCGCAACGGCCGCGAAGCCGCTCGCCGCGAGCACGTCGATGCCGGCCAGCACCGGCCCGCGCGATACCGGCAACCGGGCGGCTTGCGCGACGGCTGCCGCCATCGCGGGCACGCGCGTCGCAATCCGCGACGACGTCACGGGCGCGGCCCCGCTCGATACGACGCCGAGCACGAGCGAGCGCAATGGCATCGCCGTGCCGGTTTCGTCGGGATACAGCCGGCTGGTGAGCACGATCGCGAAGCGGCGCGTCACCGGATCGATCCACAGCGCCGTGCCGGTGTAGCCGAGGTGTTGCAACGCGCCGACCGGCGGCAGCCGATAGCGGTTCGCGACGAGCGGCGGCCCGACCGCCCAGCCGGGCGTGTGCAGATCGCCTTCCGCGTCGAGCGTGGCCGGCGTCTCGAGCGCGGCGACGCTGCGGCGCGCCAGCACGCGCACCGGACCGAGAGCGCCGCCGTTCAGCAGCATGCGCGCTAAACGCGCCAGGTCGTCCGCACTCGCGAACAGGCCCGCATTGCCGGCGACGCCGCCCATCGCGGCCGCGACGGGATCGTGGACGCTCCCGCGCAGCAGACGGCCATCGCGAACGGTGGTGGGCGCCACGCGCGCGAACAGCGACGCGGATAGCCGAAACGCGGTGCTCGCCATCCCGAGCGGCGCGAACACATGTGCGGCGCACCACGCGTCGAGCGGCCGGTGCGACACGCGCTCGACGATCTCGCCAAGCACCACGTAGTTGACGTCGCTATAGCGCACCTGCGTGCCGGCCGGTGTGCCGGGGGGCATCGCGACGATGTCGGCCAGCACGGCGGAGCGGCTGCGCAGCGCGCGGGGCGACGACACGCCGTCCGGCAGCCCCGACACATGCGCGAGCAACTGGCGGATCGTGATGCCGGCCTTGCCGTGCGCGCCGAACGCGGGCCAGTAACGCGCGGCCGGCGCATCGAGGCGCAGCATGCCGCGCTCCGCGAGCTGCATGATCACGACCGCCGTCGCCACCGGCTTGGTCAGCGAAGCAAGATCGAAGACGGTATCGGCCGTCATCGCCTCGGCGTGCTCGCCCGTCACGCGCAGGCCGCGCGCGATGCGCACGCGCACGCCGTCCGCGTCGCCCGTCACGACCACGGCGCCGGCAAGATGGCCGTCGGCGATCTCGGCGGCGATCGCCTCGTCGATCGCGGTGGTCTGCTGCTGCGCCACGGCCGTATCGGATTCCGCGCGCGCACCGGCTGACGCAAGCGTGAACAGCAGCGCGCCGGTCAGCGCGGCAGCGCAGCGGGATCGTCGTGATCGAGCCTGTTTCACTGCGTTCATTTCTTCGTGATGGCCGCATCGATTGAGTCGAGCTGCGCGCGGAGGTCTGCCACGTCGATGGCGTCAGGATCCGCGATCGGCCGACGCAGCGTCGCTTCTCCAGCCACGCCGGTCCTGAACGAACGCGCCGCTAGCGGGCCGGTTACTGCGGCGATGCGGAACAATCGGCGCACAGACGTATCGCGCCGTGCCGGTCCGGGTCGTGCCAGTAGAAGCGCACATCGACCGCGCCCCGCGCCGGTACGACGACGTGCCGGACTTCCTGAACGGCCCTGTCGTGCGCGGACACGGTATATCGCCCCGGCGGCACTCGCGCGAACAGGAACGGGCCGTTCGTGTGCGCGTCGAGAATCGTCGACTTGCCGGACGACAGCGTGACATCGACATCGGAAAGATACTGGCCCCGCTTCGATGCGAACGTGATCCGCAGGTTGTAGCGAGGCGCGACATCGCGAAACGCAGTGACCTCGTCCTGGCCGATTCCGCCGGTGATGTAAGCGACACCGTTGTGCACGACCGGCTCGGTCGACGGGTCAGCCAGCGCGTTCGCACCGATGTTCAGCAGGCAGGCTGCCAGCAGCATCTTCACGGTTCCGGTCCACATCTTCACTCTCCTGATTGAGCCAGCACGGCTGCGATGCCGCTCGTCCGGTCGCGGAACGGGCTGCGTGCGGTGACGTCGCGCATTCGCGTCGACGACGATGCCAGCGTCGCGCGGAACGTCGATTTTCCGTTGACTCAAGTCAAGTGCGCGCCTGTCGAAACCGAACGAAGCCGGACGGGCCCCGCGAGACAGTCATCGCGCCCCATCTGCCCGAGCGCCGCGGCACGCCTGAAAACACGGGGGAGCAGGCTCCGGGCGGCGCAATCGTCCGTGAAGGCTGTCAGCCGATATTGCACGGCCCGTCGGAAATTTCCGACACGGCGGCCCGACGTCGGACAGCAAGCTCAGGCCACGCTGATTGTTCCGCGCGGCTCCACTGCCAATACTGGAGACGTGACAGGACGCAACGTGTTTCGCGGCCGGCGCGCGGCTCTTCCGCCCCGCCGCCGCAGGACCGAGGAGCTGGCGATGATTGATCCGACCGCAGCGCACGCCGACGACGCCATGCTGGATGGCGAACCGCCGGTCGGTGCCCACCTCGTGACCCGCCGCCCCGGCTATCTGCATCACGGGATCTACATCGGCAATGGCAACGTGATTCACTACGCGGGATGGTCGCGCCATGCGAGCGGTGGTCCAGTCGAGATCGTCACGCTGGACGGCTTCCGTGCCGGTTTCGGGCTCGCGATCATTCGCCACGCGAGCGCGCTGTACGATGGAACGGAAGCGGCGCGCCGCGCGGCATCGCGCCTTGGCGAATGCCAGTACCGGTTGCTCACGAACAACTGCGAGCATTTCTGCCTGTGGTGCCTGTTCGGTGTGGCGAGGAGCGAGCAGGTCGCATCGTGTCTGCGCAACCCGGTGCACGGCATCGCGGTGGCTGTCATGCTGATGGCGTGCGTTCTGGCCACGCGATTGCATCCGGAAATGACCGGGCGCGACTGCCCGGTGCGGTGTATGGCCTAACAGTCCGTGCACATCGACAACCATGGGCGCCCACACGCCACCCTGGAATACAAAACGCCCGATGCGGTGCATCGGGCGTTCTAGCGTCTGAATACTGTCAACCTATTCCAGGACTTGACACAGCCAATCGAGCCGCTTGCCTGATGAATGCGTTGAATTGTGACGCGATTTCCTCGCCAGCACGGCAACGGCGCGACCGGGCGCAACAGACATCATCACGCGCCGATCGCGCCGGTTGAATCCCGACTCGCGAGGCTTGCGGGTCAGAACTCGTAGCCGACCTGGGCACGCACGCCCGCATCGCCCACCGACGTGATCGACACCGCGCCATTCATCAGCCAATTGCCGTTGCGCGACCGGTAGGTGGCGCCGGCCGCGACGGCCGAGCCATTCTTGAAGTTTGCGGCGCCGACCGCGACCACCGTCTTGCCCGGCTGCGACGGCGTCATGTTCGGCATCGCCATCGCGGCTGCAATACCGGCGTATGCATTCTTCGCCACGTCGTTGATCATCCGGTTCGTATCCCCGAAGCGCTGGTCGATCGACTGCATTGCGCCATCGAGCTGGCGTTTGTTGATGGCGTCGGTTGGCGCCGTGCCGTCGGCGACGTTCGTGATCTGGCGCTCGTTGCCGACCGAGCCAACCGACACAGTGTTGTCTCGATTCGCGACCGAACCCTGGCCGAGAGCGACCGAGCCGCTGCCGGTAGCCGTCGAGCCCTGGCCGATGACCGTGCTGTTTTCGCCCGAGGCGACTGAACCCTGACCGACAGCAGTGCCGTTCCCGCCGGATGCGACCGAGCCCTGGCCGATGGCCGAGCTGTTCCCTCCTGATGAATCCGAACCCTGTCCCATGGCAGAGCTGTTTTCACCCGATGCGCTCGAACCCATGCCGTTGACGGTCGAACCGTCGCCCCCCGTGCCTGGGCCACCTGTGCCTGAGCCACCCGTGCCGGGGGTGTTCTCGCGATCGGTGACGCGATCAGACAAGTCGTCAACACGGACGCTCAGCTCCCCGAACTGCTTCGCGAACTGCTCTTGCAGCCCGAAGAGCTGGCTGCCGTTGATGGCCTCCATGCTGTTGGCGCTGACCTCGCCGGCCGCGACGCCCCGCAGGGTCGTGCCGAGCGCGCCGGCAAAAGTCACGCTGTCGAACGACAGGCCGCTGTCGTAGGTGACGGCACCGACTTCCTTGCCGGTGTAATCGATCAGGCCGGTTGCGCGGAGCTGCGCGATCGTCACCGCTTCGTCGTCGTTCACGCCGTTTGCGATGCCCGACAGCGTGCGTGTGCCGCCGGTGCCTGCGAAGTTCACCACCGAGCCGCCGCTGTTCGCACCGACCGCGATCATGCCGGTCGTCTGATCCAGCTGAACGACGCCGATCGTACCGATGCCGATCCGGTCGGCGAGATGCTTGAGGTCACCTTCGTTGACTGTCGTGCGACCGTCGAGATTCGATACCGCATCCGAAAGTGTATTGACAGTGGTCGTGCCGCCCTTGCCGTCGCCGATCGTGAAGGACGGTGCGGAAATCGTGCCGTCCGCGTTCGCCTTGGAGTCACCGCCGATGGCCGCGGCGACGCTGCCCGCGACGCCGTGCAGTTGCGAGCCGTTGACGGCGTCGGTGCTGAGTGCGGATACATCACCGGCAGCGATGCCGGTGAGCTTGCGCCCGCCCGCGGTGCCGGCAAAGTTCACCGCAGCACCATCGGTATCCGCACCAACCTTGAGATCGTCACCCGCCTTGGCCTGCTGAACGAGGCCAGTCGTGCCGGTGGACAGATTGTCGAGTCGCTTGGTGATGGTCGAGATATCGGACGTTTGCATCGCGATGTTGTTTTTCGCGGTCGTCATGTCGCCGTCGAGCTGCTTGATGCTTGCCTCGTTGGCCGTCGTGCGGCCATCGATTGCAGTTATCTGGGTATTGGTCGTCGACAGTCCCGTTTTGACGTCAGCAATCGCGGTGGTCGTCGTTGACAGGCCGGCGTTCATCTGGCCGACGTTCACGGCGTCGGTATCCGCCGTACCTTTGGCCAGGTTCGTAATGCGTCGCTTCACAGTCTCCGAACCCACGGAAACGGTATAATCTTCGCTCGCGACAGAACGATCTCCCAGCGCGACGCTGTAATGCCCCCTCATTTCGGCACCATCGCCCAGTGCCACGCCTCGCGCTGACACCGTGGTACCCCGACCGATTGCAATGGCCCCACCGGCGGGCTGTTCCGTTACAGACGCGCCATCACCAAAGGCGATTTGCCCGAAACCACCCGCCGTATTTGCTTTCGCTCCAATAGCGATGTTGGTCTGGCCGCCATCACCGCCGGTTGCGCGCGCAATCGCGCCATCGCCGATCGCGATTGAACGAGTTCCTTCGCCCTTCGCGGCTGTCGTCGTGCCGCGAACCTGGAGGTACGTGTCTTCGATCGCGGCCCTCGTTCCGACCTGCGCACGGATACCACCTTGGTCCGATCCTGCCGGTTTGCATGTTCCCGCCGCATCGACGGTGCCGGACGATCCGTCGCTCGTCGTGCACACGTCCGCCATCGCATCGCCCATCGTGACGCCGCCCAGTGCGATCGCAATCATGGCTGTCCGCGTCGCGCGCGACGCTCCTTGCGAATGCGACTTCGCCGTTTCGGCCACTGCCGTCCACGTGTTGGTCGCGGTGTTCCAAATGCTTCGGTAGGTCTTGTTCAAGGCTTTGTTCCTTTCAGTTTTCTGGGTTAAGCGCGACGCCGTAGCCTGGCTTGATATACATCGATCGAGCTGTTCCGCGTCCGGGTCCGGGTCCGGGTCCGGGTCCGGGTCCGCTGCTTCGGCAGCACCAATCGCGACCCGCTTCGCGTACGAGTCGAGCAATCGACATGGCTGTGCATGACCGGATGGCGTTACATCGTGCGCTGAGAATCGAGCGTGATCGCGCTACGAACTCGCTGCATCCTTCAGTTGTCCGAATTTCGGATCTGATCCGCATGGCGCCGATCGCCTCGATGAGACGGAACGGAGTAACCCCGATCGTCATCCGAGCGACATCCGATCCATATCTTCGGATTTATCAATACAAATCCGCGCGTGACAAATCGTGTGAACAATCGATTTTCGACGTCACATCGGCACGGAACCATTCCGCTCTGGAATTCCGAGGCTCGCCGAGCAAGGCCAATGGATCGTTGCTTGCCGTCGAGACGAACAATGATTTCGCATTGCTCGCTGCATGAGATGAGCCACGCGTGAAACCACTCGATGCCAGGATGTCGACATGAGATTCACTTCATGCCCTATATCGATCAAACGGCCATGGCGTCACCAACTTGACGCAGCAGCAAAGGACCAAATCGTCCGTGAAGCATGGACATGTCTCTGCCGATTCATCAACGTCGATCGGATACCGTTGACCTGCAACGCATCGCTCATCCGGCAATTCTGATCAGATGGCGAGTCCGCGAATATAAGAATCGTCCTAAATGGAGGGTGTACCGGCGCAAGCGTGGCGCTGCGTCCGGTATCTCGAAAGCGAGCCCGACTTTTCAGAGATTGATCGGGTATCGCAAGCGACAGCGGAGAACAGGCCATCGCATCAGCAGAAGCGAGTGCCCTGAAGACGCGTGTATTCGACACGATTCGAACACGACACCTCACCCGCGGCCACGAAAAACGGCATGTGCACGCCCCCACCGTTTCGCCTGCGCAATCGCGATGCGGATCGCGCTGCCCTCGGTGCGCCCCTGGCGCAGCAGCGCGTTGGCAATCTCGATCGCCTTGCCGCGAACCGGCGGCGGCAGATTCCGCATCGAAGGCGGATAACGCTCGTCATTCCACGGCATGATCGATCGGATGCCTACATGTTCTCGCCGGTCCGCACCTGCCGCTCAGCGCGGCAAATCGGCAGGATCGTAGCGATTGCGCGGGTTCCACAGCATCCAGCCGTCCGTGCCCGCCGCATCGGCCGCGTCGACCTGTGCGCGGATCTCGTCGGCATCGAACGGCCGGTGGTCGAACGCATAGTCGCGAAACGCCTGGAGCCACGGCCGGAACCGGACCCCGTCCATTCCGGTCCGGCGCTTCGCCTCGGCCAGCGACCGCGAAACGATCTCGCCCGGATGCTCGGTCGGCTTCCGGCAACCGGGCAGGCCCCACGTGAAGCCGGACGGATACAGCATCGGCGACACGTAGTCGACAACCGGTCCGAGCGCGTCGAGCCGCTGTCCGATCGCGGTGTCGTCGGTGTTCCAGCAGACGTACCCGAAGATGTCGGCCGACACGTAGAGGTTGTACGGACGCAGCCGTTCCCGCGCACCGGTCAGGAATCCCGAGATCGCCGCGACCCGGTTCGCCTCGGTATTCGCCTCGGCGAACCGGAGGCCGTTGGCATCGGGAAAACGCAGGTAGTCGAACTGGATTTCGTCGAAACCCATGCGGGCCACCTCTTCGGCGACGTCGTAATTGTGTTGCCAGGCCGCGCGCGAGGTCGGGTCGATCCAGCGCTGATGCTCGCGGTCCTGCCAGATCTCGCCGGCCGCATCGCGCACGGCCCACTCGGGATGAGCGCGCGCCAGCGGGTCGTCCTTGAACACGACGATGCGGGCGATCAGGTAAAGGCCGCGCGCGTGGAACGTCCGCACCAGCTCCGGCAGATCGGGCGGACGAACGATGGCGCCGGCGACATTGTTCGCGGCGCCGGAGATCTCACGCGCCAGGCTGCGATACGGCGTCACGCCGCTGTCGCCCTTCACGTCGATGACGAGCGCGTTGATCGCCGTCTTGTCCTGGAGGGACAGCGCCGCCTCGCGCAGCGTGCGGTCCGCGACGCCGTAAGCGGACAGATAGACGGCTTTCGGCCGCACCGGCGTCATGCGGATCGTCTGTGCGCCGCCGGCGGGTGCCAGCGTGACTTCGGTTCGCGCGTAGCCGGGCGCACGCACGCTCAGGCGTGCCCCCGCCGCGTCGATCTCGAGTGAAAACGCGCCGTCGCGATCCGCGGTCCGGTTCGCGCCCGACGCGTGGCCGATCGCGCCGGCGAGCGGGCGCCCGTTCGTCGCATCGACGACGGTGATCGTGACGGGCGCCGCCCGGGCGGCGAATCCGGTGAATCCGGCGAGCGACACGAGCAGACAGACGATCAGACGCGCAATCACGGCTTCCCCCCGGCGGTTCTCAACAATCCATTCATGCATCGTATGTCGCAGGCGTCTGTCATCAGATAGCGCGGCAGCGCCATGGCCGGGTCGGTGACACGAACGGGGCGCGCGTCGAGCGTGAATGCCGCCACGTAGCCTTCGCGAGCGGCCAGCTGATCGGTCTGCGCATCATGGACGCCGAACGGCCAGGCCAGCATCCGGACCGGCTGGCCGGTTTCGGATTCGAGCCGTTCGCGCGACCGGCTCAACTGGAACGACACGAAGCGCAGGTAGTCGTCCGGCGTGAGTCGGGCGCGTTCGGTGCGGAAATTCGGATGCCAGTACGTGTGGGACTCGATGTCGACGCCGCCGGACTGCCCGAGCGTGCGCAACTGGTCCCATGTCATCGCATAGCTGGCGTTGGAGATGGCCGACGGATAGATGAACAGCGTGACCGGCATCGGATGGGCGGCCAGCAACGGGCGCAGCACGTCGTAGACGGAGCGATGACCGTCGTCGACGGTGATCGCGACCGCGCGCGCCGGCACGGCATCGGCCTGGCCGCCATGCCAGCGCACGACGTCGGCGAGCGGCACGACGCGGTAGCCGTTCGCCTCGATCGCCTGCAGCTGGTGGCGGAACGTCTCGGTACGGACCGTCATCGAATCCAGTTGCGCGCTGGCGAACCGGTGGTAGACCAGGATCAGCACACGCTGCGATGGCGAATCGACGGTCGCGACGTCGGCGGACGAAGCCGGCGGCATACACGACAACAAGAGCAGGCAGGCGATCAGGCGAAAGGCCATGGCGGGTCTCGTGGAATGGCTGCCCCATTTTTCTCGATCGCGGCACGAAAACCGCTGAGCCAGATCAACGATCGATCGTGCGTCGACGCGATCGTGCGCGCGTCACGCCGCGTGGCCGTCAGCTTGCCTGCGCAACCAGTTCGGCATGAATCCGCTCGACGTCCTCGCGCGTGCATAGCGCCGTCCCAGGGTGCTCGACCGACGCGGCCGATGCCGCCAGCGCATAGCGGCACGCTTCGTCGAACGGCACGCCGCGCGCCAGCGCCCAGACCATGCCGCCGACGAAACTGTCGCCGGCGCCGACCGTGCTGCATACCGCTGCCGGCCTGCCGGGCAGGCGCAGCGCGCCGTCGCGCGTGACGACCCATGCGCCGCGCGCGCCGAGCGTCAACGCGACGATGTCGGCTTGCCCTCGCGCGACGAGTTCGCTGGCCTTCCGGCATGCCGACGTGTCGTCGAGCGGTTCGCCGGCCAGCGCGCTCAGTTCGCCGAGACTGGGCTTCACGAGATGAACGCCGGCCTCGAGGGCCGCTTGCAGCGCCCTGCCCGCCGCATCGACGACCACCCGGCTGCCCCTTGCACGGGCGGTCCGCGCGAGCGTCGCATACAGGTCGTCGGGCGCGCCGGGCGGCAGGCTGCCGCTCAGCACGAGATAGCGCGGCGCCGGTTGCATGGCGTCGATGCGGGCTGCGCAGTCGCGCCACTCGGCCTCGGTGACCATCGGCCCCGGCATCAGGAACCGGTATTCGCGCCCGGTCGCGGTCTCGGTCACGCAGACGTTCTCGCGCGTCTCGCCGGCGATCCGGATGCGCACCGCCGGCAGGCGCTCGGCTTCGAGCAGCAGCGTCAACACGTCGCCCGTCGGCCCGCCGGCCAGGTACAGCGCGACGCAGTCGCCTCCGAGGCGGTGAATGGTTCGGGCGACGTTGATCCCGCCGCCGCCGGGGTCGCGCCGCGGCCGTGCGCAGCGCAGCTTGTGCGTATCGACGATGTGCTCGACGGACGTCGCGACATCGACGGCCGGATTCAAGGTAACGGTAACGATATCGGTCATGGTGCGTGGTTCGCAGTCGATGGCTGGCGCGACGGACGCCGGCGCGGCGATTCGCGGCAATCGCCGCGTGCCGGCCGTGGCTCCACCTTACGTTCGACGCCCGTCGCGGCGTTGACCGCCGTCAAGCGATGTCGTGAAGGTGCGCGGTTGCGCTCGATCAACGACACGTTCGGGCAGGCTCTTACAGTGAATCATTCATCGTTGCCGAGCCCCGCCATGGATGAGCAGCCGCTTTGCACCACAGTGTTCGCCGAACGCTATGCGCAACCCGGCGAAACGTCTCGCGCGGCCGTCTTCCATCGCGTCGCGCGTGCGCTGTCGCTCGCCGAGCCGGCCGAGCGCCGTGCGCAGGCGGAGCGCGCGTTCTTCGTGAACCTGCAGCGTGGCGCGATCGGCGCGGGCCGCATCCTCGCGAATGCCGGTGCGGACAACGGCGGCACGATGATCAATTGCTTCGTCCATCCGCTCGCGATTCCTGCCGACACCCCCGTGCAGGCCGTCGACACGGCGCTCGCGCAGGCGCTCGACGACGCACGGGTCACGCTGCTGATGGGCGGCGGCATCGGCTACGACTTCTCGCCGGTGCCGCCCGCCGACGCGTACGAACGACGCCTGTCATCCGGGCGCGGCGCATGCGCGGCGATCGACCGCTTCGATGCGATGTGCCGGGCGCTGCCGTTCACCGGCCCGCGCCGCGGCGCGCAAATGGGTGTGCTGCGCTGCGATCATCCGGACCTCGTCGCATTCGTCGCGGCCAAGCGCGGACGCTCGCGCTGGCCGACGTTCAACCTGTCGGTCGGCGTCACGGACGCGTTCATGGAGGCGGTCCGGCACGACCTGCCGTGGGCGCTCGTTCATCATGCGCCGCCCCGCAACGCATCCGGCACACCACCCCGGCGGCCGGACGGACGTTATCTTTACGCGACGGTGCCGGCCCGCACGCTCTGGCACGAGATCGTCAACGCCGCGCGCGACAGCGCCGAACCCGGCCTGCTGTTCCTCGACACGATCCGCGACGCGAATCCGCTGCGCGAACACGAGCGAATCGACGCGACGAACCCGTGCGGCGAACAACCGCTGCCGCCGTACGGCAGCTGCGTGCTCGGGCCGATCGACCTGTCGCGATTCGTTCTTTACCCGTTCGGCGCCGACGGGAAGCCGCGCTTCGATGTCGCGACGCTCGCCGACGCGGTGCGCATCCAGGTCCGCATGCTCGACAACGTGCTCGACCTGACCGCGTGGCCGCTCGCCGCGCACGAGCACGAGGCGCGGCGGACACGGCGCATCGGGGTCGGCGTGACCGGGCTGGCCGACGCGCTGACGATGCTGCGGCTGCGCTACGACAGCGCGGAAGCACGCACGCTCGCACGCGGGATCGTGCTGACGATGCGCGAGCATGCGTTTGCCGCGTCGGCCGCGCTTGCCGCCGAGCGCGGCGTGTTTCCGGCCTACGACCCGGCCGCCTATCTGACCGGCCCCGCGTCTCGCACGCTGTTGCCGCTGAAGGTGCATCACGCGATCGCGCGGCACGGGCTGCGCAACAGCCATCTGCTGTCGTTCGCACCGGCCGGCAGCGTGAGCCTCGCGTTCTGCGACAACTGTTCGAACGGGATCGAGCCGGCCGTCGGCTGGACGCAGCGTCGCATGGTCCGTACCGCCGACGGGCAGGTCCGGCCGTTTCGGGCGGAGAATCACGCTTACCGGCTGTTCCGCGCGCTGCATGGCGAGACCGTCAAGCTGCCGGGCTATTTCGTCACGGCCGCGGAAATCGCGCCGGCAGATCATGTCGCGATGCTCGCGGCGCTGCAGCCGTGCGTCGACGCCGGCATCTCGAAGACCGTGACGATGCCCGGCCAGTGTTCGCTCGCGGAGGTCGACGCGTTGTTCTTCCAGGCGTGGCGCGATGGGCTCAAGGGCATCACGGTTTTTCGGCCGGATCCGCGGCTCGCGTCGGTCGTGACCGACGACGCGGCGCGCGCGCGGCGCGACGGCCCGGTCTGCATCGGCTGTTGAACGAGACGATGGCCGGCGGCAAGCGGCCGGCGCGATCGCGCCGGTCGTTGCTTCAGGCGGAGACGCCCGTGGTCGTTTCCGAGTCGGCTTCCGCCGGCCGGGGTGTGTCGCCGGCATCGTCCGGCGGCGCGATGAGCGCCACCAGCATGTCGTGATCGATCGATTCGTGTTGCAGCAAGCTGCACGCGATCCGTTCAAGCGCATCGCGGTGCGCGCCGAGCGTCGCCGTGACCCGCGCATGCGCCTCCTCGAGCAGCGCGCGCACCTCTTCGTCGATCAGTTGCGCCGTGTGCTCGCTGCAGTGACCGTCGCCCGGCGTCCACACGCCTGGCGCCCCGCCCTGGCGTGCACCGTCGTCGAGCGTCGCGAGGCCGACCTTCTCGCTCATCCCGTACTGCATCACCATGTGGCGCGCCAGCGCGGTCGCGCGTTCGAGATCGTTCTGCGCGCCCGTCGACACGTCGCCGAACGCGATTTCCTCGGCCACCCGCCCGCCGAGCAACACGTCGAGCCGGTCGAGCAATTCGCTCCTGCGCAGCACGTAGCGATCCTCGGTCGGCACCTGCTGCGTGTAACCGAGCGCCGCGATTCCGCGCGGGATGATCGACACCTTCTTCACGGGGTCGCAGTGCGCGCGGCTTTGCGCGACGAGCGCATGCCCCGACTCGTGATACGCGATGGTCCGCTTTTCCTGTTCGTTCATCACGCGGCTCTTGCGCTCCATGCCGGTCATCGCGCGATCGATGGCTTCGTCGAAATCGGCCATCCCGATCGCGGGCTTGCCCAGTTCGGCCGCATGCAACGCGGCTTCGTTGACGACGTTCGCGAGATCGGCGCCGACGAAGCCCGGCGTGCGCTGCGCCAGCTCGGCCAGATCGACTTCCGGCGCGAGCTTCACGCGCTTCGTATGCACGGCAAGAATCTGCTTGCGTCCGGTCAGGTCCGGCCGGTCGATCGCAATGTGACGGTCGAAACGCCCGGGGCGCAGCAGCGCGGGATCCAGGATCTCCGGCCGGTTGGTCGCGGCCATGATGATGACGCCCGAATTGGCCTGAAAGCCGTCCATCTCGACGAGCAACTGGTTGAGCGTCTGCTCGCGCTCGTCGTTGCCCGACATCAGGCCGACGCCGCGCGCCTTGCCGAGCGCATCGAGTTCGTCGATGAACACGATGCACGGCGCGCTCTGCTGCGCCTGCTCGAAGAGATCGCGCACGCGCGCCGCGCCGACGCCGACGAACATCTCGACAAACGCCGAGCCGCTGATCGTGAAGAACGGCACCTCGGCCTCGCCGGCGACCGCACGCGCCAGCAGCGTCTTGCCGGTGCCGGGCGCACCGACGATCAGCACGCCCTTCGGGATCTTGCCGCCGAGCCGCTGGTAGCGTTCGGGGTTGCGCAGGAACGCGACGATCTGCTGCAACTCGGCCTTCGCCTCGTCGATGCCCGCGATATCGTCGAACGTGATGCCGGTTTCCTTCTGCATGTACACGCGGGCGCGGCTTTTGCCCATGCCGCTCAGGTCCCGCATCCCGCCCGGCCGTCGCATCATGAAACTCCAGATCACGACGAAGCCGATCAACGGGAAGATCCAGGACGCGAGCGTCCCGATCCAGCCCGTATCCGTCGCGCCGCGGTAGCGAATTCCGGCGGCCGTCAGCGCGGCGACCAGGCCTTCGTCGCTCACCCGGTTCGTCGTGAAGCGCCATGGCGGGCCGATCTCCTTCACCTCGGCCGCGTCGGACGCGGGCAGCGCTGCGCCGGCCTGCGGCATGCGCAGCGTGCCCGAGATCGACGTTTGGCCGATCTCGAGATCGTCGACGAGCCGTGCGTCCACCAGGTGGTGAAAATCGCTGTAGGAAATCGCCGTCGCCGCCGGCTGGCGCGCCAGCAGTTGAACCGCGACCAGCACGGCGAACGCGATCGGGATCAGCAACCCGGAGTAGTCGAATGATTTTTTCATGGGATCGAACCTGCCCGGCGGACCGCCGCCGCTCACGCGTCGTCGCGCTTCCAGTGCGCTCGCAGCACGTCCTCGCCGTCGCGATAGTTGATCGCGAGATCGCCGTGGTGTGCATGCAGCAACGCTTCGCCGAGGCGACGGACCATATGCACGCCCGTCGTTCGAACGATCAGCGAATCGGCGGATTTCTCGATGTCCATGATGCGTTCGAGTGCGTGCTCGCTCGTCTCGAGATCGGCCTGACGCTCGAGCAGCTCGAGAATCGTCGAGCGGTGCGCGCGCAGATACTCGCCGCGCAATACCAGCTCGCCCGCCGGCACGTTTTCCCGCATGCGCTTGCAGGCCGGGCATTCGAGCTGGCGCCGGTCGAGCGCGGTCGCGGACCAGGTCCAGCGGCCCGCTTCGCAGACCGCGCCGCAGCCTTCGCAGATGCGGTCGCCCGTCGGCCGCTTCGGATCACGGTAACTGTCTTTCGTATGCGGCTGCATGCGCTTGTCGCGGCGCAGATGGTTTCGGCCGGGGCCGGTATGCGGACGGTTCATCGCTGTTTCTCCTGGTAGTAGACAGCACGTGCAAGCCGGTCAGGCAACGGTCAGCCGGTCGACGACCTGCCTGACGCCCCTCACCGACCCCGCCGCGCCGCATGCGGCGCGCCGTTCGGCCAGCGACGCAACCGTGCCCGTCAGCGTGACGATGCCGTCGGTCGCGTCGATCGAAATTCCCGCGGTTTCGCGCTGCGCGCGGCGCGCAAGCGCCTCGGCGATCCGGGCGCCGACGTCCGGCACCGTATGGTCGGCGCGCACCCGGATGCGGTTCGCCACGCCGACGACGCCGATCATCCGGCTCACCATCGCTTCCGCCGCGCGGCTCTGATACGCATGATCGACTTCGCCGTCGAGCGTCACGCAGCCGTGATCGACTTCGACGCCGATCTTGTGATCGCGCAACGCCTCCTGCCATCCGAGCGCGAACGTGATCGCGATCGCCAGTTCCTGGTCCGCGCACGCGTTCTCCGGCGGCGCGACATTCAGTTCGAGCACCAGCGCGCGCGCATCGGCGACGTGCAGTGCCGTTTTCTGCGCCTCGAGCTTCTGGGCCCAGCTGTCGACCGTGCCGCGCAACGTCACGATCCGGTCGCGCACCTCGACGTCGATCCGGCGCGCATCGATCGCCGGATTCCAGAACAACGCCTGCTCGACATCCTGCTTGAGTACTGCATCGGACTTCATGTCGGTCTCCCGTCGGCCCGTGCCGGCCGCAAAGCTGGCGAGCGATGCGTGCGGCACCCTGTTCAGCATCGCGCACGGCCGCGCCGGCGGCTTGACGAGGATCAATCAAAGGCGGACCGACGGCGGCGGCCGACGGGCAGGCGACGGCCGATTTTGTCCATTGACGCAGATCAACCGCGCGACGAGGCGCGACGCGATCATGAATCGGCAGACGTCGTGAAAACCGCGGCAACCGGGGCGTTTCGCATTCGTACGACCGTCGACGCCCACCGCTTTCCGGGAGACCGTCATGATCCAGAAGCAGTACCGCATCGTGCTCGCGACGCTCAGCGTGTTCATCGCGATTGCGTCGCTGGTCGGCATCGTTCACGGGATGCTGTTCGACGAGGAGGTGTTCAGGTACTCGATCGTCACGTTGATCTCCAGCATCCTCGCGTTCGTCGTGCTGCTCAATCCCGGGCCGGGCGACCGGCCGTGACGGGCCTTGCGCGGTTCGGTCCGGCACGCCGTCACGAAGCCGGCCGAGGCACGCCGCGACACGCGCGTCAAGCGAGGCGCCGCTCGAAACGCATTCCCGCCCGAGTGATACAGATCAAGGGGAAACCCTGTAATCGTCGGATATAAGTGAATCCGAAGCGGCGACGCCTGGCGGGCGGCGCCATCCCGTATTCCCGCATTTCCGTATTCGACGAGGCATCCCATGCGCGCTGCCGCGCCTCCCGTTCGCTTTCATCCTGCCGTCGTGCGGCGCATGCGTGCCGTCGCGCTCGCGGCGGGCATGGTGCTGCTGTCGGGCTGCCTGTCGCTTGCGCCGCCGGACGAGCGTCCCGCCGCACCGATTCCCGCATCCTTTCCGGATCCTTCCGCCGACGCGACACTGGCGGCGCCCGTGCCCGATTGGCAGGCCTACTTCGTCGACGCACGCCTGCGCGCGTTGATCGCGCAGGCGCTCGCCAACAACCGGGATCTGCGCGCGGCGGTGGCACGCGTCGAGCAGGCGCGCGCGGTCTACGGCATCCGCAGCGCGGATCAATGGCCGACGATCGGTGCGGGCGCCGCGTATGCGCGGTTTCGCACGCCGGGCGGCTTCCTCACTCCGACGCCCGTCATCGGCCAGATTTACGAAGTGCAGCTGGCCGAGACGCAATGGGAAATCGATTTCTGGGGCCGCGTGCGCAACCTGAAAGCGGCGGCGCTCCAGCGCTACCTCGCGAGCGACGCGGCCCGGCAGGCGGTGACGCTGAGCGTCGTCACCGGTGTCGCGGACGCGTATCTGACCCTGTGCGAGATCGACGAACGCATCGCGCTGACCCGCGCGACGATCGACACACGCCGCGAATCGCTGCGGATTTTCCGGCTTCGTCACGCGGCCGGCGCGATCTCGCGCCTCGACCTGACGCAATCGGAAATCCTGCTGCAGCAGGCGGAATCGCTCGGCGTCCAGTTGCAGCAGGCCCGCGCGACGGCGGCCGATGCGCTGGCGTTGCTCGTCGGTGCGCCGCCGGCGCTGGCCGCCATGCCGCTCGCGCTCGACGACGGCGCGGTGCTGCCGTCGCTCGCCCCCGGCCTGCCGTCGTCGCTGCTGACCCGGCGCCCGGACGTGATCGCTGCGGAGCACGAACTGCAGGCGACCCGCGCGAACATCGGCGCGGCGCGCGCGGCATTCTTTCCGCGCATCGCATTGACGAGCGCGATCGGCTCGGGCAGCACGGCGCTGCACGACCTGCTGTCGTCCGGCACGGGCGTGTGGTCGGTGATTCCCAACGTCACGCTGCCGCTCGTCGACGGCGGCCGCAACCGGTCGAATCTCGCGCTCTCGCATGCGCAACGCGACGAGGCGCTCGCGCAGTACGAGAAGACGCTGCAGCGCGCGTTCCGCGACGTGTCTGATGCGCTCGCGGCGCGCCACTGGCTCGCCGACCAGGTCGCCATCGAGCGCGCCACGCTGGCGTCGCAGGCCGAGCGGGCACGCCTCGCGAAGCTGCGCTACGACAGCGGGGCCACCCGCTTCCTCGAAGTGCTCGATGCGCAACGGGACCTGATGAATGCCGAGCAGCAATTGGTCATGACACGTCGTGCGCTGCTGTCGAGCCGCGTCGCGCTATACGGCGCGCTCGGCGGCGGCGTGATCGACACCGGCAAGACTGCCGCGGCAACGGCTCCCCTTTCGACAGACTCGGACAACACACCATGAAAACCATCCCGCGCCCTCTTCTGATCGGTGCCGGTGCGGCCGTGCTCGCGATCGGCCTCGCGTACTACGGGTGGACGCGCTGGCGCGACGGCCAGACGGATGCGGGGCTCGTCAGCGGCAACGGCCGCATCGAGGCGACCGAAATCGACGTCGCGACCAAGCTGCCGGGGCGCGTGACCGCCATGCTCGTCGACGAAGGCGACTTCGTGACGGCCGGCCAGCCGCTCGCACGCATGGACGTCGTCGTCCTGCAGGCGCAGCTCGACGAGGCACAGGCGCGGGAGCAACAGGCGGTGAACACCGCGGCGAGCATCGACGCGCAGGTCGCGCAGCGCCGCAGCGACAAGGCCGCGGCCGCGGCCGTCGTCGTGCAACGGGAAAGCGAGCTGGACGCGGCCACGCGGCGGCTCGCGCGGTCCGAAACGCTGTCGCGCGACGGTGCGTCGTCGATGCAGGAGCTGGACGACGATCGCGCGCGCGCCGGCAGCCTGCGCGCGACCGTGAATGCCGCGCGCGCCCAGGTGGAAGCGGCCCAGGCCGCCGTCGACGCAACGCGGGCCCAGCTCGTCGCGGCGCGCTCGGCCGTGACGGCCGCGCAGGCGACCGTGGCGCGCGTGCGGGCCGACATCTCGGACAGCGAACTGACGTCGCCGCGCGACGGGCGCGTCCAGTACCGGATTGCCGAATCGGGCGAAGTCCTGCCGGCGGGCGGCAAGGTGCTCAACGTCGTCGACCTGTCCGATGTCTACATGACGTTCTTCCTGCCCGAAGCGGTCGTCGGCCGGGTCCCGCTCGGCGCCGACGTGCGGATCGTGCTCGATGCGGCACCGGAATATGTGATTCCGGCGCGCGTGTCCTATGTGTCGAGCACCGCGCAGTTCACGCCGAAGACGGTCGAGACGGCCACCGAGCGGCAGAAGCTGATGTTCCGGGTCAAGGCGCGCATCGATCGCGATCTGCTGCAGCGCCACCTGAAACTCGTGAAGACCGGCTTGCCGGGCGTCGCCTGGCTGAAGACCGACCCGCACGCGGGCTGGCCGGATCGCCTCGCGATCAGGGTGCCGCAATGAATGCGACGACGCCCGTCGAGACCGATGCCGGATCGATCGACGGTTCGCCGGTGTCGGGCGATCCGCCCATGGTCGCCCGGCTGTCGGGCGTCTCGCTGCGCTACGGCGACAGGTACGCGCTCGACGACGTGACCCTCGACATCCCCGCCGGCCGCATGATCGGGCTGATCGGGCCGGACGGCGTCGGCAAGTCGAGCCTGCTCGCGCTCGTGTCCGGCGCGCGCGCGATCCAGCGGGGCCGCGTATGGACGCTCGACGGCGACCTGTCGTCGCGTCGCCATCGCGCGCGCGTATGCCGGCGCATCGCCTACATGCCGCAAGGCCTCGGGCGGAACCTGTACGCGACGCTGTCGGTCGAGGAAAACCTGCAGTTCTTCGCGAGACTGTTCGGCCACGATGCCGCGGAGCGCCGCCGCCGGATCGACGCGCTGACGCACAGCACCGGCCTGCAGCCGTTCCTGGATCGCCCGGCCGGCAAGCTGTCCGGCGGCATGAAGCAGAAGCTCGGCCTGTGCTGCGCGCTGATCCACGACCCCGACCTGCTGAGCCTGGACGAACCGACGACCGGCGTCGATCCGCTGTCGCGCGCGCAGTTCTGGGACCTGATCGGACGCATTCGCGCCGCGCGCCCGGCGATGAGCGTGCTGGTCGCGACCGCGTACATGGACGAGGCCCGCCGATTCGACCGCCTGATCGCGATGGACGCGGGCCGCGTGCTGGCAACCGGCAGCCCCGGCGAGCTGCTCGAACGCACCGGTTGCGACACGCTGGAGGCCGCGTTCATCGCGCTGCTGCCGGAGGCCCGCCGGCGCGGACACCAGCCGGTCGCGATCGCGCCGTTCCTGCCCGACCAGGCGGCCGGCTACGCGATCGAGGCCGACGCGCTGACGATGCGGTTCGGCGATTTCGTCGCGGTCGACCACGTGAGCCTGCAGATCCGCCGCGGCGAAATCTTCGGCTTTCTCGGCTCGAACGGCTGCGGCAAGTCGACGACCATGAAGATGCTCACCGGCCTGCTGCCCGCGTCGGAAGGCACGGCAACGCTGTTCGGCCGGCCGATCGCCGCGAACGACATCGACACGCGCAGGCGCGTCGGCTACATGTCGCAAGGGTTTTCGCTCTACGGCGAACTGACCGTCCGGCAGAACCTCGTGCTGCACGCGCGCCTGTTCGGCGTCCCGGAACCGGACGTGCCCGCACGCGTGACCGAAATGGTCGCGCGCTTCGGGCTCGCGGACGCGCTCGACGCGCTGCCCGAGCGCCTGCCGCTCGGGATGCGGCAGCGGCTGTCGCTCGCGGTGGCGATGGTGCACAAGCCGGAGCTGCTGATCCTGGACGAGCCGACCTCGGGCGTGGACCCGGTCGCGCGCGACGACTTCTGGCGGCTGATGATCGAGCTCGCGCGCAACGATCGCGTCACCATCTTCATTTCGACGCACTTCATGAACGAGGCCGCGCGGTGCGACCGCATCTCGCTGATGCATGCGGGCCGCGTGCTCGCGAGCGCCGCGCCTGAGGAACTGGTGCGCCTGCGCGGTGCGGCCACGCTCGAGGACGCGTTCATCGGCTACCTGACCGACGCGCAGAAAGCCGATGGCGCGGACGGCGCGACGGCCGCTGCGCCGTCCGACGCCGGCTGGCTCGCCGCACCGCCCGCTGCGGCCGGCGCCGGCCATGCGGCCGCATGGTTCAGCCCGGCGCGCGCCGGCAGCTATCTGTGGCGCGAGGTGCTGGAACTGCGACGCGACCCGTTGCGCGCGACGCTGGCGCTGTTCGGCTCGCTCGTGCTGATGTGCGTGATCAGCATCGGCATCAGTCTCGACGTCGACAACCTGACGTTCGCGGTGCTCGATCGCGATCAGTCGATCCTGAGCCAGGATTATGCGCAAAATCTCGCCGGCTCCCGCTACTTCGTGCCGCGCGCGCCGCTCGCGGACGACCGCGACATCGAGCGCCGCATGCGCAACGGCCAGCTGTCGCTCGCGCTCGAGATCCCGCCCGGTTTCGCGCGCGATGTCGCGCGCGGCCGCCACGTGGAGATCGGCGCATGGGTCGACGGCGCGATGCCGATGCGCGCGGAGACGATCCGCGGCTACGTGGCCGGCATGCACGAAAACTGGCTGCGCGACCAGGCGAAGCGCCGGCTCGGCGTGTCGCTCGTCCCGGCCGTGGACATCGCGATCCGCTATCGCTACAACCCCGACGTCAAGAGCCTGCCGGCGATGATTCCGGCGATCATGCCGATGCTGCTGCTGATGCTGCCCGCGATGCTGACGGCGCTCGCCGTCGTGCGGGAACGCGAGCTCGGGTCGATCGTCAACCTGTACGTGACGCCCGTCACGCGGGCCGAATTCCTGCTCGGCAAGCAGGCGCCATACGTCATGCTGGCCATGCTGAACTTCCTGCTGATGGTTGTGCTGGCCGACGTCGTGTTCGGCGTGCGGATCAAGGGCAGTTTCGCGACGCTGGCGGCCGCGGTGCTGATCTTCAATGTTGTGGCCACCGGCATCGGGCTGTTCGCGTCGACGTTTACCCGCAGCCAGATCGCCGCGATCTTCATGACGATCGTCGGCACGCTGATTCCCGTCGTGCAGTTCTCGGGCCTGCTCACGCCGCTGTCGTCGCTCGAGGGCAGCGGCAAGTGGGTCGGCACCGTCTATCCGGCCACCTACATGCTCGCGATCAGCCGCGGCGTCTACAACAAGGCGCTCGGGCTGGCCGACCTGTCGTCGCAGTTCTGGCCGATGCTCGCGGCCGTGCCGGTCATCCTGGTCATGACCGGCGTGCTGCTGCGCAAGCAGGAGCGCTGACCATGTCGCGCCTGCTCGTCATTTTCCGGCTCGGGGTCAAGGAACTGTCGAGCCTCGCTCGCGACCCGATCCTGCTCGCGCTCATCGTCTATACGTTCAGCGCGTCGATCTACGTCGCCGCCACCGCCCGCCCGGAAACGCTGCACAAGGTGCCGATCGCGATCGTCGACGAGGATGCGTCGCCGCTGTCGGCGCGCATCGCGGCGGCGTTCTTCCCGCCGCAGTTCGCGCCGCCGCCGATCGTCGACGCCCGCGCGGCCGATCGCGGGCTGGACGACGGCGACTACACGTTCTCGCTCGACATTCCGCCCGATTTCCAGCGTGACGTGCTCGCCGGCCGCCACGCGACGGTCCAGCTCAACGTCGACGCGACCCGCATGACGCAGGCGTTCACCGGCGGCGGTTACGTCCAGCAGATCGTGGCGGGCGAGATCGATGCCTTCGTGCGGCGCCATCGCGGCACGTTCTTGCCGCCCGTCGATCTCGCGATGCGGATGCGCTTCAACCCGAATCTCGACGAAGTCTGGTTCGGCGCGCTGATGGAGTTGATCAACAACGTGACGATGCTGTCGATGATCCTCACCGGGGCCGCGCTGATTCGCGAGCGCGAGCACGGCACGATCGAGCATCTGCTCGTCATGCCGGTGACCGCCGCGGAAATCATGCTCGCGAAGGTCTGGTCGATGGGGCTCGTCGTCGCGGCGGCGGCCGTCGCGTCGCTGACGTTCGTCGTGGGCGGCGCGCTGCACGTGCCGATTCCGGGATCCGTGCCGCTGTTCGTGGCCGGCATGGCGTTGCATCTGTTCGCGACGACGTCGATGGGGATCTTTCTCGCGACGCTCGTGCGCAGCATGCCGCAGTTCGGCATGCTGCTCGTCCTCGTGCTGCTGCCGCTGCAACTGCTGTCGGGCGGGCTGACGCCGCGTGAAAGCATGCCGCCCGACGAGCAGGACATCATGCTGGCCGCGCCGACCACCCATTTCGTCGAACTCGCGCAGCGCATCCTGTATCGCGGCGCCGGGCTCGACGCGGTGTGGGCCCAGTTCGCCGCGCTGTTCGCGATCGGCTGCGTGCTGTTCCTGCTGTCGCTGACGCGATTCCGCAAGACGATTGGTCAGATGACTTGACCGGCGCGTCGCGCCCGTGACGCCGGAATTTGTCCGTTGATACAGATCAATCGTGCCGGAGCGCGGCACGCGATCATGGCGCCATGTCTTGCGCAACCAGCGGCAGCGACGTCGACGGCAACGCCGTCCACGGCGGCCGCTTCCCGGGAGAACGTCATGATGGGTCTGCCATACCGAAGCGCGCTTGCGACGCTCTGCGTGTTCATCGCGCTCGCGTCGCTGCTGGGCGTCGTGCACGCGATGCTGATCGACGCGCCGGTCGTTCCGTACGCGATCATCGCGCTGGTTTCAGGCATCGTCGCGTTCGTCGCGCAACTGGATCCGGCGGCGTCCCGGCGATAGCGGCACGGACCGGGCGCGCTGGATTCGCGATCATGAACGGCATTCTGCGTCTCGCGTTCAAGCTGCTCGTCAACGACAGCGCGAAATTCACCGCGCTGACCGTCGGCATCACGTTCTCGGTGCTGCTGATGATCGAGATGACGTCGCTGTTCGCCGGCATCCTGAACAAGTCGTCGGCGTCGGTCATCAATATCGGCGCGAAGGTCTGGGTGATGGACCCGGCCGTGAAGACGATCGCGAACAGCATCGGCATGCCCGACTACGTGCTCGACGCCGTGCGCAGCATCGACGGCGTCAAGTATGCGGTGCCGCTCTATTCCGGCGGCGCGCTCGTCAAGCTGCGCTCCGGCACGTACCAGGCCGTGACGGTCGTCGGCCTCGACGACGCCAGCCTGCTCGGCCGTCCGACGATGCTGCAGGGCCGCATCGAGGACATTTACGCGGAAAACGGCTTCATCGCGATTCAGGATCCCGAGTTTCGGAAGCTCGAGAATCCGTCCGTCGGCACCGATTTCGAGTTGAACGATCATCGCGGCGTGATCGTCGGCATCGCGAAGGTCGCCGCGAGCGGCCTGTTCGGCACGCCGACGCTTTACACCACCTACGCCCGCGCGATCCGCTACATTCCGTCGCCGCGCTTCACGACCTCGTACATCCTCGTCGAGCCGAAGTCGGATGCGGACATCGCCCACATCAAGGCCGTCGTGCAATCGCTCGGCTATCGGGCGTACACGCGCGACGAATTCATCGCGCAGATCTCGCGCTTTTACAAGTACGAGACGGGGCTCGGCACCAACATCATGCTGATGACGATCATCAGCTTCATCATCGGCCTGTCGATTTCAGGGCAGACGTTCTACGCGTTCATCCTCGAGAACCTGGATAAATTCGGCGCGCTGAAGGCGATCGGCGCGAAAAGCCGCGAGCTGGTCGCGATGATTTTGTTCCAGGCCACGTTCACCGCGCTGACCGGCTACGGCATCGGCGTCGGGCTGTGCGTGCTGATGATCAGTCTCGCGAAACTGCGGATTCCCGACTATGCGGCGCTCGTTACGTACGGCAACCTGTTGCTCGCGTTCGGGATGGTGGTCGTGATCGCGACGATCTCGAGCTATCTCGGCGTGCGGCGCGTGCTGCGCATCGAGCCGTTCGACATCTTCCGGGGCTGACGATGGCCGGCATCGCGATCGACGCGCGCGGCGTCAGCAAGTGGTTCGGCGAAGGCGATGCGCGCACGCAGGCATTGCGCGACGTGTCGATGCAGGCGAACTTCGGCGAAATGCTGCTGATCGTCGGGCCGTCCGGCAGCGGCAAGACGACGCTGCTCAGCGTGATCTCCGGCATCCTGCGGCCGGACGACGGTTCGGTGTCGATCGACGGTGTCGACCTGTGGGCGCAGCCGAACGACGCGATCGCCGATTTCCGGCTGAACCGGATCGGCTTCGTGTTCCAGGACTACCACCTGTTCCCGCGGCTCACGACCGCCGAGAACGTCGCGATCCCGCTGATCCTGAGGCGCCGGCCGTGGGATGACGCGATCAAGGAAGCGCACGCGTATCTGGACGTGGTCGGCCTCGCGAACCGCGCGCAATTGCCGCCCGTGAAGCTGTCCGGCGGCGAACAGCAGCGCGTCGCGATCGCGCGCGCGATCGTCAGCCAGCCCGACCTGCTGATCCTCGACGAACCGACCGCGTCGCTCGACGGCGACACGGGCCGCATGATCATCGACTTCGTCAAGCACAAGGTGCTCAACGACACGCGCTGCATCGTGATCGTCACGCACGACGCGCGGATCTTCGAGTACGCGGATCGCGTCCTGCGGATGGAAGACGGCATGCTGAACGGCATCGAGCGTGGAGGTGCGAGATGAAGCACCGGCTCGTGTTCGTGGCGGCCCTGCTCGGCTTCCTGGCAAGCGTCGTCGCCGCGTGGGTCTACAGCCGCCAGGAGCCGCCGCAGCCGCCGGTATTCAAGCCGGCCGCCAATCCGTACGCACGCGGCGTCTATGCGAACGGCATCGTCGAGAGCGAGCAGCCGGCCGGCGCGAACGTGAACGTCTATCCGGACGTCTCCGGTGCCGTGACGCGCATCCTCGTGCACGACGGCGATCCGGTGAAGGCCGGCGACGCGCTGCTGGCGATCGACGACTCGGTGCAACGCGCGACCGCCGCCCAGCTCGCGGCACAGGCCGACGCGGCAGCCGCGCTGCTCGACGAGCTGAAGGCGCAGCCGCGCCGCGAGGTGCTCGACGTGGCCAGCGCGCAGACCACGGCCGCACAGGCGAGCCTGAAGCTCGCGCAGGATCAGTACGACAAGCAGCGGCACGCGTACGACATCGATCCGAAAGCCGTCAGCCGCGACGCGCTCGACACGGCCGCGAACGCGGTGCGCGTCGCGGCGGCCAACCTGGACGTCGTGACGCGGCAGTATCGTCTGACCAAGGCCGGCGCGTGGAGCTACGACATACGCAACCAGGAAGCGCAGGCCATCGCGCTGCGGCGCGCGGCCGACGCGGCGGCCGCCCTGCTCGCCCGCTACACGCTGCGCGCGCCGGCCGACGGCACCGTTCTGGCGATGAACGCCGCCGTGGGGGCCTACCTGACCTCGCAGGGGCTGTACGACACCTATACGCGCGGCAGCACGCCGGTCGTGGTGCTCGGCACACCGGTCGACCGGTTGCAGGTGCGCTGCTACATCGACGAAATCCTGATCCACCAGCTCCCCGATCTGCATGCGTTGAAGGCGCACATGTTCGTGCGCGGCACGTCGGTCGAGGCCGATCTTCAGTTCGTGCGCGTGCAGCCGTACGTCACGCCGAAGATCGAGCTGTCCGACCAGCGCACCGAGCGCGTCGACGTGCGCGTGCTGCCGGTCATTTTCCGTATCGTGCCGAACAGGAATGTGCGGCTGTTTCCCGGGCAGATCGTCGATGTCTACGTCGCAGGCAAATAACGGCGCCCGTTGCGCGCACGCGCTGCGCCGCGGAACCGGCGCGCTGGTCGTCGCCGGGCTGCTCGCCGGATGCATGGTCGGGCCGAATTTCGTCCCGCCGCCCGCGCCGCGCGTCGCGCGCTTCGTGCCGCCCGACGATCCGGGCGCGGCGTCCGGCTCCTGGCGCGGCGATGGCCGGACCCAGGCGTTGTCGGCGGACGCGGCGCTCACACGCGACTGGTGGACGCGCTTCGGCAGCCGCGCGATCGACTCGACCGTCGCCGAAGCGCTGACCGGCAGCCCGACGCTCGATCTCGCCGAAGCGACGCTGCGGCGCAGCGAGCACGCGCTGCGGGCCGGCCAGGGCATCTTCTTTCCGCAGGTGGATGCGCAGGCCGGCGCGTCGCGCCAGCGCGCCACGCCGCTGCGCAACGGCCAGGCGGTGCCGGCGTCGATCTTCAACCTGTTCACGCTGTCGGCGACGGTCAGCTACACGCTCGACCTGTGGGGCGGCGAACGGCGCCAGGTCGAAGCGCTCGCGGCCGACGTCGATGCGCAGCGGCAAGCGCTGGCGGGCGCCTATCTGATGCTGACCGCGAACGTCGTCAATACGATGGTCGCGCGCGCGGCCTATCGCGACGAAGCCGAGGCGACGCGCGAAATGATCGGCCTGCTCGACGAGCAGATTCGTCTGACGCGCGCGCAGGTGACGGCCGGCGCGGCGGCCTACGTCGCGGTGCTGACGCTGGAATCGCAGCGGGCGTCGTTCGAGGCGACACTGCCCGCGCTCGACCAGAAACGCGCGCAGGCCGACGATCTGCTCGCGCTGCTGGCCGGCCGCTACCCGGTCGACTGGCGCACGCCGGACCTGTCGCTCGACGGGATCGAACTGCCCGCCAGCCTGCCCGACACGGCGCCGTCGTCGCTGGTGCGCCGCCGCCCCGACATCCTGCAGGCCGAGGCTCAACTGCACGTGGCCAGCGCGCAGGTCGGCGTCGCGACGGCCGCGCTCTATCCGAACCTCACGCTGTCCGCGTCGGGCGGGTTCGAAAGCGTCGTCGCCGGCAAGCTGTTCGCGCCGGCCGGCCGCGCATGGAGTGTCGGCGCCGGGCTCGCCGCGCCGATCTTTCACGGCGGCACGCTGCTGAACCAGCGGCGCGCCGCGCAGGACGCGTACGACGAAGCCGATGCGACCTATCGCCAGGTCGTCCTGTCGGCGTTCTCGCAGGTGGCCGACACGTTGCGCGCGCTCGCCAACGACGCGGCGGCGCTCGATGCGCAGGCGCGCGCGATGGCCGCGGCCCGTGACGCGCTGAAGCTCACGCAGGCCGGTTACGACGCGGGAATCGCCGGTTACGTCCAGTTGCTGGTCGCCGACGTGCAATACCATCAGGCGCGGATTGCATGGCTGCAGACGGTCGCGCAGCGGCTGCAAGACACGGTCGCGTTCTACGTCGCGCTCGGCGGCGGCTGGGGCGACGCGGGCTGACAAGCCCCACCGCACGGGCATTCAGCGCCGTTTAGCCCCATTCAGCCCGTCTGTGCCGCAACGTCGGGCCGCTGCCACGGCGGCAATTCCGCCCAGCCGAGCGGCCCGTAGACGGTGCCGCCGGCGGCCTCGATCCGTTCGACGAACGTGGCGAGCGTCGCCCCGGCCGGCACAGTCAGCGTCAGCGCATCGACGAAATCCTCGCTGCGCAGCCATGGCGCCGCGCCGTGGTTGATCTGCTGGACGCTCCATGCGTGCCCGTGCCGCCCGGCCTCGGGCGGCAACAGACCCGGCGCGTCGAACGCGACCCGCAGCAATTGCGCGCGCGAATCGCTGTACGGCGGTTTCGCGGCATTCTGGTACGGCACGTCCGCCCAGCGCTCGCCGCATTGCTCGTCGAGCGGCAAGCAGGTAAACCACGCCCAGGGCGAGCGGACGAAGCACAGCCGGTAAAGGTGTCCGGCACCATCCAGATTGGCGATCAACGACATGATGGGTTCATCCCGAAAGGTTCGTGATGCCGATACGCGCGGCGCGCACGGCATGCGCGGATAACGGGATCACGACGCCGCAAGCGCGCACGAAATCACTATCCCGCCGCCGCCGGGGCCCGAGGTTGATCGTCGTCAAACCGCACGCCGTCCGGGAATCTCGCCCGGCCGGCATGGCGATCCCGCAATCCCTGATTTCGGTCAACCGCCGCTTGCGCGTTCGGGATGTAATCGACTTACTGTTCCGTCGACTCCCGATGAGGCAATTCATGAAACTGACATTTCTCGGCGCGACCGAAACGGTGACCGGCTCGAAGTATCTGGTCGAGCACGGCAGCCGGCGCGTCCTGGTCGATTGCGGCCTGTTCCAGGGGACCAAGAACCTGCGGCTGCGCAACTGGCGAGCGCTGCCGTTCGCGCCCGACACGCTGGACGCGGTCGTGCTCACGCACGCGCATGTCGATCACACCGGCTATCTTCCGGTGCTGGTGCGCGAAGGCTATCGCGGGCCGGTGTACTGCACGGCGGCCACGGCCGAACTCTGCGACATCATGCTGCGCGACAGCGCGCGGCTGCAGGAGGAGGAAGCCGATTTCGCGAACCGGCACGGTTACTCGAAGCATCATCCGGCGCAACCGCTCTACACGCTGGACGACGCCCAGCGCGCGCTGCGCCTGCTGAAGCCGGTCGCCTTCGACGAATGCACGGCGCTGGGCGGCAGCCTGTCGTTCCGCCTGCTACCGGCCGGGCACATCCTCGGCGCGGCGAGCGTCGTGATGCACTGGGATCACAAGGTGCTTGCGTTCTCCGGTGACCTCGGCCGGTATCACGACCCGATCATGCAGCCGCCGCGCCCGCCCGCGCATGCGGACTATCTGGTCGTGGAATCGACATACGGCGACCGGCTGCATCCGGCGTCGGATCCCGAAGCCGAACTGGCCGCGATGTTCGACAAGACCTTCGCGCGCGGCGGTGTCGTCGTGATGCCCTGCTTCACCGTCGGCCGCGCGCAGGAAATCCTGCATTACATCGCGCGGCTGAAGGCGTCCGGCCGCATGGCGCGCGTCCCGGTGTTCCTCGACAGCCCGATGGCAACCGACGTGACCGAGATCTATCGTCACCATATCCTCGAGCACCGCCTGACCGTCTCGGAGGCGAACGCGCTCGGCCACGCGGCGACGATGATCCGGTCGGTGGACCAGTCGAAGGCGATCGCCGACCATCACGGCCCGATGGTCATCATCGCCGGCAGCGGCATGGCGACGGGCGGGCGCGTGCTGCATCACCTGACCCGCTACGCGCCCGATGCGCGCAACACGATCGCGCTGGTCGGCTACCAGGCCGCCGGCACGCGCGGGGCGGCACTGGCCGCGCATGAACCGACGGTGAAGATTCACGGCGAGTACGTGCGCGTGCGCGCTCAGGTCGAGATGATCACGACGCTGTCGGCTCATGGCGACTACGAAGAGATTCTGAAGTGGCTCGGCACGATGCAGTGCGCGCCCGTGCGAACGTTCGTCACGCATGGCGAACCCGCTGCCGCGGATGCGATGCGCCGGCGCATCGCGGAGACCCTGCACTGGCGGTGCGAGGTGCCGACCTACGAGCAGTGCGTCGATCTGGACGAGGTTGAATCGAACAACACGCCGGAACCTGCCGCGCTGTCGTCCTGACTGCCGGCGAATCGCGGGGCGAAACGCCCGCGCGTGACGGGAGGCGAAGGCTCCCGATTCCCGTCACACGCGGCCCGGCAATCAGCCGACTTCGATGATGACCTTCAACGCGTTGGTTTGCGCAGCGCGCCCGAACGTGTCGTACGCGCGTTCCACGTCGTCGAGCGAGAACCGGTGCGTGATCAGGCGTGCCGGATCGAGGCGCCCGGCGCCCACGGTTTTCAGCAGCATCGGCGTGCTGACCGTGTCGACGAGCCGCGTCGTGATCGAGATGTTGCGATCCCACAGCTTCTCGAGGTGCAGGTCGGCCTTGACGCCGTGCACGCCGACGTTCGCGACGACCCCGCCGGGCGCCACGAGCGACGTGCACATTTCGAACGTCGCCGGAATGCCGACCGCTTCGATCGCGCAATCCACGCCCACGCCGTCGGTCAGCTTCATGACTTCCGCCACCGGGTCGCCATCGCGGCCGTCGAAGCAGTCGGTCGCGCCGAAGCGCCGCGCGACCTCCAGCCGGTTGCTGTCCGGATCGATCATGATGATCCGCGCGGGCGAATAGAACTGCGCGGTCAGCAACGCGGCCAGCCCGATCGGGCCGGCGCCGACGATCGCGACCGAGCAGCCCGGCTGCACCTTGCCGTTCAGCACGCCGCATTCGAATCCGGTCGGCAGGATGTCGGACAGCATCACGAGCGCGTCCTCGTCCGCGCCGGCCGGGATCCGGTACAGGCTGGTCGACGCATGCGGGATGCGCACGAACTCGGCCTGCGTGCCGTCGATCCGGTTGCCGAGGATCCAGCCGCCGGTCGTGCAATGCGAATAGATTCCGCGGCGGCAGTATTCGCAGCGGCCGCACGACGAGATACATGAAATCAGCACGTGATCGCCCGGCTTCAGCGAATCGACCGCGGCGCCGACCTGCTCGACGATCCCCACGCCTTCATGGCCGAGAATGCGGCCCGGTTCGCACGTCGGCACGTCGCCCTTGAGGATGTGCAGATCGGTGCCGCAGATCGTCGTACGCGTCACGCGGACGATCGCGTCGGTGGGCGACTGCAATTCCGGTTTGGGTCGCCGTTCGAGCGCCTTGCGCCCGGGGCCGTGATAAACGAGTGCTTTCATCGCGATTCCTCCATCGAAAGGGGGGCCTGTTCAGGCATCGGGGCGGTGTCGTGCCGGACCTGCGCCAGCAACACCGCGAGCGCACAGGAGGCGACGCGGACGGCGACGCCGTCGGCGCGGCTCGTCAGCACGATCGGCACGCGCGCGCCCACGACGACGCCCGCGTTCGCGGCACCGCCCAGGTATTCGAGCTGCTTCGCGAGCATGTTGCCCGCTTCGATATCGGGCACGACCAGGATGTCGGCACGGCCGGCAACCGGAGAATCGATCCCTTTTTCGCGCGCGGCCCGCTGCGATATCGCGTTGTCGAACGCGAGCGGGCCGTCGACGATCGCCCCCGTGATCTGCCCGCGCTCGGCCATCTTCGCCAAGGCCGCCGCGTCGAGCGTCGAACGCATCGCCGGATTGACGGTCTCGACCGCGCACAGCACGGCCACGCGCGGGCAGGCAACGCCCAGCGCATGCGCGACGTCGATCGCGTTCTGCGTGATGGCCGCCTTTTGCGCGAGATCCGGCGCGATATTGACAGCCGCGTCGGTGAGCAGGAACGGGCGCGGATAGGCGGGCGCCTCGATCAGGAAACAGTGAGACATGCGCTTGTCCGTGCGCAGGCCCGATTCCGCGGCGACGACCGCCCCCATCAGCTCGTCGGTATGCAGGCTGCCCTTCATCAGCGCGCCGGCGCGGCCCGACGCCGCGAGCTCCACCGCGCGGGCCGCCGCCGCGTGGCTGTGCGGCACGTCCTCGATCGTCCATTTCGCCAGATCGACGCCCGCCTCGTCCGCCACGCGCGACACCTTCGCGCGCGGCGCGACGATCAGCGGCTCGATCGACGCGCCCAGCGGCGACGCATCCAGCGCGGCAAGCGCGACGAGACTGGCCGCGTCGCACGGATGCACGATGGCCATCGTCAGCGGCGGCGCATGACGCGCACGCGCGATCAGCTCGGGCAGTTCGCCATCCGCGCGCGGCAACAGGCCGGGCAGGCGCGCGCCGACGGACACATCCGGATGCAGGTTCATGTTCACGTCTCGAGCACGTAGGTGCCGGGTGCCGCGCCGAAACCGGCGGCCGGCACGCGTGCCGGCACGTCGCCCGACGAATGCGCGCGCAACCAGTCGCGCCAGCACGTCCACCACGATCCGTCGACCGCGGGCGTTTCGCTCACGAAGTCGTGCCGGCTCCGGTAAGGCGCGCCGTGCTCGCGCGTCGCGCAGCGATAGTGGCGCCCCGGATGACCGGGCTCGGACACGATGCCGGCATTGTGGCCGCCGGAGGTCAGTACGAACGTCAGCGCATGGTGCGTGAGCAGATGCAGCTTGTAGACGGAACGCCAGGGCGACACGTGATCGCGTTCGGTTCCGACCACGAACGTCGGCACGTCGATATCCGACAGCGCGACCGGTCGCCCGTCGACGCAGTAACGGCCGGCCGCGAGATCGTTGTCGAGAAAGAGCCGCGTCAGGTATTCCGTATGCATCCGGTACGGCATGCGCGTGGTGTCCTCGTTCCACGACATCAGGTCGTTCGGCTTGGTGCGCGTGCCGAGCAGGTATTCGCTCATCATGCGCGACCAGATCAGGTCGCGCGCGTTCAGCAGCTGAAACGCGGCGGACATCTGCGCGCCGTCCAGGTAGCCCTGCCGCCACATCAGCGCGTCGAGCGCGGACAGTTCGCTCGCGTCGATGAAGAGGCCGAGTTCGCCGGGTTCGCTGAAATCGGTCTGGGCCGCCAGCAACGTGACGGACCGCAATGCGTCGTGCTGCCGCCCGTCGCGCGCGAGCGCCGCCGCGCCGATCGCCAGCAGCGTGCCGCCGAGGCAGTAGCCGACCGCGTGGACGGCTTCGCCGCAGATCGACCGGACGGCGTCGAGCGCCGCCATGCACCCGTCGCGCAGGTAATCGTCGAGCCCGAGCTCGCGCGCCTCCGCGCCCGGATTGCGCCACGACACGGCAAACACCGTGTAGCCGGCATCGACCAGGAAGCGGATCAGCGAATCGTGCGGCTGCAGGTCGAGGATGTAGTACTTCATGATCCACGACGGCACGATCAGGATCGGCTCGCGTGCCACGGCGGGCGTCGTCGGGTCGTATTGCAGCAGCTCGCACAACGCGTTGCGCCATACGACGCGACCCGGCGTGATCGCCACGTCGCGCCCCGGCAGATAGGCCTGTGTATCGCGGGCGCGCGTGCCGCTCGTGCGATCGAGCAGCGCGCTCGCGTCGTCCAGCCAGTTCCGGAAGCCTGCCGCGAGATTCGCGCCGCCGCTGCGCATCGTCGCGTCGAGCACGACCGGGTTGGTCGCCAGGAAATTGCCCGGCGAGCACGCGTCGAGCCACTGTCGCGCGACGAATCCGACTAGCTCCTCGTGGTGCCGTTCGACACCCGGCACGTCGCGCGTCGCGTCGCGCCACCAGCGCTGGATCGACAGGAAGCCGTCGCGATACGCGCGAAACGGCCATCCGGACCACGCGGGCGCGGCAAAGCGCGGATCGGCCTGCCCGGCGTGCACGGCCAGGCCGCTCGTGTCGGCCTCGTCGCCTTCACCCTCGCCCCGGCTTGCGGCCGGTGCGGCGGCAGCCAGCCACGCCTGCGTCGCGAGCTCGAAGCATTTTCCCGGCGATACGGCGAGATGCGCGCCCCAGTCGAGCATGGCCAGCGCCATCGACACGGGCGACAGCCCGAAGGTCATCGCGGCCACGTTCGCATGCGCGGCGCGGTTCCATTGTTCGGCGGACGACGTACGGACCGGCGTGCATTCAGCCGCGCGCGACGCCGGTTCGCTCGTACTCGTTGGCCGCATCGTTTCGTGCCCGATCGGCAAGCGCATGACGGATGCTTTCATCGCATGTGCATGCCGCCGTTGACGTCGAATTCCGCGCCGGTCGCGAACGCCCCCGCGTCGGAACACAGGAACGCGACGAGCTCGGCGATTTCGCCAGGATTGCCGAGGCGGCCGACCGGAATCTGCGGCAGGATCTTCGTGTCGAGCACTTCCTTCGGCACCGTCTCGAGCATCGCGGTCGCCAGATAGCCGGGCGCAACGGTGTTGACCGTGATGCCGCGGCGCGCGAGTTCGAGCGCCAGTGTCTTCGTGAAGCCATGGATGCCGGCCTTCGCGGCCGCGTAATTCGCCTGCCCGTAGGCGCCGCGCGTGCCGTTCACCGAGCCGACGTTCACGATCCGCCCGAAGCCGGCCGCGATCATGCCGGGCACGAACGGCTTCGTCATGTTGAACATGCCGTCGAGATTGGTGCGCAGCACCGCATCCCACATGCTCTTGGTCATCTTCACGAAGGTGGCGTCGTGCGTGATCCCGGCGTTGTTGACGAGCACGTCGACATGCCCAAACTCCGCCAGCACTCGCGCCGCGCAGTGCTGGCACGAATCGTAATCGGCGACGTCGACCTCGAACGCGTGGAACGTCCTGCCCGCCTCGCGTTCGTGCGTGAGCCACGTCGCGACGTGGTCGTTGCCTTCCGTATGCGACACCGCCACCTTCATGCCGGCATCGTGCAGGCGCCGGCTGATCGCGGCGCCGAGCCCGCCCATGCCGCCCGTGACGAACGCGACGCGGTCAGCGCACATGGTCGTTCTCCCGTGCGCCGCTCGTGCCATTCAGGCGGCGGGGGGAAACCGGCGCCCCTTCGTTCGCGTCCTCGATTCCGTGCTCCAGTGCCGTCATCCATTCCGCCCACGGCATGCTGGCTTCGTTGACCACGGCCAGTCGCTCCAGATCGGGCAACCAGTCGGTCTGATAACGCGACAGCGCGCCTGCGCCGTATTCGCGCGCCCAAGTGCGCCATGCGCCGGCGCTCTCGTATTGCGCACGCATGCACAGCTCGGTCGCATCCTGCCAGATCGCGACGCTCGCGAACGCGTAGTCGCGCATCACCTGGCGGGTCGCTTCGCCGAAGGCCGTCCACTCCTTCGTATCCGCAAGCGCCTGCTGCAGGTGACGAACCGCGTCGCGGTCGCGCTCGATGCGCCGCCCCGCCAGCGCATGCCATTCATGCTGCCAGTCGCGGTTCAGCGCGACCATGCGCAACGCGAGATCGCAGCCCGCGCGGCAGACGTCATTCGGTGTCGTCAAAGCGTACGTACTCATCGGCTTTCCTCTTTCGATCCGGTCAATGGGTTGGCCTTCCGCCTCATGCCGCCTGCCCGGGATCGGCATCGCGACCGCTTCACTGTGCGGGCATCGCGCAAGGGAGCCGTTGATCTGAGTCAAGTACGCGGAAACCCTGCTCCGTAGACTGGATTGCACTGGCGGTTCCCCCGTCGATGGAGCGATCCCGATGAGCTACAAGAGCATAGTCGTGCACCTCGATTCGAGCGCCCGCGCGCATTCGCGGCTCGAATTCGCGTTGCGTCTCGCCCGGCGCTTCGGTGCGCATCTGACCGGCCTGTACGCGGTCTACACGCCGGAACCGCATTCGTTCTACGTGATGGCCGGGTCCGCCGATTACTTCCGTGAGCACCGCGAACAGCGCGACGAACGGCTCGCGGCCCTGGAACGCCTGTTCCATGCGGAGACGGCCCGCGCGAAAGTGCCGGCCGCATGGGTGTGTGCCGACGATCGCGCGAACCTGGCCGTGCCGCGCGCCGCCCGCCTGGCGGACCTCGTGATCGCGGGCCAGAGCGACCCGAACGATCCCGAGACCTTCATCGACGACCAGTTTCCGGAAAACCTCGTGCTGTCCGCCGGTCGCCCGGTGCTGTTCATGCCGTACGCCGGCGAATTCCCGTCGATCGGCGAACGGGTGTTCGTCGCGTGGGACGGCAGCCGGGAAGCGGCCCGCGCGGCGCACGACGCGATCCCCTTTCTCGAACACGCGAAGCGCACGACGGTCGCCGCCGTGATCGACGGCGATTCGGAAGCGGCAACCACGCGCATTCCGGCCGCCGACGCCGCGCTGATGCTGGCGCGCCATGCACGCGACGTGAACGTGCTCGACATCGATTCCGGCGCCGGCTCGGCGATCGGCGACACGTTGCTGTCGCGCGCGTATGAAACGGGTTCCGATCTGCTCGTGATGGGCGCCTACGGCCATCCGCGCTGGCGCGAGCTGGTAATGGGCGGCGCCACGCGCACGGTGCTGGCGTCGATGACGCTGCCGGTGCTGATGTCGCACTGAGCCGGCCGATGCGTACGCTCGCACTGCTCGTCGTCAATGCCGGTTCATCGAGCGTCAAGTTCTCGATCTTCGCGTATCCGCCGCACGGCGATCCCGTGCGGCGGCCGTTGCACGACGGCGAAGCGGTCGCGGCCGGCAACAGCGTGTCGATCCGCTTCGACGCCGAGCCGGACGGTTCGCTGCCGCTCGGCACGGACGACGATCCCTACCGCGCCGTGCTCGCGCAGATCGCGACATGGATCCGCGTGAAGTTGCCGCATGTCACGCTGGGCGCGATCGCGCACCGCGTCGTGCACGGCGGCGCGCGATACGTGGAGCCGGTGGTCGTCGACGACGACGTGCTGGACGCGCTGCGCACGCTGACGCCGCTCGCGCCGTTGCATCAGCCGCACAGCCTGGATGCGATCGACGCGCTGCGCGACGCGTTTCCGGACGTCCCGCAGATCGCCGTGTTCGACACGGCGTTTCATCGCACGCTGCCGCGCGTCGAGCAGCTGCTGCCGTTGCCGCACACGTGGTTCGACCAGGGCGTGCGCCGCTACGGGTTCCATGGCCTGTCGTACGAATACCTGTCCGTCGCGCTCGCCGAATCGTTCGGCGAGCGTGCGCATGGCCGCGTGATCGCCGCCCATCTCGGCAGCGGTGCGAGCCTGTGCGCGCTGCGCGACTGCCGCAGCGTCGCGACGACCATGGGCTTCTCCGCGCTCGACGGATTGATGATGAGCACCCGCTGCGGAACGCTCGACCCCGGCGTCGTCCTGCACCTGCTCGACGTCGACAAGCTGTCCGGCGACGCACTGGGACACATGCTGTATCACGAGTCCGGGCTCAAGGGCGTGTCGGGGGCATCCGGCGACCCGCGCGTGCTGCTCGCGCGCGAAGCAGCCGGCGACGCGCCGGCCCGCGACGCGCTGGCGCTGTACGTCCATCGCATCGTGCGCGAGACCGGCGCGCTGACCGCGCTGCTCGGCGGTCTCGACATGCTCGTCTTCACCGCCGGCATCGGCGAACACTCGGCGGAATTGCGCGCGCGGATTTGCGCGGCGCTCGGCTGGCTCGGCGTCGCGCTCGACGCGCGCGCGAATGCCGCACATGCGCATGTGGTGTCGTCCGCGTCGAGCGCGGTCACGGTGGTCGTCGAGCCGACCAACGAAGCGTGGGTCGCGGCGCGCGCCGCGGTGCGCGTGCTGCGCGGCAACCGCGACGGTTGATCCAGATCAGCGCACTCGGCGTGCGCGCGCCGATGATGATTGCATCAACATCCGTTCAAGGGAATCGTCATGTACTCGAACATTCTGGTTGCGCTCGACGGCAGCGATACGTCGTCCCGCGCACTCGACGCCGCGCTGAATCTCGCGTCGGAGACGGGTGCACGGCTGACCCCCGTCTATGTCGTCGATTTCCTGGTGCCGGCTTACGACACGTACGGATACGACCCGTCGATCCTGATCGATGCATTCCGCGAGGAAGGGCTGCGCGTCACGGAGGACGCAGCGAAACGCATGAAGGCGCGTGACGTGGCCGGCACGCCGCGGATTTCCAATGTCGCGCCGTCGGGTGAAGACGTCGCGCAACACATTGTCGCGCTCGCCGGCGAGATCAAGGCCGACCTGATCGTGATGGGCACGCACGGCCGGCGCGGCTTCCAGCGCCTCTTCCTCGGCAGCGTGGCCGAGCGCGTGCTGCGTCAGGCCACGTGCCCGGTCCTGATGATTCCGGCGAGCTGCGCCGCGAAGGCGTCCGCCGAGACCACTGCGGCATCAACCGAAAAGGAGCCGTCATGAGCTACAAGACCCTGCTCGTCCATCTCGACGACAGCGAGCGCTGTGCGACGCGCGTCGACCTCGCGCTCGAACTCGCGGGACGCTGGAACGCCCATCTGATCGGCCTCTACGTGGTTTGCCAGGACCTGTTCGAGCCGTTGCGGCGGCCCGACGAACCGCTGAAGCTGGCCGTCTACGAACGCCTGTGCGACCAGCGGCGCAAGGAAGCGGAAGAAAGATTCCTGATCGCCGCCGAACGCGCCGGACGCAGCGTCGAATGGCAGGCGCCGACCGGCAACGCCACCGAGGCCGCGGTCCTGCATGCACGCCACGCCGATCTGCTGGTGCTCGGCCAGGAGAACCCCGACGACCGTCTGACCTACGTCGCACGTCATTTCGTCGAGGACGTCGTGATGGGCAGCGGACGCCCGGCGCTCGTCGTGCCCTACGCGGGCGACGTGCGAACGCTCGGCGAGAACGTGCTGATCGGCTGGGACGGCGGGCGCGAAGCCGCCCGCGTGATGGCCGACGCCCTGCCGCTGCTCGCCCGCGCGCGCTTCGTCAACGTCGAGACGGTCAGCCGCGGGCAACCCGATCCGGACAAGACGCCGGCGGGCGTCGACGTCGCCGCGTATCTCGAACGGCACGGCATTCGCGCGTCGTTCTCGACCACGCCGCGCCAACGGTCGGTGAGCGTGGGCGCGACGCTGCTGAACCGGGTGACCGACCTGCACGCGGATCTGCTGGTGATGGGCCTGTACAGCCACGCGCGCATGCACGAACGCGTGCTCGGCGGTGCCACCCGCACGATCCTCGAAACGATGACGGTGCCGGTCCTGCTGTCTCACTGATCGCGCGAAAACGGGCAGCCGCTTGCGGCTGCCCGCCTCTTGTCACACCCTCACAGCACGCCGGCACACGCGCCCGGCCCTTCGCGTACGACCAGCACCGGCCGGTCCGCGATGCGCACGAGCGATTCGGCGACGCTGCCGAGCAACGCACGGCGCACGCCGCGCCGGCCATGCGTGCCCATCACGATCAGGTCCGCGTTGCATTCGGCGGCGGCTCGCGCGAGCACGTCTGAGATGTCCTCTCCGCATGCGTCGATCGTTTGCGCGACGCCGCGTACGCCGGACAGCTGGAACGCGGTTTCCGCGTCCGAGACCGCGATCGCGGCCTTGTCCGCGTCCAGGCCTGCCGGGTCACGCTGGTCGATATAGCCGCTGTCGACGTCGGCCAGCCGCGGCGCATCCGATACCACGCACATGGCGATGACCAGGCTGCCCGAGTCGCGGGCGAGCGAAATCGCCTCGTCGAGCGCGAGCCGCGCACCGCGGCTGCCGTCGAGTGCCGCAAAGATCCTCTGGTACATGGCGCCTCCCTGCCGTCGTCCCGGTTCGATCGGTTCCTGAAACCAGTCTGATCCCGGCGGGCGCCTTTCCGTTGACACGGGTCAAACACGCACGGCGCCGCCCGTGCGCATCGGTCCCGATTGGCGAACGTCGGTAAACCGCGCACAATCAGGGCGATATTGCAGTTGCGGCCTGCCCGGCTGTTCGTGCCTCGTGTCCGGCCCGCCGCCAGCCAGCCACCGACGAAGTCCGTCAGGATGAACGGCAATGACAACGAATTCGCCCCCCTCCAGGGCCGGGCCGGCGTCGCACCGGATCCCGCCCGCGCGATATGCAGCCATGGCCGCGCTGCTGACGCTGGCGCTTGGCCTGACTGCAACGTTTGCGGCGTCCCGGGCACTGCAGAACGGGGCACAGCGCGCCGCGCAGGCGAGGTTCGAGCAAACCGCGACGCTCGCGACGGCCGACCTGCGGCGCACGCTCCTCGGCGCGGCTGCCGTTTTGCGCGGCGCGCACGGCTTCGCGTCGACGCTGCCCGCGCCGCAATCCGGGGCCGCGTGGCGCCGCTATCTCGCCAGTCTCAATCTGGACGGATTGCAGTCGCCGGTCCGCAGTCTCGGGAGAATCGAGCCGAGCGCGGCGGACGACAATCAATCGACCCGGCAGGCACTTCAGCGCGCGGCGGAAACCGGCAGGGTCACGCTCGCCGCGAACGCGTTCCAGGACAGCACCGATGCGGCAATTGCCCGGACGGAGCTGACGCTGTACCTGCCGATTTATGCGAACGCTGAAGACATTCCTTCGTCGGGGTCGCGGCACGCGACGGCCACCGGGTACGTATATGCCGCGCTGAATCCGGACCGCCTCGTCGATGCATCCGTTCTCGATCGGTTGCACCTGGAAATCACGGCCGACAATCCGGCCGCGCCGGTGTATTCCGGCGGCTTGCGCGCCGGCGACTCGACCGCGGCCGGCGACATGCTCCAGCGAACCGATTCGCTGACGTTCGGCGGCACGCCGCTCTCGCTGCGCTACAGCGCGCCGCGCGCCGACACGTCCGGCGTCATGCCGGCCGTCCTGCTGGCCGGCACCGTGCTCTCGCTGACGCTGGCCGCGCTCGTGCGGCAGGCCGTCGCGAAACGCGGGCTCGTCGATACGCCCGCCGGCGACAGCCAGCCCACCGAGGCGCGGATGATGGGCATCATCCGGTCGTCGATGGAGGCCATCATCACCGTCGACGAACATCAGACGATCGTGATCTTCAACCCGGCCGCCGAGCACGTGTTCGGCGTCTCCGCGATGGAGGCGGTCGGCGCGCCGCTGTCCCGTTTCATCCCCGAGCGCTTTCGCGCCGCGCATGCGCGACACGTCGAGCAATTCGGCGTGACGGGCGTGTCGGAGCGCCAGATGGGGCGGCAACGCGTGCTGTTCGGCTTGCGCGGCGACGGCACCGAATTTCCGATCGAGGCGTCGATCTCGCAGATTCGCGACGGCACCGGCAAGCTGTACACAGTCATGCTGCGCGACGTGACCGAGCGGATGCGCGCGGAAAACGCCCTCAAGCAGTCGCGCGAGGAACTGCGCGACCTGTCCGCCAACCTGCAGAACGTGCGCGAGGAAGAGAAGACGCGCATCGCCCGCGAGTTGCACGACGACCTCGGCCAACAACTCACCGCGCTCAAGATGGATCTCTCCGCCGTCGAGCTGGGGCTCCGTGGTGTCGTCGCCCCCAACACCGGCGTGCGCGAGCAGCTGGGCGGCATGCATCGCCTGATCGATTCGATCGTTGCATCCGTCCGGCGCATCGCGGCCGATCTGCGGCCGGTGATGCTCGACGACCTGGGCCTCGTCCCGGCGATCGAATGGCTTGCAAACGATTTCACGCGCCGCTACCGGATCACGGTCGACCGGGACATCGCCCCCGTCGACACCGCATTTACCGGCACCGGCGCGACCACGCTGTTCCGCATCGTGCAAGAGGCGCTGACCAACGTCGCGCGACACTCGGACGCGACGAACGTGACGCTGGCATTGAAAGTGGAAGACGGATATTGCATGCTGCGCATCGCGGACAACGGTCACGGCGCGCCCGAGCACGCCGGCAATGTGCAGGACCGCCCGTCGTTCGGCCTGATCGGCATCCGCGAGCGCGCGCACATGCTCGAAGGTACGGTGACGATCGACAACCGGCCGGGCGCGGGATTCACGATCACCGTGGCGCTGCCGCTTCACGCCATCCAGCAAGGAGATGTGCTTTCATGATCAGGGTACTCATCGCCGACGATCACGCACTCGTCAGGGACGGTCTTCGACACATCCTGAAGAGCGCGAGCGGTTTCGAGGTCGTCGGGGAAGCGCAGGACAGCGCCTCGACGATCGCGCTCATACGCGACACCGACGCCAGCGTGCTGGTGCTCGATCTGTCGATGCCCGGCCGCAACGGTGTCGAACTCATCAAGCAGATCAAGGAAGAGAAGCCGGGATTGCATATCCTCGTGCTGACGATGCATGCCGAGCAGCAGTACGCGGTGCGCGCATTCCGCGCGGGCGCGTCGGGCTACATGACCAAGGAAAGCGCCAGCGCCGAACTGGTCGCCGCATTGACCAAGATCGCGGCGGGCGGCGTCTACGTCAGCCTGACCATGGCCGAGCAGTTCGCGCAGAGTCTGAACGAGCCGACCGATCTTCTCCCGCATCAGCGCCTGTCCGACCGCGAATTCGACGTCTTCCGGCGCGTCACCACCGGCGAGTCGATCTCCGAAATCGCGCAGGCGCTCTGCGTCAGCGTCAAGACCGTCAGCACGTACAAGACGCGGATCCTCGAGAAGATGCAGATGCCGAACGACACGGCACTCGTGCGCTACGCGATGCGCCACAAGCTGTTCGAGGACCCTGACGAGCTCTGACGGCGGCATCGGGCAGCGTCGCGCCCGGTCTTGATGTCCCGGCAGTATCGTTGACGACGGCCAGACGGGCGCGGCGACTCAGCGGCCGCCCTCGGCGGCCGGCGCACGGCGGCGACGTTTGCGACAAGTTGCCGCGCCTCTGTAGGAAACCCCCTACAAGACTTCCCTCTCACCTACTCCAACTTCAATTCCGGCTGATTTTCTTGACGTTGCGCAACATCCATACTGCACATCAAGAAAAACGAACCAGCGTGCCTCCCGGAGCCAAGGCAGCATCATCGACGAGACCGGTGTATCGGTCTCCCGCAGCGTCCGGTGGGGCTTTCCCGACAGGAAGGCGGCAGACACCAAGGCCGCCGGTACAACGGTCAGCGCGCCCGCGCCCGACGGCGAACCGCAGCTGCCCCCGAACTGGAGCCGATCATGCACAGCAGTGCCGAAATCTCGACGACCATGCCGTTACGCACGTTCATCCCGCTGCATCCCGTCGAACCGACGGATCAGCCCAAGCGCGCCGCGTCCCGCTGTTCGACGTGCGCATTGCGTACCGTCTGCATGCCGCCCGATCTTTCCCCCGAGGATTTCGCGCGCGTCGACGCGATGATCTGCACGACGCGCCACGTCCGGCGCGGCGAAACGCTGTTTCGGGCGGGCGACGCATTCAACAGCATCTATGCAGTGAGAACCGGATCGTTCAAGACCATCGTAATGCATCGCGACGGCGACGAGCAGATCACCGGCTTCCAGATCGTCGGCGAATCGCTCGGCCTCGACGGCGTGCACACAGGGCACCACAACGGCGACGCGATCGCGCTCGAGGACAGCACGGTCTGCATCATCCCGTTCGGCCAGCTCGAGCAGATGTGCCGCGAAGTGCGGCCGATGCAGCATCACGTGTATCAGATGATGGGCGGCGAGATCGTGCGCGAATCGTCCCAGATGCTGCTGCTCGGCACGATGAGCGCCGAGCAGCGCGTGGCCGCGTTCCTGCTGAATCTTTCCGCGCGCTTCAAGGCGCGCGGCTACTCGGCCGCGGAATTCGTGCTGCGGATGACGCGCGACGAGATCGGCGAATATCTCGGCATGAAGCTCGAAACGGTCAGCCGCATGCTGTCGAAGTTCCAGCACAAGGGGCTCGTCGCGGCGCAAGGCAAGCAGATCCGGATCGTCGATTCGGACGGCCTGCGGCAGATCTGAGCGCGCCGCGAAGCCGTCGAGCGGATCAACCGCGCATGCCCAGCACGGCGGCGCCCGATATGCGGCCGCCGCGCAGGTCGTCGAGTGCGCGGTTCGCATCGGCGAGCGCATAGCGCACCGCCTCGACCCGCAGCGGCATCGCTTCGGCGATCCGCATGAATTCGACCGCGTCCGCACGCGTCAGGTTGGCCACCGACGCGATGCGGCGTTCGCCCCACAGCCACGCGTACGGAAAGCCCGGGATGTCGCTCATGTGAATGCCGCCGCACACGACGATCCCGCCTTTGTCGACCGCGCGCAGCGCGGCCGGCACCAGTGCGCCCACCGGCGCGAAAATCAGCGCGGCATCGAGCGGCTCCGGCGGTGCTTCGTCGCTGCCGCCTGCCCACGCGGCGCCCAGCGACAGCGCGAGCTGCTGCGCCGCTGTGTCGCCGGGCTTCGTCAGCGCGAACACCTTGCGTCCTTCGAAATGCGCGACCTGCGCGACGAGATGGGCCGCCGCGCCGAAACCGTAGATGCCGATGCGGCGGGCGTCGCCCGCCATGCGCAAGGTTCGATAACCGATCAGGCCGGCGCACAGGAGCGGCGCGGCTTCCAGATCGGAATAGCGTTGCGGCAGATGCACGCAATAGCGGTGATCGGCGACCGCGCACTCGGCATAGCCGCCGTCGATCGTATAGCCGGTGAATCCGGGGCTGTCGCACAGGTTCTCGCGGCCGGACGCGCAGTACGCGCAATGCCCGCACGTCGAGCCCAGCCAGGGGACGCCCACCCGGTCGCCCACGGCAAAGCCCGTCACGCCTTCACCCAGCCGGCGCACCGTTCCGACGATTTCGTGCCCTGGAATCAGCGGCAGCTTCGGGTGTGCGAGTTCGCCATCGACGACGTGCAGATCGGTCCGGCATACGCCGCATGCGTGTACGTCGATCAGCAGCTGTCCCGCCGCGGACGACGGCTCCGGCAAGCGCGCTTCGCGCAATTGCGGTGTCGTGCCGTCAAACATCATCGCAAGCATGCTCGTCTCCCTGCGCGACGGGTGTCGCGCGCTTCGCTTCCAAGGCTAGTCGCCTGGCCCCGCCCGCGGTTGGCCCGATGACGGGCGCTTGACGTGCATCAACGGCCGCCGGACGGTTGCTGACACGATGAAGTGGCGAGACGCCGCCCGCGCGGCAACCTGGAGATGATCGATGATATCCGTTCCCCCGCTTGCCGCAAGCGCCCATCCCGACCAGCAGTTGAGGGAGTTGCTGGGCTACGCGGTGCTGGCTCCGTCCAGCCACAATTCCCAGCCGTGGCGCTTCCTGGTCAACGGCGCAACGATTTCCGTGTGCGCGGACCGCGTTCGCGCGTTGCCCGTCGTCGATCCGTTCGATCGCGAGCTGATCATCAGCTGCGGCGCGGCGTTGCTCAACCTGCGCGTCGCGCTCGATCACGCCGGGCTCGCGCACACGATCAGCACGTTTCCTTCCGAAGTCGACCCCGATCTCCTTGCGACGGTCCGGGTCTGCGACGACGGCTATTCCGATGCGTCGCTCGGCGCGCTGTTCGATGCGATTCCGGACCGCGTCACGACGCGCGCCCCGTTCGAATCGACGGCCGTGCCCGAGGAAATCCAGCATGAACTGATCGCGGCCGGCGTCGCGGAAGGCGCCGACGTCGCGTGCGTCGACTCGATCGCGCATCGCGCACGTGTCGCGGAGCTGGTCGCCGAGGCCGACCGCCAGCAGTTCTCGGACCCGCGCTTCCGGCGCGAGCTGGCGAGTTGGATCGATCCGCGCCGGCATGTCGACGGCATGCCCGCCTTCGCGGCCGGCGTGCCGACGTTGCTGGACTTCGCCGCACCCGTCGTGACGATGGCGGTACGGACCTTCGATCTCGGCAACGGGCTGGCCGCGCTGCATCACCAGCTCGTCGGCGCATCGCCGTTGATCGTGTGCATCGCGACCGTGCGCGACGATCGCGAAGCGTGGCTCGCCGCCGGCCAGGCGCTGGAGCGCATCCTGCTCGTCGCGACGCGCGCGGGCTATACCGCGTCGTACCTGAACCAGCCGATCGAGACGGCCGGGTTGCGTGCCCATTTGCGCCACATGATCGGGCTGCGCGGCGAACCGCAGTTGCTGCTTCGCGTCGGGCGCGGTCCGCATACGCTGCATTCGCCGCGTCGCCCGCTCGACGAAGTGGTGTCCTTCTCCTGATCTCGACAAGGAAACGAACATGACCATCATGCGTTGCGCCGCCCTCTGCGCGATTGCGCTGACAGCCGGCACGGCCGCCGCGCAGACGACCGTGCCCGAGCCGACCGAACTCGTCAACGCGCAGCACTGCATGTTCTGTCATACGCCGGACATGACGTTCCTCGGGCCGTCGTTTCACGAGATCGCCGAGCGCTATCGCGGCGATCCGCGTGCCACCGCGGAGCTGGAGCGCAAGCTGCGCGTCGGCGGCCGCGTGCACTGGGGCGACACGCCGATGCCGTCGGCCATCGATCGCGGCGGGCCGCTGTCTCGCGACGACGCGCATCTGCTGGTGCAATGGGTGTTGAGCCAGTGACCGTCGCGCGGCGCTTCCGTTGATGTCGACTCCCGTCAAACGCGCTTCCGCCGGCACGGCAAAAGGCGCCGCACGCCGCCGTCCCGCCCCCGTCGCGACGATCGCGAAGGCGCGCGGCAAACGGCTGCGCGTGCGGCCCGATGCCATCGTCCGCAAGGACGGCGTCAAGGCGATCCCGCGCCGCGCGCCGCGCGTCACCCAAAGCCCGAACCGCCCCCCGGCCGACGACGATGCGGCCCTTCTGCGGGGTTCCGGCATGCGCGGCATCCGGCTGCAATTCGATTACTGGAAAGCCGAGGAGCGCCTGCAGAACGAGCGGATCGGCCACGCGGTCGTGATCTACGGCAGCACGCGTATCGTCGCGCCATCGGTCGCCAACGCGCGGCTGGATGAGGCCAATCGCCTGCTCGCGGAGCGTCCGTACGACCCGAGCCGGCGGCGCGCCGTCGCGATCGCCAGCCGGCTCGTCGAATACAGCGTGTATTACCGCGTCGCGCGCGAGTTCGGGCGCATCGTCGCCCATGCCGACCGGTGCACGCGCACCGCGCGGCTCGCCATCGTCACCGGCGGCGGCCCCGGCATCATGGAAGCCGCCAACCGCGGCGCCTACGAGCGCGGCGCCCCGAGCATCGGCTTCAATATCGAGCTGCCGCGCGAACAGGCGCCGAATCCGTACATCACGCCGGATCTCCACTTCCGGTTCCACTATTTCGCGATCCGCAAGCTGCATCTGCTCGAACGCGCGAAAGCGGCCGTCTTCTTCCCCGGCGGCTACGGCACGTTCGACGAGTTGTTCGAGGTGCTGACCCTGCTGCAAACGCGCAAGATCGCACCGCTGCCGGTGATCCTCGTCGGCGAGGCGTACTGGCGCCGCGCGGTCGACCTGGCGTTTCTCGCGGACGAAGGGATGATCGACCGCCGCGATCTGGAACTGTTCACCTATTGCGAATCCGCAGCGGCGATCTGGCACGCGATCGGAAGCTGGTACGCGCGGCGCCGGGAACGCGCGCCGGCGCGCTGCAAGACGCCGGCGAAGCCACGCACGGTGTAGGAATCCGCCGACGAAGCGGGCGCGATTCCTACCGCGACTTCGGGACCGGCTGATTGAATCGGGGGCGCGCGGCAACGATACTGGAATCACGGATACCGGCCCACCGGCACACCGATCGCACAACAACCAGGAGAGACGTCATGTCACACGCCGACTATCGTTCCGATTCGGGGATGCGGGCCGCCACATCCGACACGTCCGACCCCGCCGCGCTCGACACGCTGGCACTCGTCGCGCTCGCCCGAGACGCCGGCATGCTGGTGATACTCGACGGGCAGATCGGACGCGAGCGGTACGAAAGCGTGACCGGATCGATCGCCACGCTGGCCCGCTTCGCGCAGGCGTTGCAGCTTTCCACGGTCAAGGTCGCGTGATGCCGGGCGTCGTGGCGTCGAGCCTCGGTAGCCGTCGCCGGCGCGACGGCCCCTGTCGCTGCGCGGTTTCGCGCGTCCATGCGGGGGCTGCCACGTTCCGATGAGCGCCTGCCTGTCGGGGCACGGCAACCCTTTCACCCCGACCTTTCAGCGATGAAGCCGCGATGAACCGCCCGCTATCCGGACGGATCGTCCGCATGCTCCCGGGCGTCGCGCTGCTCACGCACTATCGGCACGCGTGGCTTTCTCGCGACCTCTACGCGGGGCTCGCGCTTTCGGCCGTCCTGGTGCCGGTCGGCATGAGCTACGCTCAGGCAGCCGGACTGCCCGCCATCACGGGCCTCTATGCGTCGATCGCAGCACTGCTCGCCTATGCGCTGCTCGGCCCGAGCCGGATCCTCGTTCTCGGCCCGGATTCCGCGCTGGCGGCCCTGATCGCGGGCGCCATCGCCCCGCTCGCCGCCCATGATCCGCAGCGCGCGATCGCGCTTTCCGGCGCGCTGGCGCTGTCCGCCGGCGCGATCTGCATCCTGCTCGGTGCGCTTGGCCTCGGCTTCGTCACCGATTTGCTGTCGCGCCCGATCCAGTACGGTTACCTGAACGGCATCGCGATCGCGCTCGTGGTCGGGCGACTGCCCGAACTGTTCGGCATGCCGGTGTCGGGCAGCGACGTGTTTTCCAGCGTGACGCGCATCGTGCATGCCTTCGTCGACGGCCGTTTTTCGATCGCGGCCGGTCTGCTCGGCGTCGCGGTGCTGGCGTCCATATTCCTGATCAAACGCGTGACGCCGCGCTGGCCCGCGATATTGATCGCCGTGCTGGCGGCCACGCTCGTCGCTCGCCTGTCGCCGTTGCACGGCGTCGCGACGGTCGGCGCGTTGCCGGCCGGCTTGCCTGTCCCGCGCCTGCCGGCCGTTTCGCTGGCCGACGTGGGCGCACTCGCATCCGGCGCGATCGCGGTGGCGCTGGTGTCGTTCGCCGACATCAGCATGCTGTCGCGCGCGCTTTCCGCACGGGCGGGCGACGCGCCGGACCGCAACCAGGAACTGATCGCACTGGGCGCGGCCAATCTGCTCGCCGGCGTGACGCAGGGCTGCGCGGTCAGCAGCAGCGCGTCCCGCACGCCGGTCGCGATCGCCGCGGGCGCGCAAAGCCAGGTCACGAATGTCGTCGCGGCCGCGTGCATCGCGATTCTGCTCGTTGCCGCGCCGATGCTGCTCACGTTCGTCCCGCGCACGGCACTGGCCGCGGTCGTGATCTATGCGGCGTTCGGCATCGCCGACGTGCGCGGCGTCGTGCGGCTATACCGGATGCGCCGCGGCGAATGCCTGATTTCGATGCTGTGTTTCGCCGGCGTGATCGCCATGGGCGTCGTGCCCGGTATCCTGCTGGCCAGCGCGCTGTCGCTGCTGTCGTTCGTCTGGCGGGCCTGGCATCCGTACGACGCGGTGCTGGGCCGGCTGACGGGCGTGCGCGGCTACCACGACGTCGCGCGGCATCCTGAAGCCGAGCAAACACCGGGGCTCGTGCTGTTTCGCTGGGATGCGCCGCTCTTCTATGCGAACGTCGAGATCTTCTGCGAGCATCTGGACGCCGCGATCGCACGAGCAGCGGGCCCGGTCACGCGCGTCGTGGTCGCCGCCGAGCCCGTCACCGACATCGACGTCAGCGCCGCGGATCGGCTCGTGGCGCTGCACGAGGAGCTTGGGGAGCGCGGCATCGCGATGAATTTCGCGGAGATGAAGGGGCCGGTGAAGGATCGCCTGCGCGCCTACGGTTTGTTCGACGTGTTCGGCGCGGCCAGCTTCTTTCCGACCGTGACCGACGCGGTTGCCCGTCACGTCCGGCGGCCGGAACAACATGCGCGTGCGTGCAAGAAAAAGCGTGCACGGCGTTGGCGCGTCTCGCACAAGACGCGGTAGACGACCGCGGCACGCATCGGCGCGGGGATCGCCGTACCGCTCATTGCGCGACGGGACCGATGCCTTCGTCGGTCTGCCCCGTCAACCGGTTCAGACCGTGAAGGTATTCGACTTCTTCATCTCGATCCACGTCATCCCGGCGCGCAGTGCGTCGATCGCGGCTTCGCGCTCGGTTGGATGCGTCCTGCCGTGCTCGAACGTCCGCTCGCAAATGCCGTCCGGCGATTTGAGCGTGACGTGGATCCGGCAGCGGAAGCCGCCGGATTCGGCCGCGACCGTTTCGATCGCGACCGACCAGTCCGCTTCGTGAAGTTCACCCGAAACTGTCATCCGATTGCCCTCCTGGTTCGCCGTGGACTGCCCATGCGGCTGCCGGACTTACTCGACCACCAGGTCGTCGACGACGGCACGCACGCCGCGCGCGGACCATGCTGCGCCGCGCACGGCCTTGCGCTCGGAGAACGAGCCGACCTTGCCGGACAGCCGCACGGTGCCGTCGTGCACGTCGATCGCGATGTGCTTCGCCTCGCGCTCCGCGTGACGCATGATCGCGCGCTTGATGTTCCCGCCGATGTCGTCCGCACCGACCGTCCCCTGCACCGCGATGTGGTCGGTCACGCCCGTCACGCTGCGCATCTGCGAGATCGCGCGCACGGCCAGGTGGCTCTGGTACGCCCAGTCGACCTTGCCGGACAACGTGATCCAGCCGCGTTCGACCTGCACCTTGACCGCGTCGTCATGCAGCCCGACCGTCCAGTGCAGCACCGAGCGCACCGCTTTGGCGATGTCCTCGTCGGTGCGCACGTCGTCGTCCGGCAGATGCACGGTCATGTCCACGACGAGCGCCTTCACACCGGCCACGCGGTTCGCCGCGCGCTCGATCGCCAGCTTCTCCGCATAGCTCGGCGGGTGCCCCGAAAGCGTCACGATCCGGTCGGTCACCTCGACACCGATGCGCGTCGAATCGATCGACGGGTCGGACTCCAGTTCGTCCTGGACATCCTGCTTCAACTGCTTGTCGGTTTTCATCGTCTGCTCTCCTGTGAGCCGCGGCGTGCCTGTTCGCCGCACGTAGCCAGATTTGCACAAGCGCGGCGGCCGGGCGCTGATGCAGGTCAACGGATGCCACGCGCCGCACGTCGTGGCCGGCCGGTGCGCCGCTTGACGGAAGTCAAGCCGTGACGGCCCGGCCGTCTTATCGTGAAATCGCCGATGCGCGACGTTCCAGGCACGCGCAATGACGCTTCAAGGAGACTCGAATGACCGAACAGCAGCTGTTGACCTATTCGCCGGCGCCCGTGATGCAGCCGGCGTCGCCCGAGGGCGATTCGCCGGCGATCGTCGACCTGCCGCGCCCGATGCTCGACAACGATGTGCCGCTGATGGCGGCGCTGGCGACTCGAATGAGCTCCCGCGAATTCGCCGCCACACCGCTCCCGCCGATGACGCTCGGCACGATGCTGTGGGCGGCCGACGGCATCAACCGCCCGGCGAGCGGCGGCCGGACGGCGCCGTCCGCGCACGCATTCAATGAAATCGACATCTACGTTGCGCTGCCCTACGGCGTCTATCGCTACGATGCGCCCGCGCATCGGCTCGTGCTGAAACACGCGGTCGATGCGCGCAACCTCACCGGCTATCAGGACTTCGTCGGCCGCGCGCCGCTGGATCTCGTCTACGTCGTCCGGACGGCCGCGATACTCGACATGCCGCCGCCGCAGCGCGACGTGTTCTCGGCGATCGCGGCGGGCGCCATCGCGCAGAACGTCTCGCTGTATTGCGCGGCGGCCGGCCTCGGAACGGTCGTGCGCGGCTGGATCAATCACCGCACGCTCGCCGACGCGTTGCGACTGAACGAGGACGAGCTGCCGATCCTCGCGCAGACGGTCGGCTATCGGCCCGGCAGTACGCCATCGCATGCGTGACGCGCAGATTCGATCGCGCCAACGACATGGCGCGCGGATCGCTCCGCGCGCCGGATCCTCCCGATGGGCGATGCGTGCCTGCATCGCCCATTGCCCGCCGTCCGATCAGCTGATCGTGAGTTTCTTCTGCCCGACCGGCGCCTTCTTCGGCAGCGTCAGCGACAGCACGCCATCCTGATACGTCGCCGTCGCGTTGGCATCGTCGATGTCGCCGGACAGCGAGAACGAACGGCTGATCGCACCGCTGTAGCGCTCGCGCCGGATCACGCGCTCGCCGTCCTTCTGTTCGCTTTTGCGCTCGATCTTCGCGTTGATCGAGACGGTATTTCCCGTCACCTGGACGTCGATGTCGTCCTTTGCGACGCCCGGCAGTTCCGCGTTGACGGTGTACGCCTTGTCGTTTTCGGTGACGTCGATCTTCATCGACGCAAGATCGGGCTCGTCTGCCAGCGCCATGCCGCGCAGCGGCCTGAACAGCCCCTGGAACAGGTCGGATACGGGTTCGATCGAAAACGGATCGTAACGCGTCATGTTGCTCATGGTTCGTACTCCTCATACGGTGACAGACGACCGGCGCTTTCGTCCCGACAGCATCGGCCGCAATGAAGATCGGATGGCGCGACACCACATGCCGCGCATGGGACGAATGATCTTGCGGAATCCAGCGTACCCGCACGCCCCGGCACGCGCTTGATGCGCGTCAAGGGCGGCGGCCGATCACGTACAGAACCGGAAATGACCGCTGTGCAGCAGGATCGGCCGTCCGCCGATTTCCTCGAGCAGGGAGCGGGCCGCGCGCTCGATGGCGGGACGATGGCGCGCGAAGGCGTCGACGAGATCTTGCTCACGAGGCGACGCCGCGCGGAAGTGATCTTCCAGCGCCGCCGATGTGATCGCGCAGCGCACGCGGCGCCCTTCGACGAGCGCCGGAAAACTCAGCGCGGAATCGAGGTCGCAATACGTCGGATGTTCGGAAGGAAACGATATCTGCATGATGATCACCTGGGCGGATGGCGCACTGGCCGGCAGCGACACTAGGCCACCGCGACCGTGGCGGGTGAGGCATCCTCGCCGCGCACGAGCAGGACCGGGCAACTCGATGCGCGAAGGAAGCGTTCGGCGACGCTGCCGAGCACCAGCCGCCGGACACCGCGCCGACCGTGCGTGCCGATCACGGCCAGATCGATCGCATGATCGACGACGTAGCGCTGCAGGCGCTCCGCGACGTCCTGGCCGAATTCGGTCTCGATGACTTCCGTCTCGCCGTTGACGGCCGCGCGCGAGATCGTCCGGTCGGCGTCTCGCAGGATCGCGGCGCCATGGCGCCGGATCTCGTCGAGCAAGGCTTCCGGCTCCATGCGGCCGCCGTAGACGAACAGCGTGGATTTGTCGACGACGAACACGGCAAACAGGCGGGCGCCGCATAACCTGGCCATCCTGAGACCTTCGTCGAGCGCCCGATTCGCCGAAGGACTGCCGTCCGTGGCAACCATGATATTCGTGTACATGCGAACCTCGCTGATGAACCGACGTGCCGGCGGCGTTCGGATTCGCTTCCATCATCGGTGCTTGCCGCGAGCAGGCGTTGACGGAGGTCAACGGTTCGGGGCCGCTACGAAACCGGCACGAGAAGAAACTGGCGGCCATTGGCCGGCATCCGGCCGACCCCGAAACGAGACGCCGCATTGCCAAGAACTGACGGCATTCGACGTTAGCTCGGCGGGTTCTCGTCCGACCGGAAACCTTGCTCGATATCGAGGATTTTCCGGGCGCACACATCGTATTGCCATCCCGGGCCGCCGTTGCTGTCATACATGCCCTTGCACATCGCCTTGAGCCGGATCACCGAGCCGCCGCCGCCCGATTCCGCGCGTGACGCCCAGAGATAGACCTCTCCTGCCAGATACGGCTGCGCCGTTTCGATCCGGTCCGTGCCGAGTCGCGTGACTCGGGTCGACGAATGATCCTGGACGTAGCGCCGCGTGCGGCTCCATGCCCGGTCGCATTCGGACGGCGTCGAGCACTGCAGCGTTGCGGCCTGACGCATCGCAAGCAGGCGCGTTTCCATCGTCCTGAAGGTCTCGGTTCGCTCTGCCCCGGCACATGCGCCCAGCGCGAGGAGCACGCTCATCGCCAACGCCCGTTGTTTCATCGTCAATGCCTCGCCAGGCCGTGAATGCCGCACATGGTTACGCGCGGCTTCGCGCCGACGCTGCAATCGACTGTATTGCCGCCCCGGCGAATGCGGTTGACCTGCATCAAGCGCCCTCTCGCGCGGCGCGCTTGACTGGCGTCAACTCGGAAAACGCCGTGGTCGGTTGCAATAAGATCCGTCGAGTCGGCCATTCCCGGCCTGCCAGCCGGATCAGGCGACATCGGGCAGACGAGAACGTGCAAGCTCGTCTCGAATCCAACCCGCCGGGTGCGGCAACGCTTTCATATGCGCGCCCCGTATAACCGATCCGTTCATCATGTCCCGAGCGCCGCATGTCCCGTTCGCGCTGCATCGCGGAAATGCACGACGAAAGTCGACGCAATTCGATCGCGCAATGCGCCGACCCGCCACCTATCCCCACCCCGCGGGCCGGATCGAGCGGATCGAAACCCATCTGTCCGTCGTTTATCTGGCCGGGCGCTATGCGTACAAGCGCATCAAGCCGGTGCACTTCGCCTTCGTCGATCTGATGCGGCCTGAAGAGCGGCGCCGCTGCGCGCTCGCGGAATGCACGCTCAATCGACCGTTCGCCGGCCCGTTGTACCTGGGTGTCTGGCCGCTCGTCGCGCACGGCCGGCGATGCGCGTTCGCCGCACCGGTGCCGACCGGCGGGCGCCGGCGCCGGCAGCAGACCGCGCCGGGCGAGTACGTGGTGCGCATGCGCCGGTTCGACGCACGGGCGATGTTGTCGGTTCGCAGCGCATCGCGCGACGACGGTTTGGCGGATGCCGATTCCCTCGCCGATACGCTGGCCCATCATCATCTGCACGCGCCGCGCGGCCATCCCGGCAGCGCGGCGAGCGTCGCGGCCCAGTGCCGGCCCTTGCTCGACACGCTCGACGTCGCGGTGCCGGACGAAGCGGCGCTGCGCGCCTGGTACGACGCCGAACTGACCCGCATCGCACCGCTGTTCGCCGATCGGCATGCGCGCGGTTTCGTGCGCGCGTGTCACGGCGACCTGCATCTCGAGAACATCGTGCGCTGGCGGAACCGAATCCTGATGTTCGACTGCATCGAATTCGACGACGCGCTGCGCTGGATCGACGTGGCGAGCGATCTCGCGTTCGCGCTGATGGATTTCTCCGCTCACGGACGCGCGGATTGCGCCCACCGCCTCCTTTCCGGCTGGCTGGCACGCACGGGCGACCATGCGGCACTGGGCGTGCTGCCGTGCTACTTCGTCTACCGTGCGCTGGTGCGCGCGCTGACCGCCCGGCTGCGCGGCGACGAAGCGGCGCGCGCCGGCTATCTGCGCGTTGCGTCGGCGATGGCCGACGCGCGACGCGATGCGCCGCCGGCGTTGCTCCTGTGTCACGGGGTTTCCGGGTCGGGCAAATCAGTGGCCAGCCGTGCGCTGGCCGCGCAACTCGGCGCGATCCGGTTGTCCAGCGACGTCGAGCGCAAGCGCCTGGCCGGTGCATCGACCGACACCCGCCTGTCCCCCGGCGCCTATTCGGAAACCGCGATCGACGAGATCTACGAACGGCTGCTTTCGGAGGCTCGCGTGGTTCTCGGCAGCGGCTACACGGCGATCGTCGACGCGACGTTCCTGCGCCAGCACAACCGGACGGCGTTCATCGCCCTCGCCGCGCGGCTCGGCGTACGCGTCGCGATGCTCGATTTCACCGCGAATCCGGCAACGCTCGCCGCGCGTGTCGCGGCCCGCGCGGCGCACGGACGCGATGCCTCCGATGCCGACACCGCCGTACTGGCCCGACAGATCGAGCATGCCGACCCGCTGACCGAAGCCGAAATGGCGATCGCGATTCGTTTCGACACCGATTGCGATGCCTCGGCGTACGAAAGCCGCGCGTTCTGGGCGCCGTTGCTCGCCACGCTGCGCACGTAAGCGCGCGGAGCGCATGCTTCAAGCAAGCGGGCCGGCCGCGCCGGGCGCCGGCCCCGCAACGTCACGCGCGGAAACGCTGCTCCTCGACCTGCTGCAGCTTGCCGACTTCCACGACGCCGCCGAGCAACCCAGCGAGATGCTCGACGATATCGTCGAGCGTTACGATGCCGGCGAGGCGGCCTGCATCGTCGACGACCGGCAGTCTCCGAATGCCCGAGCGGCGCATCTCCTCGAGCGCGACGCCGATCTCGTCCGTGTCGGATACGACGACGAGGCCCCTCGACATGATCTGGCCGGCTGTCACGTCGCCCGGATCGTCGCCGCGTGCCATGACCTCGATCACCAGGTCGCGGTCGGTCACCAGGCCGATCGGAATGGCTTCGCCATTGCGGTACTCGATCACGACGATGTCGCCGACATGCGCGTGCCGCATGCGATCGGCGAGTTCAAACGCACTGCAGTCGACCGTGCACGATTCGACCGGTTGGGTACTGATTCTTCCGATGTGCATGATGAGGCTCCCGTTGCCCTTCGCGTGGACGATACGCATGCGCAGCGCCCTGCGCGCAACACATGTTTCCCGAGTTCAGGGTAAGCGCGGCGCCCCGGGCAGGGTTGACGCACGTCAACCTGCTGCTCGCCGTCGTGGCCGACAACGCGCGGACGGCAACGCGGCGACCGTCCATGATCTGTCTCAACGGCCACGCACGTGCCACCGCTAACGTGACGGTATGTCGTGCAATTCGATTCCGGCCGCACCGCTGGCCGGCAACGCCACATCCGTCCCGCGGATTCCATCGCCATGACCTACGCATTGATTCTGGTGAACTTCGCCGTGTTCATCGCCGAGGCGAGCGGCTGGCCGGTGCTCATCGACCTGTTCGCGCTATGGCCGCCCGCACGACCGGACGCGCCGGCGACACCGGATTTCCACGTCTGGCAGTTGCTGACCTACAGCGTGCTGCATGCCAGCCTCGCCCATATCGCGTTCAACATGTTCGGGCTCTACATGTTCGGACGCGACGTCGAACGCGTGCTCGGGCGCGCGCGCTTTCTCGCGCTCTATCTGGCGAGCGTGCTGGCCGGCGCGATCACGCAGCTCGCGGTGATCCGGGCTCTGCCGCCCAGCGACGCACCGACCGTCGGTGCGTCGGCCGGCGTTTTCGGTGCGCTGATCGCCTACGCCGTGCTGTTTCCGAAACGGCGCGTCGTGCTGCTGTTTCCGCCGGTGCCGATGCCCGCCTGGCTCTTCGCGACCGGCTATGCGTTGACAGAATTGCTGTCCGGCCTCAGCGGCGACACGAGCGGCGTCGCGCATTTCGCCCATCTCGGCGGAATGCTCGGCGCCCTCGTGTGCCTCGCCTTCTGGCGAACACGCGCGGACGAGCGCGCGTGACGCCTGGTCCCGCCGATGGCGGGCACGGTCGCTAGATGCTGAGATATCCCTGGAACAGCCACGGCGGGCCGGTTCTCTCGCCTGTCGCGCGACCGCTCGCAGCGGGCACGCAGACGCCCGAGAAACCGGGCGATCCGTCCTGCCAGAACGACGGCACGAAGGAGAATTCGCCGTTGACCGTCACGACGAAGTCGCGATTGAACTGCGACGGCGCAAAAATCGTTACCTCGTGGAAGAACGACGCGGCCTCGTCGTGCGCCGTGCTGCGCGCGGCAAGCAGCCCCCTGGAGTCATAGCGCGCCGGCAGCGTGTAGATCTTCCCGCCACGCTCGACCGCTTCCGCCGGCGTGAACACGAGTTCCACCCCCGGGTACGGCAAACGGTAAGGCTCGCGACAGATCGGGCCGTCGGGCCCGAGCGCGAGCGGCGGATGAGCCCAGAGCGAAAGCGACAGCGGGCTCGTGCGCTGGGCGAAGTATTCGGAAAGCCAGTTCATGGTCAGTCCTCCCGTGAACGGTCATTGACGTCGAGTTGCGGAGCGTGTCTGCCGGATCGACGCGGTTGCGTCGACGGTTCGTCCAGCGTCGCACGCCCCGCCGCGCGACGCTTGATGCCGATCAAGCACGCGATCGACATGCGCCCCGAATGGTCAGCGGCCGAACGTGCGGGTATGGTCGTCGTAGTCGAACAGTCCCGCGTAGCGGCCCCAGTCGGTCACGACCCGCAGCGCCTGCTCCGCGCTGCGCGGATCGAGATGATCCTCGAGTTCGAGCTCGAAACGCGCGCGCGGTGCACGATGCCCTTCGCGCTCGCCCAGCACTTCGTCGATATGTTCGGCGAGCGGCACGAACCGGACGACATGCTCGCGAAACAGACGCCGCCGGGCATCGTCGTCGCTTTGCGCGAACACGTGGCCCGCGGCACTCAGCCGGATGCTCCGGTCGTGCCATTCGGCAAACGCGAGCAGATGGAGCGCGGCCGCCGTCGAATACAGCGCGTCGGTCCGGAGCGCGAGCGCCGATGCAATCGTGCCGAGCTCCGCATGACCGTCGTATGGCGCGGCCGCGAGCGTGTCGATGAATCCGGCGAGATGGTGGCTCGACACGTCGGGCAGCTTCATGGCCAACGCACTGCCCGTCGCTTCCCGGCCTGCCGCCGCGTCGGTGATGCGTGCGGTGAGCGTCGCATAGATCCGGCCGACGATCGCCTGAACGGCCGGATCGTGCCGACTGCGCGGACGCGGCAACGGCACGCTCAGCGTCGCCTCGATGTGCGCCGGACCGGCGCCGAGCACCAGGATGCGATCGCACATCAGCACAGCTTCCTCGATGTTGTGCGTCACCATCAGCACCGACCGGATCGACAACTGGTGTGCGTCCCACAGGTCGAGAAAATCCGTGCGCAGCGTTTCCGCGGTCAGCACGTCGAGCGCCGAGAACGGCTCGTCCATCAACATCAGCACGGGTTCGCTGACGAGCGCGCGGGCGAAACCGACCCGCTGACGCATGCCGCCCGACAGTTCGCGGGGAAACGCCGATTCGAACCCGTCGAGACCGATCAGCTCGATCGCGGCGGCCGCGCGTGCGCGTGCGTCGCCTGGCGCGAGTCCCAGCGCGTCGAGGCCGAGCTCGACGTTTTCGATGACGGTCAGCCACGGGTACAGCGCGAAGGTCTGGAACACCACCGCGATGCCGTCGGTCGGGCCGGCGAGCGGCGCACCGCGATACGTCACCGCGCCGGACGACGGCTTGACGAGCCCGCCGGCGATTCTCAACAGCGTGGACTTGCCCGAGCCGGAGCGGCCCAGCAGCCCGAGGATCTCGCCCTCGTGCAGCGCGAGATCGATATCGGCCAGCACGTGCAGCGGCTCGCCGGACGGCTTCGTGAACGATTTGCATACGGCCCGCATCTCGAGCACGACCGCCGCCGGGTCCGAAGGCGGTGCGGCCGCGCTCGCGACATTTCCTTCCGTGTATTCGCTGAGGTTCGGCACACGGGTCTCCCGTGAGTAAATGATCGGTTGAGGGCTCAATCGAGCCGCGTGCGGCGCTCCGCGAACGCGTACATCGGGCGCCACACGAGCCGATTGGTCGCGATCACGAGCAGCGACATCACGGCGACGCCGAGCGCGATGCGCGGATAGTCGCCGGCGTCGGTCATCCGCGCGATGTAGGCGCCGAGTCCGCCGGCATCCAGGCGCGTGCTGCCCCAGCTCACGGCCTCGGCGACGATGCTCGCGTTCCATGCGCCGCCCGACGCGGTAATCGCGCCCGTCACGAAATACGGCAGGACGCCCGGCAGCATCACGTGTCGCCACCAGGTCGCTGGCCGCACGCGGAAGCATGCGGCCGCTTCGCGCAGGTCGGCCGGAAACGCGCTCGCACCGGCGATCACGTTGAACAGGACATACCATTGCGCGCCCAATATCATCAGCGGGCACAGCCAGATGTCGGGTTCGAGCCGCAGGCGCACGATCGCGAACACCGCGACCGGAAACAGCAGGTTCGCAGGAAACGCGGCAAGGAACTGCGTGACGGGCTGGATGCGGGCGGCCACGCCTGGCCGTAGGCCGATCGCGATGCCGATCGGCACCCAGATCGCCGATGCGAGCGTGACCAGCACGGTCACGCGCACGAACGTGAGCCCGCCTTCGGTTGCGACGACGCGCAGGTCCGTCCAGGTGAGCGTCGCGCGTCCGAGCCGGAACAGTTCGTAGGCCGCGTACGCGCACCCCGCGCCGCACAGCGCGAACCAGAGCACGTCGCCCGTGTGTCGCGGCAGCGCGACCCGGTCGCGCCATCCCGACATGAACCCGCGCAGCCGCGCGCGCGCCGCTCGACGCAGCACCGCGCGGATCGGGCCGGCCGCACGGCCGATCCATCGCGACCGGTGGAACAGGTCGAGCATCCAGCTGCGCGACGCGACCGTGGGCGCGGCATCGCCATAGCGGAACCGTTCCGACCATGCGACCAGCGGCCTGAACAGCAACTGGTCGTACAGGACGATCGCGACGCTCATCGCGACGATCGCCCAGCCCACGGCAGCGAGGTCGCGATTCGCGATCGCCTGCGCGACGTAGGCGCCGACGCCCGGCAGGTCGACGTGCAGGTTGCCGACCGCGATCGCCTCGGACGCGACCACGAAAAACCAGCCGCCCGACATCGACATCATCGCGTTCCAGACGAGCCCCGGCATCGCGAACGGCACGTCGAGGCGCCAGAAGCGCTGCCACGCGGACAGCCGGAAGCTGCGGCTGGCCTCGTCGAGATCGAGCGGCACCGTGCGCAGCGCCTGATAGAAGCTGAACGTCATGTTCCAGGCCTGGCTGGTGAAGATCGCGAAGATCGCCGCGCACTCGGCGCCGAGGATCCGCCCGGGAAACAGCGACAGGAAGAACAGCACCGTAAACGATAGGTAGCCGAGGATCGGCACCGACTGCAACACGTCGAGCAGCGGGATCAGCACGCGCTCGGCGCGACGGCTGCGCGCCGCCGCGGTCGCGTAGACGAACGTGAAGACGATCGACGCGAGCAGTGCCGCGAACATGCGCGCGACGGTGCGCAGCGTGTAGCCGGGCAGCGCCATGGGCGACAGCGAAATGGCCGGGGGATGCGCCACCGCGAGCGGGCCGGCCATCTGGTGCGCCGAGATGCCGGCCAGCAACAGGAAACCGACCACGATCAGCATCGCGGCGAGATCCCGCCAGCCCGGCACGGGCAGCGTCCAGCGCCCGCCCCGCAATACCTCCGCATGGTGCTCCACGACGCCTCTCCCGCCGATGATGGCGGTTCATCTTCCCGGGCGGGACGGCCGGCACGCTTGACCTGCGTCAACCGCCCTGCAATGCGTGGCGCCACGATTGCAGCGAGTCCTGCCGCGCAACGGCCACCGTTCAGGAGCATCCCGATGACACCCGTTCCGGCCACGCCGTACCGCACCGACGAGCGCGCCTGCGTCGGCTCACGCGGCGGGGTACGCGTTCGCGAGCGCCTCGACGAACGCGTCGAGGCGCTCCGGCGCGAGCCGGTTGATGCCGGCCGCCCCTTCCCGGCCGCCACCCTCCGGAAATGCGCGACAAAGACGATCGGCGCCGTACGGTGCGGCGACGGGCGCGCGAACGCTGACGGTGTACCCACCGAAGGGCGACAACGTCAGCACCGCGTGAGCGCGTGCCGCGTCACCACGCGCGAGCCGATTTGCGAAAACGCCGCGCACGCGACGCGCCCAGCGCGCGTCGGGGAGGATATAGACGTCCGCCCCTGGCAGCGCGATGTTCGCGCGCTGCCGCTCCGCACGCGCGATATCGCGTCGCCGGTTGGCGTCGAGCCGCCGCGCGAGGGGCGACCTCGCGAACTCGAGCGGGTTCGCATACTGCCGCACCGCCGCATACACGGCCAGCGGCGCCATGAAGAGATCGTCCGGGTAATCGCCGTAACCGTTGTAGTTGACGGATTCGCCGAGCACCTGCAGACGGTAGGCATCGGCATCCGTCAGGCCGCAGGCGGCGGCGAGCCTGCCGGCCACGCCGACGAGATTGTCGCCATAGGCACCGACCACCGCCCAGAGCCGCTGCCGTCCCGCCAGGTACCGGTCGACGATGACGCTCGTACAGGTGTCAGGCGCCGTGTCGATATGCGCGCGAAGGTGTGGATGCGCGGGTATGGTGCCGGGCATGTGGTGATCGAAATAGTCGACGTCGACCCCGCGCGCCAGCAGCACATCGAGTGCCGCGCGGTTCGCGTCGAGCGACACGTCCAGGACGGTGACGATGTCGCCTCCGGTGGCCGGCACGCGCGCGAGCAGCGCGATGTCGCGCTTGGGCCCCGTCACGAGCACCGACTCGGCCGGCATCTCAAGCCGGAGTTGCTGAAGCGAACATATGCCGTCCGCGTCACCGTTGAACACGTCAAAGCGCGTCATGATTCGCGACGCCCGATAACTGCATGAATCGAGGTAGCCATGCCATGGAACGACTCCCTTTCAGCGAACGAGGCTTGCGCAACGCCGCCACCTTGTCGCTCAGCGTGATCGCGCGGCCGGCCGGGATTCGTGCATCGTTCATGCCGCTTGCTGCCCCGCGTGCGCGTCCAGCCTCGCATTCTCCTGCGCGACGAGTGCCGCCAGCGCCGGAGAAATCGCCGGCTGCAGCGGCATGACGGGCGCCAGCGTCTGCATCGGATCGGGCAGCGTGGACAGTTCGCGCATTGCGTGAATGCGGCTCTCGCCGAGCGTGGGGGCCGCGAGTCGTGCCCCTCCGATCATGACGGGCTGCAACAGCGGGGTTCCGTCGAGTTGCTCGCCGTCGAGTCCGAGGCTGTCGGCGGCAATTCGTCCGTCCGGGCCGTATTGCCGAAACACCTGCTTGCGGCCGGGCAGCGTCGCCTTGCCCTCCGAGCGTTTGCAGCGCGCCCGGCCCGCATATTCGACGAGCTTGTACGCGCAGTCGAGGCACGGCGCGTCCGCCGATGTGCTCATCTGCGTGCCGATTCCGAAACCGTCGATCGGCGCATGCTGGTGGACGAGCTCCCGCAGCCGGAATTCGTCGAGATTGCCGCTCGCGAAAATCGTCGCGTCCGTCAGGCCGCCGTGGTCGAGAATCGCGCGCACGTTGCGCGCGTGCGCCGCCAGGTCGCCGCTGTCGATCCGGACGCCCTTGATGCGCACGTTGTCGGGCGCAAGCCGCCGCGCCAGTTCAACGACCTTGTGTGCCGCGTGTTCCGTATCGTATGTGTCGATCAGCAGCAACGCGTTGTCCGGTTGTGATCGCGCGAAATGTTCGAACGCGAGCGCTTCGTCGTCGTGCGCCTGGACGTATGAATGCGCCATCGTGCCGTACACGGGAATGTCGTAGCGCAGCCCCGCGAGCAGCGTCGCCGTGCCGCAGAATCCCGCCAGGTAGCTGGCCCGCGCGGACAGCATCGCCGCCTCCGAGCCATGCGCGCGCCGCATGCCGAAGTCGACCAGCAACCTGCCATGCGCGACGAGCGTGGCGCGTGCGGCCTTGCTGGCAACCAGCGTCGCGTAATGGAGCAGGTTCATCACGCGGCTCTCGACGAACTGCGCCTCGCGAAGCGGCGCCGTGATCCGCAGGATCGGTTCGTCGGCGAAGAACACGGTGCCTTCCGGCATCGCGTCGACGGTGCCCGTGAAACGGAGGCCGGCGAGCGACGCGAGGAAATCGGCTCGCAAGCGCCCGGTCGCGGCCAGGCGCTCAAGGCCACCGGCCGTAAAGCGCAGACGCTCCAGATAGTCGAGCACGGACGCCAGTCCCGCCGCCATCAGGAATGCCCGATGCTCGGGCAGCGCCCGTACGAAGAACTCGAAGCTGGCCGTGTCGTTCATTCCGGCATCGAACGCGGCCTGCATCATCGTCAGTTCATACCAATCCGTCAGCAGCACGTCGTCGACGTCAGCGTCCGGCCAGGATCCGTTCATCATGTGCCCTCCCGCGTCGCTCGCGCGCAATCGTGCAGCCTGTAGCCGGCCACTGCGATGCGGACAAGCGTCGCTTCCGTCATTGCGGCGCGGGGCCCGGGGTCGACGGAACCGCGGTCCACACGCCATTGCACGACGCGACATACGGATAGTATCCGCGCGGGTCGTTGCAGTAGTACCACGCGCGTGCCGGCGGTAGCCGCGCCGGGGTCGGCGGCGGCCGCTGAACGACGATCGCAGGCGGAATGTAGGTCGGATACGGATACATCGGTTCAGGATAGATGTACCAGTAGCCGTCGACGATCCACCACCACGCGTAGCGCCCGCCGTGCCAGTCCTGAACCCATCGACCGCGCTGCCACCGCGTACGCTCCCTCGGCGCGAAATGGCGAAAGTCCCGCCCGTGGAAATCCCTGCCGTGGAAATCGTGGCGGGGCACATGGCGCGCATGCTGCGCATGTGCCGGCTGCGTCGGCACGCAGCACGCGGCCGCGCACACGACGAGCAAGCGGCATGCGCGTCTGAGCCTGTTCATGGTCGTCATTCTTCGCGGAGATGCGATCCATCGTATTGAGGCCGCGCCGCGCGGCTTTGACCGGGATCAACGCATGCCCGCGGCCCGGCGGGACGCCGGCGACGCGGTATTGGCAGGCTTCAGGTCATGCCGTGCTCGCCGGTTCGCATGCGGCGTGGATGACGGTGAATAACGCCGTCCGTCAGTACGTGAACGTGTCCGATTTCTTCATCTCGACCCACGTCATTCCGCTTCGCAGTCCCTCCAGCGCGGCCTCGCGCTCGGTCGCGAATACCCGGTGATGCGGGAAGACATGCTCGCACTTGCAGTCAGGTGAGCGCACCGTCACGTGGACACGGCAGCGGTACCCGCCGGTCTCAACGCCAACCGTTTCGATCGCCACGGTCCAGTCCGCCTCGTTCAATTCACCGGAAATCGTCATGATTACCCCTTTCCTCGCCGGGCGAGCGCATGCCGCTCCCATCATCGGTCGCGCCACGCCGCGAGCCGCGACGGCGATATCCGGCCCGCCGCCTGAAGAGCCATATCGGGCCGGCGACGAGGCCCATGATCGCCGCCCACAACAGAAGCACGTAGCCGAACAATTGCCAGAATTCGCCGACCCGCTGCTGCAGGATCCATGTGCGGTACGACGCGACGTCACTCGCGGCATCCGGATACGACGCGCGATAAATGAACAGCGGCAGGCAGACGTCCTGTTCGGGGATCGGTGTCGTCAGCATCGATCCGGCCGGCCGGGCACCCACGCGCCCGCATTCCGGCGCGGTCATGCCGGCCACGACACCGGTGCTTACCGGATGGTCGTGGATCGCGCCGAGCCACGTCGTCGCGCTCGACAGCAGCAGGCAGAGACCGATTGCGCCGAGCCACCGGCGCATCCGGTTGCGCGGGTCGGTATGCCGGCCGCGTGTCATGGATTCGCGCGCGTCCGGAGGGCGCGTCGCACCGACATCGAGACCGCCGCTGCGCCATGCGCGGCGCGACGGAAGCTGGAATCGACCGGATCAGCCACGCTGCTTCTCCTCGAAATACGGCTGGCGGGCCGCCACGAGCCGCAACTCGTCGAGCAGCGCCGCGGCCGCGCGCAGCAGATCGTCGAGCGAGACGATGCCGACCAGTTCGCCGTCGCCGCCGACGACCGGCAATCGACGGACGCCGTGCTGACGCATCCGCTTCGCGAGCAGCCAGATGTCGTCGTCGACGTTCGCGGTCGCGACGGGCGCCGACATGATGTCACCGACGAACAACGAGCCGGCCTGCGCATCGGGGCTGACCACCGTCAGCACGATGTCGCGATCGGTCACCACACCGACCGGTACGCATCGCCCCTCCTGTTCGCGCACGACGATCAGATCGCCGGCGTGCGCGTCGCGCATCATTTCAGCCGCCTCGACGACGGTTGCTTGTGCCGAACACGTGGCAACATCGCGGGTACAGAGCATCGCGGCATTCATGTTCGTTCTCCCGGCCGGGGCGAGGCGGACCATCGATCGATGTCCGCCGCCGCCCGAACCATCATGCAACGGTAAGTTGATCGACCACGTCGCGCACGCCCGGCGCCGACCATGCGGCATCGAAGGCAAGCCGCCGTTCGCCCAGCGAGCCGACCTGGCCGGTCAACGTCACGATGCGTTCGTGCGCTTCCACGCCGATGCGCACCACGTCGATCGACGGGTCCCGCTCGCTGTCGCCAGTCATGGCCATCGACTCCGATGCGCAATCGATGAAAGCAACGGTAATTCCCGCGGCGCCGCGTGGAATTGATACAGGTCAGCGCACGGCGTGGTGCACCATCCCGGCCGAGGCCTCCGCCGCGATCGTGCGACACGCAATCGTGACGTCGACATTGCGCCCTCGCCTGGCGCGATCGCGTGTGGCGAGCCGCAACACCATCTGACGGCCGTCGGCCGACAGGCGGGCAGCCGCTTCCGCAAGCGGCGCCGCATCCAGCCGAACGAGACCGCGATCGACGAGGCAGCGCAGGTCGGCGGGGTCGCCCTGCGGGCGCATCGGCTCGCTGGCGAGCACCATCAGGATCGCGATTTCGTGGGGGCTCAGCAGCCGGTCGCCATCGGCGTCGATCGGCTGCTGCAGGTGAGGCACGACTGCAGGCAGTGCCGATGCTTCGGAACGGGAAATGATCTGGCGATTCGACGTGTTCGTGAACAAGAGGGGCATGTTGATGTCCGTATCATGAACGTGAAGACGCAGACGGCACGGGGCATGTCGATCGTGGTCGAGTTCGACATGCGAGAACGTCGATATTCGCTCCTGCCGGGCAATCGATCTTGATGCAGGTCATCCTGCAGGCGCGCGAGCAATCGAAACGGTCGCTGATTCGTCTGACCCAATGCCATCGAGGTACCGACGCGCTCACGGCGCGAGACCAGGCCGGATTGCTGCCCGGTTTTTCATGTGGAATTTTTCGTTCACCCGGTGCGGCACGATCTCGTTCAATCCGGCACTGCGAATCATTTTCTTCAATCGTTGTTGCTCGACGAGCCGCTCGATCGCGATGCGCTCGCCGAGCCCGTGTGCGCGTGGCTGTTCGCAGACAATCCTGGGGGCTGGACACGGTATGTCGCGTCGCTCGGCGCCGGGATCCCGTGGTTCGGCCAGGGCGTGGGACCGGCATCGACGTCAGCGCGGCACTCACTTCGCCGGTCGTGTGACGTTGCCCGTTACGCGCTCATGCGCCGTTCGCGGTCGGCAAGCCGGTGAGCGATCGACCGTGCGAAATGGGCGAGCTTCCCGGCGGCCAGGCCGCGACCGATATCGCGCCCGGAAATCGCGCACGTCGCGATCGGCGTCTGCCGCGCCAGCGCCTGCATCTGCCCGAATGCTGTCAGGTCGCCGCGCTGGCCCATCGTGCAGAAGAATGCGGTCGCGCGCAGTTCGCTCCCGTGCCGCGCGAGCCAGGTCGAAACCGGCGTCGATGCACGACCCGCCCAGACCGGCGTGCCAATCACGACCACATCGTATGCGGACGGCGAACAGGCCGTCGGCCGGAGGTCCGCGGCACGATCGCGGATTACGTCTGCGAGCGAACGCAGGAAGCCGACGGCCCCCGCCCGCCGCCGATCGTCGACTTCCTGAAGCCGATCGCAATCCGCGTCGAGTTCCGTGGCAAGCCGGCGTGCAATCGCCGCCGTCGTTTCACTGCGCGAGTAGAAGACGACGAGCATGCGTCGAGACGTGTCCATGTTCCGCTCCGTGCATCCGTCCGGGATCCGTAGACCAGCTTATGCACCGCCGATCGGGGCGACGCTGATGCAGGTCAAACCGTCGCGGCACGATCGGGTGACAGTAGGCTTGTTCGAATTTCCCGCGATTTTCCGCCCATGCGCCATGTGGTATGACCTGATCGAACAGCAACGGCAATGGTTGCGAACGTGGGACGCGGCGGCGCGCTTCACGTGCGGTCTTTGGCCCGATGCCGCGTCGTCCTGCTACGCCGACCTGTTCGAACCCCTGCTCGACCTGCATGCCGATGCACCACGGTTCGCCATCGATTCGATCGACGTGGACGGCCGTCGCATCGACGTCGACGAAACGATCGTCGCGCACACGCCGTTTTGCACGCTGCGCCGCTTCTCGCACGCAGGTGCGCGACGCGTGATCCTGCTTTGCGTGCCGCTGGCCGGCCATGCGGCCGTGATGATGCGGGAGACGGTCGAGACGCTGCTTGTCGACGGCGACGTGTGCATCACCGACTGGATCGATGCGCGCGATGTGCCGTGCGACGCGGGCCGATTCGGCCTCGACGAATATGTGTCGATGCTCGACCGCTTCATCGATACCCTGCTGGCGGACGCGCGCCCGGTGCACGTCGTCGCGGTCTGTCAGGCGACGTTTCCGTCGCTTGGCGCCATCGCGCTGCGCGCGCAACGCGACGCCGCGCTGCCGGCGAGCCTGACGTTGATCGGCGGCCCGCTCGATGCCCGCATCAATCCGAGTGCGCTCGGAACCGCGGCCCGCTCGCATTCGCTCGACTGGTGTCGCGCCACGCTGATCGATACGGTGCCGCATGGCTTCGCCGGATGCGGGCGACAGGTGTTTCCGGCCTATCTGCAGCGCGCCGAGATCGCGCTCACCTACCCGCAACACTACATGGCGCTCGTCAATGGCTATCGGCAAGCGGTGTCGAGCGGCGACGCCGACGCACTCGCAACCGCCCGCCGGGCGCTACGCGAATACCTGACGCTTCTCGATATGCCGGCCGAATACTTCCTCGATACGGTCGACATCGTTTTCCAGCGCGCATGCCTGGCAAATCGAACGTGGCACGTCCACGGCCAGCGGGTCGAGCCCGCCGCATTGCGCTCGATCGGGTTGCTGACCGTCGAAGGCAAATGCGATGCCGTCACCGGTGCCGGCCAGACTCATGCCGCGCTGGCGATGTGCAGCGGTCTCGCAGCGAATGCGCGGCAACGCGTCGACATCGACGATTGCGACCACTACGGACTCTTTACCGGCGATCACTGGCGCACCGACGTGCATCCAGTACTGCAAGCGGCGTTCGCCCGCGCCGAACACGGCCGGGCGCGCTCGTGCGCGGCGTGATGCGCCGTCCGCCTGGCCCGGTATGATCGTCGAACAACCATCCGACACCGTTCATTCCGGCGACGCACGCTCGCCTGGCGCAGCGTTTTCCGCGGCGGCCACGCGCCGCTTGACCGCAATGAAGCTGTCGGGGCTGACGGAAATCGAATCGATGCCGCACGCGACGAGAAAATCGGCGAATTCCGGATGATCGCTCGGCGCCTGGCCGCACAGGCCAACCTTGGCCCCGGCGTTGCGGGCGGACTCGATCACGCGGGCGATCATCCACTTCACGGCTTCGTTCTGTTCGTCGAACAACCCGGCCAGTTCCGCCGAATCGCGGTCCACGCCGAGCGTCAATTGGGTCAGATCGTTGCTTCCGATCGAGAAGCCGTCGAAGCGCTGCGCAAACTGGCTCGCCAGAATGACGTTCGACGGGATTTCGCACATCACGTAGATCTGCAATCCGTCTTCGCCGCGCTTCAGGCCGTTGGCGGCCAGGACCTCGAGCACGCGGTCCGCCTCGTCGAGCGTCCGGCAGAACGGGATCATCACGACCACGTTCCTGAATCCCATGTCGTTTCGCAGCCGCGCGATCGCCCGGCATTCGAGCGCGAATCCGTCACGGTAGCGCGGCGAATAGTAGCGTGACGCGCCGCGAAATCCGAGCATCGGATTCTCTTCCCGCGGTTCGAACTGCGCGCCACCGACCAGATGCGCATACTCGTTCGTCTTGAAGTCGCTCATGCGCACGATCACCGGCGCGGGATGACAGACCGCCGCGATACGCGCGAGGCCGTGCGCCAGCCGGTCGACGAAATAGTTCGACGGGTCGTCGTACCCCGACGTCAGGGCAGCGATCTCGCGCTTCGCATGCGCGTCGGTCAGCGCATCGTAGTGGACCAGCGCCATCGGGTGAACCTTGATATGGTTGCTGATCACGAACTCCATGCGCGCGAGCCCGATTCCGTCGGCGGGCAGTCGCCACCATCTGAACGCCGCGGCCGGATTCGCGAGATTCAGCATGACCTGCGTGCGGGTGGCCGGCAGATCGGTCAGGTCGATCGCCTCCACGTGGTATTGCGCGATGCCTTCGTACACGAACCCGGCCTCGCCTTCCGCGCACGATACCGTCACTTCCTGCTGATCGTGCAGCATGCGGGTCGCGTTACCGGTACCGACGATGGCCGGCAATCCCAGTTCGCGGCTCACGATCGCTGCATGCGACGTGCGGCCGCCATGATCGGTGACGATCGCCGCGGCGCGGCGCATCACGGGCAGCCAGTCGGGATCGGTCGTGTGCGTCACCAGTACCGCGCCGTCGACGAATCGCCCCATGTCGTGCGGACTGTCGATCACGCACACGCTGCCAGCCGCGATCGCCTCGCCGACACTGACGCCGGTGAGCAGCTTGCGGCCGGTCTGGCCAAGGCGATAGGTCTTGATGGCGCTGGCTTCGCGCCGGGACTGCACCGTTTCGGGACGTGCCTGCACGACGAACAGTTCGCCGCTTACGCCGTCCTTTGCCCACTCGATATCCATCGGCTGCCCATAGTGCGCCTCGATCGCGCAGGCCCACTTCGCAAGCGCCAGGATGTCGCGGTCCGCCAGCACGAAAGTGGCACGCTCGGCTTTCGAGGTCGGCACGTTGCGGGTCGGTGCATGCTCGTCGCGCGCATAGATCAGCTTGCATGCCTTGCCGCCGAGCGTCTTGCCGATGACGGGCGTGCACGCCGGATCGCCGAGCAATGGCTTGAACACCTCGTATTCGTCGGGGTCGACGGTGCCCTGCACGACATTCTCGCCAAGCCCCCACGCCGCGCTGATCAGCACCACCTTGTCGAATCCGGTTTCCGTGTCGAGCGAAAACATCACGCCGGACGCGCCGAGGTCCGAACGCACCATCCGCTGCACGCCGACCGACAGCGCGACGCGCAGGTGATCGAAGCCCTTTTCTTCGCGGTAGGCGATCGCGCGGTCGGTGAACAGCGACGCATAGCACCGGCGGCACGCCGCGAGCAGCGCATGTTCGCCGCGCACGTTCAGGTAGGTTTCCTGCTGGCCCGCGAAGCTCGCGTCGGGAAGATCCTCGGCGGTCGCGCTCGAGCGCACGGCGACATCGACGTCGTCTCCGCCGGCCTGTCGGCACAGTTGCCGATACGCGTCGCGGATCGCGTCAGCGATGTCGTCGGGCCAGTCTCCGTGGAGGATCGCCTGCCGGATCGACGCACCGGCGTCGGCGAGCGCAATCTTGCGTGCGCCGAACGCCTCGAGCGTGTTGCCGATGACTTGCCTCAATCCGTTCGCATCGATGAATCGCCAGTACGCATCCGCGGTCGACGCGAACCCGGGTGGCACGCATACGCCGTGTGCAGACAGGTTGCCGATCAATTCGCCCAGCGATGCGTTCTTGCCGCCGACGCGTGCCACGTCGCCGCGCCGCAGGTCGTCGAACCAGACGACGTGTGCTTTCCCGTGATCCATGACGAGCCCTCCGATGGTCGCGGCCGAGTGACATGCGACAGGCGCGGTCCGGCATTTGGCCGGCGCGGTCGGCCGAACACGGTCATCGTGGCCCGACACTTCAGCCTCTCTCGTGACCTGCATCAAGAACGGAGGCCGACGCGCGAACGGCGCTGCGTCGCCGGGCGGATTCGCACTGAAAGCCGCGAACCAGGTCGGTTTCACGCCTGCGGGGCCAGGTGCGTCGGTGCGGATATCCGGCTCGCGACGAGGGTTCGCTACCGGAGCAATGGCGTCACGGAATCCTGGCGCCCGATGACGCGGGTGACCGAGCCACCCGCCTCACTGAAAGAACTTCGAAAGCCACCCCGGCGCCGCCGCACGATCGAAAACCACGTGCAGTTCCGGGCTGAACGAACCGAATTCGAGCCCGTGCTGCGTCGCCAGCAGCGTCAGCGCCTGGCTCGTATAGAACGAAATATGCCCGTTGCGCGGCACGCAATACCACCATTGCTCGATCCCGCGCGCAAGGATCTCCGGCGTGATCAGGGACGTCTGAAACAGCAGTGCGCCGGCATGCCCCCTGTACCGGATGATGTCGGCGAACAGGCTTCGGGGATCCGGATGATGCTCGAAGACTTCGAACGACAGGATCGCATCGAACTGCCCCTGCGGCGCGACGGGATGGCTGAACGGATCGTACGAGATCACATCCGCGAACCCGCGCGCGGACAGCTTTTTTTCCAGCAGCCCGAGCCCCGAGCCGAAATCGAGAATGCGGTTCTCCCGCATCGACGGAAAGCTCGTGCAGATCAGGTCGGCGTGCTGCTGCGGACGATGCTCGAGATACTCCGGATCGTGGCGCGCGTAGTCGTCGTTGTACACGTGACGCGCGAAATCGTCGTGCGTCCAGTGGTCGAAGGCCGGCGTACACGTGAAGCCGCACTGCCTGCACGCGTAGTAGTAGATCGGCACGCCGACGAACGGATCGACTTTTTTCCCGGCAATCATGTCCGCGCCGCAACGCGAGAAATCGACCACGCCGCAAATTTCTGCGTCGGCACCGCACACCTTGCAGGCGATCGTCGCCGGATGGTTGGTCAGATGTTCAATCATGTTGCAGTCCCCTGGTTGGTTTCAAGCGCGCCGGCCGGCCGCGAAATTGATTGGCAATACTTCGCGACTGCACGCGCGCTGTCGAATCGAATTCGGATCGGGTTTTCGGGCCGGAGCGGTGTGCGGTCGAGTCCTTGTCGTTCGCTGACCGCCGCCGCTCAGGCCGGCCGACGCGCGGCGCCGGCGTACCGCGTCGCGTCGCGCGCCGAGCTTGCGAAGCCCGACTTGTACCACGGCGCGACCGTCCCGTGCCGCGCACGATACCCGGTTTCCGTCGAACATTTGTTAAATAGCTTGAATGGCCGACAACCGGTCGACAATTTGCCTTAACATCCGGCCACACGATCGACCGAGGCCTCCAACAACGGTCGCCCTTTTCAACCGCGCGCAAACGGGCGCGGCTTTCATTCGAACGGACGAACGACCATGTTCCAGTCACCGACTCCTTCGTCGGCGGATCGCTGCTCGGCCTGTGCGTCGAGGTGCCGCTCGCCGTGCTCGTTTCGCTGATGATGCATGGCGTCGACTGGAACGGGCCGCGTATCGCGATGCTCGTCGCGACACCCGTGTTGATCGCATGCACCGTGCTGCTGACCCGTCCGGTGGCATTCAGCACGGTATGGAAGCACAAGCGCTCGCCGTTCGAGCTGGACGACAATGTGCGCGCATCCATCTACGGCCGGCTGACCGGCATCGCGCTCGGCCTCGTGTTCGGCATCATGGTCGCGACGACGTTTTCCTGATGACAGGCTTTCGCGCGTAACGCGCGCCATCGAGCCACCCTCCACCGCGCCATCCCGATCGCGCATCCGTCCTGCAATCCGCGGCAGAATTTACAAACGCAGCGTCACCCGGCGCCGCCCGTGCGTGTCGGGCTCATGCCGCACGGCCGTCGGGCGTGGGGACGCGCGCGGCACGCGGCTTGCTCGCGTCAGCCCGGATATGGCCGCGGCACGGAATCGCCGGCCGCCAACGGCATTGCCTGGTCGTGAGCTATGAAAACTGCGCCTCCCCTGCTGGAATCGGCACCGATGCGGGCCGATCACTTCGTCCAGTTCTACGAGTCCGATGCGCAGCTCGTGTCGGAAGTCGCACTGTTCGCGGCCGAGGCGCTGCGCGCGGGCGGCAGCGCGATCGTGATCGCGCGACCCGATTGCCTTGCGGCGGTGCACGAACGCCTGCGTACGCTCGATGCGTCGATCGGCGACGCGGCCCGCGAGCGCATCTTCATGTCGAGCGCGCAGACGCTGCTCGACAGCTTCATGGACGGCGACCTCCCCGACCCCGCGCGCTTTCGCCGCTCGATCGGCACGATCGTCGAAGCGGCGATCCGCGCCGGCCGCCCCGTGCATGCGTTCGGCGAGATGGTCGCGCTGCTGTGCGCGCAGCAGCGGTACGCCGGTGCGCTGCGGCTCGAAGCGCTATGGAACGAACTGGTCGAGCAACACCGCTTCTCGCTTTACTGCGGCTATCCGGTCGACGTGTTTCCCAGCACCGAGCAGTCGGAGACGTTCCGCCATGTCTGCGCGCTGCATCGCCGCATCGTGCCCGCCGCATCGCTGCGCAACGACGAAAACGAGTTGCACCTGACGCTGGCGCTGTCGCAACAGCGCTCGCGCGCGCTGAGCGACGAGATCCGCCGTCGCGAGGACGCCGAACAGCAACGCAACGGCGTTCTGATGCACGCGCCGTTGCCGATCGCGCTGCTGTCGGGCGCCGCGCACCGGATCGTGCTCGCGAATCACCGCTTCTCGGCGCTGTGCGGCCGGACCGACATCGTCGACCAGCCGCTGACGGCCGTGCTGCCCGGCGGCGATACGCCGGCGATCGTGCGCGCGCTCGAAACCGCTCGCGTGCAGGGCCGCTCGACGACGATCGCCGAGCACCGCGACCGTCCCGAGCCGGACGGGGCCCGCGTGTATCGGCTGCATTTCAATCCGCAACCGCTTGCCGACGGGCTTGGCGTGATCGTCAGCGCGGTCGAGGTGACCGAGCACGTCGCCGCGCGCGAGAAGCTCGTCGCCGCGAATGCCGAACGCGACCGGCTGCTCGGCGAACTGCGCGACGCGAATCAGGCGAAGGACCAGTTTCTCGCGGTGCTCGGCCATGAGCTGCGCAATCCGCTGACGCCGATCTCGCTCGCGCTGGAGCTGATCCGCAACCGCGACGGCCACGCGACGCCGAACGAGATCGCGATCATCCAGCGGCAGCTCGATCACATGGTCCGGCTGATCGACGACCTGCTCGACGTGTCGCGCATCACGCGCGGCAAGATCACGCTGAAGAAGGAAGTCGTGCAGCTCGCCGACATCGTCGACCATGCGGTCGAGGTCGCGAGCCCGCTGCTCGAGCAGCGCCGTCACCGCCTGCATGTCGACGCCGATCCGGACGCACGCTGCCACGGCGACCCGGTGCGGCTGTCGCAGGTCATCGCGAACCTGCTGACCAACGCGGCGAAATACACGCTGCCGGGCGGCGACATCACGGTGCGCACGGCCCACTGTTCGGACGGCACCGCGCTCGTCGAGGTATGCGACAACGGCGCCGGCATTCCGCGCGACCGCCTCGACAGCATCTTCGAGCCGTTCTACCGGCTCGACGGAGACGCGAAGCAGGCGCACGGCGGCCTCGGTATCGGCCTCGCGCTCGTGCGCAGTCTGGTGACCCTGCACGGCGGCACGGTGCGCGCGGACAGCGCCGGACCCGGCTGCGGCAGCACGTTTACGATCTCGCTGCCCGAGTACCGGCCGAAAGCCGTGGCGATCGCCGCGCCGCAGCCGCCGCTCGGCATCCGCGACATGGCGCCGGGCCGCACCGGCCGGCGCGTGATGCTGGTCGACGACAACGAGGATGCCGCGTCGACGCTCGCGCAATGGTTGCGCGAGGCCGGCCACGAAGTCGCCGTCGTGCACGACCCGGTGACCGCGCTGGCCGCGTACCGCGCTTACCGTCCCGACGTCGCGATCCTCGACATCGGGCTGCCGGTGATGGACGGCTACGAGCTGCTGAGGCGGCTGAAGGCGATCAACGAAGTCACGCCATGCATCTTTCTCGCGCTGACCGGCTATGGCCGCAACGCGGATCGCGAACGCTGCCTCGCGACCGGGTTTCTGCAGCATTTCGTGAAACCGGTCGACCCGGCCGCGCTTCATCTCGCGATGAGCCCGCCCGGAACGAACGGCGATGCGCACGACGGCGCCGAGCCGGAAGCCGGACGCTGAACGGGGCACGCGCCCAGCTGACGCCCGGAAAGCACCGTGCGGCTCAGTTCTCCGCGGAACAGCGGATCGAAGTCAGGTCTGCCAATTCGGCGATCCGGATCAGTTGAGGCAGCATCGCATCGGCGTTGGTCGGTTCGCGCCACGTTACGAGCAGTTCCTCCTCGCGCACGGCACGCGCGGCCGTTTCGCGAAAACCGCGCGTGCGGCACGCGAAGCCTGCGTCCCGCAGCCCGGTCGTCAGGCGGTCGCGCGTCGGCGAACCGAGTTCGTATTCGATCGTGAGCAGTGCCGTCCTGACGCTCCGCACGCGCTGCTCGACCAACCGCAGCGGCCACACGACCAGGAGTCCGAGCGCGAGCCCGAGCGCGCCAAGCGACAACTGGCCGCCACCGATGCACAGACCGACCACCGTCACGAACCACAGCGTCGCGGCCGTGGTGACGCCGGATACGAGGCCGTCGCGATGGAGAATCGCGCCGCCGCCGATGAAGCCCATCCCGGTCAGGATGCCGAGCGGCAGGCGCATCAGGTCGAGCACCGAGAACGCGCCCTCCGGCTTGCCGGCCTGCAGCAGCAATGCATTGACCTGAAGCATCGACAGGCACGCGGCAAGGCAGACGAGGATCGTCGTGCGCAGCCCGGCCGTCTTGCCGGATTCGCTGCGATCGAGGCCGATCAACCCGCCCGCGACCAGCGCGAGGGCGATCCTGACGAGGACCGCATCCCACTGAAGTACGACCGGCATCGGCTCCATGCGCGCCTCCATTCAAGTCCGTCATGCGCGACGCGTCGCGGTGCGGCCGCGGACGGCGCTTGCGGGGCGCAAGGTTCGGGCCCGATCTGGTTGCGGAACGACGGCCGGGCGGCGCAGGCCGTCGATGACGAACGTTGGCTCGCTGACCGTGACCGTCGCCGGCCCCCATGCGTCCTCGCCGGCCTGGCCGGTCACCTGCGCATGCGCATGCGATCAGCGCAACGCCGAGCCCTCTTTTCCGTATTCGACTGGATACGGCGATGATTTCAACAGACGGCTCCACGGGCTTCGGTTCCCGACCGGATACGAAATGATGTCTCAAGTCATTTTCCCGCATCTCCGTTCCTGTACGGATACGAAATGATGCCTCAGCCGACCAGTTGTGCAATACTGTTCCCGATCAGATACGAAGCACGGAGAACGTCATGTCGGAATCCCAGTCCGTCGATACGATCGGCGCGCTCGCCCACCTCATCCGCGCGGCGCGGCTCCAGCAGGGGTTCACGCGCGACGAACTCGCGAACGCGACCGGGCTGTCGCCGAAATTCATCAGCCAGGTGGAAGCCGGAAAGCCGACCGCGCAAATCGGCAAGGTCATGATGCTGCTCGGCGAACTGGGCGTGCGCCTGTACGCCGAGTCGTCGGTCGAGATTACGGAAGCCACCGCGCTGAAGGCCGCGCAACGCCGCAGGAGCAGCCATGGCGGCTAGAACGCTGATCGCCTCCGCCAACGGCGAGCGCATGGGCACGCTGACCGACGACAAAGGCATCTGGTCGTTCGCGTACGACCCGCAATGGCTCGCATCCCCGACCGCCTATCCGCTGTCGCCGGCGTTCGCGCTGCGCGCGGGCACCTTCACCGATACGTCGACCGATCGCCCGGTCCAGTGGTTCTTCGACAACCTGCTGCCGGAGGAAGGCATGCGCACGTCGCTCGCGCGCGAGGCAAAGGTCGATGCCGCCGACGCGTGGGGCCTGCTCGCGTACTTCGGGCGCGAATCGGCCGGCGCGCTGACGCTGCTGGCCGACGGTGAACAGGAAGCACCCGGCAGCCTGCAGCCGCTGCCGCTCGACGAGCTCGAACGCCGGATCCAGGCGATGCCCGAGCGCGCGCTGACGGCCACCGCGCCCAAGCGCATGTCGGCGGCCGGCGCGCAGCAGAAGCTGCTGGTGGTGCTGCGCGGCGACGCACCCGACTACGCGCTGTACGAGCCGGTCGGCAGCGAGCCGTCGATGCACCTGCTCAAGCCGGACATGCGCGCGGCCGGCTACCCGCACTCGGCGATCAACGAATTCTTCTGCATGAAGCTCGCGAAGAGGATGGGGCTCGACGTGCCCGACGTGCACTTCCTGCGCGCGCCGTCGGCGTGCTACGTGATCGACCGGTTCGACCGCGACGTCGCGTCGGCGCCGGCCGGGCGCGTGCATACGATCGACGCGATGCAGTTGCTCAACTACGACCGCGGCTTCAAGTACCAGCGCGCGAACGCGCAGGAGCTTGCCCGTGCGATCGACCGCACCAGCACGCGCGCGCTGGCGCGTCTGTCGGTGTTCCGCTGGACCGTGTTCAACGTGGTGGTCGGCAATGCCGATGCGCACCTGAAGAACCTGTCGTTCTTCGTCGACGCGCGCGGTTATCGGCTCGCGCCGTTCTACGACATCGTCAGCACGGTCGTGTATCACACGCCGACGCACCGGCCCGACCATCGCGGCGATCATTGGCCGCACTGCGAACTGACGATGCCGCTCGGCACCGCGACGCGGTTCGTCGATATCGATGTGGATGCGCTGATCGCGTTCGGACAGGCAATCGGGCTCAGGGACAAGGCGGCGGCCAGCGAGCTGCGGCGTTTTCTCGAACCGCTCGATCGCCACGTCGTGCAGACGCTCGATGACGTGCGGGCAATCGCCCGCCCGGACGCCGGGGAGACGCGGTTGCTGAATTCGATCGCGGCGATGCCGATCGCCGAGATGGGACGCGCGCTTCGGTCGACGGGTGATTGAGGACGGGTATCGAAAAAGGCGCGCCGGTTCAGGTAGATCGGCAATACGACGTCCGGCGCCGCTCCGGTGGCCCAATTCCGCAAACATTGCCGCCGCGCCCGGCAGGCGCCGACATGCCAGGCGGCGCGCACCTGAGCCGGCCGCACGGCGGCGGGTTGGGCAGATCGGTCAGCGGAGCGGCGGCGTCGTACTCAGCTTCTCCGACAGCATCCGCTCGTACACGCCAAAGTGCAGATCGACCTCCTTTTGCGTGACGGATGTGACCGTGATGTTGATCTGGTCAGGCAACAGGCCCAGCACGACCGCGACCGCGGCTTCAAGTTGCGGTGCACAAGCCTTGTCCTCCGCCATCGTCGTGCCGACCAGCACATCGTAGGTCTTTTCCTGGCGGCAGACGATCTCGACGAGTCGCGCTCGCGCGCTCATGTTGTTGTCGATCGCCAGCCTGACGACCTCGGTCACGGTACGCATCGTCTCGGTCGGAAAGCCCTTCGTCGAGCGCAGCCGGATACGATGCCTGCCCAGCGTAAGCCAGTCCGTATCGAATTCCATGGCGTCCTCCGCATGCAGTTCCAAGCCGGTGCGATGATAGGTTCCAGCGCCGAAATTTCAAGTCCAAAAATCCGGCGACGCCCCTTGAAATTTTCCGCAGAATGCCTATCTTGAGTTTCGCTCAGGCAGACGCGCGAGCCGTTTCATCCCGCGCGCTGCGTGTTTCGATTTGTTTGCCGGCAGTCCGGCAGGCGAACTGGAGCGCGTAGGCCCGTTCGCCTCCCGATTGCCATCAAGGAGGATACGATCATGAGCGATCTTTACTTCGGAACCGACCTCTTCAGCGAGTTCGACCGCCTGCAGCAGCAGATGGCGCAACTCTTCGGCGGCTTCCCGTCCAGCATCCGCGCCAGCCGGCTGGGCGCATTTCCTCAGATCAACGTCGGCGCGACGGACGAGTCGATCGAGATCGTTGCCTTCGCCCCGGGCATCGACGCCGCCGAACTCGACGTATCGATCGACAAGGGCTTGCTGACCATCAGCGGCGAACGCAAATCGGCACAACCCGACACTGGAAGCGAGACGCGTACGTATGCGCAGGAGCGCTTTGTCGGCACCTTCCGGCGCGCCATCGAGCTGCCCGACACTGCCGATCCCGACAAAGTCCAGGCGCGCTACGAAAATGGCTGCCTGTCGATCAGTATCGGCAAGCGCGAGTCGTCCAAGCCACGCGCCATCACTGTCCAGTAACTCGAGGAGCCGATCATGAACGACATGACCCAACTGGCTGAACGCGCCCCGTCCGCAGTCACGCGTCGCGACACGGAACAGGCCACGCGCCGGATCACCCTCACCCCTGCCGTCGACATTTTCGAGGGCAATCAGGGCGTCACACTGTGGGCGGACCTACCCGGCGTGACGAAGGACAAGCTGGACGTCAAGGTTCACGACAGCAGCCTCTCGATCGAGGCCGAGGCGGTGGTGCCGACGCCGGCAAACCTGCGCCTGCAGCATGCCGAGGTCCGCGAGCCGCACTTCGCCAGGACGTTCACGCTGTCACCGGACTTCGATACGTCGAAGATCGAGGCAAACCTCCAGGACGGGGTGTTGAAGCTGACGATCCCGCGTCGCGACGAGGCTCGCCCACGGCGCATTGAAGTCAGGACCGGCTGACCCTTCGGCAACGGCGGGTCGGGAACACGGGCGGCGGGGAAAGCGCCGCCGCCCGTCGCGAACCAGGCGCGGCAGGAACCGGTGTCCGATGCCGCTCAGGAGTCCTGTAAAGGGCATGCGTCCGCATCGTGCCCGTTCGACAGATCGCGACACGCATGTCCACACCGAATGGCCACATCGCCATCGTCCGGATCGAACGGAATGATGAGGTGTCGGTCGATTGGCACCTGACGCGTTTCGGCGAGCACTGGATAAGCAGGGCCGAAGCGCGGTGCGGTGCGCTCGGGTACGCGGTGAAACCGATCGATCACGGCGTGCTCGGAGCAGCCGAAGCTCGGGGCACGCCTGCTGCCTGACGGACTGGCCGCCACGCTCGAAACTGATTGAAGCTGAATCGGAGGACGCCATGAATACCGATCTGAAAAAGTGGAACCCCTTCAAGTTCCTTCGTGGAACTGCCCGCAAGTCCGACGGAGAAGGCCCGGAAAACCCGCCGACGAGCGAACAGTGGCGGGCCGCGTGGCCCGACATGCCGAGATTGTTCTCACGTGAACCGTGGCGTACGGTGGAGGAGTTCTTTCATGACCCGTTCGCAGGCCGTGGCGCGCTCGAGCGATGGTTCGGCGACTTCAGTTCATCACGCTTCCAGCCGCGCATCGACGTCGTCGATGAAGGACCGGTGCTGCGCGTGACCGCCGAACTGCCCGGAATGAAGCGCGAAGATCTGAAGGTGAGCATCGAGGACGGGGCAATCGTGCTGCGCGGAGAGAAAAAGCAGGACGTACGCAGCGAGGAAAATGGCTGTTACCGGCTGGAGCGCGCCCATGGAAGCTTCACCCGCACGATCCCGATGCCCGAATACGCCGCCCCCGATCGCACGTTGGCAAAGTTCGATAACGGGGTACTTACGTTGACCGTGCCAAAGTCGGAGCCGACGCAGACCGTGAGTCGCACGATCGATATCTATTAGCGTAACTACGCAAAATGCCGTGGTGGCGGGCGCATCATCAACCGAAAGTTGTAAAAACTTGAGGTAGTGCCTACCAAGCACGCCGGCAGGAAGCCCCCGTCGACGAGCGCCCGATCGTAGAGAGGACGAATCTGCATTTCCATCTCCCGAGCGATTAAAGGATCGCCAATAAGGGAGTCCGCCTGCGGGTACCGGGGCGCGTGGAACGCCGCAGTGCAGCGGAGCCAATGTCTGGCGGATTGCGAAATAGAGGCGCCCGTCGCGCGCTTCAAGAGGGCGTGAAAACCGCTCTTTGTAACAAATTGTTCCTAATCGCCAGCGAAGCGCGATGGCCGCTGCCGAGGCGACGTACGGTGCGGCCGCGCCCGCATTGCCGGGATCGCTTTGGGCGCAAGGCTATTCAGGGGGTGTCATATGCCAACGGGCAACGTCACGGAGAATCACGGCCGCAAGATCCGGCCTGCGGTGACCAGCGAATGAAAGCGACAAGCGGGAAAAACGAGCGATGCTGGATAAATAAGACAGGATAAGATAAGTATTCTTATCACAACGCTTCTATTTTTATTAAAAACTCGACTGCGAATGATTACCGCCGAGCTATTCGAACCCTCCTGCCCTCGCACTGAACTTGCCGCACATGGCACGACGAAGCGCGAAGGCACGCAAAGGCAGCGGGAGACAACGGCTAGTCAAGCCCTTTGCAAAACGTCCATCGCCCGCTCGGCGTCGGCCAGCGAGTCGAGCGCGAGATAAGCAATGAACTGCGAGCCCAGCACGGCAGCGGATACGCCGCGAAGATTGATCCCGTCGTCCGACAGCTTCTGAGTCAGTTCCGCGATGATCCCCGCTTGGTCCAGTCCCATCACACGGATGGAGTGAAGGCCTGAAGTGGCATTGAATCCCGCCTGCGTGGCAGCACGGATCTCCTTGTCTCCCTGCAGCGGCGCGACAAATACGACCCCTTTGCCTGGTGCTTCCGGTGAGCGCCGGGCGACAACGAATTGCAAATCCGCGCCAGCATCCCGCAACGCGTTCAACACGCGTGCAAGACCGCCCGGCTTGTCCTCGATGGTGGCCGCCCAAACGTCAACGCGTTCGACGAACAGTTCCATGGCCCCTCCTGAAAATCGGATCTCGATGAAGACAATCTATGTCGCGCATGACCGGCGAGCAAGGCCGCTTACGCGAGGGGCGGCATGCGCGTTTGTCTAGGAATCCGATGATTTTTTTGATTGGGGGCGCAATGCGAGCATGACCGCCTGCCGATGCCGCCATTGAAGCAGTTCGTCGCGGAACTCATCGGATGATTGTCCGGCCGTTACCCGCAATGTTCCGGATTGAAAGGTTCTCGCCGCGCGCCAGAACGGTCGGACTTCCGGTAGATCGTCGATGGCGGTGATCGGCAACTGGTACGTTCGATGCAAATACGACAGGAAGGCAAGACCATAGCCGCGGCGTCTCATTGACGCGAGAATTTCCAGTCGATGAACGTAGACCCGATCGGTTCGAGGCGCCAGACTGTATGTCGCCGCGCCGACGGTACCGCCGGACACCTCCAGGATCGGACTTCCCAGCCCGAATGCAGGGCACCGTCGACGCCCAGATCGATCGGCCTGGATTGAAAACGAACCACCGGAAGCCGGCGAAATTTGCGCCGAACAAAAAGGGACCGCAGGAAGGAAAGCACGTTCAGCCTTTTGTCATGTCCGCAGCGATACGTTCTTCATCTGCGCGCGCGACAGCAATCCGCAGCCGCGCACTGCCGCGTTGGCGCTTTCCATATCAGACGCAACCGCCCACAACATGAACGACTCCGCTTGGATGTTTGAATCAACGCGACCGTGCGATTCCCGAGCGACGTCGACAAGCACTATTTCCGATTTTTCAGGAACGTCTGCCCGGCTGCCGTAATCGAAACGCTTCCTCGACCGTTCGTCGGATAGCGCACGAATCCAGCGCCAATGAGTTCTCGGGTGATGGACCAGCCAAGCGCGGGCGTATCGCGACCATAACGAATATCGGCAAGGCGCTCGAGCGCCCAGATCGCGGAGGCGGAGATAGTTTGAACCGTCGAAGTTTCCTTGTCGCTCATGGCGTCTCCAAAGATTTGATCATGGTCAAGGGTGCTGCATGTCTCGAGCTCAAATGTGGCAAGACACGCACTCAGGCGTGTCCAGTCGCATCTGACGCCGACCTCGGTGTGTACGGAGGACATCTCACGGCCTTCAAAGCCCAGCGAGACGAAGTCGCTTGCAAATACAGGAAAGAACTTGCGCGGACATGCAGCGACGCACCTGAAGCGACGAAACCGCCATGCCGTCCTTTGCATTCCCGCGACGCCCGTTCGCGATCAACAGGATGACGCTGTCGAGACGGCGCGCCGTGTCCACGAGCACATCAAGGACGGAGTTCGCACCGTCCCGGCTCCATGCGGAACCCTTTTCGAAATGGACGACGGTTGCCATGTTCCTCGCGCGTGCCGTGAGACAGATCCCTGGTATTCAATGGGACTGGGCGACCTGGCAGGCCATCAGAAACGCCTGGAACTCGATTTCCCATGCCGCATTGCGCACGTCGATCTCGAAACCGGCGAGACGCTTCATCTCGCTGCTCAGATACACGGCATTGAGCAATCGAGGAGGCACACCCTGCGCAAAACAGCAGCCATCTGCATCGAGAAGTAGACGCGGGTAGTGCCGGAACCGCGCACTGGCCACCGAGATCGGATCCATCACATGCCGAGCCGATTCCCTCGGATAAACGAAGGCCAGATGGATACCGGCAGCCGCGAGCCGTTCAGCCGCATCATGGAAGCGGTGAACCATCTGGAAGCCGCGCTCGCCACCGCGTCCGACACCCACAACGATAAGCCCTCGGCTTCCCGCGACCTCCGGCAGGAATACGGGCCGCCGATCGGGTAGCAGTAGCACCCCATCCAGATCGAACATGTCGACTACCTCCGCGAATCCGCCCGCAACTCCGGCGATCGGCGGCAAGATGCGATTATAAGACAGCAATAAACAAATGTGTATCGCATTATAATAATGCGCACATCAAACTTTGAGCTGGACGCACCCGCGGGCTGACTGCACGATGGCAACCTCGGTGATGAAAATGCACGCCCGTTTTCCCCTGCCTCTCCCGAATCTGACAAATGAAAGTCGCAATGAACGCTGCCCCGGACGGCTCGCTGACCGTGCGCGTGGAGTGCGGTCACGAAAGGCCGGCCGGCGCCAGCACCGAATCCATAGACGAATCGGTAGAACGCGTGGTCAAGGATGTGAACGGCACCGCCCTGTCGGACGGCGATTCCGACGTGCTGATCGAGGACTTGTGCGTGAAGGGTTCGTCGATCGCGTTGAAGATGGGCCCCGAGGTCAAGAGCATCCGTCTCGTCGGCAGCAATCACAACGGCGACCGCAAGACCGACATGGGCGGCGTCATGCTCAACGCGGGCTTTCTCAAGAAAGCGTGACGTCGCGTGCTCACCGACGGCGAACCCGCTTGTCGTTGCCGTTCGCTGCACGCGCCCCCAACAACTTGCCTACCCGGATCGATCGAGCATGGAGCATGACCGAACATCCTACGATGCGTTCGTCGACTTTCTGTCGACCCCGGTGAATGACGGGCGACCGTACGTACTGGAGACGCAGCACGCCATCTCGCTGCACTTCGATCACCAGGCCACCCAAAGCTTCATGTCGCTGCGCACGCCCGACAAACTGGCGCTCGGCTATACGCGAACCATGATGGGATGTTTGCTGCTGCAGCCGGCCGCCGAACATATATGCATGATCGGGCTCGGCGGCGGCTCCTTGGCAAAGTACTGCTATCGGCATCTGCCCGCCGTGACCATCGACGCGGTCGAAATCAATCCGGAAGTCATCGCGCTACGCGACGTGTTCAGGATTCCTGCGGACGACTCTCGATTCAAGGTGATCTGTGCAGATGGCGCGGAGTACGTGACGCGGGAGGATGTCCACACCGACGTGATCCTGCTGGATGCCTTCGTCGCGGAAGGCATGCCGAGCCGGTGTGCGGATATCGCGTTCTTTACCGCCTGTCGCGAGCGATTGAGCGATTCCGGAGTGCTCGCGATCAATCTGGCGGACGACGACCCGTCGCTGCCCGCTCACATCGCGCGCCTGGGCTGCGTGTTCGGCCCTTCGTACGCGGTTGTCCGCTGCGACGACGACAGCAATTACGTCGCTTTCGCCTGGAAAGGGCCGCTTCGTTTGCCATCGAGGCGAGTGCTGTTCGAACGCGCGCGCTCGTTCGCGTTTGCCGGCGCACTCAAGCTGTCGTCAACCGCTCGGCGCATGAAGGAAGGAGAGCGCCTCGATCCAAAGCGCTTGATCTGGCATGCGCAGGGGCATGCACACTGGGAAATCGACGTCTAGCCGGCTTGCGAACTCAGCCCGCGCTTCGCTTCACCCGCTTGCCGAGTGTGCTTTTCGTCTTGTAGCTCACGCCGTGTTCCTCGAGATACTCGCGAATCAACTGCCGCACGACTTGCGAGGGTGTGAGGTCCTGCTCCGCGCAGAGCATGTCGAATGCTTCTTTCTTGGCGGGATCGATCAGGATGGTCAAGCGTGCGGTTTTCGTTTCCATTACAGGACAGAGTCGGCGAATATGCTAATCCAATTATAATGCACCGGCCCTTGCCACCAGCACCGGAAAACATTCGTCACACACGTGTTGGCCCCGCTCGGCGACCGGCTCACGACCTGCGGTCGAGCCGATAGAGATATTCAAGCACGTCGTCGACAACGGGCACGATCGCCAGCGTGACGAGCACCGCGGCAAGCGGCACGGTCGACACGTAGCCGACATGCTTGAAGCCGATTGCGCCGGCCAGCCCCCCGACGAAGAACGACGCCAGCATCGTTCCGTGAATCCTGAGCTTCGCGCGGTTCGCGATCACCGCCTGCGCGTGCACATCTGCATTCGAGCGGTTCCAGTAAAAGAGTTTGCCGAGCTCGATGCCGAGGTCCGTCACGATGCCCGTCATGTGCGTCGTGCGGATTTCCGCTCCCGACAGCTTTGTGATCATCGCGTTTTGCAGCCCCATGATGAAGCACAGCAAGATGACCGTGACCGGCATGAAGAACGCTTCCCACAGCGCGAGATGGCTGCCGAGCAGCCCGAACAGGAGCAGCAGCGCGGCTTCGACCAGCAACGGCAGCACATACTGACTCTGCAAGCCGCGGCGGCGCCCCCAGTTGACGAGCATCGCCGAGCAGCCGGCGCCCACCAGAAACGACGCGAGCGAACCCACTCCGGCCAGCACGAGCCGGATGTCGCCGAGCGCCGTCTGATCCGCAATCGCCGACACGATCCCGCTCATGTGGGACGTGTATTGCTTGACCGCGAGGAAACCGCCGGCATTGGTTGCTCCGGCAACAAAGGCAAGCGAAAACCCGAGCTGGCGGTTCGCGGCCGCGCTACGGTGTTTTCCCGTCAGGCCTCGGAAGTACTGCGCTGGCATAGGATCTTCCCTCATTCGCCCGGATCGGGGACAACGATGCCCTGGGCGGAACCCGGAACGCCGCGCCAAACCGCCACGTGCGCCTGCTCCATCCGAGGATTCATGAGACTTTAATGATAACGACATTATCATACCTTGTTATCCGGATTGGCCTTTCGGTGTCATAATGCGGGCAGGAATACGTCGCGGGAGAAGCGGCCATTCCAACCACCTCGTCCAACCCGAGCGTACTGGAGACATTCCGGATGGCACCCGTGCCGGTCGTCCACTTCGTCCTGCTGGCCGTGGCCGCGTGGCTCGCGGTCGGCACGCTGGGGCTCGGGGCGCTGCGTCGCACGCGGCTCGTGGCCCACGGCCTCTTTCCGCTCGGCGCGTTGGTCGGACTGTTCGCCGCCGCGGCGGGCCTCGCCGGCATCTTTGCCGAACCGTCTGCCGCCGTGCTGCCGATCGGGCTTCCCGGCCTGCCCTTTCATCTGCGTCTCGACCGCTTGTCCGGCTATTTCCTGTTCGTGCTGGGCCTCGTCAGCACGGGGATCGGCGCCTTTTCAGCCGGCTATTTCCGCAAGGGCGAAGGATCCGCGCCCGGGTTGATCTGCTTCGAATACCACGTCTGCGTCGCAAGCATCGCACTGGTGTTGATCGCGGACGACGCATATGTATTCATGGTCGCCTGGGAGACGCTGACGCTGTCCGCGACGTTTCTCGTGATGACCAATCACCGGATCGGCGAGATCCGCCGTGCGGGATATCTGTATTTCCTGATCTCGCACGTCGGCGCGCTCGCGCTGCTGCTCTGCTTCGGCATTCTGCAGGCGCGAACCGGCGACTACACCTTCGCCAACCTGCGCGCGCAGTCGCTGGATACCTTCTCCGCATCGTTCGCCTTCCTGTTCGCGCTCGTCGGGTTCGGCGCGAAGGCCGGCATCTTCCCGCTGCATGTGTGGCTGCCGGAGGCCCATCCCGCGGCACCGTCACCCGTCTCGGCGCTCCTTAGCGGATTCGTGTTGAAAGTTGGTCTGTACGGCCTGCTGCGCACCCTGTTCGACCTGTTGCACGTGCAGATCGCATGGTGGGGCGTGCTGCTGCTCGTGCTTGGCATCAGCACCGCGCTGCTGGGCGTGGTGTTCAGCACCATCCAGACCGACATGAAACGCCTGCTCGCCTATTCGTCGATCGACAACGTCGGCCTGATGATCGTTGCGCTCGGTCTTGCCGTGCTGTTTCGCGCATACGGGATGACGAGCCTGTCCGCGCTCGCGCTGACCGCGATGCTCTATCAAATCGTCGCGCACGCGGCATTCAAGAGCTTGCTGTTCCTGGGCACGGGCGCCGTGCTCCACGCCACCGGCGAGCGCAACCTCGGCAAGCTCGGCGGGCTGATTCGCTTCATGCCCTGGACCGCATGGGCGGTGCTCGCGGGTGTCGCGGCGAGCGCGGGCTTGCCGCCGCTCAGCGGTTTCGCGGCCGAATGGCTGTTGCTGCAGAGTTTCCTGTTCGCGCCAGGCTTGCCGGATTCGGTGCTCGCCATGACCGTGCCGATCGCCGCCGCGCTGATCGCCATGTCAGCCGCGCTGGCCGGCTACACGATGGTCAAGTTCTTCGGCATCGTGTTCCTCGGGCAACCGAGAGAAGCGAAGCTGAACCGCGCCCGCGATGCGAACACGTGGGAACGGCTCGCGTTCTGCTGGTTCGCGACCGCCAGCGTGCTGCTCGGGCTGATGCCGGCGCAGTTCGTCAAGCTGCTGGATCGCGTCACGCACACGCTGGTCGGCGCCGGCGTCGGCGCGGACAATCACGGCTGGCTGCTGTTCGCGCCCATATCGGCCGCTCGCGCGAGCTACATGCCCGCGGCGTTCATGCTGTTCTTCATCGCATGCTGCGGACTCGCGTGGGTGCTGGTGCGGCGTTTCTATCACGGCCGGCTGCGCCGCGCGGCGCCGTGGGGCTGCGGCTTCCCGTTCACGACCGCGCGCATGCAGGATACGGCGGAGGGATTCGGGCAGCCGATCCGCGAAATCTTCGCACCGCTGCTTCACATCGAGCGGCAATTGCCGTCGCCATTCGACGCACAGCCGGCCTACCGGGTGTCGGTGACCGATCGCACCTGGTCCGCGCTCTACTTGCGCATCGCGGCACTGACGCAATGCATCGCCGACTGGGCGGGCCGCCTGCAGACAGGCAAGATCGCGGTTTACCTGACATACAGTTTCGTCGTGCTGATCGTGCTTCTGATGCTGGTGAGACGATGGTAACCCTGTCCGGCGTCATCTCGCAGACTCTCGAAATCGTGATAGCGATCGCGGCCGCGCCATTGCTCACGGGCTGGGTCAACCAATGCCGCGCCTGGCTTCAGAACCGGCGTGCGCCGTCCATCTGGCAACCGTACCGGATGCTCCACAAGCTGTTCAACAAGGAATCGGTCATCGCGCACGGCGCGAGCCCCGTGTTCCGCGGCGCGCCCTATGTCGTCTGGGCCGCCATGACGCTCGCGTGCGCGATCGTGCCAACCCTGTCGACCGAGTTGCCGCTGTCGCCCGCCGCCGATGCAATCGCGCTCGTCGGCCTGTTTGCGCTCGCGCGCGTCACACTGTCGCTCGCGGCGATGGACGTCGGCACGGCGTTCGGCACGCTCGGCGCCCGCCGCGAAATGCTGATCGGCTTCCTCGCGGAGCCGGCACTGCTGATGGTGCTCCTGTCTGCCTCGCTGATTACGCAGTCGACGCTGCTGACGAGCATCGTCGCGACACTCGGCCGCGGCGAGCTCACGATCTATCCGAGCCTGGCGTTCGCCGGCATCGCGTTCACTCTGGTCGCGCTGGCCGAAAATGCGCGGCTGCCGGTCGACAATCCGACCACTCATCTCGAACTCACGATGATCCACGAGGCGCTGATCCTCGAATATTCGGGACGGCATCTTGCCTTGATGGAGTGGGCGGCAAGCCTCAAGCTGTTCGCGTATTCGTGCATCGGTCTCGCGTTGTTCGTGCCCTGGGGCATCGCGAATGCGGGCGATCCGGTTGCGCTGCTGCTGGCCGTGCCGGTGCTCTTCGTCAAACTTGCGGCAGGCGGCGCCACGCTCGCCGTGGTCGAAACGGCCAACGCGAAGATGCGCATCTTCCGGGTACCGGAATTCCTGGCGACCGCCTTCCTGCTGGCCGTGATCGGCATGCTCGTCCATCTGCTGCTGGGAGCATGAATGCACGCCTACGCGACACAACTGATCAATTTCCTCGCGGCCGTGCTGCTGATGCTGTCGTTCGCGATGCTGAGTCAGCGCAGGATCCTGTCCCTGATCCATCTCTATACACTGCAGGGTGTCGCGCTCGTGTCGGCGAACCTGATCCTCGGCTTCGTCACGGACGACGTGCACCTGTACGTGTCCGCCGCGCTGACGCTCGTGCTGAAGGTCGGCGTGATTCCGTGGTTCCTGTATCGGCTCGTTCGCAGGCTCGACGTCAAGACCGACGTCGAGCCGCTCATCAATATCCCGACCACGCTGCTGATCGGCATCGTGCTCGTCATCGTTGCGTTCAATGTCGCGGCGCCGATCAGCCAGCTCGCGACATCGGTCGCACGCGGCACGCTCGGCATTGCGCTCGCATGCGTGCTGCTGTCGTTCATGGCGATGATCACGCGCGCGAAGGCCATTCCGCAGGTGATCGGCTTTCTGTCGATGGAAAACGGGTTGTTCTTCGCGGCGGCGGCCGCGACCAACGGCATGCCGATGATCGTCGAGCTCGGCATCGGGCTCGACGTGCTGATCGGGATCCTGATCCTGGGCGTCTTCATGTTCCAGATTCGCGAGCAGTTCGACAGCCTGGACATCCATCACCTCGAGAAACTCAAAGATGACTGACGCCCACGTCGTGCTCGCCGTGCTCGGCCTGCCGCTCGCGGGAGCGGCGTGCCTTGCCTGCGTGCGGCCGAGCCGGGTCGCGCGCCATCTGAACGTCGGCTTCAGCTTCCTGACGTTCGCGGCAACGCTGGTGCTTGCCGCGCGCACCGTCGAGCACGGCCCGTCGTTCGCTTTCGGACGCGCGTTTTTCGTCGATCCGCTCAACGTCTATCTCGTGGCACTCACGGCGTTCGTCGGCTGGACGACTTCGCTGTTTTCCCGGCCCTACATGCAGATCGAGGAAGCCCGCGGCCGGATGACCGCCGCACGCATGCGGCTCTATCACAGCATGTATCAGCTCTTCATGTTCGCGATGCTGCTCGCGCTGCTGACCGACAACGTCGGCGTGCTGTGGGTCGCGATGGAAGCCGCAACGCTCGCCACCGTGTTGCTCGTCAGCGTCTACCGCACCGCCGCGAGCCTCGAAGCCGCATGGAAATACTTCATCCTGTGCGGCGTCGGCATCGCCCAGGCGCTGTTCGGCACGATCCTGCTGTATCTTGCAGCGAGCCGGCAACTGACCGACGGCGACGCGCTGTTGTGGACGAGCCTGGCCGCGATCAGGACGCAGCTCGATCCGACGATCGTGTCGATCGCCTTCGTGTTTCTGCTGGTCGGCTACGGCACCAAGGTCGGCCTCGTGCCGATGCATAGCTGGCTGCCGGACGCGCACGCCGAAGGTCCGACGCCGATTTCGGCGGTGCTGTCCGGCCTGTTGCTGAACGTCGCGCTGTATGCGGTGCTGCGCTGCAAGGTGCTGGCCGACGGCGCGCTCGGCAACGGCCTGCCTGGGCGATTGCTGGTCGGGTTCGGGCTCGTGTCGGTCCTGATCGCGTCGTTCTCGCTGTTCCGGCAGAAGGACGTGAAGCGCCTGTTCTCGTACTCGTCGATCGAGCATATGGGCCTGATGACGTTCGCATTCGGGCTCGGCGGCCCGATCGCGATGTTCGCCGGGTTGCTGCACATGACGGTCCATTCCCTCGTCAAGTCGGCGATCTTCTTCGCGGTCGGTCATGCCGCGCAGAAGGCCGGCACGCAGGCGATCGACGGCATTCGCGGGCTGCTGCAGGTCAGCCCGACGGTCGGCTGGGCATTGATGCTTGGCGCACTTGCCATTCTCGGGCTGCCGCCGTTCGGCGTGTTCGCGAGCGAATTCCTGATCCTGACGACGGCGATGAACGCGCTCCCGTGGACCGCGCCGTTGCTGCTGCTCGGGCTCGCCGTCGCGTTCGCGGCGATCTTCGCGCGCGTGCAGCGAATGGTGTTCGGCGAAACGACGACGGCGACGCCGCTCGAACACCGGCCGGCGCTGCTGCCGGTGTTCGTGCATCTGGGGCTCGGCCTGATGCTGGGTCTGTACGTGCCGCCTTATCTGGCGATGTGGTATCGCCAGGCTGCAACGATGCTGGCAGGATAAGCGATGCGACTCGACTTGATTCAGGCGGACGGCTCGACTCGCCTCGGGCACGAAGCAGGCCAGGTTCCGGCTACCGTGGTTGACGTCGACGAAGCGCGATGGCTCGACATCGCGCATGCCGCGCGGACGGAGCGAAGCCGGCTCGTCGCGATGTGGGGCGGCGAAACGCCCGAGCGCGTATTTTCGGTCAACGCGGCTTACGAATGCGACGACGGCGTCCTGTGGGTGCGTCTCGCGACCGGGCCGGAACCGCGTGCCGACGGCGACTATCCCGATCTGGCGGGCGCGTTTCCCGCCGCAACGCGCATGCAGCGCGCGATTTTCGACCTGACCGGGCTGCGCGAGCGCGATGCGCGCGACACGCGCCCGTGGCTCAATCACGGCAACTGGCCCGGCGACTACTTTCCGCTGCAAAAGCGGGCGACCGGAATCGAGCGGTTCGAATCGAACGAAGCGGATTATCCGTTCGTGCAGGTTGCCGGCGACGGCGTGCACGAAATCGCGGTCGGGCCGATTCACGCCGGCATCATCGAGCCGGGCCATTTCCGGTTTTCGGTCGTCGGCGAGAAGGTGCTTCGGCTCGAGGAGCGGCTCGGCTATGTGCATCGCGGCGTCGAACGGTTGTTCGAACGAACTGCCGCGTCGAACGGCCATCGCGTTGCGGGCCGCGTCGCCGGCGATTCGAGCGTTGCGTTCTCGTGGGCCTACTGCATGGCACTCGAGCAGGCGTGCGGCACAGCCGTGCCGGCGCGTGCGCTGGTTCTGCGCGCCCTCCTGCTCGAACTCGAGCGCATCGCCAATCACCTCGGCGACCTCGGCGCGCTCGGCAACGACGCCGGATTCGCGTTCGGTCTCGCGCAGTTCTCGCGACTCAAGGAGAACTGGGTGCGGACCAACGACGGGATCTTCGGGCATCGATACCTGATGGATCGAATCGTGCCGGGCGGGCTGGCCGTCGACATTTACCCCGAGGACGCGGCGGCGCTCACCGAACAGTGCAAACGCATCGCACGCGAAGTACACGTGATGCGGAAGATCTACGAGGACCAGTCCGGGCTGCAGGACCGGTTTCTCGGTACCGGCCGATTGAATGCCGACGTCGTCGCGCATTTCGGCGTGCGCGGCATGGCCGCGCGCGCCAGCGGCGAGACATTCGACGTGCGCGCGAACCTGCGGCCGGCCCCTTACGGCAACCTGGCCGTCAAGGCGGCAAGCGACCCGCGCGGCGACGTGGCCGCGCGGGTCGCCGTGCGGTTTGCCGAAATCGACGAATCGTTGCGCCTGATGGGCGAACTGCTGGCGATTCTCCCGGACGGGCCGATCGCCACCACCGTCACGCCCGCGGCGGCGCCATCCAGGGGAATCGGCTGGGTGGAGGGCTGGCGCGGCGACGTGTTCGTCGCGCTCGAGACGGCGCCGGGCGATGCCATCGCGCGCTGCCATTGCCACGATCCGTCCTGGCAGAACTGGCCAGCGCTCGAGCACGCGATCATCGGTAACATCGTTCCCGATTTCCCGCTGATCAATAAATCGTTCAACCTGAACTACGCGGGGCACGATCTCTGATGTGGCAACTCATCCGTCAATTCGCGCGCACCGAATTCCCCGACGAGCCCGTGCCGACCGCCGAAGCCGCCTGGCGACACGAGGCACAGCAGATTCGTCAGGACATTCTCGACCTCCTCGGCCGCGCGTTGTGCATTCGGCAGATCGACGCGGGTTCGTGCAACGGCTGCGAACTGGAGATCCACGCGCTGAACAACCCGTACTACAACATCGAAGGGCTCGGGATCAAATTCGTCGCCAGCCCGCGCCATGCAGACCTGCTCCTCGTGACCGGCCCCGTCACGCTCAACATGAAGGCAGCCGTGCTTGCCGCGTACGAGGCGACGCCGGCGCCGAAGCTGGTCGTCGCAGCCGGCGAGTGCGCGTGCACGGGCGGCATCTTTGCCGACAGCTATGCGGTGTGCGGTCCCGTTTCGTCGGTGCTGCCCGTCGATGTGACGATTCCTGGATGTCCACCGCCGCCGATCGATCTGCTGCGCGGCATTTTGACGGCCTGCCGATCGCGCGGAGACTGAAACGGATGCCAGTGGCGATCCTTCAGCCGGCGATAGCTCGTGTGCTGCGGCGGCGAGGTCGAATGCCGCGCATCACCGCCCGATCGGCAGCCCGGTCGGCTCGATCCACCCGAGCCGGTATGCGATCAGCAGCGACAGGAACAGCGTGATCGACAGCCCAACGCGCGCCGCGAGCGACCACGCCATCCGCTTGCTGCCGCCCCGGTCGTGATTCATGAAATACAGCGCGAAAACCAGGCTTCCGATAATCATCACGAAAGCCACCGAAACCAGCGCAATCTTCATTGTTGATGTTCCTCCAGGCCGGAATCGGCCTTCAGCAGTGCTGCCAGTCTTTGCCGCTCGGCAGCGACGTCGGCAACGCCCGACGCCGGCCAGTCCAGCGCCACGCCATTACCCAGCGAATCGCGTACGAGCGTTTGGTAACGCCGGTCGCTGATACGGCCCTGCTCCATCGCTTCCGCGATTTCATGTCGAAACGGTAGCGGAAAGCTCGCGTATCCGCGCGACAGCGCCGCATATTGGCGTGCGTCGACCTCTTTCGACGACGGCACGACCGCCCACATCACGACGGCCACGATGGCTGCGAAAGGAATCGCCGTGTAGCGGAGAACGAACTTGATCGGGGTCATGAGGCGAATAGCGAAGTGGGCTGTGCAGTAAAGGCTAAGTGACGACCGGGCAGCGCCGCAGTAACGGTGCACGCACGCCGCGTGGAAACGGAAGCAGCCGGATCATCGGCCGCGCGGACGACGGAGCCGCTCGAGCAAGCCGGAGCCGGCAGCCCCGGTCGATATTGTACTTAAAGCCCAATACAACCAACAGCGCATGATAATCTTGTTATCATCTTTGCCATATGATTCGAGCAATTCGAGGCTGCCGGGCGTGCGGCCCGCGCGGCCGCCTCGCACCGGCGACCGGCATCGTAACCGATCACGCGGCTTGTACACCGGCGTTGAACCGGTGCACGACCCGTGCATGACACACCCGGACATGGCGCCGAAAGCGGATGGATTATAATTTGATTAACATATCGACCACCCCTGCCATCCCGATGGAAACGAAAACCGCCCGCCTGACCGTCCTGATCGATCCCGCCAAGAAAGAAGCATTCGAAATGCTCTGCGCGGAGCAGGACCTCACACCGTCGCAAGTCGTGCGTCAGTTGATCCGCGAGTATCTCGACAAACACGGCGTCACGTACAAGACCAAGAGCGCGCTCGGCAAGCGAGTGAAGTAAGGGATGAAGTAGGCGCGGTCAAACCTGCGGCGCCGTCAGGCGCAGATTTCCCATCGTGAATGTTCGCGCGCGCGCCAGACGAGCCGCGCGGGATCGATGCGCTCCCCTGCCTTCATGCGCCGAGCGGTGGACGACAGCTTGAGCGCGCCCGCCGAGCCGAATCCCAGCGCGCGCTCGAGCAGGATGCGCAGCGACGGCAGCGGGTTGCCGTTCTTCCACGCGAACGCAATGAAGTTGTTGTCGTCGCCGCACGGCACCAGCGCACACGAATCGTCGAACACCGCGCGCAGTTGCTCGAGATGCCGCGGCAACGCCGGATCATCGTCCATGAAGTTGATCGCGAGCACGCCCGTTTCGCTCAGCCGCGCACGGCACGCATCGAGAAACGCAGTGCCCGTGCAGCGGCCCGGCATGCCGTCGGCGACGAATGCGTCGTGCAGGATGACGTCCGCCTGGACGTCCGGCCGTTCGACGTAGTCGGCGCCGTCCGCGCAGATCACCGCGAAGCGCGCGTCGTCTTCTGGAATCCTGAACACGTCGCGCAGCGCGATCACGTCGGGATTAATCTCGACCGCGTCGATCGCCGTGTCGGGCAAATGCCGATAGCAGTACTTCGCCAGCGATCCACCGCCGAGCCCGATCATGCAGATACGCGCGGGCGCCGGCTGCAGCAGCAGGAAACCCATCATCACGCGCGTATAGCCGAGTTCGAGCCTCACCGGATCCTTCAGCGACATGAAGCTTTGCGTGCCGAAGTGGTCGAAGTGCAGCGACACCGCGTGCTTGGTCTCGAGCACGAACGGACGGCCGTCGTTCAACGGCGCCGCCAGGAACTGCAGGAACGCATCATAGGAAATTCGATCCTCGCTCATGCTCGACAGGCCCGGTTGATCGGAGAGTCGCTCGTACCGCGTGCGGTCATACCTTCTTCAGGTAGCAGGCCTTCAGCATGAAGCCGCCCATGTCGGTCTTGCAATCGACTTCGTGATCGCCGCCGACGAGACGGATGCTCTTCACCTTGGTGCCCATCTTCAGCGTGATCGACGAACCCTTCACGCGCAAGTCCTTGATCAGCACGACCGAATCGCCGTCCGACAGCACGTTGCCATTCGCGTCCTTGACGACGTCGCCCGCCGGTTCGTCGCCCGCTTCGGCGCCGGCGCCGGCCGACCATTCATGGCCGCAGTCCGCGCACACGGTCAGCGTGCCATCCGGGTAGGTGTTTTCCATCGCGCATTGCGGGCAGGCGGGGGCGGCGTTCATTGCAGCTTCCATTCGGTGGGAGTTCAGGTCAATCGATAAAAAAATACCGGACACGCAGGCGCGTGGCCGGACCGCGCGCCGTACGGCCACGTCGAAAAATCGACCGGGCAGCGCGTCGCGCACACGACATTATAATGCAATACACATAAACACGTTGCCGTATTATAATCGTCAACTTTCGATCGTTCGCCGGACTTGATGGCGGTTTCGCTGAGGATGTCGACATGTTCGAGATGAATGATGCACCGATGCCTGATGTACAACACCCGGCGCCCCGTCGGGAAACCGCGCTCAGCGCGGTCCTGCCGTGGCGCCGGCCGGCCGTTGCACGGCATTCCGGCAACTTTCCCCAAGGCTGATCCGCATCGTGGCAACCGTCGTCTACGTTGAAATCGGCCCCGCCTGGAACCGCAACCGTGCGATGGCGGCGCGTGACGCGATCGTCGCGGCGGCACACCGCTTCGAAAGCGACATCCTGCTGCTCGCCAACGGGCTCAGCGGCAGCGCGAAGGACGCGACGGCCATCGCGGCACTACAGATGCATGGCGGCACGTCCGCGCAGGTGCTCGCCACCGGCCCCGACGAGGACGCCGCGCTCCAGGCGTTGCTGCCGTTGCTGCAGGCGGGCTGACGCTGCGTCGCCCGATCCCACGGCCTCGTGCCGTTCACCCTGAATCACCACTCTCCGAGGAAGCGATGAACGACAACGTCACGTCCAATACCCCCCACCTGTCGGCCTCCGCGATCTGGGCGCTCGAGCGCCTCGCCGATGTGCGCTACGGCCGCGATGCGCCGGCGCTTGGCTGGTCGGTCGAACAGGAACTCGTCGGCGCGGGCTTCGTCAGCCATGCCGCGAACGGCCGATCCGGTGCGTCGATCACCGCGCACGGGCGCAGTTTCCTGAAAAGCCGCAAGTAGAAACCGCCCGGCACGGGCGCGATGCCGCCACGCGGCCGCCAGCCCGTGCCGCAATCATCGGACGACGGCAAGCCGGACGATGCGATCGCATTCCCCGCCGCACCCGGGGATTTGCGGCCGCGCCGCGGTTTCCGCGGTATCGTACGGGGCCCAAGCGCGACGCACCGCGCCGCCTTCCTTTCCTCATGGAACGCCCGATGACATTCAGCGCCCTGCCGCCCGTCACGTCCCCGCCGGTTCTCGACACCCCCCGCCTGATTCTCGAAGGCCACCCGCTCGGCGACTTCGACGCGCTCGCCGCGATGTGGGCCGAGCCGACCGTCGTCGCGCACATCTTCAACGGCAAGCCGTCGGCGCCGCGCGATTCGTGGATGCGGCTGCTCGCGTATCGCGGGCTGTGGCCGCTGCTCGGCTATGGCTACTGGGCGATTCGCGAGAAGACGTCGGGCCGCTACGTCGGCGATCTCGGTTTCGCCGACTTCCATCGCGCGGTCGAGCCGTCGATTCGCGGCGTGCCGGAAGCCGGCTGGGCGCTCGCGAGCTGGGCGCACGGCAAGGGCTACGCGACCGAGGCGTTGTCGCATGCGCTCGGCTGGCTCGATGCGCAGCACCGGTTCGAGCGCAGCGTGTGCCTGATCGCGCCGACCAACGTCGCGTCGATCCGCGTCGCGCAGAAGGCCGGGTATGCCGATCCTGTGCGGATTCGCTTCAACGACGCCGATTCGCTGCTGTTTTCGCGTGCGTGCCGGTAAGCGCGATGTCGCGCACCGGCCGCTTCATCGCGACCAAGGTGCGTGGGCCGTCTGCGCCGGCGGCGATGTCGCCCCGAGCGTAGCCGCTTCCGGCGCCGGGCCGGCCGTCTGCCATCCGCCACCCAGCGCCTTGTAGAGCGCGACCAGATCGGTCGTCGTCTGCAACGCGCCCTGCACCGCCTGCTGCCGCCCCTCCGACCATTGCCGCTCGGCGTCGAGCACGTCGAGAAACGGCGACAACCCCTTCCGGTAACGATCGCGCGCGAGTTCCAGCGCGCTCCGCTCGGCCTTCTCCGCATCGTCGAGCGCGGACGCGCGCGCCTGGTCGGTGCGATATACGGCCAGCGCATTGTCGACGTCGCGCAATGCGACGAGCACCGCCTGCCGGTACGCAAGCGCCGCTTCGGCCTGCCGAGCCTGCGACAGCCGCAGGTTCGACACCAGTTGCCCACCCGCAAAAATCGGCAGCGACACAGCCGGCCCGAACGCATAGAACAGATGGGACCAGTGCGCGAGTTCGCGAACGTGCGACGCACGCAGGCCGACCTGCCCCGTCAGGGAGATGTCCGGATAGAACTGCGCGACGGCGACGCCGACATCGGCGGTCGCCGCATGCAGGTCGGCTTCCGCGCGACGGATATCGGGCCGCCGGCGCGCGAGCGTCGACGGCAATCCGACCGGCACGGCGGGCGGCACGCCCGGCAATGCGCGCGGCACGTCGAGCCAGTCGTCGAGCGCACCCGGCGGCCCTCCGACCAGATACGCGAGGCCATTGCGCAGCAGCGCGATCTGCTGGTCGAACTGCGGCAACTGCGCGCGGATCTGCGCGAGTCGCGCGTCGGCGCTGCGTACGTCGAGGTCGCTCGCAAGGCCGTGCGCGGCCTGCTCGCGCGTAAGGTCGAGCAGGTCGCGCTGCGCGCGTTGGAGCTCGTCGGCCAGCGCGCGCTGCGCTTCGGCACCGCGCAGTTGCAGATAAGTCTGAGCGACTTCCGCCTCGAGCGACAGCAGCGCGTCGTCGCGGCTCGCGACCGCGGCGCTTGCCTGCGCGTCGGCCGATTCGACCGAGCGGCGCACCCGCCCGAACAGGTCGAGTTCCCACGATGCGTCGAATCCGGCCTGCCACAGGTTGACCGGCGCCTCGAGGGCATCGATCGCGCCCCGTGCGCCCTGCTGCACGCTCGCGCCGGTGCCCGGACCGTCCCGGTCGAGCGGCGAACCCGGCGCGCCGAGGCGGTCGATGCGCTGGTCGATGCCCTGTTCCTCGATGATGCCTTTCAGGCCCAACTGCTCGCGCTGGTAGCTCGCGCTCGCGCGCACGTTGGGCAAGCCCTGCGCGGCGGCCGCGCGCACCTGCGCCCGCGCCTGCGCGATGCGCAGCACGGCGGCCTGCACGCCGAGGTTGTCATGCGCGGCGCGCTCGACGAGCCGGTCGAGCAGCGGATCGCCGAACGCACGCCACCAGCGTGGGTCGGGATCGGCGCCGGTCACCGGCGACGACGGCGCGGATGCGCCGGGCGCCGATGCCGCCGACACGCCTGAAGCGGCCGATGCAGGCGCCTGCTGGTCGTGCCAGTTCGCCGGCACCTCTGCGTGCGGCGGCTTGAAGTCCGGCCCGACGGTGCAGCCCACGAGTGCCGCGCAGGCCGCGAGCACCGCGGCGATACCACGCGCTTGCGGCGAACGTCGGCGGCGACCGCGCGGTCGATGCTTCGTCATCGTCAATGCCCTCCCGCGCCGCGTGCGGCCTTCACCGGCGAGAACAGGAACGTCAGCGGAATGCTGAACGCGCAGAACACCGCGAGGATCGCGAACACGTCGATATACGCGAGGATCGTCGCCTGCGAGATGAACGTTTCGTACAGCCGGCCGGTGGCGGTCTGGAGCGCGGCCGGCGGCGGCGCGCCCGACAGCGCGCCGATCGTGCGGGCATGCTCTTGCAGCGTCTCCTGAAAGTTCTGCGACAGCGGCGACATATGTGTGGCCAGGTGCGCCAAGCGCGCCTGCGTGCGCTCCCGGATCAGCGCGGTCGACACCGAGATGCCGATGGAGCCCGCGACGTTGCGGAACATCGTGAACAGCGCGGACGCGTCGTCGTTGAGCCGCTGCGGCACGGTCAGATACGCGAGCGTCGTGATCGGCACGAACATGAAGCCGATCGCGAGCGACTGCGCGCAGCGGATCATCGTCAGGTGCTTGTAGTCGATGTCCGGCACCAGCATCCGCGAATAGATCAGCGCGCCCGACAGCAGTACGAAACCGAAGCCGACCAGATAGCGCGTCTGCACGTGCGGCATCAGGCGGCTCACGATCGGGATTTCCATCGTGATCAGCAGCGCGCCGGGCGACAGCACGAGGCCCGCGAGTGTCGCCGTGTAGCCGAGATGCTGCTGCGCGAGCTGCGGCACGATCACCGCGCTGCCGTACAGCACGGCCGCGAACGTCGCGATCGTCACGCAGCCGAGTGCGAAATTGCGGTCGCGCAGGCACGACAGGTCGACCACCGGTTTCCTCGCTCGCAGCAGCCACATCGTCGCGCCGACCAACCCGAGTGCGGACAGCGCCGCGAAGATGCGGATGAAGTTCGAGCCGAACCAGTCGTCGTCTTCGCCACGGTCGAGCATGACCTGCAGGCAGCCGAGCCCGATCGCGATCAGCCCGATGCCGATGTAGTCGACGGAAATGCCGCGCTCGGCACCACGACGCCACGGCGGATCCTCGACGAGCTGCATCACCGCGAGCACGGTCAACGCGCCGATCGGCACGTTGAGCAGGAACACCCAACGCCATGAGAAATGATCGGTGATCCAGCCGCCGAGTGTCGGCCCGAGCACCGGCGCGACGACGATCGCGATCGCCGAGATCGAGAACGCGCGGTTGCGCTGTTCGGGAGGAAACGTGTCGAGGATGATCGATTGCTGGTTCGGCTGCAGCCCGCCGCCGAACAGCCCCTGCAGCACGCGGAACACGATCAGTTCGCCGAGATTGGTCGCGACGCCGCACAGGAACGAGCATACGGTGAATGCGGCGATACACAGCACGAAGTAGCGCTTGCGGCCGAGCAGCCGCCCGAAGAACCCCGAAATCGGCAGCACGATGCCGTTCGCGACGAGATACGACGTGAGCGTCCAGGTCGCCTCGTCGTAACTCGCGGACATCGTGCCGGCGATATGCGGCAGCGCGACGTTCACGATCGTCGTGTCGAGCACTTCCATGAATGCGGCGAGCGTGACGACGATCGCGACGACCCACGGGTTCGCGGCCGGCCGCCATGCACCACCGCCGGACGATGCCGGCCGGTCGGGCGGCCGGTTCATCGATGGGCCCCGCGTGACGAGGCAGGCGGACGGATGTCGTGCATCGGATCGCTCCGGTGATGGCGGGCCATCGCGCGGCGGCCGGTCATTTCAGGTGCACGGTCGGTTCGGCCGACAAGCCGAGACCGAGCGGCGGATTGCGCGGCGGCGGACCGTCGAGGACGATCTTCACGGGCACGCGCTGCACGATCTTCACGAAGTTGCCGGTCGCATTCTCGGCCGGGAATGCGGAGAAATGCGCGCCGCTGCCGAGCTGGATGCTGTCGACGTGGCCGTGCAGATCGAGATCGGGATACGCGTCGACCGACACGTCGACGCGATCGCCGATACGCATCCGCTCCAGTTGCGACTCCTTGAAGTTCGCGGTGATCCAGACACGCGGCGTGACGATCGAAAAGATCGACGTACCCGCCTGCAGGTATGAGCCCAGTTGCACGTTCCTGCGCGTGACCCAGCCGTCGGACGATGCTCGCAGTTCGCAGTACGACAGATTCAGGTCGGCCGTGTCGAGTTGCGCACGCGCCTGGAGCACCTGCTGGCGGCGCTCCTCGACGGCCGTTTCGGCTTGCCGGATCTGTTGCGGCACGAGGCTCGCGGTACGCGCCTGCGCCTGGGCCATCGCGACGTTCGCATCGGCGCTCGCACGCTGCGCGTCGGCCGCGTCGATCGCCTGCTGCGACGTCGCACGCGCATCGACCGCGCGTTGCCGTTCCTGCGCGGCGAGCGCCTGACGGTACGCGGCTTCCGCCGATTCGATCTGTGCGCGGGCCTGCCGGTACTGCGCCGGAAACTGGACATGCGCGATGTCGAGCTGCACGCGCGATGCATCGAGCTGGGCCTGTGCCAGTCCGAGCTGCGCGCGCGCCGCGTCGACCTGTGCGCGATAGTCGCGCGGATCGATCTCGAGCAGCACGTCGCCGCGATGCACGTATGTGTTGTCGTCGACCGCGAGCCGCGTCACGTAACCGGAGACGTGGGGCGCTATGGCCACCGCATTGCCGTCGGTGTACGCATCGTCGGTGCTTACCTGGTCGCGCGTCGCGAGCCACCAGACGATCCCCGCGATCACCAGCACGAACAGCACCGCGCCGAGGATGATCAGCGGCTTCCTGCCGGGCCGCTTGCGCGCGCCTTCGCCATTGTCGCCATCGCCATCGCCGCCGGTGCGGCCGCCGCGATCGTCGCGCGGATGACCGTCGCCTCCGCCGCCGCCCGGTGCATCGGTGTCTCGCTCGTCGTGGCGACGTTGCCCGACGCTGCCGCCGTTGGCCGCGTCGGCGTTGCCGTCGCCCGCGCGGTAGACGGTCGGGCGCGCAAACGCGGCCGATGCGCCGGCCATGGCCCATGCCGCGTCCGGTGCCGGACACAGCGTCGAAAAACGTACCGGCCCCGTCCGACTGCCGTATCGTCCCGCCATGAACGTGCGCCGGAACGCGACGCGCAATCGCTCATGGACGGGCATCGGGAACAGGGTCGCATCGGGCATGAAATATCGCTCCGGGCAGCGTCCGCGTGCGGTATTGCACGCGCCGGCCTCAAACGCGCAGGCAAGCAAGCGGCGCGCCCGGCGCTCACGCAGCTTGCCGGATGCAGCCGGCACGAGCGATGCGTGGCAATCGCAATCCGATCACCATGACAGGCAACCCGATGAAACGATCGTCTTCGCTCGACACCGATTCGCAAGGACAGGACCGCGGCGACAGCACGCCTGGCCCGGAAGGCAAGCGACGCGGCACGGACACGCCGCCGCCACGCAGCGCGCGCGATCCCGCAGAAGGCAAGCCACAAGCGCCCGATGAGCGCCGGCCAGCGCCGTTGCCCGACGCGTCAGCACGGCGCACGCCAGCACGCCGCGACACGCGCTAGCCGGGCATCGTCCATGCCGTCCGGCCGCGCAGAAATGACAACGCGTTGAAAAATCGCGGGCGCGCGCGTCGCGCCCGACATGACCCATGTACGGCAGCAATGTCGCCATGCGCCCGCGAGCATCCCCGAAGCGTGCGCAACGTCGGCCTCGCTTCGCCGCACCACCGCGGGCGCGCCTCGTGCTCGGCCTCCGTCGCAGGTGTCGTTCATTTCTCAACACGGAGGTTTCATGTTCATCCACAACGCACGGCTTCAGTACACGGTGCGCGTCGGTGCGCCGAATCCGGGGCTCGCCAACCTGCTGCTGGAACAGTTCGGCGGCCCCCAGGGCGAACTCGCCGCCGCGATGCGCTATTTCACGCAGGCGATCACCGAAGAGGATCCCGGCCGCAAGGACATGCTGCTCGACATCGCGACCGAGGAACTGAGCCATCTCGAAGTCATCGGCTCGATGGCCGCGATGCTGAACCGGGGCGCGAAGGGCGAGCTCGCCGAAGCCGTCGACGAACAGGCCGAGCTCTACCGCAAGCTGCACGGCGCGGGTAACGACAGTCACGTGACGCAGGTGCTGTACGGCTCAGGCGCGCCGCTGACCAATTCGGGCGGCGTGCCGTGGTCGGCCGCGTACATCGACACGATCGGCGAACCGACGGCCGACCTGCGCTCGAACATCGCGGCCGAAGCGCGCGCGAAGATCATCTACGAGCGGCTCATCAACGTGACGGACGATCCGGGCATCCGCGACGCACTGGGTTTCCTGATGACGCGCGAGGTCTCGCACCAGGTGTCGTTCGAGAAGGCGCTGTACGCGATCACCGGCAATTTCCCGCCGGGCAAGCTTCCGCCGAAGCCCCCGTTCGACCGCGTGTACTTCCGGATGCAGGATGGCGAGCCGGTGCCGGGCCCGTGGAATCGCGGCGACTCGCTCGCGGTTCGGCGCGGCGAGCCGGCCGTCGACGGCGGCGACGGCGCCGCGAAGGGTGCAGTGGAGCCGCAGCAGTCGCAGGCGCTCGAAGCGATGGCGCGGCGACTCGCGTCCGACCCGCGCTGCGATCCGGTGACGGGAGCCGAACTCGGCGCAGGCGCGCCGCGCGACAGCGCGGCGGCGGCGCCGGGCAACGTCCCACCGGCCAAACGCTGAGCGGCACCGGCGTATTCGCAGCGTGTGCATCGGGTCGCCCGCGTCGCATCCGCGAAGATACGGCGATGCGGCGCGGGCACGCCCGTTGCTCGATGGGGTCATGGACCGCACCCTTACTCGTCACTCGCTGGACATGACACTTCCCGATCCGGCCGACTTCCCGGTGCGCGCGGTGCCGCTCGCGCCGCTTGCGAAGGAGCGCGCGACGATCGTGTGCCATCGCAATGATCGGGTATTGCTGGTCGCGCGCCGCTCGTCGTCGCGCTGGACGCTGCCGGGCGGCGTGATCCGGCGCGGCGAATCGGCGCTCGACGCCGCGCGTCGCGAATTACAGGAGGAAACGGGACTCGCCGATCTCGAGCTCGCGTATTTCTTCTTCGTGGACGGCAGCGTGAAGCGTCATCACGTCTTCGTCGCGCGCATGCCGCCCGGTCGCCATGCGTACCCCGGCCACGAGATCGCGCTATGCCGCTGGGTCGGCTTCGACGCGGTCGCGCGCTGGCCGGCGAGCACGCCGACGCAGCGCATCGTGCATCAGCTCTCGGCGCTTTGCGGGCAGCCCGGCCTGCCCACGCTCGCCACGGTCACGCGCCGGTCGGCCGCTCGCTGACCGATGGGCTCGCCGGATTGTGCGGCGCGCGCGCGAGCCCTTGGGCGAACACCTTCAACGCTTCGAGCAGCGGCGTCAGCGCATCCCACAGCGCTTCGTCGTGCAGCAGCCGGTACGCGCCGCGCACGCCGGGCGCGACGTGCTCGTGCTCGTCCGGCTTCCACGCGCCGACGTGATGCAGTGCATCGGCGGCCGCGAACACGGCCCTGCCGAACTGCTCCGGCGGGATGCGCGACAGCGCCATCAGCAGCGCGGCGAGATTCTGCACGCCACTTTGCATGCCGGGCTTGTCGAACGCGTCGACGAACGTCTCGGCCATCTGCGCATTCGCGCTGACGACTTCGTTCGCGAAACGCAGGAAGCCATGGCGGTGGAGGCTGCCCAGCAGCTTTCGAGCGCGTGGTGCGCGTCGGGCTCCGATGGCGGAGGCGTCGTGGCGGAAATCGGGCGATCGGACATCAGCTGTTCTCCGGATGAGGCGCGGCGTGGCCGACGTGGAGACAGCCGCGCGCGCGCCGAATTCGTGTCGTGCGTCGTTTACCGCGTTTGCCGGGCCCGTCGGCGCGCGGCCGAGGGCGGCGTCAGTGCATCTGGCCGCCGGGCGGCACCTTGTATTCACTGCGCGCGCCCATCGCGTCCTCGACGGTGTGCACGCCGCGCAGCGCGGCCACACCGTCGACGACCGCATGCCGTTCCGCTTCGTCCACCTGCCCGCTCAGGCGCACATGCCCATGCTCGACGGTCACGTCGACGTCGCGCGGATGCCCGACCAGATGGCCCAGCGCGGCACGCACGCGTTCGGTGACCTGGGCGTCGTTCGCGTCGCCCGCGAGCCAGTCGGCACGCAGTCCCGCGATCGCGCCGCGCGCATGGTCGGCCGCGCGCTTGGCCTGCGCATTCGCGTAGTCGACCACGCCGTGCCGGCTTGCGGCGGCCTTGTCCCGCACGTACGCGCGGCGCCGCCGGCCGGATGCCGGATCGAGGAAGTACATCGCCGCCGCGCCGCACGCAACGGCCACCGCGAGATTCAACAACGGATTGATCGAGCGAGTTCTGGAAGTCATGAGAGCACCATAGTCGATACCCGGAACCGCCGGGCTTCGTCGCCCCCGCAGCATGTGCCGTTCCTCGCGGTGCCGGCGCCGCCGCGGCGCTGCGCACCCGCCCGTGCGACATCCGGAGCGCTTGACCCACGCTGCAACCGTGCGATCGAAATGACAAGTGCTTGAAAATTCCACGTTCGCTGAACGCCGTCGGCAACCGGAACGCCGAGCGTGAAAGCTGGTGGGCATCGTTGACGGGGCGGGAATGACGCGGTACGGGATTCGGCCGCCCGCTGCAAGCGCAGTCAATGCATGAGCGTCGGGCGACACGGCGCCGTTGCGTCGCGCGCGCATCCGGGTCGTGGGCGGGAATGCGATTGACCGTTAGTTGCGATCTAGGGATCGCACGTCCGGGTCTCGCCCGCCCGATTGCGGCGCCCATCGTCGGTCATGCCCGCGCCTTGGCGCGCACGTGTTGCGTCGCCGCTCAACTGCCGATGTCGGTGGCCGTGATGATGGCCCGCACTCACGGCTTCGCGCCATGTTCCTTCTGCCAGCGCTCCATCAACGCGATCTCGTCGCGCTGCGCGGCGACGATGCGCGTCGCGAGTTCCCGCAGCGTGGGGTCCTTGCCGTACTTCAGCTCGACCTGCGCCATGTCGATCGCCCCCTGGTGATGCGGCGCCATATGCGACACGAAATCGCGATCGGCGTCGCCGGTGTAACGCGCGCCCTCCATCGCATCCATCATCTTGCTATCCGCGCGCTTGTACGCCTGTGTCGACGTGTCGGGCACGTGCGCGGTGTCGGGCTGGCGCAGTTGGCCCCAAGCCGGCGATACGGCTGCGGCCGCGGAGACGGCCAGCAGCACGCACGCGGCGCAGTGCCGGGTCGCGCGGGCCGGGCGGCGAATGAAAACGTCCATGTCGTGACTCCTGGATGATTGAACGGCAGGTGCATGGCGGAAAACCGTATGGCGGAAGGCCCTACCGCCACCGTGCCCGCGCATGCGCGTCGCCGCGCGCGACGAGCGCGCGGATGCGATCGGCCGTGCGGCAGGCGATCGCCTGGATCGTCAGCGACGGATTCACGCCGCCGACGGTCGGAAACACCGAACCGTCGCAGACCCACAGGTTCGGGATGTCCCAGCTGCGGCAGTCGGCATCGACGACGCTCGTCGCCGGGTCGTCGCCCATCCGCGCGGTGCCCGCGAGATGACAGGTGTCGTCCTGCTCGTGCCAGATGTCGCGCGCACCGGCGGCTTCCAGCGAACGTCCCATCTGCGCGAATGCGTGACGCATCATCCGGCGGTCGTTGTCGTCGTACGAATAGGTGACACGCGCGACCGGCAGCCCGAACGCGTCGCGCTCGTCGGCGAGCGTCACGCGGTTGTCGGCGCGCGGCAGCGTCTCGCCGACGATCTTCAGTCCGGCCTGGAAGTTGTAGCGCGCCATTTCGCGCTTCAGCGCGTCACCCCACAACCCGCGCCCGGCGAGCTTGCGCGCCCATTCGATCGGCAGCGGCCCCTGGCTCATCCAGCAGTAGCCGCCGAAGAAATCCTTGCCTTCGTCCGCGTAGTTCCAGTGCTCGGTGATCGACAGCGACGGCGGCCCCTTGTACCAGCGCACCTCGTCGTCCATCGTTCCCCACGATGCCTGGTTCAGTTGCGCCATCATGTAGCGGCCCACGAGGCCCGAGCTGTTCGCGAGCCCTTGCGGATGGCGTCCGGTCGCCGACAGCAGCAGCAACCGCGGCGTCTCGATCGCGTAACCCGCGACCACGACGTTGCGCGCGCGCTGGAAATGCGTGCGCCCGTCGCGCCGGTAGTGCACGCCCGTCACGCGGTCGCCTTGCGCCTCGATCCGCAATGCCATCGCGAGATCGCGCACTTCGGCGCCGGCCGCGACCGCGCGCGGAATCCACGTGACGAGCGCGCTCTGCTTCGCGTTCGTCGCGCAACCGGTAATGCAGAAGCCGCGATACACGCACGGATGTGCGCGGCCTCGCGGCGCGGACAGCGTCGCGAGCGGCGTCGGCGTCCAGTCGATGCCGAGTGCCTCCGCGCCGCGCGCGAGCACGAGCGCGGCCGCGTTGAGTTCGTGCGCACGATACGGATAGCGCGGGCGCGGCGGGCCCCACGGGTAGCGCACCGGCCCGCTGATCTTCAGCGCCTGCTCGACCTCGCGGTAATAGCGCCACATCTCGCGCCAGTCGAGCGGCCAGTCGACGCCGTAGCCCAGCGCCGTGCGCGAGCGGAACCACTCGGGCCGAAAGCGCAACGACACCATCGCGAAGTGGACGGTGCTGCCGCCCACCGCGCGGCCGCTGTTGTTGGTGCCGAGCGTCAGCGGATCGGCGCCGTCGCAGATCCGCTCGTCGGTCCAGAACAGCTTGTGCTGGTGCGACTCGTCCGATGCGAATTCCTCGAGCGGCCGCCACCATGCGCCCGCATCGAGCGCGACGACCGAAAAGCCGTGTTCGGCGAGCCGGCACGCGAGCGTGCCGCCGCCGGCCCCAGTGCCGACGATCACGAAATCAATCGGCTCGTCGTCGCGGAACATCCGCATCGGCGACCAGCCGCCGACACGCAGCGGATCGGGTGCGCGACCGTCGCGGCCGCGCGGCTCGCTGGCGGACAGCGGATCGTCAGCGGCCATCCCGATCGCCCTCCCCGTCCACGCGCGCTTCCCACGGGTCGCGCCGGTTGAAATCCATCCGCACGTAGCCGCGCGGGCTCGCCGGCCCGCCGAAGCCGATCTCGTTCCATGCGAACGGGTGGCTGTAGTACGCGCCGCAGAGGTCCATCAGCACGCGCTTCGCGAAAAACGTGCGTGGATCCATCCCGGCCCACGCCGATTCGACCTGCCGGTCGATCATGCCGTGCTGGATCGCACGCAGCAGCGCATCGGCCGCGTTCCCGTCGAGCGACGCGAACGGGCGATCGTGCGCATGGCGCGCCATCGCGTCGAGCGCGGCGAGCCCCGTATGCCACGCGGCACGCAGCGGCGGCAGACGCGCATCGCGATAGCCGTCGCCTTCGTCGGCCGCGAGCCGTGCATCGATCAGCGCGGCGGTCGGCACCGTGCAGGTGCCACCTTGCTGCTGCGGCACGATGCGCGCGCACAGCGCGTCGAGCGTCGCGAACCGCTTGGCATCGAGATGGCGCGGCGCGGTCGCGGCGACGCGCAGCCGTGCGTCGATCGCGCGGCGCGTCGCGTCGTTCCACGATGGCGTGTCGCGCTTGGCCATCACGTCGTATCCGGAATAGCGCGGCAGCGCGACGGCCTTGTCGTTCGCCGGTTTCATCGCGCCTCCCGTTCCGCGAGCGCCGTCGCGGCGAGACCGGCGATCGCGAGCGCGGTGAAGCTCGGCGGCGCCGGCAGCGGCGGCCCCGACAGCAGGTTCTGCGACCAGTTGTGCCAGCCGCCCATCTGGCGTGCGATGCCGCGCGCATGAAACGCGACGCCGACGAAGCCGAGCACGGCCGTCGCGCGCATCGACCAGCGGCAGAAACGCCGGTCGCCGATCGGCGGCGACAGTGCGAGGTGCGCGGCCGTCAGCGCGGCCACGGGCGGCACGACGAGCGGCATGAACATCGCGCGATGCTGGAACGCGCCGCGAAAATGCAGCAACCCGACTTCGCCGAGCGTGCCGACGAGCCCCGCGGCGACCAGGCCGGCCAGTGCACGGCCGGCCGGCAACCCGGCGAGGCGCGGGGCGTCGGCCGGGCGCGCGCGCAGCCGTTCCCCGGCCGCGCCGAGCATGCCCGACAGCAGCAGTGCGAACGGAGCGCCGAGCGGTGCACCGTAGAACAGGTTGTGCCAGCTGAACCCGCCCGGCCGCTTCGTCACGTTGTATGCGTGGAACGCCGCCCCGGCGATGCCCACGGCGGCCGACGCCACGTGCACCGCGTCGCGCAGCCGGTGGCGTTCGGGCGTGTCGTCGGCGTGGCCGTGCACGCTCGCGAGCACCGACAACGTCGACGCCACCAGCGGCGCGATCATCGCGCGGTTGTGGATCGTGCCGCGATAGTGCTCGACGCCGCTGTCGGCGAGCACCGAGCCGGCGAGCAGCAGCGCGCTGCGGTTCAGCAGCCGCGCGGCATCGGCCAGCAACGTGTCGTGTTCGGCCGCGCGGTGTCGGGCGTGTCGCATCGGTCCTCCTTGTTCGTGATGGTTGTCCCGAGCTTCGGATTCGTTCAGATCGCGAAATCCGCCACGTCGGCCGCACGCAATTCGAGGCCGAGCCCGGGACGCCCGGCGTCGATCTCCAGCGCGCCATCGACGAGCGTCGGCGCACCGTCGAACATCATCCGTTCGATCCGCACGTGATCGTGGAACCACTCGACATGACGCATGCGCGGCGCGACGCAGCCGACGTGCCGGTGCAGCGCCGGCGCGCAGTGCGCGGACAGGTCGACGTGATGCGCATCGGCCAGCGCAGCCGCCGCGAGAAAACCGCTGACGCCGCCGCAGCGCGTCGCGTCGGCCTGCAGCACGTCGACTGCGCGGCCTTCGAGCAGGCGCCGGAAATCGTCGGGCGTGAACGCATACTCGCCGGCCGCGACATCGACCCGCGCGCCGACGTGCTCGCGCACGAATCGCAGGCCATCCACGTCGTCGCTGCTGACCGGCTCCTCGAACCACCGTATCGCGCAATCGGCCACCGATTCCGCGAACGCGAGCGCGGTGCGCGCCGCATACGCGCCATTCGCATCGACGAACAGGTCGACGTCGGCGCCGAGCGCATCGCGCGCCGCTCGCACACGCGACGGATCGCGTGCGTCCTGCACGCCGATCTTGATCTTGCACGCGCGGATGCGTTCGCCGCGCCAGCCGTCGAGCTGCGCGGCGAGCATCGCGTCGTCGTAGGTCGTGAAGCCGCCGCTGCCGTATACGGGCACGCGGTCGCGCAAACGGCCGAGCAGGAGCGCGAGCGGCACGCCGGCGAGCTTCGCCTTGGCGTCCCACAGCGCGATGTCGAGCGCGGAAATCGCGGTTGCCGCGACACCGGCCCGTCCGACGTTGCGCACCGCGCGCCACAACGCGTCGACGGCAGCCGGGATGTCGACGAGCGGCCGGTTTCGCAACGCGTCTGCCAGCAGCGACATCGCGAGCGGCGCCGCGCTCGCGTCGGTGTACGTATAGCCGAGCCCCGTCACGGGCCCCGCGTCGATCTCGACGACGACGATCGTCGTCGCGTGCCATGCATGGGTGCCGTCGGCCTCGGGCCGGTCGGTCGGTATCCGGTATGCGCGGGCGCGCACGTCGTCGATCGTCGGTACCGCGGAAAGTGCCATCGTTGCGCTCCGGATTGCCTGGCCTTTTGCCTGCAGCGCCTGCGTGCAACGCCCGTGCCCGATGCGGCCGCGCGGCACACGCCTTGCGCGACGCCCGGCAGCGCCGCGCACGACGATCGCATGCGCGGCTCATCGGCTCTTCCCGAACCAAGGAGAAACGGCATGGCGACAGTGGCGGATTTCATCGTCGAACGGCTGTACGACTGGGGCGTGCGCCGCGTGTACGGCTACCCGGGCGACGGCATCAACGGCTTCTTCGGCGCGCTCGGCCGGGCCGGGGGCAAGATCGAATTCATCCAGGCGCGCCACGAGGAGATGGCGGCCTTCATGGCGTCGGCACATGCAAAATTTACAGGCGAGCTCGGCGTGTGCGTCGCGACCTCGGGCCCCGGCGCCTCGCACCTCGTGACCGGCCTCTACGACGCGCGGCTCGATCACATGCCGGTGCTCGCGATCGTCGGCCAGCAGGCGCGCGCGGCGCTCGGCGGCCACTATCAGCAGGAAGTCGACCTGCCGGCGCTGTTCAAGGACGTTGCGGGCGCATTCGTCCAGCTTGCCGTCGTGCCGGGCCAGGTGCGCCATCTGGTCGACCGCGCGGTGCGCATCGCGCTCGGCGCGCGCACGGTGACCGCGCTGGTGCTGCCGAACGACCTTCAAGAACTCGACTACGCGCCGCCGAAGCGCGCGCACGGCACCGTGCACTCGGGGGTTGGCTACACGCCGCCGAAGGTGGTGCCGTATGCCGACGACCTGCAGCGCGCGGCCGACGTGCTCAATGCCGGCAAGAAGGTCGCGATGCTGGTCGGCGCGGGCGCGCTGCGCGCGACCGACGAGGTGATCGCGGTGGCCGACCGGCTCGGCGCGGGCGCAGCGAAGGCGTTGCTCGGCAAGGCCGCGCTGCCGGACGACCTGCCGTGGGTCACGGGCTCCATCGGGCTGCTCGGCACCCGTCCGAGCTACGCGCTGATGACCGAATGCGACACGTTGCTCGTCGTCGGCTCGGGCTTCCCGTACTCGGAATTCCTGCCGAAGGAAGGCCAGGCGCGCGGCGTGCAGATCGACCTGAAGGCCGATATGCTGAGCCTGCGCTACCCGATGGAGGTCAATCTCGTCGGCGACAGCGCCGAGACGTTGCGCGCGCTGCTGCCGCTGCTGAAGGAACGGCACGACACGGGCTGGCGCGACCAGATCGCGAAATGGAACGCGGACTGGCACGAAACGCTGGCCGCGCGCGCGGCCGCGAAGGCGAGCCCGGGGCGCGGCGTGAATCCGCAGCGCGCATTCACCGAGCTGTCGCCACGGTTGCCCGACGACGTGATCCTGACGAGCGATTCGGGCTCCTGCGCGAACTGGTATGCGCGCGACCTGATGATGCGGCGCGGGATGATGGGTTCGCTGTCGGGCGGGCTCGCGTCGATGGGCGCGGCCGTGCCGTACGCGATCGCCGCGAAGTTCGCGTATCCGGTGCGCCCGGTGATCGCGATGGTCGGCGACGGCGCGATGCAGATGAACAACATGGCCGAGCTGATCACGGTCGCGAAATACTGGCGGCAATGGCCCGACCCGCGCTGGATCTGCATGGTGCTGAACAACGAGGACCTGAACCAGGTGACGTGGGAACAGCGCGTGATGGAAGGCGATCCGAAGCTCGACGCATCGCAGCAGATACCGAACGTGCCGTACTACCGCTTCGCGACGCTGCTCGGGCTGAAGGGCATCTACGTCGACGATCCGGAACAGCTTGGCGCCGCATGGGACGAGGCGCTCGCGTCGGACCGTCCGGTCGTGCTCGAGGTCAAGAGCGATCCGGAAGTGCCGCCGCTGCCGCCGCACGTGACGCTGCAGCAGGCGAAGCATTTTGCCGAAACGTTGGTGAAGGGCGACCCGCGCGAAGCGAACGTGATCGTCGAGACCGCGCGGCAGGTGCTGTCGGCCGTGCTGCCGGGCAACGGCGAGCGCGGCGGCAAGGGAGGCAGACACGAGTCGTAGCACATGACGGCCGGGACGGTGCTGAGCGTGCGTGCGTCGTGTCGTGCTGCCCCGTCGCGTACGGCGCGGTGCGGCACGTCAGCCGGTATCGACGTCGTCTCGCCAGTCGCCCTCCAGCGCGAGCGCCGCGTTGACCAGCCCGACCTGCGCAAGCGTGAACGGAAAATTCCCGCACATGCGCCGCGCCTTCACGTCGTACTCTTCCGACAGCAGCCCGACGTCGTTGCGCAGGCCCAGCAGCCGCTCGAACAGCGCGTGCGCGTCGGTGTCGCGCCCCTGCATCCGGTATACCTGCGCGAGCCAGAAGCCGGCCGCGACGAACGCACCCTCGTTGCCTTCGCAACCATCCTTGAAACGCGGCGGCCTGTAACGAAACGGTAGGCCGTCCTCGACCAGCTCGCGCTCGATCGCGGCGACCGTCGCCGCGACGCGCGGATCCGACGCATCGAGCATCCCCGTCAGCGGAATCAGCAGCAGGCTCACGTCGAGCCCGTCGCCGTCGTAGCGGTCGACGAAGCGGCCGAGTTTCGCGTGGTAGCCGTGTGCCAGCACGTCCGCATGCACGGCATCGGCCCAACGGCGCCACTCGTCGAGCGGTGCGTGATGACCGAACGCGCGCGCGGAACGATACGCACTTTCGACTGCCGCCCACACCATCACCTTCGACGACGTAAACGGGTGCCGGCCGCTGCGCACTTCCCAGATTCCTTCGTCCGGCTCGCGCCAGATCGTCGCGAGATGGTCGAGCAGCCGCCGCTCGAGCGTCCACGCGTCGTCGTCGGGCGGCAGCCCGTGCCGGCGCGCCTGATACAGCGCGGCCAGCACCTCGCCGTATACATCCAGCTGCAATTGTTCGGCCGCCGCGTTGCCGAAGCGCACCGGGCGCGCGCCTTCGTAACCCGCCAGGTGAGCGGCCGACCATTCGTCCGCGCGCCGGCCGCCGTCGGCCGCGTACAGCACCTGCAATTGCGCGGGATGATCGGCGATCGCGCGCACCAGCCAGTCTCGCCAGCGCGCGGCCTCCTCGCGATAGCCGCAGCGCACCAGCGCGCGCAGCGTGAAGCTCGCGTCGCGCAGCCAGCAGAACCGGTAATCCCAGTTGCGCACGCCGCCGAAGCGTTCGGGCAGCGAGCTCGTCGGCGCCGCGACGATGCCGCCGGTGCGCACGCTCGACAGCAGCTTCACCGTGATCAGCGCGCGCTCGATCGCGTCGCGATACGGGCCTTGCGCCGCGTTGCACTTCGACCAGACGCGCCAGAACGCCTGCGTGTCGCGCAACGACGCGTACGGATCCGGCAACGACGGCGGCCGGTCGTACGAACGCGCGTAGCTGATGCAGAAATCCGCGCGCTCGCCCGCGGCGAGTCGCTGCGTGCCGACGAGCCGATCGTCCCGCACGTCGAGGTGCACGTCGGTATCGAGCCACATCGCGTCGCCGCCCGTCATCATTCGCCAGCGCCGGCCGAGACGGCGGCACCAGGGCAACGCGTGGCCGTAGTCGAAGCGCACGCAGAGATCGACGTCGAGCTCGACCGTGCCGCGCTCGCCGCGCACGCTGCGGATGACGCACGGGTCGCGCGCATCCCAGCTCATCCAGTCGATCATGACCACACAGCCCGACGACGTCTCGAACGTCGTTTCGAGCACCGCCGTGCCGGGCCGGTAGCGGCGCGTCACGCGCGCATCCGGCTCGCGCGGCGCGATACGGAAACGGCCGTTGTCGGGCGTGCCGACGAGTGCGGCAAAGCATGGCGGCGAGTCGAAGTCCGGCCAGCACATCCAGTCGATGCTGCCGTCGAGCGCGACGAGCGCGGCGCTGCGGCCATCGCCGATCAGTGCGTAATCCTCGATCCGCATCGCGCTCACCGGTTCAGCTTGCTCGCGGCGACGAAACCCGCCGCGAGCAGCGCGCATATCGCGCCGAACGCCAGCGCGCGCGACGCGCCGAGCCCGGCCTCGGCGCCGCTGCGGTGCGCTTCCGAACTGAACGCACCGCGCGTCGCATGGTGGCCCGGCACGGTGTGCCACAGGTTCGATTCGCGCGGGCCGGCCGGCGCCGCGCGTTGCTGACCACGCACCGCAGTACGCGCTAGATAGCGGTCGAAGCAGCCGGGCGCGAGCCCGTTCGCGACAATCGCGGCGAGCGACGGCCAGCCGACCCAGCGCTCCCGGCACGGATGGCGCGCGGCCTGCACGATCGCGTCGGCCGCCACTTCCGGGGCATAGACGGGTGCGACCGGGCGCGGCGCATGCGGCAACACGGATTCTGCCCAGTCGAACTGCGGCGTGTCGATCGCGGGCAGTTGCACCATCGTCACGCGCACACGACTGCGCGCATGCAGCAGCTCGCAGCGCAGCGCGTCGGTGAAGCCGCGAATCGCATGTTTCGCGCCGCAGTACGCCGCTTGCAGCGGAATCGACCGGTACGCGAGCGCGGAGCCTACCTGCACGATCGTGCCGCGATTGCGCGCGGCCATGCGCACCAGCGCCGCGCGCGTTCCGTATACGCAGCCGAGATAAGTGACCTCGGTCACGCGTGCGTAGTCTTCCGGCGCGATCTCGTCGAACGGAGCGAACACCGTCACCATTGCATTGTTGACCCACACGTCGAGCGGGCCGAGTTCGTCCTCAATGCGCCCGGCGGCGGCATCGAGCGCGGCGGCATCGCTGACGTCGACGGCGATCGGCAATGCCTCGACGCCATAGGCGCGCACTTCGCACGCGGTGTCGTGCAGCGCGCGTGGATCGCGCGCGAGCAGCGCGACGTTCGCGCCGCGCCGCGCAAACGCATGGGCGGTCGCGCGGCCAACGCCGGCGCTCGCACCCGTGATCGCAACGGTCTTCACGGTCGGTTCCTCCTGTTCTTATCGAGGTGGGCGGCACGCGGTCGGGACATTCCCTGAGCCACCTGCCGGAACACGATCGGCGTAGCAAGCACCGTGCCGCACACCGTGATCCCGGCGCGCCGCGAACGGTCGCCAAATTTACAAGCCGGCTGTAACGCGCAGCGCGTTGCACGGGTAATGCCCCGGGCCGCGATGCCGATGCAGCGCACGCACGGAAATTGCTCCGCCGCGAACGGTTGTCGAACGGCTGTCGTCACGCCGCCGAATCCGAAAAGGAGCCCTGTTGCCCGTCCCGCCCCCCGAGAAAGCGCGCCGTATCGTTCGCCTCGCCGCGACCGCGTGCCTCGCCGCCCCCATGGCCGCCGCGCGCGCCGCCAGCGAGCCCGACGCACCGGCCGGGCCGCTGCCGCTCGCTTACGTCGCGCATGCGGCGGGCCCGGCCGCCCGGCCGGTGTTCGTGCTTGGCTGGGCGCTGCTCGCGCTGTGTACGTTCGTATGCATCGCGATCGCGGCGCTGCTGCTGATAGCGATGTTTCGCCGCCGCGCGCATGCAGGCGACGACCACGACAGCGGGCTGGCGATCGTCACGGTCGGCTCCGCGATCTCGATCGTGCTGCTGTTCGGCGCGCTCGTGTACATGCTGCGCGTGCTGGGCGCGGTGGCGTCGCCGCCGCATCCACCGGCGCTCACGATCGTCGTGACCGCGCACGACTGGTGGTGGGCTGCCCGCTATCCGGACGACGCGGGCGGCACCGCGTTCGTCACCGCGAACGAACTCCACATCCCGGTCGGCGAACCCGTCGCGCTCGAACTGAAAAGCGCGGACGTGATCCATGCGTTCTGGGTCCCGCAACTGGCCGGCAAGACGCAGACGATTCCCGGCCAGACGAATCATCAGTGGCTGCAGGCCGACCGGCCGGGCGTGTACCGCGGACAGTGCTCGCAGTATTGCGGCGCGCAGCACGCGCACATGGCGTTCGAGGTCGTGGCCGAGCCGCCCGCGGCGTTTCGCGCGTGGCTCGCCGCGCAGCGGCAGCCGGCGCCCGCACCCGCCGTCGGCGCCGAGCGGCGCGGCCGGCACGTGTTCGATGCGCGCTGCGCGGGTTGCCACACCGTGCGCGGCACCGACGCGGCCGGCGACGCGGGCCCCGACCTGTCGCATCTCGGGTCGCGCCGGCTGCTCGCGGCCGGCACGCTCGACAACACGCCCGACAACCTGCGGCGCTGGATCGCGCATGCGCAGCAGATCAAGCCGCAGACGCTGATGCCGTCGTTCGCGCTCGCGCCGCGCGACGCCGACGATCTCGCCGCCTATCTCGCAACGCTGCACTGAACGGAGAATGACGATGGCCGTTGCCCGCGACACGCCCGCTCCGCTCAGCCGCGTGCCCGACCTCGGCGAAGCGCCGCCCGGCTCCGCGCACGAGCGCGAGCTGGCCGCGCTGTGGGAATCGGAACCCGGCTGGCGCGGCTGGCTCGGCACGGTCGACCACAAGCGCATCGGGCTGCGCTACATCGTCACCGCGTTCGCGTTCCTGCTGCTCGGCGGCGTCGAGGCGCTCGCGATGCGCATCCAGCTCGCGCGGCCGAATGCGACGGTGCTCACGCCCGCGCAGTACGACTCGCTGTTCACGATGCACGGCGTCACGATGATCTTCCTGTACGCGCTGCCGGTGCTGTCCGGCTTCGCGAACTACCTGTGGCCGCTGATGCTCGGCTCGCGCGACATGGCGTTCCCGAGGCTGAACGCGTTCTCGTACTGGGCGTTCCTGTTCGCCGGGCTGTTCCTGTACGCGAGCTTTCCGCTCGGCGCGGTGCCGGACGGCGGCTGGTTCAACTACGTGCCGCTCACGTCGCTCGATTACAGCGCCGGTGCGAACATCGACATCTATGCGCTCGGCATGATCCTGCTCGGCATCTCGACCACCGGCGGCGCCGCGAACTTCGTCGTCACGCTGCTGCGGATGCGTGCGCACGGGATGTCGATCGACCGGCTGCCGATCATCGTGTGGGGCACGCTCACCGCATCGGTGGCGAACCTCGTCGCGGTGCCGTCCGTCAGCCTCGCGTTCCTGCTGCTGTGGCTCGACCGCAATGCCGGCACGCACTTCTTCGACGTCGCGAACGGCGGGCGGCCGCTGTTGTGGCAACACCTGTTCTGGATGTTCGCGCACCCGTGGGTCTACGTGGTCGTGCTGCCCGCGATGGGAATCGTGTCGGACGCGCTGCCGACTTTCTGTCGGCGGCCGCTCGTCGCGTACGAAGCCGTCGCGGTATCGACGGTCGCGACGATGCTGATCGGCTTCGAGGTGTGGGTCCACCACATGTTCGCGACCGGCATCGCGCCGCTCGCGCTCGCGTTTTTCGGCGCGGCGAGCATGCTGATCTCGATCCCGAGCGCGGTCGCGGTGTTCGCGTGGCTCGCGACGATCTGGACGGGCCGTCCGGTGTTCCGCACGCCGTTCCTGTATTTTGCGGGCTTCGTGCTGATGTTCGTGATCGGCGGCGTATCCGGCGTGATGACGGCCGCGGTGCCGCTCGACTGGCAGCTGACCGATACGTATTTCGTCGTCGCGCACCTGCACTACGTGCTGCTCGGCATCAACGTCTTCCCCGTGCTCGGCGGTGTCACGTACTGGTTCCCGAAATTCACCGGGCGAATGATGAACGAACGCTTCGGCAAGCTGACGTTCTGGATCGTGCTGGTCGGCTTCAACCTCGGCTTCTTCCCGATGCACGTCTCCGGGCTGCTCGGGATGCCGCGCCGCATCTACACCTATCCGTCCGGGATGGGCTGGGACACGTCGAACCTGCTGACGACGATCGGCTCGTTCGTGTTCGGCATCGGAATCGTGATGTTCGTCGTCAACGCGCTTGTCAGCGCGCGGCGCGGCGCGCGCGCCGCTGAAAATCCGTGGGGCGCCGCCGGGCTCGAATGGTCGGTCGCGTCGCCGACGCCCGTCTACAACTTCGCGGTGCTGCCGCTCGTCGCGTCGCGGCACCCGCTGTGGGAAACGCGCGAGGATCCGATGCGCACCAGCATGCGCATCGGCTACCGGCTCGCCGACGGGCGCGAGGCGCTCGCGGTCACGCCGCTCGCGGCAAAACCGAGCGCGATCCTGAAGATGCCCGAGGACAGCTGCGTGCCGTTCGTGCTCGCGCTGCTCGCGACCGCCGTGTTCGCTGCGATGCTGGCGCGCTCGCCGACGCTCGTGTGCGCGGCCGTCGCCGGTTGCGCGATCGGGACCGCCGTGTGGCTGTGGCCGCGCCGCACGCTCGGGCAGCGCGCGCACCTGCCCGCCCGCGACGCCACCCAGGCGCCTGCAGCGGCCGGCCTGCATCCGGCCGAACCGCGCTCGGCGACCGCGCCGTCCGGTGCGCCGGTCGCGTGCGTCGAACCGCTGCCGGTCGGCAGTTGCGGCGAACGCGCGGGCGGCTGGTGGGGTGTCATCATGCTGATCGTGACCGAGGCCGGACTGTTCGGCTACTTGCTGTTCTGCTATTTCTACCTGCAGTCGCAGTCAGCCGCGCCATGGCCGCCCGAAGGGATGCCGAAGATCGGGCTCGCGGCCGGCAACACCGTCGTGCTGCTGTCGAGCAGCGTATTCGTGTGGCTCGCCGAGCGCGCGGTGCGGGCCGACCGGCGCCTGCGCGCGGCGGCCGCGCTAGCAATCGCGCTGCTGCTCGGCGTCGCGTTCGCGCTCGTCCAGCTGCACGAGTGGCGCGACCATCCGTACGGACCGACCGCGCACCTGTACGGCAGCCTGTACTTCACGATCACGGGCTTTCACCTCGCGCACGTGGCGGCCGGTCTCGTCATCCTCGCGCTGCTCGCCGGGTGGACCGCCGCCGGTTTCTTCGGCCGCGAACGGCGCGTCGCGCTGACGGTCGGCGGGCTCTACTGGCACTTCGTCGACATCGTCTGGTTGTTCATCTTCACCGCACTGTACGTCTCGCCGTACTGGCTCAGGAGCGCGGGATGAACGGCGCGCGACGCTCATGGACACCCCTGCTCGCGATCGCGGCCGGCCTAGTCGGCGCGCCCGCGCTGTGGTTCGCGCAGATGCTGGCATCCGAGACGCTCGCGTCGACCGCATGCTATCCGCTCGGCGTCGCGCAGACCGTGCCGCGCTGGGCGCACGTCGGCGTGTGGCTCGCGCTGATCGCCGCATGCGCGTTCGCGCTGGCGACGGCGTTCGCCGCCTGGCTCGTGCGCACGTGGCAACGCCGGCACGACGCGAACGTGCAGGCCGCGACGCGCGACGACAGCACGCGGTTCCTCGCGCGCTGCGGGATGCTCGCCGCGCTCGGGTTCGTGATCGGTCTCGTGTTCACCGGAATCGTCACCGCGTTCGTGGGGCCGTGCAGTCCATGGCGTTGATCTCGTTCGCTTCGTGTATTTCGTGTGCCGCGCGGGTCGGTCGGTGCCGCCGCGCGGGCGTCGCGCTCGCCGTGTGCGCCGCGCTGTGCGCATGCGACATGCAGCAGGACGATCACGCGGCGCCCGCCGGCGATCCGGCCGAAGCCGCGTCTCCGGCGGAGGCGCCCGAACCCGCGTCGGGTTGGCGTTTCGTGCGGATACGCGCGTCGGCAGCCGATGCCGGCGCGTCGATGTCGGACCGGATGAACCGCGATCCGCGGCTGGCGCAGCGGCGAGACACGGCGGCCGAACAGGCTTCGGCTACGCCGTCGGACGCTTCATCGGCGTCGGCGTCGGCGTCGTCCACATCATCAGCATCGGCAGCTTCCGCCGCCCGCCGCCCTGTGATTGCCGCCGCGGCCGCAAGCGCCGATGCCGCGACGATCGCGCGCGGCCGTTATCTCGCGCTCGCCGGCGACTGCGCCGCCTGCCACGATGCCGCCGACCACACGCCATACGCCGGCGGCCAGCCGGTCAATTCGCCGTTCGGGCCGATCTATGCACCGAACATCACGCCCGACACGGCGCACGGGATCGGCAACGACACGCTGCGCCAGTTCGACGATGCGTTGCGGCGCGGCGTGCGCGCGGACGGCAGCCGGCTGTATCCTGCGATGCCCTACCCGTCGTTCGCGCGCTTGTCCGACGACGACGTGCGCGCGTTGTATGCGTATTTCATGCGTGGTGTCGCGCCGTCGGCGAACGCGGTAAAAAACACGCGGCTGCCGTTTCCGTTCAACCAGCGCTGGGCGCTCGGGCTGTGGAGCGTGGCGTTCGCGAACCGCGACCGGTTCGTGCCGCAGTCGTCGAGATCGGCGGAATGGAATCGCGGCGCGTATCTCGTGCAGGGGCTCGGCCACTGCGGCGCATGCCACACGCCGCGCGGCCCGGCCTACAACGAGCGCGGCTACGACGAACGCAGCCCCGCGTTTCTCACCGGCGGGATCAACGATCACTGGTTCGCACCGAACCTCACCGGCGCGGACGCGGACGGCCTCGGCCGCTGGACGGCCGACGATCTCGCCGCATTCCTGCGCAGCGGCCACGCGGTGCGCGGCGCGGTGTTCGGCGCGATGGCGCCCGTCGTCGGTGAAAGCACCGCGCTGCTGACGGATGCGGATCGTCACGCGATCGCCGTGTACCTCAAATCGTTGCCCGCGCAACCGACCGCCGCGACGAATCCGCTCGGCGTCGGCGTCCCGCGGCTGACCGCGGCGGGGCCGCGCCCGGAGGGCGGCCAGCAGGCGCCGGGAGCCGGCGTATATGCGGGATTCTGTGCGCGCTGCCACGGCGCGGAAGGCGCGGGCGTGCCCGATCGCGGGCCGCCGCTCGCCGGCAATTCGGCCGCGCTCGCAGCCGATCCGACCAGCGCGATCCGGATCGTCGTCGAAGGCGCTCGGCCGGCGCCCGGCACGCACGGGCCGGTGCAGCGGATGCCGGCGATGCGCAGCGCGCTGACGAGCGGCGAGATCGCCTCGGTGGTCAGCTATGTGCGCGGCGCGTGGGGAAATCGCGCCGCGCCGGTATCGGAGCAGGACGTGAGGCGGTTGCGAGCGGCAATCCGGCGGTAGACGGGCCGGACGTCGGCATCCGATGCGTGCCGCGAGCGGTCGGACCGTGTCGTCTCGCCAGCAGCGGCCGCGACTATCCCTGCACCACGGCAACCGCCTTGATTTCGACGATATAACCGGGCGCCCCGCCGAGCATGTGCGCGCCGACCGCGGTCCACGCAGGCCGCGGATGCGCATGGAGATAGCGGTCGCGCACCGCCATGAACAGCGGCAGGTCGCGCATGTCGGTATGGAAGGTCGTCAGGTCGACCACGTCGTCGAGCGATGCGCCGGCCGCCTCGAGCACGACCTTGAGGTTCTCGAACGCCTGCACGATCTGCGCTTCGCGTTCTTCGACCAGTTGCATCGCCGCGTCGCGGCCGATCTGGCCGGACACGTACACGGTATCGCCGACCTTGATCGCCGGCGCATAGCCGATTTTTTCGTACACGGCTTCCATTCCGACGGGGATGATCGCTTCGCGTTGGCGCATGAGTGTCTCCGTGGCCGGGCTTTCCGCACCGGCCGGTTGTTCGATGGTCATCGCGCGCACGCCTGACCGGAGCGCGCGCATGTCTGAAGCTGCTGGCGAACAGGCCGCCCGCCGCTCAACCTGTATCGCCGCCCGCGACCGGCAGCACCGTGCCGGTGATGTAACTCGCCTCGTCCGACGCGAGGAACAGGATCGGCGCGATCTGCTCATCGAGCGTGCCGTAACGCTTGAAGAACGTCGAATCGGTCACCTGCCGTACCGCTTCGGCCATCCACGCCTGTTCCTGCGCGTTGTCGCCGACCGCATTGCGCGGCACGCGGCGCGGCGGCGCCGTGGTGCCGCCCGGCGCGGTCGCGACCACGCGGATGCCGTGCTCCGCGTATTCCATCGCGAGCGCCGCCGTCAGCGCGTTGACGCCGCCCTTCGCGGCCGAATACGGCACACGGCGAATGCCGCGCGTCGCGTTCGACGACACGTTCACGATCGTGCCGCCGCCCCCGGCCAGCAAATGCGGCAGCACGGCGTGGCAACTGTAGAGCGTCGGCATCAGCGAGCGGCGGATTTCCGCGTCGATCTGCTCGGGCTCGAACTCGGCGAACGGCCGCATCCGGATCGCGCCGCCGACACCGTTGATCAGCACGTCGATCCGGCCGAACGTCGCGACCGCGCACGCCATCGCCGCGCGCGCGCCGTCGTAGGTTTCGAGATCCGCGACGAATCCGGCCGTGTTGCCGCCCGGCGCCTCGGCGGCCACCTCCGCCACGAAGTCCGCGCGATCGACGAACAGCACGCGGCCGCCCTCTGCCGCCGCGCGCAGCGCGACGCCGCGGCCGATGCCTTGCGCCGCGCCGGTGACGACGACGACCTTTCCGGAGAATCGTTGCATGATCATGCCGCCTTTGCCGTCACGTTCGGGGTGAACTTCTCGTAGTGGAAGCTGTTCGGCTTCACGCCTGCGTCGTCGAAGTACTGGCGCACCGCGTCGACCATCGGCGGCGGTCCACACAGGTAGACGTCCACGTCGCCGTCGTTCAGCGCATCGGCCGGAATGTGCTGCGTGACCCAGCCCTTGCGCGGATGGTTCGACGCCGCGTCGGCAACGACCGTCGAGAAGCTGAAATTCGGCAGCTTCGCCGCATATGCTTCGATCGCATCGACCAGCACCAGGTCGAGATCGCGCGTCACGCCGTAGATCAGATGCACCTTCTGCCGCGAGCCGTTGCGTGCGAGCACCTCGAGCATCGACAGGAACGGCGCGAGGCCCGTGCCGCCCGCGAGGAACAGCAGCGGCCGCGCCACATCGCGCAGGTAGAAGCTGCCGAGCGGCCCGTTCAGTTCGAGCGTGTCGCCGGGTTTCGCCGATTCGAGCCACGTGCTCATCACGCCGCCTGGAATCTTCTTGATCAGGAATCCGATCTTCGTGTCGCCCGGCGCGGACGAGAACGAATACGACCGGTGCTGGCCGCTGCCCGGCACGCCGATGTTCACGTACTGGCCGGGCAGGAACACGGGAGCGGCCGCATCGACGTCGAGTTCGAGCACGATCGCCGCGTCGTGGTGCGGCTCGACTTTCGTGACCGTCGCGGCGAACGCGCTGTGGCCTGTCTTGCATGCAACCGACGAGCTCGGCACCGCGATCACGCAATCGCTTTGCGGCACCATCTGGCATGTCAGCACGAGGCCGCCGTCCTTCTCGTCCTCGGTGAGCGCGTCGTCGATGTAATCGTCGCCGAGGTCGTAGCTGCCGCTCTCCGCGCGACACTTGCAGGTGCCGCACACGCCGTCGGAACAGTCCATCGGCAGGTTAATCTTCGCGCGGAACGCGGCGTCGAGCACCTTCTCGCCGGCCTTGCAGTCGATGAAGCGGGTGACCCCGTCCTCGAAGTTCAGTGCAATCTTGTAGGTGGACATGACATCGTCTCCCTGTGTTACGTGTCGAATCGATCGGCGTCAGACGTGGTACACGTCGAGCACCTGCCGGATGTAGTCGTTCTTCAGCACGATCTTCTTGTTCGAGATCAGCCATGCGTCGCCCGAGCGGCGCAACGTGACGAACATCGTGCCGAAGAAGTGATCGGTCACGCGGTAGCGGTGGTTCAGCGTGTGGAAGTTGTAGCGCACGTCCACCTCGCCGTCGCGCTCGGCCAGCACCTCGACGTTCGTCACGTTGTGGCTCGTGCGCGGCTCGGGCGTCGACGCGCCGCTGCGCTCGGTCTTGATCCGGAACACGCGATCCTCGAGGCCGCCGCGATCCACGTAGTACATCAGCGAGATCTGGCTGCGCGGATCGTCGGTCGGCCGGTCGTCGTCGTCCCACGCGGGCATCCAGTACGTGACGTCTTCCGTGTAGCAGGTCAGCCACTCGTCCCACTCGCGGTCGTCGAGCAGGCGCGCTTCGCGATACAGCGCCGCGCAAATGGTCCGGTAATCGATGTTCATGCTTGCACCTCCCCGCGTTCCTTCTTCAGTGCATCGCGCATCACGTGCACCCAGTGTTCGTGCTGGCACATGAACAGCCCTTCGTCCTCGCTGCGCTCGCCCGACATGCGCGGGTTCAGCCCCATCCTTTTCGCGTTCTCGTCCGGCCCGTCGATCCACAGCGGCGCGCCGCGCGACAGGTCGTTCCACATCGCCGTGATGCCTGCATAGCCGGCCTGGCATGCGCGGAATTCCTCGAGGTCGTCGGCCGTGCCCATTCCGGTCACGTTGAAGAAGTCCTCGTACTGGCGAATGCGCGTCGTGCGGTCGGCTTCGCTCTCGCCCTTCGGCGCGAAACAGAAGATGCTGACTTCGGTCTTGTCGACGCCGAGCGGACGCACCACGCGGATCTGCGTACTGAACTGGTCCATCAGGAACACGTTCGGGTACACGCACAGGTTGCGCGTCTGGTTCACGATGAAGTCGGCCTGCACGTCGCCGACGCGCGCCTTGATCTCGTCGCGGTGCTGGTACACGGGCCGCACCTCGGGGTTCATCGTCTTGGTCCACAGCAGGATGTGGCCATTGTCGAAGCCGTACACGCCCGCGACCGACTTGCTCCAGCTGTTCGCGTCGACGGCCTTGGTGCCGTCTTCCTTGCGGCGGCCCATCGTCGCCGCGTAGTTCCAGTGCACGGTGCTCACGTGATAGCCGTCGCAGCCATTCTCCATCTGCATCTTCCAGTTGCCTTCGTAGATGTAGGAGGAGTTGCCGCGCAGCACTTCGAGACCGTTCGGCGCCTGGTCGACGATCTGGTCGATGATCACGCGCGCCTCGCCGAGATAGTCCTCGAGCGGCAGCACGTCGTCGCGGAGGCTGCCGAACAGGAAGCCGCGATAGTTCTGGAAGCGCGCGACCTTCTTCAGGTCGTGCGAGCCGTGCGTGTTGAATTGCACCGGATACTCGGTCGTCTTCTCGTCCTTCACCTTCAGCAGCTTGCCGGTGTTCGAGAAGGTCCAGCCGTGGAACGGGCACGTGAAGCTGCCCTTGTTGCCGTGCTTGCGGCGGCACAGCATCGCGCCCTTGTGCGCGCACGCATTGATCACCGCGTGCAGCTCGCCGGTCTTGTCGCGCGTGATGACGATCGGCTGGCGGCCGATCCACGTCGTGTAGTAATCGTTGTTGTTCGGGATCTGGCTTTCGTGCGCGAGGTACACCCAGTTGCCCTCGAAGATGTGCTTCATCTCGAGCTCGTACAGCGCCTCGTTCGTGAAGATGTCGCGGCGGCAGCGGAAAACGCCGGCCTCCTTGTCGTCCTGCACGGCGGTGGCGAGCAGGTGGTCCAGTTCGGTGGTGTGGTCGATCGTGGCGGACATGTTGGTTCCTCCTGTGCGCGTGCCGGGTCCTGCAAGCACGCTCGCATCGGTATCGATTGAATCTCGCGGGGGACCCGGCCGGCGGCGGCGCAGGCGCGCCGCCGTGCCGTCGGGCCGTCGGGCCGTCGGGCCGTTATGCCGTCGCGGAAGCGCGCAGGCGCTCGACGATCTGGTTGTCCTTGCCCTCGACGCGCGGCGTCAGGACGAAGTTGAACTCGATGTCCTGGTAGGCGTCGGCTTTCAGCCCGAGGGCGGCGCCGCCGGTCTTGCCGGTGACGGGCGGAATCAGCTCCTCGCGCGTCGCATACGCGAAGTCGTCCCAGATCAGCGGGTCGCCGTCGATATTGAACTGCGTCGTCAGCTTGCGGTGGCCGTCGCTGGTCACGAAGAAGTGCACGTGCGCCGGGCGGTTGCCGTGACGGCCGAGGCGGTCGAGCAGCTGCTGCGTCGCGCCCTGCGGCGGGCAGCCGTAGCCGACCGGCATCAGCGTGCGGAATTCGTACTTGCCGTCCGCGCCCGTCTTCACCGCGCCGCGCAGGTTGAAATCGCTCTGCGCGCCGGTCGGGTCGAAGTGCGAGTAGAAGCCGTGCGAGTTCGCGTGCCAGCACTCGACCAGCGCGCCGGCCACCGGCTTGCCGTCGAGCCCCGTGACCGTGCCGTGGATCACGAGCGGGCCCGCGCCTTCGTCGGCGTCGATGTCGATCTTCGCGACGCCGTCGCGCACCGGCGCGCCGCCGACGTACAGCGGGCCTTCGATCGTGCGCGGCGTGCCGCCGTCGAGCCCGATCGCCTCGTCCTCCGCGTCCATCCGGATGTCGAGATACTTTTCGAGACCGAGGCCGGCCGCGAGCAGCGCCGCCTCGCCGTCCTGGCCGAGCTTGTTCAGGTAGTTCACGCCTGCCCACACTTCGTCGGGCGTGATGTCGAGATCGTCGATCGCCTTGAACAGGTCGCCGAGCAGCCGCAGCACGACCTGCCGCGTGCGCGCGTCGCCGCCGTTGGTGCCGTTCCCGCCCGCGTTCGACGCGGCCTTCAGCAGATCCTGCACTTCCTTGGTTTCGAATACTTTGACGCTCATGATGGTGTCTCCACGTGTATTTTGGGGAAAGGTGACCCGGTGCCCGCCGTTGCGGAAGAGGCGGCTCCGTGGCTCAAACGTCGCCGTCGTGTACCGACGACGGGTGGCGACACAACGGCGTCACCGAAATCTTCATGTACGGGAACAGCGGCAGGCCGGTCAGGATCTCGTGCAGCTCAGCGTTGCCGGATACGTCGAACACGCTGTAGTTCGCGTATTCGCCGGCGATGCGCCAGATGTGGCGCCACTTGCCGCTGCGCTGCAGCTCCTGCGAATACGCCTTCTCGCGGGTCTTGATCTCGTCGGCCACGCCGGCCGGCATGTTGGCCGGGAGATTGACGTCCATGCGTACGTGGAAAAGCATCGTGATGTCCTGGTGCGTGATCGGGTTGTCGCGGGTTGTCGCGGGTCAGCGGGAGACTTTCGTCAGCCCGTCGCGGGTGAAACGCGCGACCTTCGCTTCGTCCAGCTCGATGCCGAGGCCCGGGCCGCTCGGCACGGTCAGTTCGAAATCGCTGTAGTCGAGCGGGGTCGTGAGAATCTCTTCGGTAATCAGTAGCGGTCCGAACAGTTCGGTGCCCCACTGCAGGTTCGCGAAGCTCGCGAACAGATGCGCGGACGCGACCGTGCTGAACGCGCCTTCGAGCATCGTGCCGCCGTACAGCTCGATGCCGGCCGCGTCCGCGATCGCCGCGACGCGCTGCGCCGCGAAGAGGCCGCCGTTCTGCTCGATCTTGATCGCGAACACGTCCGCGCCGTGATGCTTCGCGATCTCGAACGCGCTGTCCGGCCCCTGCAGGATTTCGTCGGCCATCAGCGCGACCGGGAAGCGGCGCATCAGCCGTTCGAGCGCCGCGGCCGACGCGACCGGCTGCTCGACCAGTTCGCAGCCGGCATCGGCGAGCGACGGAATCGCGCGCGCGGCCTGCGTTTCGCTCCACGCCATGTTCACGTCGACGCGCACCGATGCGCGCTCGCCGACCGCCCGCTTGATCTCGGCCACGTGCCGGATGTCCGCGTCGAGCGCCTTCGCGCCGATCTTCAGCTTGAACACGTTGTGGCGGCGCAGGTCGAGCATCCGCTCGGCTTCGGCGATATCGGTCGCCGTGTTGCCCGATGCGAGCGTCCACGCGACCGGCAGGCGATCGCGCCGGCGGCCGCCGAGCAGCTCGCTGACCGGCACGCCGAGGCGCTTGCCGTGCGCGTCGAGCAGCGCGGTTTCGAGCGCGCTCTTCGCGAAGTGATTGACCTTCGCGAGCTTGCCGAGGAACGCCATCAGCGTCTGGATGCGCGTCGCGTCCTTGCCGATGATGGCCGGCGCGAGGTATGCGTCGATCGCGAGTTTCATCGCTTCCGGGCTTTCCGGGCCGTAGGCCATTCCGGCGATCGTCGTGCCTTCGCCGGTGCCCGTCACGCCGTCGCTGCAGGTCACCTTCACCAGCATCAGCGTCTGGCCGTGCATCGTGGCGACCGACAGCTTGTGCGGACGGATCGTCGGCAGGTCGACGAGGCGGGTTTCAATGCGTTCGATGGTGACGGGAGACATGGGGCACGCTGCGTGTGGGGAGTTCATGGAACGGATTTATACGCGGCGGCGAAATGGACCGTCCAATACTTTTGGTCTCGCTTTTTCATACCTGTCAGGTATCGTAATTCGGCCCGATTCGCGAAATATTGCACTGCGCCATACCCTTTTTGTCTGGTTGGCGTGGCGGAAAGGCTTGATGGGAGGCGCGAAACGGGTTTCCGGGGCGCCGCCTGGCGAGCGATGAAATGCACGGGGCCGGCGACGGGCGACGTCGACGGAAATCGAGGTCCGGGCGGGCGGATCAGGGTTTTCCTGATGCGAATGCGGTGTGGCCGGATCAGTGCGGTGGCGAAAGACGCTTGAAGCGCTTCCACAGCTTCCTCATCGTCGGACGATCGGCAGCCACGCGGGCGGCCAGGAAACCGCGCGCAAAGGCCGCGCCCGGCGCGGCGGCGGGCGCCGTGCGAGGCAGCGCCTTCAGAAGCTGCTCCGCGACCACGGCATCGTTGCGCCAGCCCAGATCGTCCTGAAGCGCGGTCAGCGCGTCGACGTAGGGCCGGACGGTCCGCCTGGAACAGAGCGACGCGAAGAATTCCGTCGCGTATCGAACCTTCTTCGCCGCGATGCGGGCGCGGTGACGACGGCGATCGTCGAGATCGGCCAGCCCCTTGCCACGTTCGATCAGCTTGCGATGCCGCCGACGCAGGACATCCGTGGCAAACCGCCTCGCCGGCCGACCGATCGCCGCGCGCTGTTCGTCGGACATCCCCGCTTGCCACCCCCGTCGGCTCAACCACGACGCGAGTTGCAGCGCGAGCCGCGTGTAGCGAACCGATTCGACTGCGGCGGCCGCGCGCTGCCGGTTCCTGACCGCAATCTGCTCGCAGGCGTCGCGGGCCGCACGAACCTCGTCCGGATGACCGTTCGCGCCGGCCTGTTCGAGCGTCGTTCCCGCGAGCACTTCCCAGTCCCGCGCGGTACCCAACTCCGACGCGATCCAGCGCAGTTCGTCGTCAAGGCCGGGAAACGCGGGAACCGCTTTCCCGAACAGGTCGAGAGCGGAGCGCAAACGACGCAGCCCCACACGCATCTGATGCACGCACGACGGGTCGTGACCGGACGCGACGCCACGTTCGTTCGCGTTGACCTGGTCCAGACAGTTGCGCGCGATACGGCAGAACGCGTCTTCGATCGAATCGCGTTTCTTCAGTTGCACCGGCCGCGCCTTGACGGCCGCGCGGTGCTCGCCGACGAGGAGCCCGTAGCCGAGATCGGCCTTGCTCTCGCGATCGATTCGCAATGGCACGATGTCGAGCATGGCCAGCGCGACGCCGTACAGGCTTTCCGGCTCGCCGCGCTTCAGCTCCAGTTCGACGGCGGCGATCGGGACCGAACCCGACTCCGCTTCCACGGTACCTTTGTCGAGCGCGACCTCGAGCTCATCTCCGGACGGCAGGCGCAGCGGAAAGACCGTCCGCCTGATCCGCGTGACGAACACCGGCTCGAGCTGGCCGGCCGTCGCCTCGTCGCGGACGAGCCTGCCGCAGTCGCTGTCGTCGGGTATGCGTTCCCGCAGCGGCGCGAGATCAGGGACGTCGCCATCGACGGGCGTTTCGAACTCGTTCCTGTCGAACAGTCCGGCCTGCGCCGCCCCGTCCAGCTTCAGCGTCTGAACCCTGTCGTCGCCGGTCGCGCGCACCCGCAGCGAAGCGGCGCACCGGTGCACGCCGAGCGCGGGCGTATCGAAATAGGTGCTCGTCAGCAGTTGCGATGCGCTGGCGCGCCCGGATTGCGCGAGCAACGGCGCGCGACGCAGCTTGTCGAGATCCTTTGCGGAAATCCGCAGTTTCAACTCCCGTTCCATGGCGCCTCCGAGGTGCGTGTCCTTGTTTCAGGCTACACCCGATCGGTCGTGCCGGCGGTCATGCGTGCGCCGCGGGACGCGAAACTGCGGCAGCGCGATGCGACGGGGATCCGGCGCGACGAGCCCCACCGACGGCGGATTACGCCATCGCCCGCCGCTCATGCAGCCGCAACGCGGCCCACGCGATCCCGGCAGAGACGATCCCGACCACCCCGCCGAACGTGCCGATCCACGGCAGGCCGAAATCCCCGGCGATATGGTTGCCGAGCAGCGCGCCGGCACCGATGCCGACGTTGTACAGCCCGGAAAAGATCGACACCGCGAGATCGGTCGCCTCGGGCGCGAGCTTCAGCACCCACGCCTGCATCGCGAGCCCGAAGCAGACGATCGCACCGCCCCACACCAGCGTGTGAACCGACAGCGTGACGATGTTCAGCGCGCTCGGGAACAGGATCAACAGACACGCCGACAGCGCGATGATCGACGCGAGCAGGAAATCGGCCGGCCGCTCCGGAAACACGCGGTTGAAGCAGACCGCGGCCGGCATGCCGGCGACGCCGAACAGGATCAGCACGTAGGTAATCCGGCTGCTGCTCGCATGATTGACGCTCTGCACGAACGGCTCGATGTACGTGTACGACGTGAAATGCGCGGACACGACCAGCACGGTGATCGCATACAGCGATACCAGCGCCGGCTTCCTGAGAAACATGCCGATGCTGGACAGCGAGCCGGCGCCCTGGCTCGGCAGCGCCGGCAGCGTCATGCGCAGCATCAGCAGCGCGACGGCTGCCGCGCCGCCGATCACGAGGAACGTCACGCGCCACCCGAGCGCCTCGCCGATCACGCGCCCGAGCGGAATGCCGGCGACCATCGCGATCGCCGAGCCCATCGCGAGCAGGCTCAACGCGCGGCTTTTCCGGTCGCTCGGCGCGAGCCGCACGGCCAGCGGGACGGAAATCGACCAGAACACCGCATGCGCGCACGCGATGCCGAGCCGGCCGATCATCAGCACCGTGAAATTCCACGCGACGCCGGTGACGACATGACTGCCGATGAACACCAGCAGCGCGCAGCTCAGCAGCTTGCGCCGCTCGACGTGACGCGTGACGAACGTCAACGGCAGCGACACGACCGCGACGGCCCACGCGTAGATCGTCAGCATCAGGCCGACGTCGGTCGGCTGCATCCGCAGGCTGTCGCCGATCGCGCTCAGCAGCGCGACGGGCACGAATTCGGTGGTGTTGAAGATGAAGGCAGTGAGTGCCAGGGCCAGGACGCCCCACCACGACTGTTCGGAACTGACGGCGTCCGGAGTTGCCATACGGGAATTCGACGAGGGTTGGGGGCGCGTGCGGCGCGGGCAGCCGGCCCGGCGCATCGGCGCGATTGTACCAGCGGCAAATGACACGTCGCCGCCGGCCGCGCCGCCGGGACATGGCGATGACACGGCCGCGCGCCGATAATGCGTCGAAGGCCTTTTCGCGGACGATTCGCCCGAATTTCATCGGGCCAGGAGATTCACATGCGCATTGAAACGTCGTTTCTGTTCGATCTCGACGGCACGCTCGTCGACAGCGTCTACCAGCACGTGCTCGCATGGAAGGAAGCGCTCGATGCCGAGGGCATCGAGCTGTCGGTGTGGCGCATCCACCGCAAGATCGGGATGAGCGGCGGCCTGTTCCTGAACCAGCTGCTGCGCGAGACGGCCGGCGACATCGACGCCGAGCGCGTCGAACGGCTCGCGCGGCTGCATGCGGCCGCGTACCAGCGGCTGCGCGCGCAGGTCCGGCCGCTGCCGGGCGCGCGCGAGTTGCTGGCCGCGCTGTCGAGCGCGGGCATCCGCTGGGCGATCGCAACCAGCGGGCGGATGGAAACGGCCGCCATCAACCTCGAGGCGCTCGGCGTCGATCCGGCGAAGAACGTGGTCGTCACGCGCGATCAGGTCAAGTATGCGAAGCCGGATCCCGATCTGTTCCTGACGGCCGCCGCGAAGCTGAACGTGCCGATCGAGCATACGGTGGTGGTCGGCGACAGCATCTGGGACATGCTCGCCGCGAGCCGCTGCCGCGCGCTGGGCGTCGGGCTGCTGTCGGGCGGTTACGGCAGCGACGAGCTGGAACGCGCGGGCGCGCTGCGCGTGTATGACGATCCGGCGGATCTCTTGTGGCACCTCGACGAGGTCGCGGCACGGCCGTAATGCCCGAATCGTCCGCCTGACCCGCGGCGCCGGCCTTCCGGCGCCACCTTCGTCGGCTCGTCGCGCCGCGTGCACGCATCCGGCCGCGCCGGTCGGGTCGGATCAATCGTCGTCGACGCGCTTGTCGACCAGATAACGCCCGCGCTCGACGCCCGCGCGCAGCGCCTCGTCCTCCGTCTTCCATTCCAGGCCGTCCGGCTCCGGCACGTAGAGCTCGATGCGCGCGCCGTCGACATACACCTGCACTTCGTCATCCCACGCGCCGCGCGCGTTGCGCCGCGCCCAGACGCGAATCTCGTGGCCGCGATACGGGTCGCGCACCTGTGCGTCCTGTTGATGCTGCATGCTGGCCCCCTGTGCTTATCTGCGATGGCGATGAAAAAAATGCGCGCCGCACGATCGCCGCACGCGCCGTCGGCCCCCCGCGCACACGCCGTGCCCGCTGTCCGGCCGCCCGGCACGCACCTTGCGTCCCTTTTGCGCACGGACCGCTCCGGAACGCCAGACAAAAAAGGGAGGCCACGATGATCGGCCATTTGGAACTCCTCGGACGCCTGCTGCTCGCCGCGCTGCTCGGCAGCGTGGTCGGGCTCGAACGCGAACGGCTCAACTGGGCCGCCGGCCTGCGCACGCACATGCTGGTGTGCGTCGGCTCGGCGCTCGTGATGCTCGTCTCCACCTTCGGCTTCGAAGACGTGCGCGGGCAAAACGGCGTCGTGCTCGATCCGTCGCGGGTCGCGGCGCAGGTGGTCTCGGGCATCGGCTTTCTCGGCGCCGGCTCGATCCTGCTGCGCGGCGAAGTCGTGCGCGGACTGACGACGGCCGCGAGCCTCTGGGCGGTGGCCGGCGTCGGCCTCGCGGCGGGCGGCGGCATGTACGTCGGGTCGATCGGCGCGACGGCGATCGTGCTCGCGATCCTCGCGGGCGTGAAGCCGATCGAGCGCCGCTTCATCGCGCAGCGGCAGCAGCGCACGCTGCGGCTCGTCGTCGAGCGCGGCGGCCTGACGCTCGGCACGCTGCACGACACGCTCGGCACCGGCCGCGTGCGCGTGAAGCGGTTCATCGTCCAGCAGTCCGACGACGATCCGGATACCGACGACATCTCGGTGTCGTTCTCGCGCACGAGCGGCGCGGAATTTGCGGCGATCTGCGAAGCGCTGCAAGGCATCGCCGGCGTGCGGACCTGCAGTCCCGACACCTCGTCAAGGAGTTTCGCGTGACCCAGACCGAACTGCTCTCCTACCTCGTGACGAGTCAGCTGGCCGCGCGCATGCGCAGCGGCACATGGCTCACGACCAGCCAGGTGGTCGGCGCGCTGCGCGCATGGCTCGCGTGCCGTCACGCCGAATGCGGCTGGCTCGACCGGATCCGGATCGCGAACGCGTCCACCACGATCGCGCAAGGCATCTACGAGATCGCGGCCGCTTACGGCGATCCCGACAGCGGCGAACGCATCCGGATCGACGCCGATTCGCCGGAACTGCTGGCGCTGCGCGCGCGTTGCGACGCGCTGCTGCAACGCATCGACGGCGACCCGGACGTCGATGCCCGATGATCGTGCCGGACCGCATGCCGCGCACCGCATTCGCGACGGCAGGCCCCGACGACGCGGTTGCCGCCCCCTCGCACACGGACGAGCCGGCAAGACACGGGCTGCTCGAATGCGGTCGCAACTGCGACACGATCCGCGATGCGGACCGCTTCGCGATGCTGGTGGACGGCGACGCATATTTCGCGACGCTGCGCGCCGCACTGCGGCGGGCGCGCCACACCGTCTTCATCGTCGGCTGGGACGTCGACAGCCAGATGCATCTGTCGCCCACCGACCCCGGCGACGGCCTGCCCGACACGCTCGCCGCATTCCTGCACGCGCTCGCGGCCGCGCGGCACAACCTGCGCATCTACGTGCTCGCGTGGGACTTCGCGATGATCTACGCGCTGGAGCGCGACTGGCCCCCCGTCTATCGCGCCGCGTGGCGTGCGCATCGCGGCATCCGCTTCCGGCTCGACGACACGCATCCGCGCGGCGCGTCGCATCACCAGAAGCTCGTCGTGATCGACGACCGGCTCGCGTTCGTCGGCGGGCTCGACCTGACGCGCGAGCGCTGGGATACGCCCGCGCACGCGGCCGACGACCCGCGCCGCCGCGATGCACGCGGGATGCCGTACGGGCCGTTTCACGACGTGCAGGCGATGTTCGACGGCGACGCGGCCGCCGCGATCGGCGAGCAGGCACGCTCGCGCTGGCTCAATGCTTGCGGACGTCCGATCGCGATCCGCGCGCAGCGGCATCTCGAGCGTGACGAAGACGTCGATCCGTGGCCGCCCGGCGCGCGCGTCGACATGCGCGACGTGCGGCTCGGCATCGCGTATACGGCGCCGGGCCACCGCGGTCGCGAGCCCGTGCGGCAGGTGCGCGCGCTGGTCGAGGATACGATCCGCGCCGCGCGCCGCCACCTGTACATCGAAAACCAGTATTTCACCGCGACGGTGGTGCGCGAGACGCTGTCCGCGCGGCTGGCCGACGCGCGCGGGCCGGACGTGACGGTCGTCGCGCCGCGCGTGCAGAGCGGCTGGCTGCAGGAAGCGACGATGGGCGTGCTGCGCGCGCGGCTGCACGCGACGCTCCAAGCCGCCGACCGCTTCGACCGCTACCGGCTGCTGTATCCGCATGTCGACGGCCTCGGCGACACGTGCGTGAACGTGCACAGCAAGATCCAGATCGTCGACGACGAATGCATCGTGATCGGCAGCGCGAACCTGAACAACCGGTCGATGGTGCTCGACACCGAATGCTGCATCGCGCTCGTCGCGGCCGGCGAAACGCGCATCCGTGCCGCGGTCGCCGGGCTGCGCGATCGCCTGCTGGCCGAACATCTCGGCACGACGCCGGCGGCAGTGGCCGCCGCGTTCGCGGAAGCCGGCCGGCCGAACGCCGCGCTCGACCTGTTGCGCGCGAAACCGGGCCGCACGTTGCGCACGCTCGACCCGGCGGTAGCGCCGCAGCTCGATGCGCTGGTGCCGGTCAGCGCGCGGCTCGACCCCGAACAGCCGATCGAGCCGGACCGGTTCGTCCGCGAGTTCGTGCCGCGCGAACAGCACCGCTCGCTGACCGCGCGCTTTTTCGTGCTCGGCGCGGCCGTGCTGCTGATCGCCGCACTCGCGCTCGCGTGGCGCTTCTCGCCGCTCGGCAAGGCGCTGAACGTCGCGTCGCTCGCACATGCGGCCGCCCACGCCGCGCAACTGCCGGGCGCACCCGCGCTGCTGCTGGCCGGCTACGTGGTCGCGGCGACGCTGTCGGTGCCGATCACGCTGCTGATCACCGTCACGGGCCTCGTGTTCGGCGCGTGGCCGGGTTTCGCGTATGCGTCCGCCGGCACGATGGCGGCCGCCGCCGTGACTTATGGAATCGGCCGCTGGCTCGGACGCGACGCGGTGCGCCGGCTCGCCGGCGCGCGCGCGAACCGGCTCAGCGAACACATCGGCCGGCGCGGCGTGGTCGCGATGGCCGTGCTGCGGCTGCTGCCGGTCGCGCCGTTCACGATCGTGAACCTCGTTGCGGGCGCATCACACATCGGCCTGCGCGACTTCCTGGTCGGCACCGCGATCGGCATGCTGCCCGGCATCGTGCTGACCGTCACGTTCGCGCACCAGCTGACCGCCGCGTTCAGCCATCCCGGGCCCCGCGCGTTCGCGTGGCTCGCGGCGATCGGCGTCGCGTTGGTCGGCGTGTCGGTGCTGCTCGTCAGGGTACTACGACGGTGGCGCTGAGCCGGCAGCCGGCCCCGCCGCCGGACATCGTCACGTCGGACGGCCCGCCCGCCTCCGCGCCCGGCGGGCGCGACCTGCGGATCGCGACGTACAACATCCGCGGCGGCTACGGCGCATGGCCCGCGCGCGCGGCCGACCGGATCGCGGCAGTCATCCACGAACTCGACGCGGACGTGATCGCGCTGCAGGAGGTGCCGCTCGGCGGGTCGCGCGCGCCCGACGTGCTCGCGCACCTGCGCGACGCGACCGGCATGCACGCGGCGGCCGGTCCGACCATCGACACGCCGGAGCGCCGCTACGGCAATGCCGTGCTGTCGCGCTGCCCGATCCGCGCGGCGCGCACGCTCGACCTGTCGTTCCACCAGCGTGAGCCGCGCGGCGCGCTCGATGCGGACATCGACTGCGGCGCGGGCACGCTGCGCGTGGTCGCGACCCATCTCGGGCTGTCGGCGAACGAACGCAGCGCGCAGGTGCAGCGGCTGCTCGCCGCGTTCGACACCGGCGCGATGCCGGTGATCCTGATGGGCGACATCAACGAATGGTTCGTGCGCGGCCGCGCGCTGCAGACGCTGGTCACGCGGTTTCGCCGCGCGCCGGCGCCGCGCACGTTCCCGACGCTGTGCCCGGTGTTCTCGCTCGACCGCATCTGGATTCATCCGGGCGAATTGCTGGTCGACGTGAACGTGCATCGCAGCATGCTGGCCCGGCACGCGTCGGATCATTACCCGCTCGTCGCGCGAATGCGTGTGAGGTCATAGGGCCTGGCACGCCGCTTGCGCACGCGCCCCACCGCGCTGACGAACCCTGACGGAGCTTGCCCATGCGAACCGACGAACTCGCCGGAACGGCCCTCGACTACTGGTGCGCGCGCGCGTTGTGCGCGGACGACGAAGATACGCTGTGCTTCACGGCCGTCGAGCCGCAACTGATCGTGACCGCCGCGTGCGACGCGTTGCGGCGCCTCGACGCGCCTTTCGCGCCGTCGGCGTCGTGGGCCGACGCGGGAGCGGTGCTCGATCGCGTCGGCGACCTGCGGATCGCACGGCGCGGCGACGGCGTCGAATGCGACGCATGCTTCATCGACGGCCCGTCGACCTGCGCGGCGCGCGCGCCCGATGGACGAACCGCGCTGCTGCGCGCATTCGTGCGGGCGCGCTTTGGCGACGACGTCGATCCTCCGCCGCCGTTCGCGCACCGGATCGAGCGCGGCACGCCGGTGCGTTACGACCCCGGAGCGCCGCTTCCCGAAGCAGACGCCGATCCGGCCACCGGCGACAGTTCGGACATCCGCTCGATTCCGCGCATGTGACGGCGCCGAATGCGCCGGCGCCGCCCGGCGCGCGATGCAGCGACCGTACAGCGCTCGTGTAAAAACGACAGGGGTTCCGCATCCGGCGTCCCGCACGCACGTTGCCGCGCGTGGCGCCGCGTCGCAGGCACGCGGGTTGCGGCGCACGGCCGTTACCGTTCGCCGCCGCCCGCCCACGCCACTCCATGAACGTCACGCCGCCCTTCGCCCCACACCTCTACTTCTGCGACGCCCGCCTCGTCGGTCCGCTCGACGTATGGCCCGACACGTTTGCCCACATCGCGGGCATGGGCTTCGATCACGTGCTGATTGGCGGCTTCTGGGCCGCCAGCGTCGCGGGTTTTCCGCGTCATGTCGCCGACTTCCACCGGCCGGCCGCGACGTTCGCGACGCGCGCCGGCGCACTCGAGACCTTCTCGCGGCTCGCGCAGATCGCGCACGGCCACGGGCTGCGCGTGATGCTCGAAGTGATACCGGACCGCATCGCGCGCGACAATCCGCTGCGCGCCGAGCATCCGGACTGGTACGTCGAGCGCTCGCACGACGACGCGCTGATCGATCCGCGTCGCGCCGCGCATGAACTCGACGTCGCGCATGCACAGGTCGGCGAGGACGCGACACACGACGCGCTCGCCGCGTGGTGGTGCGCGCATCTCGCCGCGTTCGCGGACGCCGGCGCGGCCGGCTTCCTGATCGACGCGCCACATCATCTGCCGGCCGCGTGGTGGCCCGGCTGGCGCGCGGCGCTGCGTCGCGCGCGCCCTGACGTCGCCGTGCTGGCCGGCGTGCCCGGCCATGCGCGCGACGCGCTCGCGCAATTCGAGGCGGCCGGCTTCGACGCGGTGTTCTCGTCGGCACGCTGGTGGGATCTGCGCTCGCCGTGGTTCGCGGACGAACACCGGCTGCTGCGGCGCATCGGCTCGCCGATCGCGTTTCCCGACGCCTACGACGGCCCGCGTCTCGCCGACGACTGGCACGACGCACCGGACGAGACGCTCGCCCGCGCGTATCGCCGCGCGTTGTGGACCGCGGCGGCGCTCGGCACCGGCTGGCTCGTGCCGATGGGCTTCGAGCGCGGCGTCACGCTGCCGCTGATGGCGCGCGATGCGGACGCCACGCGCTATCGCGCCGCGTTCGACGATGCGCGCTTCGACCTGTCCGGCGCGATCGCCGACGCGAACGCATGGCGCCGCGCGACGCCGCTCGCGGCCGAGCGCGGCGAAATCGCGCAACTGAGCGCGCCCGCCGCAGCCGCGACCGCGCTGTTGCGCGGCACCGGCCCGTCGCTCGAGCACGACGACGCGGCACTGCTGATCGTGCTGAATCCCGATCTCGATGCCGAAGCGCCGGTCGATCCCGCCGCGATCCTGCCCGGCGTGCCGGGCGGCTTCACGCACGTCGCGACACCGGACGGACCGCATCGGCACGCGCTCGTCGCGCTGCCCGCCTTCACGCTCGAACCCGGCGGTCATGCGTTGCTCGACGCGTCGCACGCGCCACCCGCGACCACGCGCGCCGATGCCGCCGACGAGCGCACCGCGCTGTCCGCCGCGCTCGCGGCCGACCGGATCGCGATCGAGCGCGTCGAGCCGGCCGTGGACGGCGGCCGCTTCGCGATCAAGCGCGTGATCGGCGAAACACTGGTTGTGCACGCATCGATCTTCTCCGACGGCCACGCGCATCTCGCGGCCGCGCTGCAATGGCGCGCGGACGACGAGGACGACTGGCGCGAAGTGCCGTTCGTCGCGGAGCCGAACGATCGCTGGCACGCGCGCATCGCGCTCGACCGGCTCGGCCGCCATGCGTTCCGCGTGATCGCGTGGCGCGACGACTGGGGCTCGCTCGCCACCGACATCGCGAAGAAGCACGCGGCCGGCCAGGACGTGACGCTGGAAGTGCGCGAAGCGGAGCTGCTGCTCGCGACCGCACTGAAGCGCGCCGCGCCCGCCGATCTGCGCGCGGTCCGGCAGATGGAGCAGCTGGCGGCCGACTTCAAGGACGCGTCGCACGAACACCGGCTCGCACTGATCGGCGCCCCCGCGCTGGCCGACGCATACGCGGCGCTGCGCTACCGCCCGTTCGCCACGCACGACAAGACCGTCTATCCCGTCGAGGTCGAGCGCCGCGCCGCGCGCTTCTCGAGCTGGTACGAGATGTTCCCGCGCTCGGCGAGCAACGACCCGCACCGGCACGGCACGTTCGACGACGTGATCGCGCAGTTGCCGCGCATCCGCGACATGGGCTTCGACGTGCTGTATTTCCCGCCGATCCATCCGATCGGCACGACCGCGCGCAAGGGCCGCAACAACACGCTGAAGGCCGGCCCGGACGACGTCGGCAGCCCGTACGCGATCGGCTCGCCCGACGGCGGCCACACGGCCGTGCATCCGCAGCTCGGCACGCTCGCGTCGTTCCGCACGCTGGTCGATGCGGCGCGCGCGCAAGGGCTCGAGATCGCGCTGGACTTCGCGATCCAGTGCTCGCCCGACCATCCGTGGCTCGCCGCGCATCCGGGCTGGTTCGCATGGCGGCCCGACGGCTCGCTGCGCTTCGCGGAAAATCCGCCGAAGCGCTACCAGGACATCGTGAATCCCGACTTCTACGCGCCGGATGCGCAGCCCGACCTGTGGCTCGCGCTGCGCGACGCGGTGCTGTTCTGGGTCGACGCGGGCGTGCGGATTTTTCGCGTCGACAATCCGCACACGAAGCCGCTGCCGTTCTGGGCATGGATGATCGCCGACGTGCGCGGCAAGCATCCGGACGTCGTGTTCCTGTCGGAGGCGTTCACGCGGCCGGGGATGATGTACCGGCTCGCGAAGGTCGGCTTCTCGCAGTCGTACACGTATTTCACGTGGCGCGAGACGAAGCGCGAGTTCATCGATTACCTGACCGAGCTGACGGCCGGCCCACCCCGCGAGTTCTTCCGGCCGAACTTCTTCGTGAACACGCCCGACATCAATCCGCGCCACCTGCAGAACGCGCCGCGCTCGCAGTTCGTGATCCGCGCGGCGCTCGCGGCGACGCTCGCCGGGTCGTGGGGCCTGTATTCGGGCTTCGAGATCGGCGAATCGGCGCCGCTGCCCGACAGCGAGGAATACGCGGATGCGGAGAAATACGAAATACGCGCGCGCGACTGGAACAAGGCCGCGCACATCGGCGCCGAAATCGCGCGGCTGAACCGCGCGCGGCGCGAGCATCCGGCGCTGCAGACCCACCTCGGCCTCACGTTCGCCGACGCGGACAACGATCAGGTGCTCGTGTTCATAAAGGCGACGCCCGCGCACGACAGCGTCGTCGCGATCGCGATCAGCCTCGACCCGTGGCATCCGCAGGCCGCGAATTTCACGCTCGACGCGTCGCTGTGGCGCGGCTTCGGGCTCGTCGACGGCGAACCGCTCGACGCGCTCGAACAGGACGCCGCGCATGCCGAAACCTGGCGCGGGCATCGCCAGTACGTGTCGCTCGACCCGCACGTGCGGCCGTATGCGATCTGGCGGCTCTCGCCGTCCCCCGGCGCCGCGCGAGCGGCGGCGCCCGAGCCGGGCGACGCCCGATACCCTTCCGGAGCACACGCATGATGAAACGCGAAGACTCCCTCGACGACGTGCGCCGCGCGCAGTTTCCGTCGCTCGCACCGGCCGGCACGCCGCGCCGGCGCCGGTCGCGGCGCCGCGCGCCCGCGCTCTGCGCGGACGATCCGCTGTGGTACAAGGACGCGATCATCTATCAGGTGCACGTGAAGTCGTTCTACGACTCGAACAACGACGGGATCGGCGACTTCCCCGGCCTGATCATGAAGCTCGACTACATCGCCGAGCTGGGCGTCGACACGATCTGGCTGCTGCCGTTCTACCCGTCGCCGCGCCGCGACGACGGCTACGACATCGCCGACTATCGCGACGTGCATCCCGACTACGGCACGCTGGCCGACGTGCGGCGCTTCATCCGCGAAGCCCACGCGCGCGGCATCCGCGTGATCACCGAACTGGTGATCAACCACACGTCGGACCAGCATCCGTGGTTCCAGCGCGCGCGGCGCGCGAAGCCCGGCTCGATGCATCGCGACTACTACGTGTGGTCCGACACCGACACGAAATACGCCGGCACGAGGATCATCTTTCTGGATACCGAAACGTCGAACTGGACGCACGACCCGATCGCCGGCCAGTATTACTGGCACCGCTTCTACTCGCACCAGCCGGACCTGAACTTCGACAATCCGGCCGTCGTGCGCGAGGTGCTCCAGGTGATGCGATTCTGGCTCGATCTCGGCATCGACGGGCTGCGGCTCGATGCGGTGCCGTACCTGGTCGAGCGCGAAGGCACCAACAACGAGAACCTGCCGGAGACGCACGCGATCCTGAAGCGCATCCGCGCGACGATCGACGCCGAGTATCCGAACCGCATGCTGCTCGCGGAAGCGAACCAGTGGCCGGAGGACGTGCAGGAATACTTCGGCCGCGAGGACGAATGCCACATGGCGTTCCACTTCCCGCTGATGCCGCGCATCTACATGTCGATCGCGAGCGAGGACCGCTTCCCGATCGTCGACATCATGCGACAGACGCCCGCGCTCGCGCCGAGCAACCAGTGGGCCGTGTTCCTGCGCAATCACGACGAGCTGACGCTCGAGATGGTGACCGATTCCGAGCGCGACCTTCTTTGGCAGACCTACGCGTCCGATCGGCGCGCGCGGATCAACCTCGGCATCCGGCGCCGCCTCGCGCCGCTGATGGAGCGCGACCGGCGCCGCATCGAGCTGATCAACTCGCTGCTGCTGTCGATGCCCGGCACGCCGGTGATCTATTACGGCGACGAACTCGGGATGGGCGACAACATCCACCTCGGCGACCGCGACGGCGTGCGCACGCCGATGCAATGGTCGTCGGACCGCAACGGCGGCTTCTCGCGCGCGGACCCGGAACTGCTGGTGCTGCCGCCCGTGATGGGCTCGCTGTACGGCTATGACGCGGTCAACGTCGAGGCGCAGACGCGCGACCCGCATTCGCTGCTGAACTGGACGCGCCGCATCCTGTCGACGCGCCGCGCGACGCAGTCGTTCGGGCGCGGCACGATCCGCTTCCTGCGCCCGGAGAACCGCAAGGTGCTCGCGTACCTGCGCGAACTCGAAGGCCACGAGACGGTGCTGTGCGTCGCGAACCTGTCGCGCTCGTCGCAGGCGGTCGAACTCGACCTGTCCGAATTCGCGGGCCGCGTGCCGATCGAGATGACGTCGGACTCGGCGTTTCCGCCGATCGGGCAGCTCACTTACCTGCTCACCTTTCCGCCGTACGGCTTCCTGTGGTTCGTGCTGTCCGAGCACGGCCGCGAGCCGTCGTGGCGGCAGCCGCACGCGGAGCCGCTGCCCGAATACGTGACGATCGTGATGCGGCGCGGCGACGTGCGGCCCGACGTCGGGCAGCTGCATACGCTCGCGCACGATGCGCTCGCGTCGTGGCTCGCGCGGCGGCGCTGGTTCGCGTCGAAGGACCGCAAGATAGGCGATGCGTGGCTGAATGTCGTCACGCCGATGCCGGACGAGCCGTTCCAGTACGCGGAGGCATGGGTTTCCGCGAGCGACGGCGGCGTCGAACGCTACGTCGTGCCGCTGGCCGCCGCGTGGGGCGGCGAGACGTCGCATCCGCTGTTCGCGCAGCTCGCGCTCGCGCGCGTGCGGCGCGGCCACACGGTCGGCTACCTGACCGACGCGTTCGCGCTGCCCGCGTTCGCGCGCGGGATGCTGCGCAAGCTGCGCGACGGCGCGACGGTGCCGACGTCCGACGGCGGCCGCCTCGACTTCCTGCCCGAACATGCGCTCGCCGCGCTCGACCCCGGCGACGACGCCGAGGTGCGCTGGCTCGCGGCCGAGCAGAGCAACAGCTCGCTCGTGATCGGCGACCAGATCGTGCTGAAGCTCGTGCGCAAGGTCGCGCACGGCATCCATCCAGAAGCGGAAATGAGCCGCCACCTGACGCGGATCGGCTATGCGAACACCGCGACGCTCGCCGGCGAAGTCGTGCACGTCGATCCGGACGGTTCGCCGCATACGGTCGCGATCCTGCAGCGCTACGTCGACAACCAGGGCGACGCCTGGACGCGTTCGTTCGACTTCCTGAAACGCGCGGTCGACGAGCTCGCGCTGCCCGCCGTCGCCGACGGCGAAGCGGCCGAGCCGGACGAGGAGCCGGACGCGCTGCTCGGCTACGCGGCGTTCGCGGGCATCGTCGGCACGCGGCTGGGCCAGCTGCACGTCGCGCTCGCGCAGCCGTCCGACGACCCGGCCTTCACGCCGGAGCGCGCGACGCCCGAACACGTCGACGGCTGGTGCCTCGACGCGATCGCGTCGTTCAGGCACGCACTCGACGTGCTGGCCACGCGGCTCGATGCGCTCGATGCGGCCATGCGCGCCGCCGCCGACACGCTGCTCGCGTCGCGCGACGCCGCCGTGCAGGCGCTCGGCGAACTGGTGCCGCGCACGCTCGACGCGCAATGCACGCGGATTCACGGCGATTTCCATCTCGGCCAGGTGCTCGACGTGCAGGGCGACGCGCTGCTGATCGACTTCGAGGGCGAGCCCGCGCGGCCGCTCGAGCGGCGCCGCGCGAAGTCGCATCCGCTGCGCGACGTGGCCGGCTTCCTGCGCTCGCTGTCGTACGTGAGCGCGACCGCGCAGTTCGCGATCGAAAAGGCGCCGCCGCAGGCGGCCGGCCGCAAGCGTGCGCTGTTCGACCGCTTCGGGCAGGCCGCCGCCGACCGCTTCGTCGAATGCTATCGCGCGGCCGCCGACCAGGCGCCCGAACGCTTCGTCGACCCGCGCTACGCCGATCGCCTGCTCGCGCTGTTCCTGATCGACAAGGCGTCGTACGAACTCTGCTACGAGGCCGCGAACCGCCCCGACTGGCTCGGCGTGCCGGTCGGCGGGCTCGCCGCGCTCGTCGAACGCCTGCTCGACGCGGACCGCACACCCGACAACGGAGGCACCCGATGACCGACACGCTGTTCGACCGCCGCGATATCGATGCGCTGCTCGCCGGCCGCCATCCGGACCCGTTCGCGTGCCTCGGCCCGCACGGGGATGCCGGGCGGATCGTCGTGCGTGCGCTGCTGCCCGGCGCGCGGCGCGTGCGTGCGGTGACGCCCGACGGCGACGAACTCGGCACGCTCGCGTGCGTCAACGACGCCGGCTGTTTCGCGGGGACGCTCGCGCACGACGGCCATTACCGGCTCGCGATCGACTGGCCCGACACGCGCCAGGTGACCGACGACGCCTATGCGTTCGGCATGCTGCTCGACGACGCGGCGCTCGCGCGTTTCGCGGCCGGCGACCCGGCCGCCGTGCTCGACTGCCTCGGCGCGACGCCCGCGCGCATCGACGGCGTCGACGGCGTGCGCTTCGCGGTATGGGCGCCGAACGCGCAACGCGTGTCGGTGGTCGGCGACTTCAACACATGGGACGGCCGGCGGCATCCGATGCGGCTGCGGCGGCCGTGGGGCGTATGGGAGCTGTTCGTGCCGGGCATCGGCGCCGGCGAGCACTACAAATACGAGCTGTGCGCGAGCGACGGACGCGTGCTGCCGCACAAGGCCGATCCGTGCGCGCGCGCGACCGAGGCGCCGCCGCGCACCGCGTCCATCGTCGCCGACACGGCGGCGCTCGACGCGTTCGCGTGGCACGACGACAGCTGGCTGCACGCGCGGCCGCACGCGGACCGCCGCTTCCGCATCCCGTGGTCGATCTACGAGGTGCACGCGGAGTCGTGGCAGCGCGTGCCCGAGGAAATGGACCGCAGCGCGACCTGGGACGAGCTCGCCGAGCGGCTGATCCCGTACGTGCACGGCATGGGCTTCACGCACGTCGAATTCATGCCGATTTCAGAGTATCCGTTCGGCGGCTCATGGGGCTACCAGCCGCTCGCGCAGTTCGCGCCGTCCGCGCGTTTCGGGCCGGTCGACGGCTTCGCGCGCTTCGTCGACCGCGCGCATGCGGCCGGCATCGGCGTGATCGTCGACTGGGTGCCCGCGCACTTCCCCAACGATCCGCACGGCCTAGCGCAATTCGACGGCAGCGCGCTGTACGAGCACGCCGATCCGCGCGAAGGCATGCATCCAGACTGGAACACCTGCGTGTTCAACCTCGGGCGCAACGAGGTCGGCGCGTTCCTCGTCGCGTCGGCGCTCGCATGGGCACGGCGCTATCACGTCGACGGAATCCGCGTCGACGCGGTCGCGTCGATGCTGTACCGCGACTATTCGCGCAAGGAAGGCGAATGGGTGCCGAACGTGCATGGCGGGCGCGAGAATCTCGAATCCGTCGCGTTCCTGCGCACGCTGAACGACACGCTGCACGGCGCGCTCGCGCCGCAGGGCGTCGTCACCTTCGCGGAGGAGTCGACCGCGTGGCCGGGCGTCACCGCGTCGACCGGCGACGGCGGGCTCGGCTTCGACTTCAAGTGGAACATGGGCTGGATGCACGACACGCTCGCGTATCTGCGCGAGGATCCGATCCATCGCCGCTATCACCACGACCGGATGACGTTCGGGCTCGTCTATGCGTTCTCCGAGCGCTTCGTGCTGCCGCTGTCGCACGACGAGGTCGTGCACGGCAAGGGCTCGCTCGCCGCGAAGATGCCCGGCGATGCGTGGCAGCGACTCGCCACGCTGCGCGCGTACTTCGGCTTCATGTGGGCGCATCCCGGCAAGAAGCTGCTGTTCATGGGCAGCGAATTCGCGCAATGGGCCGAGTTCGCGCACGACGCGACGCCGCACTGGGACCTGCTCGACGCGCCCGCGCACCGCGGCGTGCAACGGCTCGTGCGCGATCTGAACCGCGTGTACGCGGCCGAACCGGCGCTGCATGCGCTCGACTGCCACGCGGAAGGCTTCGCGTGGCTGATCGGCGACGATCGCGACAACAGCGTATTCGCGTTCGCGCGCCGCGACGACGTCGGACGCCTCGTGGTCGCGGTCAGCAACTTCACGCCGGTGCCGCGCGCCGGCTATCGCATCGGGCTGCCCGCGCCCGGCCAGTGGCGCGAACTGATGAACACCGATGCGGCCGTGTACGGCGGCACAAATGCCGGCAACGACGGCGCCGTGTGGGCGGAAGCCGTGCCCGCGCACGGCGAGTCGTGGTCGGCCGCGTTGCGCCTGCCGCCGCTCGCGACCGTATGGCTGAGTCCGGCCTGATACCCGGCGACCTCGACACGGAGACCCTCCCCATGCCGACCGCCTTGCCATCCCGACTCGATCCCGGCCGCGCCTATCCGCTCGGTGCGACCTGGGACGGTCTCGGCACCAACTTCGCGGTGTTTTCCGCGCATGCGCAGCGCATCCAGCTGTGCGTGTTCGATCCGACCGGCCGCAAGGAACTAGCGCGGCTCGACCTGCCCGAATGCACCGACGAGGTGTGGCACGGCTACCTGCCGAACGCGCATCCGGGCACCGTGTACGGCTTTCGCGCGGACGGCCCGTACCAGCCGCAGCATGGCCATCGCTTCAATTCGACCAAGCTGCTGCTCGACCCGTACGCACGCAAGCTGGTCGGTCATTTCCGCTGGTCCGACGCGCTGTTCGGCTATCGCGTGCATTCGAACCGCGCGGATCTGTCGATGGACCGCCGCGACTCGGCGCCCGCGATGCCGAAGGCCGTGGTCGTCGACGAGGCGTTCGACTGGCGCACCGACCGGCGCCCGGACGTGCCGTGGCGCAGCACCGTGATCTACGAGACGCACGTGCGCGGCGCGTCGATGCGTCGCGCCGGGCTGCGCGCGCCGGAACGCGGCACCTTCGCGTCGCTCGCGCATCCGGCGTTCATCGATCACCTGTTGTCGATCGGCGTGACCACCGTGGAGCTGCTGCCCGTGCACGCGTTCCTGCAGCAACGCGCGCTCGTGAACCGCGGGCTGCGCAACTACTGGGGCTACGACACGGCCGCGTTCTTCGCGCCGGAGCCGTCGTATCTGTCGACGCGGCGGCTCGACGAAATGCGCATCGCGATCCGGCAGCTGCATGCGGCCGGCATCGAGGTCGTGCTCGACGTCGTCTACAACCACACGTGCGAAGGCAACGAGCTCGGCCCGACGCTGTCGTGGCGCGGCCTCGACAATGCGAGCTACTACCGGCTGCGGCCGGACGACCCGCGTTACCACGTCGACGAGACCGGCTGCGGCAACACCTTGAACATGTCGCACCCGCGCGTCGTGCAAATGGTGATGGACTCGCTGCGCTACTGGGCCACCGCGTTCAATATCGACGGCTTCCGTTTCGATCTCGGCGTGACGCTCGGCCGCGAGGATCACGGCTTCGAGCCGGGCGCGGGTTTTTTCGACGCGCTGCGGCAGGACCCGGTGCTCGCGCAGCGCAAGCTGATCACCGAGCCGTGGGACCTCGGGCCCGGCGGCTACCAGCTCGGCCGCCACCCGCCCGGCTTCGCCGAATGGAACGACCGCTTTCGCGACACCGTGCGGCGCTTCTGGCGCGGCGACGCCGGGCAGCGCCCCGAACTCGCCGCGCGCCTCGCGGGCTCGGCCGACCTGTTCAATCATCAGCGGCGCCATACGTGGGCGTCGATCAATTTCGTCACCGCGCACGACGGCTTCACGCTCGCCGATCTCGTGTCGTATGCGCACAAGCACAACGACGCGAATGGCGAGGACAACCGCGACGGCCGCGACGACAACTGCAGCGCGAACTGGGGCGTCGAAGGCGCGACCGACGACGCGTCGATCCGCGACTTGCGCGTGCGCGTCGCGCGCTCGATGCTTGCGACGCTGTTCACCGCGCTCGGCACGCCGATGATCGTCGCCGGCGACGAATTCGGCCGCACGCAGCATGGCAACAACAACGCGTATTGCCAGGATAACGAACTGTCGTGGCTCGACTGGGACCTTGCGCGCAGCGACGAAGGCGAGCAGATGATGCGCTTCGTGTCGCGGCTCGCCGCGCTGCGGCGCATGTATCCGGTGATGTCCGCGCCGCGCTATCCGTCGGGCGACCGCGACGGCGCGCCCGGCATGCACGAGATCGACTGGTTCGACGAACGCGGCGGCGCGCTGAGCGTGCCTGCGTGGGAGGACGGCGAGCGCCGCGCGCTGACGATGCGCCGGGTCGGCACGGGCCGCACCGGGCGCACCGAGGCGTTGCTCGTGATGCTGAATGCGTCGACCCATGCCATTACGTTCAAGCTGCCCACGCCGGTGCTCGACTACCGCGTGCTACTCGACACCGCGACACCCGACGCCGGCCCGCGCTCGTGGCCGGAGGCCGGCCTCGACGTCGCCGCGCACGCCGCCGTGATCGCGGTCGCGGCCGTGCCGCCATCCCCGCCCTCGTGAGGTACCGCCATGACGTCACGTACCGCCCCTCCGCCCGGCACGCACGCGTTCGCGTCGTCGTTCGGCGCGACCTGCATCGACGCTATGCACACGCGTTTCCGCCTGTGGGCACCCGCGAGCCGCACGGCCACGGTCGAACTGCATGGCGAGCAGCGAATCCCGATGCCGGCCGCCGGCGACGGCTGGTTCGAGGTCGTCGCGCCGTATGGCCCCGGCACGCTTTACCGCTTCCTGCTCGATGACGGCCTCGCCGTGCCCGATCCCGCGTCGCGCTTTCAGCCCGACGGCGTGCATGGCCCCAGCCAGGTCGTCGATCCGGCCTCGTACCGCTGGCGCAACGACGCATGGCGCGGCCGGCCGTGGCACGAGACGGTGCTGTACGAACTGCACGTCGGCGCGTGCGGCGGCTATGCGAACGTCGAGCGACGCCTGCGGGAGATCGCCGCGCTCGGCGTGACCGCGATCGAGCTGATGCCCGTCAACGCATTCCCCGGCACGCGCAATTGGGGTTACGACGGCGTGCTGCCGTTCGCGCCCGATGCATCGTACGGACGGCCCGAGGAACTGAAGGCGCTCGTCGACGCGGCGCACGGGCTCGGTCTGCAGGTGTTGCTCGACGTCGTGTACAACCATTTCGGCCCTGAGGGCAACCTGCTGCCGCGCTATGCGCCGGAATTCTTCCGCACGGACCGGCAGACCGCATGGGGTCCCGCGATCGACTTCTCGCGTGCGCAGACGAGCACGTTCTTCATCGACAACGCGCTGTACTGGCTCGACGAATTCCGTTTCGACGGCCTGCGCATCGACGCCGCGCATGCGATCGACGACGACGCGTGGCTGCGCGCGCTCGCGCGCCGCGTGCGCACGTACGCGGGCGATGCGCGTCACGTGCATCTGGTGCTCGAGAACGAACGCAATGCGGCGAGCCTGCTCGGGCCTGGCGGCTTCGACGCGCAGTGGAACGACGATTTCCACAACAGCGCGCACGTGCTGCTGACCGGCGAGCGCGACGGCTATTACCGCGCGTACGCCGATGCGCCGCTGCGCCATCTCGCGCGCACGCTCGGCGAAGGGTTCGCGTACCAGGGCGAGCCATCGCCGCTGCACGGCGGCGAGCCGCGCGGCGAGTCGAGCGCGCATTTGCCGCCGACCGCGTTCGTCACGTTCCTGCAGAACCACGATCAGATCGGCAACCGCGCGTTCGGCGAACGGCTGCGCGCGCTCGCGAACGACGACGCGGTACGCGCGGCCACCGCCCTGATGCTGCTCGCGCCGCAGATTCCGCTGCTGTTCATGGGCGAGGAAGACGGCAGCACGCAGCCGTTTCAGTTCTTCACCGACTATCGCGGCGCGCTCGCCGACGCCGTGCGCGAAGGCCGGCGCCGCGAGTTCGCCGCGTTTCCCGCGTTCGCCGATCCCGCGCATCGCGACGCGATTCCCGATCCGAACGACATCGGCACCTTCGTGCGCTCGTCGCCCGGCCATGCCGGTGAGAACGCATGGCCCGACGCCGACGCGTGGCGGCGCTTCTATCGCAGCGCGCTGACCGTGCGCGCGGCGCTCGTGACGCAGCACCTGCCGGGCGCCCGCGTGCTCGGCGTCGAGCTGCTGGCCTGCAATGGCAACGGCGACGGCGCCGCGGAGGCGCTCGTCGCACGCTGGCGGCTCGGCGACGGCAGCACGCTGACGATCGCGTTCAATCCCGGCTCGCACGACGCGATGCTGCCCGCGCTGCCGGTCGGCAAAGTCGTGTTCGAGACGCCGCCGCGCGCACGCGACCGGCTGGCCGACGCGCGGCTGCCCGCGCGCACCTGCATCGCATGGCGCGACGGCGCGGTGAACCACGATGCGCTGAGCCACCGCTCGAACGGGCATACGCGGCCATGACGACCGACGTCGCGATCGCCGAACTCGCGCGTGCGGCCGGGCTGGAGCCCGACTGGATCGATTCGGGCGGCGTCGCCCGGCGAGTGGACGACGACGCGCTCATCGCGCTCGTCGATGCGCTCGGCTGGCCATGCGGCACGCCGATCGAGCGGGTCGACAGCGCGGCGGCGCTCGCCGAAGCGCACGACGCGACGCCGCGCGTCGTGACCGGGGACGCCGGCGCGCCGCTCACGCTGCCGCGCGGTGTCGCGCCGCCCGGCGCGCGCTTCCGGATTTCACTCGAAACGGGCGGACACGTCGACGGGCGCGTGACCGGCGCGGGCGAACACGGCACGCTGCCGCCGCTCGCACTGCCCGGTTATCACGCGCTCGACATCGGCGAGCAACGGATCGGCCTTGCGATCGCGCCGCCGCGGACCCGGCCGTTCGACGCCTGCGACGACGCGCCGGACGCGCAGCGTCGCTGGGGCATCGCGGCTCAGATTTACAGCCTGCGCCGCACGGGCGACGACGGCGCGGGCGACTACACCGCGCTTGCCGCCCTCGCCACGCGCGCGGCGCGGCACGGCGCGCATGCGGTCGCGATCAGTCCGACGCATGCCGGGTATCCGGCGCTGCCCGAACACGACAGTCCGTATTCGCCGTCGTCGCGGCGCTGGCACAACGTCGCGTATCTCGACTGCGATGCGGTGCCGGGGGCCGACATCGTGCGACGAACGCGCGGTGCGGCGCCGGACATGGCGAACGCGAGCGACGCGCCGCTGATCGACTGGCCGCACGTGCTGCCGCTGAAGCTGCGCCGGCTGCGCGCGTGCTTCGACGCGTGGCGCGCGAATGGCGGGCCGTCGCGCGACGCATTTGAGCGATTCCGCGCGGCGGGCGGTGCGGCGCTCGACGCGCATGCGCGCTTCGACGCGCTGCAGGCGTTCTGCATCGAACACGGGATCGGCGCGGACTGGCGGCAATGGCCCGCGCAGTGGCGGACGCCGGCGTCGTCCGAGGTCGACGCCTTCGCGCATGCGCATGCCGAGACGATCGCGTTCCATACGTTCCTGCAATGGTGCGCGTCGGACGCGCTCGGCAACGCGCAGCATGCGGCGCGCGATGCGGGGATGGCGATCGGGCTGATCGCCGATCTCGCGGTCGGCTCCGATCAGGCCGGCAGCGATGCGTGGGCGCACGGCGCGACGTTGCTGCGCGGCGTGTCGGTCGGCGCGCCGCCCGACCTGTTCAATGCGGACGGCCAGGCATGGGGCGTGACGACGTGGACGCCCGCCGCGCTGCGCGCCAACGGCTTCGCGCCGTTCGTCGAGCTGCTGCGCGCGGCCTTCGCGCATGCGGGCGGGATCCGCATCGATCACGTGCTCGGCTTCGCGCGGATGTGGATCGTGCTGGAGGGCCGGTCGCCGCGCGACGGCGCGTACCTGCGCTACCCGTTCGACGATCTCGTGCGGCTCGTCGCACTGGAGGCGGCACGGCATCGCGCGGTCGCGATCGGCGAGGATCTCGGCACGGTGCCGGAAGGATTCCGCGAGCGGCTCGGCGCGCAGGGTATCGCGGGGATGCGCGTGCTGTGGTTCGAACGTGAAGCCGATCGTGCGTTTCGGCCGCCGTCGGCGTGGGATCGCGACACGATCGCGATGACGTCGACGCATGATCTGCCGACCGTGGCCGGCTGGTGGCGTGGCGTCGATCTCGAATGGCGACGGGTCGTGGCCGATGCCGATGCCGCCAAGCATGCAGGCGCAGCGGACCGAAGCGGCCACGTGCAGCGCGTCGCGCGTGCACGCAATGCCGGCGACGACATCGGTCGCGCCGCGGCCGCACACGGCTCGGGCCGCGACGAACGGAACGATCCGGTCATGCGTGACGATACGCCGGCCACGGATGGCAGCCACGGCGCGCCCTCCGCACCGGACACACGGTCGCCCGCCCCGCACCTCGCGGCCGCCCGGGCCGAACGTGCCACCGACCGCGCGATGCTGTGGCGCGCGTTGCAGCACGCGGGCTGCGCACCGGCGAGCGATCCGATCCCGCCCGCCGATGCGCCGCCCGTCGGCGCCGTCCTCGCGTACGTCGCGCGCAGCCCGTCGCCGCTCGCAATCGTGCCGCTCGAGGATCTGCTCGCACTACCCGAACAACCGAACCTGCCCGGCCCGCCATGCGGCCATCCGAACTGGCTGCGCCGGCTGCCGCGCACGGTCGACGCGCTGTTCGACGCCGACGTACGCACACGCATCGCGGCGATCGAGCGCGCGCGTGACGCACCGGAGGACGACGCATGACCCCGCGCGCGACCCTCCGGTTGCAACTGCATGCAGGCTTCACGTTCGACGACGCGGCCGCGCACGCGGACTATTTCGCGCGGCTCGGCGTGAGCCACCTGTACCTGTCGCCGATCACGACGGCCGAGCCCGGCTCGACGCACGGCTACGACACCGTCGACCATCGCGCGATCAACGCGGAACTCGGCGGCGAAGCCGGCTTCCGCCGCCTCGTCGACGCGCTGCGTGCGCGCGGCCTCGGCGTGATCGTCGATATCGTGCCGAACCACATGGGCGTCGGCGGCGCATCGAACGGCTGGTGGAACGACGTGCTCGAATGGGGGCCGGCCAGCCCGTACGCGCACTACTTCGACATCGACTGGCATCCGCCCGATGCGGCACTCGACGGCAAGGTGCTGCTGCCCTGCCTCGGCGCGCCGTACGGCGACGCGCTCGCGGCAGGCGACATCACGCTGGGCGCCGATCCTTCGGCCGGATGCTTTTTCATTGCATGCCTGGGCAGGAAGTTGCCGGTCGCCGCCGCCACTTATGCGGAAATCCTGCGCATCACCAATCGCGCGGACCTGAACGCCCTCGCCGAGCGTTTCGCTGCCGCGGCGATACGCGGCAGCGCGCGCCTGGCGGATGCGCACACGGCGCTGCGCGACTACGCCGCCACCCACGGCCCGCATGCGTTCGACGCGATCCTGCGCGGCGCCGATCCGCGCCGCGCGCGCTCGCGCGCGTGCCTGCACCGGCTGCTCGAACGCCAGCATTACCGGCTCGCATGGTGGCGCACGGCCGCCGACGAACTGAACTGGCGGCGCTTCTTCGACATCGCGACGCTCGCGGCCGTGCGCGTCGAGGACGAAGCGGTGTTCGACGCGGTGCACGCGCTGCCATTGGAACTTCATGCGGCCGGCTTCATCGACGGGCTGCGCGTCGATCACGTCGACGGCCTCGCCGACCCGCGCGCGTATTGCCGGCGCCTGCATGCGCGGCTCGCCGCGCAGCGCGACGAACGGCCGTATGTCGTCGTCGAGAAGATTCTCGCGCCGGGCGAGACGCTGCGCGAGGACTGGCGCGTCGACGGCACGACCGGCTACGACTTCATGAACGACGTCGCCGCGCTGCTGCACGACCCGGCCGGCGCCGCGCCGCTCGCCGCGCACTGGGCAGCCGTGTCGGGGTCGACGCGCTCGTTCGCTCGGGAAGCGGTGGCCGGCAAGCGGCGCGTGCTGACTCGGCAGCTGGCGGGCGAGCATGACCGCGTCGCGCGGGCGTTGCACCGTGTCGCCCGCGCCGCACCCGCGACGCGCGACATCAGCAGGATTGCGATCCATCGGGTGCTGGGCGAGCTCGCCGTGCATCTGCCCGTGTACCGGATGTACCCGACCCTCGGCGAAGAGGCGACCGCCTCCGATCGCCGCGTGCTGGCGCGCGCGTACGACGCGGCGTGCGCGGCGATCGATCCGTCCGACCGCTATGCGCTCGATCGCGTCGCCGGCTGGCTCGGGCTGCCCGGCACGCGCGTGCCGCGCGCGGATGCCGCCGCGCTGCACGCGGCGCGTGTCGCGTTCGCGCAGCTCACCGCGCCGCTTGCCGCGAAGGGCGTCGAGGACACGGCCAACTATCGCTACGGACGGCTGCTGTCGCGCAACGAGGTCGGCGCCGATGCCGGCGAGTTCAGCCTGTCGCGCGGCGCGTTCCATGCACGCAACCGGCGTCGCGCGCGCACCGTTCCGCATACGCTCGTCGCGACGGCGACGCACGATCACAAGCGCGGCGAGGATGCGCGCGTGCGGCTCGCGGTGCTGAGCGAAGTGCCGGACCTGTGGCGCACGGTGTCGCTCGACTGGTCCGCGTTGAACCTGCCTCGGCGCGGCGGCGCACATCGCGATCTTGCCTGGACGCCGGGGCCTTCCGCGGAGGCAATGCTGTACCAGACACTCGTCGGCTGCTGGCCGCCGGGGCTCGCGCCGGACGATGCGGCCGGACTCGCGGCGCTCACGGAGCGCGTGGTGCGATGGCAGACGAAGGCGCTGCGCGAGGCGAAACGGTACACGGACTGGCTCGCGCCGGACGCGGACTACGAGCGCGCTTGCGAGGCGTTCGTCCGCGCGATCCTGACGCCGCACGGCACGGGCGATTTCGTGCATCGACTGCATGCGTTCGTCGCGCGGCTCGCGCCGGCCGGCGTCGTCAACGGTCTCGCGCAGGCGACGTTGCGGATGGCGTCGCCGGGCGTGCCCGATCTGTATCAAGGTACCGAGTCATGGGATCACTCGCTCGTCGATCCGGACAATCGGCGCGACGTGCCGTTTGAGAAGCTGGCGGCCGAGCGGGTCGACGAGCCGGTCGCCGCGTACCTGCGCGACTGGCCCGATGCGCGGGTAAAGCGCGCGCTCGTCGAGCGGATGCTCGCGTTGCGCACGCGCTGGCCGAGGACGTTTACAGATGGCGCGTACGTGCCGCTGCGCGTGCGCGGAAAACTCGGGCGGCATGCCGTGGCCTTCGCGCGTCGCGACGAGGCTGCGACGGTCGTGGTCGCGGTGACGCGGCTTGCGTGCCGCCTACTCGGCGAAGCACCGGAGTTGCCGCGCGTGGAACCGCGGGAATGGGGCGATACGGCCGTAGTCGTGCCGCACGGCGCCGGCGAGCGGTGGATCGACTGGCTGAGCGACGGAAGCGAAGTCGCGGCGCCGGACGGCGTGATCCGGCTCGATCGCTGTCTGGCCGCATTGCCGGTTGCGGTGCTGGTGGCCATCGATACGAAGGGCCCGCGAACGTAATCGGTTTTCTGCGAAGGCGGCCAGCGCCTCGAGGCCCCCCTTCTCACCGAGCTCCAGTTACCCGTAAGGTTCAAATCGCCCGCTGATTCACCCGCTTCGACAATGCCTCCGCGCTCTCCTTGCGCTCGCTGTACCGGTCGACCAGATACGGACCGATATCGCGCGTCAGTAGCGTGAACTTCACCAGTTCCTCCATCACGTCGACCACGCGATCGAAATAGGCCGACGGCTTCATCCGCCCTGCTTCGTCGAATTCCATGAACGCCTTGGCCACCGACGACTGGTTCGGGATCGTCAGCATGCGCATCCAGCGCCCGAGCACGCGCATCTGGTTCACCGCGTTGAACGACTGCGAGCCGCCGCTGACCTGCATCACCGCGAGCGTCTTGCCCTGCGTCGGCCGCACGGCGCCGACCGACAGCGGAATCCAGTCGATCTGCGACTTCATGATGCCGGTCATCGCACCGTGTCGTTCCGGCGAGCACCACACCATCCCTTCCGACCACAGCACCAGTTCGCGCAGCTCGACGACCTTCGGGTGGCTCTCCGGCGCATCGTCGGGCAACGGCAGGCCGCTCGGATTGAACACGCGCACCTCGGCACCCATCGCCGTGAGCAGGCGCTCGGCCTCCTCGACCAGCAGGCGGCTGAACGAACGCTCGCGCAGCGAACCGTACAGCAGCAGGAAACGCGGCGGATGCGTGGACGGCGACGCCGGCCGCAAGCGGCTCGCGTCCGGCACGCGGAAGAGTTCGGGGTCGAGTTGCGGCAGGTCGGTCAGTCGGTCGGTCATGGATGGATTCCGTGGTTGGCTCATGCGCGCTCGTACCAGCCCTTCGACCGGTTCACGATGCGCACCACCAGCAGCATGACCGGCACCTCGATCAGCACGCCGACGACGGTCGCGAGCGCCGCGCCGGAGTGGAAACCGAACAGGCTGATCGCGGCCGCGACGGCGAGCTCGAAGAAATTGGATGCGCCGATCAGCGCGGACGGGCACGCGACGTTGTGCTTCTCGCCCACCGCGCGGTTGAGCCAGTATGCGAGCGCCGCGTTGAAGAACACCTGGATCAGGATCGGCACCGCGAGCAGCGCGATCACCAGCGGCTGCCTGAGGATCGCCTCGCCCTGGAACGCGAACAGCAGCACGAGCGTCGCGAGCAGCGCGGCGATCGACCACGGGCCGATCCTCGCCATCGCGGCATCGAACGCCGCCTGCCCGCTCCGCATCAGCCGCTTGCGCCAGAGCTGCGCGAGGATCACCGGAATCACGATGTAGAGCAGCACCGACGTGAGCAGCGTCGCCCACGGCACGGTAATCGCGGACATCCCCAGCAGCAGCCCGACCAGCGGCGCGAACGCGATCACCATGATGCTGTCGTTCAGCGCGACCTGCGACAGCGTGAACAGCGGATCGCCGCCCGTGAGCCGGCTCCACACGAACACCATCGCCGTGCACGGCGCGGCGGCCAGCAGGATCAGGCCGGCGACGTAGCTGTCGAGCTGGTCCGCCGGCAGCATCGGCGCGAACAGCTGGCGGATGAACAGCCAGCCGAGGAAAGCCATCGAGAACGGCTTGACGAGCCAGTTCACGGCGAGCGTGACGCCGATCCCCTTCACGTGCTGCCGCACTTCATGCAACGCGCCGAAGTCGACCTTCACGAGCATCGGGATGATCATCACCCAGATCAGCAACCCGACCGGCAGGTTCACCTGCGCGTACTCGATGCGGCCGATCCGCTGGAACAGGCCGGGCAGCACCTGGCCAAGCGCGATGCCGGCGACGATGCACAGCGCGACCCAGACCGTCAGATAGCGTTCGAAGAAGTTGATCGCCGGCTTCGCGGCGGCGTTGCAAGGCGGGATGGTGTTGGACGTATTCATCGGACAGGATTCGATGCTGGAAAAACGCACGCGGCACGCGGGTTCGAGCGTGCCGCGTGCGGGCGCTCAGTTCCGCGAGATGTCGGTCAACGCCGCCTGGAGTTCGGCGTCGCTCATCCGGTCGAGCGGCAACGCCAGCAGTTGCAGCATCCGGTAACCGATCGCCTCGCGCGTCAGTTCGAACGCGAGCCGCTTGCCTGCATCGCCGCCCTCGGCGTTCGACGGATCGGCGTAGCCCCAGTGCACTTTCACCGGGCTGCCGGGCCAGTACGGGCAAGCCTCCGCAGCCGCGCTGTCGCATACCGTGATGACGACGCGCATCCGCGGCGCGCCGTCGCCGACGAATTCGTCCCAGCTCTTGCTGCGGTATCCACCGACGTCGACGCCCGCGCGCGTCAGCGCGTCCAGCGCGAACGGATTGAGCCGGCCGCTCGGCGCGCTGCCGGCGCTGTAGGCGCGCACGTCGCGGCCGAGTTTCGCGGCCCAGTGATTGAGCATGCCCTCCGCGAGCACGCTGCGGGCGGAGTTGTGGGTGCAGAGGATCAGGACGTTGGTGGTCATCGGGGGGGCTGGGAGGTGTGCTTACGTTGGGTCGGAGCAGGCGGTCGAACAGGCGGAGGCCGGCGTGCACGGATTGCCACCGCAGCAGTTCTCGGTCAGGTAGCCGATCAGCCCGTTCATCGTCGCGAAGTTCGCGCAATAGAACACGAAGCGGCCTTCCTGGCGGCTCGTGACGAGTTGCGCGTGGGCCAGTTCCTTCAGATGAAACGACAGCGACGATGGCGGCACGTCGAGCAGCGTCGCGATTTGCCCGGCAGGCAAGCCCGACGGGCCGGCCTGCACGAGCGCGCGGAATACGGCGAGGCGCGACTCATGCGCGAGGGCCGACAGGGCGGCGATGGTCTGGTTCGTTTCCATTTTTCGATAATACTCGAAATATGGAAATGAAGAAATCGGCGTTGCCGATACTGAGGGCGCCAACGATCGCCCCTCTATTCTCGCGCGTAATCAGTTTTGTGGAACTACGGTGCGATACAATCGTTTTTGTTCAGATCCGGTAGCATATAATCGTTTTTGTACGTCCGTAATCGATTTTGCGCGTCGACCGGTCCGGCTGACAGGAGCTTGCATATGACCGAACTGCCCGACAATCCGATTGGTGCCGCCTGGCTCATGGCACATTGCGATATCAATCCGATGGCGCGACTTCCCGTCATCAGTCGCTGGGGAGGACGGCGCGCAACCGAAGTCGTCGATGGATATCGGCTCGAGACCTATCCGGATTCGATGCGTCCGGCAGACAACATCGCGGCCCATCTCCAGTTTCATCTTCGCCACGAGGTACCGCAACTCGAGTTTCTGGCTCGCCTGTTCGGGCAATTGGGGCCGGCGTCCGTGCAGGACTGGATCGATGCCGAGCCTACCGGACAATACGCCCGTCGCGCCGCCTTCCTGTACGAATGGCTGACCGGCAACACGTTGCGTGTCCCCGATCGAACGGGCGGCAACTATGTCGACCTGCTGGACGACAGCAAAATGGTCACCGCTTCGCGCGACCGTATCGTGAAAAATCCGCGATGGCGCGTAAACGACAATCTCCCGGGCACACGCTACTTCTGCCCGATCCTCGTCAAGACACCCTCCTTCATGCAGGCCACCGCGCTCGACGTGTCGCGTCTGTTCGCCGATCTCACCGCGGAATTCGGCGAGGATCTTCTGATGCGGGCGGCAGCGTGGATGACCTTGCGAGAAAGTAGAGCAAGCTTCGCCATCGAAGGCGAGGCGGATCGCCTCACCCGGATTCAGCGCTTTGCCGACGTGCTGGCGAGACGTACCGCGCAGGGGGAGCAGCCGCTGACGGACCGGGCGTTAGCCGAATTGCAGCGGGAAATCCTCGGCGAACGCACCACACTTACGCATTTCGGTTTCCGCCAGTCACCCGTATTCGTCGGAGAAACCGTACGCTTCAACGAGATCGTCCACTACGTAGCGCCCGTACAAGACGACGTGCCGGTCATGCTCGACGGCCTTCGCGTGTTCCTGCAGCGCACCGCGGGCCAGTCTCCGGTCATGCGCAGCGCCGTTGCAGCCTTCGGCTTCGTCTACATCCATCCGCTTGCCGACGGAAACGGCCGTGTCCATCGCTTTCTGATCAACGATGTCCTGCGACGAGACGGCGCCATTCCGGAACCCGTGATTCTCCCGATTTCCGCGGTCATCATGGACGACGCGGGCGAACGCCGCGGGTACGACAAGGTGCTGGACCACGTGTCCGCTCCGCTGATGGCGAACGTGCGCTCGAACGTATCGTTCGCCGCAGCTCAGACCACCTATCCCGACGGTGTCGTATCCAACTTCGCGTTCGACGGCGAGCAGCTGGCCCGGCCGCTATGGCGCTATCCGGACCTGAGCCCGCACGTGCAATACCTTGCCAATATCGTCAAACGCACGTTGACCGAACACATGCGAGAAGAATCGCGTTATCTGCGCAGTCACGCGCGCGCCCGGCAGGCAATCAAGGAGATCGTCGAAATGCCGGATCATCAGGCCGATCGGCTTCTCCGCTCAATCGAGCAAAACCGCGGGCAACTCAGCAACGTTCTGGCCAAGGAAATGCCTGTCCTGCAGCAAACCGGCATTTGGCCCGCCATCGTGGACGCCGTATCGTCAGCCCTCCGCGACGACGATTCGATCGATCCTGCGCTCGTCGATCGCTATCGGCCGGAGCGGCCGGCGGGCCAGCAATAAGCGCTCGAAGTCACGACCACTCTTCCGGCGGCATCGCGCCGCCGTCGTCCTCCCAATGCGGCTCGCCGGTCTCGCGATCGCGGCTCGGCGCCACGGGGCCGTTCCCGCCGCCGCGTTCGGCCCGCCGCGCGTTATGTGACGTCGACGCGCGCACCCGTGCCCGCGTGCGGGTCGGTGCCACGGTCCGCTGTTCGCCGCTGCGGCGCTCGGCGGTCGATGCCGCATCGTTCGTCTGTCGCACATTCGAAGCTGCGCTCATGTGTCCTCTCCTGAGTCGGTGAAAGCATCCGTCGCCCGAGCGCAGCAATTTCGATGCCGCGCACCGGGCAAGCGCCTTGCTATCTGCGTTCGTATCGCAACCTTGCCGGAGGTGACCATGCCGACCGATCCCAGCCCGTCGCCCGCCACACGCCATCGCCTCGGCGAATGGATGGCCCGCGAGGAATCGCACATGGCCGCGTATCGCGAAGCGATCGCGAACGACGCACGCGCGCATGCGGGCGAACGGCTGCGCACGCCGGCCGTGCAGGAACTGGCGCGGCTGTTCGACGACGACGCGGTGCTGCGCATGAGCCTGACCCGCGCGATCGACGAGGCACGCGAAGCGGGCCGCACGCTCGGCTACGCATCGATCGGCGAACTGATGACGGTGATCGATCACCTGATGACCTACACGCCGCCATTCAGCGAAACGAGCCTGATCGTGTGCCCGCTGAACGCGTTCCTCGACTGGCCGATGTGCATGCCGTCGGGCCACGCGGCGTTTCGCGACGCGGCGGTCAACGCGCACCTGAAGCAGGTGCTGAACGTGTGGTGCGATTTCCTCGGCGGCCCGCATTCGCGCGCGCATCTCGACACGTCGCCGCCCGACGGCTGGTTCTGCGACGAAGCGCGCAAGCGCCTCGGCCTGTCGCAGTTCCAGTATCGCGAGGACCAGCCGCACTGGGGCTTCGACTCGTGGAACGACTTCTTCACGCGACGCTTTCGCGCGGGCGCGCGGCCGGTCGCGGCGCCGGACGATGCGCACGTGATCGTCAGCGCATGCGAGGCCGCGCCGTATCACACCGCGTCGAACGTGAAGATCCGCGACACGTTCTGGATCAAGGGCCAGCCTTACTCGCTGCGCGACATCTTCACGCCCGCGCGGCTGCCGCTCGCCGAACGGTTCGTCGGCGGCGATCTGTACCAGGCGTATCTGAGCGCATACAACTATCACCGCTGGCACGCGCCGGTGCGCGGCACCGTCACGCATGCGTACCGGGTCGACGGCACCTACTATTCCGTCGCCGAGGCGGAAGGCCCGGACCCGGCCGGCCTCAACGATTCGCAGGGCTACATGACGGCCGTCGCCGCGCGCGCGATCGTCGCGATCGACTGCGACGATCCCGGGATCGGGACCGTCGCGGCCGTGTTCGTCGGCATGGGCGACGTCTCGTCCTGCATCGTCGAAGTCGTGCCGGGGCAACGCGTCGACAAGGGCGACGAGATCGGCTATTTCCAGTACGGCGGCTCGACCTGCTGCCTGCTGTTCGAAACCGGCGTGATCGACCGCTTCCCGTTCGCGCCGCCATTCGACGGCGATACACCGGTCGTGCAGGTCAACGCGCCGGTTGCGATCGCACGCTGAACCGCGCGCCGGCCACGCGTGCGGGTGTCATGCATCGCGTGTCACGCGTCGAGATCGCCGGCGTCGTGGCCGTCGTGCCGCTGCACGCACCGGACGACGGTCAACCCGTCGGCGGTCAGCGCGGGGCGGCTCGCACCCGACGCGTCGGGACGCATCACGATCAACTGTCGTTCGACCAGCGCGACGATGTCCTCGCGGTCGGTCTGGATCTGTTCCGGTGCGCGATGCACCAGGAACAGCGCGGCAAATTCATGGGCGGTCAGCATGCTCGTTTCCCCGTTGACGGCTTCGCACGATGCGGCGGCGGCATCGCGGCGACGCACGGCGCGAAACGTGCGCCGGCGACGACAGAAGCATGCAGGGAGCGTGCCAGATTGTGGGACGCGGCCGCCCCCGTGCGCGACTGGCGCGCGGCGCGATGTGTCACCGCAAACCGCGTGACGACCGCTGCAAAGTTTTCAATGGTGTGTAAGCGAGCATGCGCACGGTGCGCCGGCCGGCCAGCGCCGGCATTCCGCAGCCGCGCGGATCACGACTTCCTCGAACGAAACAGCCCGGCCCGCGCCGTTTTGCCCGCCGCCTTGTCGCGCACGCGGAAATAGCCGCTGTGCAGTTCCACGCCGCCCTTGCCGTCCGCGAGCACGTCCTCGCACGCGGCCTCGATGCGCGCGCGGCCGCGCTCGAACGCGTCGCGCAGGTCGGCTTCGAGCGCGGAGCTGGCGCCGAAATGGTCCTCGAGCGCTTCGACCGTGATCGCGCACGTGAGCGGCTTCCCGTCGACCTCGACGACGAAACGCATCTGCAGCGCCGCGCCGTCGAACTCGGGCGGCGCGTCGGTCAGCGTCACGTGACGGACGGAATCGGCCGGCATCGCTCAACCTCCCCGCGACGCGAGACACTGCACCAGCGCGCCGTTGAATGCGGGCAGATCGTCGGGCTTGCGGCTCGTGATCAGGTTGCCGTCGCGCACGACCTCCTGGTCGACCCACTTGCCGCCCGCGTTGCGGATGTCGTCCTGCAGGCTCGGCCAGCTCGTCATCGTGCGGCCGTCCACCAGCCCGGACGATACGAGCAACCAGCCGCCGTGACAGATCGCGGCGATCGGCTTGCCCGCACCGACCGCCGCCGTCACGAATTCGCGCGCGGCCGGCAGCATCCGGATCGCGTCGCCGTTGACGACGCCGCCCGGCAGCACGACCGCGTCGTAGTCGCCTTCGCGCGCATCGTCGAAGGTACGGTCGACCTTCACGCGCTCGCCCTTGTCGACGTGCCTGAGCCCCTGGATCTCGCCGCGCTTCTGCGAAATCACGTCGACCTGCGCGCCTTCGGCCGCGAGCGCGCGCTGCGGCTCGACGAGTTCGGCTTCCTCGAAGCCGTCGACCGCGAGTATCGCCACCTTGCAATGGTCCAGCTTGCCGATCATGGAGCGCCCCCCTGTTGATGTTGCGGCACCCGTCGTGCCGTTCTCATCGCGCAGCAATTTGCGTGCCGCGCGTACGATCGCGTCGATGGGGCGCGACCCGCAATCGCCGGGCGGCCTCACGCACGCGCGCCGCGGCGTGACGCGTGCGGGCCGGCGTCACGCCGCCCCGCGCGGCCTCTGCAAAGATTTCAACAGGATGTAATGCGACTGCCGGCGACTGGCGCCCGGCGCCGTCATGCAAGGCCGCGCCCGTGCGCGGGTCGCTATCGGCCCGACACGCTCACTGCAAGTGACGCGCCGCATCGAGCATCGCGTCGGTCAGCTCGACCGTCAGCGTCAGGTCCTCGGTGACGTCGGGCAGCGTGTCGAGCGTGGCCTGCACGGCATCGTGCAGCATTGCGTGCACGCGCATCCGCGCGCCGTCGTCGAGATCCGCATAGCGCTCCATCGTGTCGCAGTCGAGTGCGAGCACCACGGCGTGCCGCGCGGTATCGGGCGGTGCATCGGGCGCCAAGGCCCAGGCCGCATGAAACGTGATCCTGCCGGTCTCGACGTCGAGATGCACCGTCGTATCGAGATCGTCGGTATCGACCGCGTCGGTGTCCAGGTCGTCGTCGTCGAGCGAGATCCGTGAATTCGATTGCATGATGTCCTCCTGCGTGGTGGCGGTGTGCCGGCCCCGCGGCCGACGCCAGCCATCGCGCCGCGCCGGTCGCGCCGGCGCGACACCGTGATCGTCAATAGCCGCTGGAACCTGCGCCGCCCGTACCTCCCGTACCTCCCGTACCTCCCGTACCTCCCGTACCTCCCGTACCGCCTGCGCCGCCGCCCGCGCCCGTCGCGCCCGCCCCCGCGCTGCCGCCGCCATTGGAGCCGCCCGTGCTGCCGCTGCCGCCGGTGCCGGCGCCGCTCGGGCCGCCCGGCTTGGTGCGCACATGCGGGCGCGCGTGCGAACGCATGGCGCGCGGCTCCTGCATGCGGGTCGCGGGCGGCGGCGCCGCCGTATTGCCGTTCGACATGCCGCCGCCGGCGCCCTGAGCCGATGTGTCCGGCGGCGACAGGATCGGCGCGCCGGTGCCCTCGTCGGAACGCTGCGAATTCTGTGCCCATGCGGCCGGTGCGGCCGCGACGAGTGCGACAGCCGCACACGCAAGGATCCGGCGCGCGGCACATTTCGATTCGAATACTGGCTTCATGGAACGTTCTCCCTCAATGGAATCGCTGTCGTGAAATTTCCTGCGTCCCTGGTTCAGCAAGGCACGTGCCGTCGGCGACGCGCGGCACGCGATTTGCGCGTTCCACGACCAGCCCATCCCGATCCCGTACGGAGCCCTGTCATGCCTTCAGCTTCAACTTCCCATCCGCACGGCAAACGCGTGACGCGCCGCCCCGGCCGCGCGCGCAGCAACGATCCGCATCATCGCAAGCGCTGGTCCGCCGACGTCATGAAAAAGAGCGATGCGCTGGACATCGAACCCGCGATCTTCAAGTCCGACGACCCGGGCGAGATCGCGGCGTCGCTCAAGCGCTCCGCCGAACACAGCCGCCGCCGCAAAGCGCCGCCGTTCCAGTCGGCGATGTCGATGCTCAACTTCTATCTGAACCGCGCGGGCCGCAACCTGCCGAAAACACGCCGCGCGACGCTCGAACGCGCGAAGCGGAAACTGCGCGAGGCGTTCGGCCGCAAGCCGTGACGCCCCCCGCCCGCTCCGTATCGACTTGCTCCGCCTGCACGCATGCATGAAACGCTGTGGTATCTGATCGTCGGCGCGGTGCTGATGGGCATGGGCGTCGCGACGTCGGCGCTGCGTCACCTGCCCTGCAGCAGCGCGATGATCTATCTCGCGCTCGGCGTCGCACTCGGCCCGTCCGGGGCCGGGCTCCTGCATCTCGACATCGAACGCGACGCGCCGCTTTTACGCGAGATCGTCGAAGTCGCGCTGCTGGTGTCGCTGTTCGCGATCGGGCTGCGGCTGCGCGTGCCGCTGTCCGACCCGTTGTGGCTCGTGCCCTGCCGGCTCGGCCTGCTCGCGATGATCGTCACCGTGCCGCTGCTCGCCGGCTGCGCGGTGCTGACGCTCGGGCTCGGCTGGGGTCCCGCGCTGCTGCTCGCGGCGATCCTCGCGCCGACCGACCCGGTGCTCGCGCACGACGTGCAGGTGCACGATCCCGGCGACCGCGACCTGGTGCGCTTCGCGCTGTCCGGCGAAGGCGGGCTGAACGACGGCATCGCGCTGCCGTTCGCGCTCGCGGGCCTCGCGCTGTGCGGCGTGCCCGACACGCCGCACGCGCGGCCGGCGCTGACGGGCGCGTTCGCGCTGGCCGCGCTGTGGGGCATCGCGGGCGCGGCCGCGATCGGCGGCGTGCTCGGCGCGGCCGCCACCAAGGCGATCGGCTGGCTGCGCACCCGCCACGCGCAGGCGCTCGGCTTCGAAGGCTTCTTCGCGCTCGCGCTGATCGTGCTGTCGTTCGGCGCCGCGCAGCTCGCGAATACCTTCGGCTTCATCGCGACGTTCGCCGCGGGTGTCGCGATGCGCCGCGTCGAGCATCGCGCGAGCGGCGACCGGCGCCCGCGCGAAGTGATCGGCCGGATCGATTCGGAAGACGTGGTCGCGACCGAGAAGCATCCGGAGAAGGTCCACGCGTTCATGACCGAATCGGTGCTGGACTTCACGATCGAGCTCGAACGCATCGCCGAGGCGCTCATCATGACGATCATCGGCAGCGTGCTCACGACGCTGTCGGTGCCGCTCATGACGTGGGGCGCTATCGCGCTCGCCCTCGTGCTGTTCGTGGCCGTGCGGCCGCTCGCCGTGCTGCTGTCGCTGACCGGCTCGCACGCGACCCACGCGCAGCGGCGGCTGATGGCGTGGTTCGGGATACGCGGAATCGGCTCGTTCTATTACCTGCTGTTCGCGCTCGAACACGGGCCGTCCAGCGCGGTGCGCCCGCTCGCGGCGCCGGTGCTGGCCGTCGTGTCGGCGTCGGTGATCGCGCACGGCGTATCCGCGACCCCGCTGATGGACTGGTATTACCGCCTGCAGCAGCGCCGGCGCTGACCGCGCCGGCGACGTCACGCCCCGTCGAGCCGCGCGCGCATCTGCGCGGAGATGCGCTGCCGCGTGTCGTCGTAGCCTTCCCACGGATCGCGCTGGAGCCGGTCGAGCCGTTCGTGCAGCGTGTCGATCGTCCATTGCGCGCCGCCCGTCGTGTCGGGCACCTCGTCCCAGCGCAGCGGCACCGATACGCCCATCCCGGGCCGCGCACGCGCCGAGTACGCCGCGATCGTGCTCGCGCCGCGGCCGTTGCGCAGGTAATCGATGAAGATCTTGCCGCGACGATGACGCGGGCCCATCGTCGCGGTGAAACGGTCGGGCAGCGCGCCCGCGACGTGTTGCGCGACGGCGCGCGAGAAGTCCTTCACGTCGTCCCATCCGAGGTGCCGCGTGATCGGCACGACCACATGCAGCCCCTTGCCGCCGCTCGTCTTGCAGAACGACGCGAGCCCCAGTTCGTCGAGCAGCCCGCGCACGAGTTGCGCGGCCTCGATCATCGCGCTCCACGGCAGCGCGGGATCAGGATCGAGGTCGAACACGATTCGGTCGGGCCGCTCGATGTTCGACGCGTGCGCGTTCCACGTATGCAGTTCGATCGTGCCCATCTGCGCGGCGCCGAGCAGCGCGTCGACGCTGTCGAGCGACAGCAGCGGACCGTGACCCGGATCGAGCCCGGCATGTTGCGTGACGAACGGAATCTCGCGGCGTTCCGCGTGCTTCTGGAAGAACAGCTCGCCGGCGATGTCGCCGGGCGCGCGCACGAGCGACACGGGTCGCCCCTTCAGGTCCGGCAACAGCCACGGCGCGACCCATTGCCAGTAATGCGCGAGATCGATCTTGCGCGTGCCGCTTTGCGGGTCGAGCACGCGGTCGGGATGGGTGATGCGCACGCGGCCGAGCTGATCCGGGCCGGCATCGTCGCCGGCCGTGCGGGTGGATGACCGTGAACGCGCGTGGTGTTCGCGGCCATTCGCTTCATGAGCCGCGTGCGACGCGTGCTTGCGGGGATGTTTGTCGTCGTGCGTGGTTCGCTGTCGATCCATCGTCATCTCCGTTTTTGCATTTTCCGTATGCTTCGGCACTTCGCGGACGATCTGCGTGGCCGGCTTGTCTTCGCGCAGCGCGATGAACGCGGCCTGCCGCACGATGCCGTCGCCGGTCCATTCCGCGAATTCGCATTCGGCGACGAGCGTCGGTTCGATCCAGTGCACGCGCGTGCGCGAGCGTTCGCGCGGCGGCGGATCGAACGGCGGCGTGTCGCGCTCGTGCTTGCGCAGGATCGCGGCAAGCCGGTCGAGCATGCGTGCGTCGAAGCCTGTGCCGACCCGGCCGACATAGCGCAGCGGTGTCGGCCCGCGTCGCCGCTTGCCGGCCCGCGCCGGTTCGTGCACGCCGAGCAGCAGCGCACCGAAGCCGTGGCGGCTGCCCGACGGCTCGGTATAGCCGCCGATCACGAACTCCTGCCTGCGTCGGCATTTGAGCTTGATCCACGCAGGTGAACGTCCGGCCCGATAGCGCGAGTCCGCGCGCTTGCCGATCAGCCCTTCCAGGCCCGTATCGCATGCGCTTGCGATCAGCGACGCGACGTCGTCGCCGAGATCGGGCGAAAAGCGCAGTCGCGCGGGGTCGCTGTCGGCCAGCAGCGGTTCGAGCAGCGCGCGGCGTGCGGTGAGCGGCGCGTCGCGCAGGTCGTAACCGTCAAGGAAGGGCAAATCGAATACGAACAGCGTGACCGCATCCGAGCGCCCCGCACCGAGGGCGTTCTGCAGCGCCTGGAAATCGGGGAGGCCGTGCGCGCCGAGCACGACGGCCTCGCCGTCGAGCCATGCGTCGTCGACGGCGAGCGCGGCGAGCGCATCGCGTTGCGCGCGCAGCTTCGCGGTCCAGTCGCGGCCTTCACGCGTCATCAGCTTCACGTGCCGGCGTGTGCCCTTGCCCGCGATACGCGCGAGGATCCGGTAGCCATCGAACTTCAGTTCGTAGCGCCAGTCGCCCTGCGCGGGCGGGCCGTCAACCAGCGTCGCGAGTTGCGGCGCGACGCGCTCGGGCAACGGCGCGCGCACCGCGCCTTCGATCCCGGACGGATCGGTGGGCGGGCGTTCACGCTCGTCGTGCTCGTCATGCCGCGCGCCACGTGCATCGTGTTGCGCAGTCTTGTCGCCGCGGCCGCGCGGCGTCCGGCGCGCATGCTTCGAGCCATCGGCCGAATCCGCGCGCGTCGCAGACGCAGCGCCATCATGCACACTCCCCGGCCGCTCGCCGACGACGTCGAATTCGTCCGCGTCGCGCGCGTCGTCGTCGCGCTCCTTGATCAGCAGCCATTGCTCCTGTCGCCCCTGCTGGCGCCCGCTGCGCACAAGCGCCCAGCCGCCGTGCAGCTTTTCGCCGTCGAGCCGGAACGTGAGCTTGCCCGCGCGATAGCCGTCGCGTGCCTGCGCGAGGCCGCCGTCGGGTGTCCACGTGCCTTCGTCCCATACGACGACCGACCCCGCGCCGTAATGCCCGGCCGGAATCTTGCCTTCGAACGACGCATATTCGAGCGGATGGTCCTCGACATGCACGGCGAGACGCTTCACCGACGGATCGTAGCTCGGCCCCTTCGGCACGGCCCATGATTTCAGCGTGCCGTCGAGTTCGAGCCGGAAGTCGTAGTGCAAGCGCCGCGCATGATGCTCCTGGATCACGAAGCGCAGCGGATGGACGGTGCGGGCGCGCGCCCGCGCGGAGGGTTTCGCATCCGCCTTCGCACGCCGGCGCCCTTGCGTGCCCTCCGGTTCCGGCGTCGCGCCGAAGTGGCGTTTGCGACGATAGGGATCGAGCTTGCCGGGCATCGCATCACCTCGCTTCGCGCGGCGTCATGCGGCGTGCTTGCGGCGTGCGGTGGCCTTCTTCACCGCATGCTCGCCGTGCGCGGCACGTTTCGCGGCCGGCCGTTTCGCCGCCGCGGTTTTCGTGGCCGCGCCCGTCGCCGCGGTTTTTGAAGCCGGCTTGCGGCGCCCGCCGCCGCGCGACGACGACGATGCCTCATCCGTATTCGCGTCCTCGTCGTCGCCCGCATCGCGCAGATCCGCCGCACGCGCCCCGCCGCCGCCCTTCAGGCTGCGCTTCAGCAACTCGGTGAGGTCGACCACGTTGGCCGCCGCGCGGCTCGTCTGCGCCGGCCGTTCCTCGATCTCCTCGATCTTGCCCGCGCGCACCTTGCGCTCGACCAGCTCGAGGATGTCGTCGCGGAACGTGTCGTGATACTCGTCGGGCGTCCACTTGCCGGCCATGTCGTCGATCAGCTTCTTCGCCATGGCGAGCTCGCGCGCGGTCACGCCCGCGCCCTTCGCGTCGTCGGCCGGCACCGACAGTTCGTCGAGCGGCCGCAACTCCTCCTGCCAGCGCAGCGTATCGAGCGCGAGCAGCGGCCCGACCGGAATCAGCGCGCCGAGATGCTGTCGGTCGCGCATCACGACCAGCGCGATGCCGATCTTGCCGCTGTCCTTCAATGCATCGCGCAGCAGCGCATAGACCTTCTCGCCCTTGCGGTCCGGCACGAGGTAGTACGGCGTGTCGAGATAGAGGAACGACACGGCATCCTCGTCGACGAAGGTCAGGATGTCGACGGTCTGCGTCGATTCGGGGTTCGCCGCGCGGATTTCGTCGTCGGTCAGCACGACGTAGCGTTCCTTCTCGTATTCGTAGCCGCGCACGATGTCCTCGCGCGTGACTTCCTTGCCGGTGCGCTTGTTGATCTGCCGGTAGCCGACCGGATCCATCGAGCGCTTGTCGAGCAGCCGGAACGACGGCTTCACGGTGCGCGTCGCGGGAAACAGCTGCACGGGCACGTGAACGAGCCCGAAGCTGATCGCGCCTTTCCAGATCATCCGCGGTGCCATGCCTGTCCTCCTTGCCGCTTGCACGCCCGCCTGGCGAACCGGCTCCCCCGTGCGACGTTCGGCGAGGGGGCGCGATTGCGCGCCGTCGGGTTGCGGTCGATTGCCGGATCGGGGAGATTCGTCATGCGCGCATCCTCGCATCGGTTCGGTGATGGACGGCGGCGTGCGGGGCCGCGTCGCGGCGCACACGCAGCCGTCACGGGAAAAGGACGCGCCGCGCGGCGCGTGCCGCGGCGGCCCGCTACGGTGTCGCGACGGGCTGCTGCCGCGACGTCAGGGCGCGCGCAGCGCGCGATCCAGTTCGTCGCGCGTCACGTCGAGCGCGACGCTGCATTCGATCTCGGCGTCCTCGACACGCGGTTTCTGTTCGTCCACCGCGCGCCGCGCCATGTCGCACACATGCGTCCGGACGCGCAACCGGTCGGCCGTACCGAGCGATGCATAGCGCGTGAGCACGTCGGGATCGAAACGCAGATCGACCGCGCAGCGCCATTGACGGGCATCGTCATCGGACGGCACGCGCACCCACGACACCTGGATCGTCAGCCGCCCCGACGCGTCGTCCGCATGCACGACGACGGTCGATTGCGACGGAAAGCCGTTCGCGAGCGCATGCTCGAGTTCCGCGATGCGCTGCGAACGGTCGGGTGCGATCGTCATCGGCGCACGACTCCCAGCAGCAGCGTGACCAGGAAGATCACGACGAAGATGTAGAACAGGATCTTCGCGATCTCGGCCGCGCCGGCCGCGATGCCGCCGAAGCCGAACAAAGCGGCGACGAGCGCGATAATGAAGAAGATGATGGCGTATCGAAGCATGAATGCCTCCTGGAGTCCTGAAGAACGACAATCGTCGACGCGTGTCGCCGCCGATCAAGAATCGTGCTTGTGCCGGGGTTTGCCGTGGGCCGGCGTCGAAGCCATTTTTTCGAGTTCCTTCTCGCTCATCGACTTGGCCATCGACTTCGCAGGCGGCTTCAGGTCCTTCATCTTCGTGTCACCGCGCTTGGCCGACAGGGCGGCCCCCGCGGCGCGCTGCTGGGCTTGGGACTTGGCTGGCATGGTTTCCCTCCTCTCGGTGATGCGCGCGGACACCGCAGATCGCAGGTCGCGGGCCGCGCGCGGTTCGGACGGTATCGTCACGCGGCGTCGCGCCGGCGCAGTTCAGCGGGCGGAATCTTCATCGCCTGGCGGTACTTGGTCACCGTGCGACGCGCAAGAAGGATGCCGCGCCCCGCGAGATTCTGCGCAAGCGCGACGTCCGACAGCGGATCGGTATGGCGCTCGGCCGCGATCATGTCGCGGATCAGCACCTTCGCGGCCGACGCCGAGCACACGCCCTTGCCGGCCGCTTCCAGCTTGCGCGGGAAGAAATGCTTGAACTCGAACGTGCCGTGCGGCGTGGCCATGTATTTGTTGCCCGTCGCGCGCGACACGGTCGATTCGTGCAGGTCGAGTTCCTCGGCGATGTCGCGCAGCACGAGCGGCTTCATCGCGATCTCGCCGTAGCGGAAGAAATCGCGCTGCCGCGCGACGATGCATTCGCCGACGCGCTGGATCGTGTCGAAGCGCTTCTGCACGTTGCGGATCAGCCAGCGCGCTTCCTGCAACTGCTGGCCGAGCGGCGAATCGCGCTCGCCGCTCGACTGCGCGAACAAGGTCGCGTAGCGCTCGTGCAACCGCGCGCGCGGCAGCACGGCCGGGTTGATCGTCACGATCCATTCGTCGCGCACCTGGCGCACGATCACGTCGGGTATCACGTAGTCGCCGCGCGTGCTGCCGTAGTGATTGCCGGGACGCGGATCGAGCGTGCGCACCAGCGCGCACGCGGCCTGCATCGTCGGCTGGCTGCAGCCCAGGCGTCGCTGGATTTCCGCCGTCTCGCGCCGCGCGAGCCGTTCGAGGTGCTCGCGCGCGATCGCCTTCGCCTCCGCGAGCGCCGGCGTGCCGGCCGGAATCGCATCGAGTTGCAGCGCCAGGCATTCGGATACCGAACGCGCGGCGATGCCCGGACGGTCCAGCATCTGCACGAGCCGCAGCGCGACCGCGAGATCCTGTTCCGACAGCAGCAGCGCCGGATCGGCCGCGACCAGCAGCTCGGCCAGCTCCTGACGCAGGTAGCCGTCCTCGTCGAGCGCATCGATCACGATGCGCGCGGCCTCGCGGTCGCGCTTGTTCAGCGGATAAAGGCGCAGTGCATCGTGCAATTGCTGGTGCAGCGACGGCTCGGCCGCCATCCACTCGCCGGGCGACAGGTCGCTCGCGTCGTCGGCCTGGCGGCTCGTGCCGCGCGGCGCCGGAGCGGCCGTATACGACACCTCGCCGTCAGGCGGACGCACGTCCTCGCGCTCGGGCGGCGGCTCGGGCGGCGCGGCTTCGGCAGTGGGTTCGGGCGCGTCGGCGGCGGCTTCGTCGTCGCCCTGGCCATCTTCGAGAAACGGATTCGAGTCGAGCGCCTGCCGCAATTCCTGCTGGAATTCGAGCGAAGACAACTGCAGCAGGCGAAGCGACTGCTGAAGCCTCGGCGTGAGTGCCAGATGCTGTCGCATCTGGAGCGCAAGCGTGACGGACATCGATGCCCTCCTGACGGTGTGCGGAATTGCGTTCACACGCATTCACGCAGCTTCCATGCCAACGCGGCGAAGCACCGTCCGGCGCGGCTCTCGCGGGTTCGCACCCCGCCCGCGGCGGCTCCGGGTGCCGACTTTTTTACAAGCACCGGCAAGTTAGGGGCACGGAATTCGCGCCGGGTGGACGCACCGGCGGCGCGCCGGCTTATCCGCGTGCGTCCGCGCGACGTTCCGCGCGTCAGTACTGCATCGGCGGCGGCGTGCCCGGCATCGTCCGGTCGCCCTGCACACCGTTCGGCCCCGGCGGCGGCACGTCGGCCGGCTCACCGCCCGCCGCGCCCGCCGGCAGCGTGTTGTACGGCGACGGACGCGTGTCGTAGCGCGTATTCGCGTCCGGCATCGTCGTGGTCGGCGACGCACCATGGCCGTCCGGCGGCGCCGGCGGCGCGCCGTGCGCGCCGTAGGGGCCCTGCGGTTGCGTGCACGCGCCCAGCGCGCACGCGGCGGCGAACGCACAGGCGCCGATACGCATCGTCTGGATCGGTTTCATCGGAATCCTCCGTTGAGTCGGCGGCAGGGGCCGGCCGTGGCGACACGGCTCAGAGCCGGTTGAAATGGAAATCGCCGGCATATGCGGTGGGCGCGCGGCGCGCCATCATCATGTCGAATTCGGCGGCGACGCGGGCCAGCGCACCGCGTTGCCGCTCGGTACCGGCCTGCTCGAGCGCCGTGAATGCGTCGGCGTCGAAGGTGACGGTCAGCGACGCCGGATGGCCATCGACACGAAAGCCGAAATGCAGTGCGCCGGCCGGCTGCTCCTCGATATGGAACGGCATCGCCCGCGCCTCGAAATGGTGGCCGAGCGTCTCGGCCACGTCGCGCAGCATGCCGGGTTTCACGCGAATGCTCATCGTGGCCCCTCCTTGAATCGGGTGAACGCCACCGGCGGCACGCCCGTCGGCGGCACGTGGATCGGCGGCTCCCGCGTCGGCGGCTCGCGTTCCGGTGGCGGCTGCTCCGGCGGATCGCCTTCCGGATCGTGATACGGCTCGGGCGTGCCGGGCGGCAGGTCGTCCGGCGGGGGCGGTTCGGGGTCGGGCTCGACGTCGGGAATCACCGGCTCGGGCCGATGCAGCGACTGGGCGGGATTTCGGTGGGCATCTCGGTTCATGGGCATTCGTGCGTTGTGCTGTCGTGACGGCCTCGGATTGCGGCACGTTCGCCGCTCGCTGCGCTACACATTCGGTGGCCGCAAGCCGCGTGCCGGTCATTCATGCCGCATTTCGCTTGTCGACGCGCCGACCCGCAAGCCGCCGCCCGGCGCGACGTGCATTCGCTACACCGCGCGCTGCAATTCTTTCAAGGCCATCGCGTTACCCGTCGTACGCGGCCATCACGAGCCACAACTCGTGGTCGTCGTCGCGCACCCGCGCGGCGAGCGCATACGAATCGGCCGGCTCGCACGCGCGCTGCAGCGCGAAGCGCGCCGGCTCGGTCGAGCCGAAGGTCTCGTCGAGCGGCCGCACGTCGGCCTTGCCTTCGAACATGCGGCGATCGGGCCGGTAAATCAGCGGCTCCTGTTTCCACGTGATGAAGTGGCTCTTCACCGACTCGAACCCTCCGCCGCAGACGTTGACTTCATAGCGCACTCCCGGCCGCCGTTTCGGAATCGTCATCGTGCCCTCCCGTTCGATGTGCGTGTGCATGCGGCGCGTGGCGCCGCGTGTTGTCGTCGTTGCTACCGACATGGCAAGTCGCGTGCCGCCGCCATGCAGCGGGCACGGCCGTTGCGCGATGTGCGCCTCAACGTCACCGACACGGAGGCATGCCATGAAGGATTCGACCCGTTCCGGCCGCGACGCGCCGACGCACGAACCGCATCCCGATCCGTCGCCGCCGCTGAAGGACCAGGACCACACGAAAACGCGCCACTCCGAGCGGCATATCGACAAGCAGCTGGAGGACACGTTCCCCGCGAGCGATCCGCCGGCGACCGGCGGCGTCACGCGCATCGAGCCCGACACGCCGCCGGGCACGCACGACGACGGCCCGTGGCAGGACCCGGCCAAGCGCCGCGACGAATGACCGTCGGCGATTCGACGAACACGCGTGCCGAACGGCACGCCGCTTGCTGACTCGTACGGCCCGGACTCAAACCTGCAAGGAGGACTTCATGCATCGCGTCAACGAAATCATGTCGCAGGACGTCGTGCGCATCGCGCCGACCGACTCGATCCGTCATGCGGCGCAACTGATGGAGCGCTACGACATCGGCGCGCTGCCCGTGTGCGACAACAACCGGCTGATCGGCATGGTCACGGACCGCGACCTCGCGGTGCGCGCGATCTCGGCCGGCAAGCCGCCGGAGACGCGGATCCACGAAGTTGCGTCGGGCCCGATCGAATGGTGTTTCGAGGACGATTCGCTGGACGAGATCCAGCACTACATGGCCGACGCGCAACTGCGCCGCCTGCCCGTCGTCGATCACGACAAGCGCCTCGTCGGCATGCTGTCGCTCGCGGACATCGCGACACGCACGGCCGGCCCCGCGCGCGACGACGTCGCGAACACGCTCGAAGGCGTGTCGCAACCGAAGCGTACGTGACGGGGCGATCCTCGCCCCGCCCGACAACCCCGCGCGACCCGCAGGGCCCATCCCGGGCACGGCCGCGCTCCACCCAACCAGGAGGACAACCATGCAGACTTCCGATCGAGGACAGACGCGCATCGTCGGCAAGGGCGCCGCGACGGCGGCCGGCCCGGGCCCCGACGTGATGGCGGCCGACACGCTGGAAGGCGACAAGGTCTACACGACCGACGGCGACGACGTCGGCAAGATCAAGGACATCATGCTCGACGTGCGCTCGGGCCGTGTTGCCTACGCCGTGCTGTCGAGCGGCGGCGTGCTCGGCATCGGCGACAAGCTGCTCGCGATCCCGTGGAGCGCGCTCACGCTCGATACCGAACGCAAGTGTTTCCTGCTGTCGGTGTCGTCGGAGCGGATCCGCAACGCGCCGGGCTTCGACAAGGATCACTGGCCGGCGATGGCCGACCCGCAATGGGCCGAGCCGCTGCACGAGTTCTACGGCAGCGCGCCGTACTGGAGCGCGGGCGACGAGCTCGGGCTCACCGATCCGACCGAGGAACTGAACGATCCTCGCACGCGCGGGCGGCACTGACCGTTCGTGATTTGCCCGTGGTTCAGGCGACAGGCCCCGCGAATGCGGGGCTTTTTTGGGCTTTTTGACGGATCCCGGAGCCGGCCCGATCCACCGAGGCTGGCCTTGCCGGCCGCCGGCCGTGCGTGCGTCCGACGTGGCGCGCCGCCTGATTGATAACCATACGACATCAATCCTTCCAAAAATCGCACTTATCGTTTGTCCGTCTCCGGGCCAATATTGCCGAAACGACAATCGACCGCTCCCCCGGCGCATTCTTCCCGATTTCCTGGAGACACCCTGATGCACCCCTCGCCCAGCCTTCCGACCGCACGGTCGAAGGCCGCCGCGGTATTCCGCGTGACGGCCGGCAACTTCCTCGAGCAGTTCGACTTCTTCCTGTTCGGCTTCTACGCAACCCAGATCTCCGCCGTATTCTTTCCCGCCGCGAGCGAGTTCGCGTCGCTGATGATGACCTTCGCCGTCTTCGGCGCCGGCTTCCTGATGCGGCCGCTGGGCGCGATCGTGCTGGGTGCGTACATCGACGACGTGGGCCGCCGCAAGGGCCTGATCGTCACGCTGGCGATCATGGCGAGCGGCACGATCCTGATCGCGTTCGTGCCGGGCTACGCGACGATCGGCCTGCTCGCGCCCGTGCTCGTGCTGGTCGGGCGCCTGCTGCAGGGCTTTTCGGCGGGTGCAGAACTCGGCGGCGTGTCGGTCTATCTCGCCGAGATGGCCACGCCCGGCCGCAAGGGCTTCTACACGAGCTGGCAGTCCGCCAGCCAGCAGGTCGCGATCGTCGTCGCGGCCGGCCTCGGCTTCGCGCTCAATCAATGGATGAGCACGTCGGCCATCGCCTCGTGGGGCTGGCGCGTGCCGTTCTTCGTCGGCTGCATGATCGTGCCGTTCATCTTCATGCTGCGCCGCAACCTCGAGGAAACGCAGGCGTTCAAGGCCCGCAAGCATCGTCCGGGCATGAAGGAAGTGTTCAGGACGCTGGCGCGGAACTGGGGCGTCGTGATCGCCGGCATGATGCTGGTCGCGATGACCACCACGAGCTTCTACCTCATCACGGTCTACGCGCCGACCTTCGGCAAGACGGTCCTGCACCTGAGCACGGCCGACAGCCTGCTCGTCACGCTGTGCGTCGGCGTGTCGAACTTCGTGTGGCTGCCGATCGGCGGCGCCCTGTCCGATCGCATCGGCCGCCGGCCGCTGCTCGTCGGCATGACGCTGCTCGCGATCGCCACCGCCTACCCGGCACTGTCCCTGCTCGCCCATGCGCCGTCGTTCGTCAACATGCTGCTCGTGCTTCTGTGGCTGTCGTTCATGTACGGGATCTACAACGGTGCGATGGTCGTCGCCCTGACGGAAGTGATGCCCGTCGAGGTGCGCGTGGCGGGTTTCTCGCTCGCCTACAGCCTCGCCACGGCCGTGTTCGGCGGCTTTACGCCGGCCATCTCGACGGCGCTCATTCACATGACCGGCGACAAGGCCGCGCCCGGCTACTGGATGAGCCTCGCCGCGGTGTGCGCGCTGCTCGCGACGTTCGCCCTGTATCGCCGGCAGACGGCCACGCTGACGCCGGCGCACTGAAGCCTCACGCCGAACGACCCGTCCCGACTCCACATGTCCAAGACCACGACCATGAAGAACCTGCTCCTGAAACTCTGCGCGACCGCGCTCGTCGCCACCTCGGCGGTCGCCGCGAACGTGCAGGCCGCCGACCTGCACGTGATGAGCTCGGGCGGCTTCACCGCCGCCTACAAGCTGCTCGGCCCGCAGTTCGCGTCCCGCTCGGGCAACACGCTCGAAACCGCGCTCGGCCCGTCGATGGGCAAGTCGCCTGAAGCGATTCCGAACCGGCTCGCGCGCGGCGAGCCGGCTGACGTCGTGATCATGGTCGGCTATGCGCTCGACGATCTGATCAAGCAAGGCAAGGTCAAAGCCGGATCGCGCGTCGAGCTGGCCGATTCGCGCATCGGCATGGTCGTGCGCGACGGCGCCGCGAAACCCGACATCAGCACGGCCGAAGGCCTCAGGCAGGTTCTGCTGCATGCGAAGTCGATCGCCTACTCGGACAGCGCGAGCGGCGTCTACATCGAGCGCGAGTTGTTCAAAAAGCTCGGCATCGAGGACCAGGTGAAATCGAAAGCGGCCATGATCCCGCGGATCCCGGTCGCATCCGTGGTCGCGAACGGCGACTACGACATCGGCTTTCAGCAGGTGAGCGAACTGCTGCCCGTGAAGGGCGCGACCTTCGTCGGGAAGATTCCCGAATCGCTGCAGTCGGTTACGCGCTTCGCGGCCGGCATCCCGGTCGGCGCGCAGCACCCGCAGGAAGCGAAGGCGCTTCTCGACTATCTCGCGTCGCCCGACGTGCAGGCCGAAGTGAAATCGACCGGGCTGGATTCCGTCTCCGCACACTGAGCACGACCGACGGGAAGGTGCGCGTCAGACCGCCTTCCCGTCGGGCCCGGCGCCGGCCTCCGCGCCATCGGCGCCATTCGGGCCAGCCGGTCCGGTCCCGTTCAGCATCCGCGCGAGACGCGCGCGATCGCACGCCCCTTCCCGCATCGAAACGAAGATCACCGCGCACGCGTTGCTGATCACGCTCGTCAGCGCACGCGCCTCGGACATGAAGCGATCGATGCCGACCAGAAGCGCGACGCCCGCAACCGGCAGGTCGGGCATCACGGCGAGCGTCGCGACGAGCGCGACGAGCCGCTGCCGGACACGCCGGCCGCGCCCTTCGACGTCAGCAGCATGACGGCCAGCATCGCGGCGATCTGCGGCGCGGAAAGCGGCACATCGCACGCCTGGGCGATGAACAACGCGGCGAGCGTCAGATAGATCGCGGTGCCGTCCAGGTTGAACGAGTAACCGGCCGGCAGCACGAGCCCCACGACGCCCTTGTCGCAACCGAGCGACTCCAGCTTGACGATCAGCCGCGGCAATACCGGCTCCGTCGACGAAGTCGCGAGGACGATCAGCAACTCCTCGCGGATGTAGCGCAACAACCGCCACAACGCGAAACCGTGCAACCGCGCGAGCGGCGCGAGCACCAGCGCGACGAACAGCGCGCAGGCCACGTAGAACGACGCCATCAGCCACGCGAGCGAGCCGACCGAGCCGATGCCGAAGCGCCCCACCGTGAAGGCCATCGCGCCGAATGCGCCGAGCGGGGCGAGCCGCATGATCATCGCGAGCACGCGAAACACGATCTGCGCGACGCCGTCGATCAGCGCCAGCACGGGCCGCCCGGCCTGCGGATACGCGTTCAGCGAAAAACCGAACAGCAGCGACAGCAGCAGCACGGGCAGCACCTCGCCCTGCTGGAACGCGCCGAGCATCGTATCCGGGATCACGCTCAGCGCGAACTCGACGAGGCCGCGCGGTTGCGCATGCTGCGCGTATTGCGCCAGGACGCTCGCGTCGAGATGGCGCACGTCGACGTGCATGCCGGCCCCGGGCCGCAGCACGAGCGCGGTGACGAGCCCGAATGCGAGCGCGGCGGCGGTCAGCAGATAGAACAGCACCAGCGCGCGGACGATCGTGCGTCCGATGGCCTGCCCGTTCGCGAGCGACGTGATGCCGGAGACGATCGTGCAGAACACGATCGGCGCGATCATCATCCGCACGAGAGCGACGAATGCATCGCTGAGCGGTTTGAGCGCCGCGCCGGCCGACGGCCAGAAGTGGCCGACGCTCACGCCGAGCGCCATCGCCAGCAGAACCTGCACGTAAAGCGAACGAAGCGGTCTTGCCAGCCTCATGCTGCGGTCTTCCTCGATGTTCCGGTCGTATTCGTCACGAGCATTACTTCGATGCATCGCTGCGCGGCGCACCGCCGCGCCTGGCGTCGATGACCGCCCGGTGAAACTCCTCCGCGGCGGGCGTCAGCGGGCGTCCGCGCCGTTTCACGATACCCACCCGGCGCTTGACCGAAGGTTCGACGAGGGGCACGCTCGTGAGCAGCGGATGGTCGTGTCCGGGCATCGCCATCGACGGCACCGCGGCGACGCCGAGCCCCGCTTCGACCAGCCCGAGCATGGTCGTCACGTGGCGCGTCTCGCACACGCTCGGCGCGCGCGGCGCGACGCTCGTCAGTGCCTGGTCGAGCAACAGGCGGTTGCCGGACGTCTTGTCCACGGACACGTACTCGTATTCGTAAAGTTCGTTCCAGGTCACGCGCTTCTTGCGCGCGAGCGGATGATCGCGCCGGCATGCGGCAACGAATCGCTCCTGCAGCAGCAGCTTGAACTCGACCTCGGATTCCTGGCTGCCCATGAAGCTCACGCCGAAATCGGCCTCGCCACTAATGACGGCGCTCAGCACCTCGTTCGCGCTCGCATCCAGCAGCTTGACCCTGATGCGCGGAAAGCGGCGATGATAGCTGGCGATCACGTTCGGCAGGAAATAGTAGGCCACCGACGGCACGCACGCGATCGTCACGTGGCCGAGGCGGCTCGACGAAACGTCGCGGATGCCGAGCAGCGCCACGTCGAGATCGTCCAGCAGTTGCTCGGCGCTCGGCGCGAACACGCGGCCGACCGTCGTCAGCGTGACGCTGCGCGTCGTGCGCTCGAACAGACGCACGCCGAGCGCTTCCTCCAGCTTGTCGATCCGGCGACTCAACGCGGGCTGCGAAATGCTGATCGCCTCGGCGGCCTTGCGGAAGCTTCCCAGCTCCACCACCGCGCGAAACGCCTGCAAGTCGGTCAAATCGAAGTTGATTCCCACGGGTCCGGTCTCCGCATCTCGAATGCCGCGTATTGTGCACGATTCGGAGAAGCACACCCAGCCGGGACATGCCCGACCGCGACACTCCGGGCGCGCCGGCATGCCGCGTGCGGCGGGCGAATGCACGCGGCAGGACGACGCCCGATACCGTTTTACAAGCGCCGTGTAAGGCCCGCGATCGGCCACGCTCGATCGCCCGCGGCGGCTTTCGCCTGTAGCCGGATGCCGTCCCGACGCAAACTGCGCATGCATGTTGACTGCATGCGGCATGCCGGTTGCTGCACGCCCTGCACAGCATCGATATGGGAGCCGCCGATGTTCCGACTCGCCCGGATCTTCCCCCCGCTTGCCGTCCGCCGTCGTGCGCACGTCGACGCGCGCGCGGCGCAGATGGGTACAGGAAGCACCCCATGACGCGCCAAGCCCCCGCAAAGCGCGCGGCGGTTTCGATCGCCGCCGACGACGATGCGCCGGCCACGCTCGACGCCTGCCGCCGCTGCGGACTGTGGGAACACGCGACCCAGCCGGTGCCCGGCGCGGGGCCTGCCGATGCGCGCATCATGCTGGTCGGCGAGCAGCCGGGCGACCAGGAAGACCGCGCGGGCATCCCGTTCGTCGGCGCGGCGGGCCGCATGCTCGACCGCGCGCTCGACGAGGCCGGGATCGAGCGCACGTCCGTCTATCTGACCAACGCGGTCAAGCACTTCAAATGGGAGCCGCGCGGCAAACGACGGCTGCACAAGACGCCCGCGCAACGCGAGGTCACCGCGTGCCGCTACTGGCTCGAACACGAACTCGATGCGATGCGCCCGCGCGTGGTCGTCGCGCTCGGCGCGACGGCGTTGCGCGCGGTGCTGCAGGACAACGAGGCAACGCTCGAGCGCACGCGCAAGCCGGTGCGCTCGCCCGACGGCTGTCTCGTCGTCGCGACCTATCACCCGTCCTACGTGCTGCGCACGCGCGGCGCCGATTCGCGCGAGCACGCATACCGGACGCTCGTCGACGCGCTGCGCACTGCGGCGCGCCTCGCGCGCGGCGCACCGGGAGACGCCGAATGAGCGACCTGCGCGGAGATGACAGGGCGCACGAAACCGCGAGCGCCGTACCCACCGCACGGCCGTGGTACCGACGGCTCGGCCCCGGCCTGCTCGCGGGCGCGTCCGACGCCGATCCGAGCAACGTCGCCGTCTATGCGCAGGCGGGCAGCCAGTTCGGCTTCCACATGCTGTGGATGACCGTGATCACGCTGCCGATGATGGTGGCCGTGCAGCTCGCGTCAGCATTCATCGGGCGCGCCAACCGCGAAGGCCTCGTGGCGGCCATCCGCGAGCAGTTCTCCAGCCGCCTCGCCAAGGCCCTGATCGTGACGGTCGTGATCGTCAACGTCGTGAACGTCGGCGCCGACCTCGCCGCGATGGGCGACGCGACCGCGCTCGTCATCGGCGGCCGCAGCTACCGGTATGCGCCCGTCTACGGCATCGCGTCGCTCGCGCTGCAGGTCCTGCTTTCCTACGAACGCTACGCGCGCTGGCTCAAATGGATGACGCTCGGCCTGCTCGCGTACGTGCTCGAACTTGGCTTCGTGCACATCGACTGGCGCAGCCTGCTGCAGGCGATCGTGCTGCCGCACATCGCGTTCACGCACGACTATGCGACGACGGCGGTCGCGGTGCTCGGCACGACGCTGAGTCCGTACCTGTTCGTGTGGCAGGCCGCGCTCGAAGTCGAGGAAACCCAGGCCGAGCGCCGCAACGGCGACACCGCATGCGCGCCCGGCGCGCGCCGCGAGACCGAGCGTCGCATCACGTTCGACACGTGGACCGGGATGATCGTGACCAACGCGGTGTCGTTCTGCATCATGGTGATCGGCGCGGCCGTGTTCTTCACGAACGGCAGGCATGACATCGCCTCCACCGCGCAGGCTGCCGAGGCGCTGCGCCCGATCGCCGGCGAAGCGGCGTTCGTCGTGTTCGCGTTCGGCATCGTTGGCTGCGGGCTGATCGCGATTCCCGCGTTCGCGGGCAGCGCCGCGTACGGCTGCGCGGAGGCATGGCGCTTTCGGGAAGGCCTGAACGAGCCGGTGCGGCGCGCGCCGGCATTCTATGCGGTGCTGGCGGCATGCGTGCTCGTCGGCATCGCGATCTGTTTCAGTCCCGTCGATCCGATCAAGGCGCTTTACTGGAGCGCGGTGCTCAACGGCGTCGCGGCGGTGCCGATGCTGGTGCTCGTGATGCTGTTGTCGCGGCGACGCGATGCGGCCGGCCAGCCGGGCAGCGGCATCGCGTCGAAGGCGTTCGGGTGGCTGGCGGTCGTGCTGATGGCGGGGTCGGTAGTCGTGATGGTCGTGGACATGCTGACCTGACCGGAACCGTGGTGTAGTTGCGTTCGCAACCGTTCAACCATGGAGGAAGGACCGGACCGGCGAAGCAACGATATCGGACAACCGGGCGGCCGCGCGAGCGGCGCGGCCCGGTTGCCCGATCGGCAGGGTTACATCATCTTGCCGCGCGACTTTTCGGCACGCGCCGCATCGGCCGCCGATTCGACCTTCTTCACTTCCTCAGGTGGCGGCAGCACCGCCTTGAAGCCCATCGAGTCGATCCACATCTCGCGCGCCCAGCCACGAGTGTGATACAGGTGATGGTCCTCGTCGGCCTCGACTTCATCGTGCGCGGCCTTCAGCGCCTTCGCCGCGTCGCCGTCGCGCAACTGGTCGGCCGCGTAGCCGATCAGCTCCCAGTTCAGGTGATCCTTGGTTTCGGCCAGCACCACGCATTCGGCCGCGACGACCTGCGCGACCGCCGGCTCAGCCTGCTTCCTCGCCTGCTCGATCACCTGGACGAGCGACTTGCCGGTCGCCTCCACGGCGGCGCGGCCCGGCGACTTCGTATCCGGATCGAGGCCGAGCGTGTCGAATACCTGGCGCAGCACGTCCTGGTGATGCATCGTCTCGCGGTGGTACTTCTCCCATTCCTTGTGCAGGTCCTCGTCGGTCGCGCACTGGAGCGCGGCCTCGTAGATCTTCGCGCCGCCAAGCTCGGTCTCGTATGCCTGGCAGAGCAGTTCGAGGATGCCTGCATGCTTCGATTGCCGTTGGGCCATGACTGCTTCTCCGAAAAAACGGGCCGCCCGCGCGGCCCTGGGGTTGAAACGGGCGCGCGTTACTGCGCGCCCACCTTGCGCTGGAGCGCCTCCGCCATGCTCAGGTGATGCCTGAGCGTCGGCAGCGTGGATGTCGCGAACGCACGCAGTTGCGTGTCCTTGCCGTCGCGCGCCTCGTCTTCGAACAGCGCGACCGCCTTCTTGTGCGCGTCCGGACCGACAGCGGCGACATAGGCTGTGTCGAACTCGTGCCCGCGCTTGCCGCGCAGCGCCTCGACGTCCGGATCCTGAATCTGGTCGACCTGCGGTTTCATGCCCTTGCGCGCGGCGATCTCGTCGAGCTTCATGCTCGCCTTGCCGTGGTCGGTCACCATCCGTTTCGCGAACGCGCGCACGTCCGCGGACTGCGCCTGCTGCAACGCGAGCTGGCCCGCCTGCACTTCGGCCTTGCCGGCCAGCGCGGCCTTGTCGACGAATTCCGCATCGACGCCCTGCGGCGCCTTCGCGATGCCCGCATCGCCCGCGCCGGCCCCCGACGTCGGGTTGATCACGCCGCCCGGCACATGCGAATTAGATGCGGGCGGCTCGCTCGGCATCTGTGCCTGCGCGAATCCCGACACGGCGAGCACGCCCGCGGCGAGCGCCGCGATCGTCCAGTTGGGTTGTTTCATGCGCTTTCTCCTGGTGTGGACAGCGTTGTCACCCGCCGACGATCGAGCCGCCGTTCGGATGCAAGGTCTGTCCCGTCATGTAGCTCGCGCCTTCGGACGCGAGCAGCACGTAGCAGCCGATCAGCTCGTCCGGCTGCCCCGGCCGCTTGAGCGGCACGTTCGCGCCGAACTTCGATACCTGTTCGGCGGTGAACGTCGACGGAATCAGCGGCGTCCAGATCGGCCCCGGTGCGACGGCGTTCACGCGAATGTCGCGCTCGGCCAGCTCGATCGACAGCGAGCGCGTGAACGCGACGATCGCGCCCTTGGTCGCCGAGTAGTCGGGCAGCTTCGGGCTGCCGTGATACGCGGTCACCGACGCCGTATTGACGATGCGGCCGCCCGCCTTCATGTGCGGCAGCGCGGCCTGCGTGCAGAACATCATTCCGTACACGTTCGTGCGGAACGTGCGCTCGAGCTGTTCCTCGGTCACGTCCTCGATGCCCGGCTGCGGATGCTGTTCGCCCGCGTTGTTGACGAGCACGTCGAGCCGCCCCAACCGCTCGACCGTGCGCGCGACGGCGTCGCGCGCCTGCCGGCGGTCACCCACATCGCATGCGATCGCCTCGCAGCGCCGCCCCGCCTGCTCGATCAGGCGCTTCGTGTGCGCTGCATCGTCCGATTCGTTCAGGTAGACGATCGCGACATCCGCGCCCTCCTTTGCGAAACCGATCGCGACCGCGCGGCCGATCCCGCTGTCGCCGCCCGTCACGAGCGCGACCTTGCCGGCGAGCTTGCCGCTGCCGACGTAATCGGCCGCTTCGTCGCGCGGCTTCGGCTGCATCTCCCGCTCGCGGCCCGGCTGTTGCGTCTGCGTCTGCGGCGGCGTTGTCCTGGCGGTGGTCATGATTTCCTCCTTGAGCGGGTGTCGCGAAGGCATCGCAAACGGCGTGCCGTGTACCGCGTTGCCGCACGCCGAGTGGCACGCGCATGCGGAAACGACTCGTTCAGCGCGGACTGCCCTGCGTGGTGCCGTCCGGCCGGCGCACCGGATCGAAGTCGCGCCACTCGCCGTCCTGCCAGTCGCCTTCGACGCGCTCGATCGACCGCGCGCCGGTCGCGCGCAGCACGTCTTCCGCTGCGGCCGCGGTCGTCGCCGTCACGCGCGCGGCCAGGATCACGCCGGTTTCGCTGTGCGCGAGCGTGCCCTTGCCTTCGGCCTGCTCGCCGCGCATCCGGCCGAGCGCGCCGCCGAACGCGCCGAGATACGCACCGGCGAGCGCGCCCGCTGCCGGCACGAACCAGTAGTGCACGCCGAGCGCATACACGATCAGTCCGACGATCGCGCCGATCAGCAGCCCGCGCAGCGCGCCGACCATCGCGCCGCGACCGCCCGGCTTCGCGGCCGTATCGGCATATACGTCGCCGCCGATAGGAAAGCGCGCGTGCTGGCCGCCCGGGTTCAGGAAGAAGATCGACACGTCGTCCGGGCCGAACGCGCGCTCGTAAAGGTGGCGCGCGCCACCTTCCGCTTCATCGAACGTCGTGAAACGTCCTGCGACGATCATCGCCATGTTCGTGCTCCTCGTGACCGTAAGGCGCCGCGCACGCGACGGCGTACGCGACGCGACGTTGCGGCGCTCACATCAGCCGCCCGAGCTCCTTCGACACCGATGCCGGCGTGCCGTATTCGCGATCGGGAATCTGCCTGAGCATGTCGAGCACGCGCGGGTCGGCATGCGACCGCTCCGCGCACTGGACGACGTCCGCCTTGCTCGCCGGATAGTCCATCCCCTTCAGCGCCTTCTGCACGTCGACGGGGCTCGGCGCCTTGCCGTGCCCCGTCTGGTGGCCGCCCTTGTCGTGGTCCTGCTGCATGCGCTCGCCTTCGTGCGCGCGAGAATGGCTGTATTCGTGGCCCGTATGTTGTCGGGATGACATGGAAACCTCCTTCAAATGAATAATCGACCAACGGAGAGTCATGCGCTTACGTCGACGCACGCCGCGCGCGTGCCAGCGCGGCAACCACCAGCGCCGCCGCGCCGAGCGCGACCGCACCGGCAACCTTCGGCTGCTGCACCACCGCGTTGTACGCACAGCCGCGCAGCACGGGCCCTTCCATTCCTTCGCGCTCGTGCAGCGCGTGGCGGGACTCGTACAACGCGTTGTCGTCGCGCGGGCGCGCGGGCCGCACCGTGCGCTGGCCGCGCGAGAACAGCGTGGCCGCGACGCGGTCGAACAGGCGCGGCGCGTGATACGCGCCGGCCGACGTCAGCTTCGCGGCGCCGCCGACGAACAGCGCGCGGCGCGGGTGCGCGGCGGCGAACAGGATCGCGTCGGCGACGAGGTCCGGATCGTAGATCGGCGGCGCCAGCTTCGCCTCGACGTTCATGTAGTTCTTCGCGTGCATCACGAACATCGTGTCGATCGCGGCCGGCTTGATGAGCGTGACGGACACCGGCAGGTGATCCGACTCGATCTCGAGACGCAGCGAATCGGTGAAGCCCTTGACCGCGTGCTTCGACGCCGCATACGCGCTTTGCAGCGGCACCGGCGCATCGGACGCCTCGCTGCCCATGTTGATGATCGCGCCGCCGTGGAAATCGCTCTTGCGCCGGAAATGATCCGACGCGACCAGCGAGCCGTGCACGACACCCCAGTAGTTGGTGTCGAACAGCCGGCGCTGATCCTCGAGCGGCACCGACGCCGCCGTGCCGAAGATCGACACGCCCGCGTTGTTGACCCACGTATCGAAGCCGCCATAGGTGTCGGCCGCCATCGCGGCCGCGCGTTGCACGTCCTCGAGAATGCCGACGTCGCCGGCGACCGGCACCGCGAGGCCGCCGTGCTGGCGGATTTCCTCGCAGAGCGTGTTCAGCGCGTCCTCGTTGCGCGCGAACAGCACCAGCTTCGCACCGCGCCGTGCCGCCTTGCGCGCGGTGACGAGGCCGATGCCGCTCGTGGCGCCCGTGATCACGATCGTCTGCTCGCCGACCGGTTTGAGCATGCAGTTCATCACTGGACTCCTTCTACGGGGCCGAGGTTATTTCGGGCGGATCGTCAACTGGTTGCGCACGTCCTGCACGCCGTCGATCTGCTTGACGACGCTGACGGCCTGCGTGCGCTGCTGGTCGTCCGGCACGCTGCCGGTCAGCATCACGACGCCGTGGCGCGTCTTCACGTGAATGTCGCCGGCCGACAGGCCGCTCGTGCCGACCAGCTCGGCTTTCGCCTTGGTCGTGATGGTCGCGTCGCGGATCTTCGTGCCGGTGCTCGAATGCGTCGACGACGACATGGATGAGGATGACGATCCACCGTCGTCTCCGGCGGCGAACACGTTAGGCGCGACGGCGATACAGGCGGTGGCCGCGGCGATCGCGACCGCCATGCCGAGACGCTTCGCCGCGCGACGGCGGAATCGCGGAGCGCGGGCTTGCAGCGGGAATATCTTCATCGTGACCTCCTATCGTGTGATGCCGGCATGGCCGGCGGACATCCGGGTGGCGCAAATCGCGTGCCGCGCGCAACACGCCGCGCGCACGCGCGGCACGCTGATCGGACGCCCTTTCATCCAACGCGTTGTAATTTTTGCGGCACATGGGTGGGGCACGCGCCCCGCGAAGTGCCGGGAATGGCGATTGCCGGAGAGGGACGCAACGGGGCTCGCCGACGCGGCCCCGACCTCGGGAGCAACACCATGCAAAGAATTGCGTTGATCAGTGAACATGCGTCGCCGCTGGGGGTGATCGGCGGCGTGGATGCGGGCGGGCAGAACATCTACGTCGCGAACGTCGCGAAGCAGTTGGCGGAGCGCGGCCTCGACGTCGACGTCTACACGCGCTGCGACAATCCGCACCTGCCGGAAGTCGTGCCGATCGGTCCGCGCATGCGGGTGATCCACGTGCCGGTCGGGCCGCCCGCCGATATCCCGAAGGAACGGCTGCTGCCTTACATGGGCGCGTTCGCGGACTACATGACGGCACGCATGCGGCGCGAGCCCGACCCGGTCGACGTGATGCATGCGAACTTCTTCATGTCGGGCGAGGCCGCGCTGCGCGTGAAGAAGCGTCTCGGGATTCCGCTCGTCATGACGTTCCATGCGCTCGGCCGCGTGCGCCGGCTGCATCAGGGCGCGGCCGACGGCTTCCCCGATGAACGCTTCACGATCGAGGACACGCTCGCGCGCCGCGCGGACCGGCTGATCGCCGAGTGCCCGCAGGATGCGCTCGACCTCACCACGCACTACCGCGCCGATGCCGCGCGCATCGAAATCGTGCCCTGCGGATTCGATGCGCGGGAATTCCGGCCCGTGCCGCGTGTCGACGCGCGTGCGCGGCTCGGCTGGCCGCACGATGCATTCGTCGTGCTGCAGCTCGGGCGGCTGGTGCCGCGCAAGGGAATCGACACCGTGATCGACGCGCTCGCGCGAATGCCGCGTGACCCGAACCGGCCGACGCGGCTCTACATCGTCGGCGGCAGCCAGGCAACGCCCGACCCGGCGCGCGATCCGGAACTCGCACGCCTTGCCGCGCTCGCGCGCGACACCGGCATCGCGGAGCACGTGACGTTCGTGGGCCGGCGCGAGCGCGACACGCTGCACCTGTACTACAGCGCGGCGGACGTCTTCGTGACGACGCCGTGGTACGAGCCGTTCGGCATCACGCCGGTCGAGGCGATGGCCTGTGCCGCGCCGGTGATCGGCAGCGACGTCGGCGGCATCCGCACGACGGTGGACGACGGCGTGACCGGCTACCTGGTGCCGCCGCGCGACCCGGCCGCGCTCGCCGAGCGTCTCGTGCAGCTGCGCGCACGACCGGACCTGTGCGATGCGCTCGGCCGGGCCGGTTATCTGCGCGCGCACCGCTTCTATACGTGGCGCGGCGTGACCGACCGCCTCGTCGACATCTACCGCGACGTCGCGCATCCGCAACGCGCGGGCACGGCGGCCAGCAGCCGCCGAACGCCCGTCGCGACCACGCCGGGCGTACTCGCGCACCGCAAGGAGAACGCATGATGAAGGGCTACGATCGCAAACGGGTGCTCGTCACCGGCGGCGCCGGGTTTCTCGGTTCGCATCTCTGCGAGCGCCTCGTGACGGCCGGACACGACGTGCTGTGCGTCGACAATTTCTACACCGGGACGAAGGACAACATCGCGCACCTGCTCGATGCGCCGAACTTCGAGCTGATGCGGCACGACGTGACGTTTCCGCTGTACGTCGAGGTCGACGAAATCTACAACCTCGCATGCCCGGCATCGCCCGTGCACTATCAGCGCGACCCGGTGCAGACGACCAAGACCAGCGTGCATGGCGCGATCAACCTGCTCGGCCTCGCGAAGCGCGTGAAGGCGCGCATCCTGCAGGCGTCGACGAGCGAAGTGTACGGCGACCCCGACGTGCATCCGCAGGACGAGCGCTACTGCGGCCGCGTGAACCCGATCGGCGTGCGCGCGTGCTACGACGAAGGCAAGCGCTGCGCGGAAACGCTGTTCATGGACTATCACCGCCAGTACGGCGTCGACGTCCGGATCGCGCGGATCTTCAACACGTACGGCCCGCGCATGCATCCGGCCGACGGGCGCGTCGTCTCCAACTTCATCACGCAGGCGCTGGCCGGCGAGCCGCTGACCGTCTACGGCGACGGCAAGCAGACGCGCTCGTTCTGCTATGTCGACGACATGGTCGATGCGCTGGTCCGGTTGATGGACGAACCGGGCGACGCATGCGAGCCCGTGAACCTCGGCAGCGACGACGAGATCGCGATGATCGACATCGCGCGCGAGGTCGTGAGGATCGTCGGCACGACGGTCGCGATCGAGTTCTGTCCGCTGCCGTCCGACGATCCGCGCCAGCGGCGGCCCGATCTTGACGCCGCGCACCGGCGCCTCGGCTGGCGCGCGACGACACCGCTCGCGAGCGGGCTCGCGCATACCGCGCGGTATTTCATCCATCGGCAGGTCGTGCATCACACGCCGGGCGATCTCGTGCGCAGCACGCAGATCGCATCGCACATGCTCGCGCAGATCAGCACACGGAACCGGCCGGCGGCGACCTGAGCGGGACGGCCGATGCCCGTCGCACGTCAGCCGTCGCGCGTCGTCATGCGAGCGATCTTGTGCGCCAGCTCGCGAACGTCGACCGGCTTGCACAGATAGCCGTCGAAACCCGCTTCGAGCGCGCGGCGCTCGTCGGCGAGGCCGGCATGCGCGGTCACGGCGAGCACGCGCAGATCGGGCGGGGTGCCGCCGTTCGCGGCGCCGCTGCGCAACGCGTCGAGCAGCCAGAAACCGTCGCCGTCGGACATCGCGAGATCGGACAGCACGACGGTCGGCTTCACGTCCGCGACGATCGCAAGCGCGTCGCGGCCCGACGACGCGATGGCAACGGTCGCGCCGAGCGTGCTCAGCGCGGCGGTCAGGCTCGCGCGCGTGGTGGCGTCGTCGTCGACGATCAGGATGCGCTGCGAGTCGAGCATCAGTGGATCGAGCAGCCCGTCGTGCTGCGCGACGCCCCACGCCATTGCCCCCACCGGCTGCCAGCCGGCCGGCAACGTCACGGTGAACGTGGCGCCGCGATCGCGGCCCGCGCTTTCGACGCGAACCGTGCCGCCGTGCAGCTCGGCGATATGCCGTACGATCGACAGGCCGAGCCCGAGCCCGCGTCGCGACGATGCGGGCGAATCGTCCGCGCGGCGGAACATGTCGAACACGTACGGGATGAACTCCGGCGCGATGCCTTGCCCGTCGTCGGAGACGGTCAGCGTCGCGTGCGCGGCGTCGCGCGACAGCGTGACCGTCACCGTACCGCCCGCCGGCGTGAACTTCAGCGCGTTCGACACGAGATTCGACAGCATTTGCCGCAAGCGCTCGGCGTCGCCCGACACCACGCATGCCGGCGCGGCGCAGTCGAATCCGAGCGCGATGCCGGCCGACGACGCGGTCGTCTGGAGTGCTTTCGTCGCATCGGCAAACAGCCGCACCACGTCCACCGGCATCGCATCGATCCGCAGCTTGCCGGTCGCGAGCGACGATGCGTCGAGGATGTCGCCGACCATGCGCGTGAGCGAACGCGCGCTGCGGTCGATCGCGTCGATCGCCTGCTGCTGCAATGCGTCGTCGCGCGAACTACGCAGCACCTCGACCCAGCCGTAGATCACGTTCAGCGGCGTGCGCAGTTCGTGCGATACGGTCGCGAGCAGTTCGTCCTTCAGGCGGTTCGACGTATCGGCCTGGTCGCGCGCGTCGCGCGCGCCTTGCAGCGAACGGTGCGCGCGCAGGTCGCGGCGGCGCTGCGCGCCGGTCTCGCGCAGCGTCAGCGACAGCGCGACGCAGCTGCGCGCGTCGCCTTTCACCGGGCATGCGGATACCGTCGCGCGAAAGCGCCGGCCGTCGCGGCGCACGCACAGCAGCTCGAGCGGGCCGACCGGTTCGCGCAACGCGTCGAACGTCTCGGCCAGCGGGTTGCGCGCCAGCCAGCGCATCGCGACCAGCGCTTCGAGCGGCCGCCCGCACGCGTCGCCCTCGTCGTACCCGAAGATCCGCTGCGCGGCCGGGTTCCAGCTCACGATCCGGCCATGGCCGTCGATCCCGACGATCGCGTCCGGCGATGCCTCGACGACCGCGAGCTGCAGCCGCGACTTGTCGGCGAGCACGCGCGCCATGCCGCCATCGCGCAACAGCAGCACCGCGCCGTCGATGTTGCCGTCCGCGTCGGCGATCGGCGACGCCGCCTCGACGATCGGCACCGGCCTGCTGTCGTCGGCGCCGTGCAGCCAGTGCCGGTCGGACAACGCATGCGCGCCGCCGAGCGCACGGTCGAGCGGCGTCGTCTGCACGCGCCGGCCGTCGTGATCGAACTCGCGCAGCACGTCGCGCACGGGTCGACCTGCCGCCTCGTCCAGGCCGCAGCCGGCCAGTTCGGCCGCCGCCGCATTCAGGTAAGTCACCCGGCCTTTCGCATCGGTCGCGATCACGCCGTGCGGCAGCGCCTGCAGCACGGCATCGAGCTGCCGCCGCGCGTCGGCTTCCCGCTGGCGCGCGAGCTCGTTCGTGAGGCGCGCGTGGCGCAGCATCGCCGCGACCGCACACACCAGCGCCCCGACCAGCAAGAAGGTGCCGAGCCGCACGAGGCGGGCCGGCAACGGTTCGGTATAGGCGCCGGGATCGGACAGGAACAGCGTCCAGACCAGCAGCCCGCTCGCCGCGGTCGACGCGATTCCGAACAGGAACGACGTCGCCCACGCGGCGCCGGCCAGCATCGGGTAGTACAGGACGAGCGACAGGTTGACGCCGCCGAAGCGGATCGCCAGCGCCTGCAGCACGGTCGCGATCGCGACGAGCATCACGGCGGTGGCGTAATTTCCGGCCGGCGGCCGTGCAAAATCAATCATCGGACACGCTCCTGCCGGCGAACCGGCGGCGGCGGGCCACGCGTGAACGGACGGGCACGTCACATGCTCGGCCGCTTACGCCGACCCGGGAGACCTTCACGCCATGACCATTCCGACACGCTGGCTCGCCATCTCGCCGCATCTCGACGACGCCGTCTTCAGTTGCGGCGAATTGCTCGCGCAGTCGCCCGGCTCGGTCGTCGTCACGGTCTTCGCGGGGATACCGGCCCGCGGGACGGCCGCGCCGCCGTGGGACCGGCGCGCGGGTTTCCGCACCGCAGACGAAGCCATGCGCGCGCGCCGCGACGAGGATCGGCACGCGCTCGAGACGCTCGACGCGCAGGCGGTGTGGCTCGATTTCCTCGACGACCAGTACGGCATGCCGGCCGCGTCGACGGCGATCGCCGCGCGCGTGGCCGCGGCCATCGACGCGCACCCGGGCTTCGGCGTGCTCGCGCCGGCCGGCCTGTTCCATCGCGATCACCTGCGGGTGCAGCAAACCATGCTGATGCTGCTGCGCGACGACGGTCGGACGGGCGACGCATCGCGCGTGTGGCGCTTCTACGAGGACGTGCCATACCGGCGGATCGACGGGCTGATGGCCAGGCGCGTGATCGGCTGGCGCGAACACGGCTGGGCCGGCCATCCGGTCGGCGCGCCAACCGGCAACCGCATGGACGGCGCGGCAGCAAAGGCCGCCGCCGTGGACGCGTATGCGAGCCAGACTGCGCTGTTCGAGCCTCATATGCGTGCCGATCTCCAGGAACCCGAAACATACTGGCGGCTCGAATGCGACGGCTCGTCCGCATAACGCCCGCGCATGTCGTGCTGCCGCCACGCGAAGCGCGCGTGACCGCGGTCGTGCTGACCTGGCGGCGCCCGACGGAACTCGCGCGCACGCTCGCACGACTCTCCAGCCTGCCCGACCGGCCGGCGATCGTCGTCGTCGACAACGGATCGGACGATGCAACCGCGGCGCTCGTACGCAACCGCTTTCCGCACGCGACGCTGGTGCATGCACCGGTCAATCTCGGCGCGTCCGGCCGCAACCTCGGCGCGGCCGTCGCGCGCACGCGCCACGTCGCGTTCTGCGACGACGACACCTGGTGGGCGCCCGGCTCGCTCGCCGAAGCAGCGAACCTGCTCGATGCGTATCCGCACGTCGCGGCCGTCACCGCGCGTGTGCTCGTCGGGCCGGAGCAGCGCGAGGACCCGACCTGCCGGCTGATGGCCGACAGCCCGCTCGATGCGCCCGTCGCGCTGCCGGGTCAGCCGATCCTCGGGCTGCTGGCCGGTGCGACCGCGTTCCGGCGCGACGCGTTCCTCGCCGCGGGCGGATATCACCCGCGCTACTTCCTCGGCGGCGAGGAAGCGCTGCTCGCGCTCGACCTGTATCGCGCGGGCGCGTGGCTCGTCTATGCACCGCATCTGACGGTTCATCATCACCCTTCGATGCAACGCGACATGCACGCGCGCGCGAGCGTCGCCGCACGCAACGCGGTATGGACCGCGTGGCTCAGGTGGCCGGCCGGCGCAGCGCTCGCGCATACGTTTCGCATGCTGCCGCGCCTGTGGCGCGAACGCGGCATCGCGCCCGCGTTCGCGGGCGTGCCGTGGATCTTGCGCGAGCGGCGCGCGCTGCCGCCGCACGTCGAGCGCATGCGTCGCCGCCTCGACGACGATGCGCGCCGCCGTGCGGGCGCGCGCGCATGAGCCTGTCGGGCACGACATCAGGAATCCGGTTTCTCCACTTCGTCTTCCAGTTGCGCGAGCCGGTTGTAGATCGTCTTCAGGCTGACGTCGAGCACCTCCGCCGCCTGCGCCTTCACGCCGCCGCATTGCGCGATCGTGCCGAGAATCAGCTTGCGGTCGACTTCCTCGAGCGGCGTGCCGAACGGCACCGTCACGCGCTCCTCGTTCGAGTCGACCATGTTCGACAGTTCTTCCATGATCGGCGGCGGCAGCGTGTCGATCACGTCCGCGTCGCTGAAGATGCTCGCGCGCTGCACGAAGTTGCGCAGCTCGCGCACGTTGCCGGGCCACGCGTAAGTCTTCAGCGCTTCGCGCGCGGCGGGCGCGAAGCGCAGGTTGCGGCCGCTTTCCTCGTTGTAGCGCTGCAGGAACGCATCGGCGAGCATCGGGATGTCGTCGCCGCGCTCGCTCAGCGACGGCAGCGGAATCGGGAACACGTTGATCCGGTGATAGAGGTCGGGCCGCAGCTTGCCGTCCGCCATCGCACCTTCCGGATCGCGGTTGGTGGCCGCGACGATGCGCACGTCGACGTCGATCTCGCGCGTCGAGCCGAGCCGCGTGAGCCGCCCGGTTTCCAGCACGCGCAGCAGCTTGACCTGCGATTCGACCGGCATCTCTGTGATTTCGTCGAGGAACAGCGTGCCGCCGTCCGCGCGTTCGAAGAAGCCCTTGTGCTGCCGCTCGGCCCCGGTGAAGCTGCCGCGGTCGTGGCCGAACATCTCGCTCTCGACGAGGTTCGCCGCGATCGCGCCGCAGTTCACCGCGAGAAACGGGCCGCGGCGGCGCAGGCTCAAATCGTGAACCGTCTGCGCGGCAAGCTCCTTGCCCGTGCCCGACTCGCCGGTGAGCAGCACCGACGCTTCGGTTCGCGCGACGCGGCCGATCGCATCGTAGACGGCCTGCATCGCAGGCGAGCTGCCGAGCATCCGGCCGAAGCGGCCGAGACGCTTCAGCTCGGAGCGCAGTTCGGCGATTTCCTCGTGCAGGGCGGTAGTGCGCGGCACGCGCGCGAAGATGCTGTTCAGCCGCTGCATGTTGAGCGGTTTCACCAGATAGTCGGTCGCACCGCGCCGCAATGCGTCGATCGCGGTTTCGAGGCTTGCGTGACCGGTGGTCAGCACCATTTCGCAATGCGCGTGCTTGGGCAATGCGTCGAACAGATCCATCCCGTTGCCGTCCGGCAGCACGAGATCGCACAGCACGAGATCGGGGGTATGCGTTGAAACGAGCGTGCGCGCTTCTTCGAGCGTCGCGGCCGTGTCGCAGGCGAGTTGCTGCGCCTGTGCGAGCGTCGCGAGCATCGTGCGCGTATCGGCATCGTCTTCGACGATCAGGACATAAGGCATCGAAGCTCCTTGGTGGTGCGGCTCGGGCGCCAAGATCGCCGAAACCGCGGCGGTCATGCGATGCGGGGTACGACGCCGCCATCTGGCGCCACGTCCGCATTGCACACGAATGAGCAGACTAGCTGTCCTGCAATGACAAACGAGTGCTTAGCAGTATAGAAGAAGCACGTCGCGCGATCGCCGCTCATCGAATAAATCTATCCCCGGGCTGCAGTGGCATTGCCAGATTCAATCCGGCAATTCCAGCATAAAAGGTATGATTTCCACATGAAAAAAACGACGCATGACGGTCATTTTTTCATCCAGCCCTCGACGATTTCGGTCAATACTTCCCAGCGCGATATCACTCATGTCGAAATCCGACGATGACGGCACGCGATTGTTCGGCCGCTCGCAAACGATCCAGAATCTGCTGCTGAAGGTATCGCGCGTCGCCGCTACGCGCGTCAGCGTGCTGGTGGTCGGCGAAAGCGGCGCCGGCAAGGATATCGTCGCGCGGCTCATCCACGACATGAGCCCGCGCCGGCGCGGGCCGTTCGTGCCCGTCAATTGCGGCGCGATCCCGAAGGACATCGCAGAATCCCATTTATTCGGACATGAAAAAGGCAGCTTCACCGGCGCCGTTGCACAACATGTGGGCATGTTCGAAGCCGCGCGCGGCGGGACACTGTTTCTCGACGAAATCGCGGAAATGCCGGCGGAATTGCAGGTGAAATTGCTGCGCACGCTCGAGTCGAACACGATCATGCGCGTCGGCGGTCACGAAGCGATTCCGCTCGACGTGCGGATCGTCGCGGCCACCCATCACGACCCCGTGGAGGCCGTGCGCAGCGGCCGGCTGCGCGAGGATCTCTTCTACCGGATCGCGACGATCGCGCTGCACGTGCCCGCGCTGCGGCAGCGCGAGGACGACGTCGGCGACATCGCGCTGCAGATCGTCGACCGGCTGAACGCCCGGCACCGCACGCGCAAGCGGCTGTCGATGCAGGCGATGAAGGCACTGCGCGCGTACACGTGGCCCGGCAACGTGCGCGAGCTGCGCAACGCGCTGGAGCGCGCGTTCATCCTCGCGGACGAACAGATCGAACTGCAGTTGCCGCGCCGGCAACTGCCGCGCGACGAAGTCCGACACAACGCAATGACGCTGCATATCGGCACGACGCTCGCGCATACGCAGCAGCGCTTCATCGTCGCGTCGCTGCGTCATTTCAACGGCGACAAGCCGCGCACCGCGAAGGCCCTCGGCATCAGCCTGAAGACGCTGTACAACCGCCTCGCGCTATTGTCCGAACACGAGCGCAACGCGGTGAACGGCGCGGCAGCGCCGGCGTCGGGCACGAGCAGTGCAAGTGGTGCAAGGGGTGCAAGTGGTACAAGTGGCGCCGGCGGCACCGCGAGCGCGGGCACGCCACCGAGTGCAACGAAGCCGTAAGCGCACCGCCCCGGCGGCTGAACCGCTCACGACGCGACGTCGCACAACGCGCTATCCCACTCACGCACGAACCGCTCGATCCCGAACCGCGCGCACGCATCGCGCTTTGCCGCCGCGCCCCACTCGCGCGCGAGATCCGGATCGCGGATCAGCATGCGCATCGCGTCGATCAATACCTCCGGCCGCGTATCGGCGACGCCGTTGCTGCCGCTCTTGACGAGCTGCGCCATCTCCGTCGTTGCGAGCGCAACGATCGGTAGCCCGATCATCATCGCCTCGATCACCGCGAGCCCGAGGCTCGTGTAGCGGATCGGATTGAAGAAGAACCGGTAGTGCGACAGGAATTGCGGCAGCGCCGGGTTCGGCACCTCGCCGATGCCGCCGAGCGCGGTCGAGCCCATGCCGACCAGATCGAGCGGCACGCTGTGACGCACGGACTCGAACAGGTCCGCGCCGAGACGCCGCCCGCGCCGCGCGATGTTGTTCACGACCGTCACGCCCTTCGGCAGCGTGCCCCGATACTCGACGCCGTCCGGAATCAGCACGCCATGTTCGATCACGCGCGTCGGCGTGACACCGCTGTCCCACATCAGCGCGTTGAACGGCGTCACGTGCACCAGCAACACGTTCGGATCCTGCACCGGGTGCAGCGTGTCGGTCGGATGCTCGCGCGGCGGATCGTGTTCGACGAACAGCGCCGGCAACGCACGCTGCGCGTCGCTCAGGAGCCGCAACCGGTCGTGCGCGTAGTGATTGTGATGCTGGTACAGCACGCAGTCGAACTCGGTGTCGCGCACGCACTCGACGGGCACCTCATACACGTTGTCGCCCCACGGCAGGTGCCCGACCCGCCCCGCGTAACCGGGCGGATGCTGCGGCTTCGTCACGATGTAGAAATCGTGCGGCGCCTGCGACAGGTAATACAGATAGTTGCCATGCACGTGCCAGGTGAGCACGCGCAACCGCTTACGTGACATGACGTCTCTCCTCCGCGAGCAGTTCGCCCGCTCGTTCCATCACGTCGTCGACGCCGATCGCCGTCGCGCACTCGTGCCCGTACGGGCACGTGTCGAACATGCACGGCCGACAGGCCGGATAGTTCGCGAGCACGCGATGGCGCTCTGCGTCGAGCGGCGCCCAGCGTCCCGTATCGCTGCCGCAGGCGACGACGATGCTCGGCGTGCCGAACGCCGCCGCGACATGCGACACGCCCGTGTCGTTGCACAGCACGAGACGCGCGCGGCCGACCAGCGCGGCCAGCGCGCCGAGCGGCGTGCGCCCGCACAGATTCACGCACGGCCGCGCGAGATGTTCGACGAACGCACCGGCCACCGCAAGTTCCGCGCGCGTGCCGGTCAGCACGATCTGCCAGCCGTCGTCTGCGAGCTGCCGTGCCACGCTCGCGAAGCGCTCGACCGGCCAGCGCCGCGACGCCATCCGCGCGCCCGGATGAACGATCACGTAGCGGCCCGCATCGAGCGCATGTTCGTCGCACAGCACATGCCATAGCGCATAGTCGAGGCCGCCGAGCGGAAATTCCAGGTAATCGCCCCAGTCCGGATAACCGAGCTTGCGCGTCAGCGCCAGGTAGCGCGTGACCTCGGGTTCGCCGTCGCGCCAGACGACCGAGCAGTCGAGCGCGGTCGTGCCGCCGTCGGGCGGCACGAAGCCGGCGGTGCGCGTCGCGCCGAGCGACGCGACGATCGCGTTGGTCTGCGCGCCGCTGCCGTGCAACTGGATCGCCAGATCGAAGTCGCGCGCACGGCATTCCGCGACGAACGCCTCGCGCGCGGCCGGCTCGGCGTCCGGCTGCTCGCCCAGGCCCGGCGCGCCCGGAAACGCGATGAAGTTGTCGACGTAATCGGAGAAGCGCGACGCGAACTCGCGCGCCCACGGCAAGCCGATCAGCGTGATGCGCGCGTGCGGCTCGCCGCGCCGCAGCGCGCGCAGCGCCGGCACCGCGCACAGCATGTCGCCAAGCTGCAGCGCGCGGAATACCGCGATGCGTGCCGGACTGGACGATGAAACGGATTCGAGCATCATAGGAAAAACACCCGGAAGTGAAGTGCGCCGCGCACGCGCCAATACAGCGACACGGGCGGAATCGCGATCGACGTGACGACCATCTCGGCAACATGCGACGGCGTGAGCCGCGTGCCGCGCAGCCGCTTCACGCAGAACGCGGCGGTGATCACGGCCCAGGCCACCACGCACGCAATGCCCGGCGCGCGCCATCCGGCCGCGAAGCAGCCGATCGCGCCGAGCACGAACAGCACGGCCGCGTAGTAATTCCATGGCGGCATCGCACGGATATGACGCCGGTAGGTCGCGCGATGCTTCTTGTACAGCAGCGCGTCGAAATACACCTTCGATTGCTGGCCGATGCTCGCGCCCCAGCGTGCGGGGCGCACCGGATGCACGATCCGCGCGGCGTCGACGCCGACGATCGGTCCCGCGTGCTCGCGCAGCGCGAACATCAGGTCGGCGTCTTCGCGCCATGCGCGCGTGAAGCGCTCGTCGAACCCGCCGACGCACTCGAGCGCCGTGCGCCGCACGAAGCAGTTCGCCGTCGCGAATTCCGCACGCGCGAGGCCGGCCGCGTCGCGCTCGTAGTCGGTCGGGCGCGCGCGCAGCGGCACGTCGATCCGCCCCGCCGCAGCCACCGCCGCCGGTTCGGCGAGCAGCGCGGCCGCGCCATGACGCAGCCAGGTCGGATCGGGAATCGTGTCGTCGTCGGTGAACGCGATCAGTGCGCTGCGCGCGCTGCGCCAGCCGATATTGCGCGCGCCCGCCGGCCCCTGCGTATCGGGCGCGGTCATGTAACGGATCACCGGCACGTCGTTCACGCGTGCGCGGCATGCGTCGACGGTTTCCCATGCGCTGCCGGCCGGGTCGTCGTCGACGACGACGATCTCGTAGGTCGTCGGATCGAACACCTGCACGCACAGCGCTTCAAGGCAGCGCTCGAGCAGGTCGGGCCGCCGATACGTCGGCACGACGACCGACACGACCGGCGGCAGTTGCAAGTCGCGCATGTTCATCTCGGCTTCTCCAGCAGGAACGAGCCGATCACGAGCGCGTCGAGCGGTGAAGTCCAGAAGCACTCGATCGCGTCGCGCGGCGAACAGACGATCGGCTCGCCGCGCGTGTTGAACGACGTGTTGACAAGCACCGGCACGCCGGTCAGCGCGTCGAACTCGGTCAACAGCGCATGCAACAGCGGATGCTGGTCTTCATCGACGGTCTGCACGCGCGCCGTGCCGTCGATGTGGCGCACCGCCGGAATCGTCGCTTCCGCCCCCGGCGCAACGTCGTACACGAACAGCATGAACGGCGCGCGCAGCGGCAGGCGCCGGCCGCCGTTGAACCACTGATGCGCGCGGCTTTCGAGCACGACCGGCGCGACCGGCCGGAAGTCCTCGCGATCCTTGATCCGGTTCAGCTTGCGCTGCATGCCCGGATCGATCGGCGACGCGAGAATCGAACGGGCGCCGAGCGCGCGCGGCCCGAACTCCATGCGGCCCTGGAACCAGCCGATCACACGGTTCGCCGCGAGCAGCGCGGCGGTCTGGGCGGCGACGTCCGCGAGCCGCCGATACGGCAGTTGCGCGTCCGTCAGAAAGGCCTCGATCGCGTCGTCGCTGTACGACGGCCCGAGATACGCGTGATCCATCCGCCACTCGCCGCGCATCCCGCGCATCCGGAAGTCGGTCCACAGCGCGGCGCCGAGCGCGGTGCCCGCGTCGCCGGCGGCCGGTTGCACCCATACGTCGTCGAACGGGCCGCGATCGCGAATCTTCGCGTTCATCACGCAATTCAGCGCGACGCCGCCCGCCATCGCGAGCTGCCGCTCGCCGGTCTCGGCGGCGAGCCAGTCGACCGCCTGCAGCGTCGTCTCCTCGAGCACCAGCTGCAGCGCGTGCGCGATGTCGCAATGATGCGGCTCGATCGGTCCGCCGCGCTCGCGCGGCGCGCCGAAGCGTGCGGCGAGATCGGCATCGGCGATCTCGTAGCGGCCGTCGCCGTTGTAGCTCACCAGCTTGCGCATCTCGTCGGCGAACACCGGCTTGCCGTACGACGCGAGCGCCATCACCTTGTACTCGTCGGACGAATGCAGGAAACCGAGGTAGCGCGTCACGCGCTCGTAGAGCAGGCCGAGCGAATGCGGCAGGTTGACCTGACCGAGCCGCCGGTACGACTGGCCGTCGAACACGCCGTAACTCGTCGTCGCGCGTTCGCCGCGCCCGTCCATCGTCATCACCGCGCAATGCTCGTACGGCGCCGCGAGAAACGCGCTGGCCTCGTGCGCGAGATGATGCTCGATGAAGTGCCAGCGGAACGGCCCGTCGTGCGCGACGCCGCGAAACCGTCTCTGCAGGTGGTGCGGCGCGCCGCCGGCGAGCTGACGCGGCGCGTTCACGATCGACGACAGGAACAACGGATGCCATGGTGACACGCCATCGGCGCGCGGCGCATGCGCGGACGGCGCAAGCGGCAGCGTCAGCGCCGTCTCGGTGCCATGACGATCGAGTTCGAGCCACGGATCGTACGAATACGCGACGTGGTCGACATCCGCGAGCGCGATGTCCGCTTCCGCGAGACAGTAGTCGATCGCGTGATACGGCAGCTCCCACGTCGAGAACGGCACCGGCCGCTTCGCGTGCTTCACGTGCGTGAAGCGTTCTTCCTCGGCCGCCGCGATCACCATGCCGTCGCGCACGAGGCAGGCGGCGCTGTCGTGAAAGGCGGCGTTGATGCCGAGCGTATAGGTCGGAGCGGGCATGCGTCAGTTCCTCGTGGTGACGTGCGCGAACGGAATCACGTTCGACGCGTTCGCCGCGGCCGGCTCGGCACCGCGCACGGCGGCCAGCGCGGCCGCGCGTTGCGCATGGCGCACGCTGCCGCGCAACAGCGCGTGGGTCGCCTCGACGACGTCGTCGACGCTCACGCCGAGCAGGCACGGATGGCCGGGCTGGTCGCATACGCTGCGGTAGCAGTTGCGGCACGGCACGTCGACGTTCAACGCGCGGTGCGGCACACGCCATGGCGTGTGCTGCGGATTGGTCAGCGCGTACAGGTCGACGACCGGCGTGCCGAGCGCGGCCGCGAGGTGCACCGGGCCGCTGTTGTTCGACAGCAGCAGGTCCGCCGTCTCGATCAGCGCGCCGAGTTCGCCGAGCGGCAGCGTGCCCGCGAGCGCCACGGCGCGTGGCCCCGCGCGTTCGCACACGGCATCGACGAGCTCACGCTCGTCGGCGCTGCCTGTCACCGCGATGCCATCGAACAGCGGCGCAAGCCGCGCGGCCGCGGCGCCGAAGCGCTCGGCGGGCCAGCGGCGCGACGCCGCGCTCGCGCCCGGATGCACGACCAGCCAGCGCGCGCGCGACGGGCCCGGCCGGCGCGGACCGCCGATCCGCTGCAACGCGGCGCGCAACCGCTGGTGCAACGCGCGTCGCGCCGCATCGCCCGGCTCGAACGCCATCCGCCAGTCGGAGGTTTTCGCGCCGACGGCGCGCACCAGCGCAAGCTGGCGCGCGACCTCGTGGCGCACGTGGGAATCCGGCTCGGTTTCGGGCACGCGATCGGTCAGTAGTTCGTACGGATTCTCGCGGCAATGCGCGAGCCTCAGCGGGATGCCGGCGAGCCAGCACATCATCGCGGCGGGCAGCGGGCTCTGGCTGTACACGGTGAAGATCGCCGCCGCGTCGAAGCGGCCGGCCAGCAGCCGGTCGATCATGTCGAGATCGGTCACCGGATCGCCGTGCGCGTCCGGATGTTTGACCCATGGCGCGTCATACGTCCACACGTCGTCGACCATCGGCAGGTGTTTCGTCAGCGCGGCGCCGGTACGCGACGTCAGCAGCGTGAGCCGGCGGCCATGCCCACTCTCCTTCAGCGCGCGCAGTGCGGGCGTCGTCATCAGCACGTCGCCGAGGCTGTCGAGCCGCACGCACAGGATGCGTCGGGCGCGCTCCCAGGTGGCGCTCATCGCCGCACCCACGAGCCGTGACGGCGCACGGCCTCGCGTACGACGATGTCCGCGGCGAGATCGAGACGGTCGACCACATGGTGCGGCGTGCGCGCGGCATCGAGCCGCCATTCGGTCTCGTTGCCGCAGTCGACGAGTATCGTGCTGCAGCGCGCGGCGCGGCCGGCCTCGACGTCGTCGAGAATGTCGCCGATCATCCAGCTCCATTCCGCGACCGCGCCGAGCGTGGCGATCGCGCGGCGCACCATCGCGGGGCGCGGCTTGCGGCAGACGCAGTCGCACGTGTAGCGCGGCACACTGCCGGCCGGGTGATGCGGGCAATAGAAAAAATCCGCCAGCGTCGCGCCGTTCGCTTCGAAGAGTTCGGCGAGACGCTGACGGACCGCGCCAAGCTTCGATTCGTCAAAGTGGCCGAGCGCGACGCCCGGCTGGTTCGACACGACCGCGATCGGCATGCCCGTCGCGCCGAGCGTGCGCAACGCGCGCGCGGCGCCCGGCGCGAGCCGCATCCGCGCGGGGTCGACGTTGTACGGCACGTTCTCCAGCAGCGTGCCGTCCTTGTCGAGCAGCACCGCGCCGGGCAGCCGTCGCTCACGCCTCAGGGCCATGACGTCTCCTTCATCGGCAACACCATCAGTTCCGGCACGACGGTGCCCGGCGGCTGCGTCAGCACGAACCGCACGGCGGCCGCGACGTGCTCCGGCTGCTGGAGCGTGTCCTCGTCGATGTCGGGGAAGCGGTCGAGCAGGAACGGCGTGCGCATCCCGCCCGCGACGATCGCGGACACGCTCACGCCGGCCGGCCGCAACTCCGCATGCAGCGCATGCGACAACCCGAGCAGCCCCCACTTCGTCGCGTGATATGCGGACGCATTCGGCCATGCGCGTTTCGATGCGGTGGACGCGATGTTGACGATGTGCCCCGCGCCGCGCGCCTTCATCATCGGCACGACCGCGTGGCACATCAGGTACGGGCCGAACAGGTTGGTCATCAGCACCTGTTGCCAGGCTGCGACGCTGACGTCGTCGATCGGCGCGGTCACGTCGATCGCCGCGTTGTTGACGATCACGTCGAGATCGCCGAGCGCCTCGCGCGCGTCGTGCACGACCTGCAGCACCGACGCCTCGTCACGCACGTCGAACGGCCTTCCGACCGCCTGGCCGCCATGCCGCTCGAGGCGCTGCGCGACGGCCGCCGCGCGATCGCCGTCGAGATCGGCCACGATCACGTGCGCGCCATGTTGCGCGAGTTCCTCACAGATGGCTTCGCCCAGGCCGCGGCCGCCGCCCGTCACGAGCGCGGTGCGGCCGGCGAGCGGCGCTCGGGCTGGATCGTGAGTCGCGTTCAACATGCACCTCCTGCGAGTGTCCGAAGAATCGTGGCCGTGACGCTTGTCGCGACACGCGCCGGTGCAGGAGGTACAGCGAGAACCGTGCCAGTCTGCGCACGGCCGCGCCGCATCGGGCCGCCGCGCCCGCCGACGGGCTTTTTTATAAGCTGCTGTAAAAACCGGCGCGGCCCGCGGCGCTCAGATCGCGAGCCCGTCCGGCGTCGCCTGCGCGCGGTGCTTCGCGAGCGCGCGCAGGCAGTGCGCGATGCAGCCCGCGAACGCCTCGTCGAACCACGGCTGCGCGCCCGACACGCCGACCACGATCCCGTGCTGCGCGACGCCGCCCCACAGGTTCGTGTCGCCCGCGCGCAGCCGGTACGGCTCCAGCGCCTGCACGACGTGACCGTCGCGGCCGGTTTCCCACGACAGTCGCGCCTTCGCGCGCGCATAGGCGCGATAGTCGGCGTCCCAGTCCTTCGGGTCGGGCAGCGAGAACTCGTAGAGGATCGCGTCCTCGAACGCCGCGTCGCGCGGCCCGAGCGCCGGATCCATGATGACGATGTGCAGGCAACCACTGTCGCCGACGAAGTCGCTCTCCAGCGCGGCCGACAACGTCGGCAACAGCAGTTCGACGGCCGCGACCGCGGCCTGGCGGTTGGCGAATGCGCTACCGGCGCGACGCTCGGTCAGGGCTTCGGATGTCGCCGGGTTCGGAAGGTTCGGCATGGATATCTCCAGAGGAAAACGCGAGCGCACGGAGCGTCGCGGAACACGAAGCCGAGCGCGTTCAGCGGCAGGTTGATCTGGATGATGTACGCGTTGATCAGCACGAGATCACCGATCGTCATCGTGCCGCGAATGAAAGCGCGCGCCCGAGCCTGTGCAGATGGCCGAATGTGCGCACCGTAAACGATGCGGCCGTGTGCTGCATGACCTGCACGAAGGTCATGTCGCGCACTTCGTTCAGCACGTTCGCCGTGAAGCGCACGCAAAGGCCGCGCGCGTCGCGATCGTCACGCGGCCGGTCGTCAGTGCCGGTCGTCATGCGCGCGATGCCTGTGTCCGCGGTTGAATCATCCTCGTATCGGCGGTCATCGGCGCTTTAACGGCGCGTGTCGCGATCGCGGTCGGCACCGCTGCCCGGTTCCGGCTCGCGCACCGCGGGCTGCGTCGGCGTGACCGTGCGCTGGGACGGATGCAGCACCATGCCCGTATCGTGGTCGCCGTTGTTGCGTTGCACGCGCACACGATTTTCGACGTCGCGCACGCACATGCAGCTGTCGGCGATGTCCTCGATGTCGTGCCTCATCCAGCGTGACGGCACGGTCCCGTCAAGTTCGACGCGGCCGTCACGCACCTGCACGGACACGTCGCTCACGTCGATGTCGAGCGCATGCGCGAGTCGCTCGCAAACGTCCTCGCGAATCCGCTCGTCCGAGCGCGTATAGCCTTTCGGGCCGCGACGGTGGCGCATGGTGTCGCGTTGCGCATCGCTGCCGAAGCGCGACGGATCGCGGGAATCGTAATCGCGCTCGCCGCCATACCAGGCCATCCGGTGATGGCCACGGAATCCCTGCTGGTCGCCGCCGTAGCGGCTGGGACGACCGTCGCCGTCTTCCGGGCGACGGCCACGGTTGCCATAGCCGCGTTCGGCTTCCCATGCCGGATCGCGCGCGCCGTCCGGTGCGTCGCGCCAGTCACCGCTTGCACCGCGCTGTTCGGCCGACGAGCGTGCCGAGCGCTCGCTCCATTCGCTGCCCCAGTCTTCCGGGCCGACGTCCTCGCTCGCGAAGCGCCGGTACGCGGATTCGTAGTCGGCATCCTGCCGTCGGGATTCGTCGCCGCGCAGATCGCGCTCGCCGGTGTCCCGGTACGCGCGTGCGCTGCGCTCCTGCCAGTCGGGCGGGCCGCTCCGTTCGGCTTGCCGTCCGGGATATCGTCGTTGCATCGTGTCTCTCCTTGTTCGCGGCTGTGCCGCGCGCGGCCCCATGTCGCGTCGCGGCGCGCGTCGGTCAACCGGTTGCAAGTCACGTGCCGCGTGGCCGGCCGTCGCGCAGAGGCGGCGCGCCGACGTCAATAGTCCGGTCCACGCCGTGATCGCCGCATCTCGCGCCCGATGTCCACGGACGAGCGACGTTGACCGGTCACTCGTCGCCGAACGCCCCTTGCCGGGCCTCCCTATCTGCAACGGGATTGCAGTTTTTGCGCGGCCGGTCGCCGTGCAACGACCCTATACGTCGCCCGTGCCGGGTTCCTCCGGCGCGTCGGGATCGTCGACGCCGCCGGGCTCGCTCAGCCGTTCCGTGCGATCCGGCTCGATGTCGGCGCCTTCCTCGAGCCCCGCGTCGCCATCCGCGGACGCGCGCTCGCCGGTGCCCGCGCGGTCCGTATCGCTGTCGAGGGCCGCGTCGCCGCGCTCCAGCGCGTGTTCGTCGAGCGGCGAATCGACGTCGAACGGATGGCGCCGCGCGCCCGCCGTGTCGCTGCCGCTGTCGGACGAGTCGCTCGGCCCCAGCGCGCGGCCGTCGCGCCCGCGCCGTGCGTTGTCGTCGTCCGGGCCGGCCGGTTCGTTGTCGGGATTCAGTGTGCTGTTCATGTCGATGCCCTCGTGTAGCCGCAAAGCGTCGCACCGCTCCCGGCGGGGCTCTCGCGCCCGTCCCGTCGCGGCGTGCGGACCGGACGGCGATGCAATCGCCATGCCGCGTCGCCGCCGCCCGGCCCTCCGCCGGCACGATTTCGCGCCGCGCGCGCCGCGCGGCACACGCCATGCGCCCCCATTGATCAGGTGAATTGACCTCCCTTATGCTTTCGGGCGTGTCAATCCGATTTGAATGGCCGCAGCCGGCCGGGCCGACTGCGGCGGGGCGGCGTTCCTCCGCCCGCATCCGACTTGCCGTGACGATGAAGACAAACGACACCATTTCCGATCCGCCCCCGCCGCTCGGACCCAACGACGCGCGCGATTTGCTGCACCGCTTCGCCGAGTTTCGCTTCGAGACCGTCGTCGGTGCGATCACCGACTACGCGGTGTTCATGCTCGACACGCATGGCAACGTCGCGACGTGGAACGCAGGCGCCGAGCGCATCAAGGGCTATCGCACGGCCGACATCGTCGGCCACCATTTCTCGCGCTTCTATCCGCCCGACGCGATCGCCGCCGGGCGGCCCGCATTCGCGCTCCGGGAAGCCGTCGCGCACGGTCGCTTCGAGGACGAAGGCTGGCGCGTGCGCAAGGACGGTTCGCTGTTCTGGGCCAGCGTGACGATCACGGCCGTGCACGACCATGCGGGCCAGCTGGCCGGCTTCATCAAGATCACGCGCGACATGACCGAGCGCAAGCGGCTTGCCGAGCTCGAAGTGTCGACGCACCGGCTCAGCGTGTTCATCGCGATGCTCGCGCACGAATTGCGCAACCATCTCGCGCCGCTGCGCCATTCGGTCGGCGTGCTGCAGAGCCTGCCCGATCCGGCGCCCGCGCTCGCGCAATGCCGCGACGCCGTGCACCGCCAGGTCGGACAGTTGACGCGGCTGGTCGACGACCTGCTCGACGTCGGGCGCATCACCGCCGGCAAGGTCGAACTCGACGACGCGCCGGTGACCGTGCGCGACCTCGTCTGCCGCGGCGTGGAAAGCATCCAGCCGAAGCTGGCCGTGCGCGAGCAGCACATTCGCGTCGATCTGCCGGCCGATCCGCTGGTGGTGCGCGGCGATGTGGCGCGGCTCGTCCAGGTGCTGCACAACCTGCTCGACAACGCGTCGAAATTCTCGCCGCAGGGCGGGCGCATCGACGTCGGCGCGCGCGCCGAAGGGCCGACCGTCGCGATCCGCGTAACCGATCACGGTGTCGGCATCGCGCCGGGCGCGCTCGAATCGATCTTCGACCTGTTCGAACAGGAAGGCGCGTCGGGCCGGCGCCCGTCGGACGGCTTCGGGCTCGGCCTCGCGATCTGCCGGTCGTTCGTCGAGCTGCACGGCGGGATGATCGCCGCCGAAAGCAGCGGCCCCGGCCATGGCGCGACGTTCACGGTGCGGCTGCCGATCGAGCACGCGACGCGCGCGGCGCCCGGCGACGCGCCCGCACCGCGCGCAACCGAACAGCCGGCCGGTGCGCCGCTGCGCATCGTCATCGTTGACGACAACCGCGACTCCGCCGACACGCTCGCCGTGCTGCTGCAGGTCAAGGGCCACGCGCCGCACGTCGCGTACAACGCGAGCGACGCGCTGGCGCTCGCGAGCGAGGTCGTTCCGCACCTGATGCTCGTCGACCTCTCGATGCCCGACGTCGACGGCTTCACGCTGCTGCACGAACTGCGCGCGATCGACGTGCTGGCCGACACGACCTGCGTCGCGTTGTCCGGCCATGCGAGCCCGGCCGACCTCGCACGCACCGCGAGCGCGGGCTTCGACGATCACCTCGTCAAGCCCGTCGAGATGGCGGTGCTCGACGCGCTGCTGCAGCGCGTCGCCCGCCAGGTTCACGACACGCGCTGACCGTTCAGGCCATCGCGCGGCACATCGCGGCGCAGGTATCGCATGCCAGCGCGCAGCGGCGGCAATGGTCGTGCGCGTGCTGCAGGCATTCGGCCGCACACAGATCGCATGCGAGCGCGCAAAGCGCACACACCTGGGGCGCGAGCACGCTGGCGCGCGCCATCGCGCCCGATGCAAGGCGGCATAGCTGCGCGCACTCGATGTCGAGCGCGATGCAGGCGGTCAGGGTCTGCGCTTCGGGTTCCGCCAGGCATCCCGCGATACATGCGTCGCACGCATGCGCGCACGCGTCGCACGCGGCCATGCAGTTGTCGTAGCGATCGTCGATCTCGTTCATCACTGCCCTCCTCCTTCCGGTTCGCATCGTCATGGCGTCAGCTTCACCTTCATCCAGCCAGGCTCGCGCACGTCGAACGCGCGATACGCGTCGATCGCGTTCGTCAGCGGCTCGGAGCGTGTCAGCACGGACGCCGGGTCGAACGCCCCGCTGCGCACGAGCTCGATCAGCCGCGGCGTGATGGTCCGGTGATTGCAGTTGCCCATCTTGATCGTCAGGTTCCGGTTCATCGCCTCGCCGACCGGGAACACGCGCGCCTGCGGCGGATACACGCCGATCACCGCGACCGTGCCGGCCTTCGCGACCACGCGCACCGCCCATTGCAGCACCTGCGACGGCCCGTCGCCGGGCACCCAGTAGCGGCCGTCCGGCTTGCGGCGCGGCGCGACGGCGTCGACTTCCGCATCGAACGCGCGCGCCGCGTCGCGATCGGCGGTGGCCGGGCCGTGCGTCGCGCGCATCGCGTCGACGCCGACCGCGTCGATCGCACGATCGACACCGATCCCGCCGGTGAGCCGCAGCACCGTGTCGACGGGGTCCTCCTCGGAGAAGTCGATGGTCTCGGCGCCTTGCGCGCATGCCATCTCGAGCCGCGACGCGATGCGGTCGATCGCGATCACGCGACCGGCGCCCATCAGCTTCGCGCTCGCGATCGCGAACTGACCGACCGGCCCGGCGCCGAATACGGCCACCGTGTCGCCCGGCTTGATCTCCGCGAGCTGCGCGCCGAAGTAGCCGGTCGGGAAAATGTCGGACATCAGGATCGCACGGTCGTCGTCGATCGCGTCGGGCAGCCGGATCAGGCTCGCGTTCGCGAGCGGCGTGCGCGCGTATTCGGCCTGCAGCCCGTCGAACGGCCCCGTGTCGGCCGGGCCGCCGTAGAACGCGGTGCCCGCGCGCGGCCCGCCCGGGTTCGCGACGTCGCATTGCGCGGTGTAGCCCGCGCGGCAGTACACGCAGCTGCCGCACGCGATCGTCGACGGAATCAGCACGCGATCGCCGCGCTTCAGGTTGCGCACGTCGCGCCCGACCGTCTCGACGATGCCGACACCCTCATGGCCGAGGATCGTGCCCGGCTTCATCCCGCCGAGCGTGCCGCGCACCATGTGCAGGTCGGTGCCGCAGATCGCGCTGGCCGTGAGGCGCACGACCGCGTCGGTCACGTCGGCGACTTCCGGGTCGGGTACCGTATCGATGCGAATATCGCCGATGCCGTGAAATACGACTGCTTTCATGTCAGGCCCTCCTTGTCGAAAGCGGAAACGGTATGGATACCGTCGTGCTGTTCGAGCAAGGCGCGCGCCCGTCGGCGACGGGGAACACCGGGCGGTTCGCGTTCGGGTTCGTCGTCGCGAACAGCGTCGCAAACGCGTCGACGGCGCAACGGGAGTCGCGGTACGCCGGCCTCCGCGCTTGTCGCGACGCTGCAACGACCGTTGCATACGCAACGCGTTGACCGTAGCGTGCATCCCTCAACGCACGGTCGCCAGCCCGCTCACGCGTGCGTCGCGCCCTGCTGCTCGAGCGCGGCTTCCGCGCGCAGGCAGTCGAGATCGCGGCCGATCGTCGCGACCGCGAGCCGTGCGTTGCCGCGCCAGAACGTCACCGAACCGTCGTGCGCGCGCAGGTCGCCGTCGATCTCGACGCGGTCCCATTGGTCCGCGTGTCCGACATAGCGCACCGTCAGGTCGTAATGCTGGCTCCAGAAGAACGGCACGGCGTCGAACGGCTGCTGCCGGCCGAGCATGTTGCGCGCCGCGGCGATCCCTTGCCGCTCCGCGACGACCCAGTGCTCGACGCGAATGCGTTCGCCGGTCAGCGGATCGGGCCAACGCGCGATGTCGCCGGCCGCGTAGATGTCCGGCACGCTCGTCTGCAGGAAACGGTCGACCGTCACGCCGCGATCGACGGCCAGCCCCGCGTCCTGCGCAAGCGCGACGTTCGGATGCACGCCGATGCCGACCAGCACGACATCCGCCGGCAGCACGTCGCCGTTCGACAGCGTGACGTGATCCGACACGATCTGCGCGGGCGTCGCGCCGAGATGGAACGCCACGCCGTGCGACTCGTGCAGTGCGCGGATCGTATCGCCGAGCGCGTCGCCGAGCACCCGCGCCATCGGCCGCGCATCGGGCGCGACCACGTCTACGTCGAGCCCGCGCGTGCGCAGCGCGGCGGCCGCTTCGAGGCCGATGAAGCTCGCGCCGACCACGACGCAGCGCCGCGCGCTCTTCAGCTTGCCGATCAGCGCATCGCAATCGGCACGCGAACGCAGCACGCACACGTGCGGAAGATCGGCGCCCGGTACGGTCAGGCGGTTCGGCTCGGCACCGGTGGCGAGCAGCAGCGCGCCGTAGCCGACGCGGCTACCGTCCGCGAGCTCGACCGCGTGTTGCGCGGGGTCGATCCGCGCGACGCGCGTGCCACAGCGCACGTCGATGCGCTGGTCGGTATAGAACGACGCGCCGCGCAGCGGCAGCCAGTCGGCTTCGGCCGTGCCGGCCAGATAGTCCTTCGACAGGTTCGGTCGATCGTACGGCGGCTCGCTGTCCGCGCTCAGCAGCGTGATCGCGTGCGGGTAGCCTTCCTGCCGCAGCGTCACAGCCGCCGAGATCGCGGCCGCCCCACCGCCGACGATCACCACCGATTCGGGCAATCCGGGCGCATTCGACACGGGCGGCGACGCGGCAGGCTGCGCGCCGAGCACGACCGCGCGGCCGTCTCGACGTTCGACGCGCCAGCACGTCAGGCCGTCGAGCGCCGGCGCACGCAGCCGTTCGCCGGTGCGCAAGCAGAACGCCGCGTGATGCCACGGGCAGCGAATCGTGTCGCCGACCAGCAGTCCGTCGGCCAGCGGTGCGCCGTAGTGAGGGCATTGCGCGCCCACGGCAAACAGGGCGTCGGCGCGGCGCACCAGCAGCACCGTGTCGTCGCCGACCTGGCCCTCGATCATCGCGCCGTCGGCGATGTCATCGAGCGAAATGCCCTGCGCAAGATCGGGGCGTGAAGACGATGCGTCGCTTCCGGACATGGCGCGGCTCCCGGCTGAGGTAACGATCCCATTATCGGCGTCCTTCCCGAAAAGAGCAGGGACGGACGACCCCGCAGCGCACGCAAACGCGAACCATGGCTCGTACGCGATCCGCAACCGGCGCGGAACGTCATCGACGTTGCGGCGCAACACGCTGGATACGCGTGCGCGGGTGTCAGGCATGCGAAGCAATCCGCATGCCGTGCGCGACATGCAGCCTGGCGGGCCGCTCTTGAACGGCCAATCCGTGCCGGACGCGGCGCGCTTGCGGGTTGCCGCCATTTCGACGATGACACTGTTATCGATGTGGAATCCTTCGTTCTTCGCCGACAGCGCCGGCCACGCGCACGCGGGCGGTGTTACCGGCGCGTGTGCGCATCTTCCTCGACATCGTCGACTTCCGCCGGAAAACGATGCTGACCGAAACTGAGGATCAGTACGCCCACCGCGAGCAGCACGATTCCGACCGTGGTCATCAGCATTCGCTCGGGGCTGTCGGTGGCGCCGCGCAGGATCAGGTCGCGCGCAAGCGACGTCATCGCGATGAACAGCGGAAAGCGCACCGGCAGCCGGCCGAGCCGCAGGTAGCGCACGTCCATCGCGAGCACTTCGAGATACAGAAACATCAACAGCAGGTCGGTCAGCGACACCTCGCCCGCGAGCACGACCTTCCACGCTTCCTGCGTCATCGCGAACGCGGTCGCGAGACCGATCACGATCAGCCCGGCCAGCTCGGCCGCATGGAGGAAGTGTCCGAAGCGGCGGCGGATGCGCTCGGCGGCCGTATCGGCGGAAACAGTGGACGTATTCAAAACGACGGCCCGTGCAATGGCTTGGATGCCGCGGTCGATACTCCATCGACACGGCGGATGGTTTCGCGAGGATGAACGGTTGCGCACGCATCTATCCGGGCGGCAGCACTCATGGAACGCGACGCCGGCATCTCGTCGCCCATGCGGTCCGGCAACAACCGGCAGCCGGGATACCGTTCGAGGCGATCGAGCCGCGCGTTCACCTGTGCCTTGCCCGGCATCAGGCTGGACGCCGCGCCGGACACCCCGCCATGCTCGATCACTGCATCGAAAATACGCGTCTCTTCCAGAAGGTTCATCATGATGGTTCTCGTCGGCGGGCGGAGCGAATCCAATCTACTGCGCGCGCCACGCCCGCTCAAGAGCACAGCGCCGCGCGCTTCAGGAGTACAGCTGCACGCCCGCCGCGCGAAATCGGACCCCGATCAATCCATTCGAATGACAGTTCGCCGATACGTGTTCCAAAGACCCGCCGAAGCTGCTAGATTGCATGCTCGACGCCGTCACGCGGTGCGGCGAGGTCACGCGCCGGGCGAATGCGCGGCCACCCCTGCCACCGCTTGCGCCCGGGCGGCAGGCCGCCGCCGTGGCCCGTTGCGCGACGCATGCGCAACGAACGTCCTTCATCCGCATGTCACAAAGAGAACAGTCGCATGACACAGTCCAACCGTTCGTCTTCGCGCGCCGCGGCATTCGCGGCCCGTCCGTCCCGACATGACTGACCGGCAGGCCGCGATGCAAACCCTTCCCCCGCTCTCCCAGGCCGTTCACAGTCCGATCACGCGCAGCGCGATCTTCCTCGTCGCAACCGTCAACCCGGGCGCCGACCGCGCCGACACGATCCGCGCGTGGTGCGGCGACATCGCCGCGCTCGTGCGCTCGGTCGGCAAGCGCGTGCCGGGCGGCAACCTGTCCTGCGTGTGCGGCTTCGGCGCCGACGCATGGGATGCGCTGTTCGGCGATCCGCGCCCCGCGTCGCTGCATCCGTTCCGTGAATTCGGCGCCGGCCAGCGTGTCGCGGTCGCGACGCCGGGCGACATCCTGCTGCACATCCGCGCCGAGGCGATGGATCTGTGCTTCGAACTCGCCACCCAACTGCTCGGCGCGCTCGGCGACGCGGTCACGGTCGTCGACGAGGTGCACGGCTTCCGCAACTTCGACCAGCGCGCGATGATCGGTTTCGTCGACGGCACCGAGAACCCGGAAGGCCGCGAGGCGGTCGACTTCACGGTGATCGGCGACGAGGATTCGGCATTCGCGGGCGGCAGCTACGTGATCGTGCAGAAGTACCTGCACGACATGGCCGGCTGGAACGCGCTCGCGGTCGAGACGCAGGAGCGCATCATCGGGCGCACCAAGCTGTCCGACATCGAGCTCGCGCCGGACGTGAAACCGTCGTGCTCGCACAGCTCGCTGACCACGCTCGACGAAGACGGCAAGGAAGTGAAGATCCTGCGCGACAACATGCCGTTCGGGCGCCCCGGCTATGGCGAATTCGGCACCTATTTCATCGGCTACGCGCGCTCGCCGGCGCCGATCGAGCAGATGCTCGAGAACATGTTCGTCGGCCGCCCGCCCGGCAACTACGACCGGCTGCTCGACTACAGCCGCGCGGTCGCCGGCTCGCTGTTCTTCGTGCCGTCGGCCGACCTGCTCGAAGCGCTCGCCGATCGCGCTGCACCGGCCGCCGACGCGATCGCCTCGCAGCCGGCACCCACCTCGCCCGAGTCGCGCCGTGACGGCTCGCTGAACATCGGATCGCTGAAAGGAGCCAAAGCCCATGAATAACCTGCACCGCGAACTCGCGCCCGTTTCCTCCGCCGCCTGGGAACAGATCGAGGAGGAAGTGGCGCGCACCTTCAAGCGCTCGGTGGCCGGGCGCCGCGTGGTCGACGTCGAGGGCCCGGCCGGCCCCGCGCTGTCGGCCGTCGGCACCGGGCATCTGCGCGAGGTCGCCGCGCCGCGCGAGCAGGTGAGCGCACGGTTGCGCGAAGCGCGTACGATCGTCGAGCTCACGGTGCCGTTCGAATTGAGTCGCGATGCGATCGACAGCGTCGAGCGCGGCGCGCGCGACGCCGACTGGCAGCCGGCGAAGGACGCCGCGCAACGGCTCGCATTCGCGGAAGACGGCGCGATCTTCGATGGCTACCTGGCCGCGGACATCGTCGGCATCCGCGAAGGCACGTCGAACCGCAAGCTCACACTGCCGGCCGACGTCGGCGCGTACCCGGACGCGATCAGCGACGCGCTGGAAGCACTGCGGCTCGCCGGCGTCGACGGCCCGTACTCGGTCGTGCTCGGTTCGGATGCCTACACGGCGCTGAGCGAAGCGCGCGACCAGGGCTACCCGGTCCTCGGCCACATCAAGCGCATCGTCAGCGGCGAGATCATCTGGGCGCCGGCGATCAGCGGCGGCTGCGTGCTGTCCACCCGCGGCGGCGACTATGAACTTCACCTCGGCGAAGACGTGTCGATCGGCTACACGAGTCACACCGACAAGGTCGTTCGCCTGTACCTGCGCGAAACGTTCACGTTCCTGATGCTGACGAGCGAGGCATCGGTGGCCGTGGCGCCGCAGGCCACCGCGGCGACCTGACGTCCCGCCCGCGCGCGATGCCTGCCGGGCATCGCGTGCACCGGCCGCGTTGCCGGCCGCACGTTCGTCGTCGCCGAACCATCCTGAATGGAGGCGTGAAATGAGCGAATCGAATGACGCATTACAGGCGCTGCAGGCGTCGGTCGACAGCCTGAAGCAGGCCGTCGACGCGAACGCGAGCCGCCACGCCGGCGACACCGCCGTGCTATTCACCGTGGTAGCGCTAATGCTGGCCGAGCTGCCGCCCGACACCCGCAACCTGATCGAGGATTCATTCTCCGTCTGGGCCAATGATCTGCAGGATGCAACCCTGTCATCCGCCGTGAAGCAGATCGCACGACAGCGACTTGCGATGACGCTCTCCGACTGACCCCGCTTCGCCGTGATGCGCGCCCACGCGCGCGCATCACGCGCCGCCACCTTTTCGTATCCCGCACGCCGCACCCGCATGCGCGCTCGTCTGTACTCCTTGCGTCTCCCGAGCACATGCATGTGAGGGTGCAATTCGCGGCCGGGCCGATGCGGAACTGTGTCTTGGAGGCCCCGGCCCGATTCGCTATTTTGAACGCAGTCGAAGCAATGCCGCGGGCTCCGCGAAGCACCGGCGTTGCTGGCGTCGAACGCGACCGGTCGCCGTACCGGTGCGTGCTGCGCGAGGGCACGGCCTCGGCATGCGCGCAACCGGTCGCGAAGGCAATCGGCAAGACGTCGTCCGGTGCGAGGATGGACGCGCACTGAAGCCCGACGGGCCCGCAAGCACGGGCCCGCATGACCGGCTCCGTCCGCGGGCCGGAACCGCCCCACGCCGCGACGCGGCGCAACCCGAGCCACCCCGCAGCGGGTCCGGCTCATGGAGATTCACATGACAAATCGACGCGAAGTGCCAGGCATCAGGAAGTACGATGGGCCCGCCGGCGGTTGGGGCGCGCTTCGCGCGACAGCCGAGGCCGTGCGCACGCAAATGGAAACCATCGAGGCGCCGATCGTGCTGATGCGGACGAATCAGCCCGACGGTTTCGACTGCCCCGGCTGCGCGTGGCCCGACAAGGAACACAAGTCGACGTTCCAGTTCTGCGAGAACGGCGCGAAGGCCGTCACGTGGGAAGCGACGACCAAGCGCGTGACGCCCGAGTTCTTCGCGGCAAACACGGTGTCGTCGCTGCTGCGACTGTCAGACTACGAGCTGGAGAATGAGGGCCGGCTCACGCATCCGCTCGTCTACGATCGCGCGACCGACACGTTCCGCGCGGTCGAATGGGACGACGCATTCGCGCGCATCGGCGAGGTGCTGCGCGCGCTGCCGCCCGAGCAGGTCGAGTTCTATACGTCGGGCCGCGCGTCGAACGAAGCCGCGTACCTGTATCAGCTCTTCGCGCGCGAGCTCGGCACCAACAATTTCCCCGACTGCTCGAACATGTGCCACGAGCCGACTAGCGTCGGCCTGCCGCAGTCGATCGGGATCGGCAAGGGCACGGTGTCGCTGGAGGATTTCGACCACTGCGAGCTGATCATCTCCATCGGCCACAACCCCGGCACGAACCACCCGCGAATGATGGGCACGCTGCACGAGTGCTCGCGCCGCAACGTGCCGATCATCGTGTTCAACCCGCTGCGCGAGCGCGCGCTCGAACGCTTCGCGGATCCGCAGGACATGATCGAGATGGCGTCGTTCGGCTCGACACGTATCGCTTCGACGTACTATCAGGTCGACGCGGGTGGCGACGCCGCCGCGCTGAAAGGCATCATGAAGGCGCTGCTGCGGCTCGAGACCGAGCGCGGCGACGTGCTCGACCGCGACTTCATCGCGCAGCACACCGACGGCTTCGACGCGTTCTCCGCCGACCTGCAGGCGACGTCGTGGGACGACATCGAGCGCGCGAGCGGCCTGAGCCAGGCACAGCTCGAACAGGTCGCGCTCGCCTACGCGAAGTCGAACGCGACGATCGTCACGTACGGGATGGGCGTCACGCAGCACAACAAGGGCACCGCGACCGTGCGCCTGATCGCCGACCTGCTGCTGATGCGCGGCAACTTCGGCAAGCCCGGTGCTGGCATATGTCCGCTGCGCGGCCACTCCAACGTGCAGGGCAACCGCACCGTCGGCATCACCGAGAAGCCGTCGGCCGAATTCCTGCAGAAGATCGAGGACGTGTGCGGCTTCAAGCCGCCCGCGCATCACGGGCACGACGCGGTGCAGGCGATGCAGGCCATGATCGACGGCCAGGCCAAGGCGCTGCTGTGCCTCGGCGGCAACTTCGCGGTCGCGCTGCCCGATCCCGAGCTGTCGTTCCCCGCGATGGCGAAGCTCGATCTGAGCGTGCATCTCGGCACGAAGCTGAACCGCTCGCATCTGCTGGTGGCAAAGGAAACCTACATCCTGCCTGTGCTCGGCCGCACCGAGCTCGACATGCAGGCGAGCGGCCGGCAGTCGATCACCGTCGAGGATTCGATGTCGATGGTCCATGCATCGGCCGGCAAGCTCAAGCCGGCGTCCGACCAGTTGCGCTCGGAGCCCGCGATCGTCGCCGGAATCGCGCATGCGACGCTGCCGAACAGCAAGGTCGCATGGCTCGACCTGATCGCCGACTACGACCGCATCCGCGACCTGATCGATCGCACGGTGCCCGGCTTCGAGGCGTTCAACGAACGGATCCGCACGCCGGGCGGCTTCCGCCTGCCGCTGCCGCCCACCGAGCGCGTGTGGCCCACGCCGACCGGCAAGGCGACTTTCTCGGTCTACAAGGGCGTGAAGGAAGACGCCGACGTGCTCGGCGCCGAGCAAGTGCTGCGACTGATCACGCTGCGCAGCCACGATCAGTACAACACGACGATCTACGGGCTCGACGATCGCTATCGCGGCGTGTTCGGGCGGCGCGACGTGCTGTTCATGAACGCGGCCGATCTCGAGAAGTACGGGCTCGAACACGGCGACCTCGTCGACGTCGAGACGATCACCGCATCCGGCCGCACGCTGCGCCTCGAGAAGATCACCGCGATCGAGTACGACATCGCGCCGGGGTCGGTCGGCGCGTATTACCCGGAAGCGAACGTGCTCGTGCCGCTCGACTACATCGACAAGGAAAGCGGCACGCCGTCGTACAAGTCGGTGCCGGTGCGGGTCGCGCGTTCCGCGGGCGTGTGATTCGCGGAGCGGGCGAGGTTGCGATGTCCGGTACGACATGCCGCGCGCCTGAACCTGCTCGTCGCCCCTCTTCCCCGTCTCCCGGCCGCCGCGTCGCATCCGATGCGGCGGCCGCTTCCTTTCGTCACGTCGAGAGACGATCCGCTTACCGCGCCGCCGACGACGGCAGCTGCGCGCCCGTCTGCCGGCGCCGGTACGCGCTGTCGCGGGTCGCGAGCCAGTAGTACAGCGGCGACGTCAGCGCCAGCCCGACGAGCCACGACAGGTCTGCGCCGCCGAGATGCGCGGGAATCGGGCCCGCATACATCGGCGTGTTCATGAACGGAATCTGCACGGCGATCCCGATCGCATATGCGAGCAGCGCCTGCGGATTGAAGCGGCCGTACACGCCGCCGTCCGCCATAAAGATCGACTGAATGTCGTACTTGCCCTTGTGGATCACGTAGAAGTCGATCAGGTTGATCGCCGTCCACGGCACCAGCACGACGAGCAGCGCGAGCACGAGATCGACGAGATTGCCGACGAAGTTCGTCGACGCGCCGATCGCCGCGTAGCAGCATGCGACGAAGATCACCACCGACACCACTGCGCGCGTCTTCGCGGTCGGAATCCACTTGTACGCGAAGGTCTGCACCGACGTGATGACGGCGAGCACCGCGCCATACAGGTTCAGCGCGTTGTGGCTGATCACGCTCAGCAGGAACAGCACCAGCATCAGCGGGCCGAGCGGGCCGGTCGCCTGCTTGACCGCATCCATCGTGTCCGCGCCGGCCGGCACCGCGAGCACCGCGACCGCGCCGAAGATGAACGCGAGCGTCGAGCCGATCGTGCAGCCGAGATAGGTCGCCCAGAACGTCGACGCGACGCCGGCGTCCTCCGGCAGGTAGCGCGAATAGTCAGACACGTACGGCGCGAACGCGATCTGCCACAACGCGGACAGCGACACCGTCGCCAGCCACCCGGCAAAATCGAAGCCGCCGCGCGTGAGGAAATCGGCGGTGCTCACGTGCGACAGGATCATCCAGAAGCCGACCACGATGCCGATGCCGAGCACCCACGTGCCGATCCGGTTCAGGATGTGGATGAACCGGTAGCCGACGATTCCGATCAGCCCGGAACCCACCGCGCCGATCACGATGCCGACGGGCACCGGCACCGACGACGCGATGCCGTGCACCGACTTGCCGGCCAGCACGATGTTCGATGCGAAGAAGCCGACGTACATCACCGCCGCGATCACCGTGACCAGCAGCGCGCCCCACGAGCCGAACTGCGCGCGGCTCTGGATCATCTGCGGGATGCCCATCTGCGGCCCCTGCGCCGAATGCAGCGCCATCAGCACGCCGCCGACCGCCTGGCCGACGACGATCGCGACGATCGCCCACATCAGGTTCAGGTGAAAGAGCTGCACGCCGAGCGCGCCGGTCACGATCGGCAGCGGCGCGATGTTGCCGCCGAACCAGAGCGTGAACAGGTCGCGCACCTTGCCGTGGCGTTCTGCGGGCGGCACGTAGCCGATCGTGTGTTTCTCTATCATGGGGGACGCGTTGCGGTCCGCGGTCGTCATGGCGAAGTCTCCTGTCCTGCGCGGCGATGCGCGCGTGCCGTGTCAGCCGGCGCGCGCCGAAGCGTGCGCCTGCAATCGGGTCCGGATACGCTGGCGGCAGTTCGCCGCGCGCATGCGCGCTTTTGTCGCGATCCGGATTGGAGACGATGGTGCGCCACGCATGCGGCGCCCGGAAATTACTAAAAATATTTCCGAGACATACGAAAAAGCTCTGCAGCGGAAACGTCGGCGCCGATTTTCTTCAGGTAAGGTGCTACCCGAAACGATGGACCGATTACGCGCTCCGGCGACGCATGTGCGCGGTGCCGAGCATCAGAGGTGCCTGTGGCTCACTACACTTTGCGGCAACTGAAATATTTCGTGACGACGGTGGAATCCGGCAGCGTCGCCGAGGCGTCGCGCCAGCTCTTCATCGCGCAGCCGTCGATCTCCAGCGCGATCAAGGGGCTCGAGGAAAGCTTCGGCGTGAAGCTGTTTATCCGCCATCACGCGCAGGGCGTGTCGCTGACGCCATCCGGCACGCGTTTCTACCGGAAGGCGCAGGAACTGCTGCGCATCGCGCACGAATTCGAACAGAACGCGCTCGCCGACAACGACGTGATCACCGGGCAGATCGACATCGGCTGCTTCGAGACCGTCGCGCCGCTCTATCTGCCGCAACTGATCGCGGGTTTTCGGGAGCGCTATCCGGGCGTCAACATCCGGCTGCGCGACGGCGACCAGCAGGAGCTCGTGCAGGGCCTGACGGCCGGCACCTTCGATCTCGCGTTCCTTTACGACCACGATCTCGACGGCACGATCGAAACCGAGCCGCTGATGCCGCCTCAGCAGCCATACGTGCTGCTGCCGGAAAACCACCGGTTCGCGGGCCAGTCGCACGTATCGCTGCACGACCTCAGCATCGAGCCGATGATTCTCCTCGACGTGCTGCCGAGCCGCACATACTTCGTCAGCCTGTTTCGCGAGCTCGGGCTCACGCCGAACATCGTGTTCGCTTCGCCGTCGATCGAAATGGTGCGCGGCATGGTCGGCCAGGGATTCGGCTTCTCGCTGCTCGTCACGCGGCCGCACTCCGAATACACGTACGACGGCCGGCGCGTCGTGACGATCGCCCTCAGCGAAACGGTGAGTCCGTCGGGGCTCGTGAGCGCGCGGTTGAAGCGCGGTCAGCTGACGAAGCAGGCGCAGTCGTTCGTCGAGTTCTGCCGCGAGCGGCTGGCGCAGATCGTCGCGGAATCGGCGCGATAGCAACAAAGAAACCGCACGCGCCGCGGAGCGGCAGCGTGCGAGATGCGGCATGCGGCTCCGCGGCCTGATCAGTCATCCGAAGCGAGATACGCCGCGAGACGGCCCAGCATCGCGTCGCATCCGTGCAGCTGCTCGACCGCGACGAATTCGTCGGGCTTGTGTCCCTGGTCCATGCTGCCCGGCCCGCACACCACGGTCGGAATGCCGGCCTGCCCGAACAGCCCGCCCTCTGTGCCGAACGCGACCGTGCCGAACGTGTCGGAGCCGCTCAGCATCGCGAGCAGCCGCGCGGCTTCGCTGTCCGGCGACGTCGCGAGCCCCGGATACGAACCGAGCGGTTGCAGTCGGATATCGGTATCGGGTTGCACCGCGCGCATCTTCGGCAACAGTTCGGATTCCGCATAATCCTGCAGCTTTCTCGGCACGTCATGTGCGTCGAACGCCGGCAGCGCCCGCACCTCGAAGTCGAATTCGCATTCGGCCGGCACGATGTTCAGCGCGCGGCCGCCCTTGATCAACCCGGCCTGCACGGTCGAGAACGGCGGATCGAAGCGGCTGTCTTGATGCTCGGGCCGCGCGAGCGCCGCGCCGATCTCGCCGAGCCGGCCGATCAGCTTCGCCGCGTAATCGATCGCGTTGACGCCGAGCGGCGCGTATGCCGAGTGACACGCGGCGCCCTTCACGTGGCAGCGCATCGCGAGCTTGCCCTTGTGACCGAGCACCGGCTTCAGTTCGGTCGGCTCGCCGATCAGGCACAGGCGCGGCCGGTGCTCGCGCGCGGCCAGCGCATCGAGCATCGGCCGCACGCCGAGACAGCCGACTTCCTCGTCATACGAAAACGCGAGATGCACCGGCAGGCGCAGCGGCCGCGCGACGAACGCCGGCACGGCCGCGAGCACCGACGCGATGAAGCCCTTCATGTCGGCCGTGCCGCGCCCGTACAGCCGGCCGTCGCGCTCGGTCAGCCGGAACGGCTCGACCGTCCACGCCTGGCCGTCGACCGGCACCACGTCGGTATGGCCCGACAGCGCGATGCCGCCGCGATCGCGCGGCCCGATCGTCGCGTACAGGCTCGCCTTCGTGCGTTCCGCGTTGTAGAACAGCTCGCTCGGGACGCCGAGGCCGTCGAGGTAATGGCGGATGAATTCGATCATCGCGAGATTCGAATCGCGGCTGACCGTCGCGAAGCCGATCAACCGTTCGAGCAATGCGCGGCTCGACGTGTCACTCATCACCCGGCACTCCGTAGCTCGGCGCGGCAGTCGGGTTCAGCGCGCGTGTCTGGTAATCCTGCATCTGCGGGCGATACGCGCGCCACAGCGCATCCAGTTGCCCGATCGGATCGGCATCGGCCCAGTCGACGCGCAGGTCGACGATCGGCCAGGTCACGTCGCCGACCACCTTCAGTGCCGCCGAATGCACCGGTCCGGCCTCGCCGCCCGCCGCGATCGCCGCGTGCATCGCGGCCAGCAGGCGGTCGGCCAGCAGCCCGGGCGACTGCTCGAACGCACGCGCCATCGCGTCGATCACGCCCGGCGCGGCCAGCAGGTTGCCCGCCGCCACGCATTGCTCGCCCTCAACCGCATGGTGCGTGCCGAGCGCCTCCTTCCCGGTGAAGCACGCGGTCTGCCCCTGCCCGTCGATCACCGTGACCTGCCGGTACTGGCTCCAGCCGTTCGCGCTGAGCGCGCGGTCGAGCGCGGCCGCCGGTGCGAGCTGCCGGTGCTCGATCAGGTCGAGGATCTGCGGGCCGAGCGCCGGCAGCGTAACGTTCTGCGTGGCGACCGCGCCGACGCCGGCGCGCACCCATGGGCAGCGCGCGCCCACCGCGATGCTCGACGAACTGATCGCGATCCCGAGCTGCCCCGTTTCCGGGCAGCGCCCGACGATGGAGAATGTCATGTCGCCTCCTATGCGCGGTTCGGTTGCCAGTTGTCCGGGATCACCGCGATCACGTCGATCTCCATCAGCCACTGCGGCTGGCCGAGCGCCGAGACGACGAGCCCCGTCGAAATCGGGTAGACGCCTTTCAGCCACTTGCCGACTTCCTGGTACACGGGCTCGCGATAGCGCGGGTCGATCAGGTAGGTCGTCGTCTTCACGATGTGCGTGATGTCGCTGCCGGCTTCCTCGAGCAACTGCTTCACGTTCTTCATCGCCTGCTCGGCCTGCGCGCGCGGATCGCCGAGGCCGATCAGGTTGCCGTCGAAATCGGTGCCGACCTGGCCGCGCACGTAGACGGTGTTGCCGGCGCGCACGGCCTGGCACAGGTCGTTGTCGAGCGTTTGGTTCGGGTAGGTATCCTTCGTATTGAACATGCGGATACGGGTGTGGGTAGGCTGGCTCATCGAGGTCCTTCGATTGACGGTGGGTTCGCCCGCCGCGCCGGGAGCGGTCGCGGCGGGTTCCGGTTGTAGCGGGGTCGCCGTGTCCGGGCGCCTTGCCGGGCGCGGCACGTGGCGCGAGCGCGTATCAGCCGATCGCGTCGACCAGCGGGCGCGCATCGGCCTGCCCCGCGTGCGACGTGTCGTCGTGCCCGGTGCGCGTTTGCGCGCGGCGTTGCGACGCGTCGTGATAGTCGAGGTACTTGCGCTGCGTGACGATGTGGTCGGCGATGTGTTTCGCGTCGTGCCACACGCCCCAGATGAAGCTGGAGCCGCGCCGCGACAGCCACGGCAGACCAAGAAAATAGATGCCCGGCTCCTTCGACACGCCGCGCTGATGCTGCGGCTTGCCGTTCGCGGCGAACGCGTCGACGTTCAGCCAGCCGTAGTCGACCGCGTAGCCCGTCGCCCAGACGATCGACGTGACGCCGGCGCCGGCCAGGTCGAGCGCGAGGATCGGCTGTGTGACGCAATCCGGATTCGGCAAGATGCGGCGGGCTTCAGGTTCTTCGGGCAGGTCGAGGCCGTTGCGCGCCGCATACGCGTCGGCCGCATCGAGCAGCGCCAGGTAGTTCTCGTCGCCGCGGGCGAGATTGGTCGCGAGATCGCGCTCGAACACCGCGACGCCGCCGTCGAATGCCTTCGTCAGCCCCACGAGCGTCACGCCCTGGTGCGCGAGGGCGCGGAAATCGACCGTGTGGCCTCCGCGCGCGCCGCTCACCGCGATCGTCACGTGTTCGCGTCCGGGCGTCGCGACTTCCTTGTCCCATTCGCCGAGCACGCCGAGCCACCAGCAGAAGTCACGGCCGCGATACGCGCGCGGCGGGCGGTCATGCGGGCCGACCGACAGATAGACCTGCCGGCCCGCGCGCTGCAGCTCGTCGGCGATCTGCACGCCCGACGAACCCGCGCCGACCACCAGCACCGCGCCATCGGGCAATTGCGCCGGGTTGCGATAATCGGCCGAGTGGATTTGCATGAGGCCGGCATCGTCCGGCGCGATCGGCGGGATGACCGGGCGCTGGAACGGGCCCGTCGCGACGACCACGCGGTTCGCCTCGATCGTGCCGTCCGAGGTGTCGACGATGAAACCCGGCTTGCCCGTGTTGCGCACGACGTTCTTCACTTCGACGCCGGTGCGGATCGGCGCATTGAACTTGCGCGCATAGGCTTCGAAATAATCGGCGACCTGGTCCTTCGATGCGAACGCATCGGGATCGAGGCCGTCGAATTCGAGCCCCGGAAAACGGTCGTGCCACGCGGGGCCGTTCGCGACCAGCGAATCCCAGCGCCCGGTGCGCCAGCGCTCGGCGATGCGGTCGCGCTCCAGCACGAGATGCGGCACGCCGAGCTTGCCCAGGTGCTCGCTCATGGCCACGCCGGCCTGGCCGGCCCCGACGACCAGCGTATCGATTGAGGTTGTTTCCACTGCCACGGCTGTCTCCTTGAAGTGCGGCTCGCTGCGACGCTCGTGTCGTTGCGCGAGTGGGAATGGAGACATTCTGCTGACAGGCCCGCGTGGGCGAAATGATGTTTTTTGTGGTTGTTGACGAGAAAAAAACTGGGAGGGGGCGACGCCTGTCCGATGTTCGCGTCGCGCGTTCTGGCGGGAGGCCGTAAGGTCACGCGCTCGACTCAATGCCCGCCGTTGATTTCCGTGTCCTCGAATGCCAGATGCTCGAAATAGCTGCCTGTGAAATCCACGTCCAGCCCCTTGAGTCCATGCGCTTCGACCGTGCTTCCCGTGCAGTCCAGCACTTGCACCGAATGCCATGTGTTGCCGTCGAACCGAACGCCGTTCCACTTGCACCCGAGAAATTTCACGCTATTGAACGTGCTGCCCTGAAAGGCGGCTTCGTCGAAGGTGCAATCGACGAACGTGCATCCGGAAATTGCGATCCCCGAAAAGTCGCAACCGGCAAACGTACAGGCGGAGAACCGGCAACCTGTCCAGCCGGCCTGCCGGAATGACGTGCCGCTGAAACTGCTGCCGCTGAAGCTGCTGCCGGCGAATTGCGCAAGTCCCAGATCCAGCCCGGCATAGGCTGAACTGTCGGTCTGACCAGCCAGCCCAGCCGGCATACCACCCGCACCCTTGCGCCACAGGTCGTGCTTATAGATGATTTCAGAACTGCTCATGAGTGTGAGTCTCGATGCGTGGAAGCAGACGATTCACCTTCGCCGTTGCCGGCCATCTGTTCGTCGTCATCGGGCGCCCCCGAGTCGCGGCTGGCGAGCCAGGCGACCAGGCCGCCCAATGCAATCATCAGGCCCAGGAACAGGAAATTCTCGATCGCAAAATCGCTGACATCATGCGAACCGTAGCTGCCTCCACTGATCTGGGACACCGCGCCCACGGATGCGATGACACCCCAGGCAATCAGTATCAGGCCGCCGACCACGACGATCGCGGCCATTGTCGACTTGCGCATACTTCGCTCCGTCAGGCGTCACCGGACGCGTTGCCTACACTGACTTCCGGCAGTTTCGCGAATCCGAGGCGATTGGCTTCGTTCCACCATGTCCAGGTCACGTCCGCCGGCGATACATCCAGATGCGCGTCCCGCGGGTCGGGGAACGTATCGCCCTGCGCGACATAGGCCTGGCGATACCACTGGTTGAACGTCGGTGCCCGAGGATGGTCCTCGGGCACACTGGCCTGCCAGACGCCCGTCGCCGGGCACGTGCGTGTGCCCCGACACCAGATCGCCGGATCGGGAAATTCAGCGGCGCGCGCGATACCCTGCGTGACGCGGGGTTCCGATACCGATTGTTGTACTGCCGCCGGAATCGCGTCGCCGACGTAATGGAAGAAGATGCGCCCATCTTCCGGAACAAGGCCGGGGCGACTGCGATCGAATAGCTCGTCCTTGCTGTAGTGCATCGGCACCTGCGCCAGATTCCAGGCGAAATGACGTTCGGCAGTCGGATACTTGAGTTGCGCGAGCCAATAGCCGCCCACCGGCGCCGCGGTTGTTTCCGCCTGCGGAGAAACGGTGACAGGCGGCTTCTCCGGCAACGTATAACCATCGGGCACATGTGCGCGACCAGTACGTAGCGAGACCGGATGAGCGGCGGATTTGGACGGCGTCGTCGATGCCGACATCACGGCCTTCGCCGCATTGATCAGCGTCTCCTTGTTGCCGTCCCACTTGGGCAATTTGGACGGCGGCAATGGCAACACCTTGTCCAGATTGGGGAGGCGAAGGTCCGGATCACGTTCGAGGCGGTCGGCGAGCACGCTGTAACGCTCGGCACGCGCCCGATCCTTCGCATTGCCTGCTACAGGATCGCCGTCATCGAACGCACCGAACAAATAACCTGCACTCTTGGCGCTCCCGTACTTCACGCCTTCATGCAGGATTTTGAGAGCCCGCTCGTTGTCTTCGCCAAGCGACTTGTCGGAACCAACAAGTGTCGTTCCGAGTGCATATGCGGCATCGCCGTTACCTTGGGCAAATCCGCACTCGAGCATTTTGAGTGCAACCTTGCGATTGCCCCAAAAACCGGCTTTCGGATCATCATAGGCCGCATCGAGCTTGCTGCCCAAATAAGCCATGGCGCTCGGACTTCCCTTGTCCGCCGCAAGTTGCCAGAATGCGTATGCACGACTGGCGTCCTGCTTTACCCCGGTCCCGTTCATGTAATACGTACCCATCAGATCGTACGCAGCCGGGATGCCCAACTTCATGGCTTGCTCCGTGATTTGCACGGCGCGCTCGGTATTGCGATCCACACCCAACCCCTGGGCGTAGGCATTCGCGAGATTCACCATTGCCTTCCAGTGCTTGCGTTCGGCGGCCTTGCTCCACAACGCGACAGCGCCAGCGTAATCACGCTGATTTGGCCACAACGACGCGCTTGTCATGGACAGCGCCTGCTGATTCCAGCGATCCGCCTCTGGATCAACTGCCGGAACCACCGATGCTTCATGCACGCAAACAAACGTCTCGCGATGCGGATTGAAAGCGTCGAGGGACATGTTTCGCGGAAGGGAGTCGTTCATTGAGCAAGCTGTACAAGCAAAGAACAGAAAGAGAGAAAACACGCCTGCCAGGCGCATACATTTGGATATTGTCGAAGTCATCGGAACTCGCATGATCTGAATGCGCACTATGCCAGCCGAACACTGGATGTGCGTTCGTCGTGAAATGGCATCAGAAAGCCCGCCGGTTCGAGCCCACGCTTCCTCTGAATGGCGTTGGTATCCATGAGTTTCTGCCATTTCATGAACGTTTCCTTGATCGCGATAGGGCTGCCGTCGCTACCATCATGCTTGCCGCCGGTATGCAACTTCCAGATCCGCTTCCGCAAATCGGTGCTCTTGGCACGATCATCGCTGCCTACGTTGATCTCCGCGTTCACCGCCATGCTTCGCAAATTCAGGTTGGCACTGCCCAGCGTAAAGAAACTGTCATCGATCAGCAGCAATTTGCTGTGGATGTAGATTTCCCGGTACCGCGCTGCAATCGCTTGCGTTGGCAACGGCAGCATCGGCGCCAGATCCGGATCCGGCAACTCGCCCTTGGCTTGCTGCTTGTTTACATATTCGTCCCAGCGAGCCTGCTGGCTCGCCATCTCCGTGCTCAACTTGGAACTGCGCCAATTTCGGTCAAAGGTCCAAAGGCTACCGACAAGCGTCCGAATACCCATTTGATTCAGCGATTCTGCAAGTGACGCCTTATCGCCGAGATCCTTGGAGCTTTGCGCCGCCGGCGAGAGCGGTGCCGGATAGAGATCGTAGTCGAGATGCGCCCCGCCCGCCTTTCGGTCACGTTCACGTGTCGATTGGCATTCGGCGACGGCGCGCTCAGATCGCCACGTCGCCTGCGCGCGTCACTTAATTGTTTAGCCGTTGATTTTAAATGCAACGTTCACACAAAAATAATCTCGTCGAGATAATCGCAACTGACTGACGGCACACCGAACATCTCCGGAGCGACGCATCATTCGGCACGGCAAGAATAAATGAATCAGACCTTTGATTTTATTGACTATTCCCCTTACCTCAACGTGCAACTGCGCCTCAACCCGACCGTTACCGGACAATTCTTGACGGTGTGCGCTCCCCCGAACTGGTAGGATGCGCGTCGCCTCGCCTCATGCAATGCGCCACCGGCCCCATGATCGAGCCCTTTATCTGTCCGCACGCGAGCTTCGCGCGAACTCCATACCGCGCCCGCCCGGCCCCTCGTTGAACCCGTAGCCCCCGGCGCCGCCCCACCCGGCCCCGTTGCAGCAACCGTTGAAGTGGCGCACGTTGCGCCTGCAAGCATGAAGAAACTGAAGCAGCACATCCGCACCCTGAGCGAGATCGACCGTACGCCGGCGGTGCGCGTCTGCGCGCTGCTGCTGATGGTCGGCCTGCTATACCTGCTATGGCCGTCCGCCGAAGTCGCGCGCCTCGCGCTGGAATCGGTCGTGCGCTGACGCACGGCTCGCCGCCGCTACGCTATACTCGCGCAATGGAAACCAAACCTGCCTCGCCGAACGTGCATCGCTGGTGGCGCGCCTGACCCAGGCGGCCCGTTTCCTTTTGCATGTCCCGAACGTGATGCCGCCAGCCATGGCGGCATTGTCGTTTCTGCGCTCACGTCATGGCTGGTGGCTTCGATAACCCGGAGCCAATCCACACTATGACGCACCCGACCCGACCGACCATTCTCACCGGCGACCGCACGACCGGCCCGCTGCATCTCGGCCATTACATCGGCTCGCTGCGCGCGCGCGTGCAGATGCAGCACGAAGCGACGCAGTTCCTGCTGCTCGCCGATACGCAGGCGCTGACCGACAACATGGGCCGCCGCCAGCGCGTCACCGAGAACGTGATCGAGGTCGCGCTCGACTACCTGGCCGTCGGCATCGATCCGGCGATCTCGACGATCGTCGTCCAGTCGCAGGTGCCCGAGCTCGCCGAGCTGTCGCAATACCTGCTCAACCTCGTGACGGTCGCGCGCCTCGAGCGCAATCCGACCATCAAGGAAGAGATCCGCCTGCGCGGCTTCGAGCGCGACATCCCGGCCGGCTTCCTGACCTACCCCGTCAGCCAGGCCGCCGACATCACCGCGTTCAAGGCGACGCACGTGCCGGTCGGCGACGACCAGCTGCCGATGATCGAGCAAACCAACGAACTCGTGCGCCGCTTCAACGCGACGGTCGACAAGCCCGTGCTGGTGGAATGCGAGGCCGTGCTGTCGGCGGTCACGCGGCTGCCCGGCATCGACGGCAAGGCGAAGATGAGCAAGTCGCTCGGCAACGCGATCACACTCGGCTCGACGCCCGACGAGATCGCGCAAGCGGTGAAGGACATGTACACGGATCCGAACCATCTGCGCGTGAACGATCCCGGTCAGGTCGAGGGCAATGTCGTGTTCACGTTCCTCGACGCGTTCGAGCCCGACGTGCAGAAAGTCGACGAACTGAAGGCGCACTATCGCCGTGGCGGCCTCGGCGACAGCGTCGTCAAGCGCGTGCTGAACGAGCGACTGCAGGCGCTGATCGAGCCGATCCGCGCGCGTCGTCGCGAATTCGAAGCGGACAAGGCGGAGGTGATGGCGATCTTGAAGCGCGGCACGTTGCATGCGCGCGAGGTGGCCGGCGCGACGTTGGCCGAGGTGAAGGGCGCGATGGGGCTGACGTACTTCGATTGAGGCGCGCGCGCAGCAAACGCGACCGGCGGCGTGACGCGGCGGCATGCCGGCGCCGCGCTTGTCCGCGACCCGACGGCACGACACCGTGCCGCGCGCGATCAGTCGTCGGCGAGTGCCGTCATGGCCGCTCGTGCGCCGGTGGCGCGGCGTGGCACACGGCCTCGATCCGGTTGCCGGCCGGATCGACGACAAAGGCCGCGTAGTAGTCGGCGTGATAGTGCGGCCTCAAGCCGGGGTCGCCGTCGGGCCGCCCGCCCGCGGACAGCCCTGCCTCGAAAAATGCATGCACCTGCTGGCGGGAAGCCGCCTTGAAGCACCAGTGTCGTTTGCTCGTCCCGACTTCGGCGGGATCCAGATAAATCGCCAGGAAGGTCGATGCGGTGTCGGTGGCACTGCAACGTTCGCCGTAACCGAGCGCGGTGCCGCGGTCATAAACCTTGGTCGCGCCCAGCGCGGCCATGACACCGTCGTAGAAGGGGCGGACTTGGTCGATATCCGGGACGCCGATGGACACGTGGTCAAGAAGTTGCATGATGTTGGCTCCATTGAACGAGCACGAGTCTACACAAACTTCCTTGGTCGACTCCGCCGATGTCGCGCCTGCGCGCCGGCGCCATCGTTTCCCGTCATCAACGCACGCGCCCGTTCACGCCATCACGACGCCCCAGGAAATGATCGACCGGCGCGACTGAAACGAATCCGAGCGGCTCTTCGCGGACAACGCGTCACTTCATCTGCATGAGCTGCACGAGGTTGCCGCACGTATCGTCGAGCACCGCGATCCGCACGGGCCCCGCGTCCATCGGCGCCAGCGTGAAGTGCACGCCGAGCGCATCGAGCCGCGCGTACTCGGCGTCGAGATCGTCGACCTGAAACGACGCCGCCGGGATGCCGTCCTCGTACAGCGCCTGACGATAAGGGCCGACCGCGCGATGATGACTCGGTTCGAGCATCAGCTCGGTGCCGTCGGGCTGATCCTTCGACACGACCGTCAGCCAGCGGTACGCACCCACCGGCACGTTGTTCTTCAACCGGAAGCCGAGGATGTCGGTATAGAACGCGAGTGCCTTGTCCTGATCGTCGACAAAAATACTCGTCACGTAGATGCGCATGCGAAGTTCTCCCAATCGTGCGCGCCGCGACGCGCGTCGCGGTGCCGCTTACGTGATCTGATACGTCGATGCCGGCACGAACTCCTCCGGCATCGCGCGCTCGCCCAGCTCGAGTACCGACCGCTCGATCGTGCGCGCCATCGCATCGAGCGCCAGCGCGTTCGGCGCGAGGCCGAACGGCTCGGCCACCTCGTTCGCGATCGCTTCGAGCGCGATCAGCGTGTACGAGATGAACACGCAAATCAGCGGCGTGAAGTATTCCGTCGAATCGACGAGGCCGAACGGCAACAGCACGCAATAAGCATAGACGGTGCGATGCAGCAGCACGCTGTACGAGAACGGGATCGGCGTCGTCAGGATGCGCTCGCAGCCGCCCACGGCCTTGCCCAACTCGGCCAGCTGCGTATCGAACATCCAGCACGTTGCTTCGCTGCCGGGCGCGCGACCCAGCGCGCGGACGATTCCGCCGCGCAGTTCATCGAGAATCGCGACGGGCTGGTAGCACTTATGCGCGAACGCGGCGGCGCGCTCGGCGCCGAGGATGCGCTGCAGGTCCTGCGTCGGATCGGTATGACGCAGCTGATGCTTCAACGCATACGTGAACGCGATCAGCAGATCGGCGAGCCGGTCGCGCTCCGCATCGCCGACGCTATCCGGCAAGTAGCGCCGCAGTTGCGACGTGACGGTGCGCGCGGCGATCAGCAGGTTTCCCCACAGAAGCCGCGCCTCCTTGAAGCGCTCGAAGCTCGCGTTGTTGCGAAACGCGAGAAAGATCGCGAGGGCCAGCCCGAACAGCGTGAACGGCGCGGTGTTCAGCGGTATCTTCTCGCCGAAGATGCGCCCGTTCGTGAAGACCGCCAGCGTGCTGACGATCGCCATGAACACGAGTTGCGGAATGATCGATTGCAGCACGGAGCCGTTCCATATGAACAGCATCCTGAGCCAGTTTTGTCGTGGTCTGACGATCATGGTGTTGTCTCGACTGCCGATGAAATACGCCATGCGGATCGCCGCCGCCCGATGTGCAACGGCCCGCGCGTGGCGGGCCGTTGCCCGGTCGATGCCGGGCCGGGTGACGCGCTTCACCGCGCTTGCGCATGATGATACGCCCGCGCACGCCCTGCCCCGTCACCGGGGCGCGCCGGTCAGTGATAGCCGGCGTCGCCCTCGCGCACCTTGCCGCGGAACACGCGGTACTGCATCGCGTTGTACACGAGGATGATCGGCAGCACGATCACGGTGCCGACGAGCGCGAAGAGCTGGCTCGAATGGCTCGACGACGCGTCCCAGATCGTCAGCGACGGCGGCACGATGTTCGGCCAGATGCTGATCACGAGGCCGGTGTAGCCGAGGAACACGAGCGCGAGCGTCAGCAGGAATGGCGTCGCCTCGTGCTCGCGCTTCACCGTGTGGAAGATGCCCCACACGCACGCGACGACGAGGAGCGGCACCGGCAGGAACCAGCCGAGGTTGCCGCTGCCGAACCAGCGATGCGCGACCGCCGGCAGCCCGATCACGGTCCACAGGCTGACCACGCCCATCACCGCGAGCAGCACGCCCGCGAGCGGCTTCATCAGCAGGCGCATCTTGCGCTGCAGTTCGCCGTCGACTTTCAGGATCAGCCAGCCGCAGCCGAGCGTCGCATAGGTGACGAGCACGCCGATCCCGCAGAACAGGCTGAACGGCGACAGCCAGTCGAACGGCCCGCCCGCGAACTGGTTGTTCACGATCCGGATGCCCTGCAGCAACGAACCGAGCGTGATCCCCTGGCAGAATGCGGCCAGCGCGGAGCCGCCGATGAACGCGAGATCCCACAGGTGCTGCGTGTGGTTCGCCTTCGCACGCAATTCGAACGCGGCGCCGCGGAAGATCAGCCCGACCACCATCAGGATCAGCGGCAGGTAGTTCGCCGGCAGCAGCGTCGAGTAGACGACCGGAAACGCGCCGTACAGGCCCGCGCCGCCGAGCACGAGAAAGGTCTCGTTGCCGTCCCATACCGGCGCGACGGTATTCAGCATGACTTCGCGTTCGGCCTTCGCGTCGAAGAACGGAAACAGCAGGCCGATGCCGAGATCGAAGCCGTCGAGCATCACGTAGATGAACACGCCGAGGCCGATGATCGCGGCCCACACGACAGGAAGATCGATGTGCATCGCTTACTCCGCTTCGGTGACGTTCAGCGGCGTGGACAGCGCGCTCTTGCGCAGCCCCGGATGCCGGTGCAGCTCGATGTATCCGGCCTGGGCGGCCGGCCCGCGCTTCATCAGTTGCATCATGTAGTAGATCCCCGTTCCGAACACCAGGAAATACACGACCACGAAGATCAGCAGCGACACGCCGACCTGCTGCGCGCTGAGCGGCGCGACCGAATCGACGGTGCGCAGCACGCCGTATACGGTCCACGGCTGCCGCCCGACTTCGGTGGTGATCCATCCGGCCAGCAGCGCGACGATGCCCGACGGCCCCACGCACACGACGAACCACTGGAACCAGCGCGTTTCATACAGGCGTCCGCCCTTTCTCAGCAGCAGGCCGAGCAGCGCGGTGAGCAGCATCAGCATCCCGAGGCCGGCCATGATCCGGAAGGTCCAGAACACGATCGGCGAATACGGGCGGTCCTGCGCCGGGAATTCCTTCAGCCCGCGAATCTCGCCGTCCCAGCTGTGCGTGAGGATCAGGCTGCCGAGGTGCGGCACCTGGATCGCATAGCGCGTCGTCTCGGCCTGCATGTCGGGCAGACCGACGAGGTTCAGCGCGGTGCCGCCCTTCTCGGTTTCCCACAGCCCCTCGATCGCCGCGATCTTCGCCGGCTGGTATTCGCGCGTGTTCAACCCGTGCGCATCGCCGACGACGATCTGGATCGGCGCGAGCAGCAGCAACATCCACAGCGCCATCGAGAAGCTGCGCTTAACCGGCTCGTCGCGGCGCCCCTTCAGCAGGTGCCACGCCCCGCACGCGGCGACGATGAAGCCCGCGACGATGAACGCGGCGATCGTCATGTGCACGAGGCGATACGGGAACGACGGGTTGAAGATGACCTTGAACCAGTCGACCGGCACGACGAGACCGTTCTCGATCCTGTAGCCCTGCGGCGTCTGCATGAAGCTGTTCGACGCGAGGATCCAGAACGTCGAGATCAGCGTGCCGACCGCGACCATCAGCGTCGCGAAGAAATGCGCACGCGGGCTGACGCGCTGCCAGCCGAACAGCATCACGCCGAGAAAGCCGGCCTCGAGGAAGAAGGCCGTCAGGACTTCGTAAGTGAGCAGCGGGCCGGTGATGTTGCCCGCGACGCGCGAGAAGCCCGCCCAGTTCGTGCCGAACTCGTACGCCATCACGACGCCGGAGACGACGCCCATCCCGAAGCCGATCGCGAAGATCTTCGACCAGAACTGGAACATGGATTTATAGGCGGCGTCGCCGGTGACGAGATAGCGCCATTCCAGCACCGCCAGGAAGCTCGCCATGCCGATGCTGATCGCCGGAAACACGATGTGGAACGACACCGTGAACGCGAATTGCAATCGGGCGAGATGGAACGCATCGAAGATTTCCATGACCGTAATTTGCTCGTGATTGTGAGGACGTCAGCTCGAAGCAGGAAATCGCGCGACGGCTTCGCGACGGCACGTGCAGACAAGAACGGATCGCGGGGCGCGGCAACGAAGCGTGAATGACGATATCGCGTTTCCGACGATACTCGCAATCGCGCGAACGTGCGCTGAAACTGTGCTTTCCCCGGGGCCGAAGATGTGTGCACGGAAAACCCGTTGCGGGGCCGCGAGGCTGTCAGCTGTACTGCTTTCCGCACTGCGACGCTGTGCATCCGCGTCACGGCCGAACGCCCGTACCCCGTATTACGATTTCGCGCACTGGCTCGCGTGAGCACGAACATGAGCATGGATTGGCGCGTCATGCCCACCTTTCGCGCATCCGGGATGACGAACTGTATTCCTGCATTTCGGGCGGGATTGTGTCTCTGCCGATGGAATCCAGCGGCCTATCCTCACGATGAGGCTCGTCACGACCCGTGCGCCGACACCTTTGCGCACGCACGGCCGATCGCCGATGCCGTTCCGATCACTTCATGCAGGCAGCCGAACCCATCGTGAATGCCATCGCTTCCGCGCCAGTCGCCGCCGCACCCGGCGGCGCATCGCCTGGCATCTTCTCCCGCCCGCTCGACACGCTTGCGCGGCCGCTGCGCGACCTCCGGCTGTCCGTCATCGACCAGTGCAATTTCCGCTGCGGCTACTGCATGCCGCGCGACAGCTTCGGCCCCGACTATGCGTTCATGCCGTCGTCCGAGCGGCTGTCGTTCGCGCAACTCGAGAAGATCGCGCGCGCGTTCGTCTCGCTCGGCGCCGAAAAGATCCGCCTCACCGGCGGCGAGCCGCTGCTGCGCCGCAACCTCGAAGCGCTGATCGAACGGCTCGCGACGCTGACGACCGTTGACGGCAAGCCCGTCGAAATCGCGCTGACGACCAACGGTTCGCTGCTCGCCGCCAAGGCACGCGCGCTGCGCGATGCAGGCTTGTCGCGCGTGACCGTGAGTCTCGACGCGATCGACGATGCCGTATTCCGCCGGATGACCGACACCGACGTGCCGGTGGCGCGCGTGCTGGCCGGCATCGAGGCCGCGCAGGCGGCCGGGCTCGCGCCCGTGAAGGTCAACGCGGTGATCGAGCGCGGCGCGAACGACGACCAGATCCTGCCGCTCGTGCGCTACTTCCGTCATAGCGGCGTGGCCGTGCGCTTCATCGAATACATGGACGTCGGCGGCGCGAGCGCGTGGTCCGGCGACAAGGTCGTGCCGGCCGCGCGGATGCGCGAGCTCATCGAAGCGAGCTATCCGCTCGTCCTCGTCGGCGAACCGGGACACGATGCCACCGCGATCCGCTGCCGGCACATCGACGGCGCGGGTGAGGTCGGTTTCATCGCGAGCGTGTCGCATCCGTTCTGCGGCACGTGCTCGCGCGCCCGCGTGTCGGCCGACGGCCAGCTTTATACGTGTCTGTTCGCGATGCATGGCACCGACCTGCGGCCGTGGCTCGATGACGCCGCATCGATCGACAGCCTCGCCGACGCCGTGCGCGCACGATGGACGCTACGCGACGACCGCTATTCCGAACGGCGGGCCACGAACGCGGCCAGGCCGTCCGGCAAGACCTACCCGACCGTGCGCATGTCGCTCGTCGGCGGCTGACGGGCTGCAGCCGCGCGAGGCGGAGCGAACCGCATACTGGAGAATCGTCATGACCCGTTTCACCGAATCCCGTGCCGCGTCATCAAACGAGCCGCCGCGTGACGGCGGACAGTCCGAACCCGTCGACTCGCACACCGAGCCGCCGCCGGCGATCGCAGCCGGATTCGAGGTGCGTGTGCAGTACACGGCGATCGACGCCGGCGCCGAGATCGCGCCGATCATTCGCAATCCGAATGTCGGTGCGGTCGTGAATTTCCTCGGTGTCGTGCGCAACGAAGGCGACGTCGACGACGTGATCGCGTTGGAAGTCGAGCACTATCCGACGATGACCGAGCAGGCGCTGTGGAGCATCGTCGAGGAGGCCAGCGCGCGGTGGCGGCTCGAGACGGCCAAGGTCGTGCATCGCGTCGGGCGCATTCCGTTGGGCCATGCGGTCGTGATCGTCGTGGTGGCCGCCGCGCATCGCGCGTCGGCGTTCGATGCGTGCGAATTCATCATGGACTTCCTGAAGACGCATGCGCCGTTCTGGAAGAAGGAGATCCGGCACGACGGCATGGCCGGCTGGATCGAGCCGAAGGCGCATGACGATCAGGCGATGCGCCGCTGGGGATGAACGTGCCGGCCAACGCCTTTCCGATCCCGCCGGTTGCACCGATTTCGCTCAGGACATCGTAATGAAACTGACGATCAAATACTTTGCGAGCTTTCGCGAACAACTGCATACCGACGAGGAAGTCGTCGAGATCGATGCGCATGCCCTCACCGTCGACGCGCTGCGCGCCGCGCTCGCCGCACGCGACGCGCGCTGTGGCGAAGCGCTGCGGCTGGACCGGCCCCTGCGCGCGGCCGTGAATCTCGAGATGGTGACCGGCGGATTCGTCGTGCGGGAGGATAGCGAGGTGGCGTTCTTTCCGCCGGTGACCGGCGGGTAATGCGTTCACATCCAGCGGCGACTGACGGATCGTAGCCGTTCGACACGCGACGAGTTGGCTAATGGAGCCCGCGAAGAAAATCCGGAACCGGATGGTCGATCGAAGCAAGATAACCCGCCATCGCACCAGCCACTTTCCGCACGGCCGGACGCGCGGTCATCCGTTCGCGCCAGGCGAGCAGGTTCGGCGTCTCCGTCGTCATCGGCGCGCCCTTGCGCGCGCCGAACAACTGCGCCATGTAGAACGCGATGTCGGCGTACGAATAGGTGCCGGCAAGGAATTTCCGGTCCGCCAACACGCGCTCCATGCGTCGATAGTATTGCCGCGCTTCGTCGCGTGCGGCCCGTGCCGCTGGATGATCCGGCGTCTCTTCGAGGCCCATCAGCCGGATCACGTGCGGAAAATAAACCTCGTCGCTGCAGTGCTCGAGTTGACGCGCCACCGCGCGCGCTTTCGGCTGCGCGGGCCATAGCGCGGGATCGGGCTTCAGGTCTTCCAGGTACTCGAAGATCTGCGTGGAATCGAAAATCTCCAGGTCGCCGTCGATCAGCACCGGCACCTGACGCTTCGGATTGATGCGCAAGACGTCCGGATGCTTCGGGTCGTAGCCGCGCTGCTGGCTGAACGGCACCAGCACGCGCTCGAAGGCGATGCCCTTCTCGTGCGCCGCGATCTCGACTTTCGCGCCGAACATGCTCAGCGGACCGGTCATGATTTTCATGTATCGCTCTCCTCGTCGGGTTTCGCGCAGCGGCCCTCACGTGAGCACCGCCCGCGTGTCGGCAAGCCCGCGCCCGACTCCGTTGCGCGCCAGCCGATCGCGGATGTGTCGGATCATAGATCCGATAACATGACATCTCGTGTCATGTATTCCGGATGAGGTGCCACACATGAAAGCCAGCCGGCTGTTGTCGATCATGATGATGCTGCAGGCGCGCGGCCGCATGACCGCGCCGGCGCTGGCCGCCGCACTGGAAGTGTCCGAGCGGACGATCCTGCGCGATATCGACCAACTGTCGACGGCCGGCGTGCCGATCTGGGGCGATCGCGGACGCAACGGCGGCTTTCAATTGCAGGACGGCTGGCGTACCGATCTCACGGGGCTGACCGAGCAGGAGGCACATGCGTTGATTCTGGCCGGCCTGCCGGGGCCGGCGGGAGAACTCGGGCTCGACGGGATGGCCGCGTCCGCGCGGCTGAAGATGATCGCCAGCCTGCCGCCGGACTCGCGCGAACATGCCGATCGTGTCGCGAGCCGGCTGCATGTCGATACCGTGGATTGGTATCGGGCGCAGGAAACGCCGGCGTTTCTGCGTGAAGTCGCCGATGCCGTGTGGCAGTCGCAGCGGATCGAGGTGACGTACGAAAGCTGGCGCGGTGTGTCGCGCCGCGCACTCGATCCGCTCGGGCTGGTGCTCAAGGGCGGTGCGTGGTACGTGGTGGCCAAGGTCGCCGGCAAGCGCGATGCACTGACTTTTCGGCTCGCGAACATTCGGGAACTCGCGGCGTCGCGCCGCCGATTCAAGCGGCCCGCGCGGTTCGATCTGGCCCGGCACTGGCGTGATGCGATGAGCCGGTATGAAGCGGAGCTTTACGGGTTGAGCGCGCACGTCGCGGTGTCGGCGCGTGCGGAGAGCTGGCTGATCAATGCGCGCGTCAAGGTCGCGCCCGTCTCGGATAGCGCCGGCAGCAGCGCGGTCCCGCCGGGATGGAAAGAATTCCTGGTGCCGATCGAATCGATCGAGCACGGTGCGCGCAAGCTGCTTGGATATGGTGCGGAGTTGAAAGTGCTCGGGCCGCGGGAACTCGTGGTTCGACTGACCGACGAGGTTGCAGCGACGAAGGCACTGTACTCACCCGCGCCGCCGACGATCGACGACGCGCCAACATTCGCGGCCTGATCGGAGCGAAGCCGCTCGCACTCACCGTCTTCACCGCGCACTCCGTCGTGATGGGCGCATTCCTCGAAGACACTGCCCGCCGAGATCGCCGGAATCGGCATCGGTGTCTTCATCTTGCCTATCTTGCGTTGGGATCTTGAAGCTTCGTTGCGAAGGATGTCGGCATTTCTGCTTTCATTCGCCCAATTTTTCGCAAATTCGCAACTCCTCGGCTTTTTCGATTGGCGTTTTTGCCGATGTGGACGGCGCGTGCGGGATTTTCCACATGATGAAACCGCGCCGGTCGGGCGAACGCCGCATCTGCGACCGGCCATATGCCCCACTGCGCCCGGATTCGCGGCCACTCTCTGCACCAAGCCCCAACTCAATCCACCGAATTCTTCCGCAAAGTGCACCGCTACAGCACTCGCCTTTCCACGTCCCACATACAACTCTTATATAAGACATAAGACATTTGACGCCTGACCATATTGCGACTAGAATCCCGTCCAAGCAGTGAAGCAGTGTCCGGAACAGCAGCCTCGGCGTGCCTGGAAAGCCCTTCCCCTGAAACGCAATCTCAGCAGGTCCCCCCATGCTTGAAAACTTTCGTGCTCACGTGGCCGCCCGCGCCGCGCTCGGTATTCCCCCCCTGCCGCTGACGGCTCAGCAAACCGCCGAACTGGTGGAACTGCTGGCGAACCCGCCCGCAGGCGAAGAGCAGACGCTGCTCGATCTGATCACCCATCGCGTCCCCGCCGGCGTCGACGAAGCCGCGCGCGTGAAGGCCGGCTTCCTGGCCGCCGTCGCGAAGGGCGAGACGGCCTGCCCGCTGATCTCGCGCGAGCGCGCGACCGAACTGCTCGGCACGATGCTGGGCGGCTACAACATCCAGCCGCTGATCGAGCTGCTGTCCGACGAAGCAGTCGCGGCCGTCGCTGCCGACGCACTGAAGAAAACCCTGCTGATGTTCGACCAGTTCCATGACGTGAAGGAACTCGCCGACAAGGGCAACGCGCACGCGAAGGCCGTGCTGCAGAGCTGGGCCGACGCCGAATGGTTCACGAGCCGTCCGGAAGTGCCGGAAAGCCTGACCATCACCGTGTTCAAGGTCACGGGCGAAACCAACACCGACGACCTGTCACCGGCCCCGGACGCCACCACCCGCCCGGACATCCCGATGCACGCGCTGGCGATGCTGAAGAACGCGCGCCCCGGCATCACGCCGGAAGAAGACGGCAAGCGCGGCCCGGTCAAGTTCATCGAATCGCTGAAGGACAAGGGTCACCTGGTCGCCTACGTCGGCGACGTGGTCGGCACCGGCTCCTCGCGCAAGTCGGCCACCAACTCGGTGCTGTGGTTCACCGGCGAAGACATCCCGTTCGTCCCGAACAAGCGTTTCGGCGGCGTGTGCCTCGGCGGCAAGATCGCCCCGATCTTCTACAACACGATGGAAGACGCCGGCGCGCTGCCGATCGAGCTCGACGTGTCGCAGATGAACATGGGCGACGTCGTCGAACTGCGCCCGTACGAAGGCAAGGCGCTGAAGGACGGCAACGTGATCGCCGAATTCCAGGTCAAGTCCGACGTGCTGTTCGACGAAGTGCGCGCCGGCGGCCGCATTCCGCTGATCATCGGCCGCGGCCTGACCGCGAAGGCGCGTGAAGCGCTCGGCCTCGCGCCGTCGACGCTGTTCCGCCTGCCGCACCAGCCGGCCGACAGCGGCAAGGGCTTCTCGCTCGCGCAGAAGATGGTCGGCCGCGCATGCGGTCTGCCGGAAGGCCAGGGCGTGCGTCCGGGCACGTACTGCGAACCGAAGATGACCTCGGTCGGCTCGCAGGACACCACGGGCCCGATGACCCGCGACGAACTGAAGGATCTGGCCTGCCTCGGCTTCTCGGCCGACCTCGTGATGCAGTCGTTCTGCCACACCGCCGCTTATCCGAAGCCGGTCGACGTGAAGACGCACCAGACGCTGCCGAACTTCATCAGCACCCGTGGCGGTATCGCGCTGCGCCCGGGCGACGGCGTGATCCACTCGTGGCTGAACCGCATGCTGCTGCCCGACACCGTCGGCACCGGTGGCGACTCGCACACGCGCTTCCCGATCGGCATCAGCTTCCCGGCAGGCTCGGGCCTGGTCGCGTTCGCGGCCGCCACCGGCACGATGCCGCTGGACATGCCGGAATCGGTGCTGGTCCGCTTCAAGGGCAAGATGCAGCCGGGCGTCACGCTGCGCGATCTCGTCAACGCGATTCCGCTGTACGCAATCAAGCAGGGCATGCTGACGGTCGCCAAGCAAGGCAAGAAGAACATCTTCTCGGGCCGCATCCTCGAAATCGAAGGCCTGCCCGATCTGAAGGTCGAGCAAGCGTTCGAACTGTCGGATGCGTCGGCCGAGCGTTCGGCAGCCGGTTGCACGGTGCACCTGAACAAGGAACCGATCATCGAGTACCTGAACAGCAACGTCACGCTGCTGAAGTGGATGATCGCGCAGGGCTATCAGGATCCGCGCAGCCTGCAGCGCCGTATCGCGGCGATGGAGCAGTGGCTGGCCGACCCGCAACTGCTGTCGCCGGATGCCGACGCCGAATACGCGGCCGTCATCGAGATCGATCTGGCCGACATCCATGAACCGATCGTTGCGTGCCCGAACGATCCGGACGACGTGAAGACGCTGTCCGACGTCTCCGGCGCGAAGATCGACGAAGTGTTCATCGGTTCGTGCATGACCAACATCGGCCACTTCCGTGCCGCATCGAAGCTGCTGGAAGGCAAGCGCGACATCCCGGTCAAGCTGTGGGTCGCGCCGCCGACCAAGATGGACCAGAAGCAACTGACGGAAGAAGGCCACTACGGCGTATTCGGCACGGCCGGCGCCCGCACCGAAATGCCGGGCTGCTCGCTGTGCATGGGCAACCAGGCACAGGTGCGCGAAGGCGCGACGGTGATGTCGACGTCGACCCGTAACTTCCCGAACCGTCTGGGCAAGAACACGAACGTGTACCTCGGCTCGGCGGAACTGGCGGCAATCTGCTCGCGTCTCGGCAAGATCCCGACCAAGGACGAGTACATGGCCGACATGGGCGTGCTCAATGCCAACGGCGACAAGATCTACAAGTACATGAACTTCGACCAGATCGAAGACTTCAAGGAAGTCGCCGACACCGTGCAGATCTAAGCATGCGGTCGAGCCACGGCGGGCTGAGCCCGTCGTGGCGACACGCGATGGCGCCGCGGGCTGAATGCCTGCGGCGCTTTTTTTTGGTTCTCCGTGGATTTCCCGGGGGAGGGAGGATGCCGGCGAGGAACGTCGGCGTGCGGCCAGAAGCGGTCGCTAGATCCCGGCGCGTAAATCGTTGACAATCACAAAGACAAAGGCGCCCTCTCATGCAGGGCAACGCTTGGAGAGACGGCATGGAGAGTGGAAACGTATCGGCCATCATATCGGCCGTGTCGGGCATTAGTGGAGTGTTGCTCGGCAATTCGTTCGTCGCGATCAAGGAATGGCTGGTCAGCAAAACCAGACGTCAAAAGGATGCCGTCTACCTCGCGATCATCGTCGTATCGCATCTCGAGCGGATCGCAAACCGTTGCTTCTATGTCGCCTTGGACGATGGAACCGAACAGGGCCGTCCAGCTGGAGACGACAAAGAATACGTGCCTACCACCAAACCGCCCGAGTTCAAGCCGCTGGAACTGGACGTCGAGTGGAAGGTGCTCCCGCAGGATCTCATGTATGCGATATTGCGATTGCCAGACGAGCAGGCGCAGATCGAGAGTAGGCTGTGGGGCATCGACGAGTACAACGAGGACTTCCCCTTCCATACCGAATTCTTCTGGGTGCGGCGACGCGACTATGCCGAACTTTCGCTCCATGTGACAGCCCTTGCGAAACGCCTGCGCGCGTACGCGAAGCTACCGCCGGTCGCAGAACCGAAGCCTGGTGGATGGCACCGTGATCAGGAATTAAACGACATAATCAAGCGCATTGACGACGCGCGAGAGGCACATGAGCGGCGGGTCGCAACGAGTCCGATGGTGTGGCCCACCACAACGTAATGCGCTCAAGAATTATTCCTGAATCGACACTGCAAAACGGCGGTCTGGTAGACAGGAGCAAGAACGAAAATGAGTGATGCTCTCCCGAATTCAATCGATCTATACCGTGGACCGCTCTACAAATACAAGTCTCTGAGTGACAAGACGTTCGCACATACCGTCGAGATACTTCGCGACCACCGCATCTTCATCCCAAAGCCATCTCAGCTAAACGATGATCTCGAATGCAAGCCTGGGATGGTCATTGGCGACTTCGACGATCCGAACTACAGAGCAACGGTAGAGGCGTGGGTTAGGCGTTGTGTGCGGCACAGACCTGAGCAGCCGACCGAGGAGCAGATTCAGCACGAGCTTGCTCAACTGACGGTGGAACGACTTAAAGACCTCGCGGGACTGAGCGGCCCTGAGTACCATGCCGCGATCGATCGACAGGTGCGCATTCTGAGCATGGCAATAGCCCCAGACAACGATCACCTTTGGCAAGCGTATGCCGACGGTTACTCAGGGGTCTGCATCCAAATGCATCTCACCCCGTGGCTTAACGCCTACCGCGTGAAATACTGCGACGAGGTGCCGATTCTCGATCTGGCCGATGACGAATCATTTTGTGCTCTCGATATGACCGCGCTGCGCAAACGCTTAAAGTGGTCCTATGAAGGCGAGGCACGCATTATTTTGCAGGAGCCTGCGCTGCCCCACGATCCGACATTGGTCGACCAAAAACTGGCCTTTGACCCACGCAGAATCAAAGCAGTGGTTTTCGGATATCGCGTCGAACCGCACAAGCTTGCTGAGCTTCAATTGATCTTGCGGGGCCGCGGCGTACCTTTGTACATGGCATACGGGGGCGTCCCGCATCGTGCGTTGAAGTTGCGCGCGCTGGGAGCTTCCTAGCTATGACGTTGCACCGAAAAAATAATTTCACCGAGCGTCCGCTTCCGAGTGACTCGACTGTCCCTTGAGGGTCGACGAGCGACGACCACGAAAATCCACGAAGAGCCTTTTTTGCCCGTCCCGGTTCGATCGAGGATGGTTGCCCGCATGATCGTCCGAAGGCGTTCATCACCCTCCCCGGCCGGATCCACGCGTTGACATAGGAACTGATCGGTCCATATAATGATGGCAAATTGCAGGAGATCTCACCCATGGCACATCCGACCGGTCTTGGACGTCCGCGCGAATTCGAACTGGACGATGCCGCGCGCGACGCGATGCAAGTCTTCTGGGACCGCGGCTACGAAGGCGCGTCGCTGCCGGATCTGATTGCCGGCACCGGCTTGTCGCGGGGCAGCCTCTACAAGGCGTTCGGCGACAAGAAAGGGCTGCTGCTGGCGGCGCTGGACCTGTATATGGCCGACGGGCTCAAGGCAACCGCCGACATCCTGTCACAGCCGGGCACGGTGAAGGACGCCATTCGCGATTCGCTGCTGCGCTATGCGCGCCTTTCCGTCGGCGAGGCAGGCCGACGCGGATGCCTCGCGATCGCGATGACTACCGAAATGGCGGCCCGCGATCCGGATGTCGCGGAACGCACGGCACGCATGTTCCGGCGCTTGCAGCAGCTTTATGCCGGCGCGATCGTGCGCGGGCAGGCTAGCGGCGAGGTTGCCGAACGCGACGAACAGGCGCTCGCGCGTTTCCTGGTCTGTCAGGTCGAGGGAATGCGCGTGCTGGGCAAAACCGGCGTATCGGAAGCGGACATGCTCGCGCTCGTCGACAACACGATGCGCGTTCTCGATTAATTTTTTTGGCCAATTTGGAACTGATTGGTCCCATATGGAGGCTCACCCATGATCCGCAACGATTCCGTCTCGCCGGACCCGCGCCGCTGGGCAATGTTCTCGGTCCTGCTCGTCGGCGCATTCCTGCCTCCGCTGGACTTCTTCATCGTCAATGTCGCGCTGCCGTCGATCCGGGGGGAATTGGGCGCGTCGTCTTCGGCCGAGCAATTCGTCATCTCGTCGTACGCCGGCCTGTACGCCGTAACGCTGATTACCGGCGGGCGGCTGGGAGACCTGTTCGGGCGGGGACGCATGTTCTTTCTCGGACTGATCGGATTCGCGACGGCATCTGCGCTATGCGGCCTCGCGAGTTCGCCGTGGACACTGATCGCGGGCCGGGCGTTGCAGGGGCTGACGGCGGCCGTCATGGCGCCGCAGGCGCTCGCGTCGATCCAGGCGATCTTCCCCGAATCGGAAAAGCCGCTCGCGCTCAGCCTTTATGGCGCGGTCTTCGGGCTCGCCGCGGTCGTCGGGCAGGCACTGGGCGGCATCCTGATTTCGCTGAATCTGTTCAATCTCGGCTGGCGGACGATCTTCCTCGTCAACCTGCCGCTGGCGATCCTGGTCGTGCTGTTCGGCATCCCGCTGCTGAAGGAAACGCGCGCGCAGCATGCACGCAAGCTCGACCTCGGCGGCACGGCGCTGTCGATGGCAACGCTCGGCGCGCTGGTCGTGCCGTTGATCGAAGGGCGTGACGCAGGCTGGCCGCTATTGGCCTGGATGTCGCTGATGGCGGTACCGGCGCTCGCTTGGTTGTTCTGGCGCTACGAGAGCCGGCTCGCCCGCAGCGGCGGCGCCCCGCTGCTCGATCCGGCCGCGCTGCGCGCGCCGGGGCTGGGCCGCGCGCTGCTGATCGCGTTGTTGCTGTACTCGATCGGCGCGTTCTTCCTGCTGTTTTCGATCTATCTGCAAAGCGCGTTGCACGTCGATGCGCTGAGCGCGGGCCTCGTGTTCCTGCCGTTCGGCGTGGGCTTTCTGCTGGGGCCGCTGTCGACGCCGCACTGCTCACGCGTTCTCGGCGCGTACGTCAATCCGTTCGGCATGGGCCTCGAGGTCGTCGGCCTCGTCGGCCTGGCCTGGTTGATCGCCGCGACGCCGCTCGGCATGCCGCTCGCCACGATCCCGCTTGCCGCCGTTCTGTTCATCATCGGTTTCGGGCAAGGGCTCGCGCTGCCGACGCTGATGCGAATGGTCACAGGCCGTGTCGCACCAGCGCTGTCGGGGATGATCGCCGGCATCGCCAGTTCGACCCTGCAGGTGAGCACGTCGCTCAGCGTCGCGATCATCGGCGGAATTTTCTATACGGTCCTCGGCTCGCGTAAGGATCCCGCTGCGATCGCGCACGCGTTCATCGTCGCGATTCTCGGTATCGCGTTCTTCCTGAGCATCGGCGCGGGATTGGGCATCTCGCTCGGACGGACACCCGCGGGGCGCCCCGCTACCCGTCCCCACGCCCGAACGACGTTCGGCACCGAACGCAACCGGCCGTGATGCAGGCCTTGACCTGCAACGGTTCGTGCGGCACGTCGCATGAAAGCCGCCTGTTCCGTCAGTCCAACTGGAGAATGCGCATGGACTTCATCGTTTCCTGTCGCCGAGCCGCGGGCACGCGGTTCGATTCCCGCTACTACGCCGAGCAGCACATTCCACTGGTGGAGAAAGCATAGAAGCCGTATGGGCTCGAATACATCGACGCATTCTTCCCGTCACGGGAAGACAGCGAACTGATCGCCGTGGCCATGTGCCGTTTCCGGGATCGGGCGGCGCTGGATGCCGCGTTCGCGTCCGCGGAGACGGCGAGCGTCATGGCCGATATCGACGCGTTCACCGACATCGAACCGGATCGGTGCATCACGGAGGTGTTCGCGCGCTCGGCGTAACCTTCGATCGTGTTCCGGCGCCCTCGCTCGCGTGCGCGACGGCGCCGGCAGCCCTGCGCAATGCCTGTCTCGTCAGAGCAGCCCCATCATCGACGCCTTGAGCGTCGCCGCGGCGCGCGTCGAACATTCGAGCTTGCGAAACGCGTTCTCGACATGGGTTCGCACCGTGCTCGGACTCACGTTCAGCACCTGTGCGACCTCCTTGTTACTTGCGCCTCGCGAAATCGCGCGCAGCACGTCGATTTCCCGCGCGGACAGGCGCGGGCCGTCATGCGGCGCGCGACTCGCGACACGCGTGACGGCGGATGCGCCCTCCGTCAGCAGCGCGCTCACCGCTTCCCCACAAAGCCGGCCGCACGCGACTTCTGCCTGCAACACGTTCGCGGCGGCGGCGACGCTCAACGCCGCGCGCCATGGACGCGCCGAGCGCAATGCGACCCACGCCACCGACGCCGCCAGCCTTAGCGCATGCACGACGCCGCGAGCTTCCCGACCGCGATCACCGCCTGCTCGATCTCCGACGACCACGGGCTGCTGTAGTTCAGCCGGATGAAGTTCCGGTAGTTGTCGGTGATCGAGAACATGTAGCCGGGGCCGATCGTGATTCCCTGCTCCAGCGCGAGCTGATACAGCCGCATCGCGTCGACCTGCACCGGCAACTCGACCCACAGCACGTAGCCGCCGGCCGGGCTCGAGATGCGCGTGCCTTCCGGGAAGAATCGCGACACCATCGCGCGCATCAGGTTCGCCTGCTGTGCATATGCCTTGCGCAAGCGTCGCAGGTGATGCTCGTAGCCGTCGCGTTCGAGAAACTCGGCGATCGCGAGCTGCGGCAGCGACGGCGTGGCCAGCGTGTTCAGGAACTTCAGCTTCTCGACCTGATCGCGATAGCGGCCCGGCAGCGCCCAGCCGACCCGGTAAGCCGCCGTCAGGCTCTTCGAGAACGATGCGCAATGCAGCACGATCCCGTTGCGATCGTAGGACTTCAGCGCGCTCGGATGCGACTCGCCGAAATACAGTTCGTTATACACACCGTTCTCGATGAGCGGCATGTCGACGCGGGTCGCGAATTCCACCAGTTCGCGCTTGCGCTCGTCGGGCATCTGGAAGCCCAGCGGATTCTGGAAATTCGGCATCACCATGCACGCGGCGATCGGCTGCGACTTTGCGATCGCCGCCAGCGCGGCGATATCGATCCCGTATTCCGGATGCGTCGCGACCTCGATCGCCTTCATCCCCATCCGCTCGATCGCGTGCAGCATCGCGTAGAACGTCGGCGACTCGACCGCGATCGTGTCGCCCGGTTTCGCGACCGCCTGCAGGCACAGGTTGATCGCCTCGGTCGCGCCGACCGTCACGATAATCTCGTTCGGATCGACCGACATCCCGTTTTCCAGGTAGCGTCGTGCGATCTGCCGGATCAGACGCGGATGGCCGGGCGGCAGCCCGTCGGTCACGCCCCACAGCGACTTGTCCCGGCCGGCCGCATACGCGTAGCGGTTCAGCTTCTCGAACGGAAAGAGGCTCGGGTCCGGATACGGCGAACCGAGCGGCACCGCGTCGTCGGTGCCGATCGAGCGCAGCGTTGACAGCACGAGCCGGCTCATGTCCACCGACGACGAAATCGCGATCGGCTTCGACGGCCGCAGCTCGCGCACCGGCGCGTGGTTGTCGTCGCGTCGCAGGTTCACGAAGTAGCCCGACTGCGGACGGCTTTCCAGCAACCCGCGGCTTTCGAGCAGCAGATATGCGTGCAGCACGGTCGTGATGCTGATCCGGTGCTGCTGGCTCGCCTGCCGCACCGACGGGATCCGGTCTCCGTGCCGGTACACGCCCTGGCGGATCAGGCGTTCGATGTCGTCCGCGAGTTTTTCGTAGAGCTTCATCGCGTGCTCCCCGCCGCCCTGCGCCTGCGAGACGCCGCCCCGCGCACGCCCGATCCGCGCATGTGCCGCCCGCCAGCCGGACTGTCGTAATGCCTGATTGTTCCCTCCGGTTTTGCCTTTTCCATCGCCGTGGCTCGCTTTTGAAGATGCGCCGTCAGGCCCGTGATGTCTGGGTCTGCGGCACTGTGCACTTGATGATGGAATCGTAAAAGCAGAACAGTTGAGACGGAGTACACACATCGGATATGCACATAAGAGTACAGTTCGGCGCGAATTCGCGACTTCGGGCGAACTGTACGTCTTACGAATTTGGTGCGGGGAGCGGCGATCGGAGACCCGTGCGACGTGACGCGCAGCGCTCCGGTGCTGGCTGGTCATGTCCGGCCGGCCCGACAGGAAAAGGTCGAGGCGGCCCGAGCTGTACCGCCAGGAACATGACACCAGAGCGGCGGGGCGTGCCGCACGGGCGTCAGCAAGTCGACCGATGAAGGGCTTGGGGCGAAATGCGGACGCTGACCGGTAGAGCGACGCGGTGCGGCTGTTCGCCTGTGCCCGGTGCGAGCATCGACGCCCGTCTGCCCGATACGGGGAGCGAGCCGGCAGCCTTCGCCGCTGCGCGCTGCGCCGTGGCGACCCTGGACGAAGCGCTGCCGCAACGTTGCCGGCGCAAGCGGCGCACGTCAGATCGACCCGAACAGCGCGCGCGGCCGGTCCTTCAGCGTGCCGGCCAGAATCCGCAGCCCGTTCACAAGTTCGTCGCGCGTCGCCGGGCACGCCAGGTTGATGCGCACGCCGTGCTCGATTTCGGCGCGATCGACCGCGAACGTCGACGACGGCATCACGATCACGCCACGCGCCTTCGCGTTCGCGGCGAAGTCGTCGGCACGCCACGGCGGCGGCAGCCGCAGCCACACGAACATGCACGCGGGATCAGACTTCAGCTGACCGGCCGGCAGCAGCTCCCGCGCCAGATCGACGCGCGCGCGGATCTCCGCCAATTGCGCGCTCATGATCCGCTCGGCCGTGCCGTTCTCGATCCACACCGTTGCGATCAGCATCGACGTCGGCGCGGGCATCCATGCTGTGGTGCGCACCGCTTCCGCGCACAGCGCGACGCTGTCGCGCGGGCAACTCAGGTAACCGAGACGCAGCCCGGGGGCGAGAATCTTCGACGTCGCGCCGATATGAAACGTGAGCTCCGGACACAGCCCCGCGATTGCCGGCAGCCGGTCGCGCACGAGCGGCCCGTACACGTCGTCCTCGATGATCGTCACGTGATGGCGGCGCGCGACGTCGACGAGCGCCATGCGGCGCGCGAGGCTCATCGTCGTCACGGTCGGGTTCTGCAGGTTCGGCACGACGAAGATCGCCTTGACGGGCATACGCTGGCAGATCCGCTCGATCTCGTCGGGCAGCAGGCCGTCGTCGTCGGCCGGCGCACTGACGATCTCGAACTGGAACACCGGCGCGAGCGCCTTCAGCCCGTAATACGTGAGCCGGTCGGCGACGATCACGCCGTCGGTGCCGATCAGGCTGTTCAGCACCGCGTAGAGCCCATGCTGCGCGCCGCTCGTCACGACCACCTGGTCACGCGACGGCGTGAAGCCCGGCGCGGCAAGCCACTGCGCGCCCGCGGCGCGCGCCCAGTCGGGGCCTTGCGGCGGCTGGTATTCCTGCAGCGACGCGAAACGCGGATCGGCCGCCAAGGTGCCGAACGTCTGCGCGAGACTCGCCAGGAATTCGCCGGTCGCCGGCCGGTTCACCGTCAGGTCGATCACCCCGCCGCCCGCCGCGAGCGATGCACGGGCCGGCTCGATGCTCGGCATCGCGCCGCCGGTGACGAGCGAACCGCGCCGCTTGCTGCCGATCACGAGGCCACGCAGCTGCAGTTCCTTGTAGGCGCGCGATACGGTCGACACGTTGATGCCGAGCTCGGTCGCGAGCTGGCGCTGCGGCGGCAGACGGCTGCCTGGCGGGTACATGCCGTTGCGGATTTCCGCCTCGATCGAACTCGATACCTCGACATAGGTCGGCCGCTTTGCCTGCGCCGGCCCATCATCGTCGCGCGCTCCGGAAAGTTTGTCTGCTGCCATGTATCGTTCGCACCCACACAAAAAACGTTTGTCTGCCGTCTAAATCCGTCCAGCGATTGTATATGACATCCCCTTCAGGTCAACCATCTGCCGAAAGGTCTATCGAATCAGCCAGTTGGAATCGGGTAAACGCTAGCGCCACACAATCTATTTTTGATTGCACACAAAAATTTACTGTGTGATTCTTGATCCCATCTTTGTGTGAATCAGGTGCGGTGAAGGAGAGGCGTCATGGCGGACATCGCCATCGTGGGTGCAGGCTTCATCGGGCTCGGCGCGGCGGCATGGCTGCAGCGCGACGGGCACCGCGTCACGCTGTTCGATCCGGCCGGCGTGGGGCACGGTGCGTCGTTCGGCAACGCCGCAACGTTCGCGCCATATGGCTGCGTGCCGGTGAACGGCCCGTCCGTGTTCCGCGACATGCCGCACTTCCTGTTCGCCGCAGACAGCCCGCTGCGCATCCGCTGGCCGTACCTGCTGCGCGGCGCGCCGTGGCTCGCGCGGTTTCTCGTCGCATCGACGCCGGCGCACCACGCGCGCAGCGCGGGCGCGCTGGCCGCGCTGCTGTCGCGCGCCGCCGACGGCTATGCGCCGCTGCTCGCCCCGTCGCGGCTCGCGGCATTCGTGCGGCCGCGCGAATGCCTGTACTTGTATGCACGGCAGGCGTCGTTTGACGCGGCGCAACCGTCGCTCGCACTGCGGCGCCGGCTCGGCGTGCCGTTCGACACGCTCGACGCGGACGCGATCCGCCGGCTCGAGCCCGCGCTCGCGCCGATCTTCACGCGCGGCGTGCTGTTCCACGGAAGCTGGCATTTCTCCGACCCGTGCGGGTTTCTCGGCGAACTGTTCGCGCATCTGGCAACCGGCGGCGCGACGCTCGAACGCACGCAGGTCGACCGGATCGAGCCCGTCGGCGACGGCGTGAACCTTCATGCAGGCGGTGCGGTGCGTCCCTTCGATCATGTGGTGATTGCCGCCGGCGCCCGCTCGCGCGCGTTCGCCGCCGCGTGCGGCGACACCGTGCCGCTCGATACCGAGCGCGGCTATCACGTGCAGTTCGCCGCGCATGAGCAGATCGTCACGCGGCCGGTCGGCTGGGCCGAGCGCGGGTTCTACATGACGCCGCTCGACGAAGGATTGCGCGCGGCCGGCACCGTCGAACTCGGCGGCTTCGACGCCGGCATGAACCGCTCGCTGGTCGCGCTGCTCACGCGTTCCGCGCGCGAGGCGCTGCCGTCGCTCGGCGCGCCGACGCGAAGCTGGCTCGGCTTTCGGCCCACGCTGCCGGACGGCGTGCCGGTGATCGGCCGCGCACGGCGCAGCGAGCGCGTGATCCACGCATTCGGCCACCAGCATCTCGGCGTCACGCTCGCCGGCATCACCGGGCGGATCGTCGCCGATCTCGTCGCGCAACGCGCGCCGCCGCTGGATCTCACGCCATACCGGGCCGCGCGATTCTGACGCGCGCCACGATTTCCACCACTGCAAGGAGGCATCATGAATCGTCGTAACTGGCTGGCATGGCTGGCCGTCTGTTCGCTCGGCACGGCCGCTTCCGCATACGGCGCCGACCCGGAAACCGTCAAGATCGGCTTCGCCGGCCCGTTGACGGGGCCGGTCGCGCGCGTCGGCAAGGATCTTCAATACGGCGCACAACTCGCACTCGACGAGGAGAACGCAAAACACCCGACCATCGGCGGCAAGCCGGTGCGCTTCGTGCTCGACGTGCAGGACGACCAGGCCGATCCACGCATCGCGATCCAGGTCGGGCAGAAGCTCGTCGACGACGGCGTGGTCGGCGTGATCGGCCACTACAACTCGGGCTGCAGCATCCCCGCGTCGGCCGTCTACAAGCAGGCGAACGTCGCGATGATCACGCCCGGCTCGACCAATCCGCAATTGACGATGCAGGGCTTCAAGAACGTGTTCCGCACGATGGGGCACGACGGTGTCGGCGGCGTGGTCGCCGGCCGTTTCGCGGTCGAGCAGCTGAAGGCGAAGCGCATCGGCATCATCGACGACCGCACCGCCTTCGGCCAGGGGCTTGCCGACGCTTTCGAGAAAGGCGTGAAGGACGCACACGGCAGCATCGTCGGCCGCGAATACACGAACGACAAGGCCGTCGATTTCCGCGGCATCCTGACGACGATGAAGAGCAACAACGTCGACCTGCTGTTCTTCGGCGGCCTCGACGAACAGGGCGCGATGCTCGTCAAGCAGATGCGCTCGCTCGGCATCCGCGCGCAACTGTTCGGCGCCGGCGCGTTGAAAAGCAATGCATTCCTGAAGATCGCCGGCAACGCGGGCGAAGGCACGCAGGATCTCGAGCCGGGCCCGGCGCTCGACAAGTTGCCGTCCGCCATCGCGTTCGCGCAGCGCTACAAGGCGCGTTTCAACCAGGACGTCGAGCTGTATGCGCCGTTCGCGTACGACGCGGCGCTCGCGATGATTGCGGCGATCCGCAAGGCGGATTCGGTCGACCGCGGCAAGGTCGTCGCGAGCCTGCCGGGCGTGTCGGTGACGGGCGTGACGGGGAAGATCTCGTTCGACGAGCGCGGCGACCTGATCAAGCCGCCCTACACGCTGTTCCGCGTTGAACAGGGGCAGTGGCACAGCATTCGCACGGTCGGCGGCGCGTCGAACTGATCGACGCCGGGCAGCCCGGCAATGGGCGGCGTCATCGCTCCGCCTGTTGCCGCTGCACCTCCTGCGCTTTCATCTGCAGATACGCGCCGCGCTCGACTTCGTGCAGTTGCTTCGGATACTGCTCGGTCGCGTCGAACCAGCGCGCAAGGCGCTGGTCGAGCGGCTTGTCGAGCGTCGCGAGATACGTGTCGATCGCGAGGTAGTAGCGCATCGTGTTGCGCTCCAGCAATCCGCGCACGCCGCCGATGTACTGCGGCTGCGCCGCCGATGCGCCGCTGGCTGCCGTGAACCCGACCTTGTCGCTGCCGACCGTCGAGAGGTAGGTCTTCATCGCCATGCGGCCGACCGCGCCGAAGCCGTACGAATACGTGAGGTGCAGGAACGTGCGCGATCCGCCGACCGGCACCGCTTCCAGCACGATCCGGTAGTCCTTCGTGCCCATCGGGCCGCTGTCGGCAGCCAGGTCGACCTGGAAATAGTCGGGCGTCGCAGCGGCCACGCGGTAGCGGAACTGCACGCGATAGGTATCCGACAGCTTCTGCTCGATCTTGCGGCCGAGGTTCACGTCGAGCACCGGGCCGTCGCTGCCGGTCGACGCACGACAGTACTTCGTGTTCAGGTGCAGGATCAGCACCGCGCACCAGTTCGCGGGGCCTTGCGCGGGGTCGTTGAGCTTGCCGTTCACGACGGAGAACGGATAGTCGACGACGGCATAGATGTCGCCCTTCAGCGACGAAGACGCCTCGGACGATTCGAGGTACAGCGGGCGATGGAACGAGTTGTTCTTCAGTTGCTCGCCGAGGCTGTGATAGCGGTCGAGCAGCGCCGCCGCGCCGTCCGCGCCGAACGACAGCGCGCTCCAGCCGAGGCACACGGCCGCGACGAGCGCATGCCATGCGCGGCGCGCGTAGCGCGGTGCTTGCGGATGTTCGGATGTCTCCATTCTTGTGCTCCAGCGGGGGCGCGGTGGTCGCGCACATGGTTCACAGAATACGCCGACCGCTATCGACCACGCTTCACCGGCACCGGCAGTTGCGCGGCAGTGATCCGGATCAGCGTCGACAGCCATTCGCGGTCGTCCCAGCGCTCTCCTCCGATGACGAGATGCGGCTTCGCGGTCGGATACGGTGGCGCTTCGCCGCAGGTGCCGAGAAACGCACGCCCGTCAGGCGTCGGCTTGACGAACAACCGGTCGTCGCACACCAGCGCGACCATCTTGCCGTCGCAGTAGATGCCGTATTCGCCGAACATCTTGCGCGCCGACACGGCGCCCGCCGCAGCCATCTGCTCGACGACGAAATCGACGGTTCCCTGACTCGATGCCATCCATCCGCTCCGTTACCGAATAACCCTTCTGACCGTCACCGACGCGGTGCCGTTCCGTTCGAATCTCACGCGATCACGCGTGCGCCCTGCTCATTTGTCAGCCGAAAACGCACTCGACATCTGCCGCGCCCGCTTCACGTCGTCCCCGTGCAGATAGATCGACGTCGTCGAGATCGACGCATGCCGCAGGTTGTCGCGCACCGTCGTCAGCTCCGCGCCGCGCGCGAGCGCATGCGTCGCATGCGTATGACGCATCCAGTGCGGGCTCGCCTGGCGCAGCTTCTGCGCGAGCGCGGGGTTGTCGTCATCGACGAGCGCGGCGGTCTGCGTGAAGAAACGCTGCATCACCTTCCACAGCCGCACGCTCGTGATCCCGGCCGCCCCGTCTTCCGCAAGGCTCGGAATCAGCGGCGTATCCGGCCGCCAGCGCACCGGCGTCACCGGCAGCCGCCGCGCGACCAGATGACGATCGAGCGCCCTGCGCGCGAGCGGCGGCAGCGCGACGCGCGCGGCCTTGCTGCCCTTGCCGATCACTTTCAGCCACGCATCGCCGTGCGCGTCCGTTTCGATGTCGCCGAGCGTCGCGCCGACCAGTTCGCTCGCGCGCAGCCCGGTCGCATAGCCGAAATCGAGGATGAAGCGCAGCCGTTGCGCGGCCGCCGGCGTCCAGCCGGACTGCGGTGCGCCGGACGGCTTGTCCTTGCGAAACTCGAGCCCGTCCGCGATCGTGCGCACGAGCAGCCACTCGCCTTCGGTGAACGCATGCGACGTGTCCAGCGCATTCGCCCCGCGCGTGTCGCGCACCTTGACGCCCGCGAACGGATTCGCGAGCAGGTAGCGCTGCTCGATCAGCCAGCGGAACAGCGCGCCAAGGACCGACAGCGTGTACGCGGCCGAACGCGCGGACAATCCGCCCGAAAACGGCCGCCAGTCCGGCGCGCCGCGCGGCCGCACCGGGCCGATCCAGCGTTCGTGCGGCGTCGGGTTGCGCACGAACGCGCGATACGCGACCGCATCCTCGGTAGTCAGCGACGACAGCGCGCGCCCGCGCTCGACGATCGCCCACAGGATCAGGCGCTCGGCCTCCTTGCGGTACGCGCGGCGCGTCGCGGCCGATTCGTGCAGCGACAGCCAAGCGTGCACGGCGGCGTAATCGTTGTCCGCGTCGAGCGTGCTGGTCGCGCGCGGCGCGCGGAACGTGCCGGCCGACCCGTCGACCTCGTGCGGCAGCTTCAGTTGCTCCCACGGCACGATGGCGCTGCGCGGCGTCGCGGCGATCAGCGCGCGCGCCCGCTCGGTCAGGTCCGGATGCGCGGAAAAGAACGCCTCGATATGCCGCGCGCTCGCCATGCCGAGCCCCGCTATTGCGCGCCACCACTGACGCCGCCGCGGAATCCGCACGGTCAGGTCGGCCAGCGTCGCGATCCCGTGCGCACGCAGCGCGACGACCGCGCGTGCGGGCAGCCACAAGCCGATGTCATCGCTGATCTGCGGCACCGGCGCGCGCGCATGGCGCAGCATGCCGATCGCATCGGTCGCGGCCCTCGCCATCTGGACGCGCGCGCTGTCGGCATGCGCGAGCTGCTCCGCGAGATCGGGCCGCCCGACCTGCCGCGCGACGCGCACGAGGCGGCGACGAATTCCACCGATCACGCCGCGCGCCGACCGCCGTTCGCCGAGCCGGTCGGGCAGATAGCGTTCGACCGCCTGACGCACGGTCATGCCCGCGTACCACGCGCGCAGCGCGGCCAGTTCGTCGGCGTCGGGGAAGCCTGCTGGTGCAGGCGTGGAATCGGAGGAAGGCGGTAAGGCGAGGCGCGGTGTCATGGGCGCCAGTTTGACAGAACTGCGGACGCTCGAAAACGCCCGGCGCGCTGCAAGATGCGTGCGCGACGCCGGCGGCGACCGGCATCGCGCACGAACGCTCAGCCCGTCACGGGCGTGCGCCGCACCTCTGACAGATAGATCAGGATCAGCGACACCCACACGATCCCGTACAGGAACATGAAGCAGGTCGTGCGCACGCGCAGCAGGTCGAGCAGCAGGCCGAACAGGATCGGCAGCAGGAAGCCGCCGAGCCCGCCCGCGAGGCCGACGATGCCCGTGACGACACCCATGTTGTCCGGGAAATCGTCGGCGACGTACTTGAAGGTCGACGCCATCCCGAACGCGAACACCGCACCGAGCACGAAGGTCAGCGCGACGAAGCCTGCCACCGGCATCGACAGATTCAGCGACGCGGTGCCGTCGATCGTGTGAATCACGAAGTCGGTCGCCGGATACGACAGCAGGAACAGGCAGATCCACGCGACCCACAGCCCCCACCAGGTGACCGCATGCGCGCCGAAGCGGTCGGACAGCGCGCCGCCGAGCGCGCGCAGCACGGAGCCCGGCAGCGAGAAGCCGGCCGCGAACGCGGAGGCCATCACGAGCGACATCCCGTATTCGCTTTTCAGGTACTGCGGGATCCACAGCGACAGCGCGGTGAAGCCGCCGAACGTGATCGAGTAGTACTGGCAGAGCCGCCACACGCGCGGATCGCGCAGCACCTTGAACGCGTCGAGCATCGATCCGCCCCGTTTGCCCGCACCCGGATCCGGCGCCGACGCGACCCAGAAGATCGCCGCCGTGACGAGCAATGCAACCGCGTAGACGCGCGGCACGAAACGCCAGCCATACGCGGACAGCAGCAGTGGCGTGACGAACAGGTTGACCGCCGCGCCGCACGTGCCCGCACCGAACACGCCCATCGCGAGCCCGCGCCGCTTCGGCGGGAAGAAGCGCGCGACGTACGGCGTGCCGACCGCGAACGACGCGCCGACGCAGCCGAGGAACAGCCCGATCACGAGGAACTGCCAGAGCTGCGTCGCATAGCTGACGATGTAGACGGGAATCGCGCATACGACGAGCAGCACCGTCATCACCATGCGGCCGCCGAAGCGGTCGGTCCACGTACCGAGCGGCAAGCGCATCAGCGCGCCGGTCAGCACGGGCGTCGCAGTGAGCAGCCCGAATTCCGTGCTGTTCAGGCCAAGATCGGTGCGCAGTTGCACACCGAGCACGCCGAACATCATCCACACGACGAAACACACCATGAACGCGAGCGTGCTCGCTGCCAGCACTGACCACGCACGCAGCGGGGTGGCCTGCGTGTCCGCGGCCAGGCCAACGTTACCTTGTTGAGTTGCCATACGAAAAACCTCGTTTCATTGGACGAGCGGCCCGTTCGCGCCGTCGAAGGTCACGCCTTCGACCCGCGCGCCGCCCGCGAGTATCGCCACGTACTGCCGCATCGCCCGCTGCCGCACGCGTTCCGACAGGTACGCGGCGATCTGGCCGGCGGCCTCGTCGAACGGCACCGCGTCGCCCGGCACGCGGCGCTCGATGCGCACGATGTGGAAGCCGAAGCGGGTATTGACGAGCTTCGGCAGCACGCCGAGCCCGTCCGTGTCGAACAGCGCGGCCTCGAATTCCGGCACGGTGTCGCCGCGCAGGAGCTGTCCGAGGCTGCCGCCGACTTGCGCCGACGGACAGTTCGACGACGCGCGCGCGACCGCTTCGAACGTGTCGGGTGCGGCCACCACGTCGGCGAGCGCGCGTTCCGCGCGCTGCCGCAGCGGGGCGAGCGGCACGCGGTCGGTCACCGCGAACAGCACGTGGCTCGCATACACGATGTCGTTGCGGCGAAAGCGCGCCGGATGCTGCGCGTAATAGCGCTCGCAATCGGCGCGATCCGGTTCGGGCACGTGCGTCAGCTCGCGTTCGAGCAACGCGTCGACCGCCGCGTCGCCGAGCGGCGCGCCTGCGTCGATCAGCGCGAGCGACACCGCGCGCTGCCGCAGCAATTCGCGCACCGCGAGCGCATGCCGTGCCGCGTCGAGCGGATCGGGCGCGTCGCCGTGATGCGCGGCCTCGGCCGCGATGGCCGCCTCGTCGATCGCAACGCCGTTGATCGTCAGCGGCACCGTCGCGACTTCGGGGAGAACGTCGTTCATACGGCCTCCTCAGCGCTTGCGCACGAGCTGGTACGGACGGATCAGGTATGCGACCGACGCGATACCGCTCCAGATGTGCACCATCCGCGTGAACGGCGACACGAGGAAGATCGTGAAGCCCAGCAGGATATGCAGCCGGTACGTCAGCGGCACGCCGACCAGCAGGCTCGCGATGTCCGGCCGGAACGTGACGACGCCCTTCACGTAGTCGGTGAGCTGCTCGAACATCACGCCGTCCATGTGGCGCGTCGACAGCACGACGGTGCCGAGCCCGAGCGCGAGCTGCACCCACAGCATCAGCACGATCAGGATGTCGGACTTGCGACTGTTCTTGCGGATGCGCGGGTCGCCGAGGCGTCGCCAGATCAGGATCGTCAGCCCGATGATCGCCGCGACGCCTGCCGCACCGCCCGCCACCATCGCGACGAGCTGGTGCCCGGATGCCGACAGGAACGGCGACACGAGCCAGTGCGGCGCGAGGAAGCCGCCGAAGTGCCCGAGCACGACGACCAGCACGCCCCAGTGGAACAGGTTGCTGCCGAGCCGCAGCATCCCGTGGCGCAAAAGCTGCGACGAATCGCTCTTCCACGTGTACTGCTCGCGGTCGAAGCGGATCAGGCTGCCGACCAGCAGCACCGCGAGACAGATGTACGGATAGATCCCGAACAGGAACTGATGCAAATAAGCGTTCATGTCTTTCCCCAGTTGGGCCCGCGCTTACGCGCCGCGGGCCGGCCGCTTGTCGTGGAACCGCACCGTCTGCTCGGCCGGCGTTGCCGCGCCGACGAAGCGCACCGCCTCGTCCGCATACGACGCGTCGAGTGCGCGGTAGTCGTCGGCACTCGGCCGCTCGGCGGCGACGTCGTCGTCCGCGGCCGCCGGCGCGTCGACCGGCGCGAGGCCTGCCATCGGCAGCAGCGCGCCGACGACGAAGCTGTAATGGCTGCCGCGCTGCGCGAGCTGGCCGGCCAGCGCGCGCAGGATCTCGCCGGTCTCGCCGAGCAGGTTGCACGCATCGGCCGCCGGCAACCGCGACAGATATTCGAGGAACACGGGCAGGTAGTCGGGCAGCTCGCCCGGATTCAACGTCAGCCCGTGTCGCTCGTACATCTGAAGCAGGTCGACCATCGCCTGCCCGCGGTCGCGCGATTCGCCGTGCACGTGCTCGAACAGGTGCAGCGACGTCGCGCGGCCGCGATCGAACAGCGCGACGTAGTTCTCCTGCAGCGTCAACAGATCGCGATTGCGCACGTAGGCGAAGAAGCGGTCGAGGCCCGTGCGCACCGCCATCGGCACGCGCACGTTTTCGCGCAGGTGAGCTTCGATCGAATCGAGCACGTCGACGAGCGCTTCGTCGGGATAGTCGAGCAGCGCCGCGAACGCCGCGTAGGTCGGATCGGATGCGGTGCTCATCGGGATGCCTCGTGGATCGGAATGGTTTTCGTGCCCTTCTTCGGACTGAACAGGCTGCCCTCCGAACGGCCGTCGGAACAGCCGTTTCCGAACGAGAAGCCACACGACGCACGCAGGTCGTATGCGTTCTCCGCATACTCGCGGTGCGTCGTCGGGATCACGAAGCGATCCTCGTAGTTCGCGATCGCGAGATAGCGGTACATCTCCTCGACCTGTGCGAGCGACAGACCGACCTGATCGAGCACCCCGCGCGCATCGATGCCGTCGACGTGACGCGCGCGCATGAACGCACGCATCGCGAGCAGCCGTTCGAGCGCGAGCTTCACGGGCGCCTCGTCGCCGGCCGTCAGCAGGTTCGCCAGATAACGCAGCGGAATGCGCAGCGATTCGACGTCCGGCAGGTAGCCGTTCATCCCGAGCGCGCCGCTGTTCGCGGCCGAGTTGATCGGCGACAGCGGCGGTACGTACCAGACCATCGGCAGCGTCCGGTATTCCGGATGCAGCGGAAACGCGATCTTCCAGTCGATCGCCATCTTGTAGGTCGGCGAGCGCCGCGCGGCGTCGAGCCATGCCGCCGGCACGCCGTCGCGCTCGGCCTGCGCGATCACGGCCGGGTCCTCCGGATCGAGGAATAGCGACAGCTGCGCTTCGTACAGGTCCTTCTCGTTCTCCGCGCTCGCGGCTTCGCTGATCCTGTCGGCGTCGTACAGCAGCACGCCGAGGTAACGGATGCGGCCCACGCAGGTTTCCGAACACACGGTCGGCTGGCCGGCCTCGATGCGCGGATAGCAGAAGATGCACTTCTCGGCCTTGCCGCTTTGCCAGTTGTAGTAGATCTTCTTGTACGGGCAACCCGACACGCACATGCGCCAGCCGCGGCACTTGTCCTGGTCGATCAGCACGATACCGTCTTCCTCGCGCTTGTAGATCGAGCCCGACGGGCACGACGCGACGCACGCCGGATTCAGGCAGTGCTCGCAGAGGCGCGGCAGGTACATCATGAAGGTGTTCTCGAACTGCCCGTAGATCTCCTTCTGCACCGACTCGAAGTTGGTGTCCTTCGCGCGCTTCTCGAACTCGCCGCCGAGGATTTCCTCCCAGTTCGGACCCCACTCGATCTTCTCGAGCCGCTGGCCGCTGATCAGCGAACGCGGTCGCGCGACCGGCATCGCGCGCGTGTTGCCCGCGTCCTGAAGATGGCCGTAGTCGAACGTGAACGGCTCGTAGTAATCGTCGAACTCGGGCAGGTGCGGGTTCGCGAAAATCTGTGCGAGCAGCCGCCACTTGCCGCCCAGACGCGGCTCGATCCGGCCGTCCGCACGGCGCTGCCAGCCGCCGCGCCAGCGGTCCTGGTTCTCCCAGTCCTTCGGATAGCCGATGCCCGGCTTCGTCTCGACGTTGTTGAACCACGCGTACTCCATCCCTTCGCGGCTGGTCCACACGTTCTTGCAGGTCACCGAGCAGGTATGGCACCCGATGCACTTGTCGAGGTTCAGCACCATCGCGATCTGTGCGCGTACCTTCATGACGTTTCTCCATCCCGTACGGCCTGTGTTGTCGGGTCGACCGCGGTTTCCTCGCCGTCGAGCCAGTCGATCTTGCTCATCTTCCGCACGATCAGGAACTCGTCGCGATTCGAGCCGACCGTGCCGTAATAGTTGAAGCCGTACGACAGCTGCGCGTAGCCGCCGATCATGTGGGTCGGCTTCAGCGCGATGCGCGTGACCGAGTTGTGAATGCCGCCGCGCGTGCCGGTGATCTCGGAGCCCGGCGTGTTCACGATCTTTTCCTGCGCGTGGTACATCATCACCATCCCGGACGGAATCCGCTGACTCACGACCGCCCGCGCGCACAATGCGCCGTTCGAGTTGTAGCACTCGATCCAGTCGTTATCGACGGCGCCGATCGCCTTCGCGTCGTCCTCCGACATCCACACGATCGGGCCGCCGCGCGACAGCGTCAGCATCAGCAGGTTGTCCGTGTACGTGCTGTGGATCCCCCACTTCTGGTGCGGTGTCAGGAAGTTCAGCACGCGCTCGGGGTTGCCGTTCGAGCGCTTGCCGACCATGTGTTCGTAGCTGCCCGTGTCGATCGGCGGCTTGTACACGCACAGCGACTCGCCGAACGCGCGCATCCACGCGTGATCCTGGTACAGCTGCTGACGGCCCGTCAGCGTGCGCCACGGCACCAGTTCGTGCACGTTCACGTAACCGGCGTTGTACGACACATGTTCGGATTCAATCCCGCTCCACGTCGGCGACGAGATGATCTTGCGCGGTTGCGCCTGGATGTCGCGGAAACGGATCTTCTCGTCCTCGCGCGCGGCGGCCAGGTGCGTGTGGTCGATGCCGGTGATGCCCGACAGCGCGCGCCATGCCTTCACCGCGACTTCGCCGTTGGTTTCCGGCGCGAGCGCGAGAATCACCTCGGCTGCGTCGAGCGCGGTATCGATGCGCGGGCGCCCTTGCGCGGCGCCATGAGCGACTGTGTAGTTGAGTGCGCCCAGCAGCCTCACTTCGTCCTTCGTGTCCCAGCCGATGCCCTTGCCTGCGTTGCCGAGCTTGTCCATCAGCGGGCCGAGCGACGTGAAGCGCGCATAGGTGTTCGGATAATCGCGCTCGACGGCGATCACCGCCGGCATCGTGCGGCCCGGCACCGGCTCGCATTCGCCGCGCTTCCAGTCCTGCACGTCGAACGGCTGCGCGAGTTCGCCCGGCGTATCGTGCGCGATCGGCGTGAGCACGACGTCGCGTTCGACACCGAGATGCCCGTCGCACAGCTCGGAGAAGCGCTTCGCGATCCCCTTGAAGATCTCCCAGTCGCTCTTCGATTCCCACGCGGGATCGACCGCGGCCGACAGCGGATGGATGAACGGGTGCATGTCGGACGTGTTCATGTCGTCCTTCTCGTACCACGTAGCGGTCGGCAGCACGACGTCCGAATACATGCAGGTGGTCGACATCCGGAAGTCGAGCGTGACGAGCAGGTCGAGCTTGCCGCGCGGCGCTTCGTCGTGCCACTTCACTTCCTCGGGGCGCGCGCCGCCCGTCGCGCCGAGGTCGTCGCCCTGCACGCCGTTGGTCGTGCCGAGCAGATGCTTCAGGAAATACTCGTGACCCTTGCCCGACGAACCGAGCAGGTTCGAACGCCACACGAACAGATTGCGCGGGAAGTTGTCGGGGGAATCCGGGTCCTCGCACGCCATCCGCAGCATGCCGGCCTTCAGTTGCCGCGCGACATCGGCGCCGGCCTGAGCGGGGTCGCCGAGACTCGCGCCGACCTTCAGCGGATTCACTGCGAGTTGCGGCGCGGACGGCAGCCAGCCCATCCGTTCGGCGCGCACGTTGTAGTCGATCGGCGAACCGTGGAACTGCGTCTTGTCCGCGAGCGGCGACAGCAGCGCGCCTGGGTCCATCGTGTCGTAACGCCACTGATCGGTGTGCGCATAGAAAAACGACGTCGCGTTCATGTGGCGCGGCGGCCGATTCCAGTCGAGCGCGAACGCGAGCGCGGTCCAGCCCGTCTGCGGACGCAGCTTCTCCTGGCCCACGTAATGCGACCAGCCGCCGCCCGGCTTGCCGACGCATCCGCACATGATCAGCATGTTGATGATCGCGCGGTACGACATGTCCATGTGGAACCAGTGGTTGATCCCCGCGCCGATGATCACCATCGACTTGCCTTGCGTCTTGTGCGCGTTCTCCGCGAACTGCCGCGCGACCGAGATCACGTCCGCGCGCTTCACGCCCGTGATCGTTTCCTGCCACGCCGGCGTATACGGAAGATCGTCGTCGTAGCTCGCGGCCACGTCGCGGCCGCCCAGCCCCTGGTCAAGCCCGTAGTTCGCGACGAACAGGTCGTAAACGGTCGCGACCAGCATCTCGCCGTCGCGCGTCGCCACGCGCCGCACGCCGATCCGGCGCGACAGCTCGGAGCCGTGCTGCGTCGAGTTGAAATGCGCGTGCGGCTGGTTGCCGAAGTACGGAAACAGCACGTCGACCACGTCGTCATGCTCGGCCGTGCAGGACAGCCGCGGCGACAGCGCCGCGCCTTTCGACGTCTCGTCGCGCAGGTTCCACTTGCCCTTGTCGCTCGATCCGTCCTTGGTCTGCTGCCCCCAGCGGAAGCCGATCGAGCCCACCGGCACGACGAATTCGCCGGTCGCGTCGTCGATCATCACGGTCTTCCACTCCGGATGCGCGGCCTCGTCGAGCGCGTCGTCGAAATCGGACGCGCGCACGAGGCGCTCGGGCACGTAGCCGTCGCCGTGCGGCACGAGGCGCACGAGCGCCGGCATGTCGGTATAGCGCTTGCAGTAGTCGATGAAATAGTCGCTCTTGCCCGCGAGGTGGAACTCCTTCAGGATCACGTGACCCATCGCGAGCGCGAGCGCCGCGTCGGTGCCCTGCTTCGGATGCAGCCACAGATCGCCGAACTTCGCGCCTTCCGAGTAATCGGGAAACACCGACACGACCTTCGTGCCGCGATAGCGCGCCTCGACGAGGAAGTGCGCGTCGGGCGTGCGGGTCTGCGGGACGTTGGAGCCCCACATCATGATGAACGTCGAGTTGTACCAGTCGGCCGATTCCGGCACGTCGGTCTGCTCGCCCCAGGTCTGCGGCGACGCGGGCGGCAGGTCGCAATACCAGTCGTAGAAGCTCAGGCACACGCCGCCGATCAGCGACAGGTAGCGCGACCCTGCCGCATACGACACCATCGACATCGCCGGGATCGGCGAGAAGCCGACCACGCGATCGGGGCCGTGCCGCTCGACCGTGTAAACGTTTGCGGCCGCAACGATCTCGTTGACCTCGTCCCAGCTCGCGCGCACGAAGCCGCCAAGCCCGCGCCGCCGCTGGTACGAGCGCCGCGCGTCGTCGTCCTCGACGATCGAGCGCCATGCGTCGACCGGCGCGAGCGTGCGGCGGCGTTCGCGCCACAGCTTCACCAGCGCGCTGCGCACCATCGGATGCTTGAGACGGTTCGCGCTATACAGATACCAGGAGTACGAAGCGCCGCGCGAGCAGCCGCGCGGTTCGTGGTTCGGCATGTCGGGGCGCGTGCGCGGGTAATCGGTCTGCTGGGTTTCCCAGGTGACGATTCCGCCTTTCACATAGACCTTCCACGAACACGAACCCGTGCAGTTCACCCCGTGGGTCGAACGGACGATCTTGTCGTGTTGCCAGCGCAGCCGATAGCCGTCTTCCCATTTGCGGTCCTCGTCCGTGACGGCGCCGTGTCCGCCGGAGAAGGTTGGCCTTGTGGTGGAGAAATAACGCAATCTATCCAGGAAATGGCTCATGGGGATCTCGTTTTTTCCGGTCTTTTGGCAGACCCTGAATATTTAAGGAGGTGATGTCCCGGATGTAAAGGACGATCGGCATTCGGCTCGTTGCGTTCGCTTCCATCCCTTGCGTCCGGGTCGAATGAATTCTCTTTCGGATCGACATATCACGACTTGATACAAATCACGATATCGCCGCCCTGGTACGCGTCGGTGTTAAATGGGGATCGATACAGGAGTGCCAATGGCATGCCCGGCACCGGACTTTCGCGTCAGGGTTTGACGGGGTGCAGGCCGGCGCTCGATCACGCGTTTATGCATGAGAGCCGCAGTGTTGCGACGTCACGGTTTTCGCGGTGCGATGCAATCACGCACGAGTCGCGGCCGCATGCGCGCGACCGGCTGCCGTGTCAGGCCGGATCAAATACGGGCATGCCACCGAAGGAAAACGGCGAGGACAGGACTCGACCGCCGCGATGAGATGAGATGAGATGAGAAGCGGCGTGCTCGTGCACGCGCGCGTCATTCAATCGAAGCGTGCGCTGCCTGATGCGGAATCGATAAGACGGGAGACGTCGGCCAGGGAGATGCCGGCCGGGCAGGATGGTGCAAATGCGCCGGACATGACGGACGGAGAGACGCGGAAAGACGGACCGGCGGTGCTGCTGCGGTGCCGGTCCTGCATGAAACCGGGGAAGTGCCGCGCGTCACCCCTCGCCCTTCGGCCCCGGGTTGAGCATGATGACGAAGCCGGCCACGCCGACGATCAACGCGACCGCGCCGCCACGCAGCGCGATCGTTTCGTCGAACAGCAGCCCCGTCACCACGGCCATCATCCCCGCGAGCGACACGAACACGGCGATCGCCGCGACGACGATCCGGTATTGACGACGTATCATCGCGCGCCGCCGCGTCAGGCTGCCGCGGCGGAAGCCGGTTCGCCGGTATCGTCGCCGCGAATCAGCAGCACCGGGCACTTCGAGCCACGCACGAAGCGCTCGGCGACGCTCCCGAGCAGCACGCGCCGGATGCCGCGCCGCCCGTGCGTGCCGACCACAGCGAGGTCGATCCCGCGCTCCTTCACATAACGCTGCAGGCGTTCCGCGACGTCCTCGCCGATGCTCTCGGTTTCAACCAGTTCGGCCTCGCCCTTCGCGCCGGCCTGCGCGAGGACCTGTTCGGCTTCACGCAGCACCTTGCGCCCGTCGTCGCGGATTTCCTCGATGAGCGCATGCGGATCGAAACGACCCGCGTACGTGAACAGCACCGACTTGTCGACCACGTATACGACGCTGACGTGCGTTTCGCCCGCCACTGCCACCTTCACTGCCTCGGCAAGCGCCTGTTTCGACGAAGCGCTGCCGTCGACGGCCACCATGATCTTCTTGTACATGCGAACCTCGCTGGGGTGAGTTGCCGCGCGCGGTCGCGTGCGGCCATGTCCCCATCATCGGCGGACAGCCGGTTCGAAGCTTGACGGCGATCAAGATCCACCAAAAACGCGGCGTGCGGCAAAGCGCCACGCGCAAAAACGGCGCGCCGTCCGCGCGGCCGCGCCGCGCAACCGGGCGGCCATGGCGCCGAAGGCGCTATCATCGACGTTGCGACCTTCGTCCGGCCCTTTTTTGCCGGCTCACTTTCAACTCGCTCAACCGACATGACAACGACTACCGAACGCGTGGACGGCGCCGCCCAGCATCTCGTCGCCGCCCGCCATGCCGGCATGCCCGGCCCGCTGCTGCCCGACGCCTTGCGTCCCGAGAACGTCGATACCGCGCTGGCGATCCAGCATCGCGTCGCCGATCTGCTCGGCGAAGCCATCGGCGGATGGAAATGTGCGCTGCCGCCGCCCGACCGCGTGATCGTCGCGCCGATCTTCGCGTCGACGATCCGCGATGCCGATGCGCCGTATCGCGTCGTCGGCGGCCCGATCGTGCGAATCGAGCCGGAGATCGCGTTCGTGCTCGATCGCGACCTGCCCGCCCGCGCGCAGCCATACGACGAGAACGACGTACGTGCCGCGATCCGCGAAGTGCGCATCGTGCTCGAGGTGCTGGGTTGCCGTTACGCGGAGCCCGCACGCGCGTCGAAGTTCGAACTGCTCGCCGACGGGCAGTTCAACCAGGGATTGTGCGTGGGCCCCGTCGTGCCCGACGGATTGAACGTGCCGCTCGAGACGCTCGCGCTGTCGTTCGAGGGCGCACTGAATCGCACGATCGACGGCCGTCATCCGGACGGCGATCCGCTCAAGCCGCTCGTGTGGCTGGTCAATTTCCTCGCATCGCGCGGCAACGGCGCGCGTGCCGGCCAGATCGTGACGACCGGTTCGTATGCGGGCGCGATCGACGTGCCGCTCGGCGATGCGCTGACGGTGCGCTTCGGCGAACTCGGCAGCCTGTCGGTAACGCTGACGGCCTGACGTCCGGCGGCGGGCGACGGGCAACGCGGCGCGTTTCGTCGTCCGCGCGCAGTGGGGCGCCACGCGAACGGCAGCTTCTCTGCGACACACGCTGCAGCATGCGGGCACTGCGTGATACCGTTGCACATCGCCCGTCACGCGCGAACCGCGTGCCCCTCCCGTCATTCGCCATGCCGCCGACACCGTTGCCTGCCCTGCTGGACGAAGTCCTGAGAACCGTCGATCGCCGCTACCGGCTGCCGCCGTTCGTGCGCGCATCGTCGCTGACCGACGCCGCGAACCCGGCCGCCATCATCGCCATCGTGATCGAGGAAGCGCGCCGGATGCAGGCCGACGGCCTCACGCCCGCCCCGGCGTTGCAACGCCGCTTCATCGACGCGCTCGCGCGGATGATCGGCGATGCGATGGACGCACAATCCGGCGATCCCGCATTCCAGGCCGCCGTGCTTCGACATCGCGCGGCGGCCGTGCGCGAATACGCGTCGCTCGCCGCGCATGCCGAGCAGGATCGGCGCACGCTGCGCTCGGCCGTCAACACGATCGCGCATCCGGCCCGGCTCGAACGACGTGCGCAGGCGTGGCAACGCGAGCCGCTCGCACGACTGCATGCGGCCGCGGCCGCCGCATCGTGGGACGATCTCGATGCCACGCTGCGGAACCTGCTCGCGCAACCGGAGATGGCGACCGATCCTGCGTTCGAACAGGACATCGCCAAACTGAAGGACAGCGCCGCGCTCGCCCGGCTGCAGCGTCTCGATGCACTGGCGCCGGATCCGGACGTCCAGCGGTATCGCACGCTGTGGAGCCGCCAGGGTCCGCTCGAAGGCAGCGCGCTCGCCGTCGCGCAAGGCGTCTCGTCGCAACAGCGGGGCGCGGCCGTCGAAGCGCTGGCCGCGCAGGCGCTCGACGCCCTGGCCGCGCAGCTCGATGCGAGCGACGCGCACCGCACGTATCGCGTGGTCACGTCGATGCGCGTGCCGGCCTCGATACCCGGCAAGCACGATCGCGCGAAAACCGAGTGGGATGCGGTGCTGCTCGAGCGCGCGCGGGGCGACGATCCGTCCGCCGCGTGGCACGTCCTGTTTCTCGTGGAAGCGAAAGCATCCGCGGATGCCGCGACTACCGACCTGCCGCGCCTCCTGCGCGGCCTGAGCCTGCTCGCGCAGGCCGATCCGGACACCGTCTATGCGTTCGACACGCGCGAAGGGGCGGTACGCCTGCACGGCGCGTCGCTGCACGCGCTGACGATCGACGACGCGGCATTGCAGCGCGAGGTGCTGTACTGCTGCGATGCATCGGCAGATCCCGCGCCGCGCCTGCTGGGTGCCGCGAGCCGGATGCAGCTACTGTCGGCGCCGGCGAGTCTTGAATACGCGAGCGCGCTGGCACGGCACGCGGATGCCGATCCGCACGGCCTCGGTGTCGTCTGGCAAGCGCTGCTGGAACTGCCGTCGTGGCGCGCGGTGCTGCATCAGTACGAATCGCTGCGCCAGGTTCGCGCGCTGATGGTGAGCGTCGACGATCTGATGGCCGCGATCGAAGGCGATGTCGGCGACAGCGCCGCAAACGATGCGTGATGTGTGACGCGTGCGGCGCGGTCCGGCCGCACGCGCGACGCCGCCGACGCATCGGCTCAGTGGCAAGACGACGTGATGTCCTCGTGCTGCACAACGCACAGGACGCCGAAGCAAATCGCAACCGAGGCGGCCGGCGTGACCGGCCAGTGCGGCGCAGCCCGCCGAGGCGGGCATGCGCCGTTAGCATTACGACTGGATGAAGGCCAGCAGATCGGCGTTCAGCACGTCGGCATTGACCGTCAGCATCCCGTGCGAATAGCCCGGATACGTCTTCAGCGTGCCGTTCTTCAGCAGCTTGACCGACTTCAGCGCCGAGTCCGCGATCGGCACGATTTGGTCGTCTTCGCCGTGCAGCACGAGCGTCGGCACCGAGATCGACCGCAGGTCTTCGGTCTGGTCCGTTTCCGAGAACGCCTTGATGCCTTCGTAGTGCGCCTTCGCGCCGCCGATCATGCCCTGGCGCCACCAGTTCTGGATCACGCCCTGGTGCACCACCGCGCCCGGCCGGTTGAAGCCGTAGAACGGACCCGACGGCACGTCCAGGAAGAACTGCGCGCGGTTGTCGGCGAGCGCCTTGCGGAAGCCGTCGAACACCTCGAGCGGCAAGCCTTCCGGGTTCGCGTCCGTCTTCAGCATCAGCGGCGGCACCGCGCTGACCAGCACCGCCTTCGCGACGCGTCCGGCCGGCTCGCCGTGGCGGGCCACATAGCGCGCGACTTCGCCGCCGCCGGTCGAGTGACCGATATGCACCGCGTTGCGCAGGTCGAGCGCTTCGGCCACCGCGAACGCGTCCGCCGCGTAGTGATCCATGTCGTGGCCGTCGGAAACCTGCGTCGACCGGCCGTGGCCGCGGCGGTCGTGCGCGACCACGCGATAGCCCTTCTGAACGAAGAACAGCAGTTGGGCATCCCAGTCGTCGGAAGACAGCGGCCAGCCATGGTGGAACATGATCGGCTGCGCATCCTTCGGGCCCCAGTCCTTGTAGAAGATGTCGACGTTGTCCTTCGTGGTGATGTACGGCATGGCTGCAGGCTCCTTTGAGGTAGGTGAACATCACGTGCCGGCCGGCCACCCGGGCGGGTGTCGGTCACGAACTGCGGCGCGGTGGCACACCGCGTCGGTCGACGCAGCACCCCAGTGTTGTAGCGGAAAACCGCGACCGTGTCATGAAGCCAATTACATACCGTCATGCATCGGCCTCCGGTGGGCAACGGCGCCCGCAGGTGTGACTGTCAACGCCACTCGCCGTGTGACGCGTCACGCACCGCCGATCGCGCGTCAACCGTCCGTCGACACGGTTACCGCCTCCCACGTGCGAATTTCGTCTTCCAGCGCCGACCATTTGGCGCGCACGAGCCGAAGCGCATCGCTGCCGAGTAGCAGATGCGCCGGCGGACGATCCGCCGCGATGACCGCCAGCATCGCGCGCGCCGCCTTCGCCGGATCGCCCGATTGCCGGCCGTTTTTCTCCTCGCGCGCCTGGCGGATCGGATCGAAGAGCGCGTCGTAATCGGCGATCGAACGCGGCGTTCGCGTCATCGAACGGCCGGCCCAGTCGGTTCGGAACGAGCCCGGCGCCACCGCCGTCACCGCGATGCCGAACGGCTCGAGCTCCTTGCCGAGCGTCTCGGAAATCCCTTCCAGCGCGAACTTGCTGCCGCAGTAATAGGCAATGCCGGGCATCGTGATGTGGCCGCCCATCGACGTGATGTTCAGGATGCGGCCGTGCCGGCGCTCGCGCATGAACGGCACGACGGCCTTCATCATCGCGACGGCGCCGAACACGTTCACGTCGAACTGCCGGCGCATCTCCGACAGCGGCGACTCCTCCATGATGCCTTCGTGCCCGTAGCCGGCATTGTTCACCAGCACGTCGACGGGGCCGACGCTCGCCTCGATTTCCGCGACGACGCCGTCGATGCGCTCGAAGTCGGTCACGTCGAGCACGCGCCCGATGGCCGCACGCGGGGACAGCGCCTCGAACGCCCGTTTTGCCGCTTTGCTTCTCACGGTGCCGACCACCGTATGACCCTCGGCCAGGGCCGCTTGCGCGAGCGCACGGCCGAAGCCGCTGCTGACGCCGGTGATGAGCATGATGTTGCCGGATGCCATGTGAACTTCTCCCGAATGTCGATCGAAGCATGCATGCTAGTCTGACGAACCACGTCGAATAAGCCCGATTCCGCTGAATTTCTTGCCTGAAACTATGAGCGACGCACCCTCCTCGTCCCGCTCGCCGTCGCTGCCCGCGCGCGGCCGCAAACGCCTGATCGCGTTGCTGCATGCGTTGGCGCCGGACGAAGGCTACAACCTGACCGCGCTGCCGAGCGTGCGCATCCTGCGTTCGAACCGCGCGCTATCCCGCACGCCGGTGCTGTACGACCCGGGCATCGTGATCGTGTGCCAGGGGAGCAAGCGCGGCTATTTCGGCGGCGAACGCTATCTGTACGACGAGGATCACTACCTGGCCGTATCGGTGCCCGTACCGTTCAGCATGGAAACCGACGCAACGGCGGAGCGCCCGCTGCTCGCGCTGTATCTGCACCTCGATTTCCCGATGGCCGCCGAACTGGCCGCGCGGATCGATCGCGAGGGAGTCGCCGAACCCGTGCAGGCGCCGAAAAGCATGATGTCGACGCCGATGGACGATGCGATGCACGCGACCGTGTTGCGTTTCGTCGAGGCGATGCAACGCCCGCTCGAAGCGGCGGTGCTCGGCCCCGGGTTGCTGCGCGAACTGTATTTCCGCGTGCTCACCGGCGCGCAGGGCGGCGCGATGAGGAACGCGCTGGCGATGCGTGGACAGTTCGGCCGGATCGGCCGTTCGCTGCGCATGATCCACGCCGACTACGCGCAGTCGCTCGACGTGACGCAACTGGCCGCGGAAGCCGGCATGAGCGTGCCGAGCTTCCACGCCCACTTCAAGGCGATCACGCAGGTGTCGCCGATGCAGTACCTGAAGTCGACGCGGCTGCATCAGGCGCGCCTGTTGATGGTGCGTCAGGACCTGACCGCGGAGGCGGCCGGCCATGCGGTCGGTTATGCGAGCGCGTCGCAGTTCAGCCGGGAATTCAAACGGCTGTTCGGCCAGACGCCCGCGCAGGAAACGAAGCGCATGCGCGCGCAGTTCGCGATTCCGGCGGCGTTCGACGATGCGGTGTTCGTGTCGTCGCACTGAATGGCTGAGCCGCGCGCGGCGTCGCGCACCAGACCCGCCAGCGACTTCAGGATGAGCGCGGTCACGCCCCGGATGTCCTGCGTCTGGTTCACCCAGTACCGGAGGCCAGCGCGTTCCCCGTCACGGTATTGCCGCGGCAGATCGGGGATTCAGCAGCACCATGTCTTCCTCCTGCCTGACTGATTCGGCAAGCGTCGTGCGTTGCATGGGTACGGCGGCGGCGTGATCGAATCGAATGATTGCGGATTCTCGGGCGACCGCGTGCTTCGGCGAAAAAATATCCGCGATCGTTGCGTATTCGAGAATGCCCGGACCGGATCGCCGTCGGCGAATCGGACAGACCCGATGATGCATGAAAACTGAAATTCCGATCGGTCGCGCATCGATCGGCGCGATGCGTCCGGCAAAATACGGAATCGCGCCGAAGCAGCCCGACACGCCGTCGACGCTCGCGCGTCCCGACCGGCAAGACCCACCTACGCGAGATCCCAATGACACAGTACGCGTTCCGCCTGCTCAACGTATTCGCCGAATCCACGTTCGGCGGCAACCCGCTCTGCGTGTTCGAGGATGCGCGCGGCATGGACGACGCGACCATGCAGGCACTGGCCGTGCAGTTCAACCTGTCGGAAACGACCTTCGTGCTGCCGTCGGAGCGTGCGCGTGCACGCGTGCGCATCTTCACGCCCGGCCATGAAATGGCGTTCGCGGGCCATCCGACGCTCGGCACCGCGCATGTCGTGCGCGACCTGCTGAATGTCGGCAACGATTTCTCGCTCGAATTCAAGGCCGGCGTGGTCGACGTCAAGGCCAGCGACGACGTGTGGACGTTCACCGCGCCGCACGCCGGCGTGCCGAAAACGGCACCCTGCGCATTGTCCGATGCCGAAACGGCCGCCATGCTGGGGCTGACGCAGGACGATTTGCTCGCGCCGCCGCGCTGGGTCGATACGGGCGCCGATCAGTTGCTGGTCGCGGTCAAGGACCCTGCTGCGGTGCGCCGCGCCCAGCCCGACAGCGCCTGCCTGGATATCTGGCCGACCAGCAGCCTCGGCCGCAAGACCGCCTACGTGTTCGCGTTCGACGCGAATCGCCCCGGGAAAGTGGTCTCCCGCTATTTCTTTGCGAAACAGGGCGGCGGGATTCTTGAAGACCCGGGTACCGGGTCGGCCTGCGCGAATCTCGGCGGCTGGCTGCTTGCAGCCGGCCATCCGCTGCCCGCCGCGTTTCAGGTCGAACAAGGCGAAGCCGTCGGCCGGCCTTGCCTGCTTCGGTTGTCGGTCGGCGAGCACGGCTCGATCGGCGTCGGCGGCCGTGTGGTGGCACTCGGGCGCGGGGTCGTCGACGTGTAGCGGCGGCGCGCCCGATCTTTCACACCGTCCCTCATGCAGCGTCAGCCTCGGCCTGAGCACGGTCGTCGGGGACGACGGATGCCCTCGCAGCACCCTCATCAGCGATGCCGCATTGGTAACAAACCGATGTGAGAACATCAACTTTCCGTGTACCTTTTCGGCACACGATCCGTGGAGTCCCGACACATGCCGCTTTCCAACGCCCAGCTCGCCCAAACCATCGATCACACGCTGCTCGCGCCCGACGCGAGCGACGCGCAGATCCGCGAACTCTGCCGCCAGGCGGCCGAGCATCGCTTCTACTCGGTCTGCGTGAATTCGGCGAACGTGCCGCTCGCCGCGCGCGAGCTGGCCGACACCGGCGTGCTCGTGTGCGCCGTGGTCGGCTTCCCGCTCGGCGCGGGCCTGTCCGCCGCGAAGGCGTTCGAAGCGTCGGCCGCGATCGCGGCGGGCGCACGCGAGATCGACATGGTGATCAACCTCGGCGCGCTGAAGAGCGGCCGCGACGACGACGTGAAGGCCGATATCGACGCCGTGCACCGCGCCTGCGGGACGGTGCCGCTCAAGGTGATCCTCGAAACGGGATTGCTGACCGACGACGAGAAGGTGCGCGTGTGCGAGATGTGCCGCGACCTCGGCGTCGCGTTCGTGAAGACGTCGACCGGCTTCGGGCACGGCGGCGCGACACGCGAGGACGTCGCGCTGATGCGCCGCACGGTCGGCCCCGTGCTCGGCGTGAAGGCATCGGGCGGCGTGCGCGACCGCGCGACCGCGCGACCGCGCTTGCGATGCTCGAGGCCGGCGCGACGCGGCTCGGCACGAGTTCGGGCGTGGCGATCGTCACCGACCAGGGCGGCAGCGACGCGGCGTACTGACCGGTGGCGGGTCGGCTGCCTGCGCGTCGGCGCGTAACGACGCGCAGGCAGCCGACGCCGGACAGTTCGGCACGCCTCCCCCGCCAGGTGGCATGCCGGTTGCGACGCACCGCTCGGTCACCACGCACGACCGATCGAGGCAATCCTCAATGCGTCGGGTCTTTCAACTCGATCAGCAGATCCTTCGCCGCGACCCGATCACCCGGCTTCACATGCACGGCCGCGATCTCGCAGTCGCGCTCCGCCGCGATGTGCGTTTCCATCTTCATCGCCTCGAGCGCGATCAGCGTCGTGCCGGCCGACACACGCTGCCCCGGTTGCACGGCCACCGTCACGACCGAGCCCGGCATCGGCGCGGCCACGTGCAGCGGATTCGCCGGATCGGCACGCTGCAGGCCATGACGCTCCTTGCCCGCCTGCACGACACTCTTCTGCTCGACCAGCGCCGAACGCGACTGACCGTTCAGCTCGAACAGCACCTTCACGATGCCGTCCTGCGCATCGGCGTGCTGGCCCTGCAGCGACACGAGCAGCGTCTTGCCCGGCTCGATGTCGATCGCCACTTCCTCCTGCGGCTGCAGTCCGTACAGGAACGCCGGCGTCGGCACGACCGACGTATCGCTGTATGCACGCACGTGCGCGTAATAGTCGACCGTCTGTTTCGGATACATCAGGTACGACGCGAGTTGACGATCGTCGAGCGGCTGCTCGCACGCGGCCTCGGCCTGCTTGCGTACCGCGTCGAGATCGACCGGCGGGATCTGGTCGCCGGGACGATACGGCGCCGGCGGCTCGCTCTTGAGCACCTTGCGCGACAGGTCCGCCGGGAAGCCGTCGGGCGGGAAGCCCAGCTCGCCCTTGAACAGCGACACGACCGACTCGGGGAATGCGATGTCCTTGTCCGGGTTGCGCACGTCGTCCACGGCGAGGTCATTCGCGACCATCATCAGCGCCATGTCGCCGACCACCTTCGACGTCGGCGTGACCTTGACGATGTCGCCGAACAGGCGGTTCACGTCCGCATACGCGCGCGACACCTCGGTCCAGCGATGATCGATGCCGAGCGAGCGCGCCTGCTCGCGCAGGTTCGTGTACTGGCCGCCGGGCATCTCGTGGCGGTACACGTCGGCCGTGCCCGCGCGGATCTCCGATTCGAACGGCGCGTAATACCGGCGCACGCCTTCCCAGTACATCGACGCCTCGTGCAGGCGGTCCTGGTCCAGCCCCGGATCGCGCTCGCCGCCGGCCAGCGCCGCCGCGATGCTCGACAGGTTCGGTTGCGACGTGAGCCCGCTCATCGCGTCGAGCGCGCCGTCCACCGCATCGCAGCCCGCCCCGACTGCCGCGAGCACCGACGCCGCCGCGATCCCGCTCGTGTCGTGCGTATGGAAATGCACGGGCAGCCCGGTTTCTTCCTTGAGCGCCTTCACGAGCGTGGCGACCGCCTGCGGACGGCAGATGCCGGCCATGTCCTTGATGCCGAGCACGTGCACGCCGGCTTGCTGCAATTCGCGCGCGATGCCGACGTAATACTTGAGGTCGTATTTCGAACGTGACGTGTCGAACAGGTCGCCGGTATAGCAGATCGCGCCTTCGCACAGCATCCCGCTCTCGCCCACTGCATCGATCGCCACGCGCATGTTGCGCACCCAGTTCAGCGAGTCGAACACGCGGAACACGTCGACGCCCGCGCTCGCGGCCTGCTGCACGAAGAAGCGCACGACGTTGTCCGCGTAGTTCGTGTAGCCGACCGCGTTCGAGCCGCGCAGCAGCATCTGGAACAGGATGTTCGGCACGCGCTCGCGCAGCAGCGCAAGGCGTTCCCATGGGTCTTCCTTCAGGAAGCGCAGCGCGACGTCGAAGATCGCGCCGCCCCAGCATTCGAGCGAGAACAGCTGCGACAGCTCGCGCGCGTAGAACGGCGCGATCGGTACCATGTCGGCCGTGCGCATGCGCGTCGCGAACAGCGACTGGTGCGCGTCACGCATCGTCGTGTCGGTCAGCAGCACCTGCTTTTGGTCCAGCATCCAGGTCGCGAATTTCTCGGGGCCGAGCTCGCGCAAGCGATCGCGCGTGCCGGCCGGAATTGGCATCGCCGTATCGACCTTCGGCAGCACGGGTTTCGATAACGGCAACGCCGGCAGCGTGCGGCCGCTCATCTCGGCATTGCCGTTCACGTTCAGCTCGCCGAGATAGCGCAACAGCTTCGTCGCGCGATCGCCGCGCTTCGCGAATTCGAGCAGTTCCGGGGTCTTGTCGATGAAGCGCGTCGTCACGTCGCCCGCGATGAAGGCCGGGTGATTGATCACGTTTTCGAGGAACTGCAGGTTCGACGTGACGCCGCGGATCCGGAACTCGCGCAGCGCGCGATCCATCCGGTGGATCGATTCGGCCGCCGTCGGCGCCCAGGTCGTCACCTTGACCAGCAGCGAGTCGTAGTAAGGCGTGATCACCGCGCCGCCATAGGCGGTGCCGGCGTCGAGGCGCACGCCGAAGCCCGCCGCGCTGCGATACGCCGTGAGCCGCCCGTAGTCGGGCAGGAAGTCGTTCTCCGGATCCTCGGTCGTGATCCGGCATTGCAACGCGTTGCCGTTCAGCGGAATCGCCTGCTGAGCGGGCACGCCGGCCGCACGTTCGACGATCGCGCCGTCGCCGTTCACGACGTCCTCCGCCAGCCCGATCCGGCCGCCTTCCGTGATGCGAATCTGCGCCTTCACGATGTCGATGCCGGTGATCATCTCGGTCACCGTGTGCTCGACCTGGATGCGCGGGTTCACCTCGATGAAGTAGAACTGGCCGGTGTCGGCATCCATCAGGAATTCGACGGTGCCTGCATGCGTGTAACCGACCGCGCGCATCAGGCGCAGCGCCGATTCGCAGAGCGCCTGCCGGCCCGCGTCGTCGAGATACGGCGCCGGCGCGCGTTCGACGACCTTCTGGTTGCGCCGCTGCACCGTGCAGTCGCGCTCGTACAAATGCACGACCGTGCCATGCAGGTCACCGAGTATCTGTACTTCGACGTGCCGCGCATTGCGCACGAGTTTCTCGACGTACACCTCGTCGTTGCCGAACGCGGCAAGCGCCTCGCGCCGCGCGACCGGCAGCAGGGTTTCGAGGTCCTGAGCGTTTTCCAGCACGCGCATCCCGCGCCCGCCGCCGCCCCAGCTCGCCTTGAGCATCAGCGGATAGCCGACTCCCGCGGCCAGCGCCTTGCAAGCATCGAGGTCATCCGGCAGCGGTGAGGTCGCAGGCATCACCGGCACACCCGCCGCGATCGCCGCATTGCGCGCGGCCACCTTGTTGCCGAGCGTGCGCATCACGTCGGGCGACGGGCCGATCCAGCGGATGCCGGCGTCGATCACGGCCTGCGCGAAATCGGGATTCTCCGACAGGAAGCCGTAGCCGGGGTGGATCGCGTCGACCTTCGCCTGCCGCGCGACGCGCAGGATGTCGTCGATGTCGAGATACGCGGCGAGCGGCTTCTTGCCTTCGCCGATCAGGTAGCTCTCGTCCGCCTTGAAGCGGTGCAGCGCAAGGCGGTCTTCCTTCGAATACACCGCCACCGTACGCATGTTCAGTTCGGCGGCGGCACGCATCACGCGAATCGAGATTTCCGAGCGGTTCGCGATCAGGATGGACTGGATGGGGTTAGGCGTCACGGCGGCCATGGAAAGTGAATGGTTGAATTGAGCTCGCCGACGCGCCGTCCTCCACCCGCCTGCTTCGCTGGGCGGCGTGCGGATTCACGCGTCGGTCATTCGAGGTTGCATCGTCCCTGGCTTTCGCCAGTCGACATGTTCGCCAGATCGCCGGATGGCCGCTATCGACATCGCGACGACGAATAGCATCCAGCCGACCAGCGGGAAATAAGGGACCGGCTCGCAGGTCGGTCATCGATCGTCGTCGGTCGAACCACGGGGCGATCCCGTGGCACGACCCGCGCTCACGACGGGATCAATCGCGGTGATCGAAAAGCGGTGCGTGATCCATCCAGTCGTAGCCCGCCGTTCCCTTTGCCCATGCCCAGTTCGTATCGGGTCGTCGTTCACCGGACGATTCGCGCGTCGTCGCGGATCGATCTGCGCCCGCCTCGCGCTCCGGCGCTACGCAGCGCGCGTCGTTGCCCGGTACCGTGTTTCGTTTACCGCTGCCAGTCATTGCATTCACCTTACGATTGAAAAGCGAGTCGCCTCTCGAACTGTCCGCTTCGTTTCATCAGGAAAGACCGGTCAGACGAGAGGACATCGAGCACGTCGTCCGGTTAACGCAAAAAGCAGGCCACGTTCGCTACAGGACGGACGGCGTTGATGTACGGGGATCGGATGCGAAGCGCGGGCCGGTAGCGGCGCAGATATGGAATCGGAGTTTCAGTTCTGAAATCTCGCGCGCCGGGGCGGATCGGCGTCCAGGCGTGCCGTGCAAAGCAAACGGCCGCCCGAAGGCGGCCGCGTGAAGAGGCTATTGAGACGCCGCTTACTTACTGTAGTCGTACACCCCGCGCCCCGTCTTGCGCCCCAGCCGCCCCGCCGACACCATCTCGCGCAGCAGCGGACACGCACGGTATTTCGTGTCGCCGAAGTCCTTCAGGAACACGTCCATCACCGCGAGACACACGTCGAGCCCGACGAGGTCCGCCAGCGCGAGCGGCCCGATCGGATGGTTCGCGCCGAGCTTCATCCCCGCGTCGATCTCCTCGGCCGACGCGATGCCTTCGGCCAGCACGAAGAACGCTTCGTTGATCATCGGCACGAGGATCCGGTTCACGACGAAGCCCGGCGCATTGCGCACGCCGATCGGCGACTTGTCGAAACGCTCGGTCAGCGCGCGCACGGCGGACGCGGTCGCGTCGCTCGTCTGCAGCCCGCGGATGATCTCGACGAGCGGCATCAGCGGCACCGGGTTGAAGAAATGCATGCCGACGAAGCGCGACGGATCGGCGAGCAACGCCGCGAGCGCGGTAATCGAGATCGACGACGTGTTGGTCGCGATGATTGCATCGGGCCGCGCGACCGACTCGATCTGCTTCAGGATGCGGCTCTTCAGCTCGACGTTTTCGGTCGCGGCTTCGATCACGATGTCGACCGCGGCAAGCTTCGCGTAATCGGTCGACGTCGTGATGCGCGCGAGCGCGGCATCGCGTGCGGCGGCGGCGAGCTTCTCTTTCGACACGAGCCGCTCGAGGCTGCCCTTCAGTGCGGCGACACCCTTGTCGAGTGCCGCATCGCTGACGTCGATCATCACGACGTTCAGTCCTGCAACGGCGGCGGTCTGCGCAATGCCGTTGCCCATGGTTCCGGCGCCCACGACGCCGACGGTTTCGATGGCCATGACGATTCCTGTGTGTTCGGGTGCTGAGCGTTCGATTATCAGATGTTCTCGAAGATCGCCGCAATCCCCTGGCCGCCGCCGATACACATCGTCACGAGCGCATAACGCCCGCCGATGCGCTTCAGCTCGTACAGCGCCTTGACCGTGATCAACGCGCCCGTCGCGCCGATCGGGTGACCGAGCGAAATGCCCGAGCCGTTCGGGTTGACCTTGGCCGGATCGAGGCCGAGCTCCTGCGTGACCGCGCATGCCTGCGCGGCGAACGCTTCGTTCGCCTCGATCACGTCGAGATCGGTGATCTTCAGGCCTGCGCGCTCGAGCGCCTTCTGCGTGGCCGGCACCGGGCCGATGCCCATGTACGCCGGATCAACGCCCGCATGCGCGTATGCGACCAAACGCGCGAGCGGCTTCACGCCTTGCGCGCGCGCGGCGTCCGCGCTCATCATCAGCACCGCGGCGGCCGCATCGTTGATCCCCGACGCGTTGCCGGCCGTCACCGTGCCGTCCTCCTTCACGAACACCGGCTTCAGCTTCGTGAAATCGTCCGGGCCGGCGTCGTGACGCACGTGCTCGTCGGTGTCGAACGCGACTTCGCCCTTTTTCGTGCGGATCGAGATCGGCAGGATCTGGTCCTTGAAGCGGCCTTCCGCAATCGCACGCGCCGCGCGACGATGCGATTCGAGCGCGAGCGCATCCTGCGCATCACGCGTAATGCCGTACTTGCGTGCGACGTTCTCGGCCGTCACGCCCATGTGGATCGTCTGGAACGGGTCGTGCAGCGCGCCGAGCATCATGTCGACGAGCTTCGCATCGCCCATGCGCTGGCCGAAGCGCGCGGACGGCACGGTGTACGGCGCGCGGCTCATGTTCTCCGAGCCGCCGCCGATCGCGACGTCGGCGTCGCCGAGCATGATCGTCTGCGCGGCCGACACGATCGCCTGCAGGCCCGAGCCGCACAGGCGGTTCACGGTCAGCGCCGGCGTGTGCTGCGCGACACCGCCGTCGATCGCCGCGACGCGCGCGAGATACATGTCCTTCGGCTCGGTGTTCACGACGTGGCCGAACACGACATGCCCGACCGCGTCACCCGAAACGTTCGCACGCGACAGCACTTCGCTCACGACCTTCGCACCGAGATCGGTCGGCGAGAAGTCCTTCAGGCTCCCGCCGAAATCGCCGATCGCGGTACGGACACCGCTCACCACCACGACTTCCTTCGCTGCATTGCTCATCGTTTCACTCCGGTTCGTTCGCGCCTGCGGGCGCGGGGATGCGTTTGCGTTACATGTTCGGGTAATTCGGCCCGCCGCCGCCTTCCGGCGTGACCCACACGATGTTCTGCGTCGGGTCCTTGATGTCGCAGGTCTTGCAGTGCACGCAGTTCTGCGCATTGATCACCAGCCGGTCGCTGCCGTCGTCGTTCTTCACGAACTCGTACACCGCCGCCGGGCAGAAGCGTCCTTCCGGCCCCGCGTACGTGCGCAGGTTCACGTTCACCGGCACGTTCGCATCCTTCAGCGTCAGGTGCGCCGGCTGGTTCTCCTCGTGGTTCGTGTTCGAGATGAACACCGACGACAGCCGGTCGAACGTCAGCTTGCCGTCCGGCTTCGGATACTCGATCGGCGTGCATTGCGACGCCGGCTTCAGCATCTCGTGGTCCGCATGCTTGTGATGCAGCGTCCACGGCACGTTGCCGCCCATCACCTTCTGCTCGAGCCCGACCATCAGCGTGCCCAGGTACAGTCCCTTGGCCATCCACTGCTTGAAGTTGCGCGCGCGGTACAGTTCCGTATGCAGCCACGATTGCTTGAAGGCGTCCGGGTACGCGTTGAGCTCGTCGCTCTGGCGGCCGGCCTGCAGCGCGTCGAACGCTGCGTCCGCCGCCAGCATGCCGGTCTTGATCGCCGCATGGCTGCCCTTGATCCGCGACGCGTTCAGGAAGCCCGCGTCGTCGCCGATCAGCGCGCCGCCCGGGAACACCGTCTTCGGCAGCGACAGCAGGCCGCCGGCCGTGATCGCCCGCGCGCCGTACGACACGCGCTTGCCGCCTTCGAGGAACGCGCGGATCGACGGGTGTGTCTTGTAGCGCTGGAATTCCTCGAACGGCGACAGGTACGGATTCGTGTAGCCGAGGCCCACCACGAAGCCGACCACGACCTGGTTGTTGTCCATGTGATACAGGAACGAGCCGCCGTACGTATCGGACTTCAGCGGCCAGCCGGCCGTGTGGATCACGAGGCCCGGCTTGTGTTTCGCCGGATCGATTTCCCACAGTTCCTTGATGCCGATCCCATACGCCTGCGGATCGGCGTTCGCGTCGAGCTTGAACTTCGAGATCAGTTGACGGCCGAGGTGGCCGCGGCAGCCTTCGGCGAACAGCGTGTACTTCGCGTGCAGCTCCATGCCGAGCTGGAAGTTCTCGGTCGGCTCGCCGTCCTTGCCCACGCCCATGTTGCCAGTGGCGACGCCCTTCACCGAGCCGTCGTCGTTGTAGAGAATCTCGGCTGCGGGAAAGCCCGGGAAGATCTCGACGCCCAAGGCTTCCGCCTGCTGACCGAGCCAACGCGTGACGTTGCCCAGCGAAATCACGTAGTTGCCGTGATTCTTGAAGTTGTCGAGCAGCGCCCAGTTGGGCGTCGTAACCGCGCTGCTCTCGGACAGGAACAGGAAGCGGTCTTCCGTCACCTCGACGTTCAAGGGCGCGCCCTGTTCCTTCCAGTCGGGAAACAGCTCGGTGATCGCGCGCGGATCCATCACCGCGCCCGACAGGATGTGCGCGCCGATCTCAGAACCCTTCTCGAGCACGCACACGCCGATCTCGGTGCCTTTCTCGGCGGCCAGCTGCTTGAGCCGGATCGCGGCCGACAGCCCGGCCGGGCCGCCGCCGACGATCACGACGTCGTATTCCATCGATTCGCGCGGGCCGTATTGCGCGAGCAAGTCCTGTGTGGTCAAAATCCTGTCTCCTCCTGCGCCCCGACCGATACGGTCAGAACTGGTCTTCCGTCAACGCGAGCACGCTCTCGTCGCCCTTCGCGCCGACGATCGACGCTTCGAGCCCGCCTGCCTGCACGAGGACGTGTTCCGCATAGCATTGCGCGATCGCGATCTTCGCATCGAAGAACGCCGTGTCGCTCGCGCGATTCGCGTGCGCCGCCAGCAGCGCGCGCGCCATCTGCCATCCGCACAGCACCACGCCCGCCAGCTTCAGGTACGGCACGCTGCCCGCGAACACCGCGTTCGGATCCTGCTTCACGTTCGCGACCACGTAGTCCACCACCGTCGACAGCGAGCGCGCGCCCTTCTCGAGCTGCGCCTTCATCGACGCGGCCGCCGCGCCGTCGACCTTGCCGAGCGCGGCGACGGTGTCGCCGATCTCCGCGATCAGCGCCTTCGCCACCGCGCCGCCGTCGCGCATCGTCTTGCGGCCGACCAGGTCGTTCGCCTGGATCGCGGTCGTGCCTTCGTAGATCGCGAGGATCCGCGCATCGCGGTAGTACTGCGCGGCGCCGGTTTCCTCGATGAAGCCCATCCCGCCGTGCACCTGCACGCCGAGGCTCGCCACGTCGTTCACCATCTCCGTGCTCCAGCCCTTCACGACCGGCACCAGATATTCGTAGATTGCCTGATGACGCGTGCGTGTCGCCTCGTCCGAATGGCGGTGGGCAATGTCGCTGTGCGCCGCTGCGACATACGCGAGCGCCCGTGCGCCCTCGGTCAGCGCACGCATCGTGCCGAGCATGCGGCGCACGTCCGGGTGATGAATGATCGTCACCGACTGCCTGGCCGACCCGTCGACCGGGCGGCTCTGCACGCGCTCCTTCGCGAATGCCGCGGCCTTCTGGTATGCGCGGTCGGCCACGCCGATCCCCTGCATCCCGACGCCAAAGCGCGCGGCGTTCATCATGATGAACATGTATTCGAGGCCACGATTCTCCTCGCCGACCAGGTAGCCGATCGCGCCGCCGTGGTCGCCATACTGCAGCACCGCCGTCGGGCTCGCCTTGATCCCGAGCTTGTGCTCGATCGACACGCAGTGCACGTCGTTGCGCGCGCCGAGCGAGCCGTCTTCGTTGACCAGGAACTTCGGCACGATGAACAGCGAAATACCCTTGACGCCTTCCGGCGCGTTCGGCGTGCGCGCCAACACCAGGTGGACGATGTTGTCCGCCATGTCGTGCTCGCCCCACGTGATGAAGATCTTCGTGCCGAACACCTTGTACGTGCCGTCGCCCTGCGGCTCGGCGCGCGAGCGCACCAGCGCCAGGTCGGAGCCGGCCTGCGGTTCGGTCAAGTTCATCGTGCCGGTCCATTCGCCCGAGATCAGCTTCGGCACGTAACGCTGCTTCTGTTCGTCGGTGCCGGCCGTCAGCAGCGCCTCGATCGCGCCGTCGGTGAGCAACGGGCACAGCGCGAACGACAGGTTCGACGCGTTCAGCATCTCGATGCACGGCGTCGCGATCAGCTTCGGCAGCCCCTGGCCGTCGTATTCGGCCGGATGCTGCAGACCTTGCCAGCCGCCTTCGACGAATTGGCGGAACGCGGCGCCGAAGCCGGGCGTCGCCGTCACGACACCGTCCTTCCAGCTGCTCGGGTTGCGGTCGCCCTCGACGTTCAGCGGCGCCAGCACTTCACCGCAGAATTTCGCGGATTCGTCGAGCACGGCCTGCGCGGTGTCGTAGCCGGCTTCCTCGAAGCCAGGCAACTGCGCGACGGTGTCGATGCCCGCGAGTTCCTTCAGCACGAACAGCATGTCCTTGACAGGGGCGTTATAGCTCATGGTCGATGTTCCAAATCAGGCGGTGAATGAGGCGCACGGCCCGGGCGGCTGCGGCAAAACCGGCCAGCGCCAGGCGACGTCGTGGCCCATCGTAATGCCGCGCCGGCGGTTTTCCATTGTCATATCCGGCCCACATGGTGACAAAACCGGCCACGTGATGCGCGAGGCGATGGCGGAAACGAGTGTCCGGGCGGCGGGTTCGGATGCCGATTTCGGCACAAGCCACGCGCAATCGGCATGCCGGCCGGACGGGCTGGCCGGCGAAGCCGAAGACCGGGAGTTGATGATGCAAAGTCGCCGAAGCCGCCTCGGGGCGGACGGCAGCCACGGCGAGCACATGGCGGCCGGTGCCAAATCGGCCGTCCTTTTTCGCTGTCCGGGCCGGCACGTTTCTGCGTAGACTTTCGTGTCATCAGGCCAAGCGAGCACGGGAGCAGAGACCAGGATGAGTGAACGCCCGAAAGACATCGCGGATTTCGTCCGGGTTGCCGGCGCGCTGTTCGAGTCGGACACGCTTCCGCCCGCGGCGCGCGCATTCGCGCCGCACGTATTCGCACGGCTGCAGACCCCGTCGGACAACGGAACGCGGCTCGCGGTGCGATACCCCGCATGCGAATGGCTCGACCCGGCGCTCGAGTCGGTCGCGCGCGTGAGCCCGACGTTCGCCACTGTCGCACGGCTGATCAAGTCGCTCGAACCCGTGATCGGATGGTCGCGTCGCACGTCGGGCAAGGACGGCAGCCCGAACTACGTCGACGGGCACGTGAACGGGATGATCTGCGGGCCCGGCGGCGCGGAAAGCCGCGACGACATCCAGCTCGGCTTCTCGTTGATGATGCCCGACGTCAGATATCCGGATCACGGTCACGCACCGGAGGAAGCGTACGTGCTCATGACCGCCGGTGAATTCCGGCAACAAAACGGCGCGTGGTTCGATCCCGGGATCGGCGGCGGCATCCACAACGCGCCTGGCGCACTGCATGCGATGCGCTCCGGCAGCGCGCCGTTCCTCGCGATATGGTGCCTGCTGAATTGATCCGACGGATGCGCCTGCGACACACAGCGCGCCGTTGCCCTACCGGTCGGTCGGAATCGCCAATGGGGAGCCGGCCATGGGAACCCGCGCAGGAAGCCGGTTATGGGAAGTCCATGCAATCCCGCCGCGCGGCAGCGCCGCACCGTGGCAGCAGTGGCCCGATCGCATCGTCAACATCCATTCGGCCGACGCGATATCGCCCGCGCGTGGATAAAACGCAACAGAACATCGGAAGACGCGTTCGACGCATTTGTGCCCTCGATAGCCCCGTCGTTATGCGGCATACTTTATCCGCATTCAGCGAACGGTCGTTCTATTCTTGACGCGAACTCTCGCACGCGCCACTAAACACGCACATGATTCTGGTACCTTGACGCACCGGCCCGCGCGCTTCGCGATGGCCCTCACCGATCTATCACCCATCGTTCACACTATGACATTACAGATTGGGATTCCTCTGGAGACAGCCACTCAGGAACGGCGCGTTGCGACCGTCCCCGAAGTGGTCGAGAAACTGATCAAGCTGGGTTTTACGGTGGCCGTCCAAAGCGGCGCCGGGGCCGGCGCGAACTTTGACGACGACGCGTACCGCGCGGCCGGTGCGAGCATCGCCGCCAGCGCCGCCGAGCTCTGGTCCGGCAGCGACATCGTGTTCAAGGTCCGCCCGCCGAGCGCCGACGAAGTCGCGCTGATGCGCGAGGGCGGCACGCTGATCGGCTTCGTGTGGCCCGCGCAGAACCCCGAGCTGATGCAGCAACTGGCCGCGAAGCGCGCAACGGTGCTGGCGATCGATTCGCTGCCGCGCACGCTGTCGCGCGCGCAGAAGATGGACGCGCTCACGTCGATGGCCGGCATCAGCGGCTATCGCGCGGTGATCGAGGCCGCGCATGCGTTCGGCCGCTTCCTAAACGGCCAGGTCACGGCAGCCGGCAAGATCCCGCCGGCCAAGGTGTTCATCGCCGGCGCCGGCGTGGCCGGTCTGGCCGCGATCGGCACGGCCGCGAGTCTCGGCGCGATCGTGCGCGCGAACGACACGCGCGCCGAGGTGGCCGACCAGGTCAAGTCGCTGGGTGGCGAGTTCGTCAAGGTCGACTACGAAGAGGAAGGCTCGGGCGGCGGCGGCTACGCGAAGGTGATGAGCGAAGGCTTCCAGCAGGCGCAACGCGCGATGTACGCGCAGCAGGCCAAGGACGCCGACATCATCATCACCACCGCGCTGATTCCCGGCAAGCCGGCGCCGAAGCTCATCACCGCCGAGATGGTGCAGTCGATGAAGCCCGGCAGCGTGATCGTCGACATGGCCGCCGAACAGGGCGGCAACTGCGAACTCACGGTGCCCGGCGAGGCGGTCGTGCGCCACGGCGTGACGATCGTCGGTTATACCGATCTCGCATCGCGCCTGTCGCGGCAGTCGTCCACGCTGTATGCAACGAACCTGCTGCGCGTGATCGAGGAGCTGTGCAAGGCCAAGGACGGCACGATCAACGTCGACTTCGACGACGATGCGATCCGCGGCCTCACCGTGATCAAGGAAGGCAACGTCACCTGGCCGCCGCCGCCGATCAAGCAGGCGGCCGTCGCGCCCAAGCCCCCGGCAGCGGCACCCGCGGCGGCCGCGCCGGCGAAGTCGAAAGGCCACGGCCACAGCGGCGAGCCGATGTCGGCCAAGGCGCTCGCGATCGTGTTCGCGATCGGCGCGCTGGGGTTCCTGCTGGTCGGCCAGTTCGCGCCGTCCAGCTTCCTGTCGCACTTCACGGTGTTCGTGCTCGCGTGCTTCGTCGGCTATATGGTGATCTGGAACGTCACGCCGTCGCTGCACACGCCGCTGATGAGCGTGACCAACGCGATCTCGTCGATCATCGCGATCGGCGCGCTCGTGCAGGTCGCGCCACCGCTGGGCGAACTGGCCAATGCCGGCGACCGTCCGTCCGGGCTGATCCTGGGCCTGGCGGTGGGCGCGCTCACGCTCACGGCCGTCAACATGTTCGGCGGCTTCGCGGTCACGCGCCGCATGCTGGCGATGTTCCGCAAATAAGGGGACGACAACAATGACATCCAACCTGACTACCGTCTCCTATATCGGCGCCGCGATCCTGTTCATTCTCAGCCTCGGCGGGCTGGCCAATCCCGAGACCGCCCGCCGCGGCAACCTGCTCGGCATGATCGGCATGCTGATCGCCGTGCTGGCCACCGTCGCCGGTCCGCGCGTGTCGGCCGCGGGCATTCCGTACGTGATCGCGGCACTCGTCGTCGGCGGCGCCGTCGGCCTGTACGCCGCGAAGAAGGTGCAGATGACGCAGATGCCGGAACTGGTCGCGCTGATGCACAGCCTCGTCGGCCTCGCGGCCTGCCTGGTCGGTTTCGCGAGCTATATCGACACGTCGCTGCAGTTCACCGGCGCGGAGAAGGCCATTCACGAGGTCGAGATTTATGTCGGCATCCTGATCGGTGCGGTGACCTTCGCGGGCTCGATCATCGCGTTCGGCAAGCTGTCGGGCAAGATCGGCGGCAAGCCGCTGCTGCTGCCGGCACGGCACTGGCTGAACCTGGCCGCACTGCTGATCGTGATCTACTACGGCCGCGCGTTCCTGCATGCGGAAACGATCCAGGACGGCATGCTGCCGCTCGTCGTCATGACGGTAATCTCGCTGCTGTTCGGCGTGCACATGGTGATGGCGATCGGCGGCGCGGACATGCCGGTCGTGGTGTCGATGCTCAACAGCTACTCGGGGTGGGCGGCGGCGGCCACCGGCTTCATGCTCGGCAACGACCTGCTGATCGTGATCGGCGCGCTGGTGGGCTCGTCCGGTGCGATCCTGTCGTACATCATGTGCCGCGCGATGAACCGCAACTTCATCAGCGTGATCGCGGGCGGCTTCGGCAGCGGCGCGGGCGCACCGGCGGCAGCCGGCGGCGGCGCGGCACAGCCGGCCGGCGAGGCGGTCGCGGTGAGCGCGGCGGAGACGGCCGAGCTGCTGCGCGAGGCCAAGCGCGTGATCATCGTACCCGGCTATGGGATGGCCGTCGCACAGGCCCAGCACACGGTGTTCGAACTGACGAAGCTGCTGCGCGAAAAGGGCGTCGACGTGCGTTTCGCGATCCACCCGGTCGCGGGCCGCATGCCGGGGCACATGAACGTGCTGCTGGCCGAAGCGAAGGTGCCGTACGACATCGTGCTGGAAATGGACGAGATCAACGGCGACTTCCCCGAGGCCGACGTGTCGATGGTGATCGGCGCGAACGACATCGTGAACCCGGCGGCGCAGGACGACCCGTCGAGCCCGATCGCCGGCATGCCGGTGCTGGAAGTGTGGAAGGCGAAGACGTCGATCGTGATGAAGCGCAGCATGGCTTCGGGCTATGCGGGCGTCGACAATCCGCTGTTCTACAAGGACAACAACCGCATGTTGTTTGGCGACGCGAAGTCGATGCTCAACGAAATCTTCGGTGCACTGAAAGCCTGAGTACGGCCACGCGCGCGGAGCGGGCAGCACGCCGCTCCGGCGCCGCGTGGCCTCGATACGCCGTCACGGACGCCGAAACCGGACGACGCGCAGCCCCACCTTCCCTTTTCCCATTGCGCCGGTTTGGTCACCGCTTGTGGACAACGGAGTCGCGCACGAAACCGATCGTAGTGTTTTGCACGCCGTCCATCGCGAACGCCAAATCCGCAGATCAATGCGACGCACCGAACAGTTGAATCACGACGCCGCGCAGCCACCGATTGCCCGCCTCATGGTGATATCGCGCATGCCAATGCTGCCGTACCGCAAACCCGTCGACCGGGATCGGGCACGCATGAACCGCCAGATCGTTCGCCTGAGCCAGTGTCTGGCCGATATGACGGGGTAGCGTCGTGATCAGGTCGGTCGTCTGGACGATCGCCCCCAAACCCAGAAAACCCGGCAACTCCAGCACCACGTCGCGCTCGATGCGCGCCTGCCGCAGCGCCTGTTCAAGGAGCTGCGCGCCCGTTCCCGCCGTAATGGCGACATGTCCTTCCGAACGATACTGCTTTGCTCCGAGGCGACCGCGAATCCTCGGGTGATGCCGATTGGCCAGACAGACCCAATCCTGGTCGTACAACTTCTGTTGATAAATGCCGCCGCCTAGCCACGGCACATAGCCGATCGCGAGATCGGCTTCGCCGGATTCGAGCGCGCGCTCCGTATTGCCGTCGATCCGTGCGGCTTCCAGCCGGACGCCGGGCGCCTGCGCGCGGACATGGGCCAGCAGCCGCGGAAGCAGCGTGATATGGCTCGCGTCGGTCATGCAGATGCGAAACCGTCGCTGGGCCGTCGCGGGATCGAACGCGATCTCCCAAGCCGTGAAGCGCCGCAGGGATTCGAGAATTTCCCGGCATGGCCCGATCAGCGCGTCGGCTTGCGGTGTCGGCGCCATGCCGCCGGGCGTCCGGATGAAGAGCGGATCGTGCAGGTGTTCCCGCAAGTGCCCGAGCCAGATGCTGACCGTCGGCTGGCTCTGGCCCAGTTGCTCGGCGACGCGCGTGACGCTGCGCACGTCGTACAGGAGATCGAAAAGCTGAAGCAGCTTCAGGTCGGGCAGGTCGGCAGGCATCGTGACGTTATTGTCCGTGGCAATGACGCCATTGTATCCATTGCATTGTCGACATGAGCGGCGACTCCTATCGTGATGCCATACGTCAAGGAGACACCATTGAAAATAGCAATTCTGGGCGCCGGCGCGCTGGGCTGCGCGATCGGCGCCACCCTTACCCAAGGCGGCCACGAGACCTGGCTGATCGACCGCTCGCCGGCACACGTCGACGCAATGCGCCGTGACGGCCTGCGCGTCGACGACGCGGGCGGCACCCGCCACGTACGCGTCCATGCGACGACCCAGGCTGCCGATGTCGGCGTGGCCGACCTGGTGGTGGTGCTGGTCAAGTCGTTCCACACCGATGCGGCCATCCGCGGCGCCCAATCGCTGGTGGGGCCGGATACCACGGTGCTGTCGCTGCAGAACGGCCTCGGACACGAGGACATCCTGATCGACGTCGTCGGCCGCGAGCGCGTCCTCGCGGGCAAGACCTACGTCGGCGGCGTGCTGCGCGGCGCGGGTCATATCGAATCCGGCGTGATCGGCAAGTACACCTATATCGGCGAACTCGACGGCCGCATCACACCGCGCGTGCAGGCGATCGCCGCGGCGTTCGATGCCGCCGGCCTCGCCACGACGATCAGCGACAACATCGTCGGCACGATGTGGGACAAGCTGCTGGTCAACGTCGCGACGGGCGCGCTGACGGGGCTGACCGGCCTCACCTACGGGCAGCTTTACGACGAGCCGCTGCTGAAGGCGACGTCGCTCGCGGCCGTGGCCGAGGCGATCGCTGCGGCGCAGGCGGCCGGCGTCAAGCTGTCGATGACCGATCCCGAACAGGCCTGGACGCTCGCCGCTGAAGGGCTGCCCGCGTCCTTCAAGACGTCGATGCTGCAAAGCCTGGAGAAGGGCTCGATCACCGAGATCGACTTCATCAACGGTTCGGTCGTGCGCTGGGGGCAGCGCTACGGCGTACCGACCCCGGTCAATGCGACGCTCGTCGCCTGCATCAAGGGACTGGAACGCGCGATGGCCGACCGCCAACGGCAGGAGGCCACCGCATGAATGCCACGAAAGCCTATCTCGAACACGTTGCGATCTGGGTGAAGGACATCCGCTGGCACATCCGCTTCTTCGAGGACGTGCTCGGCATGACCCTGCGCGAAGTGGACGGCACGCTCGACGCGCCGCGGCAGTACTGGACGCTCGGCGGCCTGCAGTTCATCCACGCGCCGGAACACGATGGTCCGGAAGGCCGGCTCGCCCATCTCGGCGTGATGTGCGAAGACCTGGAAGCCGCGCTGGCCGCGGCGCAACGGTTCGGTGTGACGGAGATGCCGCAAGGGCGCAACTGGCTGCGCCTGCCCGACGGGCTTGCCGTCGAACTGATCCAGGCGAGGCCGGCTTCTTGCGTCGCGCAGGCGCTGGCCATCAACCCGCGCGCGGAGGCATGACCATGACGATCGTCGAGAAATACTGGGACGACGCCCGCGAGGGCGACACGTGCACGAGCCCGAGCTACACCGTGACGAAGGAGCGCATTCTCGCGTACGCCGACCTCACCGGCGACCATACGCCCGTCCACGTGGACGAGGAATACGCGAACGCGAGCCATTTCGGGTGCCTCGTCGCGCACGGGCTGTTCGGCTTGTCCATCGCCGACGGCCTGAAGACGCAGAGCGACTATCGCTTTCTGCCGGGCATGTCGCTCGGCTGGACGTGGGATTTTCTGCTGCCGATCAAGGTCGGCGACGTGCTGCACGTGAAGTTCCGCGTCGGCTCGATGCGGGCCAGCAAGAGTCGTCCGGGATGGGGCATCGTCGTGCTGCCGTCGGAGTTGATCAATCAGGACGGTCAGGTCGTTCAACACGGCGAACATCGTTTGATGGTGCCGCGCCGCCCGGAGGCACTGTGATGCAGGCTCGCCCACTCGAAGGCATTCGCGTCGTCGACTACAGCCACTTCCTTGCCGGGCCGTATGTCGGGCGCTGTCTCGCGGCGCTCGGCGCCGAAGTCATCAAGGTCGAGCGTCCCGGATCGGGCGACGCCGGACGCCAGCACGCGACCGTGCTCGACGACCAGCAAAGCGGCTACTTCCTGCAGCTCAACATGGGCAAGCGCGGCGTGAGCGTCAACATGAAGGACGCGCGCGGCAAGGCATTCATGCAGCGCCTGTGCGACTCCGCCGACGTGTTCATCGAGAACTATCGGCCTGGCGCGCTGGACAAGCTCGGGCTCGGCTATGCCGAATTGTCGGCGCGCAATCCGGGCCTCGTCTACTGTTCGATTTCGGCGTACGGGCATACCGGCCCCGATGCGCATCGCGCGGGCTTCGGGCTGATCGCGGAAGCCAAGAGCGGAATCATGCAGATGGTGGGCACGCCGGGCGAGCGGCCGCCGCTGCTGCGCATCTCGCTCGGCGACATGTACACCGGCATTCATGCGGTCGCGGCCATCAACGCCGCGCTGCTGGGACGCGTGAAGAGCGGCCGCGGGCAACACATCGACATGGCGCTGTACGACACGCTGGTATCGATGCACGAATATGCGGTGCAGTGCTACACGCTGCAGGGCGTGCTGCCCGAGCAGACCGGGCACGACATGCCGACCTCGACGCTGTACGGCGTATTCCGTGCCGCGGACGGCGATCTCGTGATCGCCGCGCAAGTCGACGACGCGTGGAAACGCTTCGCAGAACTTATCGCGACGCACGGCGGCCCGGCGGAATTCGGCGCCGACACGCGGTATCACGACAGCACCGGACGCAACGCGCACCGCGCGGAGATCCTGTCGGTGGTCGAGCCGTGGGTGGCCGCGCGTTCCGTCGCGTCGGTCCTCGAACTGCTGGACGGCATCGACGTTCCGTGCGCGAAGGTGCAGCGCATAGACGAGGTATTGAACGATCCGCAGATCCAGGCAAGAGGCATGGTCGTCGAGCAACAGCATCCGCGCTACGGCACGCTGCGCCTGCCCAACCTGCCGTTCCGGTTTTCCGATTGCGATACGACGATTCGCGACGTCGCACCCGATCTCGGGCAGCACAACGCGGAAGTTGCGCGCGCCCTCGGGTTCGATCCGGCCGAAATCGACGCGATGCAGGCCGACGGCGTCCTCTATTCAAAAGCGAGCCAATGATGACCGACCAATACGCGGTGATCGGCAATCCGATCGGGCACACGAAATCCCCGCTGATTCACGGCCTCTTCGCGCAGGAGACGCGGCAAGACCTCAGCTATACGGCCATCGAGGGGCCCGTCGAGCCGGCAGGCGCTTTCGCTGCCGCGGTTCGTGCGTTTTTCGAGGGCGGCGGCAAGGGCATCAACGTCACGGCGCCGTTCAAGCTAGACGCGTTCGCGATGTCGGACGAACGCAGCGAGCGGGCGCGGCTCGCGGGCGCGGCCAACGCGCTCAAGTTCGACGGCGGCCGCATCCTGGCCGACAACTTCGACGGCATCGGCCTGGTTCGCGATATCGAGACGAACCTCAATCTGCCGATGGCCGGCAAGCGTGTCCTGGTGCTCGGCGCAGGCGGCGCGGCGCGCGGCGCGCTGTTGCCGTTCCTCGAAGCCGGACCGGCCGAACTGGTCATCGCGAATCGCGACGTCGACAAGGCGCGCGCATTGGTCGCGCAAGTTGCCGGACGCGGTCCGCTCGTTGCCAGCGGCTACGCAGACCTCGCACGAATGGGGCGTTTCGACGTGGTCGTCAATGCGACGTCGGCCAGCCTGACCGGCGACCTGCCGCCGGTCCCGCCGAGCGTGTTCAGTCCGACCGGCACGGCCTACGAACTTGCCTACGGCAAGCGTCTGACGCCGTTTCTCCGGCTCGCGAAAAACGCAGGCGTACACGGAATTGCGGACGGCGTCGGCATGCTGGTCGAGCAGGCGGCCGAAGCGTTCGCGTGGTGGCGCGGCGTGCGCCCCGAGACCAGTTCGGTGATCGATCGGCTGGCCGTGCCCTTTGATTGAACACGCAATGGAGATTCGCATGAAGAAGATCCTGATGCTGCACGGCATCAATCACAACATGTTCGGCAAGCGCGACCCGGCGCAGTACGGGACGATCACGCTCGCGCAGATCGATGCACAACTGCAGGCGCTGGCGGAGGAACTCGGCGTACAGGTGGACACGTTCCAGACGAACAGCGAAGGCGCGATGTGCGAGCGCATTCATCGCGCCTTCGAGGAAGGCCAGGATGCGGTGCTGATCAACGCGGGCGCATGGACGCACTACAGCTACGGCATTCGCGATGCCCTTGCCATCCTCACGTGCCCGATCGTCGAACTGCACATGTCCAACATTCATGCACGCGAGCCGTTCCGGCATCACTCCGTCTTCGCCGAGATCGTCAGCGGGCAGATTTGCGGTTTCGGTGTCCAAAGCTATCTGCTGGCGCTGCGGGCCGCGGTCTCGGCGCTCGGCGAGGCATAAGCCGATGCCCGCATCGGCTGCCGATGCGGGACCGACGCACATGCGCAACCGTGCCCGCGTGCACGGCATTGCGCACCGCGGTTGTTCGCCGTGCGTCGTATCGATGGACCTCGGTCAGGTCACACAACGGAGTCGATACATCGGGCAGTGACGACTCCCCGCATCACACGCGTTGCCCGGCACACATATCAATATCTGGAGACGACGATGACCACGACCTTGCGAGACGAGCCCCGCGGCAGGCACCAATCGAGAAAGGCCGCCTTCAGCGGCTGGATCGGCTCGGTGCTCGAATACTACGATTTCTTCATCTACGCCACGGCATCGGCGCTGATCTTCCCGCAGATATTCTTTCCGCACGGCAGCCCCACGACCGCCATCATCGCGTCGCTGGCCACTTACGGTGTCGGCTACGTGTCGCGCCCGATCGGCGCGTTCGTGCTGGGCCATCTCGGCGATACGCGCGGACGAAAAACCGTCCTGCTGTTCTGCATGTTCCTGATGGGCATCTCGACCGTCGGCGTCGGCCTGCTGCCGACCTATCAGCAAGCCGGGCTGCTCGCGCCGGCCTTGCTGGTGACGCTTCGCCTGCTGCAGGGTTTCGCCGTGGCCGGCGAGATCACCGGCGCGAGCTCGATGATCCTGGAGCACGCGCCGTTCGGCCGGCGCGGATACTTCGTCAGCTTCACGCTGCAGGGCGTGCAGGCCGGGCAGGTGCTGGCCGCCGCCGTGTTCCTGCCGCTCGCCTACTACATGCCGTCCGCGCAATTCGACAGCTGGGGCTGGCGCATTCCGTTCTTGCTGAGTGCGCTGGTCATCGTTGCGGGTTTGATCATTCGCCGTCAGGTCGACGAGTCGCCGGCCTTCGATGAAGCTGTACGTAACCAGTCGCAAGCCGGCTCGCCCGTCGCCGACGCTTTCCGGCACCACTTTCCCGACATGGTGCGCGTTGCCTGCATGTCGATGATGAACGTGATTCCGGTCGTCGCCACGATCTTCGGCGCAGCCTATGCGGTCCAGCCGGCGTATGGCATCGGCTTCCAGAAAGACATCTATCTCTGGATCACGGTGATGGGCAATATCGTTGCGATGATCGTGATTCCGTTCGTCGGCAACTTGTCCGACAAGGTCGGACGCCGGCCGCCGATCATCGTCGGCGCGCTGGCGGCCGGCCTGCTCGCTTTCGCCTACCTGTATGCGATCAGCATCCGCAACGTGCCGCTCGCATTCGCGATGTCGATGCTCATGTGGGGGGTGGTGTACCAAGGCTACAACGCGGTATTTCCCTCCTTTTACCCGGAACTCTTCCCGACCCGCACGCGCGTCTCGGCGATGGCGATCGCGCAGAACCTCGGCACCGCGGCCACGGCGATGCTGCCCGCGCTGTTCACGGCGGTCGCGCCGCCCGGCGCACACCACGTCTGGCTGATCGTCGGTGGGATCGCGTTCGGCATCACCGTGATTGCGTCGCTCGCAGCCGCGAGCGCACGCGAGACCCATCGCGTCCATATGAACGACCTGGGGCAAGCGAACGCTCGACCGGTCGACAAGGCAGAATACGACCGGCTGCGCGTCGCTGCGATGGCGCGCCATCGCGTCGTGCGCGAGCACGTGCCGGGATCGCTGGGCAGCTAGCCGGCGCTCGACGGGGCGTCGCGTTCGGCGCCCCTTCCGCCGGGCATTGCCGGCTTGCTGTCTCACCCTCACCGGCAGAGCTAACTCGCGTTGCCGCTGTCTTCACCCGATGCCCGATACCGTACCGAAAACCGTCATGCCGGACACCACGCGCCCTGCTCGCCTGAACTTCGCGCTCATGTTGCCGCTTCTGCTGGCGGCCCAGCCGGTGGCGACCGACAGTTACCTGCCGGCGCTGCCTGAAATCGCCGCGACGCTAGGGTCCGCCAGCGTTAGCCTGACGGTTTTCGCATTGATATTCGGTATCGGGCAATTGCCGATGGGCAGTCTTTCCGACCGATACGGCCGCCGCCCCCTGTTGCTGAGCGGTCTTGCGCTCTATGCGCTGGCCGCGCTCGCGGCGGCGCTCGCGTCGAGCGCAGCAATGCTGGTCGCTGCTCGCGCGATGCAGGGCTTTGCCATGGCCGCGATCCTGGTATGCGCGCGCGCGACGGTTCGCGACCGGTATTCGGCAGCCGACGGCCCGTACGTGATGGCGCGCGGTTTCATGGGCATGGGGATGATGGCGTTCTTCGCGCCGATTCTCGGTGCGTATGTCACGCAGCAGGCCGGATGGCGATGGGTGCTCGGGGGGATGAGTCTGTATGCGTTCGGGCTGCTCGTCATGTGCTGGTACGGCTTCGAGGAAAGTTTCTCCCGAATCGCGTCGAGCCGTGGCTCGACCCGGGACGTGCGCGAAATATTCAGCAATGCCACGTTCAGGGTATGGGCGCTGCTGGCCGCGTCGACGTACACCGGCATGTTCTGCTTTCTATTGCTGTCTCCCGCAATCTACATCCGGTATCTCGGCCTGTCGCCACAGCGATATGGGTGGATACCCGCGAGCGGTACGCTCGTCTATGTGCTGAGCACGTATGGCTGCCGCCTGCTGCTGCGACGTCAAAGCATGCTGCGAACGGTGCGACAAGGTGCAACGTTGAGCCTATCCGGCGCGGTGATTCAGGCGTTGGGCTGTGCGCTGCTTCCCGGCAGCATCTGGCCGCTGCTCGTGGGGCATGGCGTGTATTGCCTCGGCCACGGAATCCATCAGCCATGCGGGCAGGCAGGGGCTGTCAGCAGCCTGCCTCATCTTGCGGGCCGCGCGGTATCCTGGTCCGGCTTCATCATGATGTTCTTCGCTTTCAGCGTGGGACAGACGGCAGCGGTTTTCACCGATCCGCGCTATCAACTGGGCGCGTGGCCAATGGTGGTGCCGATGCTCGTCGTCGGCGTGACGCTGGTGACGATCGCGTTTGCCTGGCTGCCGAAAATCATCCACACGACTTCGGCCGTCAGGCAATCCGGCGCATCGGCGAGTTCGAGCAGCTAACCGGGCCGCGGTGCGTGCGTGCGAAACGCGAGGCCGACGCGCTCGCCCTGCCCGTCGAATTCGTGACGGCGAACGACGCGCGATGACGGGAGCCGTCCATGGGACCGCACGAAGGATGCCGGTTATGGGAACGGGTTCGAATGCACCGCGCGACGCGCTACGCGCGCCGCCGGTAAGTGCCCGGCGTGCTGCCCGTCCAGTGGCGGAACGCGCGATGGAACGCACTCGGATCGTCGAAGCCGATGTCGGCGCCGATCGCCGCGATCGTGTCGAGCGTGTCGGTGAGCCGCTGGATCGCGATGTCGCGTCGCAGTTCATCCTTGAGCGCCTGAAACGTCGTGCCTTCCGAGGCCAGATGGCGGCTCAGCGTGCGCACCGAACAATGCAGATGCTCGGCCGCCTGATCGATCACCGGCAGGTCGGGCAGCGCCGCCGACAGATACTGCCGCACGCGATGGCAGACGAGCTGCTCGCTGAACGATTCGAAGATCCAGTCGCCGGGCGCGCGCGCGAGGAACTTGCGCAGGTTGCGCTTGCTTTGCCGGATCGGCGCGTCGAGGTAGTCGGCGCTGAAGCGCATCAACGTGCGTTCGCAGTCGAACTGCACGGAGCCGGTGAACAAGTACAGATGCTCGACCGCATGGCGCGGACGCGGGCACGCGAACTCGATCTTCAGCAACGGGATTTTCTGCCCGATCAGCCAGGAACACACGCCGTGCACGAGCTTGAGCATCAATTCCTGGCCGAGCGCGCCGATCGGGCCGACGACCGGGTTCGGCCGCAGCAGCACCTGCGCGACCAGACCATCGCGCTTCGATTCGACGAAGAAGTCGTCGAGCAGGATATGGAAGAACTGGCCGAAACGATGCAGCGCCGTTTCGAGGTTGCGCGCATCGAGCAGGCTCAGGCACAGGTACTTCAGCGTGCCGCCGCGCAGCGGGCGCGAGAAGATGCCGGGCATCTCGTCGTCGAGGTCGATCGCGAGCGTGCGGTACAGCGTCGAGAACTGCTCTTCCGTCACGCGCGCATGCGGCTCGCCGAGCAGCTCGAGCGGAATGCCGGCACCGCGCAGGTAGCGTTCGACCACGTCGCACTGCGCGCCCGCACTTGCCAGGAAACCGTTGACGAGCGAGATCGGCACCGTCGCGCTCGGCGACGGCAGCGCACGCCCGGGTTGGGCGGAAGGTGAGTCTGAACCGGTCATCGCGTCCCCGTCGGTCGAACCGCTCGCATTGTACTTGAGCGGCCCGGACCGGGCCTTTGGCGCCTTCGGGGCTTGCGGCGTGCCGGCCCGCGCGCCGTCGGGCGCGCGGCGCTTCGGCGCCATCAGTCGGCGCGGCTGAGTTCCCGGCGCAGGATCTTGCCGACCGTCGACTTCGGCAGCCGGTCGACCAGGCGGATCAGCTTCGGCACCTTGTAGCCTGCGAGGTTCGCGCGGCAGTGCGCGACGATCTCCGCTTCCGTTACGACCGCGTCCGGCGCGAGCACCACGAACAGCTTGACGGCCTCGCCCGTGCGCTCGTCCGGCACGCCGATGCACGCGCATTCGGCCACGCCCGGCAGCGAAGTGGCCGCAGCTTCCACCTCGTTCGGATACACGTTGAAGCCCGACACGATGATCATGTCCTTCTTGCGATCGACGATCTTCAGGAAGCCGGCCGCGTCGAACACGCCGATGTCGCCGGTGCGGAAGTAGCCGTCCGCGGTGAACGCGGCCGCATTCGCGTCCGGCTTGCGCCAGTAGCCGCCCATCACCTGCGGCCCCTGCACGCAGATCTCGCCCGCCTCGCCGATCCCGACCTCGCGATCCTGGTCGTCCAGCAGCTTCACGTCGGTCGACGGCAGCGGCAGGCCCGTCGTGCCGGTGAACGCATCGATCGACTGCGGATTGAACGTGACCACCGGCGACGTTTCCGACAGCCCGTAGCCTTCGCGGATGAAGTTGCCCGTCACCGCCTTCCAGCGCGCGGAGATCACGTCGATCACCGCCGCGCCGCCGCCGGCCGACAGCTTCAGCCGCGACCAGTCGACTTCCTTCAGCCGCGGATGGCCCGCGAGCCCCGCGTACAGCGTATTGACGCCGACGAACACGGACGGCCGCGCGGCCTTCAGCACGTCGATGAAGGCGTCCATGTCGCGCGGGTTCGCGACGAGCCAGTTTTCCGCGCCGATCGCGAAGTAGGACAGGAAGTTCACCGTCAGCGCGAAGATGTGATACAGCGGGATCGCCGTGACGACGACCTCCTCGCCCGGCTGACGCGCGGCCGGCACGATCGCCGCGAACTGCTCGATGTTCGCGACCAGGTTGCGGTGCGACAGCGCGGCGCCCTTCGACAGCCCGGTCGTGCCGCCCGTGTATTGCAGCAGCAGCAGATCGGCACCGCCGAGCGCGGCCGGCTCGAAGGCGAGCGATTCGCCGGCGGCGATCGCGTCCGCGAGCGGGATCGAGCCGGGCGGCAGCGCGTCGCACGCGCCGGCCGGCGCATCGACGACGCCGAAATCGCCGCGCCCCACGCTCAGCACGGTTCGCATGCGCGTCCTGCCGACCACGTCGGCGAACGTGCCCATCGATCCGCCGCACACCACGGCTACTTCGACACCCGCGTCGTTGAGCTGATGCTCGAGTTCGTGCGCGGTATAGAACGGGTTCACGTTGACCTGGATCGCGCCGATCCGCGCGACCGCGACGAACACCACCGGAAAGGCGAGCACGTTGGGCAGCATCACGGCCACGCGGTCGCCCTTGCGCACGCCCACGACCTGCTGCAGGTAGGCGGCGAGCGCGGCCGACAGGCGGTCGACGTCGGCGTAGCTCAGCGTGCGGCCGAACGCGCGGAATGCGGGGCGATCGGCGAAGCGGCGCATCGCTTCGTCCAGCAGCGCGGTTACGGAAGGATGGCGATCGGCATCGATCTCGGCGGGGATCGAGCCGTACGACCCGATCCAGTGTCTCTTCGTCATGTCCTGCTCCTCGGGGGACGGCGCCAGGCAGCGCCGTTCGCACGGCGGCCCGCGCATCGGATGCGCATGGGCCGTCGCCTGACCGGCGACTATCGCCCGCCAAAGGGGCTTTGAAAATGATCCGGGCGGTCGAAAAGATGATCGAAACGGACACGCGAGCGTGCGGCGCGCCGCCAGCCGCGGCTTGCGCTCGCGCGTCGGTTTGCCGTCGTCGGGCCGTGCCAGCCCGTGCGCATCAGGGTGAACCCTATGGCGCGCCCGCGCGTTCCGGCGCAAAATCGCGAACCCGGAACGATATCGAATCGGACGCAGAACCAGTCATGCCGCGCAGTGCGCCCTTGACCCCGACGGCCGCCGGCGCCGCCCCGCTGCCGGACGCCCCGCTCGCTCACGCGTTGCGCGAGAAGCGCTTCTCGCCGGCCAAGCTGGCCGTGCTCGTCGGCGTCGCCCAGGAACTCGGCCTCGACCCGGCCGCCGTGCTCGACGGCACCGGCCTGTCGCCGGACGCCGTCACCGACCCGTTCACGCTCACGTCGCAACTGCAGTTCCTGACCGCCGCGCGCAACGCGATCGGCCGCTATGACGGCACCGATCTCGGCGTGCGCGTCGGCCACCGGCTGCATGCGTCGAGCTATGGAATGTACGGCTACGCGATGCTGTGTTCGGAATCGCTCGCGCATGTGTTCGATTCGGCAGTCAAATATCACCAGCTCGCGAACGGGATGCTCGCGATCCGCTGGGTCGAACAGGGCGACACCGCGTCGTGGCTATTCCCGGATCCGCACGAAGCCGCGCTGCCCGAGCCGGACCTGCCCCTCTACCGCTTCCTGATCGACATGCAATTCGCGCTGCACGTGACGATCATCAAGGATGTGATGGGCGCGTGGTGCGTGCCGGCCCGCGCGCAGTTCGCGCAACCGCGGCCGCCGCATGCGGCGCTGCTGTCCGATGCGCTCGAATGCCCGATCGCGTTCGACCAGCCGCACCATGTGTTGAGCTACCCGGCCGCGTGGCTCACGCGCGCGCCGCAGCTCGCGAACCCGATCACCGCCGCGCAGGTGTCGTCGCACTGCGCGCGCCTGCTCGACGAATTGCGCAGCCAGGCCGGCGTCACGCGGCGCGTCTACCAGGAACTCACGCGCACGCCCGGACAATTCCCGGACATCGACGCGATCGCCGACATCCTGTGCATGACGTCGCGCACGCTGCGCCGCAAGCTCGACGCCGAAGGCACGTCGTACAGCGAGTTGCTGACGAGCGTGCGCAAGGCGCTCGCGATCGACTACCTGAGCACCACCACGCTCAGCACCGAGGACATCGCGTTGACGCTCGGCTTCAGCGACGCGGTGGGATTCCGCCACGCTTTCAAGCGCTGGACCGGCACGACGCCGAGCGACGTGCGGCGCAAGCGCGGCGGATAGGCGCTGTGCACAAGGGGGCGCGTAGCGCCACCGGTCTCAGCGCGCCTCGCCCGCCCCCGGCTGCGCGATCGCCAGCGCGAACTCGAACACCGCGCCGCGCCCGTCCCGGTCGACGAGCCGGATTCCGCTGCCGTTGAGCGCCAGCATCCGGTGCACGATCAGCAGCCCGAGCCCGCCGCGCGTCGTCGCACCGCCGCTCATCGGCCGCTGCGGCCGCTGGAACAGCCCTTCGCGCCGCGCCGGCGGAATCCCTTCGCCGGTATCCGATACGGTCACCACCACGCGGTCGTCCTGCGGCGTCAGCGCCACTTCGACTTCGCCATGCTGCGGCGTGTGCCGCAATGCGTTGTCGAGCAGGTTGGTCAGCACGCGCTCGATCATCCCGAGATCGGCCGACACGACCGGCACGCGCGGCGGGATGCGCGCATGCAGCGTGACGCCGCGCGACTGCGCGGCGAGTTCGAACTTCTCGAATACGTCCTGCACGAGATCGACGAGCGAGAACGGCTCGCGCTCGGCCTGCACGCCGCCCGATTCGAGCCGCGCGAGTTCGAACAGCGCCTGCGCGAGCCGGCCGACCTTCGTGCTCTGCGCGAGCGCGATCGACAGGTAGCGACGGCGCTCGGACTCCGCGAGCGCGTCGGACTTCAGCGACAGCGTTTCCAAATAGCCGTGCAGCGAGGTCAGCGGCGTGCGCAGGTCGTGCGAAATGTTCGTGATCAGTTCGCGCCGCTGCTGGTCCTGGCGCGTCAGCGCGCGCCACTGGTCGCCGATCCGGTCGGCCATCTGCGCGAACGCGGATTCGAGCACCGCGATGTCGTCGCCGCGTCGCCCGGGCGGCGAACGCGGCACCGGCGGCTGCGTGTCGGGCGCGGCGTTCGCGTCGAAGCGGCGCATCGCATCGGTCAGCCGGCGCAGCGGGCGCGTGATGAAACTGAACGCCGTCAGGCCGGCGAGCAGGCCGAGCAGCGCGACGACCGCCATCGACCACAGCGTCGTGCGCAGCACGTTGCCCGCGTCGACCCGCGCGGCCAGCCGATCGTGCGCTTCGCCGAGCAGCACCACGTAGATATAGCCGGACGGCGGCTGTCCCGCCCGCTGCAACGGCGCGGCGCTGAACACCTTGCGCGCGTCGGGGCTGCGCGGATCGTCGCCGAGGATCGGCAGCGGCTCGCCCGCGATGAAGCGCTGCACCGGCGCGAGATCGACGCGGTCGCGCTTCACGTGGCCCGGCGGCGCGTCGTCGCCCTGGATGCGCCCCGCGTTGTCGAGCAGGTACACCTCGACGCTCGGATTCACGCCCATCAGCTGGCCGAACAACGTGCGCACGGCGTCCGGGCGCAGCCCGTTCGCGTCCATCAGCGGCGTGCTGCTCGCGATATGCGCGGCGAGATCGCGCGACAGGCCCTGCACGACTTCCTTCTCGCGCATGTCGTTCGCGCGGATCTGCAGCCACGCCGACGCGCCCGAGCACGCGAGCAGCAGGATCGAGAACACGAGCGACAGCCGCTGGGTGAGGGTCAGCTTCATCACGCGTCCCGCTGATCCGGCGCGGCGAGCTTGTAGCCGCGTCCCCATACGGTGAGGATGCGCACGGGTTCGGCCGGATCGGCCTCGATCTTCGCGCGCAACCGGTTGATGTGGGTGTTCACCGTGTGTTCGTAGCCTTCATGCTGGTAGCCCCACACGGCATTGAGCAGGTCCATCCGCGAGAACACCTTGCCCGGATGCCGCGCGAAGAAATACAGCAGGTCGAACTCGCGCGGCGTGAGGTCGATGCGCGCGCCGTCGACGGCAGCTTCGCGCGCGATCGGGTCGATCGACAGCCCGGCCACGTCGAGCGTGCCCGCGTCGATCCGCGAATCGCGCGCGAGCGCATCGACGCGCCGCAGCAACGCCTTGACCCGCGCGACGAGTTCGAGCACCGAGAACGGCTTCGCGAGGTAGTCGTCGGCACCGAGTTCGAGGCCGAGAATGCGGTGCACCTCGCTCGAGCGTGCGCTCGTGATGATGATCGGCGTGTAGCGCGCCATCGCGCGCGCGCGCCGGCAGATTTCCAGGCCGTCGACGCCGGGCAGCATCAGGTCGAGAATCAGCGCGTCCCAGTTGCCCTGTTCGAGCAGGCGCAGCCCTTCCGTGCCGTCCGCGCTGTGGACCACTTCGTAGCGCTCGTCGCGCAGGTGGAGGCTCAGCACGTCGGCGATGTCGGCATCGTCCTCGACGATCAGGATACGTTTGGGGTGGTCCATGGCGGTCGGCGGCGGCACGTCGTTATGGCTCTCAGGTTGGTTTCGCAGGTTCGTTCCGGCCGCCCCCGGGCGGGAGGGCGGGTCCGGGGGCGAATCGCGGCAGCAATGCCGCGCTGCCGCCATTGTGCAAAATTTTGCGTCGGGGAGGGGTCACAAATCGTTTAAGTTTGGCTCGCGAGCGGGTGGAGGGGGTAATACCGGCACGACGTTCCATTCCGGCCCCGAAAATCCAGGCGCCGCTCGCCCAGGCTCGAGCATCGCCTGGATCGATTGTCACGTCGGCTCGGCAGTCCGTCATCCCGATTCCGGAACCGGCAAGCCCAGCCGCCAGTTCAAGTTCCTGCGCGCCTGCATTTCGCAACGTGTGTAGAAGAAGTCCGTCAGATAGATGCGCGGACGCACGAGTAGCCCGCGCAGAATGGCCCGCTCATGAAGGTCGTAGGCCCTGTCGTCAAGATCGGGACGCTCTGCCCGCAGACGCCGGCCGTCTTCGCGAAAACGGCCGCGGGAAGCGCCGAGCACGGCCAGGTCGATGTCGCAGACGAAACGGGTATCCAGCCCCGCGGCAATACCCGAGTGGGTCGTCGCGAGAATCATCGCGCCAATTTGGTCGCACGCGCGGATGCGCCCCGCCGCACGGCGCTGGAACCAGTCCGCGCTGTTCTGCTCGTTGTCCTTCGCGCCGGGCACGAAGATCACGTCATGGAACCACAGCGCGAGTTCGACGGCGTCCGGTTCGGGAATCGATTCTCGTGCGAGGTCGAGTTGGCGCAAACAGCGCCGGACATGCACGAGCGTATGGTAATGGCGCGCCGGCTCCGTATAGCATCGCGCGAGCATCCGATAGACATCCTCGGCATGTGCCCCGCCGCTGCACGACCACAACGCGACGAACCGCTCCTGCATCCGGCTCACGTTCGCTCCTTGGGCCGGGGCGGCTGCACGTGATCGCCCCATGCCGACATTACCGCGATGCGTTCAGAGAAATTCCCTGCGGATGTCGATGCTCGACCGCTGCCCGATGTTTCCGTAGTGATGCGCGAGCCATGCATCGGCTTCGCGCCGCCCGTGATCGTGCAGTTCGCTGAGAAATGCCCAATCGGCGTTGTACTTGCTCGATACGCTCAACGCGCACATCGCGTCGTCGGCGCGAATCGAATGGATCAGCATTTCCTTCATCTCGCCGCGATCGATCGTGCCCTGCTGGATCAGGTCGGTGACGAACGCGATCGCTCGCATCTCGCGCATCAGCGACGAGTTGAAACTGATCTCGCTGATGCGGTTGAGGATTTCCGCGGCCGTGATCGGCACGCCGCGTCGCACGAGCGGATTGATGTGCACGATCACGACGTCGCGGGTCGCGCAGTTGTAGATGAGCGGATAGATGGCCGGATTGCCCATGTAGCCGCCGTCCCAGTAATACTCGCCATCGACCGAGACCGCCTGGAACAGTGTCGGCACGCATGCTGATGCCAGCACCGCGTCGGCACTGACATCCTCGCCCGTGAAGAGGCGTATCTTCCCCGTCTCGACGTTGGTCGCGCACAGGAACAACCGGATCGGACAATGCTTGCGCAGTGCACCGAAATCGACGTGGCTTTCGAGCACTTCGCGCAGCGGATTCAGGTTGTTCGGATTGAACTGATAGGGCGAAAAGACGCGCAGCATCATGTCGGCGAACGCGTAGAGCGGCGAGTGATCGAGCCCGAAGCTGTGCGTGCCCTTGAGCCACGGCACCCAGCGCAGCGGGTTGTAGTGCTCCGCCGATCGCGCGACCGCCTGCCAGAAGTCGTGCAGCGCCTGACGCGCACCGTCTTCGCCGCCTTGTTGCAGCCCGTACGCGAGTACGGCGGCGTTCATCGCGCCGGCGCTGGTTGCACTGACACCCTCGATTTCGAGCCTGCCGTCTTCGAGCAGCCGGTCCAGCACGCCCCAGGTGAAGGCACCGTGCATCCCGCCCCCCTGCAAGGCAAGCGCGATCTGCTTGCGCGGCAGATCGTTGCGGCGTCGTGTGTGCGTGATCGTCATGCCCGCCTCCTTGGTTCTTCGCTATACGGAACAATGGCAAGTCATGGACGGTGCGTCGTCACGCGATAGGTCGTCGTGCGCCGCCGGTCCGTTCATCCTGCGCGCGCGTCCAGTGCATCCAGCAGCGCCTTGGCCTCTCGCAGATCGCGCGTGTCGAAGCCTTCCGTGAAACTGGCGTACACGTCGGCCAGCGCCTGCCTTGCCTCCACGGTCTTCCCCTGCCGTTGCAACAACCGCGCCAGATCCGACGCTGCTCGCAATTCCAGTGCTCTGGCACCCTGCCCGCGCGCTCGCGCGATCGCCCGATGAAAACAGTCAACCGCTTCGTCATCGCGTGCGGCGGGAGCCCCCTCCTTGCCCGCCGTGCCGGCCAGATAAATTCCCTTGAGCCGGTACAGCTCCGCCTCGTAGCAATGCTCGCCGGAGTGCTCGACGATCGTCGTTGCCTCTTCCAGCATGTCCAGGGCGGCCCGCTCGTCACCCGCGCGCCAGCAACTGTCGGCGAGCAACGCGAGACAATAAGGCCGCTGATCTTCGCCGCCCGCTGCCCGCTGCGCGTCGAGGCCCAGCCGCATCTGCTCGGTGCCGTCCTGGATGTCGCCTTGCGCGCTCATCGACCAGCCTCGCAAAAGCGTCCCCCACGCGAGCCAGTACGGCAATCCGTGCTCGGTCGATACGGCAATGACCGCTTCCGCGCGCTCGGCGGCAAGCATCGGCTCCCGCCTCAGTTGATGCAAGTGCGCCGTGTAGGTCAGACTGAACGCCAGCGACGGCCCATAAGAAAGGCTCCGTGCGAGCGCAAGTGCCTCGACGCTGCGCTTGAGCGCCTGATCGGGATACCCCTGAATCCACAAGGTCAGCACAAGGAAACTGAGCGCCCGGATACCGGGATCCACGCCGTGTGCGAACACATGCGCCTGATGCTGCTCCGGATCGTAGATAGCAAGGGCCTGTTCCAGGTGTGCGCGAGCCGTGCCGAAATCACCCTGCAGAAAGAAGCACGAGCCCAGTGCGCTGTGCGCCTCGATGAGGAAGCCTGGATCGTTCGCATCCCTTGCGGTTTCGAGCATCTGCTTGCCGAGATCGGTCGCGAGCGCATACTCGCCGCGCACCACGTGGTACATCCGCAATCCCAGCTGTGTCGCAAAGCGTTGCGATGCCTCGCCCGTGCGATCGCACAACTCGAGCGCGCGCGTATAGGTCGCACCCACCTCCGTCGCGCCATACCCGCGCACGTCCATCAGGACCGGCCCGAGGGAAAGCAGCAAAGTCAGTTCCCAATGCGCACGCATGGGTGTATCCGGCAGACCCTTCAGCAACGCAAGCGCCGCTCCCAGGTGATTCATCGCATCGTGATGGGCGGCATGGCGCAGCGCCTGCTGCGCCGCGCGATGCAGGTATTCGACAGCCTTGGGAATGTTCCCGCTCTGACCGTAGTGGTGCGCAAGCTCGCTGCAGTAATCGGCGATGCGTGTCGGGAACAGCGTCTCGATCGCCTGCGCGGTGCGCTCGTGCAGCGTGGTGCGCCGCTCCGTCAGCAACGAGCGCCCGGCCACCTCCTGGGTCAGCGCGTGTTTGAACGAGTAATTGACTTCGGGAAACGCGGGGCGCTCGTAGATGAACTCCGCTGCCTCCAGGTGGGCGAGCTGACGACGCAGTTCGTCGTCGCGCGCCGGCTCCTCACCGCAGATTCGCCGGATCAGACTGAACGGGAACTCGTGACCAATCACCGCGAGCGCCTGCAGCAGTTCCTTTTCCTCGATGGGGAGGCGATCGATCCGGGCAGCTAGCACGCCCTGCACGGTGGTGGGAATATGCAGCGTCGCCGGGGTCTCGACGATGTGATAACGCCCGGCATCGCCGAGCAGCGATTTCTCTTCTACAAGCGTCTGGACCACTTCCTCCATGAAGAATGGGTTACCCTCCGTCTTCTCCAGAATGAGCTGCTTGAGCGGCACGAGCGTGCGATCCTCGCCGAGCAGAACCGTCAGCAGTCCTTGCGCATCGGACGGGCCAAGCGGTTCGAGCCGGATCCTGCTGCAATGATCCGCGCCGGCCCATTCGGGCCGATACTCGGGCCGGTAGTTCACGAGAAGCAGGATGCGTGCGTCCGGCACGTGGTCGATCAGGTAGGTGAGAAACGCTTCCGTTTCGCGGTCCAGCCATTGCAGATCCTCGAACAGCAAATGGACCGGCTGATTCTGGCTCTCTCGCACGAGAAGCTGCCTGATCGCGTCGAAGGTGCGGTCGCGCCGGATCTGCGGATCCATGTCGACGAGTACCGACCCGCCCTCGCCGATTCCAAGCAGATAGAGGACGTAGGGCACGAGATCCTCGAAACTTCGCTCGAGCGCGAGCGCCTTGCCGATGACCTTTTCCCGGCAACGCCGCTCGTCGTCCTGCGTCGTGATCTGGAAATAGTTCTTCAGGAGTTCGATGAGTGGCAGATTGGGAAACGCCTTGCCGTGCGAGACCGAGAATGTCTCCAGCACCAGCGCGCCACGTCGCGAGCGCTCCTTGAACTCGTGGAAAAGACGAGACTTCCCGACACCCGCCTCCCCCACGACGCCGACGACGCGCCCATGCCCGCTCCTCATTGCCTCCAGCGCGCGATTCAGATGCTCCATTTCCGTCTCGCGACCGACGAACCGTGCGAGACCGCGATGTGCCGCCAGTTGCAGGCGCGTGCGCAACGCACCCAGGCCGAGCACCTCGTAGACGCATAGCGGCGCGGGAATTCCCTTGAGTTGTGTCGCGCCCAGCGCCTTGAACTCGAAATAGCCTTCGGCGAGCTTGTGGGTGAACTCGCTGACGAGAATCGATGTGGGCGCGGCGATGCCCTCGATCCGCGACGCGATGTGGATCGTATGCCCGAGCGGATCGTATTCGGTGTGCAGGTCGACGGTGCGGATGGAACGGACGACGACCTCGCCCGTATGAACGCCGACGCGAATCTGCAGAGGAATGCCTTCCTGCAGACGAATGCGGTCGCCATGCTGCCGCATCGCCTGCTGCATGCGCAATGCGGCGAACAGCGCGCGCTGCGCATGGTCTTCGTGGGCGATCGGTGCGCCGAACAGCGCGAGGATGCCGTCGCCGAGCGATTTCGCGACGTACCCCTCGTAGTAGTGGACCGCTTCCATCATCAGCTCGACCACGGGCACGATCAGGCGATGCGCCACTTCGGGATCGAGATCGTGAATCAGTGCGGTCGACCCGGCCATGTCGGCGAACAGCGCGGTAACGGTCTTGCGCTCGCCGGCTGGCTCGCCGCGCGCTTCCATGGCGGCGTGTTCGGCCCGGATCCGCTCGGCAAGATGATCGGGCGTGTAATGAATCGGGGTGGCCGGCGGTTCCCGGACCGACGGTCGGGCAAACGACGGCGCGGCGGCGGGCGGTGCAAGCGACGCTCCGCAATTGCTGCAGAAGCGGGCCGCCGGCGCTGCCTCATGCCCGCATTGCGGACACGTGCGGGACAGCACGGCCTGACATTCCTGGCAGAACCTCGCACCGGGAGGATTCTCGGACCCGCAAATGGTGCAGCGCATAAAACCCTCTTCCAGCCAAGGGTCGACCTCAAAACATTATGCGCCACTCTCTGCGGAGAATCAGGGCGGCAAGCGTGTTCGTGCGTGCCGACAGGGGAAGAACGAATGGCCAGACAGCCTTTACATCCCTACATCTTCCCCGCCAGATGAAACCGCGACGCCGGATGCCACAGCCTGACCGACGTGGCGACGTGTTCGCCGACCCACGTGCGGCGCCTCAACACGAGACACGGCTCGCCTATTTCCATCACGAGATGCCGACGCACCTGCGCATTGGGTTTCTCTGCATAGATCCGGAACTCCGCGTGCTGGATCGGCGCCAGTCGCACCATGTAGTGGTTCGGCGTCTCGAGCGTGAAATCCTGCTCCAGATAGGCGGGAAACAAGGCCGGATTGACGTAGCGATCCTCGAACTGGATCGGCTCGTCTTCCTCGAAATGCACGATGCGTGAATGAAACACGGGCCCGGACCGCAGCCCGAGCGCCTCGATCGCGTCCGGGTCGACGCTGCGCTCGATCAGCAGCACGCGCGCGCTGTGCCGATGACCGCGTTCGGCAATCTCGTCCGCGATGTTGCGGATTTCCAGCACCGTCGATTCGTAATGCCGGCGCTCGACGAAGGTGCCCGCGCCCTGGATGCGGGTCAGCACGCGTTCGGCCGTCAGTTCCCGCAGCGCGCGCGACACGGTCATCCGGGCCACGCCGAATTCCTTGACCAGTTCGGCCTCGGTCGGGATCGCGCCGCCGGGTTTCCAGTCGCCCTTCGCGATCCGCTCGACGACGTAGCGCTTGATCTGTTGATAGGCCGGCAATGCGCGCGCCGGCACGGCATCGCCCAATGCCCTCGCCGGTCGTGCGGAAGGTTGTCGTTCCGTTTCGTTCATGCGCCCTCGACCGAATGAATGTTGGATGATCCGCCAGTCGCCGCCCGACGCTACCGCAGCGACGGCGGTTCGCCCGCGACGATGCCGGCTGCGATCGCGATGTCGTCCGCAAGCGGCCGGTCGTCGTGATAGGCCGGCACGCGTTCGCGCACATATCGCCACAGCGCATCGGTCGACGAGGCGGGCGCCGCTCCGTTCGCCTGCAGATCGTATGCCTGCGCGGCGGCAAGCAGCTCGATCGCGAGCACGCGCGTCGCATTCTCGATGATGTCGAGCGCCTTCAGCGCGGCCGGCGTCGCATGGCACAGGTGGTCCTCCTGCAGCCCGGACGTGATGCCGCCGTCGAGGCTCGCCGGCGCCGCGATTCGCTGGTTCTGCGCGACCAGCGCGACCGCCGTGTACTGCGCGATCATGAACCCCGAACACGTGCCGCCCGGCGCCGCGAGAAACGCCGGCAGCCCGCTCACGAGCGGATTGACGAGACGGTCCAGCCGCCGCTCGGCGATTGCCGCCACCTGTGCCATCGCGGCCGCGAGGCTGTCCATCGCCAGCGCGATGCCCGCGCCGACCGCATGCGCCTGAGAATGAACGGCTGGCGCGTCGCGCGTACCGGCAACGATCGGATTATCGGTGACGGACGCAAGCTCGCGATCGACGACTTCCGCCGTCACCGCGAACACGTCGCGGGCCGCGCCATGCACGTGCGGAATCGTGCGCAGGCTGAGTGGATCCTGCGTATGCCGGCCGCTCGCCGCTGCAAGCATCGCGCTGTCGGCAAGCATCGTCCGCAAGCGCGCGCCGACGTGCCCGATGCCGGGCGAAATCCGCAGCGCGAGCGAGGCCGGATCGAATGCCGCGAGCTGTCCGCCGAGATTCTCGAAGCTCGTCGCCGCGATCCAGTCGGCCCAGTCGAGCAGCCGTTCCGCGCGGGCGAGCGCGAGCGCGGCGAGCCCCGTCACGCACGGCGTGCCGTTGACCAGGCTCAGCCCCTCCTTCGCGCCGAGCACGAGCGGTTTGCGGCCGACGCGCCGCAGCGCCTCGTCGCCGCGAATGCGCTCGCCGCGATGGCGTGCATGGCCGTGCCCGATGCAGACGAGCGCGACGTGCGCCATGTGGGTCAGATAACCGACCGAGCCGTGCGCCGGCACCTCCGGCAGGCAATCGTGCTCGAGCAGCGCGACGAGCTGTTCGACGACATCGGCATGCACGCCCGAATGCCCGTGCGCGAAGTTGTTGATCGCGGCCGCGATGATCGCGCGCGTTTCGGCCGCGCCGAGCGGCATGCCGACGCCGACCGCATGGCTCATCAGAATGTTGCGCGACAGCGTGCTCTGCTGCGCCGGCGACACGATCACGTCGCACAGCGCGCCCACGCCGGTATTGACGCCGTATGCGCGAATCCCGCGCGCGACGATCTCGTCGACGAGTTCGCGCGCGGCGACGACACGCGCGCGTGCGTCATCGGTCAGCGCAAGCGGCTCGCCTGCCGCCACTGCCGCAACCTGTCGCCAGTCGAGCGGCCGTGCCGCACGGAATACGGTCATGGCAGCCTCAGTTCGATGTGCGGTCGTGGTGGCTCGACACGAACTGCCGGAAGCGTTCGGAGCACTGGCCGCCGAACAGGTCGTCGGGCGCGCCGTCCGAGTCGACTTCGCCCTGATGCAGGAACATCACGCGATTCGATACGTGCCGTGCGAAGCCCATTTCATGGGTGACGACCAGCATGGTGCGCCCCTCCTCCGCGAGCGAACGCATCACGCGCAGCACTTCGCCGACCAGCTCCGGATCGAGCGCGGACGTCGGTTCGTCGAACAGCATCACTTTCGGATGCATCGCGAGCGCGCGAGCGATCGCGACGCGCTGCTGCTGACCGCCCGACAGGTGCGCCGGATAGTAGCCGCGCTTGTCGGCGAGGCCGACGCGCGCCAGCAGCGCCTCGGCCTCCTCAACCGCTTCCGCGCGGCTGCGCTTTTGCACGCGCAGCGGCCCCTCGACGAGGTTGTCGAGCACCGTCATGTGCGACCACAGGTTGAAGTTCTGAAAGACCATGCCGAGCTGGGAGCGGATCCGGTCGATCTGGCGCCGGTCGCTCGGATGCAGCTTGCCGTCGCGCGCGCGCCTCATCGCGAGCGTTTCCCCGCCGAGCGCGACGGAGCCGTCGTCAGGTGTCTCGAGCAGGTTCAGGCAGCGCAGGAACGTGCTCTTGCCCGACCCGCTCGCGCCGAGGATCGAGATGACGTCACCCTCGTGCGCGTCGAGCGAAATGCCTTTCAGCACATGATGATCGCCGAACGACTTGTGGATGTTCTTGACCGACAGCGCAACGGGAGCAGCGGTGTTCATCGGATTCTCCTGGAAAGGATGGGGACGCTCAGGATGCGACGCGCCGGGGATTGCGCGTCGCCGCGACGGACGCGCCGGACGGCTTGGGCGCGCGCAGGTGCCCGGAGAGCCGCCATTCGAGCGCGCCGAGCAGGCGCACGACGATGAAGTTCAGGGCCAGATAGATGACGGCGGCGCAGACGAAGACCTCGGTCGTCCGATAGGTTTGCTGAATGATCTGCTGCGCGACGCCCGTCACTTCCCACACCGTGACGAGGCTGGCCAGCGCGGTCGACTTGACGAGCAGCACGGCTTCGGTCGAGTACGCGGGCAGGCACTGGCGCAGCGCGATCGGGCCGATCACGCGCCGCAGCAGCGCGAAGCCCGACAGCCCGATCGAATAACCGGCCTCGATCTGCCCGACCGGCACGGCCATCAGACCGCCGCGCAGGATTTCGGCCGTGTAGCCTGCCGTACACAACGCGAGCGACAGCACCGCGCACACGTACGGCTCGCGCAGCAGCGGCCACATGAAGCTTTCGCGGATCACGCCGAACTGGCCGAGCCCGTAATACACGAGGAACATCTGGATCAGCAGCGGCGAGCCGCGAAACACAAGGATGTAGCCACGCGCGAAGCGGTTCGGCAGCCAGTGCGGCGACACGCGCATCGTGACGATCACGAGCGACAGCAGGCCGCCGAGCACGAGCGACGCGAAGAACAGGCCGAGCGTGGTCGGCACGGCCGCGAGCAGCTGGCGCAGCGTATCGAAGAGAAAGTCGAAATCGATGGACATGCACGTTCTCCGTCAGTTGCGCGCGAAATTGCGGCGGAACGACCGGCCGACGATCGCTTCCGCCCGGTTGAACACGCGGTTCGACAAGCCCGTCATCAGCAGATACAGCGCACCGCCCGCAACGAAGAACACGAAGTACTGGTGAGTCGAATTGGCGGCGATCTGGCTCGTGCGCAGCAGCTCGGCGAGGCCGGTGACGGAGATCAGCGCCGAATCCTTGAGGCTCAGTTGCCACACGTTGCCGATACCGGGCAGCGCAAAGCGCAGCACCTGCGGAATCAGGATGCGGCGCAGCACCATGCTGCTCGGCATGCCGATCGAGCGCGCCGCCTCGAGCTCGCCCTTCGACACCGCGAGCACCGCCGCGCGATACACCTCGGCCTGATAGGCGCCCGAGATCATCCCGACCGCGAGCGCGCCGATCACGAACGGCGGCACGCCGATGAAGCCTTCCGCGCCGAACCACTGGCCGACGGCCGTGACAAGCGTCGAGCCGCCGAAGTAGAACAGATAGATGACGAGCAGTTCCGGCACGCCGCGAAACACCGTCGTGTACAGGTCGCCGAGCAGGCGGGCGCTGCGGTGGCGCGACAGCTTCGCCGCCGCGATCGCCGCGCCGATCACGGCGCCCACCGCGAGCGCGGCGAGCGTCAGCGCGACCGTCATCAGCGCCGCGAGCAGCAGCACACCGCCCCAGCCTTCGGTTCCGAAGCCGAGCATTTCAAGAATCGCCATGCGTGCCTCCCGGCAAGCGTTGAGTGAATCTGCGGGATGCGTGCCGCCGCGCGTCGTTCGAATCGCTTACGCGGCGGCCGCCGAATACACGCTTACGGCGTGACGTCGGTCTTGAACCACTTGTCGGCCAGCTTCTTCACCGTGCCGTCCGCGAGCGCCGCGCCGATCGCCGTGTCGAACTTCGTCTTCAGATCGGCATCCTGCTTGCGGAACGCGAGGCCTTCGCCCGGCCCCCAGATCGGCCCGCCGAGCTTCGGCCCCGCGAGCACGATCGACGCGTTGTCCTTCTTCGTGTTGTTCGCCGCGTAGTACGTGACGTCGTCGAACGACGCATCGATGCGTCCGGCGACAAGGTCGAGATCGCGCTCGGGCGAGGTCTTGTACACACGAATCGACGCGATGTCCTTGAAGCTGTCGTTGATGAACTTCGTATAGACGGTGCCCGACTGGATACCGATCGTCTTGCCCTTCAGCTGCTTGCGCAGCGCGTCGACGGTGGGCTTGTCGGCGTTCGCGTCACCCGTCAGCTTGACCATCGGCGCGCCCGGCGCGGCCTTCGGCAGGATCTTGGTATCGGTGACGGCGAACGTCGCGGGCGTCGCCGCATACGGACGCGAGAACAGCAGGATCTTTTCGCGCTCCGGCGTGATGGAAATCGCATCCATCAGGATGTCGAACTTGCCGGCCTGCAGGCCGGGAATCATCCCGTCCCAGTCCTGCGCGACCATGTTGCACTGCACCTTGATCCGCTCGCACACGTTGGCGAGCAGCTCCGGTTCGAAACCGCCCAGCTTGCCGCCCGGCAGCGTGAGGTTCCACGGTGCGTAGCCGCCTTCGAGCGCGACCGTCACCGTCTTCCATTCCTTTGCCTGCACCGGTGCGGCGAGCGTTGCCGCTGCTGCCGCGATGACGCCGATCGTCCTGATTGCCCACTTGATGCGCTTGCCGTTCACGAGAGTTCTCCTTGCGTTGAAGTGCGTCATCCCTTCGGTGCAGCAAGCCGCCTCAGGAATTTGTCTATACAAGCATGCAAGAAGAAAAACAGCGAGACAAGCAGCGATCAAAAAAAACCGCGAAAACGCGGGAAATCCCCTAATTTAGGGGCTCTGACGTGCCTCGTTGCGGGGAATTCAGGCACGCAGTTGGTGCATGCCGGACGATCCAATCGGCAGGATGACTAGACAAATCCTGAATTCGATCGCACGGCACAGGCAGAGGGAACCCCCGCCGCGGAGGGCAAACACGCGGCTAGGTGATCACGCCAACCTGCCAGGGTACGAATTCGTTCTGGCCGTAGCCGTGCAATTCGCTTTTCGAGCGATTGCCGGACGCGCAGTCGAGCATGCGCTGGAAGATCGTGGCGCCAAGCTGGTCGACACTCGACGTGCCGTCGATCACGCCGCCGCAATTGATGTCGATATCGTCTTCCTGACGCATCCACAGCGCGGTATTCGTCGCAAGTTTCAACGACGGCGCCGGCGCACAGCCGTACGCCGAACCCCGCCCCGTCGTGAAGCAGATCAGGTTCGCGCCCGACGCGACCTGCCCCGTCGCCGACATCGGGTCGTAGCCTGGAGAATCCATGAAAACGAGGCCGCGCGCATCGATACGCTGCGCGTATTCGTATACGTCGACGAGATTCGTGGTGCCGGCCTTCGCGATCGCGCCGAGCGATTTCTCGAGGATCGTCGTGAGCCCGCCCGCCTTGTTGCCGGCCGACGGATTGTTGTCCAGCGCAGCGCCGTGACGTGCGCAATAGGCTTCCCACCACGCGATGCGCGCGAGCAGCTTTTCGCCGACGTCGCGGCTGACGGCACGCCGGGTGAGCAGATGCTCGGCGCCGTAGATTTCGGGCGTCTCGGAAAGGATCGCCGTGCCGCCCTGCCGCACCAGCCGGTCGACGGCAGCCCCCAGCGCGGGATTCGCCGAGATGCCCGAGTAGCCGTCCGAGCCGCCGCACTGCAGCCCCACCACGAGATGCGCCGCCGGCATCGCGACCCGCACCGCGCGGTTCGCATCGCCGAGCATCTCCGTGACCATCGCGATACCGCGCTCGATCGTTTTTCGCGTGCCGCCGCTCTCCTGGATCGTGAAGTGGCGCAGGCGCGCGGCGTCCGCATGCCCGCCTTCGCGCAGCACGTCGCCGATCTGGTTGGTCTCGCAACCGAGGCCGATGAACAGCACCGAGTGGAAATTCGGATGCGCGGCGTAGCCCGCCAGCGTGCGCCGAAGGATCGCGATTCCGTCTCCCCGCGAATCGATCCCGCAGCCGAGCCCGTGTGTGAGCGCGATCACGCCGTCGATGTCCGGATAGTCGGCCAGCGCCTGCGGGTTCACCTCTCGCCGGAAATGATCGGCGATCGCACGCGCCACCGTGGCGGAGCAATTGACGCTCGTCAGTATGCCGATGTAATTGCGCGTCGCGATCCGTCCGTCGTCGCGGCGAATGCCCATGAAGGTCGCCGGCGTGTCGTCGAGACGCGTCGGACTCGCGGCGGCGCCGAACGCGTGCTCGCGCGCGAACTCGGCCATGCCGAGGTTGTGCACGTGCACATGCTGACCGCGCGCGATCGTCTCGCGCGCGACGCCGATGATCTGGTTGTAGCGCCTGACCGGCTCGCCCTTCGCGATGTCGCGCACGGCGACCTTGTGACCCGGCGGAATCAGCCCGGACACAGCGAGCGCCTCGGACGCGATCAGGTCGCCGGACACGAGCTGCCGCGTCGCGATCACGACGTCGTCGTTCGGATGCAGGCGGATCGCGACCGGCCCGGTGACGGGAAAGGACATGACAGTGATCCTGGATTGAAGATGGGTTGATCGGCGCCGGCAAGCCGCCTTGCGGCGCGCCGGCGAACGCTTCAGCGATGCGAGCCGGCCCGCGCGCCGCCCGGCGCGCTGTCCGCGCCCGCGTGCCCCATGCCGCGCAGCGAGCGCAGCAGCAGCACGCTGACGAAACACAACGCCGCGACCACCACGAAGCCGGTGCGCGAATCGTGCGACGCCGCATCCGCGAACGCCTTGATCTGCGGCGACACGAAGCCGCCGAGATTGCCGATCGACACGATGAACGCAATGCCGCTCGCGGCGCCCGTCCCGCCGAGATAGCGCGTCGGCAGGCACCAGAACACCGGCTGGCACGCGACCAGCCCCGGGATCGCGATGCAGAAGGCGAGCAGCGCCAGCACCGGCGTGTTGATCACGGATATCGATGCGAACGCGAGAATCCCGACCGTCAGCATGCCGGTCGCGACCTGCAGATGGTTGTCGTGGCGATCCGCGAAGCGCGTCGCGACGATCATCGCCGCAATCGTGCACAGCCACGGAATCATCAGCAGCAATCCGATTTTTCCATCGATCTGGGTGCCCATCGTCGCGGCGAATTTCGACGGCAGGTAGAACGCGAGCGGCGCATTGCCGATCTGGATGCAGAAGTACGCGGCAATGAAGGTCAGCACGCGACGGTCCTTCAGCACGCCGAACACCGTCGCGGACAGGTGCCGCGATTTCGCGCGCTCTTCCGCATCGAGCGTGTCGCACAATGCGCGCTTCTCGTCGTCGGTCGCCGGGAAAGAATCCGGCCTCCGCCGCGCCGAGCAGGAAGCGGATCGTATAGAACTGCGTCGGCGTATGCGCGAACATCATTGCCGCCGAGACGAAGCCCCACGTCACCATGATCCGGCTCATCCACACGCGTGCGCCGATGCGATTCATGATGAGGTTGCTCGGCACTTCGAACAATGCATAACCGATGAAGAAAATGCCGGCGCCGAATGCGAATGCCGCATCGCTCAGGCCCGTGTCGGCCTGATAGGCGAGCTTCGCGAAGCCGACGTTCGCGCGATCGATGAAGGCCAGCGCGTACATCAGCGTGAGGAACGGCAGGAGCCGGACGGCGGCCTTCCTGACCGCCGTGGCAAGGTGCTGCGATTGCTGCGGATCGTGATTCATCGCTGTCTCCGGTTCGGTTCTTGTCGTGATGCCTGTTCGATTACGCTCGCCATTCGGGCCCGTCCCGGTACGCAAATGCATCGAGCGACGCCGGCTTCATCGTGACGCCGTAACCCGGCGCCTCCTGCGGCATCTTCTGGACGTCGGCCCGCACGCCCGCTCACCCGAGCGCCGCGATCAGGTACGGCTGCGCGACCGGCAGCTTCAGCGCGCGCGCCATGTCGACCACCGGGCGCAGGCGCCGTGTCTTTTTCACGTCGTGATTGCCCGCGATATCGGCCAGCCGGTGCGCAAGGAACGGGTTCAGGAAGCGGTCGCGCACCTCATCGAGGTAGGCCAGCGCCGCGTCGCGCTCGCCGAGCGCATCGAACACCGGCATCACCTCGTCGCTCCACACCGCCTCGAGCGGCGTGCGGTACGCGGGATCGTCCATCGCCGCGCCAACCGTCATGTCAGGCGCGCCGCCGCGCGTGCGCCATTGCTCCGCGAGCACCGTATGCCCGAGATTGAGCAGCAGCAGCTTCTGGCGCTCGTAACGTTCGAGATCGTCGGTCACGACGATGTCCGGGTGCTCGCACGGCAGCGTCATCCCCGCCGTGCGCCGCACCGCCCACAACGCATACGGTTCGGCGATCGCGCCGACCGGGTGAATCGGCTCCGACACGATCCGGTCGACGAGCGAGTTGACCCACACGCAGCCGTCGATCAGGTAATCGACGAAGGCCGCGTCCGCGCGCCAGCCCCGTGCGACGGCGACGACCAGGTCGCGCAGCGTGTCCCCATTGCGCGCGACGAGTTCGCACGGCAGCAGCGTGACGGGCGCCCCGCCCGCGCGGAAGCGCTCGTGCAGCAGCACCGCGAGCTTCGCCGCGAAACCGCGCGGCGCGCGGTGGCCGGCCAGAAGATCGGCCCCGTCGTCGTCGAACAGCGCATAGCCGCTGTCGCCGGTGTTGGACACGATGGCCCGGACCTCGCCTGCCACGCGCTCGCGCAACCGCGCCCAGTCGTCCACCGCATGCAACGCTTCCGTGATCGCCGTGCAGTCGACCTCGCGATCGATCGTCTCGCCGTGCCGCCGGCCGCGAATCCGCACCGGGTAGCGCCCGCTCGCGCGCAACGCATCGATGCGCGCACGGCTTTCCGCGCTCGACGTCGTCTGCACCACGGTGATCGCGCCGAGCGCGCGACCGGCGGCCAGCGCTTCCGACACGAACAGGTCGACGTGCGCCTGGAGAAAGCGGCTGGTGCCGAACTGCAGGATCGGATTGCCCATCGGTTCGCGCTCCGCGTTCAGCATTCAACGAGCGCCTTGATCACGCCGGCGTCCGGTTCGAGGAGTTCCGCGAACCGGTCAGGCAGGTCCGCGAGCGTCAGCGCGTGCGTCTTCAGCGCGTCGGTCGGCACCCGCCCCGCACGCATCGCGTCGAGCACCGTTTCGAAATCGGCCGGCGTCGCGTTGCGGCTCGCGAGCAGTGTCGTCTCGCGCTTGTGGAATTCTGGATCGGAGAACGAAATGCGGCCCTTCACGAGCGAGATCAGCACGTACTTGCCGCCGTGCGCGACGAAGTCCAGGCCGCGCTCCATCGCCGCGAGATTGCCGGTGGCGTCGAACACGACATCGAAGAATTCGCCGTCGGTCAGCGCCGCGAGGCGCTCGACGTCGGCTCCGCTCGTGTCGAGCGGCACGGTGGCGTGCGCGCCCAGCGCCGTCGCGCAGACCGCCAGCCGGTCCGCGCGGCCGTCGAGCACGCAGACCCGCGCGCCGCGCAGCGTGGCGAAGATCAGCGCGGCCATGCCGATCGGGCCCGCGCCGACGACCAGCACGCGTTGCCCGGACCGGACCTCGGCACGCGCGACCGCGTGCGCGCCGATCGCGAGGAATTCGATCATCGCGGCCTGGTCGAGCGTGACGCCGTCGGCCGCGAATACGAAGGCCTGCGGCACGGCGAGGTATTCGACCATGCCGCCGTCGGCGTGCACGCCCAGCACCTGGATCCGGGTGCAGCAATTGGTCTTGCCCGCACGGCACGCGACGCACGTCCCGCACGACAGATACGGCATCACGTAGACCTGGTCGCCGGCCTTGACGCGCGCGCCCGCCGGTGCGGTCTCGACGACGCCGGCCAGCTCGTGCCCCATCACCCTCGGATAGGCGAGGTACGGCTGGTTGCCGGTGAAGATGTGCATATCGGTGCCGCATACACCGACCCGCTTCACGCGGATCAGGACATCGTCGGGGCCCGCGGCCGGCACCGGGCGCTCGGCAACGACCAGACGACCGGGTTCTTCACAAATGACGGTTCTCATCGGTATCTCGGTAATGGATGAAACAGGACGGTGCGGCGCGTGCCACCGCCAAATTGGCCTGACCAGACACAGACTATTGGCCTGGCCTTAATTGGTCAAGCCAATTGGCAGGATATCCAGAAAAATCCCTAAAAGGCTCGGTGGCAAGTGCATGTCGCATGGTTCGGATATTTCCATCCTTCCTCGCTGCCATTGGACGTTAAGCGAAATCGACTGGCATACCGACCGGCCGGATGTTTGGTAAGGCCAATTTGCCCGCTCAGCCCGTAGCGATATCGGACGAAGCTCTTAACGCCGCGCCAATTGGTCAGGCCATTCAAAGTGAAGTAGACTGATCGCTTCGGATCGGACAACCGCGCGACGCGGCAAGGGGGAGCATTGCTGGACCAGTTCAAACAGGTGGATACACGCCGCCTGTATCAGCGCATCGCCGACCAGATTCGTTCGCTCATCGAAGAGGGGCGGTTCGCCGACGGAGAACGCCTGCCGCCCGAGCGGGATCTGGCTCAGCAGTTGGGCGTATCACGCCCGTCGGTTCGCGAGGCGCTCATTGCGCTGGAGATCGAGGGCATCGTCGAAGTCCGGATGGGCTCCGGCGTGTTCGTGTGCCCTCCCGCGAAGGCGTCGAATGCCGCGGCGACACCGCTGGGCGAAAATCCGATCGAACTGATGAGCGCCCGCGCCGCGCTGGAAGGCAGCGTCGTCGAACTCGCATGCGCACACGCGACGCCCGAACGGCTGGCGCCCGTGCGCCGCGCGGTCGAGGCGATGCGGTCCGCCATCGCGGAAGGCCGTTCCCCGCTGGCGCACGATCGCGAATTCCACGTCGCGATTGCAGCGATGACTGGCAATTCGGTGCTGGTCCGGCTGGTGGGCGAGCTGTTCGACGGACGCCACAGTCCGATCTCCTCGCGCGTCAGCGCGCGCACCGAAAGCAGGCAGACGTGGGCAAAGGCGTTCGACGAACACGAGTCCATTCTTCACGCGCTGGAAAACGGCGAGGTGCTGATGGCCCAGGCGGCCATGCGCACGCATCTTTATGCGTCGCAACGACGCTGGCTGGAACAGGAGCGAAACTGATTCGGGCGGGCCGTCACATGAAACACGTGCGGCCCGTGCACCGAACGGGCCTGAAGGCTGGTATCACTGCATCCAAGTTCAGATTGGCGAACCTTCAGTTCGCCATCGGTCTTAACCAGCACGGTCAGAACTTGTGCCGAATGCCAATCCTGGCCGCAGTCTGAAAACTCGTGCTGGACGGCGATCCGAGCGCTGCTTCGATTTGAGCGCCGTGTGCATGATCATGCGCGAGCGCACCAACGAAATAAACGTCCGTGCGTTTGGAAATGAAGTAATCCGCGCCGATGGTTACCTGATTCGCGCTGCCGACCCCGTTGTTGCGCTCTTGAAACTGGAACCCTGCGCCAAGCGAAATATCGGGCCTGACGAAGTAAGTCACGCCACCGTCATAGGTCAGCGCGCGAGCCTTGGTGCCGCTGCTCAACTGGACATCGGTCACTACGCCGAATATCTGAGCCTTCCCCAAGCTGTAAGTTGCGCCGCCAGCGTATTCCGTCAAATTCGCGGAATTTGTCGCGTTGTGCTGCTTGAAATACGACAGCGACGCTGCGAGCCCACCTTGGCTGTAGTTCAGCAGAAAATTCATCGAGCTGTTGGTGCCCAATGAGCCGGCGACATTGCCGAAACCGTGCATGGCGCCGACACTGAAGCCCGAAATCGTTGGCGAAAGATACTTCACCGAGTTGTTGACGTTATCGCCCCACAGCCGGTTATCAAGCGTGTACCCGCCAGCAGCATACGCAGGGATTCCCCACCCCAGGATACCCGCCGCCGTGTTTCCCGCGATCGAGTACGCCGGGAAAATATCGCCAATGAAGTCGTATTGCCGCCCGAGCGTCAGCGTCCCGAAGCGCCCATCAAGGCCTACGAAGGCTTCGCGATTGAACAACAACCCGTTTTGCGCCAAGGCCCCGTTGGAAAGTTGAAAGCCGCTTTCGAGCGTAAAGATCGCCTTGAGCCCGCCACCCAGGTCCTCTTTGCCAGTCAGCCCCCAGCGATCTCCCTGCGAGGACCCGGACGCAAATTGCACGAGCGCGCCATGCCCCGTGCTCGATGTCGCATTGTTCGTGTACGTCACGCCAGCATCGATCAGCCCGCACAGCGTCACTGACGACTGCGCATGCGCCGCGCCGCACCCAACCGCGGCGCAGACAACCATGCTTCGCTTGATGAGCATATTCATATCGCTTTCCTAATTTTATGGAGTAGTTTTCGTTGACGAGAATGACTGAGGAAAACGTCCCGCCGGAAGTGCATCGGAATCGTTTTGTCAATGGGCAGGCGTCTCCGGGTAATCCTCCAGCTTGCCTCGCTACAACGAACAGTCTCAGCACGTCCGCTTCCCACTGTGCGCCTACTCTATGAGCCGCTTTTTTTGAGCCCCATCGTTAGAAATGTCGACACGAACATCCTGGCCCGCCCCCTCGCTCACGAAGGACGAGGGCCCCGGCGAGCGTCGCTTTTTTTGATCTGCATGCATGCCGCGGGTCCAACTGCGGCATACATGCAACGAACGGGTATAGGAAGCGAAGTTCGTTGCTGATCAGTATTTTTTCCTTGCTATTCTTGATGTGTAATGCGAAACAGTCTTTCCACCCTGCCGCGCATGCTGTCTCCTGATTCCTCTTACCGATGAGGCACCCTTGAAGCCACCAGTTCACGACCTCACGCTCGACGAACTCCGACTTTTCGGGGACATCATCGGACGGCTCGAAGAGCTCGGACCGATGGTGGATGTAAGGCGCGTCGTTTTGTCGGACTTGACCCGGCTACTGCGATCCGATTTCTGCGTCTCGTACAACTGGGATACAGAGAAAGGGACATACGTCGACCCGATTGCGGTCAATGTCGACTCCGATCACGTGCGACGCTACACAAGCTGGTACCAACACAATGACCCGATGACGGCGCAGCTCTGCAAGATGCGCAGGGCTACCTTGGTGGAGGAGGTTATGGACCGGCCCGCACTAGAGAAGAGTGCGTTCTATAACGAGTTTCTCGCGCATGATGGTTTGCATCACGGAATCAACGTGTTTGTTTTCGACGGCGAACGGCAACTCAGCGATCTGAGAATCTGGCGAACAAAGAATCGACCTGACTTCGAGATGCGCGACAAACTCGTGCTCGATGCGCTCGAGCCGTTCCTTTGCCGCGCCATCAAACGTCGTGCCGGCAGCGCGACGGGCCTCACCGACCGCGAGAGCGAGATCGCCCAACTTGTCGCGAAGGGTTGTACCGATCAGGATATCGGCCGCCTGCTCTGCATCAGCTTGTCGACCGTGCGCACCCATTTGCGGCGGATCATGGACAAGAAGGGATTCTCCAACCGCGCGGAGCTTGCTGCTTCCGTCGCCGCGACCAGAACGACCATGCCGTCATGAGTGTGGAACGGCACGGTCGACGGTCAGATGCGAGCGACGCGACCAATCGTTTGATACGAGAGACTAAACCGCCAAGACGGCTTCGAGCTGCTCGCGAGACATATCGATCGAGTCGCCCGACAACACGATCTCTCCATGATCCAAGCCGATGAAATTGTCGGCGATCGCGGTTAAAAACGTCAGATTCTGCTCGACAACCACAAACGCCGCTCCTTCAGCGGTCCGAGACTGGATAACAGATGCCATCCGCTCCAGGTTCTCCTGCTGAACACCTTCCGACGGCTCGTCGATCAGCGTGAGAGGCGACCGCTCCGCGATGATTCTGGCGAAGGAAAGCAACTTCTTTTCACCACCGCTCAGCTTCCCCGCCGGCTGCATCAAGCGTTCTTTCAGACGCGGGAAAAACTGGAACAAGTCGTCGTATGCTTCCAGACTTCTGGTCTTGAATCCGAGTGTCAGGTTGTCTGCGACGCTCAAATTGTCAAAGACAACCCGCTCCTGAGGCGCGTAGCTCATCCCTAAACGTCGCCGTTGGTGCGACGGCACGTTGCCGACTTCACCGCCGTTGACCGTGACAGCACCGGACGTGGGCTGAACGACGCCTGTCAAAGCACGCATCAGTGTCGACTTGCCCACACCATTGCGGCCGAATACACCCAGGACGTTACCCGCGGCCACCTCGCCGCTGATCCCCTTGAGCACCATCGTGTCACCATACCCAGCGACGATCGACGAAAACCTCAACATTGCTTCTCGCTGGAGCTCGCTCATTTTCTTCCTCCGGAGTAGACAGCCTTGACCTCCGCCGACATCTTGATTTGCGACAGAGATCCGACCGCGAGGCTTCTTCCCTGATGGAGGACCACCACGTTGCTGGCGATCTTTTCGAGCGCGCTCATGTCATGCTCGATCACGATGGCTGACGCCTCCAGTTCGCCGACGGTCGACGTGATCGCTTCCATCATGTGACGGGTTTCGTGCGCCGAGAGGCCGGCGCACGGCTCGTCAAGAAGCAAAAGACGCGGTTCGGTGATTGCCACCATCGCGAACTCCAGCATCTGGCGCATCCCTTGAGAAAGATCTCCCGCGCGAACCATCATATTCGATTCGAGAAACCCGAATTTTCCGAGCGTGCGAACTCGTTGAACCGAATTCCAATGCAAAGGCGCCGCAGTCAGCGTCTCATGAGGACGTATCCGATTCGCCCACAGCGCGATCTGAAGATTCTCGTTGACGGACAACTGGGCAAAAACCGTGGGAATCTGAAACTTGCGGCCGACTCCCAGTCTGGCGACCTGCCAGGCCTGAGAGGACGAGATCTCGCATCCGCGAAAGCGGATTTCGCCTGAACGGACTGGCAAACGACCCGTCATTGCATTGAATGTCGACGTCTTCCCGGCGCCATTGGGGCCAATGAAACAATTGATGACCCCGGCGCCTACCTCGAGATCGAGCCCGTTGAGAATGTTGACGCTACCCTGGCTTACTTCCACCTTCCTGAAACTAAGCAGCGTAGATTGAGGCGGCCGTACGTCAATCGCAGCGACGTCGGGAGCATCCGCCCGTTTCTCCGGAATCGCGTTCACGACGCGCAGACCCGCAATTCGGGCAAGCGCAGCAGCCGCGCCGGCCAGGCCATCGGGAAATAGTCGCACCACACCGATGAAAATCAGCGCGATCAGTACTTCCCAATAGGTAAACAGATCACGCCAGGTCGCTGCAAGCAGTCCGATCACGACGGCACCGAGTTGCGCGCCCAGCGGGCTGCGCTTCCCCCCAACGGCCGCCCAGATGACAAACTGCGCTGACAACGCCACTCCGATCGCCTGAGGACCGACGAGACCCTCGTGCGGCGCATACAGCGTCCCACCCAGACCGGCGATCGCACCCGAGAGGCCAAAAGCGGCAGCCTTCAGTTTGTGTGTCGCGAATCCAAAAAACTGGAGGCGGTCTTCATTCTCTGAAGTGGCGGCCCAGAGCGTCCCGATCGGCCTGCGGTTCAACCAGGTGATCAATGCAGTGACGACAACCGAAGCCGCCGCGATCACGTAATACAGATTTCCATACCTGTCGGTCATCGGCAGGTCAGGGATATCTGTCAACCCATTGAAGCCACCGGTTACGCCGCTCCATTGATTGGCGACCAGAAACCCCAACATGCATAGCGCAAGGGTAATCAACGAAAAGAACGGCCCACTGTCAATCCGGCGCGCAAAGACGATAAATCCGATTGCATAAGCCAGGGCCGCCGGCACTGCGATTGCAAGCGGAAGCAGAATGATCTGCCATTCGCCACCGGCCGCGGCTGCAGCGCGCAATACCAAGGCGCTGACATATGCGCCCAGCCCGAAAAACAGACTTTGGCCCAGCGGCAAAAAACCCGAATTCCCCCAGCACAAAGCAACGCTTTGCGTCGCCATGCCATACAGCAACAGAAGCCCGATCTGGTTTGCGCTGTAATCACCGGCCCACAGCGGCAAGCTGAGAAGAATCGCCGCCGTGACAACCTGGAGGGACGTTTCAACGGCGCGAGACGAGGCCATTTGGGCGACTCCACAAGAAATAGATGGACAGGATCAGAACAGCGGTATAGCCCGACGTCTGATCGATGAAACTCGACACTGCAACCTGCGTTCCTCCGATGACGAGCGCGCCTACCGCGAGACCGAGCAGGCTGCCCAGGCCACCGACAACGAGCACGAAAAACGAATTGAGCAGATAGTCGAGGCCCATGTATGGCTCGACCCGCACGATCGGTGCGAGAAGCACCCCCGCCAACCCGGCCAGCACCACACCCGTGATGAAAGTGCCGCTGGCCAGTCGGGTCGTATTGATGCCGGCCGCCTTGGCAAGAAGGGGATTCGCGACCATGCCTCGAATCCGCGCACCCGTCTGGCTGCGGCTGTACCATGCCGCGAGCCCGGCGAATGCCAGCCCCACCGCGAGCATCATCGCAAGCCGGAATGCCGGGTACTGGGTGCCGAAGAAGTCGATCGACGCGCCATCCGCACCCGCCACGTCCTGGTAACCCTTTCCGAACAATGCGACCACGCCTTCGCGGAGAAGGATCGAAACGCCCCACGTTGCGAGCAAGGTATCGAACGGCCGCTGATACAAAGGACGAACCAGCACGCGCTCGACGATCCACCCGACAGCAGCACATACGACGATCGCCAAGGGTATGGCAAGCAAGGCGGGCAGCCCGAGACGCTGCACGACGACCACCGAGTACGCGCCCAGCATGATGAACTCGCCATGCGCCATGTTCAGCACGCCCAGCAGCCCGAACACGATTGCCAGACCGATCGTCGTGAGCGCGAGGGCCGCACACGCGTACCCGAGATTGAGAATGTAGGAAAGAAGCATGACTTCAACCCACACCCGCTCCGCTCGTGCAGGTTTCGGCCGAGCTAAGTTGCGAGAACGTCTTGACGATGTCGTATCGGGCCCCTGAAGCCTTGGCGAGGAAGATGTCGGCCGTCACGTTGCGGGACTTCATCGTGACCACGCCACGCGGGCCTTTGTAACTTGCCCCATCGGAAGCCTTCATCAGATCGCCGATCGCCGCCGAGTTCGCCTTCTTGGCCATGGCGTCATACATCAGGATGCCCTCGTATGTCGACTCGCCGATGCTGCTCAATACCGCCGAAGCGCCGAATCGCTTGTGATAGCGCTCCAGAAACTGGCCGGACGTGGCGGTCGGCGTCGAGAAAAAGCCGGAAGCCGAGTAGAGGTTCCTGGAGTTGGACGCCCCGATGCCGATCAGCGTGTTTTCCTCGATCATCGTGCCGAAGCGGATCATCTTGTCGCTGAGACCGAAGCTCGCAAAACTTCTGTTGAACGTGACGGCCGACCCGCCCACCAGCGTGATGAAGACCGCATCTGCCTTGCTGTCCCGGATTTTGCCAAGCACCGCGTCAAAGTTATCGACGTCGAATGGAACGTACTCTTCGCCGACCACGGTCGCGCCGGAACCCTGAATCGCCTTTTTCGCCACTTCGTTCGACTTGCGTGGCCAGATGTAGTCGTTGCCGATCAGGAACCAGCGCTTGACCTGGTGTTTGGCGGTCAGCCACGGAATGACCGGCGTCAGTTGCTGCGCAGGCGTCTCGCCAACGAAGAACGCGCCCTTCGCGCAGTCGCCGCCCTCGTACATCGGGGTATAGAAGTAAGGCACCTGGCCTCGGAACAAACTTTCCAGCGCCGTGCGGACAGCGCTATCGTGCGATCCGACAAAGACCTCCGCCTTGTCGCGCTTCCAGAGGCGCAGAGCCGTCTGCGCCGACTCGGAAGGTGCGGCGCCAGCGTCTCCCACCAGCAATTCGAGGGGGCGCCCCAGAACGCCCCCGCGCGCATTGATCTCGTCGATTGCCATCGCTGCACAGTTCTTACAGGCCTGACCGAAAAATGCGGCCGGCCCGCTCATCGGCGCCATCAGCGCCAACTTCAGCGGCTGGTTTGCCGCGCGTACCGACGCCGGTACGAGCCCCCCGGCGCCCATCGCGGCACTTGCAGCACCGAGCGCAATACTTTTAAGGACATTTCGACGATTCATTTGCTTGCCTTTCTCGTTAAGCCGTTGCCGGATGTATCAAACGTGTGCGTCGAGACGCGGGAACGTCGCGGCACACAGAACGCGCTCCATTTGCTTGCCGATCTGCAGGATTCGCCGATCCGAATAGGGAGCACCGTCCAGCGCCAATCCAACCGGAAGCCCATCCTGCGTCAGACCCGCGGGAATGGTGATGCCGGGTACCCCTGCGTTGCTGCCTGGTTCGGTATTTCGTGTGTATGCGGCAAAGACATCGAGCGCGTCGGACCCGACCGCCACGGTTTCAGAGCCGATGTTGCAAGCCGGAATCAGGACAGTCGGAAATAGCAGTGCGTCTGCCGCCACTTCGCGAAGACACTCCACATAAGACGTGCGCGACCGCTCTCGTGCGAGAAGCGCATCGGCATATTCGGTCGCGGAGATCGCGCCGGACCCCAAGATATCGCTGACGATCCGGACCACATCCGGACTCTTGATCTGGGCAACGATCTCCGGGAACGTCACCGCCACGCCACCTGTTTCCAGATAGCGGCCCAAGGCACCGCAGAATTCGAAAAATGGGATGGTTGCGCTCTTCTGCGCACGGAAAAACGGATAACGTCGCAGGTCTACGTCGACCAGTTCGAAGCCCGCGTCCTCGAGCTTCCGCAGGGCGACTTCAAGTACCGGCCGGGCATCGGGTGACACCCCCTCCCACAACGTCGAGTACGGGACTGCCAGGCGAACGTCACGTGCGCCGTCGACAACGGGAAGCGTCGAGCCACTTCCGGACAAGATCTCGTCCAGCAACATCACGTCGGAGACGGTTCGGGCGATCGGGCCGACCGTGTCACGCGTGGGCGATATCGGTACGACTCCCTCTGAAGGATAGCGACCATGCGTAGGACGAAAACCGACCAGTCCACACAACGCCGCCGGTATTCGCACCGATCCGCCCGTGTCAGTGCCGAGCGCCGCCGGTACCGCACCACTCGCCACCAGCACCGCAGATCCACCGCTGCTTCCTCCCGGAATTCTGGAAGCGTCATACGGGTTGCGGGCCGGGCCAAAACATCCGTTGTCGTTGGTGCAGCCGAATGCGAGTTCGTGCATGTTGGCTTTGCCGGCTGCCAAAGCACCCGCTTCGATCAGGCGTGTCACGACTGGCGCGTTCGCTCGAGGTACAGCGTTGCGGAGCGCTGCCGTTCCAGCGGATGTCGGCATGCTCAAGCAATCGATGTTGTCCTTGATTGCCAACGGGATGCCTGCAAGCGACATCCGACCTGTTCGGGCAGCGAGCGATTCATCATGCGCCCGCGCCGATTGCAGCAATTTCTCCGGGTTGAAATGCACGAACCCGTTCAGCGACTCGGTTTTGACCTGTTGATCCACCAGCGCCTGAACGTATTCCAGGCAGGAGATCTCGCGTCGATCGATCGCATCTTTTGCGTCGACGACTGAAAGCTGCGGGAGGGCTGGCATCTACGTCTCTCTTACATTTCGGTCTTCGTAGAATGCGCGTCTGCTTTTTTGCCGCGCATCGTCAGAAATGATGACGCACCGCCCCTGATACAACCCCACGACCGACGTCGGCGGCATTGATCACGCGAGCTCTCCCCAACGATCTGCAATCCAACTGGTCTTTGCCAAACACTCAGACCGCATCTATGTTCGAGACGGAATGCTTCGACGTCGCGGCGGGCACCGTTTCATCGAGAAACATCCCCACGAGAGCGCTCACCAACGACACCCCCCCGACGATCAGCATCGGATAACCAAGACCGAACGTGTCGGCGAGTCCACCTGCCACCACGGGCATCAGGACCCCGCCAATGAGTTCACTGATAGCGGTCGGAACGCCTACGGCGGAGCCAGTCAGGGTGGACGGTACGGATTCGCAAGGAATCACGGCAAGAAAGAGCGGCGCGATGCCGAAGCCGAAAATCCCGGCAGCAAAGAGATTGGCGAACATGACGATCGGAGAAGCATGACAAAGCACAAACGCCAACATCAGGATGCCATAGCAAGTTGCGGAAACGACGAGCACGATACGCCGCCCGAGCCGATCAGATACCGCCGGAACAGCGATCATCCCGACAAACCCGCCGAAACCCCATCCGGAGATGATCAGGCCAACCGTGCCGAGGCTGAGGCCCACTACCTTGGTCAGATAGAGCGCGACAAACGTCGAGAAAACGAACAGGCCCGTCTGGAAAAGCGATCCGATGACCGTGGTCAGCCAGATGTTCTTGTATCTCAGCACGGCCAGGGGGCCACCCGACGCCGACCGAGCCTGTTTATCGCGACCTGCCTCCGACTTTCGCATGGTCTTGCCGATCAGGAACGTCAGCAAAAGCCCCGGGATGCCGAGAACGAAGAACACCCACTCCCAGCGCATATGCATCACGAGCTGGGTAGCGATGATCGGTCCAAGGCCGATACCCAGAAGGGGAAAAAACGATTGATGAATACCCAGATTCAAGCCGCGCCGGCGCGGCGTCGATATTTCGTCGATGGTTGCAACGCTGGCGCTGAAGACGCCCCCCTCTCCCACGCCAAGGAGGCCGCGCACAAGCAGCATGCCGTGGAACGACTTGGCGACACCGGTAAAGGACGTCATCACCGAGAAGAAGATTGAAGACCCCAGCAGAATCTTGCGACGCCCATGGCGGTCGGACAGACTCCCGAGCACCCATGTCGAAATTGCCCACGTCAACGCGAGAACCGAGGCAATGGCGCCTGCCTGCGTGTTGTTCAGTTTGAGTTCGGGCAGAAGAACCGGAAACAGATACACGATGACCAGACGGTCGAGACCAACGATTCCGAACAGCACCGCAAGAAAGATGACCATCTTCCATTCGTAGTCTCTATTTTCTTTGTAGTTCATATCGACATCCTAAATATATAGTCGTTACCGGATTGCTGTTATTTCGAATAAACGCCATCCAGTTTCAATCAACATCAATCGAGCCCGACGGTCCCGCTACCGATCTGCTCCACTTCTCGCAGGCTCGGACAAGCAGCCATCGTCCGACGATGTTTGATCATCGGCGAGCGTCCCCACAGGCGTTGTGTCGCGAATCTCGGCGAAAGGGGGCCGCGGTCGCCGGTCGATCAGCAAACGCAGAACGTCCGGCCGGGAGTAATGCCCCGCGGGATCGAAAACGCACTTCGAAAGCGATTGCGTGCCGAGATCGATATTGGCGTAGAGCAGTCCTTCTGCGGTTTCGTCGATCTTTTCGAACAGCTCCGCCCCGTCAGGTCCGTATCCAACGCTATGGCCACCGCCTGCCCGCAACAGCAGACGTTTGTCAGCGGTGTCACAAAGGCTCTCGACCATCTCTTCGGTGACGACTGTCGAAGGCGCGAGGACAAAGCAGCCGCCTTCGACGGCATAGGTCCGCGAAACCGCGTTGTTCACCTGGTGGCTCAATGCGCTGGCAAATTCGTAGAGGGAAAAGCTCGGCCACGCGGCAACGTGGACCTGTTCGCCTTGCGCATACATCGCGGCCTTGGTCAAAGGTTGCACGTGTTCGGCACAACAAAGCGCGCCGAGCTTTCCCAGCGGACTGTCGATCACGGTCAAACCACTTCCCTCACCGTCACCGAAAACCGTCCGCTCGAGGTGCGTGGGCTTGAGTTTCTGTCGTTGCAGGAGCGTTTCCCCGTCGCGACCGATGATCCATTGGGAGATATACAACGAGTGGCCCTTGCGCTCCGAGAGCCCCATCACCACCGTGATACGGTTTTTTCTCGCAGCCTCCCTCAGTGCATCGGCTTCCGGGCTGTCGTAGCTCAGCGAGTTGTCGAAGTAACGCTGAACATAGCCTTTGCTCATATACCAGGCCGGTGTACCGAGCCAGATATGGAACGGATAGCCCGGCAGCCAGACTTCAGGGAATGCGATCAGGTCGGCGCCGGCTTGAGCGGCCTCTTCAATCAGGCGTACGGACTTGTCGATTCCGGCCTGAAGATCGAGGAATGCCGGGGCGGCCTGCACCACAGCCGCTTTGTATTGGGGATGGTTGAGAGCCAAGATACTCCTCCACGACTCGCGGGACGGGAAGCCCGCAACGTTGTAGATGAAGTGTCCCGGGCCAATATGCCGGACGCTTGACTCTGACAGAACAGGATTTTCACATATGCTGCCAGCAGGCTGGACCGCTGCGCGGCCAACTCAGGGGCGATTCAAAAAGCGTCGCGATGCTTCGCACGGTAGTCGCGTGCGGACATTCCGAAGTGACGTCGAAACGTACGGCTGAAATGCGATGCATTATTGAAACCCCATGCCATCGCGATATCGGTAATCGAGCGGTTCGCGTAGGCGCGTTGCTGAAGCCACTCGCCGCACCCGTTGAGTCTGGTCGTACAGATGATCTCGCCAATCGACTCTCCGGCCTCGGCGAACAATCGGTAAAGATAACGGCTGGAAACCCCCAGCTCATCGGCGATCTGTTCGGGTCCCAGTTCCGGTTCGTGAATACGGTCTTTGATCAACGCACGTGCCCGGAGCAGATGCATCTCTTTCACGTTGGATCTGGACAGCGGGGCCGAGTTGAAATAATCGGCCAGCGCCAGGGCGACCAGATTCGCGGTCACATCGGCAAGCCTGGCGCAGCCGGCCACGACGCCTTCGTCCGACGAAAGCGCTCTGTGCAGGGACGCGACATGGTCCGCTGCGATGCGGCGGATCCCGGTCGCCGCGGGAATCCTCACTGCGGTGTGCTGCCGGCCACACGGCACCAGTTTCTCCAACGCCTTGCGTGGAAAGCGGATCGTGTAATGCTCGCCGGAGAAATGCCAGGCGAAATTGCGCGACGAGTCAAACAGCACCATGTCGGTAGGGTCGACGAATGCGGTGCGGGCATCCTGCTCGATCGCACCTCGTCCCTCGATCTGTATCGACACAAGCAGGTAGTCGTCCGCAGTGCGCCGCACTTCCTCCCAGTCATGCGCCGCAACGTGATCGACCGCCGAGATCCGTGACACGCACACGCCGTCGGTGTTCACGCTGGAGATCTCGCCACGAAATCCCTGATCGCACTCGGTCCTGAAAACCATGGGGACGCAGCTGTCCCGAACCTGATCCGCCCAGGCCAAAAGCCTGTCGTCGCGATGGTAATGATCCGTAGTAATCACTTTATTCATGGCACAAGATTCCGACTGCAAATACGCGGGATAGCTATCCCGAACCATTGCGCATCCAGAATCCGGCGTCAATGCGCAGTAACCTACGACGGTCGCTTCGAAATGTAGCTGCGATCGAGCTCACGGACCGAGCGACAACCGACGAGGGCGAGCGTTCGGTCTGTTTCGTGTTTGATCATCTCGATGACGTCGCTCGCTCCGGTTTCCCCTCTGGCTGCCAACCCGTACAAAGTGGCCCGCCCCAGCATCACGGCATGTGCGCCCAAGGCGATCGCCTTGACGACATCAGCCCCCGTCCGTATGCCACTGTCGAGAATGACCGTCGTTCCCGAGGTACTCTCGACGATTTCCGGCAGCACATCGGCGGTTGCGGGCAGGTCGGCGAGTTGCCTGCCGCCGTGGTTCGAAACGATCACGCCGTCCGCTCCGAACTCGACGCACCGCGCGGCATCTTCGGCCGTCACGATGCCCTTGACGAGGAGTTTTCCCGGCCATTCGTCCCGCAAACGGCGCAGGTCATCCCAGCTGAAGCTCGCATCCATCTGTCTGCGAAGAATCGCTGCCTGGGAGGCCGTGTCCGATGCATCGTCCGTAGCGAAATTTTTCAACTCGGGCATGCCGTTCATCAGATATGACCAAAGCCAACGCGGGTGCGATAGTCCGTCGACGGTCGCACGCGCGCTTGCCTTGAACGGCATGGCAAAGCCATTGCGAAGATCGCGTTGGCGAAATCCGTTGACCGCTACATCGGTGGTGAGGATCAAGGTCGAATATCGAGCCGTTCGGGCGCGATTGACCAGGCTCTTCGCGAGGTTGCGATGAACAACATACAGTTGAAACCACAGTTCGCCGTCAGCCCCTTTTGCCACCTCTTCGATGGACATGTTTGAAGCCGTCGATAGCGCAAAGGGAATACCGGCCTTGCCCGCCGCACGCGCAAGCGCGAGGTCACCCTTGGGCCAGAATGCGCTGTTGAGGCCCGTTGGCGCGATCACCAGCGGTGATGGAAGCCGCGTGCCCAGAAGCTCCACGGATTGCTCTCGTGTGCTGACATCCGTCAGTCGGCGTGGCAACAACTGCAATTTATCGAACGCCGAACGGTTATGCCTCAGTCCCGATTCATCGTCTGCCGCGCCTTCCAGATAGTCGAACACCATTCGCGGCAGCCGCCGTCTGGCTTCGTCACGATAGTCGCTGACGGAGAAAATGCCGGGAAATCCTGTTGTCATGATTTGCGTACTGTCAGAGTAAATCGTGATGCGAAAAACATGAGGCGCGCTGTACTCCGGTTTCGCGCGCCTCTCTCACCCTCGAGACCGAGATCAAGCGCGATTGATGGGCGGAATATGGCGACGCACGATCATCAGGCAGATGAAAACCATCGACATCGCGCCGCCAAGCATGCCCAGATACGCAGACGCCCCCCCCTGCGTGATCACGACTGCCCCTGCGAACGCGCTAAGAATCGCTCCGAGCCGCCCGAATGCGAGCGCGGATGCGGTTCCGGTCGCGCGTATCTCTGTTGGATAGACGTAGGCGCAAAGGGCGTACATCGTCGACTGAACCGCGTTCACGAAGAGGCCGTGCAAACCAATTCCGAACACCAGCAAGGTCGTGTGAGTGGAGACGTCAAGACCGCGCAGGAAAAGCGCGCTCGCGGATGCCATCAGGCAGCACACGAGCAACGGCCAGCGTGACCCGAACCGACCGATTGCCACTGCGCAGCCCAGTGCGCCAATTACGCCGCCCAGGTTGTAGGCAGTCAGACCCGAACCTGCCACCGAAGGGCTGAGACCCTCGCCAGCAAGCATCGTCGGCAGCCAGCTGAATGCACTGTAGACGGCGATCAGGTTCATGAAGAAGGCGACCCAGATTGCAAGCGTGTCACGGCCCTGGCCGTCCGCGAACAAGGCACGAAACCCCGGATGCTGTACCGCCCTCTGCTCCTTCTGATCGGCGAACACGGCGTCCGGCTGAATCGAGCGGGACATGCGGGTCAGCAGGTGACGCAGTTCGTTCCAGCGTTCGTGATGGCGGGCAAGGTAACGCGGCGACTCCGGCATGACGAGATACAGCAGGAGCGCCAGTGCCACGGGAAGCGTGCCGCCAATAAGAAAGAGCCCTCGCCAGCCATAATGTGGAAGCACAACGCTCGCGAACAGTCCAGCAAGCATGCCCCCCAGCGGTACGCAAACGATGGTTGCGGTCACTGCGAGCGTCCGCCGGCGAGCAGGCGTAAATTCCGCTGTCATGGTCGTCGCGCTTGGCAGCGCACCACCGATACCCAGTCCCGCGAAGAAGCGCAGGATTGCGATGGTCATGACGTCCGGCGATAGCGCGATCGAACTCGTCGCCAAGCCAAATACCAGCACGCTCCCAATAATTGCCCAGCGCCGGCCGAACTTGTCCGCGAAAAAGCCTGCGAATGCGCTACCTATACCCATGCCTACGAGGCCGGCAGCAACGGCGGGTGCAAATGCGTTGCGCGTAATGCCCCATTCCTTGATCAGGCTGGGAATGGCGAATCCGATGAGTTGCCCATCGAATCCATCCATCACGATCGCAAACGCGGCGAGAAAGACGACCATTCGCTGGAACGTCGAGAACGGTCCATCATCAAGGGTGCGGCCTATGTCTACGGTCGGCAGACGGAGATTGCGGTCGTTCATTTCACCTCCCCGGCCAGACCCGTGAAGCCTGAATCGCAGTCCTTGGTAATCCGCTTTCCGACGTGATGGTCAGACTCGAACGGGGTGCGATCGAGCGACAACTCAAAATTGACAATAGGCATTGCAGTCTCCTTGGGCTCATCGCCCGTCGTTCCAGGAGCGATGGCTTCTCGCCGGTATATCGTCGTTGTTTTGTTCGTGCCCACGATCCAGAGGCCCGTCTCTTCCACCGTGAGCAAGACGTGCCGTGATCGTAGCGACCATCAGAACGGATAGTGACGAGGCGTCGTTTGCACGGTAATCCAGCGCAAATCGGTAAATTCCGCGATCCCGGCTTTGCCACCGAAGTGCCCAAAACCGCTGGACTTCATTCCGCCAAACGGCATCTGCGCCTCGTCGTGAACCGTCGGCCCATTGACGTGGCAAAGCCCGGACTCGATACGCTTCGCTACCGTCAAGGCACGCGCGACGTCACGGCTGAAGACTGCCGCCGACAGACCATATTCATTGTCATTTGCGCATGCGATGGCCTCTTCGTCTCCATTGACGCGGACGATCGCCTTGACCGGCCCGAACGACTCCTCCCGATAGATATGCATGTCCGCCGTAACGTGGTCGAGCAGCGTGGCCGGCATGAGCGTGGTCTCGGATTTTCCACCGCATACCAACGTCGCACCTTTCGCCAGCGCGTCGTCGATCAGGTCGTTGCACTTCCTGACGGTCGCCATGTCTACGACGGAGCCGAGTACCACCGGCCCCTTTCTCGGATCGCCAAGCGGCAGGCTCTTTGCCTTTTCGGCCAGTCGCGCGACGAATTCATCGGCGATCTTCGTGTCGACGACGATACGTTCGGTGGACATGCAGATCTGACCGGAATTGGCGAACGCCCCGAATGCCGCGCCTTGAACCGCAGCTTCGATATCGGCATCGTGAAGAACAAGAAACGGCGCCTTTCCGCCGAGTTCAAGTACCGAAGGCTTCAGATATTTCGCGCACTGGGTTGCGATGATGCGGCCGACACGGGTTGAACCCGTGAAGTTCACACGTCTGACCGCGGGCTCGGCAATGAGCGCTTCGACAATGTCGCCAGCATTCGCCGGCGCATTCGTAACGAAGTTCACAACGCCGCGCGGCAGTCCGGCATCCTGTAACGCCTCGATGATGAGGCCGTGGGTCGCCGGGCAAATTTCGGAGCCTTTGAGCACGACGGTGTTGCCGCAAGCCAGCGGCAACGCGATGGCACGCACGCCAAGGATGACGGGAGCGTTCCACGGTGCGATCCCGAGCACGACGCCGGCGGCCTGTCGAACCCCAAGCGCGAGACTGCCGGGCACGTCCGACGGAATCACTTCGCCCGAAATCTGCGTGATCATCGCGGCAGCTTCGCGCAACCCGTCGGCCGCAAGCTTGACGTTGAAATCTGCCCACAGGCGGGAGGCGCCTGTTTCGGTTGCCATTGCCAGCGCGAAAGCGTCGCCCTTTGCTTCGAGCGCATCCGCGGCTCGATTCAGCAATGCGCGTCGCTCGCCTGGGCCCATCGCCGACCATGCGGGAAACGCTGTGGCCGCGGCGCGCACCGCGGCTTGTGCATCGGCGACGGTCGCGGCTGGCGCCATCGATGCAACCGAGTCGTCGAGCGGGTTACGGCGCTCGAATGTCGCCCCGTCACGAGCCATCGCACGCTCGCCGTTGATTAACATCGATACCTGATTCATTACTGTCTCCTGGAATATTTCTAAAAAGCCGGCCCGTCGAACCACCGACTCACGGTCAGGCCACGACAATTTCTACGAGGCGCGTTTCGCCCGAAGACAACGCGTCTTCCAGCGCGGACTTCAGCAACAGCGCGTCGCTCACTCGAACGCCCTTGCAACCCATGCTGTTGGCCAGGGAAACGAAATCCAGCCCCGGGAGGTCGGTGCCCTGTACCGGATCCGACGTGGAGAAGCCGAATACGGGCGCAAATTCCTGCAAGGCGGCGTAGCGGGCGTTATTCAGAATGACAAACGTGATCGGGAGATCGAGCTGGACGGCGCTATAGATCGCTTGCGGCGAATACATCGTCGAGCCGTCACCGATGAGGCCGATCACGCGACTGCCGGGTTTGCCCAAAGCCACGCCCACCGCGGCAGGCATGCCGTAACCCAGACCGCCGCTTGCCATCGTGTAAAACGTCTGACTGCGCGTGAATGGCAGATAACGTTGCATGACGGGACGCGAACTTGGCGCCTCCTCGACCACGATATCCGCTGCGTCGCGGACCTCGGACAGCGTCTGCAACGCATACGCGACCGACATGACCGCCGTGGGCTCGGCTCGCTCGACGACCTCGCGGGGAGCCGGTAGAGGCCGGCCATGCGGCGCCGGACGCGCGAGCAGGTCCGCGAGCCCCAAGCGAATGTTCGCCACCACCGAGGTGCCGACCGGTGTCCACGCCGCGGTAGCCGGATCGTCGATGAGCTGGTACAACGCCGCGCCATCAGGCACATGCGGCCCACTGCCTTCGACGTGATACGCAAACGCCGGCGCCCCGACGACGAAGATCAGGTCATGCCCATTCAGAATCCGAACGATTTTTTCGCGCATCGCCGGAAGGAATCCGGCGAAGAGTCGATGGTCTTCGGGGAAGCTGCAGCGCGACGACATTGGCGCGACATAAACCCGCGCATTGTGGCGCTCGGCCAACTGGATTGCCTCATTCCATGCATCGGCGCGATCGAGCTCCGCTCCGACGACGATCGCTGGCCGTCTGCAGTTGTCCAGCGCGTCACCGATCTCCGCAATCCGCACCGAATCAGGGCGGAACCGGGTGCTGACCCGTGTCACCTCGACGAAGTCGGCCGGCTGATCCCAGTCGTCGACCGGAATGGAAACGAACACCGGGCCACGCGGCTCCTGCATCGCCACGTGATAAGCACGGGCGAGCGCAAGCGGAACGTCAGCGGCACGAGCCGGTTCGATGCTCCACTTCACATAGGGCCGCGGCAACTCGGTTGCTTGCGATGCCGACAGAAACGGATCGAACGGCAGAATTGAACGGGCCTGCTGGCCGGCAGTAACGATCAGAGGCGTCCGGTTCTTGAAAGCCGTGAATATGTTGCCCATCGCGTTGCCGACGCCGGCCGCAGAATGCAGATTGACCAGCGCGGCATTGCCGGTCGCCTGGGCATATCCATCCGCCATGCCGACAACGACGGCTTCCTGCAGTCCGAGCACGTATCGGAAGTCCTCCGGGAAGTCGCGGAACATCGGTAGCTCGGTTGAACCGGGATTGGCGAACACGGACGTCATTCCGAGGCGCCGCATCAAGTCCACGACGGCATCGCGAACGGTCGGCTGCCCACTTGTGTTTCGTTGCATCTCGAGTCCCCTGCGGTTCGCCACTCAGGCTGGCGGTGATTGGATGAGCCGCAGTATGGGATTCGATGCATTGTTTGCAAATTGCCAAATAGGCTCAAAGTCATTACATTCGTGCATGTGTCGGCCTGATTGCCGGACGAGCCGAATCCGCCCGGGATCCTTGACAGTCAAGGCTATCCGCCATCATCACCGGTTTTCCGGCAGCCGCAGTGAGCGTACATGGCGGCCCCTTTCAGGGAAGACACCTAGCGCCGTACAACCCGGGATCTCGTTCCATCCCTTTAATCCCTTTCACTCTGGTTCGCCGCGATGAGTTTCAATCTGCAGCAGTTGACGATGTTCACCACGATCGTTTCCGCGGGTAGCCTGGGACGAGCCGCGACCATGCTGGACATGACCCAGCCAGCGCTGAGCAGAGCGATCAAGCGACTTGAGGAGTCCGTAGGGGCGCCGCTTTTCGAGCGCCACACCAAAGGGATGCAGCTGACCGCGCTTGGCGAAGCATTGATGCCGCATGCCATGTTGCTGCAAAGGGAAGCCGAACAGGCGCGCGAGGAATTGGACGCGATGCGCGGCCTGGCGAAAGGCGTCATCAAGGTCGGCGCGGTGGGCAGCATAGCGAGCCTCGTCTTGCCGATGGCCATCGCGTGCGTGCTCGAGAAATGGCCCAATCTGCGCGTTGAAGTGATTGAAGGCGTGTGGGATCGTCTCGTCGAGGGCTTGCTCGCTTACGAAATCGACCTGGCGCTGGGCACATCGGGAATCGAAACCGAGGATGTCGCTGCGCTCTCCGATTGTTCATGGACCGACAGGAGTTACGTGGTCGCGGCGGCCGATCACCCTTTGCGCTCGAAGCGCAATCTTCGACTCGATGACACGTTGACACAACGGTGGGCACTCACGCCCAAGGGAACCGGACCTTACGCCCACATGCAAGAAACCTTCGAAGCCCGAGGCCTCCCAATGCCGGCCATTGCAGTCGAGACCCGTTCGGTAACCGTGCTCAAAAGCCTGGTGGCACGGTGTGGCTTCGTCTCATGGATGGCCGAACCGATGTACGACACTGAAAGCAAAGCTGGCGTCATTGACGCTCTGGATATTGAAGGCCTGGATGCGCAACGCACCTTAACCGCGTTTCGGCGCCGGCGCGGCACTCTGCCAACGCCCGCCGTCAAACTGCTCGACGAATTGCGTCACCTGACAGGATCCTTGCGCAAAGAAAGGCAAATCCTGTCGTGACGACCGTGGAATTGCTTGCGGTGGCTTCGCACCCAATCTGACAGTGATTGGTTCTTCATGCTGACGCGCGGTGGCCCGTGGCGGCAATGCGCGCCACAACGGCAAGGAGTCCGCGATGACTCAGGCGCGGAAGATAACTCGTGCCAAGGTCGACATACAGCGTTGGCCCGGCCTGACGCGTGAGAGGTGACTGGCCCGACGGCAGCTTGAAATCGGACTACTACGAATCCGCCCCGCCCTCGTCGATCTCTATCGACGTCTCCCAGCGGAAATAACCGGACACGGCACCATCGCGGTCGAGTACGGCGAAATCGGCCGTGCACGTGGTGGCGCCCGCGGCCAGCACGTCGCTGCGCCAGTAGTGATCCGGCATCGGCCGGCACTGTGGATGGAGCAGGTCGTCGTCGGACGGCACCGGCGTCGCGGCGTCGCGCACCTCCGGTTCGATCGGCGCGACGATGCCGGCATCCTTCAATGCGAACCGGATGAACAGCACGCTCGCTTCGGCACGCAGCGCCAGCGCCGTTTCGCGCAGGCGGAGCTGGTCGCCCGGCGACAGGCCGGCAAAGAGCCGGCTGTCGTTTCGGCCGAGCGGCCCGGTGTCGCCGGGGCTCACCACGTAGATGTGCCGGCCGTCGATCACCGTCGGCGTATCGGCGTTCCGGCTCGCATCGGGGTAGGTCGACAGCAGCGTGACGGCATCGACGATCGCAAGCACATCGCAACGAAGACCAGACATGGCACATCCTCCGGAACGGGAATATGACGCGGACGACCGCCGCGCGGCCGCCCGCCTGCCGAGATCAGTTGTGGATCGAGATGAACGGATCCCACTGATAGCAACCCAGCGACTGGCAGTTGCGGTCGATGATCTGGAAGTAGAAGTGATAGGTGACGCGGCCTTCCGACAGCGTTTCCGACGACCAGTAGTAGTTGTCCACCTTCTGGCAGGTCGGCGTCGACGGCGAGCTCGGATTCGGAATCGGGACCGATGCGGTGGCCTTGCGCGGCGTCGGCGTCGAAATCAGGTCCTTGCCCTGGTTGGCGATGAAGCCGTAGAAGACCACCTGCTTCTCGAAACCCAGGGACAGGCTCGTTTCGCGCCAACGGATCAGGTCGCCGACCTGGGCTCTCAGGTCGAGTTCGCCGCCCGCCTGCCCGGAGACGACGTTGTCCTGGTTCGTGACCATGTACACGTGCTTCCAGTCGATCAGCGTCGGGTTTTTCGGATCCCGGCTGGGATTCGGATATTTTTGGAGAATCGTTTCGGTATCGATCGAGACGAGCACATCGGTAACGCGTGACATAGGAACTCCCGTTCAGGTAAATGGGGCGGCCGGTGCGCGGACTGTTTCAGACGACCTTCAATCACCGATCGGGTGACGATTCGTCATGAAACCTTGAAACCTCAAGTTGTCCCGCGATTTAAATTTACACCGTGCAGTTAATCCAATGAACCTGTAAACGCTGACAGTTCTCTATTATTTTTTATAAAATTCATGGCTTACCAAAACAATACCAATGATTGATCCTGTATTTCGCATCATTCTCATCAAGGATAAATCAACGCACCATGAGCACGCCGCTCAAGGATGCACGGGAACGTGAAATGTTCGACCGTTTTATTCGCATTTTTTATTAATACCACCGCCTCCGACACGAATCCATGGCCTCGATGCGTGATTATGTGAATTAACCCTTATACCTCACACCAAATCGAAACAAAAAGACTCACGCAACCAACCCAGAATCCCGACATTATTTAAACGCACTTTTAACGGCATTATTTCACCCCGCACGCCACCCGGCTCGATTAATGGAAAATCCGAACCGAGACCGCTGACTAGATAAGTTCGCACTCGATCTCGATCCGTACGTCATCACGGGCACATTTGCATGCCCGGCTCTCCCGCTACTCGACATTGTCCGAAACGTCCGTCATCCGGATCATGTGCGGCTTCACGCCTTCGTCGTCCGCCGCCTCCTCCTTCGGATGGATCAGCGCTTCGAGCCGCGCCTTCGTCGCGACGAATTCGGGCGTATTGACCTGCGAATAATCCCGCGGCCGCGCCACCGGCACCTCGATCAGTTCCTGCACGCCGCCCGGGTTCGCCTTCAGCACGAGAATCCGGTCCGCGAGGAAGATCGCCTCGTCGAGATCGTGCGTGATGAAGAGGATCGTCACGTCGATATTGCGCCAGATGTCGAGCAGGTGTGTCTGCATCCGCGCACGCGTCTGCGCGTCGAGCGCGCCGAACGGCTCGTCCATCAGCAGGATGCGCGGACGGTTCGCGAGCGCGCGGGCGATCGCCACGCGCTGCTTCATGCCGCCCGACAACTGATGCGGATACACGTCGGCGAAACGCGTCAGCCCGACCAGATCGAGCCATTGCAGCGCCTCGCGCTCGGCTTCGCTGCCGCTGCTGCCATTCATTCGGAGGCCGAACATCACGTTCTTCTTCACGGTGAGCCACGGAAACAGCGTATAGCCCTGGAACACCATCCCGCGATCGGCGCCCGGCCCCTGCACGGGCTTGCCGTCCAGCAACACCTCGCCGCTCGTCTGCGCCTCGAGCCCGGCCAGGATGCGAATCAGCGTCGACTTGCCGCAGCCGGACGGGCCGATCACGCACACGAACTCGCGCCGGTGGGTCCGGAAACTGATGTCGTCGAGCGCGACGCACTCGCCCTGCGGCGTCGCGAAACGCTTGCCGACATGCCGCACGTCGAGAATCACGTCGCGGGCCTTGAGCCGCGCGAAGCGCTCGCGCACCGCGTCGGATTGAATCAGGTAATCGGGAACGGCTTGCGGATTCTGCATGATGCCCTCTACGAAAATCGGTCGATGGATGCGCGTCAACGGGCGTCACGCCTTCAGCGTGCGATCCCACGGAAACAGCTTGCGGCCGAGCAGTCCGAGCGCGATGTCGGTGCCGAGGCCGATGATCCCGATCATCAGGATTGCCGCATATACGTTGTCGAAGTGCTGGTAGCGCGCCTGCTGGCTGATGTACCAGGTGATGCCCGAGCTCGTGCCGACGAGTTCGGCGACGATCAGGTAGGTCCACGCCCAGCCGAGCAGGATCCGCTGGTCGCGATACAGGTCCGGCAGCACGCCCGGAATCACGACGTGCGTGAGGAGCTGAAGTTTCTTCGTGCCGAGCGTCATCGCCGCTTCGAACAGCCCGTATTCGAGCTTGCGCGTCGTATTCGCAATGATCAGCACCTGCTGGAACAGCGTGCCGATCACGATGATCGCGACCTTCGGCGCGTCGTAGATGCCGAGGATCGCGACCATCAGCGCGCCGAACGCCGGCGCCGGCAGGTAGCGGAAGAACTCCAGGAACGGCTCCTGCAGCCGCGCGAGCGCACTGAAGGTGCCGCAGACGATGCCGAGCGGCACGCCGATCGCGGACGAGATCACGAAGCCCCAGAAGATGATCCGGATGCTGTGCCACAGGCTTTCGTGCAGCCACACGCCGTCGCGCGAGGCGGGCGGCGTCGTGAACGCCGTGTAGAACGCGCGCAGCACCTGGTGCGGCGCAGGCAGGTACACCGGGTTCGCGCGCACGCCCTCGGGCACGGCCGCGTGCGTCGCGCGCGCATGCGCGAGCTCGTCGTCGAACACGTCGCGGTCGATCTGCATGCCGGTCTGGAAATAGTCGACGCTTCCCGGATTCGTGATGCGCATTTGCGGATGCCAGACGAACGGCACATAGCTGATCAGGCACCAGACGGCGAACGGCAGCAGGAAGGACGCCAGGCCGAGCGTCCATTTGCCGCGCGCCGTCAGCTCGCGGCGCACGGCGAGCCAGCCGGTCGTGTTGCGGGTCGTTGACATGGGAATCTCCGTATCGTTTCAGGTGCCGGTCGCGCGCATGCCGGAGCAACGCGCGACCGGGCGTTCATTGCAATGCGCCGCTGGCGGCCTGCGCGCGGTAAGCCCGCCAGCCGCCGAAGCGCGTGATGTCCTGCGCATCGGCGAGCGCCGCGCTTTCACACAGGAAGCCCTGCACTTGCGAGCCGTCCGCGAGCGTCAGCGTGCCGATGCCGAGCGGCGCCGCAATCCCGGCGACGAAGCTGCCGTACGCGTCGACGGGCATCTCCCAGATCTCGACCGCGATCGGCGCGCCGCCGTCCGGCACGCGCACGAGGCCCGGCTTGGCGACGCCGCCGCAGGCCGCCGCGGACAGCGCGTAGAGGCGATAGGCGGCGGCCGTCGTCGTCGCGGCGACGAACCGCGCGCCCCGCTGCGTGAGCTGCCCGTTCAACGGCTCGCCGCGCAGATGCGCGCCGACGACGGCCACGCGCACGACGTCGGGCGACACGTCGGGCGCGGGGGCCACCAGTGCGAGCGACCCGCCATCGCCGGCAGCGACCGTGCCGTCGGCCCACGCCTGTGCGAGATCGAGCAGCCGCGCATCGTCGTGCGCGCGGCCGACGAACGTGATCCCGAACGGCAGGCCCGCATGTCGCCCGCTTTCGCACGTGCCGGCCGGCACGGCGATCGCCGACAGGTCGAGCAGGTTGACGAAATTCGTGTAGTAGCCGAAGCACGAGTTGACGCCGATCGGATCGGCTTCGAGCGCATCGACGGTCGCGGTCGTCGCCGAGGTCGGCATCACGATCGCGTCGAGCCCGCCCCACGCGCGCGCCGCCTCGACGCGCAGCGTCGCGAGCCGATCGAATGCCGCGAACGCGTCGGCCGCGCTGAAGCGCGACGCGCCGCCGACGATTTCGCGAATCACCGGATGCAGCGCATCGGGTTCCCGCGCGGCGAATGCGCCGATCGCGGCGAGCCGCTCGGCAACCCACGGGCCGTCGTACAGCAACCGCGCGGCCGCCAGGAACGGGCTGAAATCGATCTCGACGACTGCCGCGCCGGTCGCGCGCAGGCGTTCGAGCGCCGCGTCCCATGCGGCACGGTACGATTCGTCGCCGAAGAATTCGAGCTGGTCGGCACGCGGCGCGCCGAAGCGCACCTGCGCGAGCGGTCGCGCCGAATGCGCGCGCGGTCCATCCGCGCCCGCCGGCGGCTGCCATGCGCGCCCGTACGGATCGCCTTCGGTCACGCCATGCGCGGCGTCGAACACCGCCCGCGCATCGGCCGGCGAATGCGCGAACACCGACACGCAATCGAGCGACCGGCAGGCCGGCACGACGCCGAGCGTACTCACCACGCCACGGGTCGGCTTGAGCCCGACGAGGCCATGGAACGCTGCCGGCACGCGCCCGGAACCGGCCGTGTCGGTGCCGAGCGAGAACGTCGCGACGCCGAGCGCGACCGCCACCGCCGACCCGGAACTCGATCCGCCCGACGCATAGCGCGAATCGAGCGCGTTGCGGCACGCGCCGTAAGGCGAGCGCTGCCCCGACAGCCCGGTCGCGAACTGGTCGAGATTGGTCTTGCCGATCGGAATCGCACCGGCTGCGATCAGCCGCTCGACGACGGGCGCGCTGCGCGCCGGCGTGTATGCATAAGCCGGGCAGGCCGCCGTCGTCGGTATGCCGGCGAGGTCGATGTTGTCCTTGATCGCGAACGGCACGCCGTAAAGCGGCAACGACGCGCTGTCGCGCCCGGCGAGCGCGTCGGCATACTGCGTCATCTCCGCGCGCGTCAGCGGACGGATCCACGCATGATGCGGATCGCCTGCGTCGAAATGCGCGGCGATCGCGTCGACGAGCGCATGCGGCGTCAGGTCGCCCGCCGCGTAGCGCGCGCGCAGCGCGGCAATCGAGCGCAGCCCGGGCAGGATGGAACGTTCCGTCGTGCTCATGCGACCTCCTCGGCGGCGCCCGCCTTCATCACCATCAGCCGCTGGCCGGCCACCACCGCCGCGCCCGGCGCGCAGTCGATCGTCTCGATCGTGCCGTCTTCCGTTGCCGTCACCGCCACCTCCATCTTCATCGACTCGACGATCGCGACGACCTGCCCTTCGGTCACGCGCTCGCCGGCCTCGACCAGCACCTTCCACACGCTGCCCGACACGTCCGCGGCGATGGCCCGCTGCGTGTCGTCGAGCACGCCCGCTGCCCGCGCCGCCTGCGCGTCACCCTGCTCCGCGTCGCCGACGTATTCCGCATGCCCGGCCGCCCGCCATCGCTCACGCTCGGCTTCGAACGCGGTTTGCTGCGCAGCCTTGAACGTCGCGATCGAATCCGCCTCGTCGCGCAGGAAGCGGTTGTATGCGCCCAGATCGAACACGGATTCCTCGATCCTCAGCGACGCGCGGCCCGCGACGAAATCCGCGCGCAGCGCGGTCAACTCCGCCTCGCTGACTTCGTAAAAGCGGATCTCGTCGAAGAAGCGCAGCAGCCAGGGCTTGCCGGCCTCGAATTCGCGCGTGGTGCGGTGGCGGTTCCACATCTGCACGGTCCGGCCGACGAACTGGTAGCCGCCCGGCCCTTCCATCCCGTACACACACAGATACGCGCCGCCGATGCCGACCGCGTTCTCCGGCGTCCAGGTGCGCGCGGGGTTGTATTTCGTGGTCACCAGCCGATGCCGCGGATCGATCGGCGTCGCGACCGGCGCACCGAGGTAGACGTCGCCGAGCCCCATCACCAGATAGCGCGCGTCGAACACGATGCGCCTGACGTCGTCGATGCTCGCCAGGCCGTTGATGCGCCGGATGAACTCGATATTGCTCGGGCACCACGGCGCATCGGGCCGCACCGACTGCATGTAGCGCTCGATCGCGACGCGCGTCGACGGGTCGTCCCACGACAGCGGCAGATGCACAACGCGATTCGGCACGCGCATGTCGGCCACGTCCGGCAGTTCGCGCTCGGCAGCCTGCAGATGCGCGAGCAGCGTGGCGAGCGGCAGCGTCCGCGCGTCGAACTGCACCTGCAGCGAGCGAATTCCCGGCGTCAGGTCGAGCATGCCGGGCAGCCGGTGCGCGTCGAGCCAGCACATCAGCGCATGCACGCGAAAACGCAGGTTGAGGTCGAGCACGAGCGGCCCGTATTCGACCAGCACGTTGCGATCGCCCGAGCGCCGGTACACCACGCCGATGCCGTCGCCGGCCGACGGGTCGCGATGCAGCACGCAATCGTCCGGCGCGCCTGCGGGTGCCACGGGCGCGATCGCGGCGACCGCGGGCGCGGGCGACACGCGGGCGCGAACGAACTGCACGGTGTCGCCCGGGCGCAACTGCCCGAGCTTCCACAACTCGTCGCGCACGACCGTCACCGGGCACACGAAGCCGCCGAGGCTCGGCCCGTCCGGGCCAAGAATCACCGGCATGTCGCCGGTGAAATCGACCGCACCGATCGCATACGCGTTGTCGTGGATGTTCGATGGATGCAGGCCGGCCTCGCCGCCGTCCACGCGTGCCCATTGCGGCTTCGGGCCGATCAGCCGCACGCCGGTGCGGCTGGAGTTGTAATGGACCGTCCACTGCGTGCCGTAGAGCATCGCAATGTCGTCGGGCGTGAAGAAATCCGGCGCGCCGTGCGGACCGTCGAGCACGCCGAGCGTCCATGCATGCGTGAGCGCGGGAACGTCGGCCGCGGCCAGCGTCGCGCCCGCGTCGCCGCGCCCCGCGTCCGCGTGCAGATGCAGCACGTCGCCCTTGCGCAGCGCGCGCCCCGCGTGGCCGCCGAACTGACCGAGCGTGAAGGTCGCCTTGCTGCCGAGATAGTCGGGCACCTGCAGCCCGCCCTTCACCGCGAGGCAGGCGCGCACGCCCGCGCCGGTCACGCCGCCGAGCTTCAGCACCGCGCCGGGCCGCGCGCGCAGCACCTGCCAGAACGGCGCGGGCTCGCCGTCGAGCGTGGCCGCGAGCGGCGCGCCGCCGAGCACGAATAGCGTCGCCGTGTTGAAGCGCAGCGTCGCGCCGACCATCGTGAATTCGAGCCCCGCCGCGTCGCGCGCGTTGCCGAGCAGCGCGTTCGCGAGGTCGAACGCACGATCGTCCATCGGCCCGGACGGCGGCACGCCGACGCTCCAGTAACCGACGCGACCGGGGGCCTGCTGCACGGTGGTCTGCACGCCGCCGTCGAGCACGTCGATCGTGTGCGGCGAGAACGCGAAGCGCGACAGGAATGCCGTCGTCGGCGCGCCGCGCGCGAACGTGTCCGAGCCGACGACGGCGCGCAGGTAGTCGAGGTTGGTCTCGATCCCGTACAGCTCGGTACGCGCCAGCGCAGCCTGCAATGCGGCCAGCGCGTCGCGTCGCGTATCGCCGCGCACGATCAGCTTCGCGAGCAGCGGATCGTAATGCGCGCTGATCTCGGTGCCCGCTTCGATCCAGCCGTCGACGCGCACATCGTCCGGAAACGCGACGTGCGTGAGCAACCCCGCGCTCGGCTGGAACTGCTTGTGCGGATCCTCCGCATAGAGTCGCACCTGGATGCTCGCGCCGCGCGGCGCGACGGTCAACGTGTCGAGCGGCGGCAGATCGCCTTCGGCTTGCAGGATCATCCACTCAACGAGATCGATGCCCGTCACCGCTTCGGTCACGCAATGTTCGACCTGCAGCCGCGTATTCACCTCGAGGAAATAGAACTGCCGCGCGTTCGCGTCGAACACGAATTCGACGGTGCCGGCCGACGCGTAGCCGACCGCGCGGGCGAGCCGCACCGCGCTCGCGTGCAGCGCGTCGCGCTCGGCGCCGGTCAGGTCCGGCGCGGGCGTTTCCTCGATCACCTTCTGATTGCGGCGCTGCACGGAGCAATCGCGTTCGCCGAGCGCGATCGCGCCGCCCCGGCCGTCGCCGAAGATCTGCACTTCGATGTGCCGCGCGTGTTCGACGAACTTCTCGAGATAGACGCCCGCATGCGCGAAGTTCGCGTTGCCGAGCCGCACGACGGAGTCGAAGGCCGCCTCGAGTTGCGCGGCATCGCGACAGAGCGACATGCCGATCCCGCCGCCGCCGCCGGTGCTTTTCAGCATCACGGGATACCCGATTGCGTCGGCTTCGGCGAGCGCCGTCGCCATGTCGTCGAGCAGCCCCGTGCCCGGCAGCAGCGCAACGCCGTGCGCGGCGGCGAGCGCGCGCGCAGTGTGCTTGAGGCCGAACGCGCGCATGTGATCGCCGCGCGGCCCGATGAAGCGCAGGCCCGCTGCCTCGCATGCATCGGCGAACCCGGCATGCTCGGACAGGAAGCCGTAGCCGGGATGCACGGCCTGCGCGCCGGTCGCGCGCGCGGCGGCGAGGATCGCCGCGACGTTCAGGTAGCTGTCGGCCGCCGGCGCGGGCCCGACACGCACCGCTTCGTCGGCGAGCGCCACGTGACGCGCATCTCGATCGGCGTCCGAATAAATCGCGACCGACGCGATGCCGAGCCGCTTGAGCGTGCGGATCACGCGGCACGCGATTTCGCCGCGGTTCGCGACGAGGACCTTGGCGAATCTCATGTTGCCTCCCGCGAACGATCGTGAGCGTGAGCGTGGTTCATTCAGCCTCCCAGATCGTGAGGCGCACGGGCGTCGGGTTGTAGCCGTTGCACGGGTTGTTGAGTTGCGGGCAGTTCGAGATCAGCACGGTGACGTCCATCTCCGCGCGCATCTCCACGTACTTGCCGGGCGCGGAAATGCCGTCCTCGAAGGTGAGCCCGCCGAGCGGCGTGACGGGCACGTTCATGAAGAAGTTGACGTTGCCGACGAGGTCGCGCTTGCCGAGCCGCGTGCCCGCGCCGCACGAGCAGTGCGCGATCGCGTTGAGGAAGCTGTCGCGGCAGTTGTGCATGTAACGCTTGTCGAGCGCATAGCGCACGGTGTTGCTTTCGGCCGCGCATGCGCCGCCGAGCGTGTCGTGGCGGCCGCAGGTGTCGGCGACGATCGTCACCATCGGGTTGCCCCGGCTGGACAGCAGCACGCTGCCCGCGCTCAGGTACAGGTTGCGCTGCGCGCGGATCGTGTCCTGCGCGCTGTAGCGCTCCTCGATGTCGTCGGACCGGTAGAACAACGTGTCGACCGCCTGGTTGCCTTCCAGGTCGAGGATGCGGAACACCTGTCCGCGTTTCAGGTCGTGCAGCCACGGTTCGCCCGCTTTCAGCGTGGTGTCGTGAATCGCGTCGCGCGGGTCGAGACGGCTTTCGATGATCGGCATGACGGGCTCCTTACGCGAACAGGCGGTCGGTGTTGGCGAAGCCGCGCAGGTTCTCCGCGCAGGCGCGGCGGCACGGGTCGTCCTCGGGCGCGGCGCCGTCCGCCGGATACGCGCGGTACGCGATCAGCTTCACGGGCTTCGGCGCATAGTCCGCACGCGGATCGAGCGGATGCGGCGCGGTCGAGAACGCCGCGAGCGTGTTCATCTCGAAGCGCAGGTCGAGCGCGCTGCCGGCCGGCGAATGGCCGGCGACGAAATCGAGCGTGCCGTCGTCGCGCGTGTCGAGCCGGCTGAAGAAGTTGACGTTCGCGGCGAGATCGCGCGCCGACAGGCCGTATTTCGCGAGCTCGAGCACGAGGCTGTCGCGGCCGTTGCGGATCATCGCGTTGCGATCGGCCTGGTACGAGGTCGTGCCGTACTTGTGCGCGAACAACCGCGCATCGCCGACGCCGCCGAGCGGGTCGTGCCAGCCGAGCGTGTCGGCCGTGATCGATGCGATCACGCGCCCCATGTCCGTATACAGCGCGTGGCCGCGCGTGAGGTGCGCGGTGTGCTGCGCCTTCAGCGTGTCGGCCATGTTGTAGCGTTCGAGCGGATCTTCCTGGCGATGAAAGACGGCGGACAGGTTCGCGCCGCCGTCGACATCGACGATGCGCAGCGCGAGGCCGCGGCGCAGGATGCCGGACCAGTGGGTTCCTGCGGGGATCAGCGTTTCCCACGCGACGTGCGGCGGTGGAACAAGGACGGGGACGGCTTGGGGGCTCGGCGACATGGCGGCTCCGTGGTCGGTTGGACAAAAGGCGTGAGAGGGCGACCGAACGACATCGCGACCTCCCGGGCTTTTATCCCTCCGTGGAGCCTCGCCATTTCCTCGAATCGAGGCGAAGGCAAGACCGGATTGCTCTCGGACCAGTCATCGCGTGGCGCGAACGCCGCACGACCGGAACCCTAGCGATCCTGAAGATGATGCAAATTGCTTCGCACCTCTCGGGCGTCGATAAAGCGAGTTGCGTGCCAGCCGCCGCGCAACGACCGCACGACGCGGCGCGACGGCCCGATGACGCACGGCGTGCACGAATCGGCGGCGGCCGCTTGCCCTCGCGGCGGGCGTGCGACGCACCATGCGCACGCGATCGCGCACCGGCGCAGTGCGCGTCGCGCACGCGTGCACCGCGCGATCCGCGATGGCATGGGCATTGCTAAATGGATGCATCGTCACTCGATACCCCACTCGTCATGAACAAGCTCGACCTGCTCCGGCGCACATTGAGCGCGCTGTTCTCCGCCCGCTTCATCGAACTTCAGCGTACCGTCCGCCGCCGTTGAATCGCGTTGCCGCGCGTGATTGGCACGCTTCTCGCTCGGCATGACGCCGAGAGGTGCGGCGGCGTCGCATCTTAGGGGTGCTAGGGTTCCGGTTCATCGAACGTCTGGTCCGAGAGCAGCCCGGCGCGGGTGCGTCCGATCGCGAGACCGGATGCATGCGCGCTACACGGCGGGACAAAAGCCCGGGAGATTGGCGATGGCAACGGCCGTCGCGCCTCTCCGTGGCCGCTTTTCGTTCCGCATCCGCAGGAACCGGTCACGCGGCCGGACCGCGCACAGACACGGTCCGAATCGACGATCCCGATCCCGGTCTCCTGGAGAACTACGATGACCCGTCCCGCCCTGGCGTTCCGCCGCCTGCCGTCCCGCCGTTCCTTCCGTTCCATCCGTCACGCGTTGAGCGCCGCCGTCACGGCCGCCGCGCTGCTGGCGGCGCCCGCCGTGCACGCGGCGGCGCCGCTGAAAATCGGCTACAGCGACTGGCCGGGCTGGGTCGCGTTCCAGGTCGCGCTCGACAAGGGCTGGTTCAAGGAAGCCGGCGTCGACGTCGACTTCGAATGGTTCGATTATTCGGCATCACTCGACGCGTTTTCCGCCGGCAAGCTCGACGCGGTCGCGGCGACCAACGGCGATGCACTCGTCACCGGCGCGGCCGGCGCGAAGAACGTCATGATCCTGCTGACCGACTATTCGGCCGGCAACGACATGATCGTCGCGAAGCCGCCGCTGCGCACCGTCGAAGGCCTGAAAGGCAAGAAGGTCGGCGTCGAGCTCGGCCTGGTCGATCACCTGCTGCTCGAAACCGCGCTCCAGAAGCACGGGCTCAAGGACGGCGACGTCACGCTCGTGAATGCGAAGACGAACGAACTGCCTCAGGTGCTCGGTTCGTCGAACGACATCGCCGCGGTGGCCGCATGGCAGCCGAATGCGGGCGAGGCGTTGAAACGCGCGCCTGGCGCGCGGGCGATCTTCACGTCGGCGGATGCGCCGGGGCTGATCTACGATGCGATCACGGTCGCGCCGGCGAGCCTCGCCGCGCGTCGGGCCGACTGGGCTAAGGTGGTCAAGGTCTGGTATCGCTGCGTCGCGTACATCAACGACCCGAAGACGCAGGCCGATGCGGTGAAGATCATGTCGGCGCGCGTGGGCCTCACGCCCGCGCAATATCTCCCGCTGCTGAAAGGCACCCACCTGCTCGACGCGGCGGCCGCGAAGCAAGCGTTCCGCAAGGGCGACGGGCTCGACTCGATCTACGGATCGACCCGCAACGCGAACGCGTTCAACGTGCGAAATGCCGTGTACAAACAGTCGCAGGACGTTGACGCATATATCGATCCGCGCGTCAGCGAGCTGCATTGACCGTCGCGGGCTCGCTCGCAGGTCGGGCCGGGCATGCGGGTGGCTGGTCCGGTTAGGTTCGCCACGGACCTCCGCGCAAACGCTTGACCGATCGAATCGGCAGTACGCGGGCCTGGCATCGCATCGGGTCCGCGTACTGAAGCGAACGACACAAAAAAGCGGTAGCGGAATTTAGTCCCGACACTTGGAGCGCACGTCCTCGGAGACGACGTCGACGCCCCTGCGATGTACCTTCCGCCCTCACGCGGCACGAAACGATACGGCAACCGTGCCATTGAACCGGTTCGTCGCAATGCCGATCGTGGCCGCGGCAAGCAACCTCTCCGCCATGCACGGCGCTCATGCGCCGCATGAGAACTTATCGATTGTTGGCAGCGCCGATCGACACCGACAATCCGCTTCATGCCCCTTGCTTGCGGTACGGGCCACTCCCCCTCCCAATCGGCACGTCACGATCCATGAACCATCCAGCCCCCGTCTCCTGCATCGACGAGGCCCGCGCGGCCACGGCGATACCGTTCCCTGTCCGCCCCCGCACCTGCGGCGAAGCGCTCGTCGATCTGCTCGAACGCCAAGGCGTCGAATGCGTGTTCGGCATTCCCGGCGTGCATACCGTCGAGTTGTATCGCGGCCTTGCCGCCTCGTCGATCCGTCACGTGACGCCGCGCCACGAACAAGGGGCCGGATTCATGGCCGACGGCTATGCCCGCGTCACGGGCCGGCCGGGGGTCTGCTTCATCATCACCGGGCCGGGGATGACCAACATCGCGACCGCGATGGCACAGGCCTACGCGGATTCGATTCCGATGCTGGTGATCTCGAGCGTCAACGCGAGGCGCGAGCTCGGCAGCGGCGACGGCCGCCTGCACGAGCTGCCGTCGCAGCGCGACGTGTTCGCGGGGCTCACCGCGTTCTCGCACACACTGCTCGACGCGGCCGACCTGCCGCAGGTCCTCGCACGCGCATTCGCGGTTTTCGAAAGCGCGCGACCGCGGCCCGTGCATATCGAGATCCCGCTCGACGTGATCGTGATGCCGGCGCCCGCGCTGCCCGCCGCTCCGCTCGCGCTGCCCGCGCGCCCGGCACCGGACGCCAACGCGCTTGCCGCAGCCGCCGACCTGCTCGCGCACGCTCGCCGGCCGCTGATACTGGCCGGCGGCGGCGCGATCCACGCCGCGACGGAACTGCGCGAACTCGCCGAACGCCTTCACGCGCCCGTCGCGCTGACGATCAACGCGAAGGGCCTGCTGCCGGCCGGCCACCCGTTGCTGATCGGCTCCACGCAGTCGCTGCCGGCCACGCGCGCGGCGATCGGCGACGCCGACGTGGTGCTCGCCGTCGGCACCGAACTCGGCGAAACCGATTACGACGTCACGTTCGACGGCGGCTTCGCGATCGATGGCCGGCTGATCCGCATCGACATCGACGCGCAACAGTTGATGCGCAATGCGCGCGCGGAAATCGCCATCGCCTGCGATGCGCGGCTTGCGCTCGGCGCGCTGTCGACCCGCCTGCACGAACGGCCGGCGCCGGCACCCGAGCCCGGCTGGGGCGCGTCGCGGGTGGCCGCCGTGCGCGCGGCGATCGCGTCCGGCCATGACGACGCCGCGCGTGCCCAGGCGCTGCTGATCGACACCATCGTCACGGCGCTGCCAGGCGCGATCATCGCCGGCGATTCGACGAGCCCCGTCTATGTCGGCAATTTCACGCACGATGCGCCGGCGCCTCGCAGCTGGTTCAACTCGTCGACCGGCTACGGCACGCTCGGCTACGGGCTGCCCGCCGCGATCGGCGCGAAGCTCGCCGCGCCCGCGCGGCCGGTTGTGTGCCTGATCGGCGACGGTGGCCTGCAGTTCACGCTGCCGGAACTCGCGAGCGCGGTCGAGGCCCGTGTGCCGGTGATCGTGATCGTCTGGAACAACCGCGGCTACGGCGAGATCCGCAAATACATGGTCGCGCGCGACATCACGCCAGTGGGCGTCGATCCGTATACGCCCGATTTCCAGGCACTTGCACGCGGCTTCGGCTGCGCGGCGCTCACGGCCGCGACACCGGGCGCGTTGGCCGAAGCGCTGCGCGACGCGACGGCACGCACGATTCCGACCGTGATCGAAATCGACGAGGCAACCTGGTTCGATCAGGTGCAGCGATGAGCACGCCACCGGATCTCGCGTTCAATCCGCCGCTGCATACGCGCCACTTCATCGACGGTACGTGGCGCACGAGCTTCAGCGGCGCGACGCTGCCCGTCGTCGACCCGTCGACGGAAGCGGTCATCGCCGACGTCAGCGCAGGAGGCGAGGCCGACGTCGAGCGTGCCGTACAGGCCGCATCGCGCGCGTTTCCCGGCTGGAAACGCACGACTGGCGCCGCGCGCGCGGCCCTGCTCCGCGCGATCGCGCGCGGCGTCGACGCACGCCGCATGCGCCTCGCGACGCTGCAGTCGATCAACAACGGCAAGCCGTTCGCTGAAGCCGAGATCGACGTCGCGGACGTGATCGCCACCTTCGACTACTACGCGGGCCTTGCGGACGCCCTCGACACCGACGGCGAAACCGAGATCGCGCTGCCGGGCGGAGACCATCGTGCATGGATCCGGCGCGAACCGGCCGGCGTCGCCGCGCTGATCGTGCCGTGGAATTTCCCGATGGTGACGACCGCGTGGAAGCTCGCGCCCGCGCTCGCCGCCGGCTGCACAGTCGTGCTGAAGCCGTCCGAGATCACGCCGCTGCCCGAGCTCGAACTCGCCGCGATCATTGCCGAAGCGGGCCTGCCGCCCGGCGTGCTGAACGTCGTGACGGGTACCGGCCCCGACGTCGGCGCCCCGCTGTGCGCGCATCCGCTCGTCGCGAAAGTGTCGTTTACCGGCAGCACGGCGGTCGGCGCACAGGTCATGAAGACAGCCGCGGACACGATCAAGGGCGTCGGTCTCGAACTCGGCGGCAAGTCGTCGATCGTCGTATTCGACGATGCCGATCTCGATCACGCTGTCGAACTGATCGCGGGCGGCGGCCTGTTCAACGCCGGGCAGATGTGTTCGGCGACCTCGCGCGTGCTCGTTGCCGCGCCGCTCGCCGACGACCTGATCGCACGCCTCGCGCGACGGATCGATACGACCGTCGTCGGCCCCCCGTTCGCGCCCGGCGTACAGATGGGCCCGCTCACCAGCCGCGCGCAATACGAACGCGTGAAGCGCCACATCGCACAGGGCCAGGCAGACGGCGCGCGGCTCGTTGCGGGCGGCGACGCGCTCGCCGGCCCCGGCTACTTCATCCGGCCCGCGCTGTTCGCCGACGTGCCGGGCGACTGCGCGCTATGGCGCGACGAGATTTTCGGACCGGTGCTGTGCGTCCGCGCGTTCGACACCGAGGACGACGCGATCGCGGCCGCGAACGATACCGAATACGGGCTCGTCGCCACCGTCGTCACGCGCGACGCGGCGCGCGGCAGGCGGGTCGCCAACGCGCTCGAGGCGGGCGTCGTCTGGATCAACACGCCGCAACTGATCTATCCGCAAACCTCATGGGGCGGCTACAAGCGCAGCAGCCTCGGGCGCGAGCTCGGCCCGTTCGGGCTGGCCGCCTTCCAGGAGATCAAGCAGGTCATGACGCCGGCTGGCTGAGGCCGCCGGCCCATGCGTTTATGTCATGCCGCGCATGCGGATATTTCGTTTGTTGCGGAAATTTGACCTCCCTACAGTTCATCCACACCCCGCGCCGCAGTTAGGCGACCGGCATCGAACCACACGGCATCGTTCATCAGGAGACGGCCATGCAACACTTCAAGGCGGGCAGAAGGCAGGTGATCAAAACCCTCGGCACGGCACTCGCCGCATCCGCCATTCCGATGCCATTCATCAGTACTGCGAAGGCACAGTCGAACCGTTTCGCCGGCAAGACGCTGCGCCTGCTCACCTGGTCTGACGATACCGGCGCGGCCGCGCTGCGCAACATCGCGGAAAGCTTCAGCAAGCAGACGGGCGCACGCGTGATCGCGGATCGTGCGGACGGCACGTCGGGCATGGTCGCGAAGGTCAAGGCCGCGGGCGAGCGGCCGACCTACGACGTCATCACGCTCGCGGGCGTCGGCGCGGCCGGCCTCGCCGACGCGGGCCTGCTCGCGAAGCCGGACCTGAACCGGCTGCCGAACCTGAAGGACGTCGCGCCGCAATACCGCACGGGCGCGAACGGCTTCGGCATCGGCTACCTGCTGTGGTCGGACGGATTGATCTACAACACGGCGACCGTGAAGAGCGCGCCGTCGAGCTACGAGGCGTTGTGGGATCCGAAGTATGCGGGCCGCCTGTTCCTGCCGCCGCCGGAGTGGGCCGAAGCAGTCGACCTCGCGATCATCGCCGCGAAGCTGGCGGGCGGTTCGCAGCAGAACATCGATCCGGGGTTCAGGAAGCTCGCGCAGCTCAAGGATCGCGTGATGACCCTCGGTGAAAACCCGAACCAGGTCGCCGACCTGTTCCGCACCGGCTCGCTCGACATCGGCGGCATCTATTCGCCTGCGTTCTTCCCGGACCAGATCCGCAAGCCCGACTACAAGATGGGCGTGACGTACGGGATGAAGGAAGGCTTTGCGACGCAACTGATGTTCACCGTGATCCCGAAGGCGCACCCGGGCGACCTCGACCTGATCCACGCGTTCATCAACCATTCGCTCGACGCGGGCGTGCAAGGCCGGATGGCGGCCGACGTGCTGAATGGCCCGGTGAACGGCAAGGCCGTGATTCCCGCGGAGAGCCGTGCGTTCGTGCCGTCGCCGCAGCAGATCGCTGAGAAAGCCGTGCTGCACGACGACAAGGCGCTCGCGATCGTCCAGCCGGCATGGATCAAGCGCTACACGGGCCTCTTCTCGGCGTAACGACATGGCCTCCCTGTCCTCCCCCCGCGATACGGCGCCGGCCGGCGCCGCACCGGCCGATGCCGGGTCGAACGCCGGCCATGCGCTGCCCGGCGTGCCGCCCTGGCTGCTGCTCGCGCCGATCCTCGCGTTCCTCGCGGTGCTCGGCGCCGCGACGCTCACGGTGTTTCGAATGAGCGTCGGCGTGTCCGGCGACGAATGGCGGACCTTCACGCTGCAGAACTACATCGACCTCGCGGACCCGTACTTCGCGACTTCGCTGTGGCTCACGCTGCGCCTCGCATTCCAGAGCATGGTGTGCGCGGTGCTGCTCGCGATCCCGGTCGCGCTCGCGATGGCGCGCACCGAATCGCGGCTCGCGCGCCGGCTGATGCTCGCCGGCGTCTTGCTGCCGCTGCTCGTGAACCTGCTGCTGCAAGGCTACGGCTGGCTCGTGATGCTCGGTCCGGCCGGCTTGATCAATCGCGCGCTGCTGGCCGCCGGCGTGCTCGATCGGCCGCTCCAACTGCTGTACCGCGAGCACGGCGTGCTGCTTGGGCTGATCCAGACCGCGTTCCCGCTCGCGGTGCTGCCGCTGTCGAGCGCGCTGCGCGCGGTGTCACGCGCGTACGACGAAGCCGCTGCGACGCTCGGCGCAAGCCGCTGGCAGACGCTGCGGCACGTGACGTTGCCGCTCGCGATGCCCGGCCTCGTCTCCGGCGCGCTGCTCGTGTTCGCGTACAACGCCAGCGCATTCGCGGTGCCACTGCTGCTCGGCGGTCGACGCGTGCCGATGCTCGCGGTGCTCGTACACGACCAGGTCGCACCGTTGCTCAACTGGCCCGCCGCGTCGGCATCGGGCGTCGTGCTGATGGCCGCGACGCTCGTCGTGATGGCGGTTTCCCAGCGCCTCGTGCGCAACCTGCAACATGCCGGCGAGGTCAACCGATGAATACCCTGCTCTTGCGCGCGCCCATGCCCGGCCGCCTCGAACGCGCAACCGGTGCACTCGCGACGCTCGTGTTGTTTCTCGCCGCGATGCCCATCCTGACGATGATCACGATGTCGTTCGGCGCATCGGGCACGCTCGAATTCCCGCCGCGCGATGTCAGCCTGCACTGGTATCGCGCCGCATGGCAGACGTTCGTGTCGTCCGATGCGGGCAGCGCGCAGTCGATGGGCACCGCGTTGACGACGAGCCTCGTCGTCGCGGTCGCGACGATGCTGATCGCGACCGCCGTGTCGGTACCCGCGGCGTACGCGCTGTCGCGCTGCCGCTTCCGCGGCAAGACGTTCGTCGAGCAGCTCGTCGCGTTGCCGATCGTCTATCCGCTCGTGATGCTCGGGCTCGCATTGCTGATCGTGTTCAACGCGCTGCCGGTCGAGCTCGGCATCGTGCGGCTCGTGGTCGCGCACGTGATCCTGACGCTGCCGTTCACCGTGAAGAACTGCGCCGCCTCGGTTGCGTCGATCGGCCCCGACTTCGAGGAAGCCGCTTGCGTGATGGGCGCGAGCCCGCGTCGCGCGCTCGTCGACGTCGTGCTGCCGCTGATGCGGCCCGGCATTCTCGCGGGGATGCTGTTCGCGTTCATCGTGTCGTTCAACGAATTCACGGTGACGTTCTTCCTGTACAGCATCGACACGATGACGCTGCCGGTCTGGCTCTACAGCCGCACCGTGTCGTCGCTCGACCCGACCGTGTTCTGCTTCGCCGTGTTCACGGTCGCGATCGACTTCGCGCTGATCTGGATGCTCGAAAAACTCGTCGGCGACAAGGGCGTCGCGCTCTAATGCGCGCACGGCCCCGCCCTCGCCCGTGCAAGGAACCCACATGACCCAGCTCATCCTCCAGAACGTGACCAAGCGCTTTCAGCAAGCGTATGCGGTCGATCACGTCGACCTGTCGGTGCCCGACGGCAAGCTCGTCTGTTTTCTCGGCCCGTCCGGCTGCGGCAAGACCACGCTGATGCGGATCATCGCCGGCCTCGAAACGCCGACCTCCGGCACCCTGACGTTCGCCGGCCGCGACCTCACGCACGTGCCCGCCAACCGGCGCGATTTCGGAATGGTGTTCCAGTCGCTCGCGCTGTTTCCGCACATGACGGTCGCGCAGAACATCGCGTACCCGCTGCGGCTGCGCAAGACTGCCAGGGTCGCGCAGGCGCAACGCGTCGCCGAGCTGCTGGAGCTGATCCAGCTTCCACACATGGCCGACCGGCTCGTCACGCAGCTGTCGGGCGGGCAGCGCCAGCGCGTCGCGATTGCACGCGCGATCGCATCGTCGCCGCGCCTGCTGCTGCTCGACGAGCCGTTGTCGGCACTCGACGCGAAGCTGCGCGAGGCGATGCAGGTCGAGATCCGGCTGCTCCAGCAACGGCTCGGTATCACGACGATCATGGTCACGCACGACCAGCGCGAAGCGATGACGATGGCCGACGAGATCGTCGTGATGGAGAAAGGCCGGATCCAGCAGGTCGGCCGGCCGCTCGATATCTATCGCGACCCGATCAACGAATTCGTCGCCGACTTCATCGGCCTCGGCAACATCCTGCCGGTCGCGCGCGACGGCGACGACGCGATCGTCCTGCCGGGCGGGCAGCGGCTCGCGATCGAGCGCGCGCCGAACCCGCCACGCGCGACCGACGCCGTGCGCCTGCTGATTCGTCCCGAGGACGTCTGCGTGCGCCCGGACTCGACAGCGCCGCGCAGTCCGAACACGCTGGCCGGCACGATCACGTTCGTACGCGACGTCGGCGCGTCGATCGAAGCGACGATCGACTGCCGCGGCTTCACGCTGACGGCCGCGACCACGCCGCGCGAGACGCCCGACCTGCACGTCGGCATGCCGGTCGCCGCCGAACTGCCCGCGCACGCATGCAAGCTGATCGCCGCTCGCGGCGCCTGACTTTCCGTTTCTTCCCCAGCGCAGCAACAAGGATCTCACCATGAACGCATCGACCCAAGCCAACCGCCTCGTGCGACGCCTGCTCGCCCGTACCGCCCTCCTCTGCGCCTGCGCCACCGGCGTGGCCGCCATCGCGCCGCTCGCGCACGCCGACGCGCTCGACACGATCGCGAAATCGGGCGTCGTCCGCATCGGCGTGTTCGAGGACTACCCGCCGTTCGGTTCGATCGGGCCCGACATGAAGCCGCAAGGCTATGACATCGACATGGCGAACCTGATCGGCCGGGCGCTCAACGCGAAGGTCGAACTCGTGCAGGTCACCGGCGACAACCGCATGGCGTATCTCGCCGACCGCAAGACCGACATGCTGCTGTCGGTCGGACAGACGCCGGAGCGCGCGAAGGTCATCGACTTCTCGAACGCGTATGCGCCGTACTACCTCGCGGTGTTCGGCCCGAAGTCGCTTGCCGTGAAGGGCAACGCCGATCTCGCCGGCAAATCGGTCGCGGTCGCGCGCGGCACGCTCGAGGACCTGAGCGTCAGCAAGGTCGCGCCGCCCAGCGCGACGATCAAGCGCTTCGACGATCCGAACGGCGCGATCGCGGCGTTCCTGTCGGGACAGGCGCAACTGCTGGTGGTCGGCAACGACGTCGGCGCGACGATCATCGCGCGCCATCCGCCGATCGATCCCGAACAGAAGTTCTCGCTGTTCAGCTCACCTGACCACGTCGGCCTGAACAAGAACGAACCGCGCCTGATGCAGAAGGTCAACGACGCGATCGCCGGCGCGAAGAAGAACGGCACGCTGAACACCTTGTCGCAGAAGTGGCTGCACGCGGCACTGCCGACCGATCTGTGATGCGCACCGCCTCCGCCCCGCATTCCCGACCAAAGGCATCGCGATGACTTACGTGTTCGACTTCAGCGATTTCGGCCTCTACGCCGACATGCTCGCGCGCGGCATCGGCGTGACGCTTGGCCTGACCACGGCCGCGACCGTGCTGGGCGGCCTGATCGGCACCGCCGGCGCGTGGGCCGCGCTCGCCGGCCCGCGCTGGGCGCGCGCGCTCGTCGCGTCCTACGTCGAGCTGATCCGCAATACGCCGTTCCTGGTCCAGTTGTTCTTCATCTTCTTCGGGCTGCCCGGGATCGGCGTACACATCGACGAAGCGCAGGCGGCCGTGCTCGCCATGACGATCAACCTCGGCGCCTATGCGGTCGAGATCCTGCGCGCCGGGATCGAATCGGTGCCGAACGGGCAAGTGCAGGCCGCGCGTGCGCTCGGGCTGCACGGCCGGCAGGTGTTCGGCCACGTCGTGCTGCCGCAGGCGCTCGCGAACGTCTACCCCGCGCTGCTCGGGCAGGTACTGATCGTGATGCTCGGCTCGGCGGTCGTGTCGCAGATCTCGGTACCCGACCTGACCTACGCGGCCAACTTCATCCAGTCGCGCAATTTCCGCGCGTTCGAGATCTACATCGTCGTGACCGCGATCTATCTGCTGCTGTCGATCGCGCTGCGCATGCTGCTCAATCGCGTCGGCCGACGGCTGTTCTCCGGCCGCGCGCAGCACGGCGCGGCCGCCGCGCCGCGACGCACCCGGGTTGCCCGCCTCGCGTGGCGCGCCCGCTCCCCTGACACCCACCTGCCGACGGAACGTGCGCGATGATCGAATTCACTTTCCAGGACATTGCATGGAACCTGCTGCTCGCCGCGCGCTGGACCGTGTTGCTGTCGCTGATTACGTTCGGCGGCGGCAGCATCGCCGGGTTCGCGCTGCTGGCGATGCGCATCTCGCCCGTGCCGGCGCTGCGACGCTTCGTGATCCTGTACGTCGAGCTGTTTCAGGGCACGCCGTTGCTGATGCAACTGTTCCTGGGCTTCTTCGGATTGCCGCTCGTCGGTATCGACGTGACGCCCTGGGTTGCGGCATCGGTCGTGCTGACGCTGAACGCAAGCGCTTATCTGGCCGATATCTGGCGCGGCTGCGTCGACGCGGTGCCGCACGGCCAGTGGCACGCGGCGGCGAGCCTCGGCATGACATGGGTGCAGCGGCTGCGCTACGTGGTGTGGCCGCAGGCGTGGAAGATCGCGCTTGCGCCGACCGTCGGTTTCCTCGTGCAGGCGGTGAAGAGCACCGCGCTCACGTCGATCATCGGGCTGACCGAACTGACCAAGACCGGCAACATCATCACCAACGCGGTATTCAAGCCGTTTCCGATCTACGCGATGGTCGCGCTGCTCTACTTCGCGATGTGCTTCCCGCTGACGTGGTATGCCCGCGCGCTCGAGCAGCGCCATCGCATCGCGAAGGCGCGCTGAACCGGCGCCGTGCGCGCCTCAATTCGATGCAGGTACTTTCATGATTTCCATCAGCAACGTTTCGAAATGGTACGGCCAGTTTCAAGTCCTCGCCGATTGCACGACCGAGGTGAAGAAAGGCGAGGTGGTCGTAGTGTGCGGCCCGTCGGGCTCGGGCAAGTCGACGCTGATCAAGACCGTGAACGGCCTCGAGCCGTTCCAGCAGGGCGAGATCCTCGTGAACGGGCAGTCGGTCGGCGACAGGAAGACGAACCTGTCGAAGCTGCGCTCGAAGGTCGGGATGGTGTTCCAGCATTTCGAGCTGTTTCCGCATCTGTCGATCACCGAAAACCTGACGCTCGCGCAGATCAAGGTGCTCGGCCGCGGCAAGGACGAAGCGACCGAGAAGGGCATGAAACTGCTCGATCGCGTCGGCCTGAAGGCGCATGCGCACAAGTTTCCGGGCCAGCTGTCGGGCGGCCAGCAGCAGCGGGTCGCGATCGCGCGCGCGCTGTCGATGGACCCGATCGCGATGCTGTTCGACGAACCGACCTCCGCGCTCGATCCGGAAATGATCAACGAGGTGCTCGACGTGATGGTCGAGCTCGCGCAGGAAGGAATGACGATGATGGTCGTGACGCACGAAATGGGCTTCGCGAAGAAGGTCGCCCATCGCGTGATCTTCATGGACAAGGGCGCGATCGTCGAGGACGACCGCAAGGACGATTTCTTCTCGAATCCGAAGTCGGATCGCGCGAAGGACTTCCTCGCGAAGATCCTGCACTGAGCAATACCGCGTCGCCGCCCGCTCCATGCCGATTCTCCCGATGAAACGACTGCCTTCCCTCAATGCGCTGCAGGTCTTCGACGTCGTCGCCCGTCACGGCAGCTTCACGCGCGCCGCCGGGCACCTGTGCCTGACCCAGGGCGCCGTAAGCCGGCAAATCCTCGCGCTCGAAAGCTTCTATCAGTTTCCGCTGTTCAAACGCACGCCCAAGGGGCTGACACTGACGGCCGAGGGCGAGCTCCTGTTGCCGACGGTGCGCGAGAGCTTCGCGCGCATCGAGGAGGTATCGATGCGCCTTTCACGCAGGCGCACCGAACTCGCGCTGAAGGTGCCGACCTGCATGATGCAGTGGATGCTGCCGCGCATCATGCGGTTCCAGGCCGAGCATCCCGAACTCCAGGTGCAGATCACGACCACCTGGGAGCATCACGTCGATTTCCGCATGGAACCGTTCGACGCCGCGGTGATCTACGCCGCCGGCGCCGGTCCCGACATGCACGCGATCCCGTTGTTCGAGGAGCGTCTCACGCCGGTCTGTGCCCCGAGCCTGCTGGACCGGCAGCCGATCGCGAGCCTCGACGACCTGGCCCGTCATACGCTGCTGCATCCGACTCGCGATCACCGCGACTGGAAGCGGTGGCTCGACCATGCGGGCGCGCCGCGCGTCGACTCGACTCGCGGGTTGAGCTTCGAGACGCTGGATCTCGCGACGCACGCGGCGATCGACGGTTACGGCATCGCGATCGGCGACAGGACGCTGGTGGACGAGAGCGTAGTGGCGCACCGGCTCGTGATGCCGTTCGACATCTCGTTGCCGACGGGGATGGGCTATTACTTCGTATATCCGGGCGGGACCGAGCAACAACAGAAGATCCAGCTGTTCGGCGACTGGATCGCCGACGAACGCGCGTGGCGTTGCGTCAAGCCGCCAGCCCCGCCGACGCCAACAGCGGCACTTCCGGATTGAACCGCGTCATGCAGTTCAGATCGAGCGCGCGAATCTGCTCGGTCATGAAGTCGACGAAGATCCGGATGCGCGTCGGAAGGTGCTGCCGGCTCAGATAGCAGATGTAGTGGCCGCGATCCTCCGGCACATGCTTCGCCAGCGCGACGACGAGTTCGTTCGACGCGAGATGGTCGCGAATCTGGTAGCCCGCCAACTGCGCGATGCCCGATCCGTTCAGCACCGAACGCAACACCAGATCCGCATCGTTGAAGGTGAGGCGCGACGCCGGCAGGTACTTCTGCACGCGGCCGTCCACGTTGAACTCCCATTCGAACAGGCGTCCGCTCGCAAACCGGAAATTGATGCACTCGTGCCTGTCGAGGTCGTCGACGCTCTGCGGAAGGCCGTGCTTCGCCACATACGACGGCGCCGCGCAGAGCGCCATCTGCATCGGAATCAGCTGCCGGGCGATGATGCTGGAGTCCTCGATGCGTCCGTTCCGGAACGACACGTCGATCCGCTCGGACACCAGATCGACGGGCCGGTCGTCGAGCAGCAGATCGATGACGATGTCCGGATAGGCGTGCGCGAACTTTTCCAGCAGCGGCGCCACGATTTTCCTGCCGAATCCCACTGCCGAGCTGATGCGGATGAGGCCGCGCGGCGGCCCCTGCCGCAATTCCAGCATGTCGTTCATGGCTTCGACGATCTGTGCCACGCCCTGATGGCAATTCTCGAAGAAGCGCCGGCCCTCGCACGTCAGCTCGGTCGTGCGCGTGGTCCGCTGGAACAGCCGCGTGCTCAACTGCGCCTCCAGCTTCTGGACGTTCCGGCTCACGGCCGGCCGCCCGACGCCGAGCAGTTCCGCGGCCTTGGTGAAACTCCCCTCGCTCGCCACGGCGACGAATGCAAGGATGCCTGCATAGCTCGCACCGAAGCTCGCCGACAAGGCATCAGCGCGACTGGCCAGGTCGCGCCGCGCGCCGTGTTCCGATGGTTCCGAATGATTCATTTCCGCTGCCCCCAGACGTGCTGCTCAAACGGATCGACTCGTCGCCGGCATGCGCCGGCCTGCGCCGGCGTACCGCATACATGCGAACGTGAATCAGCGTCTTGCCAGCCACTGGTCGAGACCGATGCGGCCGAGCCGCGCGGCCCCGAGCGGCACCAGCGACGTTTCCTCGACGCGGCCGCCGTAGTAGCGTGCGTCGCGATCGGTCACCACCGTGCGCGCGTCGCCGACCGACTTCAGGTAGCGCGCGACGATCTCCGCGAACGGCGCACGATCCGCGCCCGCGATCTCGATCGTGCCGTTCTGCGGCCCGGCGAGCGCGGCCTGCGCGACGAGCGCCGACACGTCTTCGGCGGCGATCGGCTGAAACAGTCCGTCGCCGATGCGCACGGTGCCGTCTACCGTGCCGAAATCCGCGATGCCGCCGATGAATTCCATGAATTGCGTCGCGCGCACGATCGTGTACGGCACGCCCGCCGCCTCGATCGCCTGCTCCTGCGCCACCTTGGCCGCGAAATAGCCGTTCTCCGGCATCCGGTCGCAGCCGACGATCGACAGCGCGACGTGATGGCGCACGCCCGCGGCCACTTCGGCCTTGCCGAGATTGCGTGCCGACGTGCGGAAGAAGTCCAGGACCGCCTGCGGTTCCCATGATGGCGCGTTCGCCACGTCCACGACGACGTCCGCGTCCGTCAATGCGTCGCTCAGGCCCTCGCCCGTGACGGTATTGACGCCGGTGCGCGGCGACGCGGCGAGCGCCTGATGACCTGCTTCCTCGAGCAGCGCGACGACACGCGAGCCGATCAGGCCCGAACCGCCGATGACAACGATCTTCATCGCAAAATCTCCTGACGAATGGATTTCATGTGAATGCGAGAGGGACATGACGCGTGCCGGATCCGGCAAAGGCGGTGATGACCGTCGCATCGCGTGCCGCAATTGTGGAAGAATCATGTCCTATCCAGCAGTGCCAAGAATCGTCGATCGGACTGGTCCATGCCGTGCCTGTTCCGTCACCCACGAGGCCGTCATGTCTACGCAACCGTCCACGCTGACCATCGAAATCGACCGGCAGCATCAGTTGCCGATCTATCTGCAGATCTGCGAGCGGTTCAGAACCGCGATCGCCGCGGGCCACTTGCGTCCGGGCGATCGCGTACCGGCGCTGCGCGGTCTGGCGACGCAATTGAACACGGCGCGCGGCACCGTCGAACAGGCCTACACGATCCTGGTCGACGAGGGATATCTGCAAATGCGCGGCGCGGCAGGCACGTTCGTCTCGCCGTCCCTGCCGAAATCGCTGCCGCGGGCGACGCCCGCGCGTGACGACGAATCGGCAGCGCCCATCGACAGCGCCGGCGTGCTTCAGGCGCCGGGCGCGTCGCGCGACAGCCCGCCGCCGCGGCGCGCGCAACCGATCGCCGTCGCGATGAGCGGCGAGCCGCGCCCGTTGCAGCCCGGGGTCCCTGCCCTCGACGCCTTCCCGCGCAAGGTCTGGCACCGCCTCGTGTCGCTGCGCGCGCGCAGCGGCGATCGCGCGCTGCTGGGCTACCCGAATCCGGCCGGTTACCGGCCGCTGCGCGAACACATCGCCACCTATCTGGGGCTGTCACGCGGCGTCACCTGCGTGCCCGAACAGGTGTTCATCACCAGCGGCTACCGCGCCACGCTGGAACTCGTGCTGCGCAGCCTCGCGCGCCCGAACGACCGCGTCTGGTTCGAGGACCCCGGCTATCTGCTCGCACGCAGTTTCCTGTCCGAGACCGGCGTGCAACTCGTTCCGGTGCCGGTGGATGCCGAGGGAATCGACGTCGAGCGCGGCCTGCAACTGGACGCGCACGCGCGCTTCGCGCTCGTGACGCCGTCGCATCAGAGCCCGCTCGGGCATACGCTGTCGCTGTCCCGCCGCATTGCTCTGCTGGACTGGGCCGAAAAGACGTCGGGTTGGATCGTCGAGGACGACTACGACAGCGAGTTCCGCTATCTGGGCCGCCCGCTTCAGGCCCTGAAGAGTCTCGACCGGCGCGATCACGTGATCTATTGCAGTACCTTCAGCAAGGCGATGTATCCCGGCTTGCGGCTCGCGTACGCGGTCGTGCCGGAGCGTGCGGTGGAGCGCGTCGAACGCGTGGCCTGCAGCATGAACGCCGGCTCGCCGGCGCTCCTGCAAGCGGCCCTGGCCGATTTCATCGAACAGGGTCACTTCGCCCGGCACCTGAAGCGCATGCGCACGCTGTACGGCGAGCGCCGCACGCTGATCGTGCACGCATTACGGCAGGCATTCGGCGAGCGGCTGATCGTCGAGTTGCCGCCTGGCGGCATCCAGTTCGCGGTGCGGTTCACGGCGGGGCCCGACGGGCCGGTCGACGACGTCGCCGTCGCCGCGCGCGCCCGCGAAGCCGGGCTCGCGGTCCTGCCGCTGTCGATCTGGTACACGAACAGCCACACGCAGCAAACGCCACGCGGCCTGATCATCGGGTTCGCGAACATCGCCGACGCGGACGAAGCACAACGTCACGCCCAAACGCTGCGCGCGTGCCTGGGCCGCTGACGCGCGGCGTGCACCAATCGCGTGCACCAATCGCGTGCGGCCATGCGTGCCGGCAACCGCTGCCGCCGGGCGCCTCGTTGAAATTCACGGCACGTTCCGGATTGGTGTCCAACGGGAAACATACAATCGCCCGTAACGGCCATACCGCCATCCTGTGCGCGCCGCTAGCATGGAAGCGTTTTTCTCCCGTAGACGAACCGGGAATCGGGCCGCACCGGAAGATTGCCGCATTCCTCGGACAATCGCCCCGTCCGTCATTCCTTGAAGACGCTACTTGCCCGGGCAGTCCAGCCCCTTTGCAAGACGTTTCGACGATCGAACGACCGAGGTCGGAGCGTGCCGCTGAATTCGAGCATGCATCATGGATGACAACAAGCTGCAAGCCCCGCCGCTTTCCCTCCTCGACAGGTACCGAGGCCGGGATTTTCAACCGCTTTACACCACGACCGTCACCGTGTCCGGCGGCGAGACGGGCCATGGCCGCGCATCCGGCGTGGTTCGCTCGGACGACGGCAATCTCGCCGTCGACTTGCGCCTGCCCACCGAGTTTGGCGGGCCAGGCAACGGGACCAATCCGGAGCAGTTGTTCGCGGCAGGCTTCGCCGCGTGCTTCCACGGCGCGCTCAATCTGCTCGAGAAACGCGCCGATATGGAAATGCCCGACACCACCGTGGAGGTGCAGGTCTCGTTCGGCCGCGATCCCATGGATGGCGGCTATGCGTTGCTCGTCGACGTTCGGGTGCGGATGCCGGGCGTCGATCGAAACCTCGCGGAAGAAATGGTTCGAACCGCGGAACGCTTGTGCCCGTACGCGAAGATGGCCCGGCAAGGCACCGTCAATATCGTGACCGTCGTCGACTGACCTGGCGCTCGTCGTGCCGAGGCAGCGCGTCGTCCGTTGCCGCAACGGCGCGCCGCCCCCGCCGCGCATCTCGCGATACGCGCGGGGGCAACCGGTCAATCGAGCGATGCCTGCGGGTTACCGGCCGCCAGCGCCTCGGCCCGATTCGGTGCCGGCGGATAGATCCATTGCGTGTTGATCATCTGCTTGCGCGCCTTTCCTTCGGCACGCGTCAGTTTGATCTGCCGATCCCAGCCTTCCGAGTACACGGCACCCCAGTCGCCCAGGTCGACGCATGTCGCATAGAACGGCTGCCGATATTCCAGCGTCGGCACGCCGATCAGATCCGCCGCGACGTTGTGCCCGCCGAATTGCCCCATCACGATCGCGTGCTGGCACGACATCAGCGCATAGTGCCCTTCATCGTCGCTGCGCGCGCGCGCCACGTCTCCCGCGACGAATACGTGCGGCGCTTCCGCCACGCGAAGATCCGGTGCGACTTCGACGCGCCCGAGCGGGTCCAGATGCGAGGAGACCTGCGACGTCAGCGGGCTCGCCTGCATTCCGCCCGCCCAGATTACGGTCATGGCCTCGATGTGCGTGCCCGACGCGGTACGAACGCCGTCGGCCGCGACCGACACGACGCGCGATCCGAGCACGGCCTCGACGCCCAGCGACGCGAAGGCTTCGGCGACATACGGCCGAGGTTTGGGGCCGAGATCGGGACCGATGTCGTCCTGCGCGCCGATCACGACGACACGCCCCGTCGTCTGCGGGCCGAACCACTCGCGCAAGCGCTTGGGCAACTCGGTGGCGACCTCGATACCCGTGAAACCGCAGCCGACCACCGCGACCGTATTGCGTGCCGGCGATTCCGGCAGTTTCGCGAGCGCCGCGAAGTGTTCGTCGAGCGCGACGGCGTCCTCGATGCGATCGACCGAGAACGCGTGTTCCGCGAGCCCCGGCACCGGCGGTTTGCTCAACCTGCTGCCGCTCGTCAACAACAGCCTGTCATACGCGAGCAGACGTCGCTGGCCGTTGCCGCACGCGACACTGACCGTCTTCTCGCGGACGGAAATCTCCTCGACGCTGCCTTCGAGAAACCCCACGCCGACCGCATCGAGCAGCGGCAACAGCGGCGCGGCCATCCGCTGCGGCTCGCTTTCGTACAGCCGCGGCCGTATCTGTAGTTCCGGTTTCGGGGAGATCAACGTGATCTCGACGTCGCCGCTCGTCACGCCGGCACCATCCAGCACGCGCGCCGCACCCAGCGCGCCCCACACGCCGGCGAAACCGGCACCCACTATCAGGATCTTCTGCGACATGATCATTGCCCTCGGTTGATGTCGATGGCGGCCACTCGCCACGCGAAATCATCCTAGGTCGACACGGCATTGCGCAGTAGATCCGCAGTCGTGCTCACGATGTTGCCGCTTCGGCACCAATCCATCACGCGCCGCACGAATCGATCGCAGGCATGATGTCGACGAACGATCGCACGCGACTTGAACGCCGTCTTCGTCACCCACCTGAATCAACGATGAGGCAAATAAAATGCACATGGGGAAATCGTACAAACTGTCGGAGTTTCTGATCTGGACGCGCTGGAAAATTTACGAGCTGCTCATTTTCGGTGCCGTTCCGGTTGTCCTGTACAAGTTCTTCTCCGTTACGTGGCTGTCGATCCCCCTGACGATCGTGGTTCTGCTCGGAACCGCGACCTCGTTCATCGTCGGCTTCAAGAACGTTCAAACCTACAACCGCGCGATGGACGCGCTCGAAATCTGGACCGATATCCTGAGCAAGAGCCGTCGCTGGGGCCAACTCGCTCGCGACTTCGTCACCGATGACGAGGTCGCCCGAAAACTCGTCGATCGCCACCTGGCGTGGCTGACCGCGCTGCGCTATGACCTGCGTCGCCCGCGCGTTTGGGAAAGCACGAGCAAACGCTACAACGCGGAGTACCGCCGGTTCTATCGCGTTCCGGAGTGGGAAAAGGACATCAGGGAATTGTTGCCGAAGTACCTCTCCTCGACCGAAACGGAGCAGGCGCTCTCGTCGCCTTGCATCGCGACGTTCGTGCTGAGCCTGCAGGGCACTTCACTCAGGACGCTTCACATGGCCGGCTATCTGAATTCGAACTTCTACATGGAGCTTCAGAAGACCGTCGGCGACTTCATCGATCTTCAGGCAAGATCGGAACGCTTCAAGAACTTTCCCTACCCGCGTCAGTACGCGACCGTCAGCGCCCTGTTCGTCCGGTTCTTCTGCCTGTCACTTCCGTTCGGCCTTCTGAACGAATTCAACCGGTTGAACGACAGCGTGAGCGGTTTCATGCACGGCAACATGGTCTGGCTGGTCGTGCCGTGCAGCGTCGCCGTTTCCTGGATGTACACCTCGCTCGAGCAGGTTGGCGAAAGCACCGAGAACCCGTTCGAAGGCGGCGCCAACGACGTGCCCATTTCAACGCTGTGCAGCACGATCGAACGCGATCTGAAAGCGATGCTCGGAGAACACGCGCGCGATCCGTCGAGCCGCACGATCATCGCGCTGTAACGCGTCAGGCGCCTCTTGTCGCGCCACCCTCCGTTCGTCGATTGTTGTCGCCGAGACAACATGATGAGGTCCTTCGCGACGCTACTGCCGCACGAGCACATCACCTACGCTTGGCGCTGACGGTGGCCGTGCATGCATGTCCGCTCCCTTCCGGGAAACGGGCACGACACCGCAAGAGCAACGTGCGACCCGCGCGGCCGTCTGCGCCGCGTTGCGTCGTCGTGCGTCATTGGCCGCGGCAGCCAGGGCGGATGCCTTGGCATGACCCGGCGCCTCACCAACCGAGGAACGATCCGTGACAGAAGAAGATATTCGCAGCAACGCGTTCGCGATGCCCGTGCACAACCCGGCTTACCCGCGTCCGCCCTTCCGCTTCGTCAATCGTGAGTACTTCATCATCTCGTACGAGACGGACATGGACGCCCTCCGGGCCATCGTCCCGGAACCGCTGACGGTCGACCAGCCCGTCGTCCACTACGAGTTCATTCGGATGCCTGATTCGTCGGGATTCGGTGACTACACCGAAAGCGGTCAGGTGATCTCCGTTCTGGACGGGGACGGCGCGCGCGTCAATTTCACGCATGCGATGTACCTCGACGACGAAGGCCCGATCGCCGCCGGACGGGAAATCTGGGGATTTCCCAAGAAACTGGCGTCGCCGCGGCTCTACGTCGACGGCAAGGACACGCTGCTCGGCACGCTCGACTACGGCACGCAGCGCATCGCCACAGGAACGATGGGTTACAAGTACCGCGCGCTCGACACGGACGCCGAGCGCCGCAAGCTCGCCGACACGCCCAACTATCTGCTCAAGGTCATTCCACACGTCGACGGCTCCGCGCGCATCTGCGAGCTGGTGCGCTTCTTCCTGCGCGATGTCGACGTAATCGGCGCATGGGAGGGGCCCGCCGCGCTCGAACTGCATCCGCATGCGCTCGCGTCGGTTGCCGACCTGCCGGTGCGCAGGGTGATCGGCGCGCGCCACGTCATCGCGCATCTCACGCTCGATATCGGCGAAGTGGCCCACGACTACCTCGCCCCCGCCGCGTCGCTGAAGCTCGCGGTCAACCAGTAAACATCAGGAGGACGTATGGCACTGAATGACAAGATCGCGCTGGTGACGGGCGCGGCAAGCGGTATCGGCGACCTGTGCGCACGCAAGCTTGCGGCGGACGGCGCGACCGTCGTGATCGCCGATCTGAACCTCGCGGCCGCCCACAAGGTTGCGGACGATATCGTCGCGGCGGGCGGCAAGGCATTGGCGATCGCGATGGACGTCACCAGCGAGGAAGCCGTCGAAGCCGGCATGGCCGAAACGGTGAACCGGCTGGGCGGCATCGACGTGCTCGTGTCGAACGCGGGCATCCAGATCGTCAACCGGATCGAGGACTACGCATTTTCCGCCTGGAAGAAGATGCTGGCCATTCATCTGGACGGGGCATTCCTGACGACGCGTGCCGCCATCAGGCACATGTACGCGTCGAACAAGGGCGGCACGGTGATCTACATGGGCTCGGTGCATTCGCACGAAGCCTCGCCGCTGAAGTCCGCCTACGTGACCGCGAAGCACGGGTTGCTCGGGCTTGCGCGCGTCGTCGCGAAGGAAGGTGGGCCGCGCGGCGTACGCGCCAATGTCGTGTGCCCGGGCTTCGTCAGGACGCCGCTGGTCGACAAGCAGATTCCCGAGCAGGCGAAGGCGCTGGGCATCTCCGAACAGCAGGTCGTCAGGGACGTGATGTTACGGGAGACCGTCGACGGCGAGTTCACGTCGGCCGCCGACGTCGCGCACACGGTTGCGTTCCTGGCCGGCTTCGAGTCGAACGCGCTCACCGGACAATCGATCGTCGTCAGCCACGGCTGGTTCATGCAATAAGGAGGGCACCATGTATTCAAGCCAGCGTAACAAGCTGAAGCAGCCCCACCGCATCAAGCTGCCCGCGTATGACGAGATCGGGCTCGTGCTGCAGGGTGGCGGTGCACTCGGCTCATATCAGGCCGGCGTGTATGAAGGCATGGCCGAAGTCGGCGTGGAGCCGACGCGAATCGCCGGCGTATCGATCGGTGCGCTGAATACGGCGATCATCGCCGGCAACGCGCCGGCGGACCGCACGGACGCGCTCCGCGGCTTCTGGAACACCATCAGTCAGCCGGGCGATCCGCTCGCTCACGTCGGCGCGTGCATGTCGGCATGGCCCGGGCTGGCCGACGTGGGGCGACGGTGGTCGAGCGCATGGGCCGCCACGCGCACGCTGATGGAAGGCCAGGAGGGATTCTTCTCGCCGCGCATGCACGTGCCTTTCGCCGGGTTCGGCGGGAAGCGTCCCGACCAGGTCAGCTATTACGACACTTCGGCGTTGCGCGAAACGCTCCTGCGGTACGCCAATTTCGACCGCATCAACGACGGGAACATTCGCGTTTCCGTCGGAGCGGTCAACGTGCGAACGGGCAATCTCGTCTATTTCGACAATACGAAAATGCGCCTCGCGCCGGAGCATTTCATCGCGTCCGGCGCGCTGCCGCCGGGTTTTCCAGCCGTCGAAATCGATGGCGAGTTCTACTGGGATGGCGGCCTCGTTTCCAATACGCCGCTCACCGAGATCATCCGCGAAAGCCAGCACAAGGACACGCTCGTCTTCCAGCTCGATCTGTGGAGCTCGCGCGAAAAGTTGCCGGGCGACTTCCTCGATGTCAGCGAACGCACCAAGGACATTCAGTATTCGAGCCGCACGCGCGCGATCACGGCGTTCATGTCGCAGAACCAGAAGCATGCGCAGATGATCAAGGCGCTGCTCGAACATATTCCCGAACACGTGCGGCTTGCCCACCCGCTGCTGCGGGAAGCGCAGAAGACGGCGGACGGCAGCGCCGTGAACGTGGTGCACCTGATCTACAAGAACAAGGCGTTCGAGGGGCACTACAAGGACTACGAGTTCAGCAAGGACACGATGCGCGAGCATTGGGCGAGCGGTCTCGAGGACATTCGCCGTTCGTTCGGACACCCGGAGTGGTTCGAGATTCCGAGCCGGGAAATCGGCTTCGTCACGCGGGACGTGCACCGCTATCGGCACGACGTCGACGAAGCCGGCAGCCTCGGCAAGCATGCCTCTCCCGTGGAACCACTGCCGCCGGAGAAGGAATCGTCCGTCGCCGGGTAACCCGTATCGACGCCAGCCGCGGGTGAGCCATGCGGTCGGCCGCGGGCCGGCGACGCGTAACCGGCGCCCCGCCGGTGCCGCTCCCGACTCGCGGTACCGCGCTTGCAGGACCGCTTCCGTCGGAGCCATGACCGATCGTCGAGATCGCGCATGCGCCCGCATCAAGGAGATGCACCATGATGTCGCATGAAATGATCGCGCGGTACGGCACGTTGGTCGTATTCCTGAACGTGCTCGGGTCGTCGCTCGGCCTGCCGCTGCCTGCCATTCCGACCTTGATCACGGTGGGCGCGGGCATCGCGCTCGTGACCCATGGAGCGTCGTCGGCGCTGCTGCATTTCTCGACGATACTGGCCGCCGCCGTGGTTGGCGGCCTGCTCGGCGACCTGGTCTGGTTCCAGGGGGGAAAGCGCTACGGCAAGCGCACGCTTCACACCGTCTGCAAACTGACGCCGTCGCGCGACGCGTGCGTTCGGACGACCGAGCGCTTTTTCGGCCGCTGGGGCGTTCGCGTGCTCGTGGTCGCGCGGTTCGTACCCGGCCTGTCGCTCGTGGCCGTTCCGCTTTGCGGCGCGATGGCCGTCAGGTTGCGCGCCTTTGTCTTGCACGATTGCGTCGGCATCGCGCTGTGGGCATCGATCGGACTGGCCGTCGGCACGCTGTTCGCGTCGCAGATCGACGCGTTCTTCGCGCTCGTCGCCCGTCTCGGCTGGCATGTGCTCATCGTGATCGGCATCGCACCGCCACTGTATTTCGCGTACGGATATTGCCGCCGACGGATGCTGGCAAGCGCGCTCGGTAAAGCGCGGATCAGCGCCGCGGAATTGCATGCGCTGCTCGCGAACAATCCGCGACCGGCCGTGATCGATATCCGTTCCGCCGAGCGAAGAATGCTCGATCCGTTCGTCATTCCGGGCGCGGTGATCGGCGATGAACGCAAGCCCCGCCAGATCATGGAACGTTACGGCACGAACCGGACACTCGTCATCTATTGCGCGTGCCCGCACGAAACATCTGCCGTGTCGGTGGCCAGGCAGCTGCGGCTGTCCGGCGTCAAGCTCGCGTTGCCGCTCACCGGCGGTATTGATGCATGGCGCATCGCGGGCTTCGACGTGGTGCCGATGGTCGCGATGAACGACACGGCGATCGGCCCGGAAGAACGGAAAGCCTTCACGTGTTGACGCAGTGGCGCGCCCGGATTCCCGGGTAGCGGGGTATCGTACCGTCGGCGGCCTGTCGGGCCGCCGATTCGATTTGCGACGGTCAACACCTCAATGACGCCTCCATCGGCTCGCGCAGCGAGTGCCGGACATCGACATCGCGAGCCTCGCTCCTCTTCTTCCCGGTCACATCCTCGGCGGACCTGACACGACGCACTCGGCGACAGTTGCGCCATGCGCCGACTGCATCACTTGTCTCGAACCTGAGGGCATGACGCGCTGTCGTTCATGTAACGGGTAAAGCGTCCGTTCCGCCGCTGCGCGCCTGGCGGGCACTTTCCCCGACACGGTCAGTGAGATCGGCGTAACGGAAGTTCGACGTCAGCGGGCTTGGTACGCCGTCAAACGCATTTCCGTGACGATGAAGGCACTGGTTGGCCTCGGACGGCTTGATCAGTTTGACGAAGCGTTTGACGCAAGGCGCGGCCGCCTCCTGCAACGACCGGCCGATCTGCAGAATGCGACTGCATGGTGTCCATCATTTTGACGGACACCATGCCGACATCGATCCACACGGGTTTGGCGCATCCCGGCGCGGCAGCAACCGAGCGATCGTCGCCGCGCGATTCCGGCGGCCTCGTTCAGTGACCGCCTGCCGCGATCCCGGCGCCGCCGCCCTTGCCCGGCCGGGTGAGCCAGACCAGCGGAATGATGACGATGAAGATGATCGACGACAACCAGAAGATGTCGTTCAGCGCGAGCATCGCGGCCTGTGCATTCAGCGTGCGTTCGAAAAACGCCGCAGCCTGATCGACACCGCCGCCGAGTGTCGCCTGGAGCTGCGCGACGGCACTCGTGTAAGCGGGGTTGTTCACGCTCGATTGCTCGGCGAGCCGCGCGTGATGCAGGATCGTCCGGTCATTCCATCCCGTCGCGATCAGCGAGGTGCCGACGCCGCCCGCGAACACGCGCACGAAGTTCGACAGCCCGGCGGCCGCCGGAATCCGGTCGGGCGCGAGGCCCGACAGAATGATCGCGGTCAGCGGCGTGAAGAAGAGCGCCATCGGAATACCCTGCAACAGCGTCGGCAGCACCAGCGTATACGGGTCGACGCCCGTCGTGTAATGCGAACGCATGAAGAACACGCCCGCAAAGCCGACGAAGGCCAGCGTCGCGAGCACCCGCGCATCGGACTTCGGCATGATCTTCGCCATCAACGGTGCCATCAGCACGGCGAAGATCCCGAGCGGTGCAGTCACGAGCCCGGCGTCCACCGATCGATAGCCGAGATAGCCCTGAATCCATTGCGGCAGGATCACGAGGTTCGAGAAGAACACCGCGTACGCGACCGAGATCGCGATCGTGCCGCCGCGGAAATTGCGCACCGCGAACAGGCGAACGTCGACGATCGGGTTCCGCTCGGTGAGCTCCCAAATCAGGAAGAACACGAAGCTGACGGCGGCGATCACGGCAAGCGTGCAGATCACGGGCGAGCTGAACCAGTCGAGATCCTTGCCCTTGTCGAGCATGATCTGCAGCGTCGCGACCCATACGACCAGCGACATCAGGCCGACCTTGTCGATGGGCAGCTTGCGCACCTGCGTCTCGCGGTCGCGATAGATCATCCACGTCACGCCGGCCGCGAACAGGCCGACCGGAATGTTGATGTAGAAGATCCACGACCAACTGTAGCTGTCGGTGATCCAGCCGCCGAGCGCGGGACCGGCGATCGGGCCGACCGTCGCGGTCATCGACCAGAGCGCGAGCGCGGTCGAGCTTTTCTCCTTCGGATACGAGCCCAGCAGGATCGCCTGCGAAAGCGGAATCAGCGGCCCCGCGACGGCGCCCTGCAACACGCGCGCGGCGAGCAACACGAGCAGGTTCGGCGCGATGCCGCATAGCCACGACGACAGAACGAACAGCACGATCGCCGCCACGAACAACCTGATCTGCCCGACGCGCTGCGTGAGCCATCCGGTCAGCGGAATCGCAACGGCATTGGCCGCCGAGAACAGCGTGATCACCCACGTGCCTTCGTCGACGGACACGCCGAGGTTTCCGGAGATGGTCGGAATCGCCACGTTGGCAATCGACGAATCGAGCACGTTCATGAACGTCGCGAGCGCGACGGCGAGCGTCGCCAGCACCAGTTTTCCGCCTGTGAGCGGCGGCGGCGCGGCTTGAGTCGAGGAATTCATCTTGTTCCCACTCCGTAGGTCGACCGCGCCGGCACATCGTTCCGGCCAGTCGGATGATTGAATCGACCGGAACGCGACTGCCATGCGTATCCCGGCCGACGGTTCAACTCGCGCGCCGCGTCGTGTCGCGTGGGTCCTTTGCATCGCGCGTGGCGGAAGCCGTCGGCTCGCCGACACGCGCCGTCGCCCCCGCACGCCCGATCACGACGTTGCGCGCGATGATCTTCTCGATCTCGGCATCCGCCTGTGCGCCATATTCGGCAAACACGTCCGTGCGATACGACGTGTTCGTCGCCGCGCCGAGTTGCGGGCCCGTGTCGTCGCGCGTATCCACATCGACGTCCATCGACAGTCCGATACGCAGCGGATGCGCGTCGAGTTCCTTCGGGTCGAGCTGGATGCGCGCAGGCAGGCGCTGAACGATCTTGATCCAGTTGCCCGTCGCGTTCTGCGCAGGCAGGCTCGCGAATGCGCTGCCCGTGCCCGCCGAGAAGCCGACCACGCGGCCGTGATACCTGACCTTTCCGCCGTACACGTCGGCCGTCAGCGTGACGGGTTGACCGATGCGCATGTTGCGCAACTGGCTTTCCTTGTAGTTCGCGTCGACCCACACGCCGTCGAGCGGCACGATCGCCATCAATGGCGTACCGGGCGATACGCGCTGGCCGACCTGAACCGAACGCTTCGCGACGTAGCCGGTGACGGGCGCGGGCAGCACGTTGCGCGCGTATGCCAGATACGCGTCGCGCACCTTCGACGCGGCCGCCTGCACGTTCGGGTGCTGATCGATCGTCGTGCGGTCGGTCAATGCGCGGTTGGCTGCCGCCTGTTGACGGGCAGCGTCGAGCGCGGCACGCGCGGCCGCCACGGTGTCGCGTGCGTGCGCGATGTCCTCGGCCGACACGGCACCCGTATCGGCGACGGCCGCGCGACGACGCAGGTCGTCCTGGGCACGCACGAGATCGGACTGCTTCTGGGCGACGTTCGCGGCATACAGATCGTCGTTCACGTAGAGACTGCTCACCTGGCGCACGGTCAGGCCCAGCGCCGCCTCGGCGTTGCCGAGCGCGACTTTGGCGTCGGCGGCGTCGAGCGTGACGACAGGATCGCCCGCCTTCACGATCTGCGTATCGTCGGCGTTCACCGCGACGACGGTACCCGCCACCTGCGGCGTCAGCTGCACGAGATTGCCGCTGACGTATGCGTCGTCGGTTGATTCGTGGTAACGCGCGAACGTCAGGTAGTACGCGCCATACGCAACCGATGCCGCCACGACCGTCACGCCGAGCAGCGCCAGCAGAAGCCGGCGGCGGCGCGTCGCGCCTTCGCTTGCGACATCGTCGCCGCCCGACGGCGACGTGTCACGATTCACGCGGGGGGCGTCGGCCGGCTTGCGTACCGGCGGATCGATTTCGCTCATTTCAATTCTCCAGGCAGATTCGATGGATCGCCGCTCAGCGCGCGGCGACAGCAGGCACGGCCGCTACGCGCGCATCGGCATGTGCCGATGTGCCTGCGCCCGCGAATGACGTGTCGACGAAGCCGCCACCCAAAGCGGACGCGAGCGCAATCTGACGATCGCGGCGATCCATGCGCAGATTCGCGACGCTCTGATCGGCGGAAAGTGCGTTGATGTCGGCGTTCAACACCGTCAGTTGATTCGTGAGACCGGCCTTGTACTGCGCGAGCGCCAGCGCGGCCGCCTTCAGCGCGGCCTGCTGCGCCGTCTGCGCATCGATCAGCTGGGCGTCCGTCGAACGCACGTCGGCGACTTGCGTCGCGACTTCGCTCAGCGCGGCGACGAGCGCCTGGTTATAGGTCGCGACGGCGAGATCGAAGTCCGCGTAGCGCCCCTTCAGTTGCGCACGAAGTGCGCCGGCGTCGAAGATCGGCAGGTGAATGGCCGGTCCGACCGACGCGGTGCGGCTCGCCGCCGTCAGGAAGCGGCCGAAGCCGAACGCATCGAGTCCGATCGCGGCGCTCAGGTTGATGTCCGGATAGAACTCGGCCTTCGCTTCCTTCACGCCGTGCGCGAGCGCATCGACACGCCACCGGGCAGCCACGATGTCGGGGCGCCGGCTCACGAGATCCGCGGGCAGATTGTCGGGAACGCGTACCTCGTTACCAGCGCCGAGCGTCGCGCGCCCGATCCCCAGGCCGCGATCGGGACCGGCGCCGAGCAGCGCGGCAATCTGGTAGCGCGCCGCGAGGATCCGGCCGTCGAGCGATTTCAGTAACGCACGGCTCGTCGCGAGATTCGCACGGGCGGTCTCCCGCTCGACCTGCGTATCGAGCCCGGTCGCGATTCGGCCCGCGGCGATGCGATCGATCTGCTCGCGTTGGGCGATCTCCCGTTGCGCGATGTCATGCAACAGGAACAGGCGTGCAAGTTCGTTATAGGTGCGTGCGATCGCCGTCGTAAGCGTCAGCCTGACCGCTTCCGCGTCGGCGCGGCTCGCCTGCAGGCCGGACACCGACGCGCGCAGTGCCTCGCGTTTCTTGCCCCAGAGGTCGAGCTCGTACGAAGCGCCCAGGATGCCGCGGTTCTCCGTCTGCCATGACCCGCCATACGGCGGCGGCACGAGCGCCGTTCCAGAAAACTGCTGACGCGTGAGCGCGTAGCTGGCGTCGACGCGCGGCATCGTCCCCGCTCGCGCGGATTCGCTGTAAGCCTGCGCGGCCGCCACGCGTGCACGCGCCTGATCAAGTGTCGGGCTGCGCTCGAGCGCCTCGTCGATCAGAGACTTCAGTTGCCCGTCACCGAACTGATCGGCCCAGTCGGCGGTCGGCCAATGTCCTTGCTCGGACGGCAGGCTCTGTTGCGTCGCGTAATGCTGCGGATCAGTCATCTCCGCATCGCCGTGAATGCCGGCGTAGTTCGCGCATGCCGACAACGCCGATGCGACGATCACCGGCACGCCGGCCCTGGACGCGCGCGATGCATTCCGCCACGCGATCGAAAGCATGGTCGTCGCGCGTGCCTTCACGAGCGCGATCAATGTCCGGATGCCGATCCATGGATTCAGCAAACCGCGGCGCACCTGCTCGCTGTGACCGACACCGCACACGCACCAGTTGCAGAAGTGCTCGCAGTTGTTCGTCAGAAGCCGATAGCGGTCCTCGCCGACGCGCGACCAGGCCCGCTCGACGACAGCGACTCCGGTATAGACGGCGTCCGGTTCCGCCTGAACCTGGATGCCGTGGTTCGCCGCGAAGCGACGCAACGGGATGCATTCAACCGGACACCGCCTCGCGGAACGATCGAAGCCGCCATAGTGAACAACCAGTCCGTCTCCGACGTAGATGCCGTGATGCACGTAACCGTCGCGCTCGCTGACGAGATGCGCGCCTGCGTCGATGCCGGGTTCCGTACGAATCGGTCCGTGCGAAAGCGTCGGCCAATCGATATCCAAAGTGTCCATCGCAAGCCTCCGATTGCGTAGGTGTGCCGCATGTCGCGTCACCGATGGGTTGCCTGCATGCGCAAGCCGAACATCGGCCCGCATTGCCGTGCCGTCATACTAGGATCCGCACTCATGCGCAGGTAGACCCGCATCGGAACACTGACCCGTTCCTCATCGGCACCAATCGGCTGCACCCGCGGTCGTGCAACGCTCGACGCGAGCGACACCCGCCGCTCTCGCCGCATTGGTGCGAAGCGGGCAACATCATGCATCCCTGACCGATCTGGTCCAACGACCCGTCTTTGCCTAGCATGCAAGAGCGCTGGGGCCATCGTTCGGATGGCGGTCGTGGGGAACGACCTGCAGGCAAGCGCTGCACCATTGCGCCGATTCGCTTCGGGAAACGACGCGCCGCCCCGATACGCAGGGCTCGAAACACTCGCGTCGATCAATACAAGCAACCGGGAGGCATATGGAGAACGAGAGGTTGCAACCTCCGCCGTTGACACTGCTCGACAAATACCGCGGACGAGAATTCGCCGCGCTCTACACGACCACGGTCACCGTTTCCGGGGGCCAGTCCGGTCATGGCCGCGCATCGGGGGTCGCACGATCCGATGACGGCTGTCTCGCCCTCGATCTGCGATTGCCGACCGAACTCGGCGGGCCGGGCGGCGGAACCAACCCCGAACAGCTTCTCGCCGCCGGCTACGCCGCGTGCTTTCACGGCGCGCTGAGCCTGATCGCGCAACGCGATCGGATCGACATTCGGGAAACGACCGTCGCCGTCGAAGTGGCGTTCGGTCGCGATCCGGTCGATGGCGGCTATGCGCTGACCGCCACCGTCACCATCCGCATGCCGGGCGTGGACCGGCAGGTCGCGGAGCGACTCGTCCGCGACACGGAGCGCCTGTGTCCTTATTCGAAGATGGCACGGCAGGGAATGTGCAGTGTCGTCGCCGTATCGGCGTGATTGGTGCCGAAGCGGCAACAGAGTGCGCACGTTCCCGGTTCTACCGGCCCGCGGGACCCGCGATTACGATGGTTGCCAGGCAGGTCGTGCGATGCATCGTCATGCTCACGACCGCTCGTGCAGCTTCCACCAATCAGGAGAACGGATCATGACGCAACGTATCAATTATTTTCAGCAATCGCCGGAACTGACCAGGAAACTCGTCGAACTCGACGGGCTGCTTCAGAAGACGGCGATCGAGGTTCCGGTCCGCGAGCTCGTCGAGATTCGCGCGTCGCAGCTCAACGGCTGCGCGTTCTGCGTCGACATGCACATCAAGATGGCGAAGATCCACGGCGAGCGCGAACTGCGCGTGCATCACGTCGCGATCTGGCGCGAGTCGCCGCTGTTTTCGCCGCGCGAGCGCGCCGCGCTCGAATGGACCGAAGCGCTGACGCATCTCTCGTCGCATGGCGTGCCGGACGATCTCTACGAGCGCGTGCGGGCCCATTATTCCGAGCAGGAACTGTCGGATCTCACCGTGCTCGTGGGGGCGATCAACTGCTGGAACCGGCTGAACGTCGCGTTCCGCATCGTGCCCGGTTCGTTCGACAAGATGTTCGGGCTCGACAAGGCCAACCTGGAGTAACGCCATGAAACGCATCGTGCTTGCACTTGCACCGCTTGCGCTGTCGCTACTGATGCCCGTTCAGCCGGTCGTCGCGGCACCGCAAGCCAAGGTCACGCAACTGACGACGGAATCGTTGCCCGAGTATCCGGGCAAGGAAGTCGAGATGATCGTCGTGGATTATCCGCCCGGCAGCGTCGACCCCATCCATCGCCACGACGCACACGCATTCGTCTATGTGCTCGACGGCAGCATCGTGATGGGCCTGAACGGCGGCAAGACGGTCACGCTTCATGCCGGCGACACGTTCCACGAAGGCCCGGAAGACGTGCACACGGTCGGACGAAACGCCAGCAACACGAAGCCGGCAAAATTCGTCGTGTTCCTGATCAAGAACAAGGGCGCCCCCGTCCTCACGCCGGTGAAATAGCAGGACCGTCGTCGCGCCGGTCACCGGGTCGGGCGACGACGAAACCGAGCGCGATCTTCAGTGAAAGTCATGGCGCCGCGAACGGGCGCCATGATCGAACGACCTTCCAGATGCGTCATGCCGCGCTGGCGTTCAGGCGCGACCGTCCCCTTCCGCACGTCGGGCGTCGCCGAGCATCGTGACGAGAACCAGCGCGGCAATCAGCCCAAGGTGCTCGAAGAAGCTGTTGAGCGCCATGAAATGCGCCGCGCCCGTGTGGTTCCAGAAATCGTTCGCCACGACCATCGCGACGAGCGTCAGCATGCCGAGGCTGCCGGCGCCGAGCCACGTGAAGCGGCGAAACACCACGCAGAGCGAACCGCCGATCTCGACCACAACCGCCAGCGCAGCCCACAGCGCGGCCGGCTGCAGGCCGAAATGCGCCTGCTCGGCCACCGCTTCGTCGAAATGCATCGCCTTGTTGATCCCGCCGATCAGAAACGCGGAGACGAGTGCAAGTCGTACCAATGGACAGACCCACGGCTGCGCAAGCAGAACCCGGATCCACCCGGGGCTGTACCGACCGGTTGTCGTCGACATGTCAGACCGCCCAGCACGAACAGCCGAACGCGCCCCAGAAACCCTTCGCGTCCGACGTCGGCAATGCGCTGCCCCACGCGCTCGCATGCGCATGCTGGTGCACGTTGCACGCATTCGCGCAGCCGCACATCGCGGCGGCCGCCGCCCGTTGCAGCGGTGCACCGTTGCGCTGCGTCGCGCCCCAGCCGCCATAGCCGCCATACTCGCGCACGGGCGACCAGTCCGGCATCGCGGGCGGAATCGGCGCGTCGTGCGACGCGAACGGCCCCGCGCCCCACACGATCCTGCCGCCGACCACCGTCAGCAACGCCGTCGTGCCCGCGATGTCGTCCTCCGCGCACGCGAAGAAATCGCGATCCGGGACCACCAGGTCGGCGAGCTGTCCGACCGCGATGCGCCCCTTCTTGCCCTCTTCGTTCGAGAACCACGTCACGTACTCGGTCCACATGCGCAGCGCCGTTTCGCGATCGAGCAGGTTGCGCTGCGGATACATGCGCAGGCCGCCGACCGTCTTGCCCGTCACGAGCCATGAGAGCGACACCCACGGGTTGTACGACGCCACGCGTGTCGCGTCCGTGCCGGCCGATACCTTCAGCCCCTTGCCCAGCATCTTCGCGACGGGCGGCGTGGCTTCGGCCGCCTGCGCGCCGTAGCGCTCGACGAAGTATTCGCCCTGGTACGCCATCCGGTGCTGCACCGCGACGCCGCCGCCGAGCGCGGCGATCCGGTCCATCGATTTTTCGGAGATCGTTTCCGCGTGATCGAAGAACCAGTTCAGCCCTTCGAGCGGGATGTCCTTGTTGACCTTCTCGAACACGTCGAGCGCGCGGCTGATCGTTTCGTCGTAGGTCGCGTGCATGCGCCACGGCCAGCGGTTCTGCGCGAGCACGCGCACGACGCCTTCGAGATCGTCCTCCATCTGCGCCGGCAGATCGGGACGCGCGACGCGGAAGTCCTCGAAATCGGCCGCCGAGAACACCAGCATCTCGCCCGCGCCGTTGTTGCGGAAATAATCGGTGCCGTCGTGATACTTGACGCTCTTGGTCCAGTTCACGAAGTCTTCCTTCTCGGCGTTCGGCTTCTGCGTGAACAGGTTGTATGCGATCCGGATCGTCATCTCGCCCGCGTCGTGCAGCTTGCGGATCACCTCGTAATCGTCAGGATAATTCTGCGAACCGCCGCCCGCGTCGATCACGCCCGTCACGCCGAGCCGGTTCAGTTCGCGCATGAAGTGACGCGTCGAGTTGTACTGATACTCGAACGGCAGCTTCGGCCCCTTCGCGAGCGTCGCGTAGAGGATCGTCGCGTTCGGGTTCGCGAGCAGCAGGCCCGTCGGGTTGCCGGCGGCGTCGCGCAAGATCGTGCCGCCCGGCGGCTCCGGCGTGTCCTTCGTGTAACCGACCACGCGCAGCGCGGCCGCGTTCAGCAGCGCGCGATCGTACAGGTGCAGGATGAACACCGGCGTATCGGGCGCGGCTGCGTTGAGTTCGTCGATCGTCGGCAGGCGCTTCTCCACGAACTGATGCTCGGTGAAGCCGCCGACCACGCGCACCCACTGCGGCGCGGGCGTCACGGCGACCTGACGCTTGAGCATCTCCATCGCGACGGCGAGCGAAGGCACGCCGTCCCAGCGCAGCTCCATGTTGTAGTTCAGGCCGCCGCGAATCACGTGGCAGTGGTTGTCGATCAGGCCCGGCAGCACGCCGCGGCCGTCGAGGTCGACCACCTTCGTCGCGCGGCCCGCGAGCGGCATCACGTCCGCGTCGCTGCCGACCGCGACGAAGCGGCCATCCTTGATCGCGACGGAAGTCGCGACGGGGTTCGTGCGGTCGAGGGTCGTGAATCTTCCGTTATGGAGGATCAGATCCGGTTGGGTCCCGGTTGCGGTCATGTGCATCACCTCGCTTCGATCAGAAGCCAAAGAGCTGTTTGAGGGTGGGAATGGCCTGCACGCCGATCACCATGCCGAGCAACCCGACCAGTGCGATCAGCGGCGGCGCGGGAGAGCGGACCTTGATTGCGCTGTAGATGACACCGATCAGCACGCCCGCACCAAGGGAAACCAGATAAGGTTCCATACGATCAATCTCCCGGACAAGTTGAAATGCAGGCCCTATGTCCTGGCAAACGCCGGGCGGACGGCATCGTGAATCATCACGGTTCGCCGTCCGCGTCGACGTATCGCCGATGCGGCGCGTCCGGATCGGACACGCCGCTTCGGCAGCGACAGTCGAGGACTGTCGGCGCTTACTTCGCCGGGACGGCCGGGATCGACTCGTGCGGCGTCGCGGTGCGCTGCGCGGCCTTGTGGACCATCGTGTACGCGTAGTCGACGCCCATGCCGTACGCGCCCGAATGTTCCTTCGCGATCGCCATCACGGCGTCGTACGTCTCGCGGTGCGCCCAGTCGCGCTGCCATTCGAGCAGCACTTGCTGCCAGGTGACCGGCACGACGCCCGCCTGCACCATCCGCTGCATCGCGAAGTCGTGCGCGGCCTGCGTCGTGCCGCCCGATGCGTCGGCGACCATGTAGATCTCGTAGTCGCCTTCGAGCATCGCGCAGAGCGCGAACGTCGTGTTGCAGACTTCCGTCCACAGGCCCGACACGACCACCTTCTTGCGGCCGTTCGCGGCCAGCGCGTCGCGCACCTTCTGGTCGTCCCACGAGTTCATCGACGTGCGTTCGAGCGTCTTCTGGTTCGGGAACACGTCGAGCAGTTCGGGATAGGTGTGACCCGAGAAGCTGTCGCTTTCGACGGTCGTGATCGTGGTCGGGATGTTGAATACCTTAGCGGCCTTCGCGAGCCCGACGACATTGTTCTTCAGCGTCTGGCGATCGATCGATTGCACGCCGAACGCCATCTGCGGCTGCTGGTCGATGAAGATCAGCTGGCTGTTGTGCGGAGTGAGTACTTCAAGCTTCGGGTTGCTCATAGCAGTGATGTCCTTTGACGCGGAGAAAAATGAGGCTTGCCTCGCCGACGAATCCGCGAGGCGTCCGATGCGCTGTGTCGGGAGGTTCGACAGCCGGCCTGCATCATTCAATACGCAAATTCGCGATCACGCCAATTAATCGTTCTGATTATCACGACCCTCGAAATTCATGCTTAAAAGATCTGAATTTCGTTGAATGGACGCGTGACGAACGCACGGACCTGATAGGCTGAACCGAGACTTTCGGATCGACGCCAGATCGGTAGTTATCCAGATTTTTCACCCGGTCGTCACTCCATTCCAATTCCATGAAACCGTACACTGCTTCGCTTTTCGCCGGCATGCTCGCCGGCATCGTCTACGCGCTGATCGGCGTGCAATCGCCGGCGCCGCCGATCGTCGCCCTGATTGGCCTGCTGGGCATTCTGGTCGGCGAACAGATTCTTCCCGTCGCGCGGCGGATGGTCGGCGGAATCCGCCTCGGAACCGCGTGGAGCGACGCGAAGTGCAGCCAGCACATGTTCGGCGCGCTGCCCGGCGCGCACGCGTCCGACGCTGCCGCGAAGCGCCGCGAATCCACGCCGACCTGACCGGCATGCGTTGACCGGATCCGGCAACGCGCGTCGGCGCGCACGCTTGCGCATTCCCGGCACGTCGGGCGATGCCTCGCCCGATCCGTGTTGGATTCGGAGCCGCTTGACGCTAACATGACAGCCCGATGCCCTTTCCCCCGTGGAATTCGCCATGAAGCTGTCCTTCGAAGCGCTCGAAGCACTGGACGCGATCGACCGCACCGGTACGTTCGCCGAAGCCGCGGAACTGCTGCACCGCGTACCGTCCGCGCTGACTTACCTCGTACAAAAGCTCGAGAGCGACCTCGACGTCGCCTTGTTCGACCGCAGCGGACGCCGGGCGCGGCTCACGCACGCGGGCCGCGTCGTCGTCGAGGAAGGCCGTCGGCTTCTGCATGCCGCCGAGCAGCTCGAACGCAAGGCGCAGCGCGCGCAGCAAGGCTGGGAAACCGAGGTCCGCATCTGCGTCGACGAGATCCTGCCCTTCGAAGCGATGTGGCCGTACGTGCATGCGTTCTACGGTCTCGAGATGGACACGCGGCTGCGACTTTCCACCGAAGTGCTCGGCGGCACCTGGGATGCGCTGATTTCGCGCCGTGCCGATCTGGTCGTCGGCGCGTCGGGCGAACCGCCGGAGCTGCCCGACATCGTGACGCGGCCGATCGGCACGCTCAGTGTTCGCGATCGCCCCCAACCATCCGCTCGCGGCGCTGCCGGAACCGCTGTCGATGGCGTCGGTCGTCGAGCATCGCGGCGCGGTGATCTCCGATACCTCCCGCGAACTGCAGCCGCGTTCGGTCGCCGTCGATGCCGGGCAACCGTATCTCGTGGTGCCGACGCTCGCCGCGAAACTGGCCGCGCAATGCGAGGGACTCGCGGTGGGCACGCTCCCGGACTGCATCGCGGCACGCGCGATTGCGCAAGGCAGACTCGTCGCGCGCCAGGTGACCGGCATGCGCGACACGACCCATTGCTATATCGCGTGGCGCGGCGACGAAGCCGGACGCGCACTGCACTGGTGGGTCGAGCAACTCGATCGCCCCGACCTCGTCGACCGGTTCACCGCGCTTGCCTGATTCCGCGGCCGCACGCCATGACGCCGCGTCAGCCGAACGCATCGTGCAGGCGCTTCATCTCCTTCTCGAGCCACTCGATCAGATTGAACGACGCGTGAGCCTTCGCGGCCGGCGGGATCAGCATCCGCTCCTCGGTCGCGATGTGCTCGGTCAGCGATTCGCACATCAGCCTTCCCAGTTCGGGCTTCCTGGCGATCAACGGCGACAGGTCGCGGCTGCTCAATTGATACGCCGTCACGGCGGTCACCGCGTAGACGCTCGCATGAAGCCGCGTGCCGGCGAGCACGACGGACTGACCGATCGCGTCGCCGGGCGCCATGCGCCTGACTTCGATGTCGCCGGCCGCGCCCGGCACGAACACCGACGCGACGCCGCTGCCGACGATGGTCAGCAGCCGCGCATCGGCATTCGACGCGTAAATCACCTCCCCCTTGTGGAACACGCGTGACGCCAGCGCGTCGGCCAGCACCGCCAGATCCGCGTCGTCGAGCTGCCGGAAGAGTTCGACCGCGCGCAACAGGCGCTGCCCCCGCGAAACCGCGCGATGCTCCGCGACGGTCCCGGCAAGCGGGCGCAACGCGACGTCCGCGGCGGCCAGGTGCCGATGGGTCAGATCGTAGAGACGATTGCGGACCTCGATCTTCTTCTGCAACGTGTCGACGTAACAGATGAGCTCGTATTCGATCGAGTTGGTCCTGAACGCCTTGACGACCGAAACCGGCGCGGGGCGCGTCAGCACGTCGAGCGAACTCGCGGCGGCGCGATCGAGCGCATCGACGACCACGGCGGGCCGCACGCCGGGATCGATCTCGATCGTCAGCGTCACGCCGTGCACGCTCGCGGGCTCGCTCAGGTTGACGATCGTCGCCTTGGCCGCCGCGCTGTTCGGCACGACGACCAGATTGCCGAGACCGTTGATCATCTTGGTCGCGCGCCAGTTGCTTTCGACGATGCGACCTTCGAGCTCGCCGATCGACACGGTGTCGCCGAGGCGAAACGGCTGCGTGGTATTCAGGACCAGGCCCGAGAACACGTCGTTCAGCGTGTTCTGGAGCGCGAGGCCGAGGATGACCGCCACGGCGCCCGACGTCGCGACCACCCCGCTCAGCGGCAACCCGAGGACGTAGCCCAACGCCGCGACGGCCGCGGCACCGAACACGGCGCCCGCCGCGATGTCGTGAAACAGCCGCTGGTTGCGCCACGCACGCGGCAGCAGCAGATGATCGAGCATCAGACTGAACACCAGCGCGCACTGCAGCCACCACGCGACGGCGATCGCCTGGATCGCAAGGCGGTCGAGGCGGTCGGGCGACGACGGCACCGCGAGCGGGCTCACGCCGGTCGAGAACAGCGCATAAGTCAACGCGGCGAACGACGCGCAGCGCCAGATCGCCTTCGTCGTCGAACGGCCGGCCCCAAGCAGCCGCCAGGCAATCAGGTCGGCAAGAACGATCGGCGCGCCGTAGGCGACCGTGTCGGACAGGTTCGGCATGCTGGAATGGGCTGAGGGCGCGCTTCGCGACGGGCGGGGACCCTGCGCCGGCAGTCAGTGGCGTCGCGACAGCGATGAGCGGACAGTCCCCGCGCATGCAATGTAGACGCGCCGGCCGGCCAGGTCCTGTATTCGGTCTGAAACGTTCTGAATGTGCCGTCGGCACACGGGCGCTACGCGTCGCGCGGCGACACCTCGGCCTCGCCCGCCTCGAACCCGAGCGCATGCACGGCCGACCAAGCGTCGTGCGCGATCTGCGTCGGCCGCGACGTATGAGCGAGCGCGGCCGCATACGCAGCCAGCAGCCGCACGCGCGCGTCGGCGTGCTCCGGTGTGTCGTCGAGATCGCGCATCGCGTCGAGCGCCGTGCGCGCCCGTTCGCGACATTCGTCCACGAGCGACAGGTCGAACAGGCACGGAACCGCGACCGCCGCCAGCGCGATGCCAACCTGCACGTCGCCGTTCGGCGAAAACGCCCAGTCAAGCGCCGCACGCAGATTGCCGAGCTCGCGCCGGATCACGTCGAGCCGCGATTCGGCGAGTTGCCCGCTGTCGTCGCCGGGCGCAAGCCTGAACAGCGTATGGAAGTAGTTCGCATGCGCGAGCGCCGCGGCCGCGCATTCGCCGTTGTTCTCGAGCTGCTGCAGCGCATAGGCGCGCGTCGTCGTCAGCAGCCGGTAGCGCGGCGTGCCGTGCGTGCTCTCCAGGCTCAGCAGCGATTTCGACACCAGGCCGGCGATCGTGTCGAGCAGGTCCGCGCCGGCCAGTCCCTTCGTGCCGACGATCTCCCGCACCGCGTCGATCGAGAAGCCGTCCCGGAACACGCCGAGCCAGCGCAACAGCAGACGCTCCGCGTCGCCGAGCAGGCGGTAACTCCAGTCATACATCGCCTGCAGCGTCTGATGACGCGGCAACGCCGTGCGAAAACCGCCGGTCAGCAACCGGAAATGGTCGTCGAGATGCGCGGCGAGCACGTCGATGCCGAGCACGGCCGCGCGGGCCGCGGCCAGTTCGATCGCGAGCGGCAGGCCGTCGAGACGCCGGCAGACCGACGCCATCAGCGTCAGGCTGCGTTCGTCGAGCGGAAAGCGCGGGTCGGCGGCTCGGGCGCGCGCCGAGAACAGCTGCACGGCGCTCGCGCCCACGATCGCGCGTTCGTCCGCGCCCTCGTCGGGCACCTCGAGCGGCAGAACCGGACACAGTCGCTCGCCCTGGATGCGCAGCGCCTCGCGGCTCGTCGCGAGCACGCGAAGGCCGGCATCCGCCTCGGTCAGCGCGGTCGCGATCCGCGCCGCGGCGTCGAGCAGATGTTCGCAATTGTCGAGCACCAGCAACATCCGCCGATGCGCGACGCTGGCGAGCACCGCCTCGAGCGTCAGCGATCCCGCCGGCTGCGCGAGCTCGAATGCGCCGGCCAGCGCGTCGGGCACGAACTGCGGGCACGCCACCGTGGCGAGCGACACGAACGCGGCGCCGTCCGGAAAGCTCGCCTCGGCGCGCATGGCCGCTTCCAGCGCAACCCGCGTCTTGCCGATGCCGCCGGCGCCGACCAGCGTCACGACGCGTGCGGTGTCGAGCGCGGCCAGGACCTCGGCGACCGTCTGTTCCCGGCCGATGAGTTCCGTCGGGGCCTGCGCCAGCCGCGACGTCGCGGGACGCACGGGCGCCGCGCGCTCGGCTTGCCCGCCCACCAGCCGGTAGCCGCGCCCCGGCACCGTGACGATCAGGTTTCGGTCGCCGCCCAGCGCCTTGCGCAACGCGGCGACATGCACCTGCAGGTTGTTTTCCTCCACGACCGTGTGCGGCCACACGCGCTGCATGATCTCGTCCTTCGATACCAATGCGCCGTTCGCCCGAATCAGGAGTTCGAGAATTTCGAATGCGCGACTGCCGATTCTCAGCAGTTTGCCGTTCGAGCGAATTTCACGTCTGTCGAGAAAGACGTGAAGCGTTCCAATCCGGATCATGTGAATTCTTAATCGTTTCCATTCGTCGATGCCCTGTCGGAAATGACACCGCTACCGTGCCAATGCTACGGCATTCGCTTCGAACAATGATTCAAATTATCAGAACCCAATGAACAAATTTTTTGAATCGATGAAATTCGCGAACACCGCCGACGGGACGGCATTTGCTCTCGCACCCGCGCAGGATCTCGCATCACGGCGTCCGGCAGCACCGCCGATACGCGAAATAGTGATTTACCGATGAATTCTTTTCCGGCAGCAAAACCCGGCCATTCCGGCTTCGCTTTGGCAACCCGTCGTTTGCCGTGGCGAATCGAATGAATTGCGTTAATGTTCCGGAAAAGATGACTCGCGATATTTTGGCGGAACCGATTTCCATCCCGCCGGTCGGGCGATTTTTCCTTTCAGAATGATTCAGGCCGCGCTCAAGACATTCGGCGGCGCGGCGCGAGACGATGGGCACCGGACAACCACCGTCACGCCGCGAGGAGGCGACCATGGGCCACCGTATCGCCGGCATCCTGATTCCCGACAGCGCGATCGCGCGCGAAGCGGCCGCGATCGTGCGGGCCGGCGAACCTGAACTCCTGTTCCGGCATGCGATGCGCGTGTTCGCCTTTGCATCGGTCATCGGCACGCGTCGCGGCATCGCCTTCGATGCCGAGCTCCTGTACGTCGCCGCGCTATTCCACGACATCGGACTGACCGAAGGCCACCGCGACTCGCACCGGCGCTACGAAATCGACGGCGCGAACGTCGCGCGCGCATTCCTCGGCGGATACGGCGTTGCCGCGGAAGACGCGGCCGAGGTATGGCGCGCAATCGCGCTGCACACGTCCTTCGGCCTTCATCCTCACATGACGCCGCTGACCGCATTGCTCGGCGCCGGCATCGAGACGGATCTCTTCGCGCGCCATCTCGACGAGGTGAGCTGCGCCGAACGCAACGAGATCACGAACGCGTGGCCGCGCGGCCCGTGCTTCAAGGAGCTGTTCCTCGAGGCGCTCGCCGCGGGCACCGCGCATCGCCCCGAAACCGCGTTCGGCAACGTATGCGCCGACGCGCTCGAGCGTTGCGACCCGGACTATCGTCGGACGAATTTCTGCGGCCTGGTGCTCGGGTCGAAATGGGCGGACTGAGCGCGGCCGGCAGGCCGTGCCCGCCACGGTCATGAACGGGGCAGCCTGACGATGAACCGGTCCAGCTCGGACGCGAGGATCGCCTCCCGATAGTTCGCGGGGCGCTTGGCGCCGCGCCATTGCGGTTTGTAGATCGCGTCGCCGGTGCGAATCGTCGTGCCGGTCAGCGCGCAGCGCCCGGCGCTGCGCGACTTGGCGCTGATCCAGCGCTGCTCGTCGTAGCGACAGCGCGTCGGATCGCTCCACGATATCAACACCGACGAATCGGTCTGCCGCTCGACCGCGACGATCGCGCACCGGCGGCGCGCATCGCCGCTCGACGCGGGCGGCGCCTCGTCGCGATGGCGGCGGCGCGCTGCGTCCGCGTCGCGAAGCTGCGACAACGCATTGCGACTCACTGCGGGCGACGGGTCGAGCAGTGTCATCACGTGTTCCCAGCGATTGAAGGCGTTCATGGCAACGTATCCAGGCAAATGGCGACGGGCCGGACGCATCACACCCGGGCACATCGCGGTCGTCATCCGCCGCCGCGAACTGGCACGATCCGCGACACGATGACCTGACCTTGACGATAGCGGGCCGCCGCTAAAGAGTCTTGATGCCCGGCTTAATTTTTCTGACCGGTCGGTTCATGCGTCGCCCGACACGCGCCGCGGCCGCGTTCATGACAATTCAGCGCGATTTCAGTACAGGACGCGCGGCCGCGCGATAGGCTCCTGTCCGCATTCGTTCGCTACGTTGCGCGCCCGCGGGCGCGAACGCGAACGCATGCCGGCTGCCGGCGCGATCGCCGCAGGCGGGCAGATCCGACCCAACCAACCAGCGCGGCACCGTTCCACCGCACGTTCAAGGAGTTCCCATGCGTCCCGCAGATATCGACGCCGTTCCCTCGGCGCGTCGCCGAGACATGTTGCTGGCCGGCGCGACTGCCGTTGCCGCCGCCACGCTGCCGGCCGCCGCTGCCGCCGCCGCGCCCAAACACGCCGCTTCCGCCCATCAAGGAGCCCATGCGATGAACACGATCACCACGAAAGACGGTACGCAGATTTACTTCAAGGACTGGGGCAGCGGTCGCCCGGTCGTCTTCTCGCACGGCTGGCCGCTGTGCGCCGATGCGTGGGACGCGCAGATGCTGTTCCTCGTGCAGCACGGCTTCCGCGTGATCGCGCACGACCGGCGCGGTCACGGCCGCTCCAGCCAGCCGTCGCAAGGCAACGACATGGACACGTATGCGGACGATCTGGCGGCGCTGATGAATGCGCTGGACCTGCGCGAAGCCACGCTCGTCGGCCACTCCACCGGCGGCGGCGAAGTCGCGCACTACATCGGGCGCCACGGCACGAAGCGCGTGTCGAAGGCCGTGCTGATCGGCGCGGTTCCGCCGTAGATGGTGAAATCGGCATCCAATCCGGGCGGCCTGCCGATGGAGGTATTCGACGGCATCCGCAAGAACGTCGCCGAGAACCGTTCGCAGTTCTACAAGGATCTCGCCGTGCCGTTCTTCGGCTACAACCGCCCGAACGCCAAGGCGTCGCAAGGCACGATCGACGCATTCTGGGCGCAGGGCATGATGGGCGGCGTGCACGGCCAGTATCTGTGCGTCAAGGAATTCTCCGAGGTCGACTACACCGACGACCTGAAGAAGATCGACGTCCCGACGCTGATCCTGCACGGCGACGACGACCAGATCGTGCCGATCGACGATTCGGCGCGGTTGTCCGCGAAGATCGTGAAGCACGCGCAGCTGAAGGTGATTCCCGGCGGATCGCACGGGATGTGCGTCGTCAATGCCGACCTGATCAATGCCGAACTGCTCGCGTTCCTGAAGGCGTAAGCGTCGCGGCACGGCGCGCCCGGCCATTGCGCCGGCGCGCTTCAGCAAGATTCAGGATTTTTCAGGCCGGCACCATCTCGTTGCGGCGAGCGCGATCGCGAAGATCGTCGCTGCGCGATGGCGGGTGCTTACGGCGCGCGCGCCGGCCTGAGCAGCATGCCGATCATCACCCCTGCAACCGCAACCGCCATCGCGACCCGGAAATTGTCGGCCAGCGCGAGCGTGGTCGCCTGGACCCGGACCGCCCGGTCGAGCAGCGCATAGGCCGCCTGGTCGCCTGCCGCGAAGGTGGCGCCGTGCGACACGAGCGACGCCGCGCCGGCCCGCAGGCGGTCGAGCGTTTGCGGATCCGACAGCGTGACATGCAGACCGACGAGATTCGAATGGGTAGCTTCCATGATGCGCTGGATCACCGCGATCGACGTCGTGCCGAGCTGCCCGCTCAGCAGGCGCGTCGTCTGCACGACGGCGCCGAACGTCAGCGCGTGCTCGGCCGTCACGTGCTTGCCGAAGAAGTAGATGACCGACGTGAGCGCCATCGTCTGCCCGAGCGCCTGGAGCAACTGCGACGGGATGAAGTCGGGTTCGGCCCAGGCGGACGTGAGACGCGCGCCGAGCGCGAACGCAACCGCCACCATCAGGAAGCCGGCCACGATCATCCGGCGCGGATCGACACGCTGCAGCAGCCACGCGACGCATGGCGCGAACAGCAGTTGCGGAATCGCGATCCAGCGCAGCGTATCGCCGATCTGCAGCGGACGCAGCCCGTAGGTGCTCGCGAGAAACACCGACGGGATGAAGCTCGTATTGAGCACGGTGAAGCGCACGAGGCCGACGAGCACGATCAGCCATGCGATGTTGGGCCGCGCGAGGTAGCCGAGATCGATCCCGGCCCGCCGGGACGTGAGCTCGTGAATCAGGAATGCGGCAACCATCAGGATACCGATGCACAGCAGCGCGACGATCAACGGCGACTGGAACCAGAACAGCCGTTCGCCCTGATCGAGCGCGATGCACAGGCACGTGAATCCGCCGGCGCCGAGCAGCATGCCGCGCGCGTCCATACCGGACGCGAAACGCTTGATCGGCTCGTTCGACAGCGACAGCAGCAGGCAGACGATGAACGGAAGCGTCAGCAGCGCGTTCTGCCAGAACAGCCAGCGCCAGCTCAAATGTTCGCTGTACCAACCTTCGAGCGTCGCGGACAGGTTCAGCGACATTTCGAGGTTCATCGCATACGCGGCGATGCCGAACGGAATGAGCCGCGGCGGCAGCGTGCGGACGACGAAGCCGACGGTCAGCGGCACGAACACGCCGGACGCGAAGCCGGCGAGGCTCTGGAACACGATGAACGTGCCGAAGTTCGTGCACAGCGGCAGCACGCTTTCGACGACGAGAAACACCGACGCGCCCGCCAGCAGCACGCGGCGCGTGCCGAACACGAAGGCCGCCGCGATCGCGAGCGGGCCGACGAACATCTGCGATGCGGTGAACGCCGTGTTGATCCACGCGCCTTCGTCGAACCCGACGCCGAGCGCGCCGCGCACGTCGGCGAGCCCGAGCGACGTGATGCGCGACGTGAGCGTCGCGATGATCGCGCCGAGCAACAC